>NZ_JAFCWP010000001.1:0-1675475 GCF_049897625.1 Janthinobacterium sp. PSPC1-1 | reverse complement strand
CCCACATCAAGGCCTTCTGAGTCTCGGTGTAATAAATGCGTGGTTTCTGTTTCATCTTCAACACTCCTGTAACCTGGGCGTTTAGGTTAGAGTGTTGCGACCACCGATTGAATCCGCAGGCGAAAGCAGACGTTCCTCAACCGCGAACTGGCAACGACAGCAAGAACTCGCCCGCGCCTCAAACCATGGTTCCCCGGGCCCAGCGGGCCTGAAAAATGGCCAGGGCAAGGCGCGCGGGCGAAGACAGTACGCATGTACGGCGAGCCCAAGCAACGCAGCCATGGACATTTTCTCAGGCCCGCGACTCCGGCCCGCCGTTCAAAACAATACAATCACTGAACACGCGCCAGGTACTGTGCCAGCTGGCCAAACGTCGCCTTGAACCCCTGCTTCATCGATTCAAACCCCTGCTTGAAAGTCTCATGCTGCTCATCCGTCGCCTTGTGCGGCGTCGACCGTAACGTCATCGTCGTCTTGCCGTTTTCCTCGGTGAGTGTCATGGTATTGAACGATTCCAGCGGCCAGGTGGCGCTGACGGGATGCTGCACGGGGTTGCCTTGCTTGTCGGCGAACGACAGGATGGAAACGATCCTTTCCGGCGCTTCGATCTGCTGGTAGGTGAACTTTCCCCACATCTCGTAGCCGTTGTCGGCACGCATGCCGTAGTGGAAGATGCCGCCCGGCTGCAAGTCCAGCGCCAGCACGCTCAATTCAAAGCCGACGGGACCCCACCACTGGGCCAGGCGCTCCGGCTCCACCCACGACTGGAATACCAGTTCGCGCGGCGCGTCGAAGGTTTGCGTGATGACAAAGTCGCTGCTGTCGCGGTGCTGTCCTTCCTGCTTCTGTTCTGCGGTGGCCATGCTCTCTCCTGTGTTGGTGGACTGGCAGTTAATGTAACAGTGGCACCGAAAATGGGAAAGCCCTGTACGCCAGCCATTGAGCGTAGGTCGGGTTAGCGCAACGCGCGTAAGCCGACAACATTGTTGGCACGGCCGTTGGTGGTGTCGGATTACGCGCTTGCGCGCTAATCCGACCTACCTGGCTTTACCAGCCGATGCCACCTGGTCGAGGATATGCTTGGGCACGGCCGCATAGTGCTTGAATTCCATCGTATAAGTGGCGCGGCCCTGGGTCAGCGAACGTAGGGTGGTGGAATAGCCGAACATTTCGGCCAGCGGAACCAGGGCCTTGACGATGCGCCCCGCGCCGCCGGGGATGTCGTCGACGCCCTGCACCATGCCGCGGCGCGCCGTCAAATCGCCCATGACGTTGCCCATGAACTCTTCCGGCGTTTCCGCCTCCACCTGCATCATCGGCTCCAGCAACACAGGGTGGGCTTTGCGCATGCCGTCCTTGAAGGCGATGGAACCGGCCATGCGAAACGCGTTTTCATTCGAATCGACGTCGTGGTAGGAACCGAAGGTGAGCGTCGCCTTGACGTCCACCACGGGGTAGCCGGCCAGCACGCCGGCCTTTAACGTTTCAGCGATGCCCTTGTCGACGGCGGGAATGAATTCGCGCGGCACCACGCCGCCCTTGATGGCGTCGACGAACTGGTAGCCCGTACCTGGCGGCAAGGGTTCCAGTTTCAGCACTACGTGGCCGTACTGGCCCCGTCCGCCCGACTGTTTGACGAACTTGCCCTCGATATCTTCCACCGTGCGCGTGATGGTTTCGCGGTAAGCCACTTGCGGCTTGCCGACATTGGCTTCCACGCCGAATTCGCGCCGCATGCGGTCAACTAAAATTTCCAGGTGCAATTCGCCCATGCCCGACATGATGGTCTGGCCCGATTCCTCGTCCGTGTGCACCTTGAACGACGGATCTTCCTGCGCCAGCCGGTTCAGGGCGATACCCATCTTTTCCTGATCCGCCTTGGTCTTTGGTTCGACCGCCTGGGAAATCACGGGTTCCGGGAAAATCATCTTTTCCAGCACGATGATGTGGTCGATGGCGCACAGGGTGTCGCCCGTGGTGACGGCCTTCAGGCCCACGGCGGCGGCGATGTCGCCCGCATACACTTCCTTGATTTCCTTGCGCTCGTTCGCATGCATCTGCAGGATGCGCCCCAGCCGTTCGCGCGCGCTCTTGGTGGGGTTGTAGACCATGTCGCCCGAGTTCACCACGCCCGAATACACGCGGAAGAAGGTCAGCTGCCCCACGAACGGGTCCGTCATGATCTTGAAGGCCAGCGCGGCAAAGTGCTCCTCGTCCGTCGGATGGCGTTCCACCTCGTTGTCGTGCTCGTCGTGGCCCATGATGGGCGGCACTTCCATCGGCGACGGCAGGTACTCGATGACGGCGTCCAGCATCGCCTGCACGCCCTTGTTCTTGAAGGCGCTGCCGCACAGCATGGGCACGATCTCGTTGCGGATGGTGCGCGCGCGCAAGGCTTGCTTGAGTTCCGCTTCCGTGAACGTGTCGCCATTCAGGTAGCGTTCCGTCATGTCGAGGCTGGCTTCGGCCGCGTGCTCGACCATGTGGTCGTGCCACTCCTGCGCCTGTTCCCGCAGTTCGGCGGGAATCTCGCCATAGCTGAACTGTACACCCTGACTGGCGTCGTCCCAGGTGATGGCGCGCATTTTTAACAGGTCGATCACGCCCGTAAAATGCTCTTCGGCGCCGATGGGCAGCTGGATGGGCACGGCCACGCCTTTCAGGCGCTCGCCGATCTGCTTGCGCACGCGCAAGAAATCCGCGCCCACCCGGTCCATCTTGTTGATGAAGGCGATGCGCGGCACATGGTATTTATTGGCTTGCCGCCACACGGTTTCCGATTGGGGCTGCACGCCGCCGACGGCATCGTAGACCATCACGGCGCCGTCGAGCACGCGCATCGAGCGCTCCACCTCGATCGTGAAATCCACGTGACCGGGCGTGTCGATGATGTTGATGCGGTGTTCGGGGAAGTTGCCGGCCATGCCTTTCCAGAACGCCGTGGTGGCGGCCGAGGTGATGGTGATGCCCCGTTCCTGCTCCTGTTCCATCCAGTCCATGGTGGCGGCGCCATTGTGCACTTCGCCGATCTTGTGATTCACCCCGGTGTAGAAAAGGATACGCTCGGTGGTGGTGGTCTTGCCGGCGTCGATATGGGCGCTGATGCCGATGTTGCGGTAGCGCTCGATAGGTGTTTTGCGGGTCATCACAATCTCCATGGCTAGCCCCGGCACGACTGGGTTTGCGTCGGTTTTTCAGTGTAGCAGACATCGATTTGCAGGGCGTCCAGTGACCCGTTTTTACCGTGCGCGCAACACTAACACTAACGCGCACGCGCGTTGCACAGGGCAAACAAGAGTTTCGGCTATACTTTCAACTTTATTAATCCATCAAAGATTAATCAAAATCAATACGCACCGTAAATTGTCGTGCAAGGCGAGACCGCCGGCATGCCAGACCAGGTGCGCACCGAATGACATGCCCCACTCAGCCTATGACTACCCGACTAAGAAAAATAATCCTCTCCTCCCTGCTGGCGTCGCCAGCGCTGGCCATGGCCGGCGAACTGGAACAGCAAATGCAGCGTTGCGCCGTGCTCGGTGACGCCAGCGCCCGCCTGGGCTGCTTCGACACCCTGGCCAAGGCGGCGGAAAAAGCCACCATCGCCGCCGGTGGCGATCCCGCCGCTGCGGCCGTGACCCTGGCAGCGGCCGCCGAGGTCGCCCCCCTCACGCCAGTCAGCCCACCTGGCGTGGCCACGCCGGACGCCGTCAACGCTGCCATTCCCGCCATCGCCCAGGCTGGTGCGGCGCCGCCGGAAGCGCCGATTTCGCGCACGCAGCAATCGTGGGAACTCAACGATGCCTCGAAGCGCGGCCTGTTCAACTTCCGCCCGCACCGCGACACCTATCTGCTGCTGGCCAACTACAGCGACGCCTCGAACGACGAGCCGTTCCAGGATTTCACGCCAGGCGGCGTCAAGAGCCAGCATGTGGAATTGACCTTCCAGCTGAGCTTCAAGATGAAGCTGCTGGAAGACATCGCCGGCACGCCCATCGACATGTGGTTCGGCTACACGCAGCAAAGTTTCTGGCAGGCATATAACCGCAAGGCTTCGAGCCCGTTCCGCGAGACCAACTATCAGCCGGAATTGATGCTGGTCTTGCCGATCAACAAGAACTTTGCCGGCGTGGAATTCAATTACCTGAATTTCGGCCTGGTGCACCAGTCGAATGGCCAGACCTCGACCCTGTCGCGCAGCTGGAACCGCGTGTATGCCGAGCTGGGCGTGGAAAAAGACAACCTGGCCGTCACGACGCGCGTCTGGCACCGCCTCGACAATGGCAAGACCGACAATGACAATATCGACATCACCGATTACATGGGACATGGCGACTTGCGCGTGAGCTACCGTAACAAGGGTCACGAGTATGCCGTGACGGCCCGCCGCAATTTCAGCAAGAAGCATGGTTCGATGCAGGCCAGCTGGGCTTTCCCATTGAAAGCCAACCTGAAAGGCTATCTGCAACTGTTCTCCGGCTATGGCCAGAGCTTGATCGACTACAACTATTCGCAGAAATCGATCGGTGCCGGTTTCATGGTCGACCTCTAAGCAGCACAGTGACAGAAATGAAAATGGCGCCAAGGGCGCCATTTTTTATTATTGGGAAGTAAATTTCAACGCCGCCCGCCGCCCAGCACACGGGCCGGCAGCATGACGATGGCGCGCAGCAGTTCGAACACGCCTTCCACGCCGATGCCGATCAGGCGCAATGGCAGCAACAGCAACCAGGCCAGCGGATAAAGCACGAGCGCCAGCAAGGCCAGGGGCCAGCACACCAGCAAGAGCAGCAACCACAGCACAAATCCCAGCATCGCGTTCCCCTCGAATAAAATGTGCGGAGCAAGCCGTGCTTGCCCCGCTACCGTGACAGCACTATAGTAAAGCGCCGCCACGGCGGCAACGGCCATGCGATGAACTGCACCATGCGGGGATGGACTGGATAAAAACGGGGATGAGCGGTAGTTGGCGCGCAGCTTACTGGCCGACGCAAATCACTTTCGTGATGTATTCATGCGCATTCGGCTTCTTGCTGCTGGCCCATTTGATGGCCTGGTTGGCCTCTTCGATGGTCAGGATGCTGGCCTTTTCCTTCGACTTGATGAAGGACACGCCTTCAAACACGCCTTCCTTGCTGCGCATTACCTTGGCAAACACGGGCGGCTTGGTCTCGCCATCGCTGATTTTGTTCTGTTGCACGAGGTAACGCTGATCGATCTGTTCCATGATAATAAAGCTGTCCAGTGGGTAAAAGACGGAATATACCCTGAATGGACAAACGCCGCAGGACGAAATGCCCGCAGCGTTGTCTTTACATTAATGATACTTACGCGTAGACGGCGTTTTGTACCACCGGTTGCAAGTTGACATCGTAAATCACCTGGGCGCGGATCGACGCTTCCAGCGAAGGGATCGAACCGCCCGCGCGGTACTGGAAACTCACTTGCAGCACGTCGCCCGCCTTCACGGCCACCGGCGCGGCCAGCGGCAGACACATGTAGTGGTTCAGCCAGTCGATGGTGGTCGAACGTTCGGGCACCACGGCCAGGATGTTCTTGGTGACGAAGCGCAAGGCGTTCAGGGTGCCGCTGCGCTCGACGACGAACTTGCCGTCGAAACCGAATATGCTGTCCGTCGGCTGGCTGAAGTCGATGATGCTGTACACGGCCGGCGGCGCCAGTTCCTGCACGCCCGGGTGGATGGCCGCGGTTTCCTGGAATTGCACGATGGGCGCATGAAAGCCCTCGAAGTCGTATTCCTGCTGCATCGGCTGCACGGCCATAATGACGGCTTCGGGCAGGAAGATGGGCAGCGGACCGCCAAAGCGGGCCAGGTAGCGGCGCTTGAACGATTCGATCACTTCCACCTGCTTTTCGCGCAGCATGCCCACATGGATCATTTCGCAAATGACCACATCGACGGGCTCGGGCGGCAGGAATTCAAAAGCGTCCGCGTGCACGACTTCGACTTTTTCCCCGTTGGGATTGAGCGCCAGCATCTTGCGCGCTTCCTTGACCATGTCCGGATTGAATTCCACGCACCAGACCTTGTCGGCGCGCGCGGCCGCAAACCACGACAGCACGCCCGTGCCGCCGCCCAGCTCCACCACCTTCATGCCGGGTTTTACCGCGTAATCGATCGCCGACTTGAAGCCGTGCATGCGGTTCTGGTCCATCAACATATTGTGGTGGTAATGGACGGGTATAAATTGCCCCAGGTAACAACTCTCGATTTCTCGTTCATTCAGCATGTCTGTCCTCTTGGAGTCTGGCTCCGATGGCCGATCGGTTTTGTCATTCCAGAAAGCAGTGATATCGCACGGGCTGCGCGCGGGGCGGCGACAGTACAGCCGGCGCCTGACGTTGATGTGATGGCCCATGCGACGATCTCCTGATTAATGCGACATGCTCATTATCGTTAATCGGCAGGGAGAACAAAGGGCTGAGGTGAGAGGCAATTCCATGCCAGTTTCAGCGCTGGCATGGAAAATATTGCTGGAAAGATTACTTACATGTACTTATTTACGTCCAGCGCGCGCCTTCTGTGCCGCTTCGATGATGGCCACCACGCCGGGCTTGTCGCCCGCCTGGGCGAACTGCGCGGCCGTCCAGCCGTGATCGCTTTTCAGGCTGGCGTCCGCGCCCCAGGACAGCAGCAGCTTGACGGCGCCCTCCTGCCCTTCGCGGGCGGCGAACATCAGCGGCGTGACGTTGGCGGGTGCGCGCGCATCGACCACGGCGTCGCGCTCCAGAAAAATCTTCATGATGGGCAAGTCGCCAGCCGAGGCCGCATAGTGCAGCGCCGTCCAGCCGCTCTGGTTGACCTTGGCGCCCTTGGCCAGCAAGGCGTTGACCGCGTCCTGCTTGTGCTTGTAGGCCGCCATCATCAGCGCCGTATTGCCATTGGCAGAGTGCGCTTCGATGTCGATGCCCGGCGTGTCGAGCAGCAGCTTGAACACTTTATCCGCATCGTCGCGCAGGGCCAGCACGAGGGGAATGTCGCCGCGCTGCGTATCAGGCTGGTTCGGATTCATGCCGTCCGCCAGCATGCTGCGCACGCCGCTGGCGTTGTTGACGGACACGGCGCGGAAGAAGCTGTCCGGATCCGGCGCCGCGTGGCTGGCGGTTGAGCAACACAGCAGCATCGCCAGCGCGAGTTTTTTCATCATGGTTAACCTTAAGAAGTTATGGCAACTGATTGAATAACTTGAAGAAATTTTCCGTCGTCTGCTGCGCCACCTGGGCCAGCGGGATGCCTTTCAGGGTCGACAGGTATTCGGCCACGTGGGCAACATAGCCCGGTTCGTTCATGCGGCCGCGGAACGGTACGGGCGCCAGATACGGCGAATCCGTCTCGATCAGGATGCGCTCGAGCGGTACTTCCAGCGCCACGGCCTGTAAATCCTTGGCGCTTTTGAACGTGACGATGCCGGAAAAGGAAATGTAGAAACCCATGTCGATGGCGGCGCGCGCTACTTCCAGGGATTCCGTAAAGCAATGCATGACGCCGGCCACGCCGCCGTCGGCCACGCCCGCGCCCTCTTCGCGCATGATGCGGATGGTGTCTTCGCTAGCTGCCCGTGTGTGAATAATCAAGGGCTTGCGCGTGATTCTTGACGCCTTGATGTGCGTGCGAAAACGCTCGCGCTGCCATTCCAGGTCGCCCGTCAGGCGGAAATAGTCGAGGCCCGTCTCGCCGATGGCGATGATCTTCGGGTGGTCGGCCAGCCGCACCAGGTCGTCCACCGATGGTTCAGGCGTGTCCTCGTAGTCGGGATGCACGCCGACGGAAGCGAAAATATGCGGATACTGCTCGGCCAGGGCCAGCACCTGCGGGAAGTCCGGCAAGTCGACGGACACGCACAGCGCGTGCGTCACCTTGTTCTCGGCCATCTTGGCGAGGATCTCGGGCATGCGAGCAGCCAGCTCGGGGAAATTGATATGGCAATGGGAATCGATATACATAAGGCGGGATTGTACCGGAGGGAGCAAAAACTGGCAGGGGAAGCGCTGGGCGCAGCCCCCTGCCGTGGCGGTGCGGATGCTCGCAGCCGATTACAGCTGCGAGGCCGGGTGTTCTGCCAGCGGAACGAAGTTGCCGGTCGACTCGTCGAGCGCGTCGAGGGAACCGTTCTCGATGTCATACACCCAGCCATGCAGGGTCAGCCGGTTCTGCGCCATGGCCAGCGCCACCGAGGGATGGGTACGCAGATTATTCAGTTGCGCCACCACGTTGGCGCGCACCATGCCGTCGATGCGCGACTGTTCCGTCGGATGCTCGATCGACTCGTTGATCATGCGCGCCGCGTCGGCATGGTGCAGCCAGCTGCGCACGGCCGGCATATGCTCGAGGCAGGCGCAGGTGGCGATCGCCTTCATCGCACCGCAATCGGAATGGCCGCAAATGACGATATCGCTCACGTTCAGGGCCGACACGGCAAATTCCACCGTGGCGCTGACGCCGCCCGGTTCCGGGCCATACGAGGGCACGATATTGCCCGCGTTGCGTATCACGAAGAGTTCGCCTGGCTCGCGCTGCGTCACCAGTTCCGGCACCATGCGGCTGTCCGAGCAGGAAATGAACAGGGCCTTCGGGGTTTGTCCTGTGGCCAGGGTCTTGAATAACTCGCGGCGCGCGGGAAAAACCTCTTTTTGGAAGCGTAGAAATCCAGCAATAATGTCGCGCATATATAAATAGAATGGTTGGCAGAGCCGATATTATCGCTGATCTGGCGCCTGACTGGCCTATTGCCCCTCGGGCGGCTGCCACAGCTCTACCTTGTTGCCTTCGGGATCGATGACCCAGCCGAACTGGCCATATTCCGAATCGGGCGCCTTCTCCAGCACCGTGCAGCCTTCGTCGCGCAAGGCTTGCAGCAGCGCGTCGAGGTCGTCGACCCGGTAATTGACCATGAAGGCCGCCTTGCCGGGCGCGAACTGCTCGCTGTCCGCTGATGCCACGGACCAGATGGTGGTGCCGCCCGTGGGCTGGCCATCGGCATCCGTCCAGCTGAAGGCGGCCCCGCCCCACGGCTGCACGTCCAGGCCCAGGTGGCGCTGGTACCAGGCGCGCAGCGCGGCCGGGTCTTGCGCGTGGAAGAAGATGCCGCCGATGCCAGTGACCCGTTTCATGCCCGCCTCCCTTGTTGTCCAGTGTCTTGACTGTAACACCGGGTTTCGGGCGTGGCAAACGGACATGGCGCTCTGGTCAAAAAAGTTATCAAGATGTATAGTGAGCGGCCGGTGCGCAGCCATGGGGTTGCGCGCGGATACGTGGAGAGTGTTCATGCTGAAAGTTGCCGGCCCTTTGATACTGCTGGCCTGCCTGGCCCTGACAGCGCCTGCGCATGCACAAGACAAGCGCGACGCGCCCAAGGCCATCCCCGAGGCGGGCTTGTGCGCACCTGTGTGCGCGTCGGCACACCAGGATTGCCGCGCGCAAGTGCAAGGCGCGACGGAAAACGACACCAGCCCCATCTTGTCGATGAAACCCAGCAGCAATCCCTACGTTGCCGCCGGCAGGAATGTCGACGCGCAAGCGGAGCAGCTGCGCCCGACCGAAGCTCAGGCCTTCCGCGCCCGGCGCGCCGAACGCCAGCAAGCGTGCGAAGTGCGCTACCGCAGTTGCACGCGCGCCTGCGGCTGAGTCACTCCAATCGCCAAGCGCGCCAAGCACCAAACAATCTGGATGAACTTGGCAATGCAAGTGCTTGATTTTATTGACAGCTTGATGCGTAGTCGAGCAGCATATCTTCCAGGAATAGCTTGGGCGACAAAGGATGCTCGGCGATCGCCCGGCGCTCGTTTGCGGCCTTGATGGCGGCCATCAAACGGCTGACGTTGATGCGTCCGGCCAAGGCTTCCAGCTCGCGCCGGTGGCGCGGGTAGTAGCGGATGGTGCCGGACAACTTGACGGAAAACACGTCGTACAGCCAGCGCTGCAAGGATGCCACCAGCGGCGCCAGAGGCGCCTTCTGCAATTTGTCCGCCGCTTTCAATGCCGCTTCCACGCCGGGATTGGCCAGCACTTGCAGCAACTGTTCCGTTTCTTCGCGGCCACCCGATTCGGACTGGGCCAGCGCGGCCAGCGGCGCGCCGCCCTGCTCGCGCAGCCAGCTGTCCGCATCGTTCAAGCCCTGGGCCTTGAGCCAGGTCAAGGCCTGCTCATGGCTGGGCATGGGCAAGGCAAACTTGCGGCAACGCGACAAGATCGTCGGCAGCAAGCGGTCCAGGCTGTTCGATGCCAGCAGGAACACGGTGCCCGGCGGCGGTTCTTCCAGGGTTTTCAGCAAGGCGTTCGAGGCGGGCGTGTTGAGCGCCTCGGCCGGGTACAGCACCACCACGCGCAAGCCCTGGCGGTGGGTGGAAATGTTCATGAAATCGGCCAGGTTGCGGATCTGCTCGATCTTGATGTCTTTCGACGGCGTCTTGGTCTTGGCGCTTTTCTTCGCGCCCTCGCCCTCTTCTCCATCGTCCGCCACTTCATCTTCCAGCGCTTCCGGACGGACCCGGCGGTAATCGGGATGGTTGCCCTGGCTAAACCAGCCGCACGAGGCGCACGCACCGCAGGCGTGGCCGTCGGCGCGAACGTCCTCGCACAGCAAGGCTTGCGCGAAATGCTCGATGAAGTCGGCCTTGCCGATGCCTTGCGCGCCATGGAACAAAATGGCGTGCGGCATGCGCGGGCGCAAGGCTTGCAATTGCTGCCAGGCGTCCTGCTGCCAGGGATAGAGAGAACTGATCATTCTTTATTTCTATAAAATCATACGGTTGCAACGCTTTGCTCAAGCAAAACATCAAGCAGTTGCGCAAGCTGCACTTGAATATCGGCAATGCTTTGCGTGGCATCGATGATGCGGAAGCGTTCCGGGAACTGGGCCGCGCGGCGCAGGTACTCGTTGCGCGTGGCGGCAAAGAAGTCCGCTCGCTCCTGCTCGAACTTGTCGAGCTCACGCGTGGCGTCCAGGCGGGCTCTGGCCACGGCCAGCGGCACGTCGAACAAAAACGTCAGGTCCGGCTGCAGGTGCGGGTGCACCCACGCTTCCAGCGCTTCCATCTTGCGCAAGTCCATGCCCCGCCCACCGCCCTGGTAGGCGAAGCTGGCATCGGTAAAGCGGTCGGAAATGACCCACTCGCCCCGCACCAAAGCGGGGGCGATGACTTGCGCGATGTGTTCGCGGCGGCTGGCGAACATCAGCAAGGCTTCCGTTTCCAGGTGCATTTTTTCATGCAGCAGCAGTTCGCGCAGCTTTTCGCCCAGGCTGGTGCCGCCCGGTTCGCGCGACGATACGAGGCTGACGCCCCGCTGCTGCAGGTAGTCGGCGACAAAGCCGATATGCGTCGACTTGCCCGCGCCATCGATGCCTTCGAAGGTGATGAAACGGGGTTGATGGTGTTGTGTCATGAAACTTCTTACTTAATCAGATTAAATTAGCAGATGAAATTAGCAGGTGAAATTACCGCTGGTACTGGTTCACGGCGCGGTTATGGTCGGGCAAGTTGGCCGAGAACTGGCTGGTGCCGTCGCCGCGCGCGACGAAATACAGCGCTTGCGTGCGGGCCGGCGCCAGCGCCGCCGTCAGCGATTGCGCGCCAGCGAGAGCGATCGGCGTGGGCGGCAAGCCGCCGCGCGTGTAGGTATTGTACGGGGTGTCCGCTTCCAGGTCGCGTTTGCGGATCTTGCCCTGGTAGTTGTCGCCCATGCCATAGATCACGGTCGGGTCCGTCTGCAGCAGCATGCCCGTCTTGAGGCGGTTGACGAAGACGCCGGCGATCATGGCCCGTTCGGACTTTTGCCCCGTTTCCTTTTCCACGATGGACGCCATGATCAGCGCCTCGTACGGGTTTTTATACGGCAAGGCCGGATCGCGCTTGTCCCACGCTTCGGACAGGCGGCCTATCATGGCCGTGTGCGCCTGCTTGAAAATCTGCATTTCGCTGGCGCCCTTGGCGAACAGATACGTATCCGGGAAGAACAGGCCTTCCGGCAGCACAAACTCGGGGCTGATTTTCGCCATCAGCTCCTTGTCGGACAGACCCACGGTATCGTGCTTGAGCCCCGGATGGCTGGCCATGGCCATGCGCATCTGCTTGAAAGTCCAGCCTTCGATGATGGTCAGCGACTCTTGCGCGAACTCGCCGCGTGCCAGCTGCGTGATCAGACGCTGCGGCGTCGTGCCCGGTTTCAGCTCGTAGGAACCGGCCTTGATCTTCGACGTCTTGCCTTCGACGCGCGCCAGCAGGTTGAACAGGATGGGCACGATGGGCACGCCCGCGTCCGCGATCTGCTGGCCGGCCGCATGCGCCCCGCTGCCCGGCGTGATCGTAAACGGGATCGCGTCGCCTTCCGTGGTGATCGGCTGCTGCGCCCAGTACACAAAAGTACCACCGACGCCAATGGCGGCGATGACCGAACTGACTACAAGTTTTTTAAAGAAAGCCATTGTTCCGATTCTTGTGATGCGCTCGCTGGCGAGCAGCGCGCTTGTTATGATCGTTCATTTGTGAAGCAATTGCGTGCAAAGCGGCGCCAACACTGGCAATTTTGCCGCTGCCGACGCGATCTGCGCGACATCACTATAATGAACCCGTAATGATAATGCTTAATCGCTGATCTAATGGAAATTATGAATAACTGGAATCAATTTTTAACCGTACAAGGCGCCCGCCCCGCTGCCATCGATGGCGCGCCTGACAGCAGCGCGAACTCTCCTATAGCCGATTTTGGCCAGTCCCTGACAGTGTCCCAACTGCAAGAAGGTTTTGTCGCGGCCATCACGGACCAGGGCTTGATCGGTTTGAACGGCGACGAGGCAGCCAGTTTCCTGCACGGCCAGCTGACCAACGACGTGGAACACCTGGACCAGCAGCAAGTGCGCCTGGCCGGCTACTGCACGCCGAAAGGCCGCCTGCTGGCCAGTTTCCTGATGTGGCGCAACGCCACCACCATTTATCTGCAATTGCCGCGCGCCATACAGCCAGCCATCCAGAAGCGCTTGCAGATGTTCGTGCTGCGCGCCAAGGCCAAGCTGCACGATGCGTCCGTTGATGAGGCCAATCAAGTCATCCTGGGCCTCGGCGGCAAGCAAGCCAGCGCCGCTCTGGCCGCCTGGTTCCCCGTCCTGCCCGCCACGCCGTTCAGCAAGGTCGACCATGCGCTGGGCACCCTGCTGCGCGTGGCCGATGCCTTTGGCAGCGCCCGCTATGAATGGCTGACCTCCGCCGCCACGGCGCGCGACGTGTGGCCGCAGCTGGCTGAAAAACTGGCCAAGGGCGGCAATGACGCCTGGCAACTGTCCGAGATCCACGCAGGCATTCCGCAGGTCACGGCCGCCACGCAAGAGCAATTCGTGCCGCAAATGGTCAACTTTGAACTGCTGGGCGGCGTCAATTTCAAGAAAGGCTGCTATCCGGGCCAGGAAATCGTCGCGCGCAGCCAGTATCTGGGCAAGCTCAAGCGCCGCACCACCCTCGTCAGCATCGCTGATGCAGCGGCAGTGGCCGGCGGCGAACTGTACACCGTCAGCGACCCGGAGCAGCCTTGCGGCATGGTTGTCAACGCCGCGCCGAACGGTAGCGGTGGCATCGACGCCCTCGTTGAAATGAAACTGGGGGCGATAGCCGAAGGTTCAAGCGCCGTCGGCGCCGTGCGATACGGCTCGGCCCAGGGCGCCGCCGTGCAATTCCTGCCCATGCCTTACGTGCTCGACGCACTCGATTTGTGAGAATGCCATGAAAGATTTGTACATTTACTATCAGGTAAAGGAAGAGCACGCCCAGGCGCTGGAAGCCAGGGTCCGTGCCTTGCAAGCGAAACTGGCGGCCGCCTCCGGCGTGGCGCCGCAACTCAAGCGCCGCCCGGAAGTCAAGGATGGCTTGCAGACGTGGATGGAAATCTATCCCGTCGTCGGCGAAGGTTTTGCCGAACTGCTGGCCGCTGCCGCCGACGAGGCGGGCTTGCTGTCATTGACGGCCGGCGCGCGGCATACGGAAGTGTTCATGGATTTGCCTCCATGTGCCTGATCGTTTTTGCCTGGAAAGTCAATCCGCACATCCCGCTGATTGCCGCCGCCAACCGCGACGAATTCTATGAACGCGCCAGCGCCCCCGCCGGTGCCTGGCCCGAGCACCCGCAAGTGTACGCGGGCCGCGACCTGCAGGCAGGTGGCAGCTGGATGGGCATCACGCAGGCTGGCAGCGGCAGTTCGCGCTTTGCCGCCATCACGAATATCCGCAGCCCGCAAGACCGCAACCCGGACGCCCCCTCGCGCGGCGCCCTGGTGGCAGACTATCTGGCCGGCAATATGTCGCCGCAAGACTACATCGCGCAAATCCGCCCCGGATGCAAAGCCTACAATGGTTTTAATCTGGTGCTGGGCGACGCCACTACCCTGATCTGGTTTTCCAACCGCGGCGATGGCGACGCGCGCAATGGCCAGCCATTGGAACCGGGCATCTACGGCCTGTCGAACGCCCTGCTGGACGCGCCGTGGCCGAAAGTCCTGAAAACCAAGGCCCAGTTCGCCAGCCTGCTGTGCCAGGGCGCGCCCGACGACGCGTATTTCGACATGCTGGCCGACACCACGCGCGCACCCGACTTCCGCTTGCCCGACACAGGCGTGCCGCTCGACCTCGAGCGCGTGCTGTCCGCCGTCTGCATCGAAACGCCGGGCTACGGCACGCGCACTTCCACCGTCGTGAAACTGTTCCCGGACTCGCCCGGCGAACTGCATGAGCTGGTGATACAGTAGGTCGGGTAGGTCGGGTAGGTCGGGTTAGCGCGCAAGCGCGTAACCCGACAACACCAGCGCCCTCAACCGGCATCACCACCGTCCCCAACGTCGGATTACGCGCGCCTCTGGCGCGCTAATCCGACCTACGCACGCTTCCCCTCTCTTCATCGAAAAGCCACTCGGCAGGCGTCCGCACAAAAAAGAAAGCGCTTGCGCAAGCGCTTTCTTTTGTTTACGATAGATTCAAACGCGGCGACACAGCCGCACACTATCGCAGCACACAATAATAATAAAACCATCAGGAGACACCATGGCCACCATGGAAGATGTAGCGCGGGCGGCGGACGTATCGCTGTCGACCGTTTCGCACGTACTCAACGGCACCCGCAAGGTCAGCCCGAAAACCGTCGCCGCAGTCAACGCGGCCATGCAGCAGATCGGCTATGTGCCGAACATGCTGGCGCGCGCGCTGGCCGGCTCGTCCTCGGGCACCATCGGCGTGGCCATTTCCGCCTTCACCAATCATTACTTCAGCGAAACCGTGCGCGCCATCGAGGCGGCCTGCACGCGCCATGGCTTGATGATGCTGTTTTCCGATACGCACGACGACCCCGCACAAGAACTCAAAGTGGTGCAAAACTTGCACCAGCGCCGCGTCGACGGCATCGTGCTGGCGCCCTCGGGCGATCCGCACAACCGCGCCCTCGAGTATTTAAACAGCAACAAGATCGCTTCCGTGCTGGTCGACCGCATGTCGCCACAACCGTTCGACCAGGTGGGCGTGGAAAACACCGAGGCGACGGCGCAGCTGGTGCACCACTTGATCGCGACGCACGGCCACCGCCGCATCGGCTTCATCGCGGGCGCGCCCGGCCTGTCCACGACGGACGAGCGTATCGACGGCTACCGCCTGGCCTTGCAGCGCGCCGATATCGTCTTTGATCCCGAACTGCTGCGCTCGGGCGACTCGAATCTCGAGCGCAGCGGCGCGGCGACGCGCGAACTGCTGGCCCTGCCACCTGGGCAGCGTCCGACCGCCATCGTGGCCGGCAATAACCTGATGACCATCGGCACCATGCATGCCTTGCGCGACGCGCACATTGCGGTACCGCAAGATGTGGCCTTGGCCGGCTTCGATGATTTCGACTGGGCCGATTACTTCAGCCCCCGCCTGACCGTGATGGCCCAGCCGCTCGAAGAGCTGGGCGCCATGGCCGTCGACCTCTTGATCGACCGTATCGCCAATCCGGGCCGTGTCCAGCACGTACAACGCTTGTCGCCGACCTTGCGCGTGCGCAACTCCTGCGGCTGCCCCTGACTTTTCACTCTAAACAATATGCATCCAGCGATTTCCCTCGGTATCGACCTCGGTACCTCCGAACTGAAAACCGTGCTGATGGACAGCACCGGCGCCGTGCGCGGCCAGGCTTCCCTACGCCTGGACGTGAGCCGTCCGCAGCCGGGCTGGTCCGAACAGTCGCCGCAAGACTGGTGGGCCGCCTGCGTCAACGCGCTGGGCCAGCTGCGCGCCGGCTGGCCGCAGGACTATGCGCAGATCGCCTGCATCGGCCTGTCGGGCCAGATGCATGGCGCCGTGCTGCTCGATAGTAACGACAACGTGATCCGTCCCGCCATCCTGTGGAACGATGCGCGCGCCGAAGCGGAAGCGGCCGCACTGGCGCGCGACTATCCCGCGTATGCCGACGTGACGGGCAGCCTGCCCATGGCGGGCTTGACGGCACCGAAACTGCTGTGGCTGCAAAAGCACGAGCCTGACGCCTTTGCCGCCATCGCCTGTTTGCTGTCGCCGAAAGACTATCTGCGCCTGCAGTTGACGGGGATCAAACTGACGGACATGTCCGACGCGGCCGGCACCCTGTGGCTGGACGAGGCCAAACGCGCCTGGTTCGCCCCCATGCTGGCCGCCTGCGGTTTGCGTGCGCAACAGATGCCGGCGCTGGCCGAAGGCGATGCGGCCACGGGCACCGTGCTGGCCGCCATCGCCGACCAGCTGGGCTTGCCCGCGAACGTGGTGGTGGCCGGTGGCGGCGGCGACAACCCCGTCTCGGCCGTGGGCATCGGCGCCGTCAATGGCGGCGACAGTTTTATTTCGCTGGGCACCAGCGCCGCCATCGTTTCCGTCACCGAAGAACCGTTGGGCAACCCGGCCGGCGGCGTGCACAGTTTTTGCCACGCCCTGCCCGGGCGCTGGTATGCGATGGGCGCGATCTTGTCCGGCGCCAGCTGCCTGCGCTGGGCCACGGGCGTGCTGGGCCAACCAGATGAAGCGGCCCTGCTGGCGCTGGTGGAAGCGGGCTTGCCGCTCGACACACCCATCGCGCCATCCGCACCGCTGTTCCTGCCCTACCTGTCGGGCGAGCGCACACCGCATAACGACCCGCAAGTGCGCGGCGCCTTCTTGCAACTGGGCCACGACAGCACGCCGGCGCAGCTGGGCTACGCCGTGCTCGAAGGCGTGGCCTTTGCCTTGCGCGACGCCATGGCGGCAGTCACCTCGACCGGTGCCGTCGTTTCCCACTGCATGCTGGTGGGCGGCGGCGCGCGCAGCCAGTACTGGGCGCAATTGCTGGCCAATGTGCTGGGACGCGAAATGCGCACCCTGCACAACAGCGAACTGTCGGCCAGCCTGGGCGCGGCCAAGCTGGGCTTTGCCGCCATCGGCGACACCAGCCTGCTGATGCAGGGTTTGCCCATCAAAAATACTTTCCTGCCCGATGCCGCGCACAGCGCAGCCTTGAGCATCCGTTACGGCCGCTACCGTAGCCTGTTTCCCGCCGTGCAAGCCTTGCACCAACTCAGTGATAAGGAATAGTAATGAATCAGTTGCAACAATTAAAACAGCACAGCACCGTCGTCGCCGACACGGGCGACTTCTTGCAACTGGCGCGTTTCGCGCCGCAAGACGCCACCACCAACCCGTCGCTGATCCTGAAGGCCGTGCTGCAGCCCGATTACGCGCCCTTGCTGGAAAGCACAGTTGCCGCGCATAAAGCCGCCTCGCTGGACGACATCGTCGACCAGGTGCTGGTGCGCTTCGGCCTGGAGATATTGAAAGTCGTGCCGGGCCGCGTGTCGACGGAAGTCGATGCCCGTTTGAGCTTTGACCGCGCCGCCACCGTGGCCCGGGCGCGCCGTCTGATCGCCTTGTACGAGCAGGCTGGAGTAAAACGCGAGCGCGTGCTGATCAAGATCGCCGCCACCTGGGAAGGCATCCAGGCGGCGCGCGAACTGGAAAAAGATGGCATCTTTTGCAACCTGACCCTGCTGTTCGCATTTTGCCAGGCCGTCGCCTGCGCCGACGCCAAAGTGCGCCTGATTTCGCCGTTCGTGGGCCGCATCTACGACTGGCATAAAAAATCGCTGGGCGCGGCATGGGACGAAGCGGCGCGCAGCTTGTCCAACGATCCAGGCGTGCAATCGGTCACGCGCATCTTTAATTACTACAAGCAACATGGCATCGCCACGCAAGTGATGGGCGCCAGCTTCCGCAACGTGGGCCAGATCACGGCCTTGTCCGGCTGCGACTTGCTGACCATCAGCCCGGACTTGCTGGCGAAACTCGAAGCGTCCAACGCACCGTTCGAGCGCGCGCTGGGCGGCGACCTGGGCGCGACGCAGCCGGCCATCACATATGACGAAGCGGCCTTCCGCTACGCCTTGAACGACGATGCGATGGCGACCGAAAAGCTGGCCGAAGGCATCCGCGGCTTTGCCGTCGATGCGGGCAAACTGGACGCCATGATCGAGAAATTGCGAAATCACTAACGTAATCAATAAATTTCACCCGTAGCACCGTTTGTTTTTACAATAAAAACCCTTGGAGATCCTCATGAAAAAAGTCATTACCGCCACCCTGCTGCTGTCCGCCGCGTGCGGCGCCTTTGCCGCCGACAAACCATTGAAATCGATCGGCGTGAGCGTCGGCGACCTGGCCAATCCCTTCTTCGTGGCGATTGGCCGCGGCGCGGAAGAAAGCGCGAAAAAGCTCGGTGGCCCTGGCGTGAAAGTCACCACGGTGTCGAGCAAGTATGACCTGAACACCCAGGTGGACCAGATCGAGAACTTCATCGCCAACAAGACCGACATCATCATCCTGAACGCCGTCGATTCCAAGGGCATCGCACCGGCCATCAAGAAAGCGCGCAACGCGGGCGTGGTCGTGATCGCCGTCGACGTGGGCGCCGTGGGCGCTTCGGCCACGGTGATGTCCGACAACACCATGGCCGGCGACGTGTCGTGCGCCTACCTGGCCAAGCAAATCGGCGGCAAGGGCAATGTGGTGATCCTCAATGGCCCACCGGTCACGTCCGTGATCGACCGCGTTAACGGCTGCAAGAAAACCTTGGCCGCGTTCAAGGATATCAAGATCCTGTCCGACAACCAGAACGCGGGCGGCAGCCGCGATGGCGGCATGACCGTGATGTCGAATTTGCTGACGGCCTATCCGAAGATCGACGCCGTGTTCGCCATCAATGATCCGACGGGTATCGGCGCCGAACTGGCGATCAAGCAATCGAAACGCACGGATGTCAAACTGATCACGGCCGTCGATGGCGCGCCGGACGGCCAGAATGCCCTGAAAAACAAGGCCGGCCTGTTTGCGGCCACCTCGGCGCAAAACCCGTACCGGATGGCCACCGACGCCGTGCAGATGGGCTACGACATCATGAACGGCCGCACGCCGAAACAGACCATGGTGCTGTTGCCGACCCCGGCCATCACCAAGGAAAACGTCGCCACCTACACGGGCTGGGTAAAGAACTGATCTGCCTGACCTGAACCACGTGGCGCCGCCTGCCCGCAAGCCGGCGGCGCCAGTTTCACCAGCAAGGAAGGACAGTCATGAGCGACGATATTATTTTTGAAATGCGCGGCATCGAGAAGCGCTTCGGCGCCACGCGCGCGCTGCGCGGCGTGCACCTGACGGTGCGCAGCGGCGAAATCCATGCCGTGATGGGCGAGAATGGCGCCGGCAAGAGCACCCTGATGAAAATCCTCTCGGGCGTGTACACCCCAGATGCGGGCGAAATCATCCTCGACGGCAAGCCGATCAGGATCCGCAACCCGGGCGAGGCCCGCGCGCTGGGCATCAACCTGATTTACCAGGAACTCAGCGTGGCCAAGAACATGACGGTGGCGCAGAACGTCTTCATGGGCAGCGAACCGCAAGGACCATTCTGGACCGTCAAGGGCGGCGAAATGCGCGCGCGCACGAATGCCATCCTGGCCGACCTCGGTTCCCGCTTTGACGCGGACACCATGGTGTCCAGCCTGTCGATCGCCGAGCAGCAGCAGGTGGAAATCGCCCGCGCCCTCGTGCACGAAAGCCGCATCCTGATCATGGATGAGCCCACTGCGGCCCTGTCCGACCGGGAAACCGAACAATTGTTCCGCATCATCGAAGAACAGCGCGACAAGGGCCTGGCCGTACTGTACATCAGCCACCGCATGGCCGAGGTGGAACGCCTGGCGCGCCGCATCACGGTGCTGCGCGACGGCGCCTATGTGGGCGAACTGGGCAAGGATGAACTGGATCAAAAGAAAGTCGTGCAAATGATGGTGGGCCGCCCTGCCGACGACTTTTATGCGCACCAGCGGCGCACCACGCGGGGCGCCGAGCGCCTGCGCGTGGAAAACGTGGGCGGCGGCAAGGTCAAGCCCGCCTCGTTCGCCCTGCATGCGGGCGAAGTCACGGGACTTGCCGGCCTGGTCGGCGCGGGCCGCACGGAACTGGCGCGGCTGATCTTTGGCGCCGACAAGAAGCAATCGGGGCAAGTGTGGCTCGACGGCCAGGAAGTACACATCAAGCAACCGCTGGCGGCGATACGCCACGGCATCGGCTATTTGCCGGAAGACCGCAAGAGCCTGGGCTTGTTCATGCAATTGTCGGCCATGGAAAACATGTCGATGAATATCCTGTCCAGGCATTCCACGGCGGGCGTGGTCAACCGTGGCGTCCTGACGCAGCTCACGCGCGAGGCGATTGCCAACCTCAACGTCAAGGTCTCGGGGCCGGAAGGCATCGTGGGGGGATTATCTGGCGGCAACCAGCAGAAAGTCTTGCTGGCGCGCTGGCTGGCCATTGCACCGAAAGTGCTGATTCTCGACGAACCGACGCGCGGCGTGGACGTGGGCGCGAAGAGCGAAATCTATAAAATCATCCACCAGTTGGCGGATGCGGGCACGGCCGTGCTGTGCATTTCCAGCGAACTGGCCGAGCTGGTCGGCATCTGCGACCGCGTGATGGTGATGTGCGAAGGACGCCTGACGGGCGAAGTGACGGGCGACGACATCACGCAGGAAAACATCCTCGCCTATGCCACGCAGCTGGAAGCGGCATAAGAATAATCAACAGGAGATAGCAAATCATGACAACTACCACCAGCGGCGCCGCGCGCGCCGGCGAACCCTTTAATGCTTCGAACCTGATGCGCCGCCTGGGCATGCTGCCCGTGCTGGTCGTGCTGTACCTGGCCATGTACGGTCTGACCGTGTATTTCTCGGCCGACGGCACGTCCACCTTCATGACCAGCAACAACACCATGAATATCTTCCGCCAGGTATCGATCAACATCGTGCTGGCCTCCGGCATGACCTTCGTCATTTTGACCAGCGGCATCGATTTATCGGTCGGCTCCGTGCTGGCCGTCTCGGCCGTGGCAGGCATGCTGATGTCCTTGTCGGCGCAGTTCGCCGGCTTTTCGATCCCCACGTTTTTGATCGTCGGCCTGCTGCTGGGTGCGCTCAATGGCGTGCTGGTAGCCCTCGTCGGCCTGAACCCCTTCGTCGTCACCCTGGGCACCATGACTGCCCTGCGCGGCGCCGCCTACCTGTTCGCCGACGGCACCAGCGTGCTGAACACGGAAATCCCCAGCTTCGAATGGATGGGCAACGGCAGCTTTTTGGCCATCCCCTGGCTGATCTGGCTGGCGGCGGCCGTCGTCGTGCTGACGTGGTTTATTTTGCGCAAGACGACCCTGGGCCTGCATATCTACGCCGTCGGCGGCAATATCCAGGCGGCACGTTTGACGGGCATCAAGGTCGGCCTCGTGCTGATGTTTGTCTACACCATCAGCGGCCTGTTCGCCGGCCTGGGCGGCGCCATGTCGGCCAGCCGCCTGTATGCGGCCAACGGCAACTGGGGTACCGGTTATGAACTCGATGCCATCGCGGCCGTCGTACTCGGTGGCACGAGCCTGATGGGCGGCGTGGGTTCCGTCTGGGGCACCGTCATCGGCGCCCTGATCATCGGCGTGATGAACAATGGCTTGACGATCTTGGGCCTGTCGTCGTTCTGGCAGTATGTGGCGAAGGGTGTCGTGATCGTGCTGGCCGTGATTCTCGATAAATGGCGCCAGTCGCACGCACAGAACTGATGGTGCTGGTGGTGTCGGGTTACGCGCTGCGCGCTAACCCGACCTACCGTTGACGTCGTAGGTCGGCGTAGGTCGGATTAGGCCGCAGGCCGTAATCCGACAACACCCAGAGCAAGGCCTAGAACACCAGCCGCATCTCCACATGCGCAATCCCCGCCTCGTCGAATACATCCCCGGCTTGCACGAAACCGTGGCGCGCATAGAATGGCGCGGCCACGGTTTGCGCGTTCAGCACCACGGCGGCATCGCCGCGTGCGCGCGCCTTGTCCATCAGCAAGGTCAAGATGGCGCTGCCCACGCCCGTACCGCGGCCCGGCTGGCGCACGGCCATGCGGCCGATATGGCCGTCCGGCAATAATCGGCCCGTGCCGATGGCGTTGCCGGCCCCGTCATAGGCGACGGCGTGCAGGCAGACGGCGTCCATGTCGTCGAGTTCGATCTCGGCCGGCACTTTCTGTTCATCGACGAAAACTTCAAAACGGATGGCGGTAGCGTCAGGGCCCAGGGTGGCCCAGTCGCCGAGGCGGATGGTGTGCTTGGTCATGGTGTAATGTAGAAACAGACAGGCTGCAATTGTCGCACGGCCTGCCTTTCCACAGAGAGATCAGCTGAGCTTGACCAACTGCTTGCCGAAGTTACGGCCTTTCAACAGGCCAATGAAGGCTTCCGGTGCGCTGGCCAGGCCGTCGGCCACGGATTCGCGGAATTTCAGCTTGCCCGTCGCCACCAGGGTGCCCAGTTCTGCCAGGCCTTGCGGCCAGAATTCCGGCTGTTCCGAGACGATGAAACCGCGCACGGTGAGGCGGTTGGTGAGAATCAGGCGCGCATTGTCGAGCGGCGTCGGTTCGCCGTTGTAGCCGGCAATCCAGCCGCACACGGCCACGCGGCCAAACGCATTGGTGCGCCCCAGGGCCGCATCGAAGATGGCGCCGCCCACGTTTTCATAGATGGCGTCGATGCCGTCCGGCGTGGCCGCCGCCAGGTCGGCCTCCAGATTGCCCCCCTTGTAGTCGACGCAGGCATCGAAACCCAGTTCTTCGACGACATAGCGGCATTTTTCCGCGCCGCCGGCGATGCCGACCACGCGGCAACCTTTCAGTTTCGCCAGTTGGCCCACGACGCTGCCCACGGCGCCGCTGGCGGCCGACACGACGACTGTTTCGCCCGCTTTCGGCGCCATGATCTGGTTCAAGCCATACCAGGCCGTCATGCCGGGCATGCCGACGGCACCCAGGTAGGCGGAGGCGGGAATATGCGTCGTGTCGACCTTGCGCAGCATGGTGCCGTCCGACACGGCCACTTCCGTCCAGCCCAAGGTCCCCACGACCGTGTCGCCCACGGCAAACTTCGGATGTTTCGATTCGAGCACCACGCCCACCGTGCCGCCGATCATGGTTTCATCGAGTGCTTGCGGCGCCGCATAGCTTTTATTGGCGCTCATGCGCCCGCGCATGTAGGGATCGAGCGACAGGTACTGGTTGCGCACCAGCAATTCGCCATCCTGGATGGCGGGGATCTCAGCCGTTTCCAGACGGAAGTTATCTGGCTGCACTTCGGCCGTGGGGCGCGAGGCGAGGACGATGCGTTGGTAGGTGCTCATGAATGCTCCTGTCATTAGTCAAATGAAACCCAAATGCGACAACTGGGGTCGGCCCCGACGGGGGAATGCGTCCCAGTGGGACGCATTCCGATCGCGAAGCGACTGACCCCGGATTTACGCTGTCATTACACTTCATAGTCCATACATTGCCTTGCTTCCCGCACGGCCCCAAAAAACGGCTTGATTTTCACGTGCTCGGGATGGTTCTGGTAAGCGTCGAGCGCTGCGCGGCTGGCGAATTCGCTGTACAGGACGATGTCGTAGGTCGCTTCGAGGCCCGGCTGGGCCACGGCCGCTTCGAATTTCAATATGCCTGGGACCAGGTCCGAACAGGAATCGAGCAAGGCTTTCAGTTTCACGGCGTTCGTGGCGCGGTCGGCGCCTTCGGCGTGGTCTAACAGTTTCCAGAAAACGATGTGCTTGATCATGGTGGCAGGCTGCTTGTTTATTAATGAAGCATGACTGTACCCGCTATCGGCGTATTTTGCAGAGCGCACCGGTGGAATGCAAACGGGCGGCCCTGGAAGCCGCCCGCAGACTGGGTTTGATCTACATCACAGCACTTCGAACAGGCCGGCCGCGCCCTGGCCGCCGCCGATGCACATGGTCACCACCACGTATTTGACGCCACGGCGCTTGCCTTCGATCAAGGCGTGGCCCGTCAGGCGCGCGCCCGACACGCCGTACGGATGGCCGACGGCAATCGCGCCGCCATTCACATTCAGGCGCTCCATGGGGATACCCAAGGTGTCGGCGCAATACAGCACTTGCACGGCAAACGCTTCGTTGAGTTCCCACAGGCCGATGTCAGCCACCGTCAAGCCCGCCTTTTTCAGCAGTTTCGGAATCGCGTAGACGGGGCCGATGCCCATTTCATCGGGTTCGCAGCCGGCCACGGCAAAGCCACGGAAAATGCCCAGCGGCTGCAAGCCCTTCGATTCCGCCACTTTCGCATTCATGACGATGGCCATCGAAGCGCCGTCGGAAAACTGGCTGGCATTGCCGGCGCTGATGACGCCACCGGGCATGGCGGAACGGATCTTGGCTACGCCTTCGTAGGTGGTATCAAAGCGGATGCCTTCGTCGCTGGAGATCGTCACTTCGCGCGACACCAGCATGCCGCTGGCCTTGTCGGCCACGCCCATGATGGTGGTCATCGGCACGATTTCCGCGTCGAACAGGCCGGCCGCCTGGGCGCTTGCTGCGCGCTGCTGGCTTTGCGCGCCATACACATCCTGGCGCTCGCGCGAAATCTGGTAGCGCTTGGCCACGGTTTCGGCCGTCTGCAGCATGGGCCAGTACACTTCCGGCTTGTGTTGCTGCAGCCAGACGTCGCGATACATATGCGTATTCATTTCGTTTTGCACACAGGAAATCGATTCCACGCCGCCCGCCGCATAAATATCGCCTTCGCCGGCGATGATGCGCTGCGCCGCCAGGGCGATGGCCTGCAAGCCCGAGGAACAAAAGCGGTTGACGGTCATGCCGGCCGTCGTGACGGGGCAGCCGCCGCGCAAGGCCACCTGGCGTGCGATGTTGCCGCCCGTGGCGCCTTCGGGGAAGGCGCAACCGACCAGCACGTCTTCCACTTCTTCCGCCTCGATGCGCGCACGCTCGATGGCGGCGGCCAGCACGTGGCCGCCCAGGGTGGCGCCGTGCGTCATGTTGAACGCGCCCTTCCAGGACTTGGCCAGGCCCGTGCGGGCGGTCGATACGATGACGGCTTCATTCATGCTGTGTCTCCTTGTGGAAAATATTATAGGTGGGGTATCTACGGAATCAGAATAGCACATTTAAGTACGGTCGTTCGCAAAGTTCTGACGTGCACCACTAGTAAGCCCCGTGTAAGTTTCAAGCAAGCATGACGTAAGGTTCGGAGAACACACTCGGCTCCAGCTGTTGCAAGAATGGTCAAAAAGACCTCGGCAATGGTTCACTATAAAACATAGGGAGACAAACCATGGCAACACCATCCGGCTCGGCCGACGTACGGAAATTTTCCACCAAGGGAACGCCGATTACACCCGAGGAACGCAAGGTCATTTTTGCGTCCTCGCTCGGCACCGTCTTTGAATGGTACGATTTTTATCTGTACGGTTCGCTCGCTTCCATCATCGCCAAGCAATTCTTCATCGGCGACCCCACCACCACCTTCATCTTCGCGCTGCTGGCCTTTGCCGCCGGCTTCATCGTGCGTCCGTTCGGCGCGCTGGTCTTCGGCCGCCTGGGCGACATGATCGGCCGCAAATACACCTTCCTGATCACGATTTTGATCATGGGCGGCTCCACCTTCATCGTCGGCTTGCTGCCGGGCCATGCCTCCATCGGCATCGCCGCGCCGATCATCCTCGTCATCCTGCGCATCCTGCAAGGCCTGGCACTGGGCGGCGAATACGGCGGCGCAGCCACCTATGTGGCCGAGCACGCGCCTGAAGGCAAGCGCGGCGCATTCACGGCGTGGATACAGACGACGGCAACCCTCGGCTTCTTCCTGTCGCTGATGGTCATCCTGGGCACCCGCCTGGCGACCGGCGAGAAGGATTTCGAGGCCTGGGGCTGGCGCATTCCCTTCCTGGTCTCCGTCATCCTGCTGGGTATTTCCGTCTGGATCCGCCTGGCCATGAATGAATCGCCCGCGTTTTCCAAGATGAAAGCCGAGGGCAAGACCTCGAAAGCGCCGCTGACAGAAGCGTTCGGCAAGTGGAAAAACCTGAAGATCGTCATCCTGGCCCTGATCGGTCTGACCGCTGGCCAGGCCGTCGTCTGGTACACGGGCCAGTTCTACGCCCTGTTCTTCATGATCCAGACCCTGAAAGTGGACCTGGCAACGGCCAACGTGCTGGTCGCCGTCGCCCTTCTGCTGGCTACGCCGTTCTTCCTGTTCTTCGGCAGCCTGTCGGACCGCATCGGCCGCAAGTACATCATCCTCGGCGGCTGCCTGATCGCCGCCCTGACCTACTTCCCGATCTTCAGCGGCCTGACCCATTTCGCCAATCCGCAACTGGAAGCCGCACTGAAGAACTCGCCAGTGGTGGTGGTGGCCGATCCGGCATCGTGCCACTTCCAGTTCAACCTGACGGGCCAGAAGAAATTCCCGTCCTCGTGCGACATCGCCACGGCTTTCCTGTCGAACAGCTCGGTGAATTACACCAAGGAAGACGCACCAGCCGGCAGCGTGGCCAAGGTACGCATCGGCACCAAGGAATTGACCTCGTTTAACGCCGTCATGACGGCCGACGGCTTGAATTTCGACGCGGACAGCAAAGTCAAGGAAGCGGCGTTCAAGAAAGAAATCGGCGCCGGCATCAAGGAAGCGGGCTACCCTGCGAAAGCCGATCCGGACCAGATCAACAAGCCGATGGTGGTCTTGCTGCTGTTCATCCTGGTGCTGTATGTGACCATGGTGTATGGCCCGATCGCCGCCATGCTGGTGGAAATGTTCCCGACGCGCATCCGTTACACCTCGATGTCCCTGCCCTACCATATCGGTAACGGCTGGTTCGGCGGCTTGCTGCCGACCACGGCCTTCGCGCTGGTGGCCTTCAAGGGTGACATTTATTATGGCCTGTGGTATCCGATCGTCATCGCCCTGGCGACGGTGGTCATCGGCACCTTGTTCGTCAAGGAAACCAAGGATAACAATATCTACGCCGACGATTGATCGTTCGCCAGCCCCGGCCGCAACGCCGGGGTCCGCAATGCAAAACGCCGCTGACTGGTCAGCGGCGTTTTTTTTATGCGGCAAGCCTTGGCCTATTTGTCGCTCTTGCTCTTTTTCAGCTGGTCGCGCTGCTGCACGTATTCCTGGTAGCTGGTCTGGTTGCGCTTGCGGCAGGCATTGCGGTCGTCAAAATTATTGAGGCTGTTGCAATACTCACCGATCTTGTCCCGGTTCGCGTCATACAAGACTTCACAGCCAGTCATGGCCAGCAAGAAGGGAACGATCAGATATTTCATTGCTACTCTCATGGATAGGGACGAAATTGCGCGTAAAAACACCAGATTGCCCACTTGATAAGCGAGCAAGCTTTATCTTAACGCGATCCTGACGAAAAGTACAAGCGCTCGGTATTACTGAATGGAAAGGATTTCCGGCACGCCGCATGCTATGGTGGAAGTTTCCTCCACCGGACTCGCGCCAGGCATGCCGACCATTGCTCCCGCCCCCTGCGGCCCATTGCAGCACCATTTCGACGCCTTGCTGCAGGACGTCTGCGCCAGCGTGACTACGCAAGCAGGTAACTTGCTCGATAGCATATACCTGTATGGCAGCGTCGCTCGCGGCGACGCCACGCCGGGCGTATCCGACCTCGACCTGACCCTGGTGCTGCGCCATCCTCCCACGCAGCAGCAGGCCGATGCGCTGGAAGCGCTGCGCCTGGCCTTGCAGGCGCGCCACCCGGAAGTACTGAAAATCGATTTCGATATCGGCCACCGGGCCCAGGTGCTGGCGCCGGAGCACCTGTACAGCTGGGGTTACTGGCTCAAGCACCAGTGCCGCTGCCTGTGGGGCGATGACCTGGCGTCGCACTTTGCGCCGTTCGCGCCTTCGCGCGCCATCGCCTTGGCCGTGAATGGCGACTTTGTCCGCGTGCTGGACGATTATGCGCAGCGCCTTGATGACGAGCGAGACCCTGTCGCCATCGTCCGCCTGCAGCGCGAAGCGTCGCGCAAGCTGATCCGTTCCTGCAACATCCTGCGCCAGGATAACGATCCCTGCTGGCCTGGCAGCCTGGATGAGCATGTCGCGCTGCTGCTGCGGCACTACCCCGCCATGCAAGCACAAATAGCCTATTTCCTTGCCCAGGCCAGGCCCGGTGCCGCGCCAGCCAGCCGTTTCACGCCAGCGCTGCGCCAGTTCACACAGTGGCTGGAGCAGCAACAAACGAGCTAAACGTTCAACTCCTCATTCAACAATGGATTGCCCGCCGCAAACGCCGCCAGGTGCTCGAGCAGCACGCGCACGCGGGCCGGCAGGTAGCGCCGCTGCGTCCAGACGGCATACACATGGCGCGGCTGCGGCATCCAGTCGGGCAGCACGCGCACGAGGCTGCCCCGCGCCACTTCGTCGCGGCATTGCAAGAGCGGACACAGCAGGATGCCGATGCCCGCGTCCGCCATCTCCACGGCCAGGCGCATTTCATTGACGCGCAGGCGCGCCTGTGGTTCGATCACCATTTCGGCGCCGTCGCCGGGCCGCCGCAAGCGCCAGCTGCGCAGCGGTTCGGCCACGATCAGTTCATGCCGTGCCAGTTCCTGCAAGTCGCGCGGCACGCCCGCGCGCGCCAGGTAGGCGGGCGCGGCCACCATCACCAGCGCGGCGCTACCCAGCCGGCGCTGCATCAGCGAGGAATCGTCGAGCGCCCCAACGCGGATGGCCAGGTCGGCGCCGCTGCCCACCAGGTCTTGCAGCAGGTTCGACAGTTCCAGCTCCAGGCGGATGTCCGGGTACTGCTGCATGAAGCTGACCCAGGCCGGCGTCAGCAAGCCGCTGGCGAAGTTCACGGGCGCCAGCACGCGGATACTGCCCGAGACGGCCGACAGGCTGGCGTCGAGCTGCTGCGTCGCTTGCCGCAAGGCGTGTACCAGGGGACGGCACTGCTCGTAGTATTGCCAGCCTTCCGCCGTCGGCTGCAAGCGGCGCGCGCTGCGGTTGAGCAAGCGGTAGCCCAGCTGGCTTTCCAGCTTTTGCAGCCGGCGCGTGACGGTAGCGGCGGGCAAGTCTTCCTTGACGGCCGCCGCATGCAGGCTACCGGCCTCCACGATGGCGACGAACAGGGCTAGGTCATCGAGCATGATGCGTCGAGCATGATTGCATTTTCGGAATTTGAAATTAAAAATATGGCTCTAGTATAGATTGCTGCAAGTCGTTACGCTGGCATCTTTCCACTATGTTGAAAGCACGCCATGTCCGATGCCCTGCGCCTGCGCTGCACGTTCGCCTTCCTGATGTCGCTGGTGATGACCCTGCTGATGAGCGCCTGGGTCACCTGGCTCAATATCGGCCTGCAGGCGGACTTCCTGCCCCGCTGGCGCCATGCGTTTTTTGCCGCCTGGCCCGTGGCCTTCTGCGCCGTGATGCTGTTCGCGCCGCGCGTGCAGCTGATGAGCCGCAGTATCGTGGCCCGACTCGCCAGCCGGACTTAACCGGCAGTCGGCCGCCGCCTGTATCACTCGGTTACTTCGGCCCACGGCCGTCCTGATCCGGGCTATGCTATGGCCTTCCTTGTTTCTACAGTGGAATGCCCATGCTCGATCACGTTTCCCTCACCGTTGCCGACCTGGAACGCGCCGAGCGCTTCTACGACGCCATCTTCGCCGCGCTGGGCGTGCCCAAGGTGGGCAGTGACCATGCCAACGCCTGGGTCGGCTATGGCGAGCGCAGCGATGCCGAGCACCCTGAACGCAGCTATTTTTCCGTGCGCCTGGGCCCCCGGCCCGACGACGCGCCACGCCGCCATTGCTGCTTCAAGGCCGCCTCGCGCGCGGCCGTGGAAGCGTTCTGGCGTGCGGGCCTGGCGCACGGCGGCATCGACCTGGGCGCGCCCGGCCTGCGCCACTATCACGCCAGCTATTACGCGGCCTTCCTGTTCGATCCGGACGGCAACCGCATCGAAGCCGTCTGCCATCGCGCCGACGCCGGCTGACAGCACGGGAAATCCGCCTCTGTTCGGCGTTTCCACTTCCCTGCGATTTGCCTATAATGGCTGGCACGCCATACCGGTCCCTGCACCAAGAAGGAAATTCATGCATCATCTATTCGTCGGCCGCCCCGCGCGCACCATGCTCCTCTCCAGCGCCGGCTTGCTGCTGGCAGGCTGCTCTCTGTTGCCATCGACCCCGGTCATGCCCGGCGTGCCCGCCACGGCCGCCCTGCCCGACGCCAGCATCGCCTATGCCTTGAGCGGCCAGGGCGGCTTGCCCGTGGTGTTCCAGTCAGCCATGGGCGACGGCAAGGATGTGTGGGCCAAGGTGGTGCCCGAAGTGGCCAAACAGCACCGCGTGCTCGTGTACGACCGTCCCGGCTACGGCGACAGCCGCAAAACCACCACGCCGCGCGACCCGTGCACGATCGCCGCCCAGCAGCGCGCCCTGCTGGCGCAAGCGGGCCTGAAACCGCCATATGTGCTGGTGGGCCATGGCTTGGGCGGGCTGTACCAGTATGTATATGCCAGGCTGTACCCGCAGGACGTGGCCGGCCTGGTCTTGCTCGACCCCACGCACCCGCAGCAATGGAACCGCATGCAAACGGACGCGTCCACCTACGCCATGCTCGTGAAGACGCGGCGCAAACTCATGTTCAACAGTACGGAATCGGCCGAATTCGATGCCCAGACGCAGTGCCTGCAGCACGTCGACATGGCCAGCCCGCTGCGCGTGCCCGCCATGCTGCTGGTTCGCGACAAGTTCGGCATCGAGGAGATGGGCTCGTTTGAAAACGTGGTGCGGGCCCAGGAAAAGGATTGGCAGCGCCTGTCCGGCGCGCCGGCCATCGAGCGCATCACGGGCGCCGGCTACTACATCCAGAAAGACAACCCCGTCATCGTCAACGAGGCGATCAAGATGGTGGCGAAGAAGAAGTAGTGGCGTCGGATTACGCGGCGTACCGCCGCTAATCCGACCTACGCCGACTTAGAACGCCTAACAAAACATCTCTACGCACCTCCAACAGATGAGCGTGCAGTCGATCAGAACGGTCATGTGATCGATATCCTGATGCAGAGCCGGCGCAACCGGCAGGCAGCAAATAGCTTTTTCCGCAAGCTCCTCAAGGGCTTGCGTTATACACCAGGGGTGCTGATCACTGACAAGCTAAAGAGCTATGCCGCGGCAAAAACGCAAATCATGCTGGGTGTCGAGCATCGCCAGCACAAGGGTCTGAATAACCGGGCCGAACTCTCGCATCAACCGACGCGGCAACGAGAACGACAGATGCGCCGCTTCGAGTCATCTGGCCAAGCTCAGCGTTTTTTGTCGGCGCATGGCCCGATCAACAACACTTTCCGGTGCCAGCGCAACCGCTTGACAGCGGATCGGTACCGGCACGTCCGTATGCAGGCATTTTTTTTCATGGAATGAGGCCACAGACGTAGCAAAAAACGCCGAATCCGTGACACCGTGTTACCCCATCAACGGCAATTTCGCTTGGAATTCTACAACTCGTCGCTCCGGTTCATCAAGTTGACATTACCCGTGTGCCTGTTTATCTATGGGAAATTTTGCGATAATGACGATATTGACACAGAGGAAAGAAAATCATCATGGTATCGGCAATTGGTTCGGGTAGCGCAGTGAGCACGGCCCCCAGCAGCGGCGGATCCACTAGCGCCAAGCAGATCGCCGCACTGCAAGAGCAGATCAAGGGGGCGCAAGAGCAGTTGAAGGAGTCGCAGAAGGGCGAACAGACGGACGCGTCGAAAAAGATGCAGAAGCAACTGGCGCAGCAGATACAGTTGCTGCAGGCGCTGATCGCGCAATTGCAAGCGCAAGCGGCTCAACAGGCACAGCAGAAACAGGACAGCCAGCCAGCCAGCGGCACCGATAACGGCAACAGCGCAGCGCGCTCGCCCACCTCGACCTTGGGCAACACTATCGACACCGAGGCTTAAGAACGCCTAACAAAACGTCGTCCAGAGAAACAAACGGCCCCGAAGCTGGTCCAACCCACCTGACATCATTTTCGGGGGGCCGCGCCATGGCTAAATCACTTCTTCCTGACGACCTGTGGGCGCTGATTCAGCCTTTGCTACCAGCACATCGTCCTTCTCCCAAAGGCGGGCGTCCTCGCATTGACGACCGCGCCGCCTTGACCGGCATCCTGTTCGTCCTCAAGACCGGTTTGCCTTGGGAATACCTTCCCCGTGAACTGGGTTGCGGCAGCGGCATGAGTTGCTGGCGGCGCCTACATGCCTGTCTGGTGGCGAGCATATCGGGGGCTCAGGTACATGATTCCCGCATGCTGATTCCACTGCTTGAAGCCGTCCCTTCAGTAGCAGGGCTTGCGGGCTGGCCACGCAAACGTCCTGCCAAACTGCATGCCGACAAGGCCTATGCTTCGCGTGCCCATCGGGCCTGGTTGCGTAGCCGTGGCATCGCTCCACGCATAGCCCGCTACGGTATCGAGTCGCGCGAACGGCTGGGAAGATGGCGCTGGGTGGTCGAACGCACACTGGGCTGTCTTCACCGTTTCCGCCGCCTGCGTATCCGCTACGAGCGCCGAGCTGATATCCATCAGGCATTCCTGTCACTTGCCTGCATACTCATCTGCTGGAGATACATTCAGCGGTTTTGTTAGGCGCTCTTAAGTAGGTCGGATTAGCGTGGCGAAGCCGCGCGTAATCCGACAACATCGGGCGTCAACGGTAGCGCCGGATTAGCTATTGAAACCCTTGCCCTCGCCCGCCAGCTTCACCAGCAGGGGCGCCGGTGTCCACGCCTCGCCGTGGCGGCCTTTCGCGTAAGCGGCAATCGTATCGAGCACGTTTGGCAAGCCGACCGTGTCCGCATAGAACATGGGGCCGCCACGGAACAGGGGGAAGCCGTAGCCCGTCAGATACACCATGTCGATATCCGAGGCGCGCAGGGCGATGCCCTCTTCGAGGATGCGCGCGCCTTCGTTGACCAGCGCATACACGAGCCGTTCGACGATTTCCTGGTCGCTGATCTTGCGCCGCGCCACGCCGATGTCGGCGGAGTGCTGGATAATCATGGCGTTCACCTGTTCCGACGGATACGCCTTGCGGTCGCCAGCCTTGTAGTCATACCAGCCGGCGCCCGTCTTCTGGCCATAACGTCCCAGTTCGCACAGCAAATCGGCCGTCTTCGAATACGTCACTTCCGGTTTTTCCACGTAGCGGCGCTTGCGGATGGCCCAGCCGATGTCGTTGCCGGCCAGGTCGCCCATGCGGAACGGGCCCATGGCGAAGCCGAATTTCTCCACCGCCTTGTCGACTTGCTCCGGCAAGCAGCCTTCTTCCAGCAAGAAACCGGCTTGCCGGCTGTACTGCTCGATCATGCGGTTGCCGATGAAGCCGTCGCACACGCCCGAGACCACGCCCGTCTTTTTCAGTTTTTTCGACAGCGCCAGCGCCGTGGCCAGCACATCCTTGCCCGTTTCCTTGCCACGGACGATTTCCAGCAGTTTCATGACGTTCGCCGGGCTGAAGAAATGCGTGCCGATCACGTCTTGCGGGCGCTGGGTGAACGCGGCGATCTTGTCCAGATCCAGGGTCGACGTGTTCGAGGCGAGGATGGCGCCCGGCTTCATGACGGCGTCGAGCTGCTTGAAGACCGTTTCCTTGACGCCCAGCTCTTCGAACACGGCTTCGATGACGATGTCGGCTTGCGCGATGTCGGCATACGCCAGCGTGCCGCTGACCAGAGCGATGCGCTGCTCGGCCTTCTCTGGCGTGAGCTTGCCCTTTTTCACCGTGTTCTCGTAATTCTTGCGGATGGTGGCCAGGCCCTTGTCCAGCGCTTCCTGTTTAGTTTCCAGCAGCATCACGGGAATGCCCGCGTTGGCGAAATTCATGGCGATGCCGCCGCCCATGGTGCCGGCGCCCACAATCGCCGCGCTGGTAATCGCGCGCACGGGCGTATCGGCCGGCACGTCGGGCACCTTGCTGGCGATGCGTTCGGCAAAGAAGGCATGGCGCAAGGCTTTCGACTCGGGCGACTGTACCAGCTGCATGAACAGTTCGCGCTCGTACTTCAAGCCATCGTCGAATTTCATCGTCACGGCGGCCGCCACGGCATCGACGCATTTCAGCGGTGCGGGGAACGGGCCGGACATGGCTTTGACGGTATTGCGCGAAAACTGCAGGAACGCTTCGTGGTTCGGGTAGTCGACCTTGCGCTCGCGCACTTTCGGCAGCGGGCGCACATCGGCCACCTTGGTGGCAAAGGCCACGGCGGCTTGCAACAAGTCGGCGCCGGGGGCGATGGCTTCGTCGAACAGGGCCGTGCCGGCCAGTTTCTCGGAAGCCACGGGCGTGCCCGAGACGATCATGTTGAGGGCCATTTCCAGGCCCAGCACGCGCGGCAGGCGCTGCGTACCGCCCGCGCCCGGCAAGATGCCGAGCTTGACTTCAGGCAAGGCCATCTGCGCGCCTGGCGCGGCCACGCGGTAGTTGCAGCCCAACGCCAGCTCCAGGCCGCCGCCCATGCAGACGCTGTGGATGGCCGCCACCACCGGCTTCGTGGATTGCTCAACGACGTTGATCAGGGTGTGCAGGGTCGGTTCCGTGAGCGCCTTGGGCGAATTGAATTCCTTGATGTCGGCGCCGCCCGAAAAGGCCTTGCCGGCCCCCGTGATGACGATGGCCTTGACGGTCTCATCCGCCAGCGCCTGGCGGATACCCGCCACGGCGGCCGTGCGCGTTGCCAGGCCCAGGCCATTGACGGGTGGATTGGCAAGGGTAATGACGGCAACGGCGCCGTTTACTTGATATTCAGCACTCATGTCTCTTCCTTATTGGTTTATTGGGTTTTGCTTAGCGATGAGGTGGTTGCAAGGGATGAAGCTTCACTATACCGCATAAAAGAACGCTCGTATTATTTTTGTCGTGGCGCGCGGAGCGCCGGTGCCCGCCATCATGGTACAACATCGCCGGCTCCGGCCGGCGGCACCGGCGACGGCAAGCGCCAGCAACTATCAATTGCATATCCATTTTAAATAATTAAAACATAATAAGAAAAACGCCGTTTTATTATGCAGTAAATGCTCTGCCATATGCTGGCACGGGCCAATAAGGACACTTTCAGCATTATTTATTCACGCCCCTTGTTTTCCGCCAGGCGCTGGAGAATAATAAAATTATTGATGCAAATCAATACTCTGCAATTGATTTAATATTATGTACCAGTGCCGCCGAATATCGCCTGTGTTCGCCTGTGTTATATCGCGTAGATTCTCACCGATTATCACGCCGACTCATGTGCGGGTCATTATGTTATATCGTCATTACCTGTCAGCATTAGCGCCACCCATTCCTCTTCCCACACTGAAGGAAATACTATGGACGCAGCCAGCCATGTCAGCCACTCCCAGGATCTGGACTTACAAGCGATAAATACTGCATTGAACCGTGTCCAGGCCGTCATCGAATTCGAACTCGACGGCACCATCCTGCATGCGAATGACAATTTCCTGCGCGTCGTCGGGTATACCCTGGCCGAGGTGCAAGGCAAACACCATGCCATCTTCTGCGACCCCGAGTATGTGAAAACGGCCGAATATGGCGATTTCTGGGCCAAGCTGGGTCGCGGCGAGTTCGACCAGGGCGAATACAGGCGCCGCGCCAGGGATGGCCGCGAAGTGTGGATCAACGCCTCCTACAACCCCATCATCGACGCCGATGGCAAGCCGTACAAAGTCATCAAGTTTGCCACCGATATCACGGCCAGCAAACGCCGCAATGCCGATTACGAAGGCAGGATCGACGCCATCAGCAAGGCCCAGGCCGTGATCGAGTTCCGGCTCGACGGCACCATCATCCGCGCCAACGACAATTTCCTTGCCTCCGTCGGCTACACGCTGGCAGAGATCGAAGGCAAGCACCACCGCATGTTTTGCGCGCCCGATTACGCTAACAGCGAGGAATACGCGCAGTTCTGGCAAAAGCTGGGCAAGGGCGAGTTCGATGCGGGCGAATACAAGCGCGTCACCAAGGACGGCCGCGAAATCTGGCTCAATGCCTCGTACAACCCCATTTTTGACGCGGAAGGCCGGCCCTTCAAGGTCGTCAAGTTCGCCAACGACATCACGGCCCTGAAAATGCGCAATGCCGAATACGAAGGCAAGGTCAGCGCCATCGGCAAGGCGCAGGCCGTGATCGAATTCGACATGCAGGGCAATGTGCTGGACGCGAACGACAATTTCCTCGCCGTCATGGACTATGACTTGAGCGATATCAAGGGCGAACACCACCGCACATTCTGCGAGTCCGAGTATGCCAGCAGCGCCGAGTACAAGAAATTCTGGCAAAAGCTCAACCGGGGCGAATTCGACGCGGGCCGCTACAAGCGCCTGGGCAACCATGGCAAGGTGGTGTGGATACAGGCCACCTACAACCCCATCCTCGACCTGAACGGCAAGCCGTATAAAGTGGTCAAGTTCGCCATCGACATCAGCGAACAGGTGAACCTGGAAAACAGCATCCAGGCCAGGGCCGCCAACGACAGCCGCAAGGTCAATGCCTTGCTCGACTCGGTGGCGCGCGCGGCGCAAGGCGACCTGACCTGCAATATCGTGCCCGAGGGCGACGAGCCGATCGACCTGCTGGCCGGCGGCATCAGCAAGATGATCGTCGACTTGCGCGGCGTGATCGGCAACGTGGTCTCGGCGGCGAACGGCTTTGCCGACGCCTCGCATGCCATCGCCGAGCGGGCCACGGGCGTGGCCGTGGGCACGCAGGCGCTGGGCGCCACGGTGGAAGAAATGAACGCCTCCATCGACGGCCTGACGTTTTCCATCAATTCCATCGCGGAAAACACTTCGAATGCCGATTTCCTGGCGAAAGCCACGCAGCAGGAAGCGGAAGCGGGCGCGCGCGCCGTCGCCAAGTCGATCGAGGCGATGGACTTGATCAACCGCTCGTCGGAAGACATCGGCGAAATCGTCAAGGTCATCAGCGAGATCGCCAACCAGACGAATATGCTGGCGTTTAATGCGGCTATCGAGGCGGCGCGCGCGGGTGAGCACGGCTTGGGCTTTTCCGTCGTCGCCGACGAAGTGCGCAAGCTGGCCGAGCGCTCCTCGCAGGCAACCAAGGAGATTTCCAAGCTGATCAACGAATCCGTCAAGCGCGTCTCGACGGGCAGCGAGATTTCACGCCAGGCCAGCGATGCCTTCGACAAGATCGTCTCGGGCGTGGCGAAGACCACCCTGGCCATCTCGGATATCTCGAAGGCGGCCAACGAACAGCTGCTGACGGCGCGCGAAGTGTCGACGGCGATCCAGTACATCGCCGAGGAAACGGAAAAGTCGGCCGCCAACTGCGACAGCATCGCCCGCTCGACGGATGGGCTGAACGAGCGCGCGGGCAGCCTGAACCAGACTGTCTCCGGCTTCGTGGTGTAAGCCATGAGCCACGCGGCCACCTTGACGCCCGAGGTGCTGACGGGCCTGATCGCGCTGGTGCGCGAGCATACGGGCATCGCCATGACACCGCGCAAGAGCGTGCTGCTGGAGCGGCGCTTGCAGCCACGGCTGCAGGCGCTGTCACTGCTCAGCTACCAGGCTTACCTGGAGCGGGTGGCCAGCGACCGCGACGAGGTGGCCCATTTCATCGACCTGGTGACCACCAACGACACCCTGTTTTTCCGCACACCATCGATCTGGGATTACTTCCGCGACCGCTACCTGCCCGGATGGGCCCGCGCCCATCCGGGTGGCTGCCTGGAAATCTGGTCGGCGGCGGCCGCCAGCGGCGAAGAGCTGTATTCAATCGCCATGCTGTGCGAGCAATTCAGGCTGCAAACGCCCGATTTCCGCTACCAGATATTGGCCAGCGACATTTCGCAGCAAATCCTGGGCGCGGCCAGGGTGGGCCAGTACAGCGGGCGCTCCGTCGAGCGCATCCGATTGTCGCACCCGGACTTGCTGCGCAAATATTTCACGCCCTCGCCGTATGGCGTCAAGGTCAACGAGGAACTGCGGCAACACGTCAGCTTTGCGCAGCACAATTTACTGGAAGCGCTGCGCCCGGCCCGGCAGTTCGACCTGGTGTTCCTGCGCAATGTGCTGATTTATTTCGATGCTGAGCACCAGGAAACCGTGCTGCGCCAGGCGCGCCTGAGCCTGAAGAACGAGGGCCGGCTGATTCTGGGCGAATCGGAAACCATCGCCCGCCTGGGTACCGGCTATCAATTCGAGTTTCCCATGATTTATAGGGCGGGAGCGGCATGATCCACACGTACACTGCGCCGGACGCGCCGCCGCTGCACTTGGTTGGCATGGGGCAACTTAGCGTGGGCGCGCAGGGCGAACAGCTGCAGGCGCTGCTGGGTTCCTGCATCGGCATCGGTTTCATCTGGAAGAACGGCCCTTGCTGCGGCCTGGCCCACTGTTTGCTGCCGGAAGCACCCGGAGCAGACAGCGCCCTTGGCGCCCCGAATGCGCGCTACGTGAGCCAGGCCGTGCCCTCGCTGCTGCGCCTGATGGGCGTGCGCGAGGCCGATTACGCCGATATCGACGTGGTGCTGGCGGGCGGCGCCAGCATGTTCGGCCCCGATAATGGTCATGGCCGCCTGCAGGTGGGGCGGCAAAACGCTGCAGCGGCGCAAAAATACCTAGACCAGTGCGGCTTGCACGTCAGTTTTTGCGCGCTGGGCGGACGCCACGGGCGCCAGTTGCTGATCGATTGCGCCCACCACAGCTACGCCGTCACCGATGTGGTGGCGCAACCCGGCTTGACTCCACGCAAGGAAGACGCATATGGATAGGCATGAAGGGCATGACACCTCCACCGAACTGTTCGGTTCTTTCCATCTGGGCGACGATGAATTCGCCCTGCCCGCCAGTTGCATCCGCGAAGTGGTGAACTACCCCGCGAAAGTCACCGCCCTACCCCTGTCGCCCGCGTATCTGGAAGGCATGTTCACCTTGCGCGGCAGTGTCATTCCGGTGGTCAACCTGGGGCGGCTGTTTCGCGCCGATGCGCCGCGCGCCGTGGCCACCGACAAGATCGCCATCCTCGACTTTCAGCAAGTGCTGATCGGCATCGTCTTCCAGGATACGGGCGACATCCTGCGCGTGCCGGCCAGCGCGCGCAGCGCCCTGCAGTATGCGGCCGGCGACGCGCACGCCGTCATCGCCGGTACGATATTGCTCGACGGCGGCGCGCGCCTGCTGCAAATCCTCGACCCGCACGCCCTGCTGCGCATCGAAAACGTGCCCCATGTGCTGGCCCTGCAAGCGGCGGGCGCCAAACTGAGCACGGCCCGCTACCACGCGCAAAGCGAACGCCGGCAGTGCGTCAGCTTTCACGCGGCCGGCGCCACGTTTGCCTTCGAAATGCTGGCCATCCAGGAAATCATCCGGGTGCCGGAACTGCACAACTCCCTGCTGAATAGCGAGCTATGCCTTGGCCGCATGCATTTTCGCGGCAGCCAGGTGGCCGTCATCGATTTCGGCGCCCTGCTGCAAGCGGCAGAACCCGGCAAGGAGGCGACCAGCGAGCAGCGCATCATCGTCGTGCGCCTCGATGACACGAGCGTGGGTTTTCTCGTCGACTCCGTCGACAGCATCGTGCATTTCTTTGGCGACGAGGTGCTGCCGATTCCCCTGCTGAGCAAGGCGCGCGCGGCCATGTTCGCCGGCTGCATCACGAAAGAGGGCCTGGGCGACATCATTTTCCTCGACCACAAGGGCATCCTGTCGCAGGCGGAGATCGTCGAGATGCGCGACGGCCACGCGCGCCTGTATCCAAACGACACGGAAACGGCCACTGCCGCCACGCGCAAGGCGCAGCGCCGCGTCTACATCACGTTTACCGTGGAAACCCGCTTCGCCGTGGAAATCGGGCAAGTGCGCGAAATCATCGACTACAGCGGCGCCATCACCACGCCACCGGGCATGCCGGCCTGCATGCGCGGCATGCTGAACTTGCGCCAGCAAATGATCAGCATCATCGACCTGCGCCAGCTGTACGCCATGCCGGCCCTGCCTGACGCGGGCGCCGGCAAGATCCTCATCGTGGAACGCGGTAGCGAGCGCTACGGCTTCCTTGTTGACCATGTCGACAACATCATGACCATTTCCGACAGCCAGCGCTTTGCGGCGCCGCAAATCATCCGCACGGGCACGCACGACGACTTGCGCAGCGAAATGGATGAAATGATCGATATAGGCACGGACGCGCAGCGCCAGACCCTGTCCGTCTTCCAGTGCGATCATTTGCTGGAAAAGCTGGGGGCGGCGCTGCCGCAGGCGGCGTAGCTTTTTTACAAGCCCGGCAGCTGGTGCCCCTTGAACTGCTCGCGCAGCTTGTTCTTCTGGATCTTGCCCGTCGCGCCCATGGGCAAGGCGTCGATGAACAGCACGTCGTCGGGCGTCCACCACTTGGCGATCTTGCCCTCGAAGAACTGCAACAAAACCTCGCGCGTGACCGTCATGCCCGGGCGCAGCACCACCACCAGCACGGGCCGCTCATCCCATTTCGGGTGGAACACGCCGATGCAGGCCGCCTGCAGCACGGCCGGGTGCGCCATGGCCAGGTTTTCCAGGTCGATAGTGCCGATCCACTCGCCGCCCGACTTGATCACATCCTTGCTGCGGTCCGTGATCTGCATGTAGCCATCCGCATCGATGGTGGCCACGTCGCCCGTGGGGAACCAGCCATCCTGCAGCACGTCGCCGCCCTCGTTCTTGTAATACGACGAAATGATCCACGGCCCTTTCACCAGCAAGTGGCCGTAGGCAACGCCATCCCACGGCAATTCCTTGCCATCGTCGTCGACGATCTTCATGTCCACGCCATAGATCGCATGGCCCTGCTTTTGCAGGATCTTGCGCTGTTCGTCCTTCGGCAAATCCAGATGCTTGGTCTGCAAGCCGCCCGCCGTGCCCAGCGGCGACATTTCCGTCATCCCCCAGGCGTGGATAACTTCGACGTCGAACTTGTCGATCAGGGTATCCATCATGGCTGGCGGGCAAGCGGCGCCGCCGATCACCGTGCGGCGGAAAGTGGAAAACTTCAAGTCATTCTGCAGCGCATGGTTCAACAAGCCCAGCCAGACGGTGGGCACGCCGGCCGAGAAGGTCACTTTTTCCGCCTCGAACAATTCATACAGCGACTTGCCATCGAGCGCCGCGCCGGGAAAGACCATGCGCGCGCCGGACAGGGGCACGGAATACGGCAAGCCCCAGGCGTTCACGTGGAACATGGGCACCACGGGCAGCACCGTGTCGGAAGCGCGCACGTTCAGGCCGCTGGGCATGGCCGAGGCATACGCGTGCAGCACGGTCGAACGGTGCGAATACAGGGCGCCCTTGGGATTGCCCGTCGTGCCCGACGTGTAGCACAGGGTGGCGGCCGCATTTTCATCGAACAGGGGCCATGTGTAATCGTCGGAATGTGTGGCGATCAAGTCTTCATAGCACAGCAGGTCGGGGATGCTGCTGCTGGCGGGCATCCGCTCGCGGTCACACATCAGCACGAAGTGGCGCACAAAGGTGCAGTCGGCAGCGATTTTCTCCACCACGGGCAAAAAGGTCAAATCAAACAGCAGAACCTGGTCCTCCGCGTGATTCGAGATGTAGGCGATCTGGTCGGGAAACAGGCGCGGATTGATGGTGTGCAGCACGGCACCCGAGCCGGACACGGCATAGTAGGCTTCCAGGTGGCGGTAGCCATTCCAGGCCAGCGTGGCAACCCGGTCGCCCATGCCGACACCGAGGCCATGCAGGGCATTGGCCAGGCGGCGCGCGCGCTGGTGGCAATCGCGGTAGGTGTAGCGGTGCATATCGCCCTCCACCCGCCGCGAAATGATTTCGCTGCCTCCATAATGACGCGCTGCAAACTCGATAATGCTGGAAATCAGCAGGGGCTGATTCATCATCTGGCCCATCACTGGACTCAAGGGAAATGCCGACATCGTGTCTCCTGGGGTGGCTACTCGGTTATTGTAGGAATTTAAAGATTTTCCCTAGTTTCGTACGGTCGTGCGGAAATCGTCAACGCATTTCGATATTGCAATGCAGCATGGAATTTTTGATTCCGTTTTTTGCAGTGCCGGCGTCCGGTACGGACCTTCGCGCCGTGCGGTAAAATCGGGTTCCAGCCTGGCGCACCTTGCCGGCGCATCTACTTGAATGGAATCGCCATCACCGCTCATACCTTACCACTGGACAATGCCTTTGCGGCCTTGCCACCCGCGTTCTATACGCGGCTGATGCCCACGCCCCTGCCCGCACCCTACTTTGTCGCCGCCAGCGCGCCGGCAGCAAGCCTGATCGGCCTTGATGCCGCGCGCCTGGCGCAAGCCGATTATGTGGAGCTGCTGATCGGCAATACCGTCGCCGAGCGCTCGCTGCCCCTGTCGGCCGTGTATTCGGGCCACCAGTTCGGCGTCTGGGCCGGCCAGCTGGGCGATGGCCGCGCCATCCTGCTGGGCGATATCGCCACAGCAAGCGGTCCGATGGAGCTGCAGCTGAAAGGCGCCGGCGCCACGCCGTATTCACGCATGGGCGACGGACGCGCCGTGCTGCGCTCATCCATCCGCGAATTCCTGTGCTCGGAAGCCATGGCGGCGCTGGGCATTCCCACCTCGCGCGCGCTGTCCATCATGGGTTCGCAGCAAGGCATCATGCGCGAAACGGTGGAAACAGCGGCTGTCGTCACGCGCATGGCGCCCAGTTTCGTGCGCTTTGGCTCGTTCGAGCACTGGTTTTACCGCAAGAAACCGGACGAGCTGAAAATCCTCGCCGATTACGTCATCGACGGCTTTTATCCCCATTTGCGCGCTGCGGCAAATCCGTATCAAGCCTTGCTGGCCGAAGTGTGCGTGCGCACGGCGCACATGATCGCGCAATGGCAAGCCGTGGGCTTCATGCATGGCGTGATGAACACGGACAATATGTCGATCCTGGGATTGACGCTCGATTACGGCCCCTTCGGCTTCATGGAAGCGTTTGACGCAGAACATATCTGCAACCATACGGACCAGCAGGGCCGCTATTCCTACACCAATCAGCCGCAAGTGGGCCACTGGAATTGCTATGCGCTGGGCCAGGCCCTGCTGCCGCTGATCGGCGAAGTGGAACTGGCGCAGGCGGCGCTGGACAGCTACCAACCCGCCTTTGCGGAGAAGATGAATGCCTTGCTGCGCGCCAAGCTGGGCTTGCAGACGAGCCAGGACGACGATACGGCGCTGTTCGACAGCATGTTTGCGCTGATGCAAGCCAATCACGTGGATTTCACCAACTTCTTCCGCGCCCTGGCGACACTGCAGGTAGCGGAGCCCGGGCACGACACGGCGCTGCGCGACTTGTTCATCGACCGCCCCGCCTTCGATGCGTGGGCGGCACAATACCGCGCGCGCCTGTTGCAGGAGCACAGCGTCGATGCTGAGCGGCAAGCGGCCATGAACGGCGTCAACCCGAAATACGTGCTGCGCAACTACCTGGCGCAAGTGGCCATCGAAAAAGCCCAGCAGCAGGACTACACGGAAGTGGCGAAATTGCTGGAAATATTGCAAAAGCCATTTGACGAACAGCCCGAACACCAGCACTATGCGGCCCTGCCACCCGACTGGGCCAGCCACCTTGAAGTCAGCTGCTCATCCTAAGGAGTCATTATGACCACCAATAAAGTCAAGAAAACCGATGCCGAATGGCGCGCCATGCTCGATTCCATGCAGTACGAAGTCACACGCCACGCGGCCACGGAACGGGCCTTCACGGGCAAGTTCTGGGACCACCATGCACACGGCATCTACACCTGCGTTTGCTGCAACACGCCCCTGTTCGCGTCGGACACGAAATTCGATTCCGGCTGCGGCTGGCCCAGCTATTTCCAGGCCCTGGACCCGGCCAACGTGACGGAGATTGTCGACCGTACCCACGGCATGCTGCGCACGGAAATCGTCTGCGCCGTCTGCGACGCCCACCTGGGCCACGTCTTCCCGGACGGCCCGCCGCCGACCGGCTTGCGCTATTGCATCAATTCGGCTTCCTTGCGCTTCGATCCGCAGCCTTGAGACACCGGTATGGCTTGGGAGCGCCACGGTTGCTCCTAAGCCATTCCTAAGATGATTTTAATAAGACCAGTGTAAAGTCTCGCCATGAAATTTCTATTCGACCTATTCCCCCTGATCGCCTTCTTCGCCGCTTTTAAACTGGGCGGCATGTATGAAGCGGCTACGCACGATTTCGTGCAGCAATATTTGTCCGGCTTCGTGTCTGGCGGCCTGATCAAGGCTGACCAGGCGCCATGGATACTCGCCACCCTGGTTGGCATCGTCGCCACCGCCTGCCAGGTCAGCTATCTGCTGCTGCGCGGGCGCAAGGTGGACGGCATGCTGTGGCTGTCGCTGTTCATCTTTGTCGTGTTCGGCGGCGCCAGCATCTACCTGCATGACGATTTCTTCCTGAAATGGAAGCCGACCCTGATCTACTGGCTGTCCGGCCTGGCACTGCTGATCGCCCATGTGGGCTTCAAGAAAAACCTGATCCGCAAGACCATGGAAGCACAAGTGCAATTGCCTGATGCCGTCTGGAACCAGTTGCTGGCGGCATGGATCCTTTTCTTTGGCGCCATCGGCGCACTGAATCTGTTCGTCGCCTTCGTGCTGTACAAGGGCGACATGGCCGCCTGGGTCAGTTTTAAAGCGTTTGGCGCGACGGGCATCTTCTTTGCCTTCATCGTGGCGCAAACCCTGTTCCTGGCCAAACATATCAAGGAAGACGCATGATGACGAACGACACGACAACGCGCATGCAGCGCATTCGTACCCGCCTGGAAACGGCACTTTCCCCTCTGGAATGCGTGCTGGAAGACGACTCGGCGCGCCACCGGGGCCATGCGGGCGCCGCCTCGGGCGGAGGCCATTACAATCTACGCATTATTTCTAGTCAATTTGAGGGGCTCAGGCTCGTCATGCGCCATCGACTGGTGTATGATTCCGTGCACGATATGATGCATAATGAGATACATGCATTGGCGATTGTGGCCCTGGCGCCGTCCGAAGTAGTGTAAGGATGGCGTTTTGGTGTACCCGAGCCATGGTATCAATTTCTTTCCATGCGTTTTTTACGAAACTTTCCCTAACAGGATTTAATAATGACTTTTAAGCCAGCCCGCTTGCTGATCGCACTACTCGCCGTTGTCGCGGTACCTGTTTTTGCGCAAAATGTTGCCGTTGTTAATGGCAAGCCTATCCCATCGTCGCGCGTTGATGCAGTCGTCAAGCAAGTCGTCGCCCAAGGCCAGCAACCGGATTCGCCGCAATTGCGCGAAATGATCAAGAAGGACTTGATCGGCCGTGAAGTGCTGATGCAAGAAGCGGAAAACAAAGGTTTCGGTAAAGATGCAGCCGTCAAGCAGCAAATCGAGAACGCACGTCAGGCCATCGTCATCAACGCCCTGGTCGGCGACTACCTGAAAAAGAACCCCGTCAACGACGCTGAAATCAAGGCGGAATACGACAAGTTCGTAGCCCAGACGGGCGACAAGGAATACCACGTGCGCCACATCCTGGTGGCCACCGAAGCGGAAGCGAAAGACATCATCGCCAAGCTGAAAGGCGGCGCCAAGTTTGAAGACCTGGCCAAGCAATCGAAAGATGCCGGCTCGGCCGACAATGGCGGCGACCTGGACTGGGCAGCCCCATCGTCGTTCCCGAAAGTGTTCTCCGACGCCTTCGTGAAGCTGCAAAAAGGGCAAGTCACCGACACCCCGGTGCAAACGCCTAACGGCTTCCACGTGATCAAGCTGGACGACACCCGCGCAGCCAAGCTGCCGACCCTCGAAGAAGTCAAGCCACAGATCGCCGAAGCGCTGCAGCAAAAGAAACTGCAAGCGTATCAGGAAGAAATGATCAAAAAAGCAAAAGTTCAGTAAGAACTGACCTCCCCGGCGCCCTTTTCGGCGCCGGTCGTGTATTCTGCGCCTGAATGCGCACTGCACGGCAGTCGCGATCTTTTGTACCGGTTTTTTGTATACTTATTAGGAATGAACATGATTTTGAAGCCAGCCCGCCTGATCTTAGCCCTGGTCGCCGTCGTCGCGATCCCTGCGTTCGCGCAAAACGTCGCCACCGTGAATGGCAAGGCCATCCCATCGTCGCGCGTCGACCAGGTCGTCAAGCAAGTCGTCGCCCAAGGCAAGCAAGCCGATTCGCCGCAATTGCGCGAAGCCATCAAGAAAGACCTGATCGGCCGTGAAGTGCTGATCCAGGAAGCCGACAAGCAAGGCTACGGCACGCGTGCGGAAATCAAGTCGCAGATCGACAATGCCCGTCAAAGCATCATCATCAATGCCCTGCTGGCCGACTACGTCAAGAAGAACCCTGTCAAGGACGCTGAAATCAAGGCCGAGTACGACAAGTTCAAGGCACAGGCCGGCGACAAGGAATACCATGCACGCCACATCCTGGTGGCCACCGAAGCCGAAGCGAAAGACATCATCGCCAAGCTGAAAGGCGGCGCCAAGTTCGAAGAACTGGCGAAAGTATCGAAAGACGGTTCCGCAGCCAATGGCGGCGACCTGGACTGGGCTAGCCCAGCTTCGTACGTGAAGCCATTCTCCGACGCCATGGTGGCCCTGAAACCAGGCCAGGTCACGCAAACGCCCGTGCAATCGCAATTCGGCTTCCACGTGATCAAGCTGGAAGAAACCCGTCCGACGAAGCTGCCGGCACTGGAAGAAGTCAAGGGCCAAGTGGCTGAATCGCTGCAACAGAAGAAACTCGCCGCTTACCGCGATGAGTTGATGAAGAAGGCAAAAATCCAATAATATTGGATGCAGATGAAAAGGCGCTCCACGGGGCGCCTTTTTTACGCCTGAACAGGGGAAAAACAGCATGGACTTGCACGCGGAATTAAAAATCGCACTCGAAGCGGCTGCCGAACCGGGCCGCGCGGCACCCATGCAAGCGTATATGCGCGACCAGTTCGTGTTTCTGGGTGTGGCGGCACCGCAGCGGCGGCTGGCCGCCAGGGACTTGCTGGCGGGCTTGAAAGGCATCGATGCCGATGTGCTGCTGGAACATGCGGAGCGGCTGTGGCAGCAGCCGCAGCGCGAATACCAGCACGTGGCGCTCGACATGCTGGCCCTGCACCGGCACCAGCTGGGTATCGAACACATCCCCGCCCTGCTGGCGCTGGCGCGCCAGCGCGCGTGGTGGGACAGCGTGGACGGCATGGCAGGCATCGTGGGCGACGTGCTGCAGGCGGAACTGCGGCGCGGCGGCGATGTCCATGCGCATATGGTCCCGGCCTTGCAGCACGAGGATTTCTGGCTGCGCCGCATCGCCATGCTGCACCAGCTGGGTTGGCGCGCCGACACGGATGCCGGGTGGCTGTTCGACGCGGCCCTGGCGCTGGCGCATGAAGACGAGTTTTTCATCCGCAAGGCCATCGGCTGGGCCCTGCGCGATTACGCGCGCCACGCGCCGGCAGAGGTGCTCGCTTTTGCTACGGAGCACCGCCAGCAACTATCGCCGCTCAGCTACCGCGAAGCGCTGAAGCACCAGCCACCTTGAACGACTGGCCGCCCAGCAATCGCAGCGCCGCATCGATGCGCGGCGCGGCATCCCAGGCCGGTACGGGCGCCAGCAAGCCCAGCGCCATCTGCCGTAGGGGCTCGGCAATCACCATGGCCAGCAGCAAGCCGGCCGTTTCGGACGCGTCGCCGAGCACCACGTGGCCCAGCGCTGCCTGGCGCTGCAACCACTCGGCCAGCAGGGCCGTGCCCCGCTCGATGCCGTTGCGTTGATATACAGCCAGTAAATCCGCGCGGGCGGGAAACTCCGTGCACAGCAAACGGAACAGGCCGACGGCATCCGCCGTCAGCACGCGCGCCGCCATCGCCTGCAAGATCTCCTTCAACAAGGGCAGCACTTCGCCGGGTGTGGCCGCATCGTGCGCCATGGCCGGCAGGAAGGCATCCGTCCAGCCGCGCACCACCAAGGCCACGAGTTCCTCGCGGTTGGCCGCATATTGATACAGCGACTTTTTTGCCATGCCCGCGTGGCGCGCCACCGCTTCCATGGTCGTGGCCGCATAGCCTTCGTGCAGCAGCAGCCAGGTGGCCGCCTGCACGGCCGCTTCGCGCGCTTCCTCGGGCGGACGCGCCGGACGGCCCCGTCCACGCAAGGCCTTGCTTTCTTCATCCTGCATGCCGGCTCCAGTCTTGATCGATGGGTAATTCTACACTGAAACATATTTAGGAAACGTTATGCGTTTCTTTAATATATAATTGTCGCACCCTAACAAAGGAGAACGACATGACGCAGCATATTGAATTCCCATGGAGCATCACCAACACGGGCGACTTGCTCGACCCGTTTCCCCTGCACCTGGAAACGGGCATCACGCGCCTGGAAGACGGTTGCCTGCTGGTGGCGGCGCGCACGGAACTGCACGGCTGCAGCGGGCGCATGCTGGACTGGTGGTTTACGTTTTTCGAGACGACGCAGCACATCAAGTGGTGGCATCCGCACGACCACGTGGCCCATCACGGCTGGAACAGCGCGTGGAAAAAGGGAGAGAGTTATTACGGCGCTTCGATCGAGGCAGTGGAGTCCTTGGGCGATATTCCACCCGTAAAAGCCAAGCTGAAGTTCCATGATCCGAAGGAAGTATTTGATCCGGCACAACTGCAACTGGCCAAGGACAGCGGCGCCCTGTCGGCTGCCATCTGCGCGCGCATCGGCTTTGGCGAGCACGTGCAACTGGACCCGCACGGTGACCCGCTCGACGGCGAAATGCTGCATTTGACGCGCGACACGCCCACAGGCTGCGTACTGCGCAGCCGCTTCTTGCTGGGACGCAACAGCCTCGATCCCGTGCGCGACGTGCCCGACGTGCTGGGCCTCAATTTGCTGCGCCATTGCTACAGCGAATTTACCTATCTGTCGCGTTTCCTGCCGTCCTTGTACTACGGCGAGCATGCCAACGGCGAAAAGGCGCCGTTGCCCTGGTAAGCAGCCTTACAGCAGCTTGTGCATGCGCGCCAGCGGCAGTTTGATGTCATCGGGCAAGTCGAGGTGAAAATCTTCCGTGACGGCAAAACCGCTGGCCAGGTACAGCGGCACGCCGGGCAAGGTGGCGGCCAGTTCCAGTGCCGTAAAACCGGCGGCCAACGCCTGGCGTTCGCAATGGCGCATCAGCATGCTGCCCAGGCCCTGGCGGGCGGCGCTCGGCTCGACAAAAAAGGCGCGGATGCGACCCGGCTGGCTGGCCGGATCGAGCAGCGGGTCCGGCCCGCTCTTCGCGCGGTCTGCGCCGTACAGGGTGGCGCGCTGGCTCCAGCCGCCGCAGGCCAGCATGGCGCCGTCGCGCTCGATGACGAAATACGTCTTGTCGGCAACGAGCTGCGTATCGACGCCGAACACGTGGCGTGTCACGGCCTGGGCCTGTTCCTGCGTATAAAAGCCCGCGCTCAATTCCACGCCGGAACGGGCGATCAGTGCATTCATGGCGGGCACATCGGCCGGCAGCGCCACGCGCAAGCTGGTCAGGGTGCCAAAGCTGAACCAGGCGCGGCTGATGCGGCCCCGCTCCACCTCATACGTCGCCACCAGCTCCTGCGCAGAAACACCGTCCGGCGTGTCGCCATGGACGATCTCATGGTCGATCACCAGCTTGCCGCAAGCGATGCGGTTGAGCAACTGCGCCTGTGGCCGGCTGGCGGCGAAACGGGCCGCGAAACGGGGGCCGATCTGTGCGCTGCCCGTGGCCAGCAAGGTGTCCGGGTGCTGGAATTGCTGCGCATCATCGGCGTAGATGGCCAGCAAGGCGGGCACGTCGTGGGCGTTGTAGGCATCCAGTTGTGCCTGGACGATGGCGGCGGGCTTGGGGTGAAGAAGGTCGGTCATGGCGCGGCTCCGCGGAGTATGGCTTATTTTATAATGTTTTCTTCCCGTCTACAATGCGCTTCTGTGCATAGGGGAACGGACGCGTCGCGGGACAGCCGCCAGACTGGTCTTTTATACCGATGAGGCCAGCCCATATCCCGACAACGATCTTCCACCGTACTTCTGACCAGCCATGTCAGCGTGCGCGGCGCGCGAGAACATAACCTCAAATGTGTGGACGTGGATATCCCGCGCGACATGCTGGTAGTATTTACGGGCGTGTCCGGTTCCGGCAAGCCCTCGCTGGCCTTCGGCACCCTATTTGCGGAAGCACAGCGGCACAACCCGGAATCCGTCTCGCCCTACGCGCACCATCTGCTCCACCAAATGGCTGGGCCCAAGGTGGACAGAATCAACGGCTTGCCGCCGCGTGACCTTGCAGCAGCTGCGCGGCCACCACGCATTAGTCGGTCGGCAGTGCCACCACTCTGCCCGACCTGCTGCGCATGCTGTATTCGCACGCAGGCGACTATCGACTATCGGATGGCACACCTGAGCCTTGCCGAGCTGTGGATCGATGGCTCCTTACGCCTCCGGCAAGGCCAAGGTGCGCGACGGCAAGAAGCACCTGTAAAAGACCATCGTTGCGCAGCGGATCGCGCACGACCTTGAGGGTTAGCTGGAAGTGCTCCTGGATCTGGGAGATTTGTTGTCAGCACGCCCAGACGCCGGTAACGATAGAGGCCAGAAGTTGGCCAGCGAGGAGCTGGCAAGGAATGACGCTAACTGAGAGTGGCGGCACTGCGCCCCATTTGATTTATTTATATCACAATTTCCCTGTAATAAATATAGAGAATCATAATTTCCCCGAATTTCTAATATGGAAAAATACTTTTTTCCCTATCGCACGTTGCAACAAAAATCTGTATTCATCATCTAAAAAATTTAGAAGAGGAAGGTCAGATACGATTGTTGTTGAGACTAGAACAGGATCTGCCAAGACCACAATTGAAGCAGATCTAACTTCGGCCTCACAAGACGAAAGAAATTTTTTATCTAGATTCAACCAAAACAATACTTCAGAAATTTTTTCAGCGTGCATAAATATTTCATAATCCCGATAATTCAACCTCTTGAGATTATTAAATTTTTTCAACATCTTACGTGAAATATATTTCTCACGAGCCAATAAAAAGAACCCACATACCAATAACACAAGAAAAAACGCAGGAACACCTATTTGCATATATTTAGAATTAACCTCAACATTAAAACCCATTTTTATTGCAATCCAATAGATAGAATTCCCAATAACCCAAGGAATACCAGCAATCACAAATAGCACAGGCGCCATTAAAACCATCGAAGTCTCTTTAATAAAATTACTGAAATTATCACTGGAAAATAAAGAGGAAATATTAATTTCCTTACCTTCATCTCTATTTCTGTATAAAATCACCAAAAATGAAGAAAGAAGCAAATACACAGCAGCGAAACAAATAAATATTTTTGACGTTAAAAAATCATAAGAAAATATTATAGAATCATGATTTTTACTTACCACATCACCAAAAATTCTAAAATGCCTAATCAAGGCCACTAATGCCATTGAAAAAGGCAATATAATTAAAGGTATTAACCACTCGGAACCACCATTATATTTAAAACTTGGAGTCATGCCTCCTATGCTTTTCTGAAAATCCGAACCAATATTTAATTTTTTCATAATTTTTAAAATTAAAATATTTGGAAGTAAGACAATTAAAGAAATGATATTTAATTTTACAATCACCGAACGTAATTTAAGACAGCGCTTAATAACAAAATTTGCACCTACTGAACTTGGCAACTGCGCCGCCAATGCAGCCAGTCTAAACCTCGAAGATTTATCACAAGAAATTAGAACCTCATCAGCGATTTTTTTTCGTATTAGTTTATCTAATTTTGGAGACATACCTGTTAAAAAAATACACTGTTTAAATGCTATCGCTCCAAATTCAGATAAATTATCTCTAAGTGCGATTGTGAGTTTTTCTATTAATTCAGGTTGTGGCAATAAGCCCCCTAATTTAATTACCATGTAGCGGTCAAAATGATCGCCCAAACTCCATCTCGGAGAAAGCAATTTAGATATAGCAAGACTTAAACTCGAAGGTACATCAATTAGCCGCCTAACAAAGCCCTCTTGCAAAATCTCCAATGCACGCATATAAAAATCAGAGTTCCACGAATAATAACCGAGAGAGTTATCAACCGAATTTATTGCAGGAATTATACTTTGAGAAATAGATGCATCTAAAATTATATTTTTTGCAGCTTCAATTATTGGTTCGATTATATTAAAATCTTGAGTTTGCAGCAATGTAACAGCATATTCTCGCCATTGTGGCTCACGCAAGAGTTCATCCGGCGTTATAAATCCAGGATTTTTCGCAATATAATTCGCGAATAAAGTTTCTTGATATCTTCGATGGGAAAATGCAAATCTCCTGTCTCCAGGATGTGCAGTCGAAACATCGTTTCGTCCAATTTTAACGTCGACGAGCGCAGCGATAATATTCTGGAGGCGCTCATTGGTTATGCCAGTAGCACTTAAAGCTAAAAATATCTCATCAAGTTTTGGTGCTAAGCTAAGCGAATTATTTTTTGCAAAAGTAACAGCTAGCAATTCGGCAGACGATAATAAATCATCCCCACTTAACCCGTACTTTCTTGCGGTATAGTCAGGCTCGCGAAATGCCAGTCTTTCGATATGAGAGGTTAACAACTGATGATCATTAACTGGTTGAACTCCCTCATCCTTAACATATCGGCAAAGAAGACTTAAAAAGAGAGGATTATTTCCTAATTTGCTTCTATCCATTGCCAAATGCTGATTCACTAATTCATTTTTCGAACTGTCCAAAAATGAATTTTCAACCAACTGCCTCTGCCGATCATTTGAAAGTGCAATAATTCTAAATTTCTCCCAAGGCAAACTTTCCGGCCCTTTGTATTCCCTAGATGCAAGAACACCTCGACACCCCCCCATTCCTTCCAAAAATTCCCTAATAGCCTCTGAGTATTTTTTCACTGCAGCACTTCCAGTTGCCGCGTGCAAAACCTCAGGAATCTCATCAAAAGAATCAAATAAAAAAAGCCATATTCCTTCGTCTTTATTTTTCACCCAATTTTCTCGAACATAAGCAGATGTATCTGCGTCACCGCGACGAATATTTTCCAATACAAAATTTTCAATTAAGTCCGAATCTATATTACATCCGTCTGCCACATCCAATTCTCTTAAATTAATATATAAAGGAATCGAACCTTTTAAATTTCTAGATTTCTTACCCCGCTCTGAAAGTTGTTTAGCCAAATGACGCAATGCAACACTTTTACCACTTCCCGGCTCTCCTACCAAAAGAATAACTCTTTCAGCGCTATATTCAATCGCTTTAATTAAAGATGAAACACGCCTAATGCCATAAAATTTCTTCCTTGCCAACCTACTAAGAGCAGAAGCATAATATCCACCTTCTATTTCAACCTCTGCTTCTAGGTCCGTAAAATGCTGGTCGTTCCAGTTCTCAGACTTTGCCATATAAGCAAGATCCGCATCTACAACAGAAAAAAATTGCTGTCGCTTTCTAATTATTTTCTTCTTTTCTTTTCCAAAAACAAAAGAAGAGGAACTATTTTTATAAAATTCAAATAATTTCAATAATTGCTCAAGCACTGCGACAAATGCCTTACAAAAAAACACCATTGCAACAAAAATTATAATCAGTAAAAAGAAAATTGCTATAACTCTACTCCACCACCCCCCATCGACAGCTGTGGATATGATGTAATCAAACATTTTCTGAAGTAGTATTATTACCTCCCCAGAAGCATCTTCCTTCAATTCCTCCATATTACCCCCCCCAATAAATATTTAAAATTTAATTGCTAAAAATAATTACAATGCACCACATCGTAATTTTTGATATATATATATGCAAACTCGCCTAATTTTTTTTAAAAACTTATTATTAATAACTTTATTTCAATATGGAAAATTTAATTGTAACATTCATATCATTTATTTTTTGAAATTTTTTATACTATAAATTTACTGAACATTACCGAAAATCGAAAATTTGCCACTATAATCATAGCTAATCATGAAATTTTTTGGAAACAACTTGTCGGCACTATAGAACTATAGCTATTGGAGTAACAATCATGAAATGGGAAGGCAATCGCGAAAGCGACAATGTGGAAGACCACCGTGGCGAAGGAGGCAGTGGTGGCGGCGGTGGCGGCGGCTTTGGTTTTGGTGGGCGCTCGATCGGCATCGGCACCATCGTCATCGCCCTCGTCGGCTCGTATGTGCTGGGCGTCAATCCCCTGACCTTGCTGAATCTGCTCAGCGGCGGTGGCGGCCAGGTCAGCACCCAGCAAAGCCAGTCGCCGGCGCGCCAGCCGCCCGAATCGGACGACATGGCCCGCTTCGTGAAAACCGTGCTGGCCGATACGGAAGACACGTGGGGCGCCCTGTTCAAGGCCGAAGGGGGCACCTATGTGCAACCCAAGCTGGCGCTGTTTTCGGGCAGCATCCCCACAGCCTGCGGCACGGGCCAGAGCGCCAGCGGCCCCTTCTATTGCCCTGGCGACCAGAAAGTCTACCTGGACCTCGATTTCTTCAATCTGATGCAGCAGCGCTTCAAGGTCTCGGGCGAATTTGCGCAAGCGTATGTGATCGCGCATGAAGTGGGCCACCACGTGCAAAACCTGCTGGGCTTGTCCGAAAAGGTCGACAAGGCGCGCCGCACGCAATCGGAGCGCCAGGCCAACGCCATGTCCGTGCGCCTGGAATTGCAAGCCGACTGCTTTGCCGGCGTCTGGGCATTCCACGCGAACGCCGACCGCAAGATCCTGGAACAAGGCGATGTGGAAGCGGCACTGAAAGCGGCCACGGCCATCGGTGACGATGCGCTGCAACGCCAGTCGCAAGGCCATGTCGTGCCCGACTCATTTACGCACGGCACTTCGGAACAGCGCGTGCGCTGGTTCAGCAAGGGCATAGCGAGCGGCCAGATGTCCCAGTGCAACACGTTTGAGGCGCGCCAGCTGTAATGCGGGCAAAGCCAGCATGCCGCCTGGTCTGGCGGCATGCGCTCAGGGCACGCCGACGTCGTAGCGCTTGCCCAGCTTTTTCAGTTCGCCGCTATCGATCAGGCTATTCAGTTCCTGATCGAACTGCAGGCGCAGCTTGTCGAAGGTGGGAGAGCGGGGAAAGGCGAAATAGCCGTTTTGTATGTCGATTACCTTGGGCAAAGGTTTCACCTGGCGAGCATAGCCGAGGCGGGCGATCACGGGGTCGGTATTGCGGCGGTTGCTGACGAACACGTCGACGTGATTGTGCACCAGCATCTTCAAGCCATTTTCCACATTGTTGGCGACGCTGACCTGCAAGCCGGGCCGCACGCGCTCCCATTCCGCGCCATACGCCCAGCCGTTGAGCAGCACCACCCTGCGGTTCTTCAGCACCGCGTAGTCGCCATCCCAGCCAAAGCTGGCGTCCTGGCGCGTATAAAAGACCATCTGGTCCTGGTAAAACGGCTTGTCGGAAAACCCCATGCTGGCGATGCGCTCGGGCGTCTTGTACGGGCCGATCAGGATATCGGCCTGGCCCTGCACCAGCATGGCTTGCGCGCGCGCCCACGGCACCATGCGAAAACGCACGGTATTACCCGTGCGCGCCGCCATCAGGCGCAGCAGTTCGGCGCCCAGTCCGCCATATTCGCCGCTCTCCTGGTACTCGAACACGCGCTCGAACTGCGCGCCCACGGCCAGCAGTTCCCGGGCTGGCGCCTGCGATGGCACAAGCAGCACGGGCCACAGCAGCGCCAGGGCCAGCAGGCGCCGCCCCGCTTTCATCAGCCGACGATGCGCAAGGAGTAATCGGTGGCCCGCACATCCTTGGTCAGGCTGCCGATCGAGATGCGGTCCACGCCCGTTTCGGCAATCGCCCGCACGGTGTCGGCATGGATGCCACCCGACGCCTCGAGCAAGGCGCGGCCGTTGGTGAGGGCCACGGCATCGCGCAGCATGTCGTTGCTGAAGTTATCCAGCAGCACCGAGACGGCGCCCGCATCGAGCGCTTCGCGCAATTGCGCCAGGGTTTCCACCTCGATCTGCACGGGCACGCCCGCGTCGAGGTTGCGCGCGTTTTCCAGGGCCTGGCTGACGCCACCCGCGGCCGCGATATGGTTTTCCTTGATCAGGATGCCGTCGTACAGGGCCAGGCGCTGGTTCTTGCCGCCACCGACGCGTACCGCATACTTTTGCGCCAGGCGCAGGCCCGGCAAGGTCTTGCGCGTATCTAAAATGGACGCCTTGGTGCCCGCCACCACATCGACATACTGGCGCGTGGCCGTGGCCACCGCCGACAGCAGTTGCAGGAAATTGAGGGCGCTGCGCTCGGCCGTGAGCAAGGCGCGCGCCGGCGCCTGGATCGTGCAGACGACGCTGTCGGCCGTCATCATGTCGCCTTCGGCGTAATGCCAAACGATATCGATGCTGCGGTCCAGGCTCTTCATGATGCCTTCGAACCACGGCGCGCCGCACAGCACGGCCGCTTCGCGCACGATGACGCGCGCCGTGACGATGTGGTCGGGCGGCACCAGTTCGCCCGTCAGGTCACACTGGCCCACGTCTTCCAGCAACGCGGCCAGCAGATTGCCTTCGAACGCGCGCGCCAGGGCGGGGTCAAAGGGAGCGAAAGAATTAACGAGGGTACTCATGCTGGACCGATTCCTTGGAACAATGTGGTTTCTTTTGCCAGGTCCGCGCCCGGCTTGAGGCCCGCCTTCTTGGCGGCGGCGAAGTTGAGCATGCGATTGATCGAACGCACGGCCAACTGGCCGACGGCGGGATCGACATGGATTTCGTTGTGCATGTTTTCCAGCGTTTGCGCCAGGTTCAGCAAGCCGTTCATGGCCATCCACGGGCAGTGCGCGCAGCTCTTGCAGGTGGCGCTGTTGCCGGCCGTGGGCGCTTCGATGAAGCGTTTTCCTGGCGCAGCCGCGCGCATCTTGTGCAGGATGCCATTGTCGGTGGCGACGATAAAAGTGTCCGTCTCCATGGTTTGCGCTGCCGCAATCATTTGCGACGTCGAGCCCACCATGTCGGCCAGCGCCACCACGTTGGCGGGCGACTCCGGGTGCACGAGCACCTTGGCTTGCGGATACTCTTCCTTGAGCAAATCGAGTTCGATGCCCTTGAATTCGTCGTGCACGAGGCAACTACCCTGCCACAGCAGCATGTCGGCGCCCGTTTCCTTCTGGATATAAGAACCCAGGTGCTTGTCAGGTGCCCAGAGGATTTTCTTGCCCTGTGCATGCAGGTGGGCAACGATGTCGAGGCCGATGGACGACGTCACCATCCAGTCCGCGCGCGCCTTGACGGCCGCGCTGGTGTTGGCGTAGACGACGACCGTGCGGTCCGGATGGGCATCGCAGAAAGCCGTGAATTCGTCCACCGGGCAACCGAGGTCGAGCGAACAGGTCGCGTCGAGGTCGGGCATTAATACGGTTTTCTCGGGACTGAGGATCTTTGCCGTTTCGCCCATGAAGCGCACGCCGGCCACGACCAGGGTCTTGGCCGGATGGTCGCGCCCGAAACGGGCCATTTCCAGGGAATCGGAGACGCAGCCGCCCGTGGCTTCGGCCAGGTCTTGCAGGTCGGCATCAACGTAGTAGTGGGCAACGAGCACGGCTTCGCGCTCGATCAGCAGGCGCTTGATGCGCGTGATCAGTTCGGCTTTTTCAGCCGGGGATGGCGTCGCTGGCGTGCGTGCCCAGGCGTGGGCAGTGCAGCTGGCTCCGTCTTGTGGATGTTCATACTCGACGGATTTGATGGCTAAAGTTTGCATGGCTGTGTCAAACAAAAACGGGATAGACCGGCACGAACGCAATGAAGCTGGTGCGCCGGAACGAAAAGACCGCGGCGCATCGGTGTGCTGCTGCCGGATGGGCGACTGGCGCGTCATCCGGCATATTGCCTTAGATATTAATCAATCCCTTGGCTTCTGAGGTAATCCTCGTAGTTGCCGCGGTAATCGACCACTTCATCTTCCTTGATCTCGATGATGCGGTTGGCCAGCGAAGACACGAATTCGCGGTCATGCGAGACGAAGATCAGGGTGCCCGCGTATTTTTCCAGCGCGATGTTCAAGGATTCGATCGATTCCATGTCCATGTGGTTGGTCGGTTCATCGAGCATCAGCACGTTGTGGCGGCCCAGCATCAGCTTGCCGTACATCATGCGGCCCTTTTCACCACCGGACAGTACCTTGACGGCCTTTTTCACATCGTCGCCGCCAAACAGCAGGCGGCCCAGGATGGAACGCACGGCCTGGTCATCGTCGCCCTCTTTCGTCCACTGGCCGATCCAGTCGGTCAGGTTCGTATCCTTGGCGAAATCTTCCGTCGGATCTTGCGGCATGTAGCCGACGTTGGCGTTTTCCGCCCACTTCACGCGGCCCTGGTCTGGCTGCAAGCCGGCGATGTCGCCCGCGATGCAACGCAGCATGGTGGTCTTGCCGGCGCCGTTGGCGCCGATGATGGCGATGCGCTCGCCCGCTTCGACCATGATGCTGAAATTCTTGAACAGTTGGCGGTCAAAGCCTTTCGAGATATTCTCGACTTCCACGGCCAGGCGGTGCAATTTCTTTTCGCCGTCGAAACGCACGAACGGATAGGCGCGCGACGATGGCTTGATGTCGTCGACCTTGATTTTTTCGATCTGCTTGGCGCGTGATGTCGCCTGGCGCGCCTTCGACTTGTTGGCGGCGAAGCGGCGCACGAATTCCTGCAACTCGGCAACCTTGTCTTTCGCTTTCGCGTTGTTGGCCAGCTGCTGGTTGCGCGCCTGGGTCGATGCGAACATGTATTCGTCGTAGTTGCCCGGGTAAATCTTCAGGGTGCCGTAGTCCATGTCGGCCACGTGGGTGCAGACCTGGTTCAGGAAGTGGCGATCATGGGAAATGATGATCATGGTGGAGTTGCGCTCGTTGAGCACGTCTTCCAGCCAGCGAATCGTGTTGATGTCCAGGTTATTCGTCGGCTCGTCGAGCAGCAGGATGTCCGGGTTCGAGAACAGCGCCTGCGCCAGCAGCACGCGCAGCTTCCAGCCTGGCGAGACATTGCTCATCGGGCCTTGATGCAGCTCGATGGCGACACCGGCGCCCAGCAGCAGTTCGCCCGCGCGCGATTCGGCCGTGTAGCCGTCGTATTCGGACACTTTGCCTTCCAGATCGGCGGCCTGCATATAGTCGTCGTCGGTCGCTTCCGGGTTCGCGTAGATCGCGTCGCGTTGCTGGATGGCGGCCCACATTTCCGTGTGGCCCATCATGACCACGTCGAGCACGCGCATGTCTTCAAACGCGAACTGGTCCTGGCGCAGCTTGCCCAGGCGCTCGTTGGTATCGAGCATGACATTGCCGCCCGATGGGTCCAGGTCGCCGCCCAGGATTTTCATGAACGTCGACTTGCCGCAGCCGTTGGCGCCGATCAAGCCATAGCGGTTGCCGTCGCCGAACTTGACGGAGATATTCTCAAACAATGGCTTGGCGCCAAACTGCATCGTAATATTTGCGGTTGATAGCATGTGATATTGGGTCTTTATTCAGTGAAAACAGCTAGTTAAGTACTTTTCTTCCATTATACAGCACCGACCCTCTTCCACTCCATAGTGGTCCAGCAGGCGCACCCTGAGTAAATGCGGAGAAATACACGAGGGAGATGATGGCAAGAAAATACTATTGCCGCAATTCTATTTAACGGATAACCTGCGTGGCATCCGTTTTCCACTCATCACCTCACAGGCATCACTTGAAAAAAACTACCATTGCCGCCGCCGTGGCCGTCATTGCCCTTGCTGTCACCGCCTACGCTTCGCCGTACTACGCCTTGCACCAGATCAAGACCGCCCTGGCCGAACGCAACGCCGAGGCTCTGGCCGGGCACGTGGACTTCCCTGCCCTGCGCGCCAGCGTCAAGACGCAGCTGGAGGCCAGCATGGCGCGCAGCATCGAGGCGACAGCCGGCAGCGGCAACCCGCTGGCCGCCCTCGGCCAGTCGATCGCCAGCGCCATGCTGGGCAAGATGGTCGACACCATGGTCTCGCCCGCAGGCGTGGTGGCGCTGGTCAACAAAAGCGCCGTCAGCCCGCAAGCAAGCGACACGGCAGATGCGCCGGCAGATGGCGCACGGAAAAAGGCCGACTATTCGGCAGGCTATGCCGGCGTGAACACCTTCGTCGTGCGCGCCAAGGAGGGCAATGCGCAGGAAGGTGCACTGGTCCTGCTGCGCCATGGCGTGTGGGGCTGGAAGCTGAGTTCGATCGAAATTGCGTCGGCGATGGCTGGGCACCAGGAGTGAGGTTGCCAATATTATTCGGCGTTATTATGCGACGAGTATTTAAGCGCAAAAGCGATGAAGTTTAAAGTAAAAACACACCTTTCACGACACACATATCCAATGAAAAAACTTGCATTTATTTCCGCATCCTCCATAACAGCACTGCTTATAGCAAGCCATTCGATTGCAGATGATTACGTTCGAAAACCTGCATTCAAGGCCAGCACAGATGGCTTTATCAAAGAAGAAGTTGTTCGCATAAAGAAATTTCAAAGTACTTTAGATCGTGAAACAAAGGCTGCCTTGCCAGGTTATTTGCAAGCCTCTTTCAACTCTTCTCAAGACTCACTCCCCAAAAATTTCAAAGGGAATAGTTGCCGCGCAATCGCAAAAGCATTAATCCCTCTCAAACCAGAAAAAGATGCATTTGAAACTTCTGCGGCTTACGAAATGAGGGCAGGTAAAATTCGGGAAGAAAAACTGTACGGCAATGTGAGGGCCAATAGCCTTTTAGCATTTGTAGACCCCATCAATATTGATTGGCGCTCCTATGATCCTGATTCGCGAAAAATGACTGTCAATAAGTCAATATTATTTGGCCAAAAAATATGGGACAATGGCCCAGCCAATAGAGCGGTTGATCTGGATGCAAAGAAGGAATACAGCAAGGCATATACTGCCACAACTGGCTTTGGCGAAACCATCAATGCCACAAGCATTCTTTATAATGTTTGCGCTGTAGCATTTGAAAACCTGGATATTTCCGGAGACTCGGACATTTCTTCGTCCTTCGAAGTTGCACCAGAAATTGCGCGTAAGCTCAAAGGTAATTTACGCGCGCTATACATAGGAAAGCTCACTACTCCCTTCATGGGGGAGTATCACCGATATGCCGACGCTACAGTAATCGATCCCGTTCAACTGATGTCTGGCGGTGACATTATCGTGATCAATCTTGAACAGATATGGCTGTTTGACTCAGAAACGGGAACTATTCTGTCAAAAATCCAACGATAAATATTTTTCTCTTCAAGCAAAGTCCGCGTCGAACTGCAAAACATGGCGCACGCCAGGAAATGTGCAAAACAGCAATCTGATACACAATGCATCTCATTTGTATCTGCGGTCAGGCGCGTCCAAGTCCGCCTGACCGCAAGCATTCCAGGAGATTTCATGCTGAAACACACGGCCTTATCGCTGACCATGGCCCTTGCCAGCGCCGCGCCATTCGCCCACGTCCTCGATGGCACAGCCGGGAGCAGCCACTCTGTCGCCGCGCGCATGCAGGCGGAAACGTCCAGCGCCGCCGATCCCGACGCCCCCGCGCCGCTGCCCGTGTCCAGCGACATTTCACTGGCCGAACTGGAGCGCCGCTGGGCGCTGGGACAGGCACAAGCCGCCGAAAAAAACTTCAGCAGTGCGCTCGACCCGGCCGCGCTGAAGGCCCTGGCGCAGCAGATGCAATGCATGGATATCGTCGGCGTGCAGGCGTATGGCTTCCCACTGGATCGGGCGCATCCTGCAGTGCTGAGCGGTGCGCACCTGCTGGCGCGCTGCCCGGACAGGGCCTACCTGACGATCACGGCGATGTCGATGGCGGGCAAGAATGGCAACCGCGTCACGATTTCGCCGCAGTCATTCAACCAGACCGTGGATGGCAAGCCCGCGCGGCGCCTGTATTACAAGGCGCCCAACGGACGCCAGAAGGAAACGCTGACCATCGTCGATGGCAGTTATGTGTATGCGCTCGAATACTGGTCGCTCGATGACAGCCAGCAGAGCGGCATGGTCGGCATGCGCCGCATGGAAGCATTGACGTTTCCACAATAACAAGGGAAGTTATCTTGCAGGGGCAAGCCCGGAGCAAAGTCTTGTCGGCTGTAAACGGCAGTGGCCGGCGGCAAACATGCCGCCGGCCACGTTCAGACACCGCTGCTTACATGCCCAGGGACTTGAGCAGGTCGGCGTTGTCGTCGTCTTCCGGTTCTACTACTGGTGCCGGGGCGGCGCCGCGTTCGCGGTTCGCGTATTCCGTATCCATCAGCGAGTCGGCATCGACTTCGCGCGAATCGAAATCGTGCAACTTGATGAACTCGGTACGGTCGATCGCCAGTTCCAGATAGAAAATATTGTTCTTTTCCGTGTAGAAGGTGACGCGGCGCATTTCCGGGCGGTCCAGCGGCGTGTCAACGCTGAGCATCACCTGCTTGTTCAGCACCAGCATCTTCGGCTGGCTCTGGGTGATGTTCGTTTGCAGTTCGCGCCGCACCTTGCCCGTGAAGTCGCCCACGATCTGGTTCATCAGCTCGCCCATGATGTTCGACACTTCGTCCGACGTGTAGAAATTGGCCAGTTCCGACTTCGGCATACCCATGTGCAACATGTAGCGCTCGTAGATTTCCATCGCCGTATCGGCGGCAAAATTGAGCACCACCAGGCCCGTGAAACCACCATCGAACATCACGAAGCAACCGATGTCCGGCTTCAGGCCGGTCTTCGTGATGCGCTGCACCATGCCTGAATAATTGACTCTGCTTTGCGTTGCAACATTGAGCACCCGAACCACCGAGTTGCACAAACTCATCAACAAATCTTCTGTACCGTACACAACATCCTTTTCTGCATCCATGAGCAACCTCTCCTACTATTTTAAAGATGACAGCACTGCTTCCCTGCCCGTTGCGAGCGGAAACACGACAGTTTCGCTCAGCAAGCGGACGACTTCACCTTTGCATGCCTGACCTTGCCTGGCAGTGCGAGCCGCGTTGCCGCCAGCACGAACCGCCCTCTTACTTTTTTCTGTATAGAAATAAGTATCAGATGCGCAGAATACCCAGATGTAACATTTCCGTCCAGCCATACCTGCATTTACTTGATGATCTGTGCGGAAATGTCATACGCCGCCGCCTGCGGCGCCACAGTGCCGGAGGCTAGCCGCGCATGCTCAAGGCCAGGGGCCGAGGCTTGGCAGGCCGCGCCGCGCCGGTCTGCGTGGCCGGTGGCGCGTCCTTCAGGCGAAACACTTGCACGGCGTGCGACAGCTGCGCCGCCTGATCCTGCATGGCATTGGCCGCGGCAGCCGCTTCCTCGACCAGGGCTGCATTTTGCTGCGTCACCTGGTCCATCTGGCTGATGGCTTCATTCACCTGCTCGATGCCGAGGCGCTGCTCTTCGCTCGCATCCGTAATCTCGCCGATGATGGCGCTCAGGCGCTGAACGCTATCCACCACGTCCTGCATGGTGGCACCGGCCTGGTCGACCAGCTTGCTGCCCGCGCCCACCTTGTCCACCGAATCATCGATCAAGCCCTTGATTTCCTTGGCGGCGCTGGCCGAACGCTGGGCCAGGTTGCGCACTTCCGTGGCCACCACGGCAAAACCGCGCCCCTGCTCACCTGCGCGGGCAGCCTCCACGGCGGCATTCAGGGCCAGGATATTCGTCTGGAAGGCGATGCCGTCGATCACGCCGATGATGTCGGCAATCTTGCGCGAGGAATCATTGATCGAACCCATGGTCTGCACCACTTCGGACACCACCGCACCGCCCTTGACAGCCACAGCAGACGCCGCCGACGCCAGCGAGCGCGCCGCCAGCGCATTGTCCGCATTCTGCTTGACGGCCGCAGTCAGCTCTTCCATCGACGATGCCGTTTCTTCCAGCGAACTGGCCTGCTGTTCCGTGCGCGATGACAAGTCCATGGTCCCGACGGCGATCTGCGCAGAAGCAGTGGCGATGGTATCGGTACCGCCGCGCACTTCACCCACGATGCCAATCAGCGCCGTGTTCATGTCGCGCAGGGCGGCCATCAGCTGGCCCGTTTCATCTTGCGAACGCACGACGATATCGCTGCTCAGGTCGCCCTGCGCCACGCGCTGGGCAACCGCCACCGCCTCGACCAGCGGGCGCGTGATATTGCGGGTCAACAAGATCGCCAGCATGCAAGCCAGCAACGCAGCGATGGCGCCGCCGCCCAGCAAGACCCACGTCGTGCGCGACTGCAAGGCGGCCGCTTCCTGGCCGCGTTGCCTTAATAACATACTTTCCGTCTTGCCTATGTCGGCGAGCAAGATACGCATCGCATCCATGGCTGCCTTGCCCTTGCCGGCCTGCTCCGCTGCGACCACGGCGTCGAGGCTGCCATCGATAGCCGCCGCGCGGCGCAAGGCGATCACGGGATCGATGGCCGTCGCCAGCCATTGCTGCTGAGCACCTTCCAATGCCTTCAGCCGCGCCAGCTGGGCAGGGTTGTCGGCAGTCAAGGCGCGGATCTTTTGCAAGTGTTCGGCAAAGCCGCGCTGGCCGCTTGCCAACGGTTCCAGCGAGCTATCCTTGCCGGTCAGTGCAAAGCCGCGCTCGCCGGTCTCGATGTTGATCAGGCTTTCGAGCAAGGCATTGGCCTCGCCCATGACCTCGTACGTATGGATATTCAGTCCATTGGCCTCACCCAGGCGGGAAAAATTCGCTTGCGCAGACGCGACCAGTATCGCCAGCAAGGCGATGACGGCGCCAAAGGCCAGGTACAGGCGGGTGCCGATCTTCAAGTTGGACAATGCCATTTTCGTACTCCAGTAAGAACAAACATCAAGGCGCCATCATAGCGATAAAAATGGAAACATTTGTTGCTGATGGGATACAATTTATATCTTATCGTCTTTTTATAATTTCCATGGATCGCTTGTCTGCCCTGTTGCTGCGCTTTGGATTCTCAGCCGACACCTTCTTCCAGGGAACGTTTTGCGGCAACAAGCACTTTCCCGCGCAGCCGGGAAGGGGCCATCTGCACCTGGTGCGCGAAGGGCCGGCGACCTTCGTCCACGCAGACGGCACCCGGCTGCACGTCGATGCGCCCACGCTGATTCTCTACCCGCGCCCACAGGCGCATGGTCTGCATACGGGTGCCGGCACGGCGCAGCTGTTATGCGCCAGCGTGCATCTGGCGGGCGACGGCGAGGCCGCGATCGACAGCCTGCCGGCCTGCCTCCAGGTGCCGCTGGCGCAATTGCCGGCCATGGCTGGCGTACTCGAGCTGCTGTTCGACGAGGCGCAGCATGGCGGGCTGGGGCAGAAACTGGTGCTCAACCGCTTGTGCGACGTGCTGATCGTCCAGTTGCTGCGCCATGCGCTGGCCAACCATCTCATGTCGGCCGCATGCCTGCTCGACCCGTCCGATGCCGTCCTCGCCAACGCCATGACGGCCATGCGCGACCATCCCGGGCGCCAATGGACGGTGGCATCACTGGCGACCCTGTGCGGCATGTCGCGCAGCCGCTTCGCGCGCCAGTTCCACGCGGTCATCGGTTGCCCGCCGGCCGCTTACCTGACGGGCCAGCGCATGTTGCGCGCCCAGGCGCTGCTCCAGCAAGGCCGGCTGGTGCAGGATGTCGCGCTGGAAGTGGGCTATGCCAGCCAGCCGGCTTTCACCCGTGCCTTCCGCGCCAGCACCAGGCTGTCGCCGCGTGACTGGCTGACACAGGCGGGCCGGGCCGATTCCCGGCCCGCTTGACAGGCGCGTCCGCTAAAAATCGAGCGCCCGCAAGACCACGCTGCTGACCCGCAGGTCGCGGCTCAGATAAGCGAAGGCGCGCTGGCCGATGCGCAGGCGGTGGGTGTCGAAGATGAGCAGCCAGTCGCCGCCCTGGCCCTGGTCCAGGCTGCGCAATGCCGTCACGCTGATACGGCAAGTCTTTTCCACGCCGAAGACGGTCAGATGAAAGCGGATGGCGTCGCCCGCCGGTTCGAGCGCGATGCTGTCGCGCAGGATGTCATAGGGCATGGCCGCCGCCGCTCATGTGGCGACGTTGGCCATAGCAGCGGCATGCCGTGGCAAGTCGATGATGAAGACGCAGCCATGGCCAGGCACGCTTTTCGCGCTCAAGGTGCCGTCATTCGCTTCCACGCTGCGTCGGGCAATCGACAGGCCCAAGCCCAGGCCCGTCTTGTTGGCGCCGCCTTGCGTAAAGGGCAGGAACATGTCGTCAGCGGCCTGTGGGGACAGGCCGGCGCCGTTGTCTTCCACTTCGATCCTGATCCGCTCGCCGTGTGCATACGCGCGCAGCACCACCGTACCCTTTGGCGAGCCAAACTTGAAGGCATTCTGCAGCAGATTGCCCACGGCGGAGAGCAGCAAATCCTGGTCCGCATTGAGCTGCAGCAAGGGGGCAACCTCGTCCACGATCAAGGTGCAGCGCAGCAACTCCGCTTCCAGGCTGGCCGAATAGCTCAGTTCACTGATGAAGTTATCCAAGGAAAAGACCGAACGTTGCAAGGTCAGGCCCGCCTCCACCCGCACCTCCGCCAGCGAGCGGTCGATCAGGGTCCGCAAACCCACGAGGCTGCGGTCGAGCACGGCGCCAGTGGCGCCCGTCACGCCCATGCCGCCCTGCTTGATCGCCGCGACGGCCAGGCCTGCCGTGCCCAGGTGATTGCGCAGTTCATGGGCGAAAAAGCCGATACGCTGGCTCAGTGCCAGTGCCTGCTCGTTGGCGATGAGCACATCGCGCCGCTGGATAAATTCAGAGACGGCTTCGGCAATGCCGTTGTCGAGGCAACGGTTCAGCGTCCTGAATTCCTCGACGGCAAATTGCTCGTCCAGCGCCACGGCCAGATCGCTGACGGCCTGGCACAGGTCGCCATAATCGTGCACCACCTGGCTGACGGAATAGCCGAGCGCCAGCAATTGCCCGCCGTGCGTGCTGGCGCTATCGGCCAGTTCCGATGTACCCGCCGCACTGCCGTCGGCGGGGCCGGAAATGGCCAGTCCCTTCGCCATCTGGCCCGCCTCCTCCGCCTTCAGGGTGCGGATCAGCTGATCGAGGAAGATGGGTATGCCTTCCCTTAACTGTATGTCAGTCGAAAAACGCAGGGGCCGCTTGGCCACTTTGTCACGGCAACGGCGCTCAAGCTCGGCGCGATTTTCCGCTAGGAATACATGCATCATGGCGTTTTCGGCAATCTCAATGGTTAAGAACAAGCCAGCCTAGCGCGATGACCCGTCAAGCACCGTCTGTTACCGTACATACCTAGATACTTGCGCGCACGCATCGGCCATCCCCTGTGCTATTGTCACCGCATACATAACCAAGCAGGTGCCCCAGATGCAAAACATCGTTACCAGCGTTTCGTTCCGCTACATCGATCCGCGCCACAAAGAGCCGGGCCCGAGCAGGGAATTCATCAACCAGAACATCCTGCTGCCGTCGGGTGCCCATCTGCCGCGCATGGGCGAAGCCATCGAACTGATGCACTGGGACTTGAACCGCGACATGAAATCGGGCGTGTATTCCGTCCTGTTCATCCACACGCGCATCGCCTTGTTTAACGGCAACGACAAGCCTTCCGGCTGGCATACGACGATCACCGTGGGACCGCAATCCGACGAAATCGACGCGCGCTTCCTCACTGCCCCCTCCTGACGCCCGTGCGGCCCTTGTTGCAGCCAGGCCCAAACACCTAAAATACTGCTTCAGATTAAACATGACCATGACGGCAGCCGGTGGCACTGTCACGCGCAAGGAAAGACGACGACACTGATGAGTACTCTTGTAGAGCTGGTAACACAGGAAATGACGGCGGCCATCCACGCCTGGTTCGATGAGCGCCTGCAGCGCACGGATCTGGAGCAATCCGTCAAGCGCACGACCTTGCAAGCGGGCATTTTCAATGACTTCATGCTCGACTACAAGCCAGGGCGCGCGATCGCCGACGATATCGACCTGGGCTTCGACGACGACGCGCGCCCCAGCACGGCTGCACGCCTTGACGATGCGCAAATGCGCGAGGGTGTCGTGCCACAACTGACGGCCGTGGTACAGGCCCGCCTGGCGCCGCTGGTGGACACGCCGATGATCGACTACCGCTTCACCTGCCGCGGCAAGTTCCAGACGGCGCAGGGCAAACTGCACCTGACGTTGCTGGAATACGTCAACGAGGATAAACGCCAGGCCTTGCTGGAAAACATACACGCGTACATCGGGCAAAAGCTCACGCATGGCAAGCATCCGACGAAGCCGCTGGAAACGTTCTTCCTGGCACGCCACCTGCTCGACCCGCAGCTGTTCCCGCAACTCGACGTGGCCTGGAGCATCGCCCAATACGAACGCATCCAGGCCTTGAACAAGAGCCAGCCGGAGGCCTTGGCCAAGCACCGCGCCGACATCATCCGCGCCATCACGCAATGGGCGGAAAACGTTTTCCTGCCGCAATTTTATGACCGCACGCTGTCCGCCTACCGCGCCACCGAATACACGCTGAAAGCGGGCGCGGCGCCCGATGCACAGACACTGCAGCCGATCGACCTGCTGCTGTATGGCGCCGTGATGATCTTGCGCCACGACGCCAGCTACGCCAAATCCAAGGGCCTGAAATTCCTGGAAATCGCGCGCGAACTGGGCAGCGAACGGGCCGTGCGCATGCTCAAGGAAGGCAGCGGCACCTTCCCCGATGCGGACATTCACCTGAAAAATGCGCTGCTGGAATGCCGCGCCAACGATGTGTTTGCCACGATCAGCATCACGATTGCCCGGGAAGAGGCAGACGCGTATGCGCAGGCGCTGGCGTTCGTCACGCATTTGCTGCAAAACGGTTTTCCGAAAAGCTACCAGATCAAGCTCAAGGCCAAGACCAAGGAATATCTGCCCATCAAGGGACTGGCGAAATCCGACACGCACCGTTTCTTTGCCAACGCCCTCGCCCATGCGTCCCTGCAGCCGCAACTGGAAGCGTATGCGCGCGCCGCCATTGAAGCATTCGAATTCTATGCCGATACGGAAGGGGAAAAGAATTGCATGCCCGGCAGCTATGCCACGTTCGGCCTGGGCTTACTCGATGCGCGCTATTTCCCCCTGGTGCAGCACTACATGGCCAACGTCGACGAGGAACACCAGTGCGTGCAGGACCAGTTCACGGCCGCCTTTGCTGAAAAGCATGGCGTGACGCGCGACTCCGTCCCCGTGCTGGCCGCATGTCTGCGCGCCTGCACGGATAGCGCCAAGGTGAAAATCCAGGCGGAACTGGAAGAGGTGGAGAAGCTGGAACTGTTCTGCCAGCAACTGCAAGGGCTGGAAGGCTATCTGATCGAGCACATGCTGTATCCGGTCTGGGGCAAACTAGAAAAACTGGCCACCCTGGCGCGCAAGGCGGACGGACGGCGCAAGGAGCTGCTGCTGGCCTTGCTGGAAGCGGCGAGCAAGACCGACGCCTAAAGTGCGCAACGTTATGACTTTCACCATATATAATGCGCGCGCCAGAGTTGCTATAAGGCATCTTTTGGCGCCTGACATTGAATCGTGGAGAAAATACATGCACAAGCAATTCCCTGCCGCCAGATTGCTGGCCGCCACCTTCGCCGCCGCACTGATGCAGCCAGTCATGGCTGCTGAACCCACCGCCGTGGAACTGGCGCCGCTGGACGTCGCCAATCTGTACATCCAGACCATCATCAACCAGGATGAAGCCAGCGTCGCCAAACTCAACGCCTATTTGCGCCCCACGCGCCTGGCGGGCCAGCAGAGCGCCGAATACGCGTCGTACAGCGGCTTGAAGGAAGCGGACGCCAAGTTTCCGACGGAAACGGGCAAGCTGATTGCCGACCTGTTCCCCGCCCCCATGCGCGCGGCCGTGACGCCGGCCGCCGAACTGCTGGCCGCCAATGTCATCGCCGCCAAGAATGGCGCCGCGTGCCAGGCCGCCAAGGCGGACCCGGTCATCGTGGAAAACGGCATACAGACGGCTGCCGTCAGCTTCGAATGCCAGCTCGTCAAGGTGCCCGTGGCCTGGGCGGCGGCTGCCCAGCAACTGGCGAAGAGCGGCTGCAAGGTCGAGCAATGCAAGGCCGGCCTGCAAAAGATCGCCGCCACCTACACGAGCTCGCCGAAGCAGACCTGGCGCGCCGTGTTTGCCGTCAGCCGCGAAAAGGACTCGGAAGCCTGGCGCAACGATTTCGCGCGCGAAACTTTTGATGAAATCTGGGACTACCTGTAATCATGGCGTCGTTTAGAATGGGCCGATGGATACCCTGATACCGCAGCCTGCCGGCCTGACCTTGCTGCGCTTGATCGACCCCGACCATGTGGAAGGCGCGGTGGTCAAGCAAGCGCTGGCGCAAGACTTGCCTGCCCTGCACGGCAGGCAATTGCTGGCGCTGCTGCGCCGGCTGCGCGCCGCCCAGTCCAACCAGCAGCACTATGCAGGTGCCAGCGTCGAACAGTCCGAACAGCTGTTTGGCGCCGCCATCGCCGCCGTCAAGGCGGAGCTGGCCACGCGCCCGCACCTGCCCAACAAGCAGGAAGCGAAGGCCCTGCGCCAGGCGGCGGCAAAGAAGCGCTGAACGGGTCTGCGGTGCGCGGGCGGGCACGGCCCTCCTTCTATAATCGGTGACGATACATTGTTTCCCGCATTGAAAGGATTCCCCATGCCCACACGCTTTTCCCGCCACGTAGCCGGCTGCGCCGTACTTGCTGTCTCCGCTCTGGCCACCATGCAGGCGGCCCATGCCCAATCCCAGCCGACGGGCCCCATCGACGCGCGCGCCGTGTGGCAGGAACGCTCGCTGTCGGCCTGCCGCAGCGAACAATCCCAAACTGCACCCGACGTCTGCCTGCTGCGCACCATGCAGCGCTCCGGCGCGCGCCCGCAAGCCGTCGCCGCCGCCAGGATGCTGGTCAAGGCGAACAAGGCGGGCTTCATCACCGCCTGGCGCCCGCTGGGCAAGGCGGCCCTGGCCACCGTCACCTATCCTTTCCGTGCCAACACGAATGAAGGCAGCTTGCTGATCGGCAGCGATGGCGCCGCCATCGACGTCGACGAGGACGCGGTGCGCGAGGAAGACCGCGCCACACCGGCCTGGCGCGCGTTTGCCGCCGCCCATCCGGACGCCGTGCCGTTCGCTCCCGCCGATTTCGTCGGCAGCACGGCCACCGACGATGGCGGCCAGCGCCTGCTGTTTTCCACGCCCCTGAAGAGCTGCCATGCCTGCGCCGACGATGGCGCCCTGCTGGTCGCCTACAAGGTCGACAAGGCGGGTATCGTGCGCGAACGGCAACTCTTGACGATCAAGTAAAGCTGCATCAAGGATAAGATAGAATTGCCCGATGGCATGTCCATACACGTACATGCCATCGATCCGACTTACTTATTACAGGAAAACATGCGCCGCTCTTGCCTTGCACTGCACCTCACCGCCACCCTGCTGCTGTCCAGCCCCTTCCACCTCGCCCATGCCACGCCCGCCGCTACGGCTACTTCCAGCGCGGCCACCCCGCTGGTCATCGGCGAAAGCTTTGTCATCGATTCGCAGGTGCTGCAGGAGCAGCGCCATATCAATGTGTACCTGGCGCGTGCCTGGGATACGCCGCCTGACGCGCCCCTGCCCGTGCTGTACATGCCCGACGGCGGCGTGGCCGAAGACTTTTTGCACGTGGCGGGCTTGCTGCAAGTGTCGGTGGCGAATGGCACGATGCGCCCCTTCATGCTGGTCGGCATGCAAAACACGCAGCGCCGGCGCGACTTGACGGGCCCGACGCAGAGCGCGGAAGACCGCAAGATCGCCCCCGTGGTGGGTGGCGCGCCAGCCTACCGGACCTTCATCCGCGATGAACTGATGCCGGAAGTCAAACGACGCTACCGCACGACAGGCGAAACGGCCATCGTCGGCGAATCGCTGGCGGGCCTGTTCGTGGTGGAAACATACTTGCTGGAACCGCAGCTGTTCGACCACTATTTGGCGTTCGACCCAAGCCTGTGGTGGAATCATGGCGCCCTGCCGCGCCAGGCGGCAGCCCTGCTGGCCAAGGGCAAGCCAGGCAAGCACAGCCTGTACCTGGCGTCCAGCAGCGAAGCGGGCATCGCCGTCGAAGTGCAGCGCCTGTCCCAGGTGCTGGACAAACAGGCGCCGCCAGGCTTGCAATGGCATCTGGAAAAGATGCCGGAAGAAACCCATGGCACGATCTACCATCCGGCCGCCTTGAAAGCGTTCCGCGCCGTGTTCAAACCGCAGTTGCCGGTCAGCCAATAGAACATGGACAAACTGTAATCTGACACGGGGCGTGCCCGCCGCCACTGGCGGGTAAAATCGGCGGCCCATCCTCCCCCGCCCGAGTCCCGTTACCATGAGTTTTCTGCAACTATTTATTCTTTCCATCGTCCAGGGCTTCGCCGAACTGCTGCCCGTGTCCAGCTCCGCCCACGTCATCATGGCGGAAAAATGGATGGGCCTGGACCCCACGTCGCCCGAGCTGACCATGCTGCTGGTGATGCTGCACACCGGCACCATGTTCGCCGTCATCGTGTATTTCTGGGCATCCTGGCGCGCCACGTATTTCAGTTCGAGCGCCGCCTTCCGCAGCAATGTGCTGCTGCTCGCGGCCGCCACCGCACTGACGGGCATCGTCGGCTTCGGCTTGCTGAAAGCTATTACGCACGTCATGAGCAAGGATGCGCCCGGTTTTGAAATCGAGCACCTGTTCGGCAATGCGAAACTGATGGCCGCCGCGCTGGCCGCCGCCGGCGTGCTGATCATCGTCTCGTCGCGCCTGCAAGCGCGCCAGCATGGCACCTTGTCCATCGGCAAGGCGATGCTGATCGGCGCCGTGCAAGGCCTGTGCCTACCCTTCCGGGGTTTTTCCCGCTCGGGTGCCACCATTTCGGCCGGCATCGCCATGGGCGTGCCGCAGCGCCGCGCGGAAGAGTTCAGCTTTGCCCTGGCCGTGGTGCTGACGCCGGCCGTGCTGGCCAAGGAAGGCTGGCGCTTTTACCAGGCCGTGGCAAATGGCAGCCTGGACCATCTGGAACACGGCAACAGCCTGCTGCACCTGCTGGGACCCAGCCTGCTGGGCATGCTGCTCTCGTTCCTGGCCGGCTTGCTGGCCCTGCGCTGGCTGTCGCGCTGGCTGGAACAGGGCCGCTGGCATTTCTTTGGCGCGTATTGCCTGCTGGCCTCTGCCGTGGTGCTGTACGTAGGGTAAAATCGCCGGGTTTACGTTGAACACCTATAAAACCTACTGCGCGTCGTGATTTACGGCCTGCGATGCTCACTGTACCTTCGTACAGTTGCGCTTCTCGGCCGCAACTCCCTTCCGCTCGCTACGGTTTTCTTAGGCGTTCTTGAGTTAACTATCATCCAGCCAGGTTCCACAGAAAGCCAACGATGAATTTCGCCGCCACCGCCGCCCTCTCCCTTGCCATGTCCACCGATGCCTTCGCGGCCGCCGTGGGCAAGGGCGCCGCCCTGCACAAGCCGCAATGGCGCGAGGCGCTGCGCACGGGCCTGATCTTTGGCGTCATCGAAGCCATCACGCCCATCATCGGCTGGGCCCTGGGCAGCGTGGCCGCGCCCTACGTGGAAGCGTGGGACCACTGGATCGCCTTCAGCCTGCTGGGCATCATCGGCCTGTTGATGATACGCAATGCCCTGTCCGACGCCGACGAGGACGAAGCGCCGGCCCAGTCGCACTCGTTCTGGGTGCTGGCCGTCACGGGCCTGGCCACCAGCATCGACGCCATGGTGGTGGGCGCGGGCCTGGCCTTGCTGGGCGCCAACATCGTCGTCACCGCCGCCGCCATCGGCTTTTCCACCTTCGTCATGGTGACGCTGGGCGTGATGCTGGGCCGCGTGCTGGGCACGGTGGCAGGCCGGCGCGCCGAACTGGTGGGCGGCCTGGTGCTGATCATCATCGGCTGCGTGATCTTGTACGAGCATATCGGCCATCCGGCCTGAGGATCGGCCGACCAACGGGCGCGCACGCCACAGGTGCCGGCATGGCCGGCGGCGCGCTTTGTGCTACATTCATTCCTCTGCATTCCTGTCTCGCAAGGTGACCACCATGGAAACTCTGGAGCTGCTTTTTGCCGCGCTGGTGCGCGAAACGGCCGTGTCGATACGCGACCACCATGTCCCCTTTGCCATCAAGCACGACGAACGCGCGTATTTCGAGTGGATGGACGGACACCCGATCAATGGTTATGTCCAGGAAGCGTATCGGGAGATCGAAGAAACGGCCCAGCAGATCCGCGCCATTCGCGCTGGATGATGACGGCTGCCGCAAGCTACTGCGCGGGGGGCTTTGCGGCCTGCGATGCTCACCGTACTTATGTACGGTTGCGCTTCTTAGCAGCACATCCCCTCCGCTCGCTACGCTTGCGGCAGCCGTCGAGACGTTAGTTGAACCTTGGCTAGAATTGGCGGTCTTGATCCAAATCAAATGGCCCACTATTCCTATCAAATTGATGGCCCAATACCGTGACAATAGGATTGGAGGCGGGAGACATGGATCAACAACAAAAACACCAGATCAGGGGCTATGAATTTCATGTGGCGGGGGCGCTGGAGAAGGATGGGCGCTATCGGGGCATGATTTTGATCAGCAAGCGCGGCGATACGCAGCAGGTGTATGCCAAGCCCGTACTGGTAGAAACGCCCAGCAGCTTCAAGTCCGCGCATGCGGCCTTGATCGAGGCATCGGCGTACGCCCAGGAACTTATCTATAACGGCGTCATCAAGGCGCTGCTGCCGGCCGATGCGCCGGCCGGCGGCAAGCAGGCGCCACAGCCGCCGGACCTGGTCGGCAATTAACTGGGCACGGAGGGGCAAGGAAGGGCGCGTATAATCGCGTTCCCCTTGCTAAGAGTGCGTCATCATGGAATTTGTGAATTTACCGCTGGTCTTCCTGATCGGCTGCGCGCTGATTGCCCTGCTGGCCAAGAAGAATGGTTACTCGTGGTACCTGTTTTTCTTTGCCATCGCCGTGCCGGGGCCCCTGTTACTGCTGGCCTTGCCGCATGTGCTGGGCGCGCAGGCCGCCTCGCTGACCTCCGTACGTCTGGGTACGGCCCTGCTGTTCCCGTGCGCAGGCCTGCTGCTGGCCTTGCGGCGCCAACGCTGACGCTGCGCGCAGCTTAACGTGCCTGCATGCCATCGGCCAGGCGCCAGCCGACGGACAGCGCCAGTTGCTGCGCCTCTTTTTCATTGCTGCAATCGTCGTAGTCGCAGGTATCCGCATACGCGCCGCGCGCCTGGTTCTGGCTGACATACGAACCGACCCACCGGCCATCGCGGCGCTGGCAAGCCGTGGCGCTGATGGTAAAACCTTTGTGGATGGTGGGATTTTCAAACGACATAATTCCTCCGATGCAAGAAGCGTCAGCCACCTGACTGGCTTCCACTGTGCGCCATAGCCCGCCCGCAGTCTGTACGCTGGCCCACACCCACGCCTGCGTGCCAGTTCGCGCGCGCCATGGCGATCAGGTATGATTTCGCCATGTGTGGACGATTCGATCAAAATGACACGGCGCGCATGCTGGCGTCGTCCTTCGGCTGGACCGACGCGGTGTTCGACAGCGAGGCTGAACCGCACCTGAACGTCTCACCCGGCACCTACCGGCCCGTGTTGCATATCCAGGATGGCGTGCGGCGGGTCGACGATGTGTTCTGGGGCTACCGTCCCGCCTGGGCCGCACAGGCCGTGCCCGCGCCCGGCAAGAAAAAAATCCCCATCGCCATCAATGCACGGCTGGAAAAACTCGCCGGCGCCTACTGGAAACCCTTGCTGCGCGCTGGGCGCGGCATCGTCTGCGTGTCCGGCTGGTATGAATGGACTGGGGGAAAAGGCACGAAGCAGCCGTGGCACATCCACCGTCACGACCGCGCGCCCCTGTTCCTGCTGGCGCTGGCCCAGTTCGGGCCCTACAAGCACAACCGCGAGGAAGCGGGCTTCGTGCTGGTGACGGCCGACAGCCTCGGTGGCATGGTCGACATCCACGACCGCCGCCCCGTGGCCCTCAGCCTGGAAGACGCGCAGCGCTGGCTGGACCCCGCGCTCACTCCCGAGCAAGCGCTGCACCTGGCGCGCACCTGCATGCTGGACGTGGACTTATTCGAATGGCATGCGGTGGACAATCCCCTCGTGCCCACGGCCAGGGCCAAGGCGCCGCCGCCGGCATCGCCGCAAGGCGCGTTTGACTGGGGAGCGGATTAATAGCCTATCCCAGGCGCGCCAGGCGGCGCCACAGCGCTTCCATGGGACCCTGCCTGAAATGGCGCAGCCAGTAGCGGCTGAGCAGCACCTGCCCCGCCATGATCGCTACCGCCAGGCCCAGCATCTCGGCCGGACGCAAACGGGCGCCCCAGCCCAGGCCCGGCCCCTGCAGCAGCCAGGTGCCGATCAGCGATTGCAGCAGATAATTACTCAGCGCCATGCGTCCGACGGGCGCCAGCCATGACCCCAGCCAGCGCAGCATGAACGGGCCGGCCAGCATCAGCGCGGCCACATAGCCGGCCGCCAGCACGGGACCGCCGGCGAACAGGCCCACTTCGAACAGGGCCGTGTCGAACACGGTTTGATAGGGGTCAGCCACTTGCCACGCGACGGCCCCCGCCGCCAGCAGGTTGAACGGCAAGCCCAGACCCAGCCCCACGCCGCACACGCGCCGCCACAGCCGGCGGTGACGCTGCGGCTGCGTCAGCCAGCCGCAGCGTACGGACAAGATGCCCAGCAAGAACAGCACGACGATATGCGGCAGCATGACGGCGGCGTACAGCAAGGAGACGAGAAAATCGTTGGCGCGCAGCCTGGCCACGGCCCACGCACTGCCTTGCGTGTAAATCGCGTAACGCTCCGCAAAGCCTTGCAGGTCGCGCGCGATGTCCGGCGCGCCGCCCTGCTGGCCCACGGGAATCAACAAGCACATAAATAGTAGAAAACCGGCCGCCACCAGCCAGGCGCGATTGCGCACACGGCTGAGCCTGGCGGACGCCAGCGGCAGGATCAGCATGCCGGCCACCGCATACGAGGTCAGCACGTCGCCGCTCCAGATGCAAAAACCGTGCAGCAGGCCAAACACCAGCAGCCAGCGCAAACGGCGTTTATAAGCCGCTTGCGCCGCTTCCCAGCCGCCCAGCTGGCGTTTCAGGGAACGTGTCTGCAGGGCAAAGCCGGCGCCAAACAGAAAGGCGAAGATGGGATAGAACTTGAATTGCGCCAGCGCCGCGACCAAAAAAATGACCAGCTGGTCCAGCACGGGTGGCTGCGCCGGCAAGGTGCCGTAACGCAAGGAAAGCGTGCCCCAGGCAAAGCCCCAGATATTCACCAGCAAGATGCCAAACACGGCGATGCCGCGCAGCACATCGAGCTGCAGCAGCCTGCCAGGTTTGACGTGAATGGCGTTAAGGGAGTTCAGGGCCGCGCCAGGGTCGGGTAATCGCTCACCTGCAGGCTGAAGCCGGACGCATCCGATTGCAGGCGCGCCTGGCCGCCGAACGGCAAGGTGACACGGCGGCGGATGTGGCCGAACTCCAGCCCCGTCAGCACGGGCACGGGCAAGCGCTGGCGCACGTAGGCCAGCATGACGTCAAAATCGTAGCCCCTATCCATGGGACTCAATTTATAGCCGGAAAAATCACCGAGCACGATCGCGTTCTGGCGCTGGAGCACGCCCGCGTGCAGCAATTGCAGCAGCATGCGCTCGACCCGGTACGGGTGTTCGTTGACGTCTTCCAGAAACAAAATGCCGCCGTCGATCTGCGGGAAATACGGCGTGCCCAGCAAGTGCACCAGCATGGCCAGGTTGCCGCCCCACAAGGTGCCCGTCAACTCGACCTGCGGATTGCCCGCTGCCCTGCCCTCTACCTGATGCGTGGGGCCGGCCAGGCACGACCACAGTTGATCCAGCGTAAACTGCTCGGGCTCGTCGCGCGTGAAATCGTCGCAGAGCATGGGGCCGGCAAAGCTGGCGCGGCCCGTCTTGGCCAGCAAGCCCATGTGGAAGGCCGTGAAGTCGCTGTAGCCGACAAACAGTTTGCGGCTGTCGGCCATGGCGGTAAAGTCGATGTCGGGCAGGATGCGGCTGAGACCGTAGCTGCCGCGCAAGGCGAGCACCACCTGCACGTCCGGGTCGGCCGCCGCCGCGTTCAGCTGCGCCAGGCGGCCCGCATCCGTACCGCCGAAGCGCTGGAAGGTGTGCTCGGGGTCGTAGTAATTGTGGACGGTGGCGCCTTGCGCCTGCAAGCGGGCGATGCCGCGCGCCACGGCCGCGTCATCGGGCGCGCAACCGCCCGGCGCCACGATGGCGATGCCAATTTCAGGTGTCTTCAAAATGCCCGTGCCTTCAAAAATGGTGGGCGCGCCAAGTAACTTTTCAAGCTGGCTGGGAGCGCATCTGGGGCGCCATCTTACCTTGCAGATGCACATCGATCAAGGCGAGCAGGCGCTCGATCAGCTGGGGCGGCATGTCGTGCCCCATGCCTTCGATCACTTCCAGCCGGGCGCCCGGGATCAGCGCCGCCGTATCGATGCCGCAGGCGACAGGGATCAATGGATCGGCCGCGCCATGGATCACCAATGCCGGACAACTGATGCTTGGCAGCAGGGCCGTGCGTTCGCCCGAGGCGGCAATGGCCACCATTTGCCGCGCCACGCCTTCCGGGCAACTGCCCCGCTGCAGCGCCGCGTCGATGCGCTGGTACAGCAGTCTTTCCGAGACGGGATAGGCGGGACTGCCGATGACGCGCACGGTGGCGGCCATGTGCGCCATCAGTTCGGCGCGGCTGGCATTGCGTTTCGGACGTTGCAACAAGGCGTTGCGCGCCGCACGCGTGGGGCCGGGCAAGCCGCGCCGGCCGCTGCTCGACATGATGGAGGTCAGACTGAGCACCTGCTGCGGCGCGCGCGCCGCCATCACTTGTGCGATCATGCCGCCCATCGACACACCGATCACGTGCGCCTGGACAATACGCAAGGCCGCCAGCAAGCCCAGCGCGTCTTCCGCCATGTCATCGAGGGTGTAGGAAGTTTTCAGGGGCCAGCCGATGAGGTTTTTCACGTAGGCCAGCGGCAGATACGGTTTACCCGCCAGCGCCATCTTGCTCGACAGGCCGCTGTCGCGGTTGTCGAAACGCACAACCCGAAAACCTTGCTCGACGATGCCTTCGACGAAGTCCGCCGGCCAGGCGATCAGCTGCATGCCCAGGCCCATGACCAGCAGCACGCACGGATCGTTGGGGTCGCCGTGGCTTTCATAAGCTATGTTGAGGCCGTTCGCCATGATGGTTGCCATGATTGCCTCTCTTCAGGAACCAGCACGCAGGCACGATCGCTGCGGCCTTGGACTCAGCATACCACTATTGTGCTTCAGACATGAGACCGGCACGCGGCACTCTATCTGAAGTGTTGCCGCGCCGGTACGGCGCGCGGCAACATTACTGCAACTTACTTGGCCTTTGGCAAGGAATCGGCCAGATCCACCCAGCTTTGCGGCTGCGGTTTGCCCCGCTCGCGTACGCCGAAGAAGGAGACCACTTGCGTGCCATCGTTATCGAAGAACTCGACCGAGGTGACGCCGCCGCGCTTGACGACCCAGCCGCTGCGCAGGGCCGTGTCGCGGATGTGCAGGTTGAAGTCCGGGTCCAGCACGTTGAAGAAACCGCCGGCGGCCATGGTTTTCTCGATCTTGCCGCTGTAGATCTGCGTCAAGCCTTCATTGCCCAGGAACACCATGATGGCGACCTTGTCCTTCGCCGCGTTTTCCAGCAGGGTGCGCAGCGCCTGCGGCGTCACGCGCTCGACCACGCCGGCCGGCGCCAGGCGCAGCGCCTGTTCACGCGTCAGATGGAATTCGCGCATGATTTGCGCAAACTGGTGCACGTCCGTCATGTCTTTCCAGGCCAGCTGGAATTCCTTGACGTCGATCTCGGCATCGGGCTTTTCCGCCACTTTCGGCGCCACGGCCAGCACGTTCAATTCCGCGCTTTGCTGGGGCATGCGGAAGTTTGCCACCAGCTTGTCGTAGACGGCCACGCCCGGCTCGTTGCGCAGGTAGATTTTGTGCACGGCCGTGCCGTTGGCATCAAAAAATTGCAGGCTGCGCGTCGGCTTGCCGTCGCGGCCCGCTTGCTCCACAGCAAATGCATATTTCCAGTTTTCAAAGTGGAAGCGCAGGTCGATCTGGCCGCCCAGGTAGCCGCCCGCGATATTGCGCTGGCGCGCCTGCGTTTCCGGGTCCTGCTTGGCATCGGCCTGTTCCGACTTGTCGCCCGCCTGCTTGAATTTGCTGGCGACGCCCGTCGTTTCGATGACGCCGTTTTCATTGCGCGTGATCGCTTGCACGAGGCCCAGGTCCAGCGCGGCGCGCATGATTTCGCGCGGCTGGTTGCCATCGGCCTGCAAGCGCGTGACGCCCTTGCCGATGTTAGTTGCCAGCAATTGCGCTTCTGACGCACCCAGCGCGCGTGCCGCGTCGCGGATCTGCAGCTTGGGCTGCTCGGTGCGCAAGGTGGACCAGCGTTCCGCCAGGGTGGCTGGGGCCGCAGATGCGTTTGCAATCAGCAGGCTGCCTAGCAGGGATAGAACGAGTTTGGATAACTTCATAGAGAGACCATTCAATCAAACATGGAAAATAAGAGGGGCAAGCACCCCTCCCCGGTAAAAATCAGAAATTGACGCTGAGGTTGGCGGCGACGTTGCGGCCCGGCTTGGCGTAGCGCTCGATCTCGGCGCGGGTAGCCGCCGTGGTACCAGCGGACAGGCTGCGCGCGGCGGCGTAGTCCCAGTACTTGCGGTCCGTCAAGTTGTACACGCCGACGATGATCTTGGCGTTCTTGTGCACGTTCCAGTAGGTCGACAAGTCAAAGATCGTGTACGACGGCACCTTGAAGCGCGGCGCGGTCGTGCCCGTCAGCAAGTCGTTCGGCGCCTGTTTGTCACCCGCATGCACGACCGTCAGGGCCAGGCCGAACAGCTCGTTTGCATGGTCGTAGCCGACGCTCAGCGCCGTCTTGGCGGGCGCCACCGAGGCCAGGCCGCCGCTGTCGCCCGTCAGGGTATTGAAGGAGCGGCCCTTGGCCACGCCCGTGGCCAGGTCGACGTGGTAACCCTGCATGGCTGGCGCCCAGGCGCCCAGCTCCGCGCGCAGGGTCAGCTCGGCACCCCAGGTGCGCGCATTGCCGATGTTTTCCGGACGGAACAGGCCCTGAGTGATGGTGGGATAGTTGACCGGGTCATCTTCCTGCATCACATACTCGATCATGTTTTTGTATTCCGTCTGGTAGACGGAGGCGTGCATGCTCAAGCCCTTGACGACGTCGCCCTTCAAGCCCAGTTCATAGGCCTGGCTGGTTTCCTTGCGCAAATTCGCATTGCCCAGCACGGCATAACCTCTGCCCGTGCCCGTATAGCTGATGGAATCATAGGTGCCCGTGCGTTCGGCCGCCGTCGGCAGGCGCGTGCCGCGCGTCACGGTGGCGTAGGCGTTCATTTGCGGCAAGACTTCCACGGACAGGCTCAGGCTGGGCGTGAAATACGTGTCGCTCTGCTTGCGCACTTCCTTGGCTGCGCCCGGCACGCCGATGGCGTAGCGTTGCAGGTTTTTCGGTGCGTCCTTGCGGTAATCGGCACGCAAGCCCGGCGTCAGCACGGCTTTCTTGCCAGCCAGATCAAAGCTGAGGTCGTCGCGCACGTACAGGGCCAGCTTGCTCGTGTCCATGTCGGCCATGCGGTTCTTGTTGGTGATCTGATGCTGGCCCGTGGCGACGATGAGACGGTCTTCACGCCACGGACGGCGCGTTTTCAGCTGTTCCAGCTGCACGCCATACAGCAGCGCGTTGTTCGCATTGAGCTGCTTGAACGCTTCGGACGTGACGCCGATGCTGTCGTTCTTGAAGCTGGTGTCGATCGAGCGCTGCGCCGGGCTGCCAAAGGTGTAGACGCCTTGCGTCTTGTCATCGGTGTTCGCATTCTGCAGATACACTTTCGACGTCAGGCGGTCGAACAGGGCGAAATCCTTGAGCACCACGTCATGGCCCAGGCTGACGCGCGTGCGCCTGGTGGTGGAATCCTGCTGCACCCCCGTCGGATAATACGTGCTGACCTTGCTGCGCAGATCGCGCTTGTTCTTGCGCTCGAACATGTCGACCGTCAAGTCGAGCTTTTGTTCACCAGGCAAGGTCCACACGAGCTTCGACAGCAAGGCGTTCGAATGCCAGTCGTCGGGATTGGGTGGCGTGGTGCCGCGGCTGTCCGTCTGCTCGCCATCGCGGTGCACGTAGACGGCCAGGCCCTGCAGTGTGGCGCCGATCCTGGCGGCGCCCGTCAGGGTGTGCGCATTGCTGCGGTCGGCCGTGGCGCGGCCGTATTTATAGGCGACATAGTGATCCCGCCCATCGCCCAGGTAATCCTCGGGCGACTTGGTGATGTAAGCCACGCCGCCGCCCAGGCCCGGATTGGCGCCGCTGGCGGCCGTCGTGCCCGAATCGATGCGCACTTCGCGGAAGGTTTCAGGGTCAAAATAATCACGACCCGTGGCGAAGGCGTTGAGGGTGTTGCCGTCCGGCTTGGGCGCCGCGTCGGGCAGCGCAATGCCATCGAGCTCCAGGCTGACCCGGTTGCCTTCCAGGCCGCGGATGTTGTAACCGGTATTACCCGAACCATCCCACACGCTGCCGCTGCCCGAGGCCGCCGCTGGCGCGGTAATCAAAGGCAGGTAGCGCACGATGCCGCCCATTTCCGTGACATTGCGGCGCTCCAGGTCGTCCGCCGAGACGACCGTCTTCGTGCCGGCGCGGCGTTCATAGTCCTGCTTGGCATTCACGACGATTTCCGGGAAGACAGGCAGCTTGGCCGGCTCCTGCGCCGCCGTGCCCGCGTTGATGGCGGTATTTTGCGCGCAAACCGGCAGCAGCGGCGCGGCGAACAGGCCCAGCAAGGCTGCGCGCAGCACCAGGTTGTGGCGGTGGGCGGGCAGGTGAGCTGGGGATACGACGGGTGCAGCGGAGCGCTGCAGAAGCACTGTAGTCATGATGTTCCGGTTTAAGAGTGGAGGCTGGCTCTTGAACCCGGATCGATAACGATGCGCAAGGAAAGGTTGCTGGCGAAAACAATACTGTAACACGAATCATTCTCATTTGAGAATGGCAAAGTAGTCTAGACAGATGTTATTTCGCAACAGTTGCAAAAATGCCAGCCGGGATGGCTGGCAAGGCATGGCTCATTACCGGCAAGGCCATGGCGGCCCTGCCCTGTCAGGGCATGGTCAGGCTTCCGGATGGGCCAGCTTGCGCGCTTCCGCCTGCGCACGACGGCGCTCGACAAAGAAGCGTTTGAGGAAGGCGCCGCACTCGTCGGCCAGCACGCCCCCAACGATCGCCGTCTGGTGGTTCAAGGCTGGCTGCTCGAACAGGTTCAGCACGGAACCGCAGGCGCCCGTCTTCGGGTCGCCAGCACCGTACACCACGCGCGCCAGGCGCGCATGCAGCATGGCGCCCGAGCACATCACGCACGGTTCCAGTGTCACGTACAGCTCGCAGCCGGGCAAGCGGTAGTTGCCCAGCTTTTCGGCGGCCGCGCGCAAGGCCATCACTTCCGCGTGCGCCGTGGGGTCGTGGCGGCCGATGGGCTGGTTGTAGCCCACGGCGATGACTTCGCCATCCTTGACGACGACGGCGCCGACGGGCACTTCGCCCAGGTCCCACGCGTGCTGGGCCTGTTCCAGGGCCAGCTGCATGTAGCGCGCGTCCTGCGCACTAGCGTGCACTTCAGTCATCGGTCACTTCTGCCCAGCAATTCGGTGTTTCATGCAACACCAGTTTATGCAGGTGCAAGCCGGTGCCGAAATGGTCGGTGAATGCGGCCTTGAGGATCTCGAAGGCGATGCGCGCCAGGTTTTCCACGGTCGGGATGCGGTCGATGACGACGGTTTTATGGTCGGGCAGGCTGGCCAGGAAGTCGCGCACGGCCGTGTCTTTTTCATACACGAGGAAGGCGTGGTCCCACACATCGACCAGGTGCTGCTTGGCCAGGGTTTTCACGTCGGAAAAGTCCATGATCATGCCATTGTCGGAATTGCCTTCCGCTTCGATGACCTTGCCGACCAGCGTGATTTCCACCGTGTAGCGGTGGCCGTGCAAGTTGCGGCACTGGCTTTTATGGTCGGGAATGCGGTGGCCCGCGTCGAATTCGAGCTTGCGTGTGATAGTCAGCATATTGTTTTGTTAAGGTATTTGCAGGAGTTTATGGGTTTGCAGGCTCAGCTTCCACTTCGGGTTGCTTTTGCACGTCTCGATGGCCAGCTGCATGTTGCGCGCGGCCAGGGGACCGTCCATCGCCTGCACGAAGAAGTTCTCGAAGTCCAGTTGTTCGTAGGCGGCCAGGTCTTGCTGGAACTGGGGAATGACCACCTTGATTTCATTACCTTTGTGTACGACCAGTGTCGAACCCATCTTCGGGCTGACGCAGATCCAGTCCACGCCGGCTGGCACGGGCAAGGTACCGTTGGTTTCGATGGCAATGGTAAAGCCGACCGCGTGCATGGCGTCGATCAGGGCCGTGTCCAGTTGCAACAGCGGCTCACCACCCGTAAACACCACGTATTTGCTGGGCGCGTAGCTGGCCGGCCACAGGCTGTCGATCAGCGCGGCCAGTTCCTCGGGCGTCTTGAACTTGCCGCCCCGTTCGCCATCGGTACCGACGAAATCCGTGTCGCAGAACTGGCACACGGCCGTGGCACGGTCGCTTTCGCGGCCCGTCCACAGATTGCAGCCGGAAAAGCGGCAAAACACGGCCGGACGGCCCGCGTGTGCACCTTCGCCCTGCAGGGTATAAAAAATCTCTTTGATGCTATAAGTCACTGTATTTCCTAAGAGCTGGCTGGCGTCCTCGCGCAAGGCGACCGCAGCGATGCCCGCGCACAGCGCCGGAACCGCAAATGCCGATTGACAACCTTCTATTATATGTCGCCGCGACACTTCCCGTGCAAATGCCGTGGCCGCCACCTGGCGCTACGGTGTCAACGGGCAAGAAAGCCACAGCGGCAGGCATAACTGCGTAGCTTTTGCGTTTAGACAATATAAATAACCCAAAGATAATATATTTTCTGTAAGAACATTGCCTTCTGGAAAATATTTAGGGAGCAAGGACATGCTGCAACGCTGGATACGCCTGCCGTACCGCCTGAGCATTCTGGCCTGCCTGACGGCCGCCGCACTCGCGTCCCTGTATGCCGGGCCACTGGCGCAAGCCAGCCTGCCCTGGTCCCTGATGGCGGCCTGCGCCCTCCTGCCAGGCGCGCTGGCGCTGCTGCTGTGGCGCCAGCATCGGCTGTTCCAGCGCCAGCGGACGCTGGAACAGCTGCGCGCCGACGCCGAGCAGACGCGCCTGGCCAGCGGACAGCGCAAGGCGCGCGAACAGGAACGCCTGCGCATCGGGCGCGATATCCACGACGACCTGGGCCAGCATTTGCTGACCCTGAAAATCGACCTGTCCATGCTGCAGGCCAGCACGCATGGCGCGACGCCCCAGCTGGCACGGCAACTGGCCGTGATGGCGCGTAATGTCGACCTCAGCATCGCGGCGCTGCGCCGCGTCATCCACGACCTGCGCCCACCCGCCCTCGATGCCGGCCTGCAAGCGGCGTGCGACGGCTTGCTGGCAGACTTCCAGCGCAGCACGGGCATCGATTGCAGCTGCGATTACCGGCTCGACGCCGCCGCCGGCAGCGCGCACGGGCCCCTGCTGTACCACGCGCTGCAGGAAGCGCTGGCCAATATCGCCCGCCATGCGCGTGCCACGCATGTCCAACTGTGCCTGCAACAAGCGGGCGACACCCTCGCCTGCAGCATCAGCGACGACGGTGTCGGGCTGTCGGGTTCGCCGCCGCGCCTCGGTTACGGCCTGTCCGGCATGCATGAGCGCGTGGCCGCCGCCGGCGGCAGCCTGCACATCGCCAGCCACAGCGGCGCCGGCACCACCTTGCACCTGTCGCTGCCCCTGCCAGGCTGCCGCCACGATGAAGCGATGGTGCATCGCTGAAAATATTGCTCTACATCAACACCATCGCTACTCCACGCTGCATCATGGCCAAGGAGCCAGCTCCCCCCATTCACGCCCAGGAAGGATGCATTCATGCCGGATAGTCACGCACATGCCAGCGCATCGCCGTATGGCGAAGCCCAGGGTTTCGCCGTCAAGATGATGGAATTGCTGGTGGTGCCCACCTTTGTCCTCGATGTGCATGGGCGGGTGATGATCTGGAACCGCGCCTGCGAGCAGCTGACGGGCGTGCCGGCGGCCGAAGTACTGGGCACGCGCGAGCCGGGCCGCTGTTTTTACAACGACGAGCGCCCCACCCTGGCCGACCTGCTGCTGGCCGGACGCGGCGGCGACATGCGCGCACTGCATGCCCAGCAGCAATACCGCAGCAGCACGGGCAGCAATCTGTGTGCGGAAAACTGGTGCGACATGCCGCGCACGGGACGGCGCCGCTACCTGGCCGTCGATGCCAGCCCCATCTACGGCAACGGCGACGAACTGATCGCCGTGGTTGAAACCCTGCGCGACATGACCGATGAAAAGCGCGCGCAGGTGGAACTGCAACGCCTGGCCACGCGCGATGGCTTGACGGGGCTGGCAAACCGGCGCTGCTTCGACGACACCATCCTGGCCGAATGGCAGCGCGCCCAGCGGCAGGGCCAGCCCCTGTCGCTGCTGATGGTCGATGTCGACAATTTCAAGGAATACAACGACAGCCACGGCCACCAGGGCGGCGACCTGTGCCTGCGCAAGGTGGCCGGCGCCGTGGCCAGCGAAATGCGCGCGAACGACATGGTGGCCCGCTATGGCGGTGAGGAATTTACCGTCATCCTGCCGAACCAGTCGCTCAAGGGCGCGGCCATCGTGGCCGAACGCATCCGCCAGCGCGTGGAACGGCTGCAACTGCCGCGCAAGCGCCCCGACGGCGCCTGCGTCACCGTCAGCATCGGCGCCGCCACGGCCCTGCCAGGCCCCGGCACGCAACCGGGACAATTGATCCACACGGCCGACTGCGCCCTGTACCGCGCCAAGCACCTGGGCCGCAACCGCATCAGCCTGCCGGAAACCACGCTCACGTAAGCAACAAGGAGGCACGACCAAATTTGGTGTATATTTGGTCCTGTCGCAGTTTTTTTCGCATTTGGAGCCGCCATGAACCTCAAGGAACGCATCAAGCCAATTTCTTACCTCAAGGCCAATACGACCGAGATCGTCAACAGCTTTGACGCGGGCCAGGACGAGCCCATCATCATCACGCAAAATGGCGAAGCGAAGATGGTCGTACTGTCCATGCACGCCTACCAGGAAGGCAAACGGCAGGCGCAGCAGATGCAGGAACAGCACGCGTTCATGAAGCTGATCGCCATGGGCAACCAGGACATCGCGCGCGGCGACGTGGTGTCCGAAGAAGACTTCCTGGCCAGCCTCGACCAGGCTTGAGATGGCGCGCCTCGTCGTGCTGAAAAGCGCCGCAGCCGATTTCAGGGAATTGCGCAGCGACTTCCAGACGCGCCATGCGGCAGCGCAATGCGAGCAGTTCACCTCGGACTTTCGGCAACTCTTTGCCGATCTGAAGACCTATCCCGACAGCGACGCGCCCATCGAAGCGGCCCGCGACCTCGGCCTGGACGTGCGGCAGCGCCTGTGCCATGACATCCGCGTCGTATACCACCATGATCGTACGCACGGCATCGTGTATATCCGCATGTTCCTGCCGACCCGGCGCGACTTTCTCAGCCATGTGACGGCACGCATCCTGCGGCCCGACTTTTAATCTCGCCCCTATGCACGGCGGCCTGAATATTCTATGCTGCGGCGTTGCACTTTCATAACATCCAAAAAAGAAGGAGCCCCCGTGTCAAGAATCATGCCCGCTTTATTACCCGCTTTCGCCCTGGCCCTGTCGGCCATGGCATCGTCGAACCTGGGCGCCGCGCCCGTCAAACCGGCCGCTGCCCACAGCGCCCCTGCCAGCAAGGCCGATTTGCTGCCATTCAAGGCCACCGAAAAGACCCTGGCCAATGGACTAAAAATCATCATCGTGCCGACCGGCTTCCCGAACCTGGTCTCGCTGCAGATTCCCGTGCAGACGGGCTCGCGCAATGAAGTCGAGCCGGGCAAGTCCGGTTTCGCGCATTTTTTTGAGCACATGATGTTCCGCGGCACCAAGGCCTATCCGCCCGAAAAATACCAGGAAGTCATCACCCGCGCCGGCGCGCGCCAGAATGCGTATACCAGCGACGACCTGACCAATTACCACACGACGTTTGCCAAGCAGGACCTGGAAACCGTTCTGAAGGTGGAGGCTGACCGCTTCCAGCACCTCGATTACGCGGAAGACGCGTTCAAGACGGAATCGCGGGCCGTGCTGGGCGAATACAACAAGAACAGCGCCAATCCCGTCTCGAAACTGTTCGAAGTGATGCGCGACAGCGCCTATACCACGCATACCTACAAGCACACGACGATGGGTTTTATCCAGGACATCGAAGACATGCCGAACCAGTACGCGTATTCGAAGATCTTCTTCGACCGCTGGTACCGTCCCGAGCGCACCACCATCATCATCGCCGGCGACGTCGAGCCGCAGCAAGCCATCGCGCTGGTGGAAAAATACTGGAGCGCCTGGCAGCGCGGCAAGCAGCAGGCCGCCGTGCCCGTGGAACCCGCGCCGCGCGGCCCCGTCTACAAGCATGTGGCCTGGCCCACGCCGACCCTGCCATGGGTGGCCGTGGGCTTCCACGCACCCGCGTTTTCCGTGAAGGACAAGGACCAGGCGGCGCTGGCGACGTTGCTGTCGCTGTCGTTCGGCCGCACCTCGCCGTTGTATAAACGTTTGGTGCAAAACGAGCAAAAGGTCGACCAGTTGTTCGAGATGACGCCGGACCGGGTCGACCCGACCCTGGCCGTGCTGGGCGCGCGCGTGAAAAACATCGACGACGCCGTCTACGTGCGCGACGCGATATTGGCCACCGTGGCGCAGCTGCGCGATACGCCAGTCAGCGAAAAAGACCTGGCGGACGCCAAGTCGGCCGAAAAATATGGCTTGATCCGCTCGCTCGACAACACGGAGCAAATTGCCGGCACCCTGGCTTCCTTCGTGCATTTCGACCGTTCCTACGCCACCATCAACCAGTACTACCGCCTGATCGATACGCTCACGCCAGCCGACCTGCAGGCTGCCGCACGCAAATACCTGACGGACGACGGCCTGGTGGTGACCACCCTGTCAAACCAGCCGATGGCAGCTGCCATCGCCACCACGCCGAAGCTGGCCAGCCTGCTGCCGGCCGCCTCGAACGCGAAATTTGACGTCTTGGTGCAAAAGTCCGCGCTGCCGCAAATCCGCTACAAGCTGCTGTTTACGGCCGGTTCCGCGCAAGACCCGCAAGGCAAGGAAGGCCTGGCCGCGCTGACGGCCGCCATGGTGGCGTCCGGCGGCTCGTCCGAACGCAAGATCGACGAAGTCAACCAGGCCCTGTTCCCGCTGGCCGGCAGTTTCAGCCAGCAGACGGACAAGGAAATGACGACGTTTACGGGCTCCATCCACCGGGATAACTGGACGCAGTTCAACGCCATCGCCCTGCCCCTGCTGCTCTCGCCGGGCTTTCGCGAAGACGACTTCCGCCGCCTGAAGGATGCGCAAAAGAACGCGCTGCTGCTGGACCTGAAGGACAATAATGAAGAGGAATTCGCCAAGGAGCGCTTGCAAACGAATGTGTATGCAGGCACGCCATATGGCCACCCGGTGCTGGGCACGCTCGCCGGCATCGACGCCATCACCCTCGACGACGTAAAACAGTTCTGGAAGAGCGCGTATGCGCAAGGCGCCGTCAAGGTGGGCGTTTCCGGCGATGTATCCGACGCCATGACGGCCTCGCTGACGCAGGCACTCGGCAAACTGCCGGCCGGCCCAGGTTTGCCGGCCACTGTCAAACCCGCGGGCCGCAAGGCGCAGGGCCTGGAAGTGGAAATCATCGAGAAGAACACGCGCGCCACGGCCATTTCCTTCGGCTTGCCTTTGGAAGTGACGCGCACGCATCCGGACTTCCCCGCCCTGTGGCTGGCGAAAACCTGGCTGGGCGAGCACCGCGCCTCGAATTCCTACCTGTACCAGCGCATCCGCGAGCTGCGCGGCATGAACTATGGCGATTACGCGTACATCGAAGCCTTCCCGCGCGGGATGTATCAGTTCTTCCCGAACCCGAACCTGGGCCGCAAGGCGCAGCTGTTCGAGATCTGGATCCGCCCCGTGGCGCCGGACAACGCCCACTTCGCCCTGCGCGTGGCCCTGACGGAATTGGGCAAGCTCATCGACAACGGCCTGACGCAGGACGATTTTGCCACCACGCGCGACTACCTGATGAAGAACGTCTTCGTCATGACCTCGACACAAGACCAGCAACTCGGCTATGCGCTCGACTCGCAATGGTATGGCACGCCGGAATTTACCAAGCTGATGCGTGACGGCCTGTCGAAACTGACGCTGGCCGACGTCAACCGCGCCATCAAACAGCATTTGTCGGCAAAGAACCTGTCGGTGGTGATCGTCGCCAAGGATGCGGCCGGCTTGAAGGATAAGCTCGTCAGCGACGCGTTTTCGCCCATCAAGTACGACGGCAACAAGCCGCAAGCGCTGCTCGATGAAGACAAGGTCATCGGCGCGATGAAACTGGGCATCAAGCCGGAAGCCGTCACCGTGACGCCAGCGGCGCAGGCGTTCGCCAAGTAAGTTTGTGCCAGATCAAGCTCATCCGACGCAGCTTGCCGGATGAGCTTGATCTGTTCTTCGGCGCGGCCAAACCCGACTTCAGGCAGCAAATCCCGGTCTTGGTCGGAAAGTAGCAACTTGGCAATCTGGTTATCTGCATACTGTTTTTCGACTCTTCCCGAGTGAAAACCATGACAAGGATAACCATGCAGCTGTTCCCTCCCCACCTTTACGCCACGTGCGTCCTCGCCGCCGCTACCCTGCCTGGCGCCCTGTACGCGCAAGTGCCGGCCCTCGCCGGACAGTGGCAATTCCAGACGGCGACGGGCACGACCACGACGAATGGCGTCGAAGTCGACCTGATCGACACGGGCATACTCGACATCACCGAAGAGCAAGGCGGCATGCGCGCAACGATCGCGTGGCTCGACGAACGGGGCCAGCTCACGCCGCCGCGCACGGTGCATGGCATGGCCAGCCCGGCCGGCACCGTCTTCCGGCACGGCGGCAAGCGCGTCAGCACGGGGAGAAGCGGCAAGGATGTGAGCACCGACGTGACGATCCGCTGGACCTTGCAAGCCAAAGGCAACGTGCTGAGCGGCGAACGCCTGGTCGAAACCGATGAGAACGAACCCAAGCCGGTGACGGGAACGCGGCTCAGGGAACGTTATGTGCCGCCGGTGCTGCAGGCCGCGCTGCCGGGAACTGCGGCAAGCGCCACCGCGCGCGGCCCGTCGACGCCGGCCGAACGCGCGCGCGTGGTGCAGATGGCGCAAGCGGCGCAGCACGATCCTCTGGCGCTGCAGCAGCGCGATGGCGCCTGGCTCAGCGCATGGATCGATGCCATTCCCGACCTCACGTTCGACGCCAGCATGCCCGATGACTGGCTGAGCACCGCCCCCACGCCGGCCACGCGCGAGGCGCTGCGCTTCCAGTACCTGGCCAGCGTGATGGCCTTCCAGATCGACCACCCGGAACAAGCCCGGCAGCAAGGGGACCGCGACCTGGCGGGCATGCAGGGCGTGCTGCGCGCCTATGAAACACTGCTGCACCAGGATAAGCTGAACCGTTCCGCAAAACTGGACGCGGCGCTGGCGGCGCGCCAGCAAGACAGGCTGCCCGCCTTCCTGGCTACGCTGTCCGGCAGGGATGCCAGCATCGAGGCCACGCCATCACCATCTGGCGACGCCACGGCGCGCCGGATCGTGGCGCTGGGCACCAGCGAGCCGCGCGCCATGGACTGGCTCGACATCCTGAGCAACCGCTTCGGGGGCCGCATGGCAGGCAGCGACGCCTACACGCATGCGGCGCAATGGGCGCGCATGCAACTGCGGCAATGGGGCGTGCAGGCCGAATTGGAAGAAGCCGGTGACATGCCCGTCGGCTTCAACCGGGGCCCCTGGTCGGGCAAGATGCTGGCGCCCCAGGAGCTGCCTCTGCGCATGGCGACGCCCGCCTACACGGCCGGCACGCGTGGCGTGCAGCAGGGCCGGGCAATTATGGGGCCGGCCACCCTGGAAGAGGCGCAGCAGCGCGCTGCGCAATTCAAGGGAAAATGGGTGCTGACGAGTGGTGAAAGCGGCGGTGGCGGGCGCGATGGCAAGACCATCCACAAGCCTAGGGCCATCACCCGGCTGCTGATGCAGGCCGGCGCCCTCGGCACCATCCAGTCTGGCGAAGAACCCTTGTATGCCGCCAGCGCGGCGCCCGCTACCTGGGCGACCCTGCCGACCTTGCCCGACATCAAGCTGGCCGCGCCACACTACGCCGACATCCGCCAGCGCCTGGCGCGCGGTGAAGCGGTCACCCTGGAATTTGACATCCGCAACTGGTTCTATCCGGGCCCGGTGACGTATCACAACGTCGTCGCCCGCATTCCCGGCACGGAAAAGCCGGAAGAAATCGTGCTGATCGGCGCCCACCTCGACAGCTACGATGGCGGCACGGGCGCGGCCGACAATGGCGGCGGCGTGGCCAGCATGCTGGAAGCGATGCGCCTGCTGGCCAAGTCCAATGCCAGGCCGCGCCGCAGCATCATGCTGGTGGCCTTCGGCGCGGAAGAAATCGGCCGCAAGGGTTCGTTCGCGTTCGCCGAGCGGCATGCAGGTGAATTGAAGAATATCGTCATGATGCTCAACCGCGACGGCCGGCCCGGCGCCATCGACGGCATCGCGATTCCCACGGCCTGGAAGAGCGTGTTTGGCCGCGTCGAACTGGCCCTGCAAGACATCCACCCCGTGTTCGGCTTCGCCACAACCATCAACGATGTGCCGCGCGATGCCAGCAAGGCGATGAATGCGCGGGCCGGCAGCGATGACGCCGTCTTCAGCCTGCATGGCGTGCCGACGCCGAAATTTACCGTGCTCGGTGATTTCGACTATGCGCGCGTGCATCACACGGTACTGGACACGTATGACAACGTGCTGCCTTTCAGCGCGGCGCAGCAGTACTCTGCCATCGCCATCGCCCTGACCGCGTATGAAGTTGCGAATGCGCCGGAAGAGATCAGCCGGAAGGGCTACTATCGCGCCGCCAGCCCGGCAAAATAGGTGCTGGCCCCAACGTTACTCGAAGGGATTGGCCACCGACGTCACCTCGGGCGGCGGCAACTGGTCGGGCAGTTCCTGCTTTTCCAGCTGCGCCACCACGTCGCCCAGCAGTTTTTGCAGCTGTTTCGCCAGGGCCAGGCCCGGCTTGTCCAGGGTCAGGTCGATATCGCCGCTGATGCTGATGCGGTCGATGCGGTTTTCGATGCTCAGATTGCCGATTTCCAGCACATCGCTTTCATTGGCATACGGGACGAATTTCTTTGCGCACATGGAATTTCCTTTCAATGGTCTTATTTTTTGGACTTGCTATTGATCTTGGGCAAACTCAGCATGCGCAGCTTTTGCTGCCGCGTCAGCGACGGTAACAGATCGATGCCTATCCTGTCTTCCAGTTGCGCAATGCTCAGCATTTCATACGCCTTGGTATCGACGTTTTCGATAAAGTAGGCGGCACCGGCGCGCTGGCGCGGGCTGTACACGGCCTTGTACAGGTGGCTGGGCACGATCACGCGCCCCACCTTGCGCAAGTTACCGCCAATAAAAGCCGGCCCCGTAATCACGTACAAATCGCCCTCCTTCTTCGCCATCTTGCGCACGGCGCCTTCGATGCCGGCCCACACATAGCGGTTGTTGCGCGCATCCTGCGGCACCATATTGGCCAGGGTAAAGCTGTCGCGCTGGCTCTGGCGGTCCGGCATGTCGCCGTTCGGCGCCATGTGGCCACGGTCGAAGCCGCTGCGCGCATAATCGGCCAGTTCCGCGCGCTGGGTGGCGGGCAGCTTGCGTTCGGCGTGGAAGGAGTTTTCGCGCGACAAGTCCTGCGCCGCTTCCAGGTTGTTCGCCGTCAAGTGCTCGGCCGACCACAGGGGCGTACGGGTGATCCCCGAGTGCATCACGCCAAACACGTTGTAGCACAGCTCTTTGGTCGCCACATCCAGCTTGGGGTTGGTGATTTCCGGCTTGCGGCCATCGACGTAATGGGCGGGACAGGCATCGGCATGCGCCAGGTTCGCGGCAAAGGCGGACGCCAGCAAGCCGCACGCCAGGGTCAGCCTGGCGATCGATCGTTGAATCATATTTCCCTAAGTGAAATCGTTGCAGGCCAGCATTCTAGCGGACGCCGGCCCTCACCACAAACCGGCACACACCTGGCGTGCGCGGGTGCGCGCGGCGGCGAACGAGCGTGCAGGCGGTCCTGCGCAGAGCTGGCGCAAATAAAGGCCAAGCGGCTGCGCACAGCCATTCATATCTGCTAAGATTGCCTTGATTCGTTCGCATCGACCATTCAAGATCTGGAGAGCATATGATCAAAAAAACCCTGCTGCTGATCGTCGTCGTCGTCGCCGCCATCCTCGGCTATGCCACCACCAAGCCCGACACCTTCAGTGTCCAGCGCGAAATCACCATCAAGGCCCCGCCCGAGAAAATCGCCGGCCTGATCACGGACTTCCATTACTGGGCCGCCTGGTCGCCGTGGGAAAAACTCGATCCGGCCATGCGCCGCACCTTTGCGGGCCCGGCCAATGGCCTGGGCGCGCAATATGCGTGGCAAGGCAATGACAAGGTGGGCGCCGGCCGCATGGAAATCACGGAAGCGGCCCAGCCCGAGCGCACCGTCATCAAGCTGGACTTCCTGAAACCGTTCGAAAGCCATAACACCACCACGTTTACCATGACACCCGAGGGCGACGGCACCAAGGTAAACTGGACCATGACGGGTCCCAGCCCTTACGTCAGCAAGGTCATGACGGTGTTTGTCAGCATGGACAGGATGATCGGCAAGGATTTTGAAAAAGGCTTGAACAACCTGAAGGCGGCGTCAGAGCGCTAAGCTCTGTTCGCAGCAAGCAGAAACAGGGCCCGCGCGGCCCTGTTTTCTATGGCGCTTCCCCTTGCGGGCCCCGTCAGAACTGCTCGATCCAGGCCGCCAGGTGGTCCGGCGTGAGCGCCGGTTCAGCCTGCACTACCTTGCCTTGCAAGCCTTGTTCCGTCTTGCTCAGCTGCAAGGACCAGCCGCGCCGCGCCAGCCACAGCAAGCTGGCCAGCCAGAATGCGTGGATGGACGAGACGGGCGTGGTGGTCGGCGTTTCCAGGAATTCCGTCAGCAGGCGTCCATCGAGGAACAGAGCCGTGCCGCCCTGGTTTTGCAGCGCCGCGCCAAACACGGGCAGCAGCATGTCGATCGCTTGCTCCACGCCGCGCCCCGGGTGCTCGCGCTCGAGCGTGTCGAGCTGCTGGCGCACGGCGGCGGCAAAGGCGGTGCCGCGGAAGGCTTCCGAACTGACCAGGTCGGCATAATCCATCAGCAGCCAGTCCGGCTCGGGTGGCGTGACGCCGGCCGTCAGGGCCGCCGACAGATACGCTTCCACGGGCAGCTGCTGTTCCGGACCAGCCAGGCTGGCGCACAGGGCGTACAGGGTGCCGATGCGGTTGGCGACGGCTTGCCGCTGGCGCACCATCAGTTTTTCGCGCAGCAGCTGGGCGTGTTCATTGCGCAGCCGCGCCAGTTCCAAAGCCTGCTTGAGTTCCATGCGCAGCGCCGCGATATCCCACGGCTTCTGGATGTAGCGGTGGATCTGCCCCTGGTTGACGGCCTCCACCGTGTGCTCCAGCTCGGAATACGCGGTGGTCAAAATGCGCACGATGTGCGGATAGCGGTCCCAGGCATAGGACAGCAATTCGTTGCCATAGGCACCCGGCATGCGCTGGTCCGACACCAGCACGGCGATGCGCTCGGCCTGCGCGTCGAGGATGCGCTTGCCCTCCTCGACCGAGGTGGCCGTCAGCACGTTGGCCAGCGGCGCGATGGCGCGCTGGAAATATTTGAGGGCGTTGGCCTCATCATCGACATAGAGTATCGTCGGCAAGCCTTGCGCCGGCTCACGCTGAGCCGGCAAACGCAGATTGGCGTCAATCATGCTCGTTCCTTATATGTACTGGAAAATTCAGGGTTACCGTGGTGGCACTGCCAAATTCGGTAGCGATATCGAGGTTGCCGCCGAACGATTGCATCATGCGGTGGCAAAACACCATGCCCCAGCCCTTGCCTTCGTCACCGCTGGCGCCGACGGGATCAAGCAACAGCTGCGCAACAATCTCGGGGGCGATGCCGGCGCCATTGTCGCGCACCGTGATACGGCCCGCATCGATGCGGATGCCGATCGCAGGATGGTCTTGCTCGCCGGCCGAACGCAGGGCATTCGCCAGCACGGACGATAAAATCAGCGCGACGCAATTGGGCGACTCGGCAATGGCGAAATCCTCGCCCTGCTCGAGCGTGATGGCGGCGCGCTGGGCCGTGCTCAAGGGATAGCTGTCGAGCAAGGCAGCCAGCAGCTGGCGCGCGCTGCCGGCGCTGCGTCCGCCCTGCATGCCCGGCCCGGCGCTGGCCAGGCGCACCGTGTCGACAAAGCTGGCCAGCACGGACAAACAATAGCGTGCATTGTCGTGCATCAAGGCGGCCGCTTCGCCGATCTCGGCCTGTGCTGCGGCGTCCGCCTGCGCGCGCCGCGCGATGCCGCGCGCAAAATTGGCGATGGCCGCCAGCGGCGTGTTCAATTCGTGCGCCAGAAAGGCCAGCGATTCCTCCATCGCCACCAGGCCCTGGCGGCGCGCGGCGCGCTCGCGTCCCGTCTGCACTGCCAGCTGCAGCGCCGTTTGCATGGCGGCCAGGTCGAGCGGCTTTTCCAGCAGGCGGAACAGCGAGCCGCCATTGATCAGTTCCAGCAGCACGTCCTTGTCCGCATACGCCGTCACCAGCATGCAGACGATGTGCGGGTAGCGCTGCGCCACTTCCTGCAGCAGCTCGCTGCCCAGGCGATCCGGCATGCGGTAATCGGTAACGAGCACATCGATGTTGGCGGCCTCATCTTTCAGCATGGCCAGCGCCGCATCGACGCTGTGCGCCGTCAGCACGCGGTAGCGCGCACCGATGGCGCGCTCGAAGTACTTGCAGGCAAGCGCTTCGTCGTCCACATACAGCACGCTGGCGCGGCTATCGTTGTCCATTAACGCCCCTCCCAGTCGGAGCGCTGCAAGTCGAAATTCATGCTGGCCCACTCGCCCAGTTCGCTTTCGGCGGAGAGGGTGCCGCCGTGGCGCTCGATCACGCCATAGCTGATGCTCAGGCCCAGGCCCAGCCCCTGCCCCACTTCGCGCGTGGTGAAGAACGGTTCGAACACGCGCGCCAGGTTTTCCGGGGCGATGCCGGGGCCGTTGTCGCGCACGCTGATGCGCAGGCGGTTCTCGTCCCAGCGGGCCGTGATGCGGATCTCGAACGGCGGCGCATTGCCCTTGCGCATGGACAGCACGGCATTGCCCAGCAAATTGATCAGCACGCCCACGATGGCCGCCTCGTCGCCGCGCACCAGGGTGTCGACCGGCAGGTCGTGGCTGATGCTGACATTCTTCGTTTCATGCCCCACCAGGCGGATGGCCGCGTCGAGCGCGCTGCGGAACTGGAAGTGTCCCGTTTCCAGCTGGTTGCCGCTCTTGCGGTAGGCAAAGGTCTTCAAGTCGGACACGATGTGCTGCACGCGCAGCATGCCCTCCTTGGCGTCGGCCAGACATTCGCTCACCAGCGCGCTTTGCTTGGCGGCCGGGTCTTCGATGGCCACCTCGATGGCCATCATGCAGAAATTCACGGGGTTGTTGACTTCATGCAGCATGCCGGCGGCCAGGGTGCCGATGGCGGCCATTTTCTCCTGTTGCAGCATCTGCCCCTTGATATCGGCCAGGCTTTTATTCGTTTCTTCCAGCTGCGTGTTCTTTTGCGCCACTTCCGCCTTCAGCTGGAACAGCATGAAGCGGGCGCGCTCATTGAAATAGGTGAAGACGGCGCTGATGCTGGCCGACATGATGAGGAACAGGCAGTTGACGACAAACGTGGCCGGCAAATCGAAGCCGCCCGCATGCCAGGTGCAAGCGGCCACGTACAGCAGGCAGGAGATGGCGCCGAAGACCATGTTTTGCCACAGGCCGAAGGCCAGCACGATGCCCGAGGAATAGATGGCCAGGGTCATGCCCACATAATAGATCGAGGTGGCGCCTTCCGTGACGGCGATCATCCAGGCGATCATGATTTGCGGCAGGATCAGCCAGACGAAGGTCAGCCCCTGGATGCGGTCTTGCGCCCAGCGCGTACGCATGGCCAGCACGACGCAAAAAATCAGCACGGACACGAGAATGCGCGCACTGGTGAAAGCCGACTGCTTGTCCGGATACAGGGCCGAATCGAGGCCCATGCCAAGCAGGATCAGCACGATGCCCGTGTAAGCCCCGCCGCGGCTGAATTCCAGGCGAAAGTCGCGCAAAACGGCCGTGTAGCCGGCGTGCAGGCCTGGAGTATCCATCAAGGAATGCTCACTTCCGCAAACACATTCACGCCTGTGGCGTCGACATAGATTTTCGGCTCCGTCGCATGTTCAGGCAGCAAGGCCGACAGGCCCGCTTCATTACGATAGATCAGATGCCACTCCAGCAAATGCTCCATGCCGAACTTGCCCGGATTGTTCGCGTGCACATTGGTGACGAGCAAACGGCCGCCCGGCCGCACGCGCGAGGCGAAATGCAGCAGCAGGCGCGCGCAGACCTTGTCGGACAGGTAGTCGAACAGGCCGGCGCAATACACGGCGTCGAAACTGCCAGGCAAGCCCGTGATACCCGAGCCATGGCGGCGCTTGAGCAGGTTGTGCACGGAGTCGTGTACGTAATCGATTTCCGCTACTCTTCCCGTACGCTGCATGATGGTGGTCAGGCGCGCGCGCGTCCAGTCCAGGGTCTCGCTGCTGAAGTCGACCAGCTCGAACGCCAGCCACTGCGCATCCGGGCACGTTTCCAGGAAACGCTGCACCTCGATGGCCGGGCCGCAGCCCACATTGAGCACCTTGTAGACGTGCCCGGCAACACGCGCCTCGGCCGCCTTGTGCGCCAAAAACTCCGTCAGGATATCGATGCGGTTGCGGTGCGCCGTGGCGACAGCCGCCTGCAAGAAGGCTGCATTGACGATCTGGAAGTAGGTACTCGGACCCTGGCGCGGATCGTCGAGCAGCTGATTGACCATCTGGTAATCGCCCGCATAGCCGAGCGGTTTGGTAAACGTGCGGAAGACGAACGGCGCGCGCAGGATCAGCGGGTGCAGCGCCGTCTGGGCAAAGGCCCGGTGGGCCGGCGCCCGTTCTTCCTCGACCAGCGAGGCTTCCACCTCGAGCTGGCGCAAGTACAGCTGGGTTTGCTCCATCAGCGGCAAGGCCAGCTCGTCGAAGATGTCGGCGCGCAAGCGGCCGTTTTCCTTCGGCAGCGAGTCCGACAAGTCGACCTGCTCGACCCAGCGCGCCACCTCCGACAAAAAGGCGCGCATTTCGTTGACGACGATCTGGTAGTCGCGGCGGATGCGGAAGCGCTCGCCCCAGCCGGCGACAAAGGCGCTGGACTCTTTCGCCACGGCGCCCTTGACTACCACCACGTCGCTCAGCTCGCGCCACTCGTCGATCAGGGTGACGGAAACGATGGCGGTCAGGCCCGTGTTGACGCTGCTGATGACGACGGCCTTGCCCACATAGGCGTTCTTCGCCCCCATACGCACCGTCAGGTCATTGAGCACCTCGCTGACCTGCACAATCGAGTAGGGATTGTAGATTTCCATGACCAGCGAATTGCGCTGCAAGTTGAAAATCGTGCCGCGCACCGCCTCACCCTGGGTGTTACGGAAACTGACGACTGGATCGATCTGCGATTGTGAATACACGATTAAGCATTATCAAGTTGCCCGGCTTCCGGCGCACCACGCTGGGCGCGCCAGTTTCCAGGCTGGGTTAAGGCACGGCACAACGGTCGTCGCCGCCGTACCGGAGCGCCTCAAAGCGCGTCTGTTCGCTCTCTGGTCGAGTGTACTATGGATGTAGCAGAACGGGCAATTGTTCCCTCTGGTACGACTGTCCGTGGCGCTGGCGCGCAACGCCCAACAAAACCCGCGCGCGCCACAGGGAATGGGCGACGCCCATCAAAACCGTAGCGAGCGGAAGTGAATTGCGGCCGAGAAGCGCAACTGTGCTGTAGCACAGTGAGCATCGCAGGCCGTAAGTCACGACGCGCAGTAGGTTTTGATCGGCGTTCTCATCCAGCAACAAACAGGGCCAGTGCATGACGCAACAGCTGTGGCGTTTGCCCCGTCCAGCGCTTGAACGAGCGGCGAAAGTTGGTGGCATCATGAAAGCCGAGGTAGGCGGCCACGGCATCGTTGTCGTAGCCATGCGCCTGGAACAGGTAGATGGCCTTGTGCGCGCGCACCTGGTCCAGCTCGGCCTGGAAATGCGTGCCATGGCGCGCCAGGTGGCGTTTCAGGGTGGCGGGACTGACGCCAAACTCCTGCGCCGTGCGTTCCAGCGTGGGCGCACAGCGGATATTGGCCAGCAGGTAGTCGTACAGCGCGCCGAGCAGGCTCGCCGCCGGCACGGGCGCCAGGGCCGCCGCGCGCAAGGCCAGCGCGGCCGCAGTGGCATTGCCGCGCGGCCAGGGTTTATCCAGCCAGCTGGAATCGATAAGCATGGCATCGACCTGGCAATCGAAACGCAGCGCCTGGCCCAGGTGCACTTCATGCTGCTCCACATGACGGGGCCGCGCGCGGTTAAAGCAGAAGCGCCACGGCAACGCCTCGCCGGCCAGCCAGCGGCACATGGCCGCCAGCGCCGTCATGTGCATTTCCACCAAAAAAGGCAGCTGGCTGGGCGCGCCGAACGCATCGACCCAGTACAGCACGTGCAGCTCGCCCGCCTCGCGCAAACGCGGTTGCAGCAGCGGACACAGCAAGGTATGCAAGCCGCACAGAATGCTCAGGGCCTGGCGCAGATTCTGCGCCTGCAGCAAGGCATGGCTGGCCGCGCCGTAATGGCCGGGCAGCATTTGCTGGCCCAGCATGAAGCTGGTGTCGGCACTGTCCAGGCCGCGCGCCACATTGGCCAGCAATTGCAGGTACTGGGCGGCGCTGACCTGGCTTTCCGCACACGGCAGCGCACCGCCGTCGAGGCCCGTGCCCTTGAGCAGCGGCGCCACAGCCAGCTCGCGGCTGCGCGCGTAGTCGAGTACCAGCGCCGGCTGGTGATGGGCCGCGATGCTGGGGTCGGCTTGCTGGTTCAGCAGCATCAGGCAGGTGCGACGGAACTGATCCCGGCACCGGAGCGCGGCATTTCCACGGCACGGCTCAGCTCGGCCAGCACCACTTCCGGCACGCCATCGGTAAGCGAGCAGGCATGCCGCAGGCTCAAACGGATTTCGCGGTTGTCATTGGCGTGGTGCCGCATCTGCCCCACCATGGCGCACAGGTGGCGCGCCTTCACGGCCGCATCCTCGCGCGACACGCCCGGCATCAGCACGGCAAAGCGGTCGCCCGCATAGCGGCACAGCAAATCGTCATTACGCAAGTTCAGCAGCAGCATATGGCCCACGGCTTGCAGCACGCGGTCGCCTTCGCGGTGGCCGTATTCGCGGTTAATCAGGTGAAAACTGTCGATATCGAGCAAGACCAGCGCGCAATCGAGGCCGGGCCGGCGTTCCTGTTCCAGGCGCATCTGCGTGCGCAGATAGCTGGCGTCGGCCAGCTGCGTGATGCGGTCGAAGGCGCGGTGGTCGCGGAACAGGCGTTCGCGCTTTTGCAGGTGCTCGTTCAGGCGGAACTGTTCCTGGCGCCAGTAATACATGCCGATGGTCAGCACCAGCATGCCAAACGGAATCAGGGCTTCCAGCCAGTTGTCCCACACGGCACTCTTATCGACGGCAAAGAATTCATCGAGGCAATCGGCCCAGGACCCCAGCATGATGGCGCACAGGCCGCCGGCGATCAGGCTCGTCACCCGTCCCCGTGGACGGCTGCTGAGAGTAAACAAGAACCAGATGCCCGCCATGACGGCCGTGCCGCCTTCGCAGACGATATCCATCCACTTCCAGATGGCAAACGGTTTAACGTGGCCTAGTATGGCGTACAGGAAAAAGAACAGGGGCAATGCCAGCGCGGCGGCAATCAGGCTGTTACGGTGCAACGGCAGCATGTGGGGAACCTTTAAAAGTGGTGCTGCCGCCACGATAGCGCCCGCCCATGACGGCACGATGACATACGCTGCGCCCGTGCGGCAGGTGCAAACGGCTCAACATGAGCAGAGCAGCTGATGCAAATCCGGCAAGCCGCTTCCCATGCGCCCTGCGCTGGCAGGTCATTTCAGCTCACCACGTTTCCTTTTCGGCCGGAAAGCGTCCATCAGCCCTTGTTTTCAAGGTGGCAAGCCCGCCCCTGTCACGCAACCGTCATATTTGCTGCCTAGAATCCGCCCGGTTCCCTACCCCTAACCGAGCTCTTCATGAAAACCATGCACACTTCCTTCCCCTCCCCGCTGCGCCTGACGGCCCTGTCCCTGGCCATCATGGCCGTCTTCAGCGGTCCAAGCCAAGCGCAAGCGCAGGCACAGGACGATGGCCAGGCGGCCGCCACCGTCGTCGTCAGCGGCCAGCGCGCCAGCCTGCGCAACGCCATCGCCGCGCAAGAGAAAGCCGACAACATCATCAGCGTCATCAGTAGCGACGATATCGGCGGCTTGCCCGATAAAAACGCGGCCGAGGCGCTGGCCCGCTTGCCGGGCGTGTCCGTGCAGCGCGACCAGGGCGAAGGCCGCTACATCACGGTGCGTGGCCTGGGGCCGGACTTGAATGCGGTGACCATCAACGGCGCGCTGGTACCGTCGCCGGAAGCGGGCCGCCGCGCCGTGGCGCTCGACATCCTGCCTGCCGGCCTGATCCGTACCCTGGAAGTCTCGAAGACTTTACTTCCGGAAATGGACGCCAATTCGCTGGGCGCCACCATCGAAGTCAAATCGCTGTCCGCCTTCGACTTGCCGGGCAAGCTGCTGTCGGCCAACGTGGGCGCCAGCCATGATGAAAAGACGGGCAAGACCAGCCCCAGCGGCGGCGCCCTGTGGGCCCAGCGCTTCCTCGATGGCAAGCTGGGCGTGGCTGCCGGCCTGAGCGTGGAAAAGCGCTCGTTCGGCTCCGATGACGTGGAAACGGGCGGCGCCTGGAGCAAGGGTAAATTGTCTGGCCTGGAGTTGCGCGACTACCTGCCCGTGCGCAAGCGCGGCGCGCTGGCCATCAACCTCGACTACCGCCCGGAAGCGGGCAACAGCTGGTTTTTGCGCTCTTTTGTGAGCGAATTTTCCGACGATGAAGTGCGCGACCGCCTGACCATCAGCAATATCGCGGGCGGCAGCCTGGCCGAAGGCCAGACGGCCGGCGCGCGCGCCGAGCGCCGCATCCGCCAGCGCAAGTACACGCAGCAAGTGCGCTCGCTGGTCCTGGGCACGCAGCAGAAATCGGGCGACTGGACCCTGGACGTGAAAGGCGGCATGAGCCGCGCCACGGAAGACACGCCGGAGTCCTTGAACGACGGTCGTTTCCGCGGCACCAGCAATTTTGCCGGCATCAGTTTCACGGATACGCAGGAGCCGACATTGAGCGGCCCCGCCTCGCTGTACGATCCGGCCAGCTATGCGCTGAACGCCATCACCCTGCAAAAGCGCTACTCGAAGGACAATGAACACCACGCGCGCATCGACCTGGCGCGCAAGTTCGATATCGCCACCCTGAAATTCGGCGCCAAGCTCAGCCGCCGCGAAAAGACCAATGACACGGATCAATGGGCGTATAACAGCAGCAAGGCCAGCAGCGGCAATTACTGGGGCGCCGGCTCGACCTCGATGAGCAACTTCGTGCAGGGCCACACGCTCGACTACGACTTGGGCAACATCGGCGTGGCGCTGGACCCGCTTCTCATCCGCGCCCGAGTGGCCGGCCTCGACCGCGACAAGGCGCGCCTGGCCACCGAGTCCATCATCAACGATTACCGCATGCATGAAGACATCAACGCCATGTATGTGCAAAACAGCTACGACTTCGACGCCTGGCACATCCTCGGCGGCGTGCGCGCTGAACGCACCAGCTTTGAAGCGGCCGGCTCGCAAGTGGACAGCGCCGGGTTGGCCACGGCATTGACGCGCGAACGCTCGTACACCAACTGGCTGCCGAACCTGCAAGCCCGTTATGACGTCGATCAAAAGACCAGCGTGCGGGCCGCCTGGACGCAAGCCGTGGTGCGCGCCAACTTCAGCCAACTGGCACCCGGCATCAGCCTGGCCAGCAACACGGAAGCCGTGATCGGCAACCCGGACTTGAAACCGCTGAAAGCCAACAACCTGGACCTGGGCATCGAAAGAGTGCTGGGCAACGACGGCGTAATGTCGGCCTACGGTTTCTACAAGGACATCAAGAATTTTACCTACACGACGAACCTGGCCGGCACGGGTCAGTGGGCCAATTACACCTCGGCCACCTCGTATGCGAACGGCGACGCGGCCAAGGTGAAAGGCATCGAACTGGCCTACATGCAGCCGCTGCGCATGCTGCCGGCGCCGTTCAACAAGTTTCTCGTCGGCGTGAATGGCACCCTGAGCACCTCGAGCGCGCAAATCGGCCGCTACGACAAGGCCAGCAAGCAGCAGATGAACCGCGACATCCGCCTGCCGGGCCAGTCGAACCAGGTCATGAACTTGATGTTGGGCTATGAAACGGGGCCGGTGAGCGCCCGCCTGGCGCTCAACTACAAGTCGCCGTACCTGCTGGAAATGGGCGGCGACATCCTCGATCAAAGCCAGGACCACATCGTCGACAGCCAGAAGCAGCTCGATTTCTCGCTGTCCTACCAGATCAACAAGCAGTTCCAGGTGGTCTTTGAAGCGGCGAACCTGAACAACGAGAAATACTATGTCTACCAGGGCACGAAGCAATACAACGTGCAGAACGAACAATATGGCCGCACTTTCAAAGTGAGCCTGAAAGCCAGCGCCTTCTGATGATGATCCCCAATAACATGAAAAAAACCGTACTCTGCAGCGCTTTGCTGGCTTGCCTCAGCGGCATCGTGCAGGCCGCCCCCGCCAACGCCTTACCTTCCTTCACGCAGGAAGCGGAAGAACTGACCCGCCTGCCCGGCGGCGGCTGGCTGACTTTGGACAAGCACGGCTTGCGTCTGTTCAATGCAGCCGGCCAGGAACAGGACCGCATCGCCGTGCGCGCCAAGCAGCTCGACACGCGCCTTGACGGCAATCAAGTGCTGGCCGTGTTCCTGGAAGCGGACACGCAGCGCCCGCTGCCCGTCTCCGTCGATGTGCAAGCCGGCAAGCTGGTCAAGCTGGCACCGTTTCCCGTGCCGACGTTTTCCGTGGAAGCATCGTGTTTGTACCGCGACGCGCAGCAACTCGATCATCTGTTCTTGATCGGCAAGGATGGGCAAGCGGAACAGTGGGTGATGCAGGGAGAACAGCGCAGCCTGGTGCGCAAACTGGCTTTGCCGCCGCACGCGAAGCATTGCCGGGTCGACGATGGCGCGCAGCGCCTGCTGGTGAGCGAGTCCAACATGGGCGTGTGGGCGTATGACGCCGATTCGGAGGGCATGGGCAAGCGCGAAGTGGTGGCGCTACGCAAGCCGTACGGCCAGCTGGACGGCGGCGCCGGTGCGCTGGCCGTGCTGCCCGGTGGCGTGGCCGTGCTCGACGGCAAGGCGGAAAAGCTGCACCTGTTTGCGCATGAAACCGGCAAATGGACGGCGCAGCCAGCCCAAGCGGTGGCCTTGAACGTACGCAAAGGCGACAGCCAGCTGACGCTGGACAAGGGGTCGCTACTGCTGCGCGGCAAGAACGGCTGGCAAGCGCGCCCCTTGAAATGGAATGGTAAGGCGGAAACGCAGCCTGCGGTAGCCATCATCGCCCCGCAGGCGCAGACGGCGCCGATGGCGCGCCAGGGCGACGCGGCCGACGACCCGGCCATCTGGCTGGCCAGCGATCCTGCCAACGCGCGCATCCTCGGCACCAACAAGAAGCAGGGACTGCTCGTCTACGACCTGCAAGGCAAGCAGACGCAGCTGCTGGAAGTGGGCCGTTTGAACAACGTCGACGTGCGCCAGAACATCCAGTTGGGCGGCAGCAAGGTCGACCTGGCCGTGGCCACCCAGCGCGACGACAACAGCATGATGCTGTTCACCATCAATGCCAGCGGCGAGGTGGCGGAAGCGGGCCGTTTTCCTACCGGACTGAAAAGCATCTACGGCATGTGCTTGTACCAACCGGCCAGCGGCGGCGTGCAAGCGTTCATCAACGACAAGGATGGCACTATCCAGCAATACAGCATCGGTCTGAGCGGCAACCAGTTCAGCGCCACCCTCTTGCGCAGCTTCAAGGTTGCCACGCAACCGGAAGGCTGCGTGGCCGACGACGCCAACGCCCGCCTCTTCCTGGGCGAGGAAACGCGCGGCATCTGGACCACCTCGGCCGACGCCGCCAAGCCCGATGCCCTCACCATGGTCTTGCCCGTGGGCGCGAACCTGACGGCCGACGTGGAAGGCATGGCCATCTACCGCAAGCCGGGTGGCAAGGCTGACACTGGCTACCTGATCGTCTCCAGCCAGGGCGACAGCAGCTACGTGGTGCTCGACGCGCAAGCGCCGTATAAAGTACGCGGCCGCTTCAAGGTGGGATTCAACTTGCCCGCCGGCATAGACGGCACATCGGAAACGGATGGCCTGGAAGTCACCTCCGCCAACCTGGGTGGCGCGTATGCGCAAGGCATGCTGGTGATCCAGGACGGCTACAAGCGCCTGCCCGATGGGCCTCAGAACTTCAAGTATGTGGCGTGGGGGGATGTGGCGAAGGCGTTGGAGCTGGAGTAAGTTAGCAACAACAGGGGCCAGCCTCACCGCCAGAGTGTATAAGTAAAAGCAGTGCAGGACATCCATGCCATGCATGGATGTCCTGCTGCGCTCACGTGCCCGGGTGTTTGCCTATGGCGATATCCAATGGTACTTTTCCAGCACGCGGTCATGCTTGTCCAGCGTCATGGACCACGCTTCCATCCCGAGCGTCAGGCGATTTTCGTACCACAAGCGTACCACGCAGGGTTCCTGGCATGGCGTCGAGGCATAGCGCTCGAACAGCTTGCCCTGAAGCTCCACATGCGATGGTGCACCCAGTTCAGCGATCACGGCTTCCCGCGCAGCGCCCGGCTGGATCATGGCATAGCCTTTTTCCCTAGTGTGGGAGATCACATGACATGCCGTGACGTACCAGACGGGACTGAGGAATAGCAGCCACAACACGGTTTTTTTAAGTGATATTTTCAATTTCATGCCTTACTTCCCGTTAAATCTGTTCAACGCGCTATCCAGGCCAATTGGAATGGCCCCTCCTTGCGGATCACTTTGCAATACGGAACTGCTCAGTCCGTGTCCGTTTGTTGGCACTGACGCCATGCCGCGCAAGCACCCGCCCGATGGACCGCAAAATTTCAAATATGTGGCGTGGGGGGGGATGTGGCGAAGGCGTTGAAGCTGGATTAAATTAGCAACGGCCGGTCCTTCGAGAGCGGCCCCGGCACTATGCGCGCGGCATATCGATATGAAATGGCAGCCGCTTACCGCATAAGTCCACCATGCCCGACACAAGCAGGCGTCGTGCCGACAACTCAATGATGTTGACAGCCGATACGTCACCGTACTCCATCATATACATGCCCGACTCCTCCGCCTCGGGATGCGTATCGAGCATCCCGATCGCAAACGCTCCTCCCTGCCCTCCCGGTATGCGCAAGCCGTGCAGGAAAAACGCAGGCGGATACAGCGCCCACGACCATTCCGCGTCATCGGGCTCGGTCAAGCGCATAAACACATCGTCGTCCCCATGGATATCGATGTTCAGTTCCACCATGCCAGTGCCATCTTCTTCCAGGCTGATGCTTGATTTCGCGATATCCACGTCAAAATTGGTGTCGCCGATACTAAAAACAGTCATTCAATACTACTCCGGGTTACAGGTAACTATGCGGCGCGACAGGCGGCAAGTGGGGATTCAATCGGTGGTCGCAACACTGTAACCTGGATCTATCGTGACAGAGAAGAGATTGCTGTGAAAACGATCTCAAATCCATTGGACCTTAGGTGCCTGGATGATTCTGATGGCAATGATTAACATCGACAGCTTGTCGGTCATCTTTACACTTCCCCGCGACTGCCACGGGCAATCCTGAGCAAGCATTAATTTAACAGAGCTGCCACGGACTGGCATAGTTAATGCATAGCTAATCCCATGATGCCAACCAGGGGATTTCCATGCTCTATACTCTACACAAATCGTTCTGTCGCGCGCTGGCCGCACTCATACTGCTCGCGCTGGCACACAGCGCGCACGCGCTGCCGCTACTCACGCTCACCTCAACACAGACCACCATGCCTGCCTCGGCCGGTGGCAGCGTCCAAATCACCGGCAGCATCATCAACCGGACTAACACGGCGCTGGACGCGACCGACCTGTTCCTAAATTTCGGCAATTTCGATCCAGCTGCGTTGACGCCACAGCAAACGTTGGGACTGGTCCTGTTCAGCATTCCCAGTTTTTCGTTCAGGGACAATGTTGCCCTGTTCACTATCGACGTGGCGACCAACGCGCTGCCCGGCGCGCATACGCTCGATGTGATGCTGCAGGACCTTAGCGGCAACTTCTCCGACGTCATCAGCTTCAGCTTCCTGGTCGACCAAGTGGTGGCCGTATCGGAGCCGCCCACGCTGGCCATCATGCTGGCCGGCCTGGCTGGCATGACCGGCATGATGCTTTGCCGTACTGTCTCCAACCATGGAGGCAATCATGGCTAGCAAGCCACAGATCGGCACGGGCAACGCCACGGTCATCAACACCGGCGAAGAAGTCATCGTCTCGATCACTGTGACCAACATCGGTAGCGAGACCGCCAGCAAGGTGTTCCTGACCGGCGCCACACTGGGTGCGGCACGGCGAATCAGCCCGCAGAATTTTCCGGTGTACATCGGTAACCTGACGAACGAAGGCAGCGGCAGCATAGGCGCCAGATTCAGCCACACCGGGCTAACGCCCGGCCAGCAATACCTGCTGACCCTGCGCGGCACCTACGAGGCCGGCGGCACGCTGGGCTTCGTCGTCAATCGCTACGTGATGATTCCGCAGCCGGCGCCGTATGCCACGCCACGTCTGCGCTCGCATGTGAACGTGCTGCTGAATAACGCCACGTGGACCTACACCATCTTCAACGACGAGCCGCTGGGCAGCTCCTTGTATATCGCCGCCTTCCACCTCGACATCGTGGCACCCACCACCGTCACCGGCACGCCACACGGCTGGCAGTCCGAGTCCGACCTGATGACCTATGTGGGCTGGATTTCTGGTGATGCCCATATCGCGCCCCAGCAAGCGCTTGGCGGTTTCGAGATCCAAAGTCCAACCGGGCGCTCCGAGTCCACCTCCTACAGCCTGACCTCCTGGGACCATGCGGCCAACAATGCCGGACCGGTGGGGCTGGACTCGGTACTGTCGCCATCCAGAGCACGATAGGTGAACGATATGAAAACCTCAGACCATACCGTACTCGACGACATCGCACGCACGCTGGCTGGCGTCACCTCGCGCCGCGCCGCACTGAAAATGGTCGTGCTCGGCCTGGGCGGCATGACCCTGGCCCGGTTCGGCATCGACAACGCCTGGGCGGCGCGCAATTGCCTGTGCAATAACCGCGTGTACGACTCTGCCCTTGCCTGCTGCACGCCCAACGGCGTGGTGCAAAAGCACCCCATTGCCAATCTGGCGGACTGCCCTTCCCGCACCGCCAACCTGGCGCATACCTGCACCGCCAATGGTTGCGGCGCGGTCGGATCGTGGGTGCCGCCGCCGCAAAGTTACTTCGGCGTCAGCTTCGTTCCCGCTTGTAATACTCACGATTGTTGCTACGACAAGTGCAAGCAGAACAAGGCAGCGTGCGATACCAACTTCCTTAGTGAGCTTAACGCTATTTGCACCGCAGCCTTCCCCGGTACGGGCAGCATACAGAACATCAAGCGCGGCGGTTGTCTGTCCCAGGCGCAGGCCTATCACAACGCGGTGTCCGCCTATGGCCAAAACGCGTATGACGACGCCCAGAAGCTCTCGTGCGACTGCTGCCCGCCTACGGCTTGCCAGACCTGCGCCGGCGGCAGTTGCGGCGCCTTCCCGGCATGCGTCGGCGGCGGCGACTGCGTGTGCTTTACGACGCCGAATGGCTCGGGCGTCTGCGTGCACGGCAATACTCCTTGTGCCGGTTTGCCTACCTGCAGCTCCAACGACGATTGCCCACCGGGATACGGTTGCGCCGGCTCAAATTGTTGCGGCGGCACCGCATTGTGCGGGCCACTGTGCTCCGACCTGACGAACGCATCGATCATCTCGCCGTTTGGTGGCGCTCAACGTTACGACGGACCTACCTTGGGAGGAAAGAGATAATGGACGCGTTTATAGTGCCATTCACCGTCTTGCGCCTGCTGTTGGGCGGCGTCTTGCTGATGGCCGCTGCCGGCAAGCTACTGCACCGGCAGGCGTACGCTCAAACGCTGGCGGAATTCGGTATTCCCACTGCAATGCAGCCGCAACTGGCGTGGCTGATGCCGACGTGCGAACTGGCGATCGCCTTCATGCTGACGCTGGCGATGTCCACGTGGTGGAGCGCCATCGCCTGCGCCGCACTGCTGACGCTCTACAACGCCGTGCTGGCGTACAAGCTGCTGCAAGGCCAGCGGCCCAGTTGCAACTGCTTCGGTCAGCAGGACGCCACGCCGATCGGCCCCACTACGCTGCTCAGAAACGGGGTACTGCTGTCGATGGCGGGCGCACTGATTTACGCTGGGCCGGCATACGCGCATGCTCCTGTATGGCCGCATCTAGCCGAGATATTGGTCACAGCCCCGACACTGTCGATATGCATCGCCGTGATGGCGGTGCAATGGTGGCTGCTACTGCATACGCTGCGCCAAAACGGGCGCCTGATCTTGCGCATGGATACGCTGGAGCTTCGACTCGACGCCGCCAACATTGAGCCACTGCATGCTGTCGACATGCGGCCGCGCGGACTGGCAGTCGGCAGCATGGCGCCGGACTTCGCGCTGCCGGGAATGGGCACTGGCGAAGCGAAGACGCTGGCGCAGCTCAGGTCTGTCGGCCTGCCGGTGCTGCTGGTATTCTCCGACATCGCCTGCGGCCCTTGTGCCGAACTGGCGCCGCGCATTGAGAGTTGGCATCGGCAATACCAGGGCTTGATCAGCATCGCCGTCATCCTGCGCGTCGATGCCGGCCAGCTGCACCGTCCACATACCGCCGGCTCCTGCACCACGCTGCTGCAAGAGGACCGAAAGGTATCCGAGCGCTACGACGCGCTGGTGACTCCGAGCGCTGTACTGGTGTCCGCCGAGGGGACGATCGCATCGCATCTGGCGCTGGGTTCAAAAGACATATACGATCTACTGGAATCAACCGTACCGCAGATCGATGAAAACCGGAATATCGCCGCTTAAATCGCCACGACAGGCAAGCCGCCTACTGCTGACGGTCGGCACTTGCCTGCACCTGATCACCGCGCTATTTCTGGCCAACGGTGGCGGCATCGTCTTTCGGACGGCGCTGTGCGCCTGGTCGCTGGCGCCCTACCTATTACTGGCAATTGCGCTACAACGCAGCAAGAATTGCGGCGGTCTGTTAGCCGGCGCCTTGCTGATGCTGCTGCTGGACGCGCACACCTACTGGTCTGTGTTTGTGGCCCCGCAAAGCTCCACTGCTGCATTGGGTCTGCTAATGGCACCGTTGTTCAACCTGTTCTGCATGGCGCCGATATCGATTGCCGCCAACATGTGGCTGGGCCGCAGGCGATAATTGTTTACTAGTGTTAAGAATCAAAATGGTAAAGGCTGTTCGATTAGCAACGGCTACTTCCGGCCATGAGTAAACAATGCTACAACTGTAACGTATTTTACAACATGGTATCCAGAAAAGTAGCCGCGATGCACCAGTCATGCCAGCAACTGCCCAGTTAAATCTCCCCCGCTTACCAATCTGCCAGCGACTGCCAGCCTAAGGCATATTAAAATACCGCCCCATGACCTCCCCCGCCTCGACCTCCCCTCTCCCCGACAGCATTTTGCTCCCTTCCCTGGCAGTATTGGGAGGGCAGATTTCCGTCAATCTGGGGGCGGCGATTGCGAAGAATCTGTTTCCTGTCATCGGCGTCGAGGGGATTACGGCGTACCGGGTGGGTTTTTCAGCGCTGATCCTGCTGGCCATCTTCCGGCCGTGGCGTTTCCGCCTGACGCGCAAGGATGTGCTGAACTTGCTGGTCTACGGTTCCGTGCTGGGGCTGATGAACTTGCTGATTTACCGGGCGTTTGCGCTGATACCGATCGGTATCGCCGTCGCCATCGAGGTCACGGGGCCGCTGGCGGTGGCCATGCTGTCGTCGCGCCGGCCGCGCGATTTGCTGGCCGTGGCGTGCGCCGTGTTCGGCCTGTATTTATTGCTGCCGCTGCAAGGCAGCCCGGGCAGCCTGGACCCGATCGGTGTGGCATATGCGCTGGGAGCGGCGCTGTGCTGGGCGCTGTACATCATCTTCGGCAAGCGCGCCTCGACCTTGCAGGGCGGGCAAGCCGTGGCCTGGGGCATGACGGTGGCGGCCATGGTGACGGTGCCCATCGGCGTCGCGTACTCGGGCACGGCTCTGCTGGCGCCATCGATTGCGCTGATGGGCCTGGCAATCGCCATGCTGTCCAGCGCCCTGCCGTATTCGCTGGAAATCTTTGCCTTGCGGCGTTTGCCGCAAGGCGTGTTCGGCATGTTCAGCAGCGCGGCACCGGCCGTCAGCGCGCTGGCCGCCATGGCCGTGCTGGGAGAGTTGCTGAGCCTGACCCAGTGGCTGGCCATCGCCTGCATCGTGTGCGCGTCGGCCATGGCGGCGTTGGGCGCTCAGGGCGGCAAGCGCTAGCGGTGTCAGTCATCCGGCACGATTTCTTGGCATGGCTGCGCAACAGACGGGCAGGTTTGGATGCCCGCCTGTAAAATGCGTCATTGCTTGCCATATCATGCCTTTCCGCCTCACCGATGACATACCCATTTCTTTTTCGCTGCTCCTCCCATCTCGTCGCTGCAGCCTTGCTGCTGGCGCCAGTCGCCGCCGCACAGGCAGCCGCTCCCGCCGCCCTCACGGGCAACGCCGAAGCGGGCAAGACGGCGTTTCGCAAGTGTGCCTCCTGCCACCAGGTGGGGCCATCGGCGCGCGGCGGCTTCGGCCCCAAGCTGACGGGCGTGATTGGCCGCAAAGCCGGTGCCACCACCGATTACAAGTATTCAGCGGCCATGAAAAACGCAAACATCGTCTGGACCGAGCAAAACCTGGCCGGCTTCCTCAAGTCACCCAGCGATTTCATTCCTGGCAATAACATGCGCTTCTGGGGCATCGGCAACCCCCAGCAAGTGGCCGATTTGCTGGCCTACCTGCGCACGCAGTAAGCACCTGCAATTAGCACAGGCAGCAAAGCATGCGCTACCGACGCATGCACCGATGCTTGCACCGTCCGGCAAGGCGACCACGCACAGGCCCGCCCGCCCCCACCTGCACGTACATACAAGCAGGCACCACCCCATCAAAACCCTGACAACTGCCAGCGATGGGCAAGTCTGGCGCTGACGCGCCAGGGGCGTCCCCTAGGACTTGGCTGGCAGCTTGCGCACGCACAGGTAAATGGAATACACCGCCGCCAGCCCCACCAGCACATACACGCCGCGCGAAGCCGTCGTCATGGCGCCGAGGATGCGGGCCACGATGTCGATGTCGAACAAGCCCACCAGCGCCCAGTTCAAGCCGCCCACGATCAGCAGGATCATGGAGATCCAGTCGACCACGTTCAAGCGCTTTGCCGTCATTTCCTCGTTTGCCGCACCGTCCGATCCTGCCTGGATATTCGCCATCTCAGCCTCCTGTGTATAAGAAGAAGACCCGCCGCCGGGTCCGTGCAAGGAACAGTGTAGGCGCGGCAGCGGCATGCGCCAGTCGGACGATGCCGGGGATCGAGGTAGGACGAGTCTGGAATACGGCGGGTGATTTTATCTGGCAAGAAGCCATGCCGCTGTTGCCAAACAAGCAGTGACTAATTCCAATATAGAAATATTTATAGATTACTTAGTATTGCGCTGCTACACTCATTTCACCCCGGCAACTTCAGGGGGACAAGCGCCACGCCGTACCGCCCGCATGGGGAGCGGCCACCATGGGACAACAGCTGAGGGGACATGAATATTTCAAACATACGCATCGGTGTACGCCTGACAACAGGTTTCTTACTGGCATCGCTGTTGCTGGCCGTGGTCGTCGGCATCAGCACGTGGCAGCTGGCCACGGTGAGCGGGGAAATCGACAGCAGCGTGAACCAGCGCTATGCGCGCATCGAGCAATTGCAGGCCACGCGCAACCGCACGCAGGAACAGCCCGCCCTGCGCGACATCGACCAGCAGATCGCCACGCAATCGGCGCAGATGCGCGCGGCGGCCGAGACGGCCATGGCCCGTGCGCACGATACCAGCGTGCTGATCATCGCGCTGGGCCTGATCGGCGGCGTGCTGAGCCTGGTCACGGCCTGGTTCATCAGCAGCGGCATCGTGCGGCCCCTGCGGCACGCCGTCAAGGTGGCGCGCAAGGTGGCTGGCGGCGACCTGAGCGGCAATATCCGCGTCGAATCCGGCGATGAGGTGGGCCAGTTGCTGCAGGCGCTGAAAGACATGAATGCCAGCTTGATCACTATCGTAGGCGACGTGCGCGGCGGCACGCTGGACATCGCGGGCGCCTCGGGAGAGATCGCCGCTGGCAACCTGGACTTGTCGCAGCGCACGCAAGCGCAAGCCAGTTCGCTGGAGCAGACGGCCGCCTCGATGGAAGAGCTGACTGGCACCGTCAAGCAAAATGCGGACAATGCGCGGCAAGCCAACCAACTGGCGCAATCGGCCGCTGACGTGGCCGGCAAAGGGGGCAAGGTGGTGGCACAAGTAGTCGATACCATGAGCTCGATCAATGCTTCGTCGAAAAAGATCGTCGATATCATCGGTGTCATTGACGCCATCGCCTTCCAGACGAATATCCTGGCCCTGAATGCAGCCGTGGAAGCGGCGCGCGCAGGCGAACAGGGACGCGGCTTTGCCGTCGTGGCCGCCGAAGTGCGCACCCTGGCCCAGCGTTCGGCCGGCGCGGCGCGGGAAATCAAGCAGCTGATCGGCGACTCCGTCGAGCGGGTCGACGCGGGCGCGCGCCTGGTCGATACGGCGGGCGCCACCATGCGCGAAATCGTTGCCAGCGTTCACCGGGTGACGGACATCATGGGCGAGATCAGCATGGCCAGCGGCGAACAATTGTCCGGCATCGAGCAAGTCAATGCCGCCATCGTGCAGATGGAGCATGTGACGCAACAAAACGCCGCGCTGGTGGAACAAGCGTCAACGGCGGCGGCGAGCATGCAGCAGCGCGCCCAGCAGCTATCGGGCACGGTGGGCATCTTCACCTTGGGCAATGAGGTGGCGCCCCTGCACGCGGCACCGGCCATCAGCCTTGTCGCAGCGCAATACGCAACGCATGGCAAGGCGGCCCCCGCCCTGGCACGCTCACGCGCCCCTGCCGTTAGAGCGCGCCTGAAAGCCTGAGTTCCCCGCCTGAGTTCCCCGCTATAGCTGCTTGTACATGATGGTGGTGGCGTCCAGCCGGTCGCCGGCCGGCGCCAGCGCATAGGCGGGGATGCTGCCGGCCACCACGTAACCGAGCGACAAATACAGCGGTTCGGCATGGTCGCCGCTGCGCGTGTCCAGGGTCAGCAGGCTGCGCGGCAAGAGGCGCGCCTGCTCTTCCAGCGCCTGCATCAGCTGGCGCGCGAGGCCGAGGCGGCGGTAAGCAGGCGCGACCAGCAACTTGCGTACTTCGGCCCGGTGCCCCTGATTGGGATTGGTATCCCAGTCCAGCTGCACGGCGCCGGCCACCCGACCATCGACTTCGGCCACCAGCAGCAGGCGCGCGCCGCGCGTCACGGCGGGCAGCACATTGTCCGTCCAGAACGCCTGGCTGGCCGCCACGTCAAACGGCAAGATAAAACCGATGCTGGCGCCGTCGTGCACGCAGTCTTGCAGCAGTGCGCCCAGTTCCGGCAGGCGGGCAAGAATATCGGCGGGTGTAAAACTGCGCAGCGAAGCGGGCATGCTGACCTCAGACAAGAAAGAGAAAATAGCGGGCGCCGCTATCCGGCGGCGTGATAAACGCGCTGGTGCCCTGCAACTGGTAGCGCAGGCAATCGCCAGGCATTAAATCGTGCGAGCGGCCGTCGACCATCACGTTCAGCTGGCCTTCCTGCAACAACAGATGGTGTTCCATGCCGGGCCGGGGCGAGGCCGCGTAGGTGATCGTCACGCCCGCGCCCAGTTCGCATTCGAGCGCTTCGCCGGCCAGGGCGCGTGACGGGGGCGAGACGGAACGGCGGATAAAACCGGTCTCCGGGTCCGTCCACACGCCCTGCTGAGCCCGCCGCAGCAGGGGCGGAAAATCGTCTTCCACCATGCGCAGCAGGCGCGACATAGCCAGGCCATACGCGGCGCACAGCTTGCCCAGCACGACCGTCGTCGGGCTGACTTCGCCATTTTCCAGGCGAGATAATGTCGCGCGGCTGACCTGGCTCGCGTTCGCCAACTGGTCCAGCGACCAGCCCCGCTCCACGCGCAACTGTTTCAGGCGCGCCGCCAGCCGCTGTTCGGTATCGTGATCAGTCAATTCTGTATTTTCCATATGTGGGAATTTATCCCGTAAACGGGAATTTGGCAAGCAGTCGTCGCAGAGTTGCTCAACGCACAGACCAGCGGCCGCTGCTCAAGCAAGATGGTGCATCACCTCAAGGAGAAGCCATGTCCGCCACTCCCCCCACTCCCCAGCCGCGCCAAGGCCAGGCGCCCGCGCCGCTGGCCAGGGTCGAATTTCATTTGCAATTCATCCGCTCGTTTGCCGACCCCACGTTCGACGCCGTGCGCGGCGCCCTGGTGCAGGTGGAAGAAGTGGCGTGGAAGAATTACCAGGATGGCCGCAAGGCGCCCGTCACGCAGAAGGCGGGGCCTGGTTTTGCCGACCCCGACTACGAGCTATCGGTGGAATGGCTCGCCACGCGCGACCGACTGCTGGCCGCCGAGGCGCGCCAGAAAGATCCCGCCACGCCGTCGCGCGTGCAGCTGATCTGCGGCGCGGCGCGCAACGACGGTTCTTGCCCTGGTGAAATATCAAAGACCTGGCGCATGACGCAATGGGCCAAAGAAGTGCTGCAGGCCGAGCACATCGAAGCGGACGTGCTGGACCTGAGCTTGCTGACGTCCTCGTATGACTTGCACATTCACCCATGCAAGGGCTGCGTCTCGACGGCCATGCCCCTGTGCCACTGGCCCTGCAGCTGCTACCCGAACCATGGCGAACGGCAAACGAATGACTGGATGGCGGACATTTACGAACGCTGGACGGCCGCGCACGCCGTCATCATCCTCACGCCCGTGTACTGGTATCAGACGCCCGGCGTGCTGAAACTGATGATAGACCGGCTCGTCTGCGCCGACGGCGGCAACCCCGACCCCACGTCCACGCACGGCAAGAAAGCCGTGGAAGCGAAGGCCCTGGAGTTGCAAGGCTGGAATTACCCGAAACACCTGGCCGGGCGCGCGTATGGCCTCGTCGTGCATGGCGACGTGGCCGGCATCGAAGGCGTACGGCGGGGCCTGTCGGATTGGCTCGACTGGATGGGCCTGGTCGATGCGGGCGCGAAGTCGCGGCTGGACCGCTACATCGGCTATTACGACAGCTATGCGCAAAGCCATGAGACCCTGGACCGCGATACCGAGATGCAGGAAGAAGTGCGCAACGTGGCGCGTGCCGTGGCCGAAGCCGTCAAGCGGCTGCGCGCAGGCACGCTGGCGCCGCCCGATGCGGCACTACAAGCTCCGCGGCCAAAATGACGCCGCGCCTAGCTACCCTGCCATGCGCGAGGCGTGGCGGCACAGTTCCAGGAAACCCGTCAAGCGGGGCGACAGGATCTTCTTGGACTGGCGGATCAGATAAAAGTTGCGCTCCAGGGGCGGCAGCATGGTGTCCAATTCCACCAGTTGCCCGCTGGCCAGCAGGTCGGCCACCACCACGCGCGACAGGCAGGCGATGCCGAGCCCCGCCGCGGCGCCATATTTGATCGCCTCCGAATTGCTGAATTCGCCCGCGGCGCGCAGATAGTGCAGATACGGCACCAGCGCCTGCTCCACGGCTTCGCGCGTGCCCGAGCCCGCTTCGCGCAACAGCCAGCCCGCCTGGTTCAGCTCTGCAAAGCTGAGCAAATGATGCAGCTGCGCTAGCGGATGCGTGGGCGCGGCCACGATCAGCATCTGGTCCGTCAGCCACGGTTCCACCAGCAAGCCCGCTTCGTGGCACGGCCCTTCGATCAGGCCGATATCGACACGGAACTCCGCCACGGCGGCGGCGATGTCGGCCGTGTTGGCAATCGTCACTTGCGGGATGCTGCGCCCGTACTGCTGCGCCGCCTGGGCCAGGATCTGCGGCAGCAGATAGATGCCTATCGTCGTACTGGCGCCGATTTGCAGGCTGACGGGCACGGACGGGTCGGCGCCCGCGAACTGGCGCTCGATGCTGGCGGCCCCGTCGCGCATCTGCCGCGCCTGCGGCAACAGCAGGCGGCCATTGTCATTGAGCAGCAATCGCTTGCCCACCCGGTCGAACAGCTGCGCGCCCAGCAAGGTTTCCAGTTCATTCAGCGCAGCGCTGGTGGCCGATTGCGACAGCGCAATGTGTTCGGCCGCCGCGCTGGTGCTGCCCGTGTCCGCCACGGCGAGGAAAATCTGCAGTTGCCGCAAGGTTAAGGCCATCGAATCTACCTATTTAATTGGTTAAACATACAAAAACAATCCGTTTTACCATTTAATCGACGAACTGTACAGTCATGCCATACGAACCAGTAACCATGGAGTACGGCATGTCTTCTCTCACAACAAGCAACACAACAAGTTTCAGCGACCGCTATGGCCGCCTTCTGCCTGGCCTGCTGCTAAGCGGCATGATCGCCTGGGGCGCCATTCAACTGGGCAAGCTGGAATGGATGCAAAGCCACGGCATGAGCGCCCTGACCCTGGCCATCATGCTGGGCATTGTGCTGGGCAACAGCGTGTATGGCCGCCTGGCGCCCACCTGCGGCGCAGGCGTGACCTTTTCCAAGCAGACCTTATTGCGTCTTGGCATCATCCTCTACGGCTTTCGTTTGACATTCCAGGATATCGGCCAAGTGGGCCTGGCCGGCATCGCCATCGACGCGCTGGTGCTGACGTCCACGTTTGGCCTGGCGATGTTCCTCGGCACCAAGGTGTTCAAACTGGAACGCAACAGCGCCATTCTGATCGGCGCGGGCAGCTCGATCTGTGGCGCCGCGGCCGTGATGGCGACGGAACCCGTCGTCAAGGGGCGCAGCGAAGACGTTACCGTGGCCGTCTCCACCGTCGTCGTGTTCGGCACCATCGCCATCTTTTTGTATCCCTTGCTGTACCAGCTGAACCTGAGCTGGCAGGTGCTGGGCGCCACGCCCACGGCGTTCGGCGTGTACATCGGTTCGACCGTGCATGAAGTGGCGCAAGTGGTGGCGGCCGGCAAGTCGATCGGGCAGGAAGCGGCGAACGCGGCCGTGATCGCCAAGATGGTGCGCGTGATGATGCTGGCCCCCTTCCTTGTCATCCTCTCGGCGGTGCTTGCGTGCGGCAAGGCCAAAGGTGGCAGCCACGACAAGGCCACCAAACTGGCCATTCCCTGGTTCGCCTTCATTTTTATCGGCGTGGTGGCCTTCAATTCGCTGGGCTTGCTGCCAGCGGGCACCGTCGCCACCATTACCGAGCTCGACACAGTCTTGCTGGCCATGGCCATGGCGGCCCTGGGCTTGACGACGCATATGTCGGCCATCCGCCGCGCCGGCATCAAGCCCCTGCTGCTGGCCGGACTGCTGTTCTGCTGGCTGATCGCCGGTGGCGCCGCCATCAACCACGTGGTCGCCAGCCTGTTTGCCTGAAGCTGAGCCTGATTCAGGCGGGGGCCGCTGACGCGGGAGCCGAAAACTTCGTACAATAAGCGTGTTTTGACTCTCAATCCGGCTTCGGCCCCACCCAGGAACACCCATGCATCTCTCGAACTGGCTGCTTTTCTGCAGCGTCGCCCTGCTCGTCACGTTTTCTCCCGGTCCGGCCGTCCTGCTGGCCATCTCGAATGCCATCGCCGTCGGCCCGCGCCGCGCGATGATCAGCAGCATGGGCAATGGCTTTGGTTTGTTCATCATTTCCGGCGTGGCCATGGCCGGCATGGGCGTCGTGCTGGCGACCTCGGCCACGGCTTTCATGCTGCTGAAACTGGCTGGCGCCCTGTATCTGGTGTACCTGGGCATCAAGCAATGGCGCAGCAAGACCAGCATCGTGGCCGATGCGCCCGTGGCGTTTGGCGCGGCGAATCCGAATTCGTTCTGGAAACTCTTCCGCCAGGGCTTGACGGTGGCGCTGACCAATCCCAAGGCCATCCTGTTCTTTTCGGCCCTGTTCCCGCAATTCATCACGCCGGGCGAACCGGTGGCCATCCAGTTCACCGTGCTGACGACCTCGTTTGTGGCCTGCGCCATGCTGGCCCATTTGTTCTACGCCAACCTGGCGCGCCTGCTGAAAACCCAGCTGGCCACGCCGGGCCGCGCCAAGCTGTTCAACCGTATCTCGGGCGGCGCCTTCGTGCTGCTGGGCCTGAGCCTGCTGCGCCTGCGCGCCAAGGCGACGTAACTAGTCCTTTTCCGTCAAAAACGCCTCGATGCTGGCCGCCAGGGCCAGCGGCGTTTCATTCATCGGATAGTGTCCCGCATTGCCCAGCACTTCCAGCCGGGCTTGCGGGTACCACGCCAGATACGTGCGGCGCATCAGGGCCGCATCAAAGCGGGGGTCGTGCTCGCCCACCAGCGCCAGCAAGGGCAATTTCGGCGCCGCCCGCATCACCTCCCCGCTGAAATCCGTGTCGCTCCACGCGAGAAAGTAGCGTGCGAACGCGGCCGGATCCGCACTTTCCCACGAATATTGCGCCTTCCAGTCCAGCCAGCTTGCAGGCAAGCGCCCGCCCGTGCTGCGATCGATGATGGCGCGCCGCGCTTGCTGGTTGCCGCTGGCGTCGATAAACAACGCGCGTGCCGCCGCATCCATGCTCACGCCGCAACTGGGCACGGGCGCCACGGCCACCAGTTTGCGCACGCGCAAGGGTGCCAGCAAGGCCAGCCGTTCCAGCGCCATGCCGCCCATGGAGTGACCGACCACGCTGAAGGTGGTGAAACCGAGCGCATCGGCCAGCGCCAGCGCGTCGCGGGCGACCTCTTCCATCGAATACTCGCCCGCCGCGCCGCGCATGCCGCCATAGCCGCGATTGTCCATGAAGACATAGCTGAAAGCGCCGCCATCGAGGGCCACTTCCATCGGTGCAAATGCGTGCGCGTCGCCAAACCAGCCGTGCAGGACGATGACGGCGTGGGGACCATGGCCCACGCGATGATAGCTATTGTGCATATACACTCCAGAAAAAGAGTGCATGGTAAGCGCAGATCAAACGGCCTGCCTTCGATAGCAGGTCAAATACTGTAGAGTACGGGCCATGGATGATTTTTATACGGAAGTGCCGCGTCCCTTGATCGCCACTGCGCGCGAGTATGCCGCGGGAGAGATGTTTCCCGAGCATCAACATGCGCGCGGGCAATTCGCCTATGCGGCGCGCGGCGTCATCAGCGTGCACACGCCGCAAGGCAACTGGCTAGTGCCGCCGCAACGCGCCTGCTGGGTCCCGCCCCAGCTATCCCACGGCATGCGCATGCATGGTGGCGTGAGCATGCACAATGTCTTCATTGACGAGGCCGCCATCTCCAAGATGGGCTTGCCATCCGATTGCCAGGTGCTGGACGCCTCGCCGCTGCTGCGCCAGCTGCTGGCCGAGGCCGTGAGCGTGGAAGCCTTGTATGCGGAAGAATCGCGCGCCGGACGGTTGATGGCCTTGCTGCTAGATGAGATTGCCGCTGCCAGGCCCCTGCCCCTGAGCGCGCCCCTGCCCCAGGACGCCAGGCTGGCGCGCCTGTGCACGCAACTCTTGCAGCGACCCAGCCTGGACAGCAGCCTGGATGCGATGGCGGCGCAGGCGGGCATGAGCCGGCGCACCTTTACGCGCCAGTTCCGCGACCAGACGGGCCTGGCCTTTGCCCAATGGCGCCAGCAAGCGTGCCTGCTGGCGGCCATCAAGCGCCTGGCCGAAGGGCAAGCCGTCACCCGCGTCGCGCTGGACCTCGGTTATGCCAGCCCCAGCGCCTTCACGGCAGCCTTCCGCCGCGTGCTGGGCCAGGCGCCCAGTGACTATCTGTCGAACTAGGCAATGAAGGCGGCAATGCGCTGCGACAGCGCCTGCGCCAGTTTCTGCACATGGTAGCCGTCGACAAAGCCATGGTGCGCCTGCGCGGAAAACGGTACCCGCATGCGGCCATCGTCCTGCGCGGGGCCGAACTTGCCCCAGGTAAAGGTCGGGATATCGGCATCGCGGTGGCGGTGGATCGGGTGCTCGATGGCCGCCAGTTCCAGCCATGGCAGGCAGGTGATGAAGATATTGTTGCGCTGCTCGCGCTCGCTCTCTCCCTCGCCCGTATTGATCAGCGCGGAACTGGCTTCGGCAAGGCGTTTCGCTTCCAGGCTGCGTTCGATGAACAGGTCAAGCTGGTCCGTCATCGTGAAACGCGTGTAATTGAGGTTCTCGTCGCCGTTGATGACGGTGTAGGACGCGGGAAAATCATCGATCCTGATCACTTCGCCTTGGTAGATGCGATACATGAAGTTGTCGATCTCCCTGACCGTATTGAGCAGGCAAAACAGGAAAAAGTGGAACACGGGAATCCGGCGCGCCTTGCAGTACGGCCGGAAATCCGGCACGTCGAGCTGGAAGTTGATGTTGACGAGGGGATTGTCAAACGCGCGGAACAAGTCGTAGCGGTCGCGCCGCTTTTCAAAATTTTTCATGCGGCGAGTGTAGACGATGGGGGTGCTGGCGGGCAAGTCACGCCGCATCCGCTTGCCAGTAATTTGCCATGGCGACAAGGGCACCATGGACAGTATGGGCATGCATGCCGTCGTCCAGCTTTGCCACGAACGCCAAGAAGCGCACGACGGCCTCCCTTTGCGCCGCATCGAGCGCTGCGTATTGCGCGATGGCATACGCGCGCCGCGCCAGGTTCTTTTCCGACGGACAGAGCGACGACACGGTCATGCCGAGCACATCACTTTCCCAGCTTGCCGGATGCGCCACCGCGTAGCGCATGTATGCTGGCAAGTAATACCGGAATTCCCCGGCATCCATATGCGCAAGCAAGCCTGCGCCTGCCTCGATTTCCACATCGGGAATCTGTTGCCAGATTGAATCGACGCGCTGCCTGCCGCTGGCCTCCCATTGCCTGCCGCTGATATCGCCCGACATGCCGTCGCCATCCGTCAAGAGAAACTGCCGCAGCGATGTTTCCGCACGCGGCGCACCATCAAACGCGCTTTCGATGCAAGCGATGATCTCTGCAGGATGCACTGAACCTCCTGGCAAGTCAGACCGCCTGGCCGATCTCGTCATCGATCATATTGACGAACAGATCGAAACTCAGGATACCCGTGCCGATGCACGAAAACACCGTGGCGCCCGCCGCATCCTTGATCGTCACTTTTTCGGTCCAGTCACTCAGATGCATGCATTTCAGGCTAGCGCCAGGCCAGGTGACGCCATCCACATGCAAGCCCTGGGCAGACAATGCCACTACTTGTGTCTTGAAATTCAGGAAATTACCGAGCAAACGTTTCTTGTACACGTTGCCGCTACTGATGTAATGGAAGTTCACGCGCTCGCCGTCTGCAAGCTTCTGCTTTAATACGGGCATGCGGTGCAAGACATAGCGGGAACGAAACTCGTCCATGAAATCGTCAAAACGCTTGAGTTCTGCGGTAGCCAGTATCCAGGGCTGGTCGGCGCCCGTGCGGTAGGCAAAGTTATTGATCAAGCCTGACATGGCGGTGGAGCCGGCGGCGAATAGATACAGGTCCTCGATATCGGCAAAGGCTGCGTAGCTGCGGATGCCGCCCGATTCATGCACCACGCCGTCTTCATGCAATTCAAAACGACTCTTTTGCCGCTTGAGCATTACCGCACGCATCACCAGTACCAGCAGTGCGATCAGCAATAGAAAAGCCGCCGCGCCATAAAGAATAGTCAGATTGCTGTGCGTGCCCAGTTTGGCGCCGTTACGCAGCGTCATGGCCTGCGCATCGGTCAGTGTCTTCTGCGGCAAGGTCGTGCTCAGGTACAGCACCAAACCCGCCACTGCCGCCAGGATCGCCGCAAATACCGCAAAGAGCATCGGTACTGTCTTGCCATGAAAATACACGGCGAGTGCTTTATTGCTTTGCGGGATACTAAAATTGCCCATGTAATCTTCCTATTAAATGATAGAGAGTTTTCAAAACCCGGATGCCGACATATATTCGGACCGGATTGTCTCCTATCTATTGCAGGAATGGTCACACGCAAGCGCACTCAAAACTAAGTAGGTCGTGGGAAATTATTGTGAAGTTATGACGAACAGAACCGGATGCTCTGCAAGGCGCCCGCTGCGACGCAGTGCGAGCACTGCTAGCAGCGGGCAACACCGCAGAGCGCCGGTTATGGAAGTCAGAAATCACAATAATTTATTACGCCCTACTTAGTGTTCGTCAATCATGAAGCTGATTATTGGCCGAGCACTTTATTATCTGGCATTGCAGGATTTCCCGAGCCACGTCCGCCACGCCGTCCTCCGGTTCGGCAATTATGCGCAGCGTTCGAGTGCCAAGCCGTATCATGTGGAAGCAGCGTGCGCCAGGCCCCGCTGCACTTTCCACGCCAGCGGCAAGGTCAGCAGTAACAACGCCGCCAGCGCCAGCAAGACTGTGTTCACGCTGGTATGGTCGCCCAGCGCGCCGAACAGCACGGGCGACAGCGCACCGCCGCCGATGCTGCCCGTGTAGAACAGGGCGAACGCGTGCTCGCGCTTGCCAGGCTCGGCCAGCTCCGGCACCGCGCCATACAGCACGGACGAAGTGCCGTTCAGCGCCAGCCCCAGCAGAGGCAACATGGCCATGATCCCGGCCAGCGGCAGCCACAGGGCCGCCACGATCAGCAGCGAGGTCATCGATTCCGTCAGCCACACGGTTTTCATCATGCCGATGCGCGCGCCCAGGTAGCCGCACAGCAGCTTGCCGAAGGCGCCGCCCACAAACAGCAGAGACAGGGCCACGCCGATGCCGGCCGTGCCCGCACCCTTACTTTTCAGCAAGAATGGCAAGAAGGTGAGAAAACCCATGCGCACGGCGCTGTCCAGCGTGCCCGTGGCCAGCAAGGCACGAAAGCTTGCTTTGGAGCCGCTGCCAGTGATGGGTTTGGCCGCTGTCTTCTGGCTGGCCTGGATGTCTCCCGGTTTCGGCAGCAGCCACCACAGCAAGCCGGCCGCCGCCAGGCCCAGCAAGCCCAGCAGCGAGACGCTGGCTTGCCAGCTGCACACCAGCAACAGCAAGCCCACCAGCGCGGGTATCAGGGTCTTGCCGATATCGCCGGCAAAGTTGTAGTGCGACAGCGCTTCCTTGACGCCGCCGCCCGCCTCGTGCGTGTCGGTGACGATGGACGAGGCCAGCGGATGCTGGGTACTGGCGCCCAGGCCGCCCAGCAGCAGGGCCACCAGCAGCACGGCCAGGCCGCCCGCCTGCCCGGCGATCAGGTAAGCCACGCCGGCCAGGGCCGTGCCGCCCACCAGCATGCGTTCGCGTCCCCAGCGCCTGGCCATGCGGCTGGCCAGCAACTGGAAACCGGCCATCATGCCCGAGTAGGAACCGCGCAACAGGCCCACCATGGCGTAACTGATGGCAAACTGCGCCTGCCAGATGGGTAGCAGCACATAAATCACGTCCGTCAAGCCGTCATGCACGGCATGCGCGCTGCAGGCGGCGAACAGCGAGCGGCGGCGCAGGGATTTGTCGGAATCAGGGGAAACGGCAGGAAGCGCGGCGACGGAAGGTTCGGTCATGACTGTGCATGCAATAAATCAGGAGGAGACCAGCTTACTACAAATTGCCTTGGCATCTAGGTCGCCTTGTTTCCCCTTACAGGCGCGCCAGCTTGCGCTGCCGCATCAGGCCAAGCAGGGCAAGGCCGGCCACCAGCATGGCGTAGCTGGACGGTTCCGGCACTGCCGGCATGTCGATGCTGCGAACAGCGGTACCGTCCACGATATCGAAACCGCTGCCTATGCCGCTGCAGCCATTGCCGCCGATGCGCGCGCCGTCGCCCGTCGACACATACGATGTGGCGGAAAAGAGCCCGCCGCAGGCGCTACCCACGCCCGTCACGCTGGTGCCCGCGCCCACACTGACGTAATCCTTTGCCAGGATGGTGCCGATGAACTCCCCGCTGGCGCCCAGGCTCGTGTAGCCGCCACTGTTCCAGATGACGCTATTGCTGGCATCGGCATTGATCAAGACAATTTTCATGGCCGCGCCCGTGACCAGGTAATCGTCGATATTGAACACCCAGGATTGATTGGAGCGGTTCTGTCCGTCCAGGGTCAGCGTGATGCCGGCCGTGGTCGACAAATTGGCCGCCGAAAACACGCCCGGATACAGCGTGGTGTCGAGCGTCATGGTCGTGCCCAGGGCGGTCCCCCGCCCCATGTTCTTCAATGCGGCCTGCGCGGCACCAACCTGCTGCGCATCGCTCTGCACGTTCGCCGGCAGCGCGGAAAGCGTGCCAGCACCATGGGTGGTGCTGCTGGCGGACAAGGTGACCGCGCCCAGCGCCGCCACCTTGCCGGCCACGCTGGCATTGGCGCCGACGGTGGCGGCGCCGCCACTGAGCATATTGCCGCTCACGCTGGCATTGGCGCCGATGGTGGACGCGCCCAGGGAAAGCAGATTGCCGCTGAGCCGCGACGCGGCGCCCATGGTGGCGACATCGCCCGAGACGATATCGCCCGTGACGGTCGAGTTGGCGCCGGTGGTCGCATAGGTGAGCGCAAACACGGAAGAACCGGCTAGCGACTGGCCAAACAGGGGCACGCCTTCGGCATGGACTTGCGCGGCAGTGCAGGCCAGCGTGACGAACAGCGCCAGTGTCGATGGTGGCAATTTCATGGGTTTCTTTTTGCGCAGCTTGCGCATGAATGGAGTTACGTGCAATGGAGTTGCGTGCAGATCCCGGGCCATCATGGCCAACTTGAGAATGCACGGTCGTTTCGCGACAAGCGGCAGGCAGCAGAGGTGAAACACCTGAAACGATATCGTCGAATGCAGCAAGCCAGTACGACTGCGCGTAAGGGCCGGTAGGCGGGGACGTGCCGCAGGGGGATGGGCGGCGGGCGGTCAGCTGTTCCGATGGGCGGGTCACGCTGACAACGTGACGCATCGGAACTGGTAAATTCCTTAGTGGAAATAGTACAGCGCCTGTCGGCGAATAGCCAATCAATTATTACTATGAGGAAATTTGTATTATTTTCTGTCTCATTTCTCCCCTGGCACAACCTTCCCCTGTTTTGGCGCGCCATAAATATCGCGCCACTGGCGCAGGGCCGTGGTATAACTGCCATGTACATCTTGTACCTTTTATCAGAGGCCAGCGCGACCATGACGTCCTCCAGCGACACCCCCGGCCAGGCCGGGAAAAAGGCAGGCTGCAGCCAGTGCAGGGATGCCGCGCCACTCGGCTTCGATTTCACCTTTGCCTATCAACCGATCGTCGACCTGTCCACACGCTCGATCTTTGGCCATGAAGCGCTGGTGCGTGGTCCCAACGGCGAATCGGCTTACTCGGTCTTGTCGCAGGTGAATGACGAAAACCGCTATGTGTTCGACCAGGCTTGCCGCGTGCGCGCCATCGAGGGCGCGGCCCGACTGGGCATCGAGGAATATCTATCCATCAATTTCCTGCCGAATGCCGTGTACCGCCCCGAAGCGTGCATCCAGACCACCTTAGCTGCGGCGCGCAAATACAATTTCCCCATCCGCCGCATTATCTTCGAGGTGACCGAGGGCGAAGAAGTGCGCGACCGGCCCCACCTCGTCAACATTTTTCATGAGTATCGCCGCTTCGGCTTCCAGACGGCCATCGACGATTTCGGTGCCGGCTACGCGGGACTGACGCTGCTGGCGGAGTATCAGCCGCACATCATCAAGATCGACATGGAACTGGTGCGCGGCATCGAGGCCAGCGCCCCAAGGCAGGCGATCGTCAGGGGCATCGTCGCCATTTGCAAGGAACTCAACATTCAAGTCTTGGCCGAGGGCATCGAAACGACCGCCGAACGCGATTGCCTGAGGGAGATGGGCATCGACTTGATGCAGGGCTATCTATTTTGCAAGCCGGCACTGATGGCCATCGGCGTGATCAATCCGGCAGCGTGGTGAGCGGCAGCCACCACGCACCATTCTGCTCCGGTCTTACTTGCCCATCGCATCCTTCTTCATCTCGTCCTTTTTCATTTCATCCTTCTTCATGCCGTCTTTTGCCATGGCATCTTTTGCCATGCCATCCTTGGCCATGTGATCCTTTTTCATGTGCTTCTTGGACATCGGCTTGTGCATGCCGTCCTTGTCCATCGCATCCTTGTGCATGGCGTCGGCCGAGGCGTCCTTGGCCATCGGGTCTTTCTTCATGGCGTCCTGGGCGAAAGCGGCGCCCGACATGAGGATGGCGGAAGCGAGGATGGCGGTGAAGGTGGTGATCGTGGTTTTCATGATAAGTCCTTGTCTCTGGGTTAAATGGGCAAGTGCCCGGCACTGCAAAATACTGCTGCTTGGTTTTGCTACTGGTGTTGCTAAAAATGTTCAGGAACCGCCAAACCAGTTATATCCTTGATTCTCCCAATACCCTCCCGGATACGTATTCGTCACGAAAATGGCCTGGATGTGCTTGGGATTCTTGTAGCCCAGCTTGGTCGGCATGCGCAGTTTCATCGGGTAGCCGTATTTCGGCGGCAATTCCTGGCCGTCATACGTCAAGGCCATGATGGTTTGCGGATGCAGGGCCGTGGCCATGTCGATGCTTGTAAAATAATCGTCGGCGCACTGGAAGCCGATGTATTTCGCCGTCGTGTCGGCGCCCACGCGCTTGAGGAAGTGGGAAAACGGTACGCCGCCCCACTTGCCGATGGCGCTCCAGCCTTCCACGCAGATGTGGCGCGTCACCTGCGTTTCCTGCGGCAAGGCGCGCAATTGCGGCAGAGTCCACGGCTTCTTGTCGGCGATCAAGCCGCTCAATTCCAGGCGCCAGGCGTCGCCATCGACCTCTTCCACTTCATCCTCGCCGTAATACGCGTTGAAGGGAAACGGCCGCGTGATCATGGAATCGGGATAAGTGGGCGACAGTTTATTCGGGTCAAACAGCCAGCCCTGCACCCGGTCGTTGAAGCGCGAGACGGCCATCAGCGCCGTCTCGATGCTGGACGGATCGCTGGCATTGCATCCCGTCAGCAGCGACAAGCCGCCCAGGCTCAAACTGCGCTGCAGGAACTGGCGCCGCGATGGCTGTTTGATCTGGCGCAAGGCGTCGGCCAGCATGGCCTGGCCCTGCGCTTGCACGATGATGGTTTTTTTCATGGTGATTGTCTCCTTAGCGGCCGCGCAGCATGGCGACCAGGGTGCGCGGCACCAGCGCCACCATCAGCAGGTGCACGCCGACAAAGCCCGTCAGCAGCGCCATGGCGATGAAATGCACGCGGCGCGCGCTCTCGTAGCCACCCATCAGCTCGCGCAAGATGGGAAACTGCACGGACTTCCACAACACCAGACCGGACAGCACCAGCACGATGCAGTCGAGCATGACGAACAGATAGGCGGCGCGCTGCACCATGTTGTAGCGGCGCGGGTCCGCATGGGCCAGCTTGCCCTTCAGCGCGGCGGCGACATCGGCCAGCAGCAGGCGCGGCGACAGAGGAAAGAACTGGCGCCGCAGCCGTCCCGAGACGATATTAATGATCAGATACAGCAAGCCATTGACCACCAGCAGCCACATGGCGGCGAAATGCCATTGCAGGGCGCCGCCCAGCCAGCCGCCCAGGGTCAGCGCACGCGGCAGCTCGAACGGGAAGAATTGCGCCGCGTTGTAGATGCGCCAGCCGCTGGTGGCCAGCACGACCACGGCCACGGCATTGAGCCAGTGCGTCAGGCGCAGCCAGGCGGGGTGGATCACGCTCGCTGGTCCGTTCATCACATCGCTCCCTTCGCGCATTGCGCCGTGCTGACGGTTTGCAGGATGGCGCTGCTGTCAGCCCGCTGCACGAAGGCCACCACTTGCAGCTGCTCGGGGCGCCAGCTGGCGGGCAGCTTGATTTCGCGGCGCAGCCGGGCGCGGCCTTGCGCCAGCGCAAGCGGTCCCAGCCACAGGCGCACGGCTGCATCGTGATGCAGGGTGGCGCCCCGGTTTTCGCCGCGCAGCACGGTCGAGACGATGCCACTTTCGCTGATGGCCACATATAACTGCCCGCCCGTGTGCCCGTCCGGCGCGCTGGCATCGGCTTCAAGCAATAGTTTTCCGCCCTGCAGCGGCGTGGCGGACAGGCTGATGTTGACTGGCGCGGCGGTCGCGTTGATGCGGCGGATGGCGGCCGGCAGCTGCGTATCCCAGCTGCGCAATTCCATGCCGCCGACGAAAAACTGCGGCGTATAAGCCACATGGCGCGGCTGGTGGCGCAGCAGTTCGGCCTGGCGAGAGTCGAATTGCGCCTGTGCCAGCGGGTCCGTCCAGCCGATCTGGTCCCAGTACGTGACGTGCAGGGCCAGTGGCACGATCAGGCTGGCCGCCCCCGCTTCCTTGCGCAAGGCGTTCAGCCGCTGGTCGGCGGGCGGGCAGCTGGAGCAGCCTTCGCTGCTATACAGTTCCACCAGCGCCGCCGTCTGCGGCCCGCTTTGCACGGCGCAGCGCTGGCCCGCTGCCACGTTCATGCCCAGGACGGGAAGTAGAAGTATTGCAAGGCGGTGCTTGATGTCCATGGTCTTTCACCGGTATATTAAATTAAGAAGCGTTGAATGAAGAAGCGTGCTTGCCTGTCAATTCGCCGCAGCATGCGGATTGGTTACAGCCACCATCAAATAATTCAAGATTTATTTTTTTCAACGCCTGTCACCAAAGGCCTGCATGCAACGAATACCTGTAAGCGAACACCTGCATGGCACGGAATTGCGGCTGCACGGCTTGATGCTGCGCGGGCTCGATGGCGATGCGGGCGCCTACCGCAATTTCTTGCAGGCAAGTAGCGCCCATTTGCGCGCGTTTTTCCGGCGCCGTCTGCAGCGCTGGCCGGACGAGGTGGAAGACTTGGTGCAGGAATGTTTGCTGGCCATCCACAACCAGCGCTTGACGTATGACACAGGGGTACCGCTGACGTCGTGGATTCATGCGATCGCGCGCTACAAATTGATCGACTGGCTGCGCCGGCATGGGCGGCGCGAGGCGCAGCACTTGCCGTATGACGAAGAAGATAGCGCGCAGGAACTGTTTTCCAGCGCCGATGCCGAGGCGGCCGAAGCCAGCCGCGACCTGGGCAAGCTGCTGGCCACCTTGCCGGCGCAGCAGCGCGACGCCATCGTGCATACCAAACTCGACGGCTGGTCCGTACGCGACACGGCCGCCGCCATGGACATTTCGGAAGCCAGCATCAAGGTGGCCGTGCATCGCGGCTTGAAGGCACTGGCGGCCAATTTAAGGATAGAGGGAAACGCACCATGAAAACCGATGACTTGATCGCCATGCTGGCCAGCGGCCCGGACGTGGCCGCCGCAGCGCCGCCCGGCACGCACTGGCGCGCCGCAGGCACTGTGGGCGCCGGCCTGCTGGCCAGCGTGGCCCTGATGGCCATGCTGCTGGGCGTGCGCCCCAACCTGGAGCAGCTGGCCCTGCTGCCGGACTTCTGGATCAAGGTGGGCTTTGTCGTGTGCCTCTGCCTGGCCGCCTGGCACGTCAGCCGCCGCCTGTGCGTGCCGGGCGCCAGCACACGCGCCCTGCCCCTGCTGATCGCCATGCCCCTGCTGCTGATGTGGGCGCTGGGCGCCATCATCCTGAACGAAGCGCCGCCCGAACAGCGGGCCGAACTGTTCTGGGGCGCCACCTGGCGCAGCTGCCCCTTGCTGATCGCCATGCTCTCGCTCCCCATCCTGGCCGCCGTGCTGCGCCTGATGCGCCAACTGGCGCCCACGCGGCTGCGGCTAGCGGGCGCGGCTGCCGGCTTTGCCGCCGGCGCCATGGCGGCGCTCGTGTACTGCCTGCATTGCCCCGAACTGGCGGCCAGCTTCGTCGGTTTCTGGTACGTACTGGGCATGCTGGTGCCGACCGCCCTCGGCGCGGCCCTCGGTCCGAAAGTGCTGGCCTGGTAAGGGGCCGGCAAGATCTACTTGCACACGTTGACAAAGAGTTGAATCCGTTTTTTGTAGCCGTTCGTATAAGTCAGGCAGCCTGCAGTTTCTTGGACTTGCCTGTCAACGCTAACAAAAATCGGGAGAATCGAAATGTCTTTGTCAATATCGAAAACCGCGCTTGGCGCGGCCATCCTGGGCAATTTTCTGGCGGCGGCCATTGCCCCGCCCGCTTTTGCTTCCAGCCACCGCGAAGCGCCGTTCATCACGCAAAACCCCAAGGTCGACGCCACCGACTTCTATATGTTCCGCAGCTATGAAGCGGGGCGCGGCGCCTACACTACTCTGGTAGCCGACTACATTCCCCTGCAAGACGCCTACGGTGGGCCCAACTATTTCGCCATGGACCCGAACGCCCTGTACGAAATTCATATCGACAACAATGGCGACGGCAAGGAAGACCTCACCTTCCAGTTCCGCTTCAGCAACACCATCAAGGATGGCCAGTTCACCGTGGGCGGCAAGAAAGTCTCGATTCCGCTCGTCATCAATGGCGGCGCCATCGATTCCGTCAACCCGGCTGGCCTGAACGTGCGCGAAACCTACAGCGTGACGGTGGTGCGGGGCGACCGCCGCACAGGCACGCGCAGCAGCGTGACCAACGCCACGGGCGGCGGCACTACCTTCGACAAGCCCGTCGACAATATCGGCAACAAGGCCATCCCCAACTACGCCGCGTATGCCGCGCAGCATGTGTACGCCGTCAACATCCCCGGCTGTGCCGCGCCGGCGCGCCTATTCGTCGGCCAGCGCAAGGACCCGTTCGTAGTGAACCTGGGCGAAACGTTTGACTTGATCAACATCAAGGCACCCGCCACGGAATTCTCCGCGAATGCGGAGTCGGCTGCCAAGGATGACCTGGCGCGCAAGAACGTCACGGCCATCGAAATGGAAGTGCCGACCGCCTGCCTGACGGCGGGCAGCGACCCCGTCATCGGCGGCTGGACCACGGCCAGCCTGCGCCAGGGACGCTTGCTGAACCCGGCACCGGGCACGGCCACCACGGCGTCGAAGGAAGGCGGCGCGTGGGTGCAAGTGTCGCGCCTGGGCATGCCGCTGGTAAATGAACTGGTCATCGGCCTGAAGGACAAGGACCGCTTCAACGCCAGCAAGCCGTCGGGCGACGCGCAATTTGCCGACTACGTTACCAATCCGACGGCGCCAGCGCTGGTGGAAGTGCTGTTCGGCTCTGCAGGCGCCAAGGCGCCCACCAACTTCCCCCGCAACGACCTGGTGGCCACCTTCTTGACGGGCATCAAGGGCGTGAACCAGCCAGTCACCGTGACAGCCTCGGAAATGCTGCGTCTAAATACGTCCATCGCGCCCACCGCAGTTGGATCGCAAAAGCGCCTGGGCGTGATCGATGGCGACAACGCAGGCTTCCCGAACGGCCGCCGCCCTGGCGACGATGTGGTCGACGTGGTGCTGCGCGTGGCGATGGGCAAGCTGTGCACCCTGAACATCGGCTGTGCACCGGCCGACGCGCCCGCCGGCACCCTGCATTTCACGGACGGTGCTTTCCTGGATGAAACCTTCTTCACGGCGGGTTTCCCTTACCTGAAAACGCCCGTGGCCGGTTCGCCGCAGCTGTAACGAGGAGAACGCGATGAAAAAGCTCTATGTAATCGGCGCCATGGCGCTCATGGCCTTGCTGGCCGGCTGCGGCGGCGGTAGCAGCAGCCACGGCGACGATAACGGCAACGGCGGCACCACGCCGCCGCCCGTGGTCTTGCTCGATGCGTTTTATGTAGCCGTCAGCAACGTCATTTTGACCACCAGCGATGACAAGGATGGCGTGGACATCGACACCATCATGGCGACGTCTCCGGAAAATACGGAACCGGTGCCGCTGTAACGCGCTGTAACTGAGTGCGGGCGCCTGGGAGTCAGCTCTCGGGCGCCCGTATCAATGACTGTTGATGGGCATCCACGATGAAAACACCGTTTTCCCTGCTGTGCGCCTGCCTGCCCCTGCTGGCATGGGCCGCACCCTACACGCCGAAAGACGGCAGCGCCGTCATCGAACAGCTGCCGCGCCGCGCCGACGCCACGCAGCTCGCCTTGCGGGGCCTGCGCCAGCAACTCAACGCCACGCCGCAAGACCTGGCCCTGGCGGCAAGCCTGGCGCAGCGCTACATCGCCCTGGCACGCAGCGAAACGGACCCGCGCTACCTGGGCTACGCGCAAGCGGCGCTGGCGCCCTGGTGGCGGCAAACGGCACCGCCCTTGCCCGTGCGTTTGCTGCGTGCCACCATACTGCAAAGCACCCACAAGTTCGGCCTCGCCCTGCAGGATCTCGACGCCGTCATCGCGCAGCAGCCGCAAAACGCCCAGGCCTGGCTGACGCGCGCCACCGTGCTCACGGTGCAGGGCGACTACACAAAAGCAACGGCGGCATGCGCGCGCCTGTCGGCCTTGACAACGCAACTGGTCACCGTCACCTGCCTTGCCAATATCGCCAGCGTCACGGGCCGCGCCGCCAGCAGCGAACGTTTGCTGGACCTGACCCTGCGGCGCAGCGCCGGCACGGCGCCCGAACTCGATAGCTGGGCCCTGACCCTGCTGGCGGAAATGGCCACGCGGCGCGGAGAGTCAGCGCTGGCCGAGGCGCGCTACCAGCAAGCGCTGGCGCAGCAGCCGCGCGACAGCTATCTGCTGGGTGCCTACGCGGACTTCCTGCTCGACCGCCAGCGCCCGCAGGAAGTGGTCAAGTTGCTCAAAGACCAGCAGCGCATCGACGCCCTGCTGCTGCGTTACGCGCTGGCCCTGCAATCGCTGCCCGGCCGGCAGACGGCATTCCAGGCGGCAAAAGCGGAACTGGCCGCCCGCTTCCACGCCGCCATGCAACGGGGCGACACCGTACACCAGCGCGAGCAAGCGCGTTTCGCCCTGTTCCTGCAGCACGATGTCCCCGTTGCCCTGAAGCTGGCGCAGCAGAACTGGGCCATCCAGAAGGAAGTGCCCGACATGCGCATCCTGCTCGAAGCGGCCCTGGCCGCGCGCAATGACGGTGCCGCGCAACCCGTGCTGGCCTGGATCGCGGCCAACGGTGTGGAAGACGTGGTCCTGCAACGGCTCGTCAGGCAGCTGGGACCGCAGGATGGGCAGAAAGTCAGTTTTATCAGGAAAGCGGGGGTACTATGAAGCGCTGCCTTTTCATCCTGCTGCTGTGCGCCTGGCTGGCTCCTGCGCAAGCCCACAAGCCCAGCGACAGTTATCTGAGCCTGGCGGTGCACGGCCAGCAGATCGAGGGACAATGGGATATCGCCCTGCGCGACCTCGATTTCGCCATCGGCCTCGATGGCAATGGCGACGGCGCCCTGACCTGGGATGAAATCCGCGCGCGCCACGCGGCGATTGCCGCCTACGCGCTGCAGCGCCTGCAGGTGGCCAGCGACCAGGGCGCGTGCCCGTTGACAGCCGTCGAACAGCTGATCGACAGCCACACGGACGGCGCCTACAACGTGCTGCGCTTTCGCGCCGACTGTCTCGGCGGCGCTGCGCCAGCCAGTGTGACCATCGGCTACACCCTGTTCGCCGACCTCGACCCGCAGCACAAGGGCCTAGTAAAAATCAATAGCGGCGGCACCACGCAAACGGCCATCTTCGACCCGGGCAGCCCCCGCCAGACGATTTCGCTGGCCGCGCCGGACCGCCTGGCGCAGTTCGGCGCCTACGTGAAACACGGCATCTGGCATATCTGGATCGGCTACGACCATATTTTATTTCTGCTGTCCCTGCTGCTGCCGGCCGTGCTGCTGCCCGGCTTGCGCGAGCAGCAGCACGGCTTGAAGGCGGCGTTTGTCGACGTGCTGAAAGTCGTCACGGCGTTCACACTCGCCCATTCCCTCACCCTGAGCCTGGCCAGCCTGTCGCTCGTGTCCCTGCCCTCGCGCTGGGTGGAGTCGGCCATCGCCGCGTCCGTGATCCTGGCGGCGCTGAACAACCTGCTGCCCCTGTTCCGCGGCAAGCGCCCCGTGGCTGCCTTTGCCTTTGGCCTAATCCACGGTTTCGGTTTTGCCAGCGTGCTGCGCGACCTGGGCTTGCCGCAGGGTTCCTTGCTGGCCAGCCTGCTGGGCTTCAACGTCGGCGTTGAAATCGGCCAGCTGGCCATCGTCGCCGCCTTTTTACCCGTCGCCTGGCTGCTGCGCAAGACCTGGCTGTACCGGCAAGTGCTGACCGTGGGATCGGCGGCGATTGCCGTGGTGGCGTGCGTGTGGCTGGTGGAGCGGGTGGCCGATATCAAGCTCATCAGTGCATGAGCGCATGCCGATTTAAGGAAAACCGATAAACCCCACCGGCACGGCTTGCGTCAACCACACGCCATTGGCCGACACGTAAAACACATGGCCCTGCGCCTGCATGGCGGCCGCATCGACCGTCAGCACGACAGGCTTGCCATGGCGCGCGCCCACGGCCACGGCCGTTTCGCGGCTGGCAGACAGGTGTACGTGGTTGCGCGCTCCCGACAGCAGGCCGGCAACGCGGATCGCTTCCAGGAAGCGGCTGGCCGTGCCGTGGTACAGCATGGCGGGCGGCGTGGCGGGCGGCAGAGCGATATCGACGGCGGCCAAGGAATGCCCTTGGTTGGCGCGGATGCGCATGCCGTCGTCGCTGATGGCGTAGCGGGTCTTGCTGTCGCGCGCTACGACGTCATCCAATTGTTCACGGGAAAGGCGGCGGCCATGCTGGGCCGCGCGCGCCAGCAGCTGGCCGATGTCGGCCCAGCCCTGGGCATCGAGTACGAGGCCGATTTTTTCTGGCGCGTGGCGCAGTATGAGGGAAAGAAATTTACTGGTATTTACTAGGTGATCTGTCATGCCCCAGTTTACCGTTATCAGAACGCATATGACAAGGTCAGGCGCGCGGAACGGGGCTCCACCGGATGGAAATGGCGATCGTTCACCCCGTCCGCCGCCTCGCCGGGCAGGCGCGAGGCATAGTAGTAATCGATGTCGCTGGCGCGTTTATTCAACAGGTTGAACACGTCGAGCGCGATGCGCGTCTTGCGGTTGAGCTGATACGCGAGACGCGCATACGCCAGGGTGGTCGAGGCGGAGCGCACGCTATTGTCCTCGATCAAGGGACGGGGACCGAAATAGCGCAGCTGGAAGGCCCCCGACCACGGCCCCTGATCCGTCACCGTCACGCCAAACGAAGCCACCTTGTCAATCGAGCCGGGAATAAAGTTGCCGGCAGCATCGTTTTGCGTATAGCGCGAGCGCGAAGCGGCCAGGTCCAGGTCGAACAGCAGCCACGGTGCGGCTATGTAATGGTTGTTCCACTCGATGCCGTGGCGGCGGCTGGCGCGGCTCGCTTGCGTCTCGCCCACGTCGCCGACGAACAGCAGTTCGGATGCGAGATCGAGGCGCCACAGGGCCAGCGAGCTTTGCAGGCCCGGCAGCCATTCCGTGCGCGCGCCCAGTTCCATACCTTTGGTCGGCACCAGGGGCGTGACGGGAGCCGATGACGTGCCATCGGGCAAGCGCGTCTGCGTCGTACCCCGCGCATCGTTGCTATGGAATCCCTTGCCATAATTGACGAAAAACTCCGTCCTGCGCCACGGCCCGAGTATCAATGACAGCTTCGGCGACATCACATGGTCGCTCGCCGCGCCGCTGTTGCCCTGCACGCTGTTGTCGACCTTGAAACGGTAGGCGTCGTAGCGCAAGCCCGCCACCGAACGCAGCCACGGTAGCCATTGCACCGTGTTTTCACCATACACGCCGATGCTGGCCTCGCGCACGCGGTCTTCGCGCAGCGTGCTTCGCCGCACCCGCTCCACCGTGCTGTACAGGCCCACGGGCGACAAACGGTCGACACGTGCCTGCACGCCGAGCTTGTTGCGCAGGGAGAACCCCGCCAGCTCCGTGTTCCAGCTTTCGCTGGCGTTCACGCCCGCCACCGTGCGCCGCTCGCTTTGCTGGAACTGGTCACCGGTGGCCGGCCTGGCCAGGAAATACGTGAAATCGCTGTTGAGTTCCAGCTGCGAGCGGATCAGATACGCGTCAAACTCGAACAAGCGATTCTGCGTGCGCTGGCGCAAGGCGCACGACAGGCTGGTGCGCGACGTATCTCCGCCGTCGCTGGGCGCCAGGCTGCCAAAACGGCCGATCAGGCCGGATTCCACGGCGCGCAGCGGTACCTGGTCGGTGGCGTTCCAGCTGTTGTGATACGCCATGGCCGTCACGCTGAATCCATTGTCTGCCGTGCCCTGGCTGTAGCGCAGCACGCCGCTAACCTTGCGCACGCGCTCCGACACGTCCCAGGGACCGTTGTTGCGGTGTACTTCCAGGCCATACAGCAGGGTGCCCTGCCCCGCAGCGGCCGAATCGGCCACGACGCCACGCAGATAGCCGTGCTGGCCGACGGACACGCTGGCCTGGCCTTGCGGCAATTTATCGGCCAGGCGGATGCGGGCTGCCCCTGCCGAGGAAAAATCGCCTTCGCTGGCGAAATACGGCCCCTTCTTGTAGTCGATGCGCTGCACCAGTTCGGGAATGAGGAAATTGAGGTCGGAATAGCCTTGACCGTGCGCATGCGTGCGCATATTCACGGGCATGCCGTCGACGTAAGTGGCGAAATCCGTGCCGTGGTCCAGGTTAAAGCCGCGCAAGAAATACTGGTTGGCCTTGCCGTCGCCGCTGTGCTGGGTGACGATCAGCCCCGGCACGAATTCCAGCAACTCGCCCGTGCGCAAGGCCGGCCGGTTGACGATCAGCTCGTTGGTGATGACGCCCTGGCTGGCCGCGTCCGAGGTGCCGACGGCATTGTCGTAGTGACCCGTCACGCGCACGGTGCGCGACTCATCCGTGGACGGTGCGGCCTGCGGCGTGGCCCCCGCCCTGGGCGCCACGGACAGCAGCCCCAGCGCACAAGCTGCCAGCTGTTTGCGTTTTATCAATGGCATGGCGTCTCCCCTTTTTATGATGTCAGTACAGGCTCCTGCGGGATATATACGCGGCAGGCAGGCTGCCTGGATTCAGCAATTTTCAAGGAGCGTCCGTGGACCTGAGCGACAGCACCGGCAAGGCGAGCAAAACCGCCACGGCGGCCGTGCGCAAGCGCGACGTGCTGCCGTATATCCTGCTGTTCATCTTGCTGGCGGGTTTGCTGGCCGTGCTGGCAGGCGCCCTCCTGCCGCCGTACTACCATGCCGTGCCTGCCATGCTGTGGAGCCTGGGCTTTTGCGTCAGCGGCATGCTGCTGGGCTTTTTGTTCGGCATACCGCGCAGCCTGCCATCGGGCACCGTCAACGCCGCGCCGGCCGACGAGCGGGCCAATGGCAAGGGCCGCCCCACGGACGAGCCACCGGCCGCGGGGGCCGATGCGGTAACCAGCAATACCCTGTTTTTGGGCACACCCACGCCCATGGAAATCAATTCCAACCTGGTGGAAGTGTCGGACTGGCTGACGAAAATCATCGTGGGCGTGGGTTTGATCGAACTCAAAAGCCTGCCCGGCAGCGCGCGCAGCATGGCCGCCTTCATCGCGCCCAGCCTGGCCACGGACACGCCCACGGCGATGGCGATGGTGGGCGGCATCATGCTGTTCTTTTCCGTGCATGGTTTCCTGATCGGCTACCTGCTCACGCGCATTTACCTGTCCATCATGATCAAGCGCGCCGACAGCCTCGTCAAAAATGAATCGGTGCGCCTGGAAAGCGGCAAGGAAATCGAAGTGACGGAGCTCAGCCGTTTGCAGCAAAAGTCGCTCGACGACATGCAGGAAGCCATCACGCAGCTGTTGCTGGCCCATCCACCCGATGGCGGCGGCACCGTCACGGCCCTGGCCGGCGTGCCGACGGCGCAAAAGCCATCCAGCCTGGTGCTCTGGCTGGACGACCATCCGCGCAACAATACCTTGCTGGTGGAACAGCTGGAACGGGAAAACATCAAGGTCGACCAGGCCGTGTCGACCAGGCAGGCGCTGGCCATGCTGCAACAGAAGCACTATGCGCTGTTCATCACGGACATGGCCAGGGTGGAAAACGGCCGCCGCATCAAGGATGCGGGCGTGCGCACGGTACGCGAGGTGCGGCAAGTGCAGCCGGAGCTGCCCATCATCGTGTATTGCAGCAAGGATACGGTCGCCAGCTACGGCACGGAAGCGGAAGCGGCCGGCGCCCGTTTCATCACCACCTCGGGCACCAGCTTGCTGGCGGCAATCAACAAGCTATTGCACGAGGGCCGAAGGGATGGCGCTCAGCCACCGGCGTAGGCGTAGCTGCCCACGTAATGCAGCAAACTGCGCTGCGGGTGCGCCAGTTGATTTGGCGCAAACACGCACACGCTCGTGTCGGCCAGCACGCCCGGCGCGTCGGCGCAGGCCTGCGCCAGCCAGCTGTCGCCATACGACACGCCGTCGAGCAACTGCGCCAGCGGCGCGGGCGACGCCAGCATGGCGCTTTCCACACACGCTGGCTCGTACTGCGTGAGGCCCGTTTCCAGGATGAATGGCGACGGTACTTCATCGCCATCTTCCGTGTACCTGGGCGACAGGTAAGCCTCCAGCGCTTCCCGGCTGGCGAAGCGGCCGCTGCAGGTGAAGACGTGAACCACGGGCAAAGTATTGGCCAACTACAGCTTCTCCATCTTTTGCCGCACGGCCGGCGCCGTCGAGGCCGTTGGCGCCAGTTCCAGATAGGTTTTGTATGCGGCCTTGGCCTTGGCTGCATCGCCAGCCTTGGCATACGCGTCACCCAGGTTCAAATAGGCGATGGCGCGCGACGGGTCCATCCTGACCGTGTTTTCAAACCAGCGCGCCGCTTCGCGGTATTTTTCCTGCTTGTAGAAGACAAAGCCCAGGTTGTTGGCGGCCAGCGCGAAGTCGGGACGCAATTTCAGCGCTTCCGTAAATTGCGCTTCCGCCGCCGCATACTGTTTCTCCTTGTACAGCTGCAAGCCACGGTCGTTGGCCCGCTGCGCCAGCTGGCGCGTGGAAGTCGGTACGGCGCCCGGCGTGACGATCTTCTGTTCCCCGCCCTGCAAATCCTTCACCGTGACGCTGGCCGCTTGCGGCTTGGCATCGAGCTTGCTGTTCAGGGCGATGGCTTCCGTCGACAGCTGTGTCGTGTTCGGGCTGAGGAATTCTGTTTCGCCCGGCAATTCAAAGACGAAATCGCCCCCTTCCGAGCCAGGCAAGCTGCCGAACGCGGGCGTCTGGTTCGACACGCTGGAGACGGCCGGCGCCACATACGCCGCCAGTTCCGTCGCCGTGATCAGGCCGTCGCCGTTCAGGTCGCCCTTGCCCGCCAGACCTTGCAGCAGGGTCCACGTGAACACGGAGTGGCCGTTCGGCCCGCCGTCGGCCACCAGCTGGTCACCGCCGCCGGCCGTCAGCATTTGCCGGCCGATGCGCCTGGCGTTATCGCGCAGGAAAGAGCTGGAACCGGCGCCACGGGTAAGGCCCAGGCCGCTGTAGCAGGCATCCATGACGAAGAACGCATGCTTGGCTGTCAGCGATTCCGCGATATTCTGGATTTCCGTCATTGGAATCGCATCCGTGGCGAACTGCGCCGGGTCGGAATCGACGGGCACGATATAGCCGAGGTCACGCCCGGAACTGAGCTTGCGCGTGGCGCCGTGGCCGGCAAAGAACACGAAGATGCGGTCATTCTTTTGCACGCCGCCATGCGCCAGCTTGTCGTGGAAGGCGGCCAGGATGTTGTTGCGCGTCGCCTCGCCGTTCTTCAGGGTCACGACACGCTCGGGCGCAAACGCGAATTTCTCGATCAGGGTTTCGCGGATGCCTTGCGCATCGCGCACCGCATATTGCAGTTTTGGCCATTTCGCATAATCGTCGATGCCGATCACCACGGCCCAGGAATTGGCATAGCCCGTGGTGACGGGCACTTTTTCCGGCGCGGGCGCCGTGCTTTTCGCCACCTGGAAGCTGGTGCCATCCCAGCCCGCGAATTGATAGCCTTCGGCGATCAGCTTGTCTAGCACGGCCGGCAAGGCTTTCACCGTGCGCTCGTGGATGTCGTGGAACAGGACGATGCCGCGCCCCGCCTTGTCGACGGACGCCAGTACCCGGTTGGTGATGGAACTGGGTACGGGGTCGGCCCAGTCCAGCGAATCGATATTCCACATCACGGATTTCAAATGGGCATCGGCCAGCGCGGCCATGCCTTCGCTATTGCGCGCGCCATACGGAAAGCGGAACAGCGCAGCCCGCTCGGGGCTGATGGCTTTCAGCAAGGTGTCGGTGCCGAGGATTTCACCTTTCAGCTTGTCGCCCGTCTGCTTCGACAATTGTGCGTGGCTGAAACTGTGGTTGCCCACGGCATAGCCCTCTTGCATCAGCTTGCGGCTCACTTCCGCGCCCGCACCCAGCTTGGCGTGACCTTCCGCATCCAGCGAACCCAGGTTGCGCCCCACGTTGAAGAACACGGCCGGCACGCCATACTGCTTCAGGATGGCGCTGATTTCTTCCGTGTAGCGGCGGTGCGGGCCGTCGTCGAAGGTCAGCACGATGGTCTTCTTCGGCAAGCCCAGGCCAAAGATTTCCGCCTCATCTTTTTTTGGCGCCGGCTTGGCTTCCGGGACGGAACCTGCTGGCGGTACCGCATATGGCACGACGATGCCGTTTTCCTTCAAAATCTGTTCGCGGCTGTAGAGCTTTTTCAGCTGCGCCACGTAATCGTCCCAGCGTTCGCGCTTGAGTTCAATGGACCGCTGGCCCAGGTTGCCGAAGATTTGCCGGATTTCCTTTTCGTAATTGCGCTCGATCTCGCCCAGCGCATCGAGGTCTTCCGAAATGCGCTTGTGCAGCTTGATCGCCGGCAAGGACGAATCCTTGGCCACGTCGGCCAGCATGCTTTGCAGCAGTTCGCGGAAAGCCAGGCGGTCCGCGTCGTACAGACCGGGGTCGGATTCGATATACGTGAGCAGACTGTCGAGCGCTTCGAAGCGGCCCGGATTCGTGGGCGCCGTCAATTGGTCCAGCGCAAGATCGAGCTTGGCGATGCGTTCCTGGTTTTCATGGAACAGCGCCTGCCCCACTTTACGGGCTTCGTCGCGCGCGCCTTCCGGCAAGCTTTGCTCGTCAGCCAGCAGCACGATAATCTTGCGGAAATTGGCCAGCAAGTCGCGGAACTGGGCGGCCACGGCGGCCGTATCGACGGCGGACTGCGGCGCGGCGACCAGGCTGCCCGAGGCCGGGGCGGTCGACGTGGCCGTGGCGGCAGGACGGGTATAGGTATAAATGCCGGCCCCAGCGGCGAGAGCCACGACGACGGTGGCGGCGATCTTGATCGGTTTGGAAGTCACAGGCTTGTCATTCCCTTCACATACTATGCATAACATTCAGATGGCGCGGATGCGCACGATGCATAATTGTAAAGCACGCTCAGCACAAGCTCAGCCCGCACGCTGAATTTCGGCAATAATATTACTGCACACATACATAGATAGTGAAAACGGAAAAGACGATGCACAAGAAACTCTGCGCGGCAGCGCTGATGCTGGGCGTGGCCCTGATGCTGCTGCAATTGCGCGCGCATGCGGGCGATGGCGTGATCAATGTGGCTGGACGCGTATGCCTGCCGCACTGAACCACGCGCCCGTCCTCCAGAGCTACACCTTGGCCGGCTCCCAGTAATTGGCTAGGCCCAGCTTTTTCAGGCCGGCCGCCACGAAACGCGGCTCCAGCAATTCCTCCGCCGTCAACGGTAGTCGGATCAGCTTTTGTTCCTGCGCAAATGCCAGCACCCTGCGGTAATGCCGGTACACGGCGTCGTCGTACAGGGGCGACCAGCGCTCCTTCCACTGCAAGCCCGGATCGTCGTAGCTGCGCCGCACCACGCTGTCGGGCGTGCCATTGCGCGTGCCATCCTTGATGACGGCTTCGCGGTTGGCGTCCAGCGCCGCCCAATGCTGGGCCCGCAGCCAGGCCGTGGCCACCAGTTCCGCGATGTCGGGATGGGCTTGCGTAAAGTCGCGCCGCGCCCACAGTTCCGCGCGCATTTTACGCTCCGGCAAGCCCTTGCTGGACCAGATGATGCGGCCAATGCCCTTGTCTTCCAAGGGATAGCCATTGATCATGAACAAGGCGTCGACGGCGCCCGTGGCCAGCGCGGCCGTGCCCGGCTTCAAGTCCATATTAATCAGGCGGAAATCCGTGGGCGACATGCGCTGGTCGGCGATCAGCTGGCGCAGCCCCAGTTCCCATGGCCGGCCCCGGTGCACGCTGATGCGCTTGCCCTTCAGCTCGGCCAATGACGTGGAGCGCGAACTGGTGGGCACCAGCAGGAACTGGTCCGTGCCCCGCCCCGCCGGCACGATCACCTGCGTGCGCACGCCGCCCGCGTTGAGGATGACGGAGGGCAGGTCGCCATACGCGGCCATGTCGATGCGCCCGCTGGCGAACGCCTCGTTCATGGTGGCGCCCGTGTCGCCCGTGACGGGCAGCCATTCCAGCCGCACGCCGCGCTGCTTGAGCTCGCGCGCCAGCCAGCCTTCCTGCTGCACCCGGTAAGCGATGCCGCCCAGTTCCGCCCTGCCGTTTTCCGCAAAGCCCGTCGAGGCGATACGCAGGGCCGCCGGCGGCGCCCCCGCTTTCACCGCCGACACCGCCTGTCCCGCCAGGGGCAGCAGCGCCAGCCCGCCCATCACCGTGCGTCGCCGCATCGCATTCTCCTCATCATCATGCATGGCCACTGTTGACGTGCTTCCCGCTCAAGCCGCCCGGCGCGTCTGCGCCAGCGCCGCTTCGAATGGACGCGGGTCGATCCAGGCGCGCACGTCGACCTTGCTGGGCAGGAAGTTCCAGCGGAACAGGAAGTCGCTGAAATCCTGCAAGCCGGCGACCGACGTTTCCGCCAGGTCCGTGTCCAGGCGCAGATGGGCATCCTTGCCGTAAGCCACTTGCACCCAGTGCTCGCTGGCATTCGATTCGCGCGCGAGGAAACGCCGCGTCTCGTCCGCATGGCCGCGCGCCCACGCTTCGGCCCGCAGCACCTGCTCGACCAGGGTCACGGCGGAGCTGAAGTGATGCTCCAGCAAGTGCGCATCGACGCTCAAGGTGCGCGGCGTGCCGTTGTTGGCGCGGATCAGGGGTTCCGGATGGTTGCCCGTGTCGATCACCGTGTGCAAGCCGAACTGCTGCGCCAGCTGGGCGGCAGAAGCGCCTTTCAGGAAAATGGCATCCACCTCGCCCCGCAGCAGTCCCAGCAGCTCCGGACTCTGTCCGCCGCGCCGCGCGCCGCTGAACAGATTCGTTGCCGCGCCCTGCTCCGGCGGCGATTCGCTCTGGCCAGCCGCGATCACATAATCAACCAGTTCCACGTCGGCAACAGCCAGCCCTTCCAGGCTCAGCGCATTTTCCAGCCCCCGCAAGGCTTGCGCGCGCGCAAAGTCGATCTGCGCCTTGGCCCACAATGGCAGGCCGAAGCGCCGTCCCTTCAAGTCGCGCACCGTCTGGATACCGCTGCCGGGCAGAGTCAGGATCAGCTGCGTCTCGTCCGACCACGACAGGCCGATCACGCGCGTCTCGCGCCCCGCCGCGCGCGCCCACAGGGCTGGGATGTTGCCGCCGTGGCGCACGGAGTTCTGCAGGGTATGGTCGAAATGCGATTCGCGTACGGCTTCCTGGTCGGACTCGCGCAGCGAGCGCAAGCTGGTGCCATCGGCGCGCAAGGCCGCTTCCAGCCAGCCTTGCTGCAAAGCTATCCCCAGGCCCGTCGGGACGGGGCAGCGCGTGTACCACAGGGTATCGAGTGCTTGGTTTTCATTACTCATCTTTTTTCTCCAGGGTAGGTGGACCGTTCAAAAAGGAAACTACAGCGCCATCCTGCGCGCCCATTCATTGCCATCCCATGAGCTGCTGGGATCTACATCCTGCGCCACGGGCGCGTGCGTGTCGTCCAGGTCGCTGAAATCCGCATGCAAGCCGTCGCGGATGGCGACAAAGCCCGGCGAACCGCGCTGGCGCGGGTGAGCCAGCGGCACATCCTGCACGCGGCGCACCTTGCCCGGGCGCGCATCGAGCACGACGATGCGGTCGGCCAGGTAGACAGCTTCATCGATGTCATGCGTGACCATCACCATGGTGATGCCCTCGTCTTGCCACAGGCGGCGCAGTTCCTGCTGCAGGCGCAAGCGGGTCAGCGCGTCGAGCGCGCCCAGCGGTTCGTCCAGCAGCAGCACGTCGGGCCGCCCCACGAGGGCGCGGGCAATCGCCGCCCGCTGCGACATGCCGCCCGACAACTGATGCGGATACGCATCCGCATAGCCATCGAGGCCCACGCGCGTGATTTCCGCCGCCACGCGGGCGGTGCGCTCGGCCAGCGGCACACGGGTATTGCTGAAAGCCACGGCGACGTTCTGCTGCACCGTCAGCCACGGAAACAAGCGGTGGTCCTGGAACACCAGGCCCCGGTGCAAATCCGTGCCACGAATCGGCACGCCGTCGTGCAGCAGCAAGCCCGTGTAATCCGTATCGAGGCCCGCCAGCAGGCGCAGCAGGGTTGACTTGCCGCAACCGGACGCGCCCACGATGGCGACGAATTCACCGGGCGCAATGGTCAGGGAAATGTCGTCGAGCACCAGCAGCGGCGCGCCTTTCAGCGAAAACGACTTGCTCACGTGCTGCACTTGCAAGCCGCCGCTCAGGTGCTGCCGCTGCGGCAGCAAGGTCGAAGGGGAAACGAAATCATTCATGGCGTACTCTCTGCAGTGGGGGCGAGGGAAGAAACGGCGGCGGGCGGCGCCCGGCGCAGCCAGCGGCTGCCGTGGAAAACCAGCCAGGCGGCCAGCCATGGAGCCAGCCAGATCAGGAACACATTGCGCAGACCCGTCAGGTCGGCCAGGCGGCCCGCCGCCAGCGCGCCAGCCGTGCCGCCCACCATGCCAAACAGCGTCAGATGGGCGGAAACGCGGGCCTTGTCGACGGGCGCCCGGGCGATATTGTCCGTATTGACGAGGTTATTCACGCCCAGGCCCAGGCCCAGCAGCACGGACGCGCCCAGGTAAGCGATGCTGGAGGGCCACAGGCCCAGGATCAGCAAGGCGGCCATGATGGCCAGGTGGGCGCCGCCATACAGTTGCTCGCGGTACGGGCTGGCCAGCACAAGGCGCCCCAGGAACAGCAACACCAGCACGCAGCTGAGTCCCTGCACGGCCATCAGCCAGACGGAGTGATGCGCAGGCCAGTGCAGCACGCGGATGGCCAGCAAGATGGAAAACACGCCCACGCTGGACGCCGTGAAGCTGGCGAGTATCTCGAACAGGTAAGTCACGCGCACGACGGGCAGGCGCAGCAGCTCGCGCAAGCTGGCCGCGCCGGGTACGGCAGCATGTCCCCCAAGCTTGCGCGGTGCCGTATTGCTGGGCAACACTTGCCAGCCCAGTACCGCCAGCATGGCGAACATCAGGGCGGAGATCAAAAAGCCTGCCTTCAGCCCCAGTTGGGCGATCAGGTAATTGCCGCACAAAGGCCCGAGGAACTGCATGCCGAGTATCAAGGTCCCCTTGTACCAGCCCGCCTTGCCCTGCCCCAGTTCCGGCAGGCGCACGAGAAACACGGTGCTCATGGCCACGATGCGCAGCGAGATGCACAGGCCGACGAGAAACATCAGCAGGGCCACCCATTGCCAGCCGGGCAGCCACGGCAGCACGCAAAAGGCCAGCGCCAGGCTCAGGCTGACGCCCGCATACAGATGCTTCGGGTTGCCACGCGAAAGAATGTAGCCGGCCGGTATGGTGCCCAGCGCCATGGCCAGGGTTTCCGCGCTGCTGATCGCGGCCAGTTGGAAATTGCTCACGTGCAAATGTAAACCCAGCAAGGTGGCCAGCACCTTGTTCATGCCGATGGTCACGCCCGACAGCAAGGTCAAACCGATGAAGCGCAGCAAGAAGGCGCGCAGTTCGCCGTCGCGGGCGCTGACGGCCGCATCCGCTTGTAAAGGCATCGAGTCACTCACTGCTGCGCCCCTTCACCAGCAAACGCGCCAGCCGCGCAAACGCCACGTTCATCGCCTGCGCCAGCAGCGCGATCACCAGCACGGCCAGCAAGACGACATCCATGCGGCCCGACACTTCACCGTTCAGCAACAATGAACCCATGCCGGGCCCAGCTGCAAACAGCAGTTCGCCGCCCAGGCAAGCCAGCCAGGCAAACGCCAGCGCATGCGTGACACCCGTGACGATGGCCGGCATGGCGCCCGGCAGCAAAATCTGGCGCAAGGTTTGCCAGCGCGTCAGGGTCAGCACCTGCCCCACTTCGCGCAATCTTCCCTCCACCTGGCGCATGCCCGCCTGCGTGTTGAGCACGGTAGGATAAAAGGCGGCGATGGCGATCACCAGCAGCTTGGCGCCATCGCCATTGCCCACCCACAGGCCCAGCAAAGGGATCAGGCCCAGCAACGGTACTTGCCGGATGCTGTGGAACAGCGTGCCAATCAATCGGTCAGCCAGCGGCGACTGCGCCATCAGCGCACCCGTGACGATGCCGGCGCTGCCGCCCAGCAGCAAGCCGGCCAGAGTGCGGCCCAGGCTGGCGCGCAAATGCACCCACAGTTCGCCCGTGACGAGCAGGTCGCGCAGGCTGTGCGCCAAATCTCCCAGCGAGACAAAGATGTAGGCGGCCGCCGCACCCTGGCCGGAGGCCCATTGCCAGGCGCCCAGCAAGGCCAGCGGCAACAGCGCGCCCTTGATGATCTGGATCAAACGTTGTTTCATATGGACTCCCCGTTACGCTTCCAGCGCATCAACCGCGATTCCAGCGCGTGGCAGGCCCGGTCCAGGCCGAAGCCGATCACGCCTGTCAGCACCACGCCCACCATCACCACGTCGAGGCGGAACATTTGCCGGCCCATTTCCATCATCTGCCCCAGGCCGCTGTCGGCGGCCAGCAATTCCGCGCCCACCAGCACCATCCACGAGCGCGACAGGGCGATGCGCATGCCCGTCAGCGCGGCCGGCACGATGGCCGGCAAGACGATCAGGCGGATGCGCTGCCAGCGCGAAAAGCAATACACGTGCGCCACCTCAAAGTAGCGCTGCGACAGGTTGCGGATGGCGTCATGCACGGCCAGCGCCACGATGAAGAAACTGGCCTTGGCCACGATAAACACCTTGAAGCTCTCGCCTATGCCGAACAGCAAGATAAACAAAGGGATCAGGGCCACGGTGGGCAGCTGGCGCAAGACATTGAAGGTGGGGTCGACGTAGCTGCGCAAGCCAGGCGACAGGCCCAGCACGACGCCGAAGGCCAGGCCCGCGCTGGCGCCCAGGCCGAAACCGGCCAGCAGGCGGAACAGGCTGATGCCCAGATGCTGGCCCAGTTCGCCGCTCTCGGCCAGGTCGCGGGCCGTCAGCAGCACTTGCCATGGCGACATCAAGATGTGCGCCGGCATCCACTCGAAGGTGGTGGCCGCCGTCCACAGCAGCAGCAAGGCGAGCGGCGACGCCCACACGGACCAGGACGAGCGCACAAAGCGTTGCAGCAAGGGGACAGAGGCTGCACGTGCTGCAGCATGGACGCGCGGCAAGGCGATGGCGTTGACGATGGAAGTCATGGCGTCCAGTAGGTTTGCAGCTTCAGCTGCGCCAGCGCCTGGTTGACGAACTGGGGCGCGAACAGGCTATCGACTTGCAGGGGCCGCGCGATCAGGCCCGCGCTCTTCGCATACGCCGCCTCGCCCACGTAATGCTGGCGCAAGCTGGCCGTAAACAACGGCGACCAGCGTGCCTGCCACGGCGTATGGTCGCCCGCCAGTTCGCGCCGCACGACGCTTTCCACCTGGCCCGCGGCCGCCTCGGTGCGCACATAGTCATCTTCGCCACCCGCGCCGGCGGCACGGTGGTGTTCGCGCACATAGGCCGTCACCACCAGCTGGGCCAGCTGCGGATAGCGTTGCAGGAAGCCGCTGTCGGCCCACAGTTCGGCGCGCATCTTCCAGTCCTGCGGCGGCGCCTTGCTGGACCAGATGATCTTGCCCACTTTTTTATCTTCCAGCAAGAAGGCGTCGCTGAGGGTGAAGAAGGCGTCCGCGCCACCCGTCGCCACGGCCGCCGCGCCTGCCTGTGGATTGAGGTTGAGGATCTTGACGTCGCGCAAGGTCATGCCATTTGCTTCCAGCAGGCGGGCGAATGGGTATTCCCACGGCCGCCCACGGTGCAAGGCGATCTTCTTGCCCTTCAAATCCTTGATCGAACGGGCCGTGGAACCGTTCGGCACCACCAGATAGGTGTTGTTGGCGCTGCCGCCGGGCAGTATCAGCCGCGTCTGCAAGCCGGAGGCATTGGCGATTATCGATGGCAAGTCGCCATACTGGGCCAGGTCGATCGAGTGATTGGCAAACGCCTCGTTGACCTGCGTTGCCACGGAATTGGTGGTGACGGGCACCCATTCCAGCTTCACGCCCAGCTTGCCCAGTTCGGCGGCCAGCCAGCCCTGCGCGGCCACCTGGGCGGCCGAACCGGCAAACACGGTCTTGCCGGACGGCGCCGTGCGGGCCACGACGGCGATGCGCACGGCGGCCGGCAGCGCTTCTGCCGCCAGCGCGATGGCTGGCGCCAGCAAGCTGGCCGCCACGACGGCGGCGAATACCTTGCGCCAGGTCAAACGTAAGAATTTCAATGACATCTCGGGCCTGTTCTTGAAAGGGTTACACCAGATCGGTGGCGGGCAGCAGGGAGAGCGCGCGCGCCGTGTCGATCAGCTTGCTCATCTTCCATTGCTGCAGCAACACGCCGGGACCGAAGTCGCGCGAGCCGCCAATGGCTTCGGCCGCGATCTGGATCTTGGCGCCCTCTTCCAGCAGCAGGATGAACTCGGCCAGCTTCAGCAAGCCCTGCTTGCCCCACACGGTGGCGCCGCCATTCGCTTCCAGGATGGCCGTCGCGTGCGTGTTGCGGGCGATTTCACCGAGGATGAAATCGACTTCCGGCTGGCGGCGGTCGATATAGATGGGAATTTCGCGGATCAGCTGGAAGCGCTGCACGGGCACGTAGCGGATCGGCAGGGTGCGGTGCGTCTGCGCCCACGCGCCCAGGGACGGCGAGTGCACGTGCGAGATCGACGTGACCTCGGGCCGCTCGCGGAACAGTTTCAAGTAACGCGCGCCACCGTTGTTGGCGTCGCCCACAATCACCGTGCCATCGAGCGCCAGCACGGCCGCCTTCAGGGGCTGGCCGCGGCGGAACGGGCCCGGGTCGTTGACGACCACCACCTTGTCACCGCCAGGGGTGCGCTCGACAAAGCCCACCGTGCCGTTGGCCGTCAGGCTGCCTGTCTCGCGCAAGCCGTCGAAGGCCGTCTGCGCATCGCGCCGCACCTGTTCCACGAAGGCCAGTTCGGCCGCCGTCAACTCCTGCACCTGTACTAGTTGTGCTTGCGCTTGTGCCACGTCCGTCATGTCATGCTCCATTCTTTGAGGTTGAGGTACGAATCAGTCATGCCTCTACTTTCGCAAGACGCGTGCCAGCGCCAGGGCCGCAGAAATGGTGGAAGGCTGCTGCCTGCGCAACAGCGGCTGCTGGCGTGGCAGCAGCGCTGGACGCAGGCGCTGTCGCCAAGCCAGCAAGCGGCGCGGGCACGTTTCCTGCACGGCTCAAGGCTCCACCCACCACGAAGGAATCCCATGACTACCGCACCATCCCCTGAAGTCGATACCGTCTGGTTCACGCGCTGCCCCGTGCCCACGGCCACGGGCCTGGCCTACAAGCTTGGCTGGCTGGACGAGGAATTCGCCCGCGACGGCATCGCCCTGAAAACCCTGCAGGAAGTAGGTGGCGAACTGGCGCGCCACCATTACGACCACGGCCTGTCCACGCTCGTGCGCGAAGGCGGCAACCTGCTGGCCCTGCCCGCGCGCGCGCAAGGGGCGCCCACGCGCCTGATCGGCCTGACCTGGATCGACGAATGGCAAGCCATCCTCGTGCGCCCCGGTTCCGGTATCACGACGCCCGCGCAGCTGCAGGGCAAGCGCCTGGCTTTACCCGCCTTTCGCGCGGAAGACTTGCGCGAGAACCGGCGCGGGCGCAGCATCGCGCGCGGCATGAGCCTGGCCGGCTACAAGGGCGTGCTGGCGTCGGCCGGCTTGACGCTGGACGATGTGCGACTGGTGGAAGTGGGTGGCGAGGCGCCAACGCAGGCAAATCTGGGCGCGGGCCTGTGGCAAGGCATCGCGCCGCTCTTGCGCGGCGAAGTCGATGCCGTCTACGTGAAAGGCGCGGCGGCGGCCGAAGCGGCCCGCGCGGCCGGGCTGGAAGTGGGCATAGACATCGACGCCCTGCCCGACCGGCGCTTCCGCGTGAATAACGGCACGCCACGCCCGATCACCGTGCATGAAACGATGCTGGAACAGCATTTCGAGCTGGTCGTGCGCTTTTTGACGCAAACGCTGCGCGCCGCCCACTGGGCGCGCAGCCACCAGGCCGACGTGCTGGCCATCCTGCAGGGCGAAACGCGGGCCGGCGCCGACGCTGTGGCCGAAGCCTACCGCGACGGTTTTCATTTGACCCTGGCGCCCGACCTGTCCGACGAGAAGGTGGCGCTATTCCGCCAGCAGAAGGACTTCCAGCTGCAGCACGGCTTCCTGGACCGCGACGTGGATATCGACGCCTGGATCGACTGCCGGCCGCTGGAGGAAGCGCAGCGGCGACTGGAAGCGCTGCTGCGGCAAGCCGCATAAAGAAACGGGGCCAGCACATGGCAACATGTGCTGGCCCCGGGTACTACGGCATCAAGGCAAACTGAGCCCTAGGCAGCCAAGGCCTCGTGCGGGGCGGCGGCCGGTTGCGCCAGCCGCTGCAGCGAGCGGATGGTGGCCGCGCAGGCAGTGGCCAGTTCGACGCCCTTGACCTTGAAATGCTGGAAGTAGAATTCCTGGTGCTCGTGGCCCGCATGGAAGTGGTGCGGGGTCAGCACGGCCGACAGCACGGGCACGCCCGTCGCCAGTTGCACCTGCATCATGCCGGAAATGACGGCATCGGCCACGAAGTCATGCCGGTAGATGCCGCCGTCCACCACCAGGGCGGAAGCGGCAATCGCCGCGTATTGGCCGCTCCTGGCCAGCACTTGCGCATGCAGGGGAATTTCAAAGGCGCCGGCGACGTCGATGACATCGATATCGTCCTGCGTGAAACCCAGGGTCGCCATTTCGGCGATGAAGGACAATCGGCATTGCGCGACGATGTCGCGGTGCCAGCCCGCCTGGATGAAGGCGATGCGTTTGGCTGGTATTGCGTGTGACGCTTGTGACATATAAAAGACTCCTGTTTTCAAGAATGACAAAAAACAGGGCATTGGATCGAAGGGGATATGACGGGCGCATGAAAGCCACGCCCAACTGCGCATGCAGGCACGTGCACCCGCGCACCGACGGCAAACGCAGGCCGTCCATGCGCCGGGCGTATGCCGGCACCAACACAATGATTCCATCCCGCTCTCTCTTTATCCGGACTATACCGTCGGCCCCGGAATCACACCAGGTCTGCTGACCTTGCCGGCATGGTCCAAAGACCATGCCAGCAAGCGCTCGCGGGCTAGGCACGCATGCCATTACCGCCGGTGGGGAATCGCACCCCGCCCTGAGAACGTTGCGTGGCCAGCGCACCGGGTGCGGCAGCCACGCCCGGCGACTATAGCATATCGCCCCTGCCCCTGCCCTGCAGGGTCAGAACTGCACCGTGTACGAGGCGCCCACCGTGCGGCCCTGGCCAATGATCACCGTGTCGCCATTCACGGCACCCGGCACGAAGCTGGTGAGCGTGTGGTTGCGGTAAACCTTGTCGGCCAGGTTGTTCGCATACGCCGTGATCCGCTGCTTGCCGCCCGGGAGCACATACGACAGGCGCGCATTGGCCAGCGCGAAGCCGCCCTGGTTCAGCAAGCCGCGCGCGGCATTTTGCGGGTCGACATAGTAGTACTGCTTCGACGTGTAGCGCACATCGCCGCTGAAGACCAGCTGCGCGCCATTGCCCAGCGGGTAGCGGTAATCGGCCGCCAGCAAGGCCGTCACGTGGGGCGAGCGCACGAATTCATTGCCGGAACGGTCGCCGCCATTGTTCTGGATGGCGAAATCGTCGAATTCCGTGCGCAGCAGGCCCAGATTGGCATTGATGTGCAGGTTGTCCGTCGGCTGCGCCTCGATCTCGAATTCCGCGCCATTCACGTGGGCCTTGCGCACGTTCTGCAGGTAATTGACGCTTTGCGTGGGGTCGCCGTTGTACACGCCCGTGATATTCACCTGCACGTTCTTGTAATCGTAGTGGAAGACGTTGGCGTTGAAATTGAGGCGCCCGTCCAGCCATTCGGACTTGATTCCCGCCTCGAACGAGTTCAGGGTTTCCGGCTTGACCGTGTTCAGGGCCCGCACGTCCGTGGCACTCGTGTTGTAGCCGCCGGACTTGATGCCGTGTGCGTATTTCAGATAGCCGCGCAGGGTGCTGCTGAAGCGGTATTCGGGCGTGACGTCATAGGTCAGTGCATTCCACGTGGTGGACGGATTCGAGGTGAAATTGTTGTTGACGACCGAAGCGGCCGTGTAATTGCCGCCCCGGACCGTGTTCCACCAGTTGGCCGCATCACCAAACGTCACCGAATTCGATGCGGCCTGCACGCGCTGCAAGTCGAGGTCCTTGGTTTCCGTCGTCCAGCGCAGGCCGAATGTGGACAGCAACTGCTCGCTGAAGTTGACGGTCGTGCTGCCGAAGATGGCCGCGCTGCGCGCCTTGTGCTGGTAGATGGTGCGGTTGTAGCCGACAGGCTGCGTGCTGCCCGCCAGCGCCGGCACACTGCCGTTGGGCAGGCGCGCGCCGGCCGAATCGGAATCGATCTTTTCATTGAAGTAGAACAGGCCCGCCACCCAGCTCACGGCGCCGTTTTGCGGCGACGTCAAGCGCAGCTCCTGCGACACTTGCCTGCTGCTGGCCTTCGAGCGGCTGCGCCCCACTTCCAGCGGTGTGTTGTCGCTGTCGCCCGTCGCTTCGTTGCGGAAGTTTTCATAGCCGGTGATCGACGTCAGGGTCAGCTCGCCCAGCGCATATTCGAGGTTCAGCTGCGCGCCGCCCTGTTTCACGTCGCTGTCGGCCGGCGCATTCGTGCTGACATCATCGGGATTGGTGCTGGGGACGTAGCCGTTGCGGTACACGCCATTCGCGCCATAGCTGGCCACCGTGGTGGTGGCGCCCTTGGTCGTGTAATCGCGATAATGCAGGTTCAGGTTCGCCGTCAGGTCGCGCCCGATCAGGGCCTTGAGCTGGCCGCGGATGGCGCTATCCTTGAGTTTTCCATCGCGCTCGCCCGTAAACTGATTGTAAAAGCGGCCCTTGTCCTGCTGCTCCGTGTGGAAGGACAAGCGCCCCGCCAGCACCTCGTCGACCAGGGCGCCACCGATGGCCCCTTCGGCCACGGTGGTGTCATAGCTGCCGTAATCGAGCTTGGCGTAGCCGCTGGATTTGAACGAAGGCTTGCGCGAAATCACATTAATGGCGCCGCCAGTCGTGTTCTTGCCCCACAAAGTGCCTTGCGGGCCGCGCAGCACTTCCACCCGGTCCAGATCGAACAGGGGAAAGCCCGTGGCGCTGGAATTGCTGATGTAGACATCGTCGAGGTAAAAGCCGACGGGATTCGGAAAATCGATTTGCTGCTGGCCCGCGCCCACGCCGCGTATCCACCAGCGCGGACGGCCATGCTGCTGCGTGCCGGCCGAGGCGTTCGGCACGTAATTGAGGATTTCGCTGGCCGAGCGGCCGATGCCCGTATCGAGCAGCTCCTTGCCGCCGAGGACCGTGATCGCGCTCGGCACCTTCTGTGCCGATTCTTCGCGCTTTTGCGCCGTCACCGTCACCGATTGCAAGGAGGCGCCCTCGCCGGCGCCGTTGGCGTCGGCAGCGGCAATGACATCGGCGCCAGGCGTTTCCGCGTGGAGCATGCCATGGACGAGCATCAAGCCGCCGATGGCGAAGGCCGAACGCAGCGCGCGGCGCAGCGGGGTCAGATGAAAGGGAAAGGAAGAAAAGGCGGCGGGGGAAGTCGAACGGCGCATGGGTGATTATCCTTGAGTAAAGTCAAAACGCGAGATGGTGATGACTGTTATTGCAAGGCGCATGCCCGCTACCGCAGTGCAGCAATATATACGCTAAGTGCTTGATTTAAAAGGAAGACTATCATGATGATAGTGCTGTTGATTTGGCAGCAGCGGCGCCGCCGCGTGCTGCCTGCGCGACAGCAGGCGGTGGCGCTGCTGTCGCGGCAACAGGGGATACTCAGGCGGCGCGCAGCAAGGCGGCACCATGGCCACGCACCAGCGGCAGCACCTCCTCGCCCACCCGGTACGCTTCTTCCAGGTGCGGCGTGCTGGCCAGGATGAAAGCGTCGGCGCCCAGTTGCACCAGTTCGTCGAGGCGTTCGGCCACCTGCTGGTAGCTGCCGACGATGCCCTGCGTCTGCCCGCCGCGCAGCAGGTTGAAGCCGGACCAGATATTCGGCGCCGTGATCAAGTCCTTGTAGCTGTTCAGGGTGGTCGGACGGTTGCCCCGCTGGCGCGCCGCGCCCACGGAATCGCCGCCATCGGCGCCGAGGAACTGGCGCAGGGTGGCGGCATCCACGGTCTCAAAGCCCTTGCGCACCTCGTCCCACGCCTCTTCTTCCGTGGCGCGGGCCACGATGTCGACGCGCACGGCGCACTTGATCTTGCGCCCCAGGAGCGCCGTCTTTTCATGCACGCGGGCGAATTTCTCGCGCAGCTGCTCGAACGGTTCCAGCCACGTCAGGTAGTAATCGGCGTGCTTCGAGGCGGAACCGAGGGCCGCGTCGGACGAGCCGGAAAAGTAAATTTCGGGGAAATCCTGCTCGGACAGGGGCGTGGCCAGGCCCGCGTCTTCCACCTGGTAGAACTTGCCCTGGTAGGAAAACGGCCCGCCGCGCCACACGCCGCGCACCACATCGAGAAATTCCGTCGTGCGCGTGTAGCGGTCGTCGTGGCCGGCCGAATCGCCCCACCACAGCTGCGCCGGGCCGCCACCGCCCGTGATGACGTTGTACAAGGCCCGGCCGCCCGTGGCCCGCTGCAGGCTGGCCGTCATGCGCGCTGCCACCACGGGGTTCAAAAAACCGGGCTGGAACGGGATCATGAAGCGGAAGGTGCTCGTCTCGCGCGCCAGCAGCGCGGAAATGGCCCACGGTTCATCCGTCATGGGAAAGGAAGGTATCAAGCCGCCCTGGAAGCCCGATATCTCGGCCGCACGGGCGATTTCCGCCAGGTAGTCGATGTAGGTAAAACCGTCGGTGCCGCCGCCACCGAGGCCCGCCTGGCGCAGGTTGTCATTGCCGGGAAACCAGTCGCCGCGAAACGGCGTGCGGGCGCGGTGCGAACTCGGTTCGCCATGTGTGGGGATGCGCCAGAAAAAATCGATTGCCATCAAGGTACTCCTTCAGTAGGTTGAATACAGGAACTCAAGCCGCTTGCAGCTGCGCGCTCAACGCTGCACGCACGCGTGGCAGCACGTGTTCGCCGATGCGATAGGCTTCCTCGAAATGGGGGATGGCCGCCAGCACGAAGCTCGACACACCGGCCTGCGCGTAGGCTTGCAACGCCGCGCTGACCTGTTCATAGCTGCCGACCAGGGCGCCGTGGGCGCCCGTTTGCGCTTGCGCAAAGCCGGGCCAGAAGGCCGCAGCGCTGGCCGTCGTGCTCTCATTCAACGGAGCGTCGTCGGGCAGACCCGCCCCGCTGCGGTAGCGGCGCGCGTCGCGCAAGGCTTCGTCGAAGGTTTCACGGGCCAGCACGTCGATGCGCAAGCCCGCCGCCACCGTGCGGCCCAAGTGGCGCGCCTGCGCTTGCAGGCTGTCGATGGAAGGCTGCAGGTCCGTCGCGGGCGCCGCGTCAAACACGTGCACGTCGGCCTGGCGCGCCGACAAGGCCAGCGCCTCGGGCGTCTCCCCCGTCAGGTAAATACTATTCACAGGATGGTTCGCCAGCGGCCCCTTGAAGCCGCCGTCCTGCACTTCGAAGAACTTGCCCTTGAAGCTGAACGGTGATGTGCTTTGCACGCCGCGCGCCACCGTGATGAATTCATCGATGCGGGGCAGAATATCGGCGTCCGGCGCCGCATCGCCCTGGCGCCGGCGCGCTGCCGCATCGCCGCCATGACCGATTTGCCAGGCGAAGCGCCCGCCCGTGAAGCGCTGGAAGCTGACGGCGTTCTTTGCCGCGTACACGGCAGAACCCCAGGCGGCGTCGAATTCGGCGATCAGTTTCAGATGGCGCGTGCTGCGCGCCAGGTAACCGGCGACGATCCAGCTTTCGTCACCCTGCGTATCGTGGCGTATCTGGATGCCGTCGAAGCCGGAAAGATCGGCGGCGCGGGCGATCTGGTGCAGGTAGTCGAAATAATTGAACGGCGGACGCGCGCCGCGCGGGTCGCTCACGCCCGCCTGCAACGGGCTGGGGGCGCCAGCATTTCGCTCGCCCCTGCGCGTGATGCCGGGCGCCGCGTAACGGCCGTCGCCGCTGGTGGGCAATTGCCAGATGAATTCGATGGTCATGCATGGACTCCTGTCGTGGATCGAAGAAAGGGGCTGCACGCGCATGGTGAGCAATGCGCACACAGACCTGCCCTTTCCTCCTCGCAGAAAACATGCCATGCCGCGTGCACCCGCCAGCGCCCTTCGCTGCTGATTTGGCAGCAATCCGCTGCACCCACGGCAGCAGCGTGCTGCGCGCGCAGCAGCATAAAAAAAAGCCGGAACCGCATCGCTGCGGGTCCGGCTCCAGGAGATTGGTCATGCGCCTAGTCGATGGCGCCCGCCTTTTTCAAAAAAGTGCGCAGGATGTTACGGCTGAGATTCAGGTGCTTGGCCGTGCGCACCTGGTTGCGCTCATTGCGCTCCCACGCGGCGCGCACCAGTTCCTGCTGCATGGCTTCGAATTCCACTGCCTCGCCCGAGTCGAGCAAGGCTTGCCAGGCACGGGCGAAACGTTCGGCCGCCAGCAAGTCATCCTGCCCGGCCGCGCCGTGGGCCGTGTAGGCGATATCGGCAGCGCCAGCCCAGGTGTCCAGAACGGGGACAGGGGCAGATGCGGGCGCTGGCGCGGGAGACGTGGCAAGTGCGCGATGCCAGCCCGACAAACTCAGGTCTTCGGCGCGCACCACGCCGCTGCGGCAAACCAGCAGCGCGCGGTGGATGACGTTTTCCAGTTCGCGGATATTGCCCGGCCATGGATACGCCAGCAAGGCTTGCTGCGCGTCAGGGCCCAGTTCCACCTCGCCCAGGTGCAAGCGCTGCGCATAGATGGCCATGAAGTGGCGCGTCAGCGGCATGATGTCGCCCGGGCGCTCGCGCAAGGGGCGCAGCGGCAAGCCGATCACCTGCAGCCGGTAATACAGGTCTTCGCGGAAGCGCCCGGCCCGCACGGCTTCGGCGAGGTCCACATTGGTGGCCGCGATCAGGCGCACGTCGATGGGGATGGCGCGCCGCGCGCCCAGGCGCACCACTTCGCGCTCCTGCAGCACGCGCAGCAGCTTGACCTGCATCGCCAGCGGCAAGTCGCCGATTTCGTCGAGGAACAGGGTGCCGCCGCTGGCCGTCTCGAACCAGCCAGGTTTACCCTGCTGCGCGCCCGTAAACGCGCCTTTTTCGTAGCCAAACAGTTCGCTCTCGACCAGGGTTTCGGAAAAGGCGCCGCAGTTAATCGCCACAAAGGTCTGCTCGGCGCGCCCGCTCAAGCCGTGCACATGGCGCGCAATGAGTTCCTTGCCCGTCCCTGTTTCGCCCGTGATCAGCACCGTCGCCTCGCTGGGAGCGATGCGTTCGATCAGTTCGTGCAACTGGCGCGAACGGGGGTCGGCAAAGACAAAGGCCGTGGCGCGCACCAGCAAGCTCATTTGCTGCGGGTCGCGGAAGGCGACCAGCGCCTCGCTATCGCCGTCATCGCCGGCGCCGCGGGCAAGGTGGGCGCTGCGCGCGAAATCGCTGCTGAAATTGTGGGCTAAGAGTTCCATGGGCCGACTATACCGCGCGCCATCGCCAGGCGTGAACGAATGGTGCCGCGCTAGCTTATCCGGATTTTGCATATGCGGGGCGTTGGCCCGAACCTTGCTGCAGCAAAGGAGCAGGCAATGTCGCCTGCCTACCACGGAGCCCCCATGCCAGCACGCCAGCTTGTCCTGAACGTCTTTTTGCAACGTCACGGCCACCATCCCGCCGCCTGGCGCCATCCGTCTGCCAGCGCCAGCGGCCGGCCCGACCTGGCCTGGTGGCTGCGCGCCGCCCGGCTTGCCGAGGCGGCCAGGTTCGACAGTTTTTTTATCGCCGACTTCATCGGCCGCGCCGGCGAGGTCACGCCCGAGACGGGCCGCGCCGCCATCGGCCTGCCCTTCGAACCTTTCACCCTGCTGTCGGCGATTGCCGCCGTCACCAGCCATATCGGCCTGATCGCCACCGTCAACACCAATTACGAACACCCGTACCACGTGGCGCGCAAATTCAGTTCGCTCGACCACCTGAGCGGCGGGCGCGCGGGCTGGAATGTCGTCTCCTCGTTTGGCGAACACACGGCGCGCAATTTCGGCATCGATGCACCGCGCAGCCATGCGCAGCGCTATGCGCGCGCCGATGAATTCATCGCCCTGTCCAAGGCCCTGTGGGATAGCTGGGATGACGATGCGTTCGACCGGCCCGACCGCGCCGGCGGCCAGTTTTACGCGCCCGCACAAGGCCATGCGCTCGACTTCCAGGGCGAGTATTTTGCCTCGCGCGGCTTGCTGGACTTGCCCCGTCCCTTGCAGGGCCACCCGGTGCTGGTCCAGGCGGGCAATTCCGAGGCAGGCCGTGAATTTGCCGCGCGCCAGGCCGAGATGGTGTATTGCTCGGCCACCTCGCTGCCCGTGGCGCAAGCGTATTATGCGGACGTCAAGGGGCGCATGGCGAAATACGGGCGCGCCGAAGATCAGCTGAAAGTCACGCCGGGCCTGTCGGTGGTGGTGGCGGAAAGCGACCAGCAGGCGCAGGACCAGTTCGGCGAACTGCAGGCGCTGGTCGACTTCAGCAATCTGGAATTTGGCGGTTTCGACTTGTCCGGCTATCCGCTCGACGGCCCCCTGCCCGACCTGCCCTACCAGGCGGGCGAGAATGGCAAGGGGCGCTTCCTGCAGCAGTTGGAGCTGGCCCGCCGCGAGAACCTCACCTTGCGCCAACTGGTGCTGCGCTTTCGCGTGGCGCGTGGCCATCTGCAAGCCATCGGCTCCGTCAAGACGGTGGCCGACCTGTTGGAGCAGTGGTTCGTGGAACGGGGCGCGGACGGTTTCAACGTCGTGCCGCCGCTGCTGCCGCAAGGCTTCGAGGATTTTACGCGGCTGGTGGTACCGGAACTGCAGCGGCGCGGCCTGTTCCGCACCGAGTATGCGGCCAGCACCTTGCGCGGCCATTTGGGACTGGTGCGGCCCGCCAACCCGCACACGGTGGCGGGGGCGCGGGCCGCCTGAGCAAAGCCAGACTAAGCCTGGTCCGGATCGAAATGCTTGCGCAAGCCTTGCCAGCATTCGAAATAGTCGTTCTGCAGCAGGCCGCCGTCCAGGGCGAACGGCGTGGGCTTGAGGATGGTGCGCGTCTCGAACATGAAGGCCATGGTGTCGGCCACCTTCGCGGGTGCGGAAGTGTCGCTGTGCGAGGCGCGTTCGAACGTTTGTGCATCGGGACCGTGGCCGGACATGCAGTTGTGCAGGCTCGCGCCGCCCGGCACGAAACCGGCCGCCTTGGCGTCGTACACGCCGTGGATCAGGCCCATGAATTCGCTGGCCACGTTGCGGTGGAACCACGGCGGCCGGAACGTATGCTCGGCGGCCAGCCAGCGCGGCGGGAAGATGGCAAAGTCGATGGCGCCCAGCAGCGGGTTTTCGCTCGGCGCCTGCAGCACAAGGAAGATCGACGGGTCGGGATGGTCGTAGCTGATCGAGCCGATGGTGTTAAAACGGCGCAAATCATATTTGTACGGCGCGTAATTGCCGTGCCAGGCCACCACGTCCAGCGGCGAATGGTCGAGCGTCGTGCGCCACAAATGGCCGCCGAACTTGGCCAGCAATTCGCACTCGCCGTCGATATCCTCGTAGGCCGCGTGCGGCGTGAGGAAATCGCGGCTGTTGGCCAGGCCATTCGAGCCGATGGGCCCCATGTCGGGCAAACGAAAAGCCGTGCCGAAGTTTTCACACACATAGCCGCGCGCCTGGCCGTCCGGCAGGGTCACGCGGAAGCGCACGCCACGGGGAATGACGGCGATTTCCTGCGGTTCCAGTTCGATCAAGCCCAGTTCCGTGGCGATCGCCAGCCGGCCTTCCTGCGGCACGACCAGCAATTCGCCATCGGCCGAGTAAAAGAAGCGCTGCATGGAACAGTTGGCCGCATACACGTGGATGGCGCAGCCGCTCATCGCTTCGGCACTGCCGTTGCCGGCCATGGTTTGCCAGCCGTCGATGAAGTCGACCGGCGTGCCGCTGTCGGGCAACGGCAGCGGGTCCCAGCGCAGCTGGTTCGGCGGCGTGGGGGGCATGGCGTGAAAATCGCTGACGATGCGGGTATTTTGCAGCAAGGTAAACGGCGGATGCTGGCTGGCGGGACGGATGCGGTACAGCCAGGAGCGCCGGTTCTGCGCGCGCGGCGCCGTGAAGGCCGTGCCCGACAATTGTTCCGCATACAGGCCCAGGGGCGCTTGCTGCGGCGAATTTTGCCCCTGCGGCAAGGCGCCGGCGATGGCTTCCGTGGCAAATTCGTTGCCGAAGCCGCTTTGGTAGCCGGCGCCTGTCATGCGTTTTCCGCCAGGCCGTCGGCCGCGTCGCGCAGCAAGCCCTGCACCACGTCGGCCTGGCCGATGGCGCCCATGGCCAGCAAGGCAAAGCGGGCCAGGAACAGCGGCGAGCGCTGTTCGCCCAGGCCGCCCATGGTGTGGCACAGCTCGGTGTACAAATTATCGAGTTCGATGTCGGTCATATTATCTCCTGATCTTGATGTATTACATTCGCCCATTTCAACCCGAAAGGCGGAACAGCTGGGGTCGGACCCTCAGGGTCCGACCCCGGAATTTGCCGTTGGGCTTAACTCGCTAATATCCTCGCCAGCGCCTGCGCCACCTGCCCCGCCTGCACTTGCCGCCAGCGCCCCAGCACGTGGCCGTCCGGACGCACCAGGTAAAACGTGCCTGGCTGCGCGTCGAATAGCGAGAATACCCGCGCCGTGTGGTCCCAGGCGCACTCTTGCGCCCCGCTGCGGCTGATCGCCACGGTACTCAACGGCAAGGTGTCGCCCAGCGCCAGCAGTTCGGCTGGCACGGCCCCATCCTCGCTGAAATACAGGCCCGTGAAAGCACCAGCGGCGCGCAGCACCAGATCGGTAATATACCCGGCTTTTTGTCCGCCGTTGTGCGGCAGCGCCAGCGGGCATTCTGGCAAGACCGTGCCCGGCGCGGGACCAGTTGCAAACACGTCCGCGTCAACCGCATTCAGGGGCGACCGCGCATACGCGATGGCGCTGGTCTGGCGCGGGTTGATCAGCGAGCGCACGTGCGCATGCTTGCCCGCCAGGCCCAGCACGGCCGTGCGCATCAGCTCGAAAGCGAAGGTGGGCGGCGCCATGAATTCCGTGCTTTTGGTGCCGTGGCGCAGGTTTTCACGGGCGGCGAACACGCGTTCGTCGGAATAGCTGTCCAGCAGCCCCTGTGGCGCCCGGCCCTTGACCACATACGCCAGTTTCCAGGCCAGGTTGTCGGCATCGTCGATGCCGGAGTTCGCTCCGCGCACGCCGAAGATGGGCACCAGGTGGGCCGCATCGCCGGCGAACAGCACGGCGCCGTGCCGGTATTTGTCCAGGGTCAAGGCGTTGGCCTTGTAAATGGTGATCCACACGGGATGCCAGGGCGCTGTTTCCCCCATCATGGCCAGCAGGCTGTCCACGCGCGGCGCCACGTTTTCCAGCAGCACGGCCGCCTGCGCATCCTCGTCGTCGCGCAGCTGGTAATCGATGCGCCAGATATCGTCGGGCTGCTTGTGCACCAGCACGGTCGAGCCGGGATTCGATGGCGGGTCGAAATACGCGAGGCGCTCCGTCGGGCGCTCGCTCTTCAGGTGGATATCGACGATCACATAGCGCCCTTCATAGCTGGTGCCTTGCAATTTGAAGCCCAGCGCCTCGCGCACGGCGCTGCGCCCGCCATCGGCCGCCACCAGCCAGTCCGCCTCGATTTTGTAGGTTTCATCGGGCGTGGCCACGGTGACCGTGGCGCCATCGGCGCGCTGCTCCACGCCGGTCACCCGTGTTTGCCAGCGGATATCGATCAGCTCGCTCTGGCGTTCGGCTGCATCGAGCAGGAATTGCTCGATATGGTATTGCGCCAGGTTGAGCATGGGCGGCAATTTCTGCTGCGCGTCTTGCGGCATCGTAAAGTGCAGCACTTCCTCGTCGCGGTAAAAGCTGCGCCCGCCCGCCCACGGCAAGCCTTTGCTCATAAAACCGTCGAGCGCGCCCAGGCGGTCGATGATTTCCAGGCTGCGCCGCGAGATGCAGATGGCGCGGCTGCCCGTGCAGACGCCATCGTCCGCTTCGATCAGCACCGAGCGCACGCCGTGGCACGCCAGGCCCAGGGCCGTGGCCAGGCCCACGGGACCGCCGCCGACGATCAGCACCGGCACGTGCTCGATGCCGGCACCGGCAGGTTTGCCGGGCGGATACAGCTTCGGCACATGGGGATAAGGGTGGAATGTATCGCTCATGATGTTTCCTCTTCAACAATATTCGACAATACTATTTGCTACTGCGCGCGATGGGCAGTGTCAGCACGATGGCCGCGCCCGCCACCAGCAGCACGCTGGCGTACAGCAAGCCCGTGGCAAAGCTGTGCGTGACATCCTTCAGCCAGCCCACCACGACGGGATTCAGGGCCGAGCCGATATTGCCCGTGGCATTGATGACGGCGATGCCGATGGCGCGCGCGCCCAGGCTCAGGGCCCGGTCCGGCGTGGTCCAGAAGACGGACATGGCGGTATACGCGCCCGTCGAAGCCATGCACACGCCCAGCAACTGCACCACGGGATTGCCGGAGTACGCGGTGAAGAGCCAGCCGCCGGCCGACAGCAGCATGGGCCAGACGATGTGCCAGCGGCGCTCCTGCAAGCGGTCCGAGCGGCGGCCCCACAGAATCATGCCGATCACGGTGCATACTTGCGGAATGGCGGCCAGCAGACCGATCTGCGTGTTGCTGGCGTTGCCGCTGAAACTTTTCACGATCAGCGGCGTCCACACGGCCACCATCGCCAGGGTGTTGACCAGGCAAAAATAGGCGATGCCGAATTTCAATACCGTGGGCGACAGCATTTCCGCCAGCACGGAGGTCTTCTGCTCCTGCGCCACCGGCTTGTACTCGGCCGCCAGCATGCGCGCCAGCACCTGCTGTTCCAGCTTGCCCAGCCAGTTCGCCTTGTTGGGCGAATCGTCCAGATAGCCGTACACGGCCAGGCCCAGCAGCACGGATGGCATGCCTTCGAGCAAGAACAGCCATTGCCAGCCCTTCAAGCCCCAGTGGCCATCCAGGCCCAGGATCAGTCCCGACAAGGCCGAACCGACGGCAGCCGTGACCGGCATGGCGATCATGAACAGGGCGTTGGCGCGCGCCCGGTAGGCGCTGGGAAACCAGTACGTCAGGTACAGCAACATGCCGGGCAAAAAGCCCGCCTCCGTCACGCCGACCAGGAAGCGCAGCGCATACAGGCTGGCCGGGCCACTGGCGAACAGGGTCGCCGTCGAGGCCAGGCCCCAGGCGATCATCATGCTGCCTATCCATTTACGGGCGCCGATGCGGGCCAGCACGATGTTGCTTGGGATGCTGCACGCGATGTAGGCAATGTAAAACAAGGTGGTGGCAAAGCCGAACTGGGTGCCGGACAGTCCCAGGTCTTGCATCATGGTCAGGCCGGCGAAGCCGATGTTGATGCGGTCAAGAAAGGAAAAAACGAACAGCAGGAACAAGAATCCCAGCAAATGGCGCGATACCTTGCGCATTACCTGCTGTTCCAGTTGATTGGTGGCCGCGTCGAGAACGGGCGCGTTGGTGGCTTGTGTGGCGCGGGTCATGCTTGTCTCCATAAGGTGTCGCCCTCCCCTTGTTGTTGTTCTTGGGTAAGGGCGGCCGGGTAATCCCGGCTTGAAACACAGTATGCAGACGACGATGCCGGCAGCTGTCCCCATTTTGGGGACAACTGCCGGGCAAAACAGTCAAAAAGGCGGAGCCATCCCTACGCCGAAGGGACTAGACAGGCGCTGGCGCCATGCACAGGGCGAACAACTGACGCTGGCTGGAAATGCCCAGGCGTTTATACGCGCGCTTTTGATACGTGATGACGCTCGATGGCTGCACGCCCATGGTTTCGGCGATTTCCACAGCCGTGAGGCCTTCGAGCACACAGCGCAGCACGTCCAGTTCGCGCTTGCTCAGGGCGGGGCAATGCTGGCGCAACCTGGCCAGCATCATGGGCGAAACGCCTTGCGCGGGCTGGCCATTGACGCTGTAGTGGTGTCTGGCCGCATACGCGAACAGCGGCGACAAGGTTTCGATGGCGGCGATTTCGCCGGGCTGGAACTGGCCCTGGCTGCTATCGCGGTAAAAATTGACGGATAGCCAGATGTCGCCGGCCGGCTGCACCAGCAGGGACAGCCGGTCCGACACATTCGGTCTTTGATAGCAGACGGCGCGGTAGCCCGGGTGGCAGATCTCGTCGCTGGCCTGCTGGTGCAGCACGATGGCGGGGTCCAGCTTCGGCTGGCGGGCTGGCGCGATGACGCTCTGGTTGCCGTCGAGCGCATAGTAGTGGCGCGCGTAGCTGTCGGCGATATCCTGCAAAAAACGCCCGCCACGCCGGTCGGCCACGGCCACCGTGCGGGGCCGGTTGCCGAATTCATAGGCAAAGATCGTGCACTGGGCGATGGAGGCGGCCGTGCCGGCCGTTTTCAGGATGGCGCCCGCCATGGCATTCACGTCGGCATGGCCGATGGCGGCCAGCAGATCGAGGGCGCGCCCCAGGTCCAGCTGGCCTTCCGCCTGCCGCCGCTCCACCTGCCAATAGCGCATGGCCGCCTCCCGTGACGCTTATTGTTGACGCTGCGGCAAGACCCAGTCCGGCCGGATGTAGTGGCAAGTATAGCCGTGCGGCAAGCGCTGCAGATAATCCTGATGCTCCGCTTCCGCTTCCCAGAACGGGCCGGCCGGCGCCACTTCGGTCACCACCTTGCCGGGCCACAGACCGGAGGCGTCGACGTCGCGGATGGTGTCTTCGGCCACCTTTTTTTGCTCGTCGCTGGTATAAAAGATGGCCGAGCGATAGCTGGTGCCGCGGTCGTTGCCCTGGCGGTCCGGCGTGCTGGGGTCGTGGATCTGGAAGAACAATTCCAGGATCTTGCGGTAGCTGATGGTGTTCGGGTCGAAGATGATTTCGATCGCTTCCGCATGCGTGCCATGGTTGCGGTAGGTGGCGTTGGCCACGTCGCCGCCGCTGTAGCCCACGCGCGTGGCAAGCACGCCCGGATAGCGGCGCAGCAAGTCTTGCACGCCCCAAAAGCAGCCGCCAGCCAGGATCGCGGTCTCGTTGTCTTGTGCCATGGTGTCGTTCCTCTTCATTCAGAAGCAGCTATCTTACCGCGTCGCGCCATTTCCTTCAGGCCGCGCCAAAAGGCGCTTCAGCTGCGCCGCCTGGTAGGCGCCGATGGCGTCGTTGAACAGGCAGCGGATCAGGGGGTCGTCAACGATGTCGGCCTCTTCCAGTTCGGCCCGCGTGGCCGCATCGAAAGGGCCATCGTTGATGCGCATGTACATCGAGGTCAGCGATTCACCCAGCGCCAGCGCCGCATGGCATTTCACCAGCGGCACCTCGGTGGTCCAGCCCGGCGCCTCGCCCGTGTCCGGCACCAGGTCGATCAAGTCGCCGTGCGTGCGGTAGTGCAGGACGGTGGCTGCGCCGTCATGGCCGTACAGGGCCAGGCGCCACAGGCGCGGGATTTGGAAGTAACTATCCTCGGGCAGTTCCATGTCGCGGTAGCGTTCGAGCAAGCCATGCTGGCAAAAATCGAGCACCAGCGCCGCATCGGCATCGCTCAGGGGCGCGAAACGCCGGGCGATGTCGGCGGTCGCGGGCGGCGGCGCATCGGGGCGGTAGTCGAAATCGACGTCCTGCGTCCCGACGGGGATGACCCAGGGCAGCGGCGCGGCCGGCGCCAGGCCGTGCGCGTCGAGCAGCACGGACGTCGACGGGTCGAGGCGGAAGATGTGCGCGTCCGGCAGCGCGGCGCCGATTTCATCGGCAAAGCGGCGGTAGGTAATCGGGAACATCGCATGGTTGTACCAGGACCAGTCTTCCTGCACGAACTGGCAAGAGCTGGGCACGAGGTAACGGGGCGCCAGCGCGCGCAGTTGCGGCACCCAGTCGTCGGGAAGCTCGACTGGCCCCTGCGCTGCCAGCGACGGCGCGATGACGGCGAGCTCGCGCATGGTCTGGAACGGCCACAAGACCATGTCCCAGGGCGCAAACGCGGCCAGCTGCGCCAGGGTTTCGGGTCCGATCCAGGAATCGACGACGTTGAGCACATTCAGGCCGGCGGCGCGCACCTGGAACAGCGAGTCGACATCGTCGTCCAGCGCGCGGCGCGGGATCACTTCGATGGGGCCCACGCGCACGGGCACGTCGACGTGCAGGCGCTCGACGGTGGTAAAACCCAGCGCGCGCAGCATGACGAACAGCTCGTCGAAGACGCAGTACAGGTAGATGGGCGTGGCGCGGTCGAGCACATCGAGACTGTCGAGCGAGCAGTGGTCATCGTGGAAGTGCGAGATGAAGACGGCATCCCAGCGCAGCCGGCGCACGGCATCGAGGTCGAAGCGCACGGACGGAAACGCGTGGCAGTTACGGCTGAACGGATTTTCGACGATGGGGTCGAAGGCGATGGCCGTGCCTTCGCATTCGAAGACATAGCCGGCGTGCAGGATGCGGGAGATTTTCAGGGGCATGGCTAAATAAATAAATAAAACCCAACGGCAAATTCCGGGGTCAGACGGGGACGCCGAGTCCCGGCGGGTCTGACCCCAGCTCTTGCTTTTGGGGTAAAAATAAGCACCAACTTGACGGGAATGCTCAATACGGATTATTCAGCACATCCATCGCGAAGTAAGTAAAGATCATGTCTGCGCCCGCGCGCTTGATGGCGCCCAGGGTTTCCTGCACCACGCGGCGCTCGTCGATGGCGCCCGCCTGTGCGGCGAACTTGATCATCGCGTATTCGCCGCTGACCTGGTAGGCGCCGATCGGCAGGCGCGTCACTTCGCGCAGGTCGCGGATGATGTCCAGATACGCCCCGGCCGGTTTCACCATCAGCGCGTCGGCGCCTTCGGCTTCGTCGATCAGCGACTCGCGGATCGCTTCGCGGCGGTTCATCGGGTCCATCTGGTAGGTTTTGCGGTCGCCCTTCAGGGTGCTGCCGGCCGCATCGCGGAACGGGCCATACAGGCCGGAGGCGAACTTGGTGGAATACGCCATCACGGGCGTGTCGTGGAAGCCGGCCGCGTCCAGCGCGCTGCGGATCGCCGCCACCTGGCCATCCATCGCGGCCGATGGGGCGATGATGTCGGCGCCCGCCTGGGCCGCGATGACGGCCTGCTTGCCCAGGTTCAGCACCGTGCTGTCGTTGTCGACCGTGTCGCCATGCAGGATGCCGCAATGGCCGTGGTCCGTGTATTCGCAGAAGCAGGTGTCGGACATGACCACCATTTCCGGCACGGCGTCCTTGATGATGCGCGACATGCGCGCCACCAGGCCGTCCGGGTTCAGAGTGTCCGTGCCGTGGCTGTCCTTGTGGTGCGAAATGCCGAAGGTCATGACGGAGCGCAGGCCGGCGCGCGCATAGCGTTCGACTTCCTGCGCCAGCTTCGCTTCGGGAATGCGGCGCACGCCAGGCATGGACTTGATGTCGATGAAATCGCTGGAACCTTCGTCGACGAAGATCGGCAGGACCAGGTCGCGCGGATTGATCTCGGTCTCGCGGAACAGCTCGCGCAGTTGCGGGGTCGCGCGCAGGCGGCGCATGCGCGAAGTGGGGAATTGTGCTGGCATGGGGTGACTGGCTTCAGGTTGAGAACGCCGATAAGTATACGCCGATCACGCCGATTGCGCCGGGCCGCGCGGCAAAAAAGCCGCACAGGTCAAAAAATGCCGCCGGGTGCTTTCATTGCGGGTGCAACAGGGCCGCCACTTGCCAGCGCATGTCCGCCGCCAGTTGCAGCAGCATGGCGCTGCGGCGGCGCGCCTCGGCACGCTTTTTCGACGGCACCAGTTCGATGTCCGGCATCCGGCAAGGGCCGCATGGCAGGCGGTAATTGCCGTCGCTGGTGGGCAGCGCATGCAATTCCTGCCACGCCAGGTCGTAGTCGCACGAGATGTGGCGGCGCCGGCGCCAGTTCAGCGCGATGCGGTTGGCGTTGCTGACCAGGTGCAGATGGCCGCAGCCGAAAAAGTCGCCCAGGTCGCGCAAGGCGGCCACCATCAGGTTTTTCGGCCGGCAGCCGTGCAGCGCCCGCGTGGCCTCTTTCACCGCGAGGGCGCCGGCAGGCGAGCGCAAGCCCTGCAAGGCGCCCAGCTGGATGACGGCGCCGCCAGGCTGGGGCCGGAACAGGAAGCTGGCCAGGTACAGCGACACGCCGTCACGCGTCAGGCGCAGGCACAGCTCCCCTTCGCGGTGGCTGTCGTGAATGGCCGTCAGTTGCAAGCGGTAGGTGGCGCCATCCTTGCCCTCGATGCTGGCCAGCACCAGCGCGCGGCGCGCCGCGTATTCCACCAGCCCCCGCGCGCCGGCCTGCCACAGGAAGCGGTAATGCCCGCGCAACAGCTCCACCCTCGCCGCGCAAGCAAACTGGCGGCTGGCGTAGGGACGGTAGATTTTATACAGCAGGCTGGGATGGGCTTGCGCCAGCGCCGCCAGACCCGGCGTGCCGGCGATGAAGGCTTGCCAGCGCGCGCGCTGCAGGGGAAAGACCAGCGCGCCCAGAGTGGCCTTGAGGCGGTGGCCATGCTGGCGCAGTGCCGGCAGCTGCGGCGCGGCGTTGTCGCCAATGGCGGTAAAAGGTTGCATGCGAACGGCTCTACTGAACGGGACGCGGCGACGGCCGCAAACAGCCCGGCGCAAAGCGGCTGCGCGCACGCAGCCGCTCTACGCCGGGTAGAACGGATGATAGGGGGAGGTGAAAACGAAGGGGGTTACAAGTTGGTAATGTGCGGCCCGGCTAGCGCAGCAGCCGCAGGCGCAGGCGCAAGCCCGGCGCCGCATCCTCGATGTCCAGGCTGCCGCCGTGCAGGGCCGCGATGGCCGCCACGATGGACAGGCCCAGGCCATTGCCGGGTAAATGGCGGCTCTTGTCGAGCCGGTAAAAACGCTGCGTCAGCTTCGGCAATTCTTCCCGGGGCACGCCGGGGCCGTTGTCGCGCACGGCCAGCCAGCTGCCCTGCTCATCGCTGCCGGCCGACACTTCCACCGTGGCGCCCGGCCCAGCATACTTGATGGCGTTGTCGACCAGGCTGGCCAGGGCGCTGCCCAGCAGGTTGCGGTCGCCGCGCGCCGGCACGCTGTCGCCATACATCTGCACCAGCAGCACGCCCTGCTCGTCAGCCGTCGCCTCGTACATTTCCACGATGTCGGCGCCGATCTGCTGCAGGTCGATGTCGTCGAAATTCTCGGGACGCATGCCCGATTCGGCCGCTGCGATCTGCAGCAGCTTGTCGAACACGCGCGTCAGGTCGTCGATGTCGTCAATGGCCGCCTGCGCCGCACTCTCGTAGCCGGCCACGCTCTGCTGCTGGCGCAAGGCGCCATCGAGCTTGTTGCGGATGCGACCCAGCGGCGTGCGCAAGTCGTGCGCAATGGCGTTCGAGACGTGGCGCACGCCTTCCATCAGGTGTTCGATGCGGTCGAGCATGCGGTTGATATCGCGGCTCAGCAAGCCGAATTCATCCTCGCTGGCGACGGGAATGCGCCGGCTCAGGTCGCCTGCCTCGATTTCCCCCGCCGTGCGGCGGATTTGCCCGATGCGCGCCTCGAGCTGGCGCCGGAACAGCCAGGCGCCCGCCACCACCAACAAGATGGCCACCCCGCCGCCATAGGCCAGCGAGCGCAGCACCAGGGTACGGATGGACTTGCCCTCTTCCATGTCGCGTCCGACGAACAGGCGCGCGCCGCCCGCCAGGTCGCGGATCAGCATGCGCGCGGGCACCCTGCGCCCTTCGCGCGTGACGTCGCGGTGCAGCAGGCGGCCCACGGGACTGGCAAGGTCAGGCCAGGACGACAGATTGCCGGCCACGCGGTGGCCATCGGCATCCACCAGTAAAAAAATCTCCGTGTCGCTGTCGGTGCGGTCGGTGAGCAGATGGGCGATTTCCGCCGTCGTGCGGCTGCTGCCCCCCTGCTGGTACAGCACGGCGAGGCGCTCCGAGAGCAAGGTCAGCTTGCGGTCCACGCTGCGATCGAGCACGCCGATGGTGCCGAAATAGAAGACGGCGCAGACGATGCTGATCGACACGACCACCAGCACGCCATAGCCGAGCGCCAGGCGGGCCGCAATGGAACGGTGCCAGTTACGCACCATCGAGCACGCCCAGGGTGTAGCCGACGCCGCGCACCGTGTGGATCAGCGGCGGCGAAAACTCCTTGTCCACCTTGGTGCGCAAGCGGCTCACCTGCACATCGATGACGTTCGTCTGCGGGTCGAAATGGTAGTCCCACACGGCTTCGAGCAGCATGGCGCGCGTGACGGACTGGCCCTGGTGGCGCATCAGGTATTCCAGCAGGCGAAATTCGCGCGGCTGCAGGGCGATTTGCCGGTTGGCGCGCGTCACGCGCATGGTGCGCATGTCGAGCACCAGGTCGGCCACCTGCAGCTGCGTCGATTCGGGCACGGGCGCGGCGCGCCGCAGCAGCGCCTCGATGCGGGCCAGCAGTTCGGCGATGGCGAACGGTTTCGACAGGTAATCGTCGCCGCCGCTGCGCAAGCCGCGCACGCGCTCGTCGACGCTGGACAGGGCCGACAGCACCAGCACGGGCGTGTTGCGGCCCATGCCGCGCAGGCGCGCGACGATGGCCAGGCCGTCGATCTCGCCGGGCAGCAGGCGGTCGAGCACCAGCGCATCCCAGTCTTCGCCGCAGGCCAGGCGCATGCCGTCGATGCCATTGTCGCAGGCGGTGACGTCGTGGCCTGCCTCGCGCAGGCCGGCACAGATATAGCGGGAAGTTTCAGCTTCGTCTTCGATAACCAGGCAGCGCACGGGAGATTCCTTGTAAAGATCAGGCAGCAAACAGGCGCAGCATACGCCAGGCGCGCGCCACTTGCCAGCCCTGTCGCGTGCGGCAAACGATGGCGGGGTCGGGTACAATACAGCCTCGACAATGTTTGGCCGCGCCCGCGCGCGCGTACGTACGCATGTTTTTATCGGCGCCGCCCCGATTGCTGCGGCCTGCATCGACACCACCGCCACTAACGAACAGCAGGCACGCCCGGCGCGCGCCATAGACAAATACAGCCATGAAATCGACCCACTCTCTCGCACTGGCGCTGGCCATGGCCATCACCTGCGGCAGCGCCGCCGCCGCAGACGTAAAACAAACCATGCTGTTCGATGAAATTCCCATCGGCAGCTGGAGCACCTCCGCCGAACTGGGCGCCATCACCACCTCGGGCAATACGGTCGGCACCTCGGTGACGGGCAAGATCGACGCACGCCAGGAACTCGATGACTGGAGCAACCAGTACATCTTCAGCGGCTACTTCAAGGAAGATGAAACGACGAACGACGACGGGCAGAAAGTGCGCGAACGCTCGGCCGAACGCTTTTCTGCTTCCGCCAAGGCCGCCTACAAGCTGATGGCCGACCATGAAAAACTGTTCGTGCTGGCCTCGCACGTGAACGACAAGTTCGGCGCCTACACCAAGTACTCGACCCTGGCCGTCGGTCATGGCTCGCGCTGGTACCAGTCGAGCGACAAGAGCGTCGACGTGGAATTCGGTCCTGGCTATTTCAGCGGCACCAACGACACGGGCGAATCGGAGCACGGCCTGACGGTGCGCGGCGCGGCCGCCATGAAGTGGAAAATCAGCCAGTCGGCGATGTTTTCGCAGACGCTCAGCGTCGAACGTGGTACGTCGAACACCCACTCCATCGCCGAAACGTCCCTCAGCACGAAAATCAACGGCACCATGCAGATGAAGGCCGCCTTCAGCGCGCGCAACGACACGCGCGTACCGGACGACAAGAAGAACACGGATACGCAGACGTCGCTGACCCTGGTCTATTCGTTCTGAGATGCCGGCCAGGCTGATGCGGCGACTGCGCCTGGGCGCCCTGCTGTGCGCGGCGGCGCTGCTGAGCGGCTGTGCCGCCGTCACCGTCAGCGCGATCTCCCCGGCCGACTACCTGCAGCAGCGGCGCGGCGACATCCTCACCACGGGCAAACTCAGCGCTGCGGCCAGCGAAGTGCTGCGCATTATCGGCAGCGACATCGCCGCCTGCGAAAGCAATACGGGCAGCTGCCGCGCCGACCTGGCCCGCTCCGAGCTGCTCAGCGACGAGCAGCGCCTGGCCACGCTCTCTGAATTGTGGCTGGAAAGCGCCCTGGCGGAAGAAAAACAGGGTGGCCACCCCAGCGCCGAATTGCTCGCTGCCTGGCTCGAATCGGCCCGCTACGCGTACGCATACCTGTTCTACACGACGCGCACGCCGGGCCAGCGCGCCTTCGAGGAACGCCAGACGCAAATACGCGACTACTATAACTATGCCGTGCAAAAGGCCGTCGGCAACCTGTTCCGCCACCGTGGCGAATACCGCCCCGACGGCCATGTGATCCGCGTCGCCGGCTGGCAGATCGACAGCGAATTGTCGGCCCTGCGCCTGCCCGAAGACGGCACCCTGCCCGAAGAACTGCTGCCGGCCACCTCGCTGTCGTTTTCCGGCCTGCGCAATGTGTACCGGCGCGACGGCTTCGGCGCCGATCTGGTCGCCGTGATGCCCAAACCAGGCGCATCGAAAGGCGAGTATGTGCCCTACCAGGAAACCCGCTTCCCCGTCGTCACGGCGCTGATCCGCTTCGACGGCAACAGCCTGCAGGAGGTATTGGCCACGCAGCAGTTGATGGTGATGCTGGTGGACCCGACGCGCAGCGACTCGACGCGCATGGCGGGCCAGGAATTGCCCGTGGCGGCCAACTTCACGGCCGGCTATGGCCTGTGGCTGGCCCGTTCCGGCTTCGGCGTGCAGGCGCTGCGCACCCTGTTCGGCCGCGCCGACGGCATTTCGCGCCCGCAGGTGCACCTGATGCAGCCCTACGACCCGAACAAGCGCACCATCGTCATGCTGCACGGCCTGGCCAGCAGTCCGGAAGCGTGGATCAATGTGGCGAATGAACTGATGGGCGACGAGCAGCTGCGGCGCCGCTACCAGATCTGGCAGGTGTACTACCCCAGCAATGCGCCACTGGCGGCCAACAATGCCGCCATCCGCCAGGCGCTGGCCGCCACTCTGGCGCATTTCGACCCGTCAGCCAAGGCGGATGCGGCGAACGACATGGTCTTGATCGGCCACAGCATGGGCGGCGTGCTGGCGCGCCTGATGGTATCGGATGCCAGCAACACCCTGCTCGACGCCATCACGGAAGAATACAATTTGAAGGGCAAGAAGGCGGAAAAAGTACGCGCCGGACTGGCGCCCTACCTCAATTTCACGGCCATGCCGCAGGTAAACCGCGCCATCTTCATCGCCGCACCGCACCGCGGCACCTCGTTCGCCAACCACAAGGTGGCGCGCTGGATCGCCAACCTCGTCACCCTGCCCATCAACATGCTCGAGCAGCTGTCGGACGCGGCCGGCAGCCTGGCGCAGCTCGACACGGGCAGCAGCGAACCGCTGCGCATCCCCAACAGCATCGATAACCTCAGCGACAAGGACCCCTTCGTGCGCCTGGTGGCGGACCTGCCCATCAGCCCGAAAGTGCGCTATTACTCCATCATGGGCAACGACACACCGGAACTGCCCCTGCTTGAATCGAGCGACGGCGTGGTGCCCTACGCCAGCGCCCACCTCGACGGCGCGCTGTCGGAAAAAGTCATCCCTTCGTGGCACAGCGTGCAGGAAAGCCCGCAGGCGATTCTGGAGATACGGCGGATTTTGCGGCTGCCAGACACTTTGCCTTAAGGCACCTGGCATGCTCCCCGCATGGCTTAACGCTGGATAAGAAAGTTGCGTCACGTGATAAAGTTGCGAAACATGAGAATCTTGTATATGATGTTCTTTACCACGCTACTGCAAAGGAATCATCATGACAGCGCATCTGCATCACGATACTCTGGCGCCCGAGCGTCAGGCATTAACCGATAGCGACCTGCGGGTGGTGGAACAATTCTCGCAGCTCGTGACCGCACAGCTCGACGTACTGGCGCAAGGGCCCGAGCGCCAGCGCCTGATCGACGTGGCCACGCGCGCACTCCATCAGGCGCGCGCTTCGCTGGGCGCCGCGCGGCCGCTCGCGCCGCTCCAGCTTCCCGTGTCAAAACTCAAGGTGTCCGATGTCATTGGACAAGGATGGGTGGAACTGTCGCAGGCGTCCCTGTATCGCGCAGTGGAAAGCAAGCGGTTTTATTGCGTGACGCCCAAGGGGCGCAGCATCGGCAAGGAATTTCCAGCCTGGCAATTTGTCCAGCCCGTGCCGGAACTGATTGGGCCGGTACTGACCGTCCTTGCCGACCAGCCGAGTAGTGAAATCCATGCCTTCTGGGTCAGCCGTGTTGACGAACTCAACGAGCTGTCGCCGGCAGAGATGCTTGCAGGCAAATCGTTCGAAACGCGCGCCGAGATCCATCCAAGCCAGCAGGCGCTGCTGGATCTGCCGGCAAACGAGAGATTGCGCAAGGTGCTGGCGGCGGCCAAGTGGCAGCATAGGGGGATGGCTGACATCGTAGGCTAGTCCGGCATGACGCCTGAACTGGAAGAAACACCTATCCCGCCAGAAATGGCTGCGCGCCTGCCGGCATTGGCCTTGCTGCGTGCTGAATTATTGCGCAATCTTGCCACCCATCAAGCAGACCAGCCCCTGATACGCGCAGCGTGGAGCGCGGCATCCATCTGGCCGGCAAAGGTCGAACGCACGTATCGTTTCGGTCCTCCCGCCGCGCTGGCCGGCCCGGACGGTTTCCCCTATCACTGGGTGTATATCGCAGAAGATACCTGCACGGCTGCCTGGGAAGCCCAGCTTTGCTGCAACGACGTCACGCGCCCCGGTACCTTTTACGTCGCGCACAGGGCGGAACAGGCGCTGATCGCAACCTTGTCATTCGCCACCCTTCTGAACTTGCTCGACCTGACAGGCTTGGCCGCCAGCCGGCTGGGCATCTATGATCAACTGCGCAGCCCCGATCACGGCTGGTGTCAAAGGCTGGGCTGGCAGCTGGATCAGATCATTGCACAGGAGAAACGCCAGATCCATGGTTTCATGTATCCATCGCGCCGACAGCCCGGTAAACTGGCCTATGCGATATCCTCGCGCCATATGGCAGCGCTGGGAACCAGCATGGCATGCTCACACGTACAATTCGGCAACACTGAAGCCTATGCGCGCCTGCTGGCCGATCACCTGCGCGTGGACCCACCCTGACCTGAGACGCCCTACACCGGCTCGCGCCACTTGTCCTTGATCTCCAGCATGGCTGGCAGCTGTTCGATGAACAGCGCCAGCAGGGTCGGGTCGAAGTGCGTGCCGCTGTCGCGCTGCATGGTGGCGATGGCCTCTTCGACCGTCCAGGCGCGCTTGTACGGGCGTTCGCTGGTGAGCGCGTCGAAGACGTCGGCGATGGCGACGATGCGGCCTTCGTGGGGGATTTCCTCGCCTTGCAAGCCTTGCGGATAGCCGCTGCCATCCCATTTCTCGTGGTGCGTCAGGGCGATGATGCGCGCCATTTTTAGAAGGCCGCCCGCGTGCTCGCCGATGATGGCCGCGCCGATTTCCGCATGGCGGCGCATGACGCTCCATTCGTCCGCATCGAGCTTGCCCGGCTTTTGCAGGATGGCGTCGGGGATGCCGATCTTGCCCACGTCGTGCATGGGCGCCGCATTCAATAAATCTTCCGCCCTGGCCGCGCTGTAGCCGGCCGCCAGCGCCAGCTGGCGCGCATAATAGCTCATGCGGATGACGTGCATGCCCGTCTCGTTGTCCTTGTATTCGGCCGCCTGGCCCAGGGTCTGGATCACCTGCAGGCGCGAGCGGCGCAATTCCTCGGCATCGACCAGCGACAAATGCGTGCGCACGCGGGCGCGCACGATGGGCGGGCTGACGGGCTTGGTGATGTAGTCGACGGCGCCGGCGTCAAAGCCGTCCGCCTCGTCCTTCACGTCGCACAGGGCTGTGACGAAAATCACGGGGATGGACGCGGTGGCCGGCATGGCTTTCAGCTGGCGGCACACTTCGTAGCCCGTCATGGCGGGCATCATGATGTCGAGCAGGATCAGTTCGACGGGATTGTTCTGCGCCAGTTCCAGCGCCTTCTCGCCATCCTTGGCATACAGCAGGCGATAATCATCCTGCAAGATCTGGCGCAGCACCTGCAGATTCGTCGCTTCGTCGTCCACCAGCAGCAGGATCGGTTTGTCTTCGTGTAAGGTCATCGTTAGCCCAATATCAGGAAAGGTCGGCCGGCGCGGGAGCCTCAAGCCACGCCAGCAACTGGCGCAGCACGTCCGCGGCGCGCGCAAATTCAAAATCGTCGATGGCGCTGGCCAGCGCCTGCAGGCGCTGCTGCTGGCCGTACGGCGCCAGCATGGCAGCGATCTGCGCCATCAGGGCATCGTCCAGCTGTCCGCCTTCCAGGCTGACGATGGCTTGCCGCAGCAAGGCGCCAGCGACGGATGCATCGAGCGGCGCGCTGGCAGCCGGCGCAGCATCGGTGGGCGCCAGCGTCGCCATGGCACCCTCCTCCAGCTCGCCGGCCAGCGCCATGAAGGCGGCCGCCAGCTGTACCAGCAATTCGGTGGCCGGCAACTGGCGCGCGATGGCTTGCTCGATGCGTCCCAGCAGGCTTTCGACCTGCACCAGGCACAGGTTGCCCGCCGCGCCCTTGATACGGTGCAGCAGGTGGCCCGCCACGCTGCCATCGCCACGCTCCAGTTCCGCCGCCAGCATGGCGGCGCAATCGCCATTGGCCTGCACGAAGCGCGCGATGGCCCGCTGCAAGGTCTCGCGGCCGCCCCACAGGGCGATGCCGCGCTGCCAATCCACCTGGCCTGCGGCGGCACGCGCCGCCGAGCCGGCCGCCGGCGGCGGCATGGCCACGGCGATATCGAGCAGGCGGGCGATTTCCGCCGTCAGCTTGTGCATTTCCAGCGGCTTCGAGGCAAAACCGTTCATGCCCGCCGTCTGCGCGGCGCGCCGGTCCTGTTCCAGTACGCTGGCCGTCAGGGCGATGATGGGCGTCGCCTTCAAGCCCTGTTCCCGCTCGTATACGCGAATCAGGCGTGTCGCTTCCAGGCCATCCATGCGCGGCATCTGCACGTCCATCAGGACGATGTCGAAGCTGCCACGGCTGAACTCGCGCACGGCGCTCTCGCCATCGCTGGCGGCGATCACCTGGTGGCCGGCCGCGCCCAGACTGATCTGCAGCAGCTCCACGTTCTGCGGCACGTCGTCGGCCACCAGGATGCGCAGCGGCGGCAAGGCCACCACGGGCTGTTCGCTGCGGCGCGCCACAGCCTTGCCCGGCGCCAGCGGCAGCAATACATGGAACACGCTGCCCACGCCCAGGGTGCTTTCCACCGTGATGGTGCCACCCATCAGTTCGACCAGCTGCAGCGAAATCGTCGTGCCCAGGCCCGTGCCGCCAAAGCGGCGGCTCATGGAAGAATCGGCTTGCGTAAATGGGGCAAAGATCTTGTCCAGGCGGTCGGCGGGGATGCCGATGCCCGTGTCGTGCACGGCGATATGCACCTGCTCGCCCTGCATGGCGACGGCCACGCGCACGTGGCCCACTTCCGTGAACTTGACGGCGTTGCCGATCAAATTCGTCAGCACCTGCTGCAGCCGGCGCGCGTCGCCCAGGAAGAACTGGCCCATGCCCGGATCGACGTCCACATGCAGCACCAGGTCGCGCGCCTGCGCCGTGATGCGCAGGGAGGCCGCCACATGGTCGACCAGGTCCGGCAGCGAAAAGTCCACCAGTTCCAGCTCGGTGGCGCCTTTTTCCAGCTTGGCCGTGTCGAGGATGTCGTTGAGCAGCTCGAGCAGCGAACGGGCCGACTGGCGCACCGTGCCCAGGTGGCGGCGCTGCAGGCTGTCCAGGGCGGTCCCCAGCAGCACTTCCGTAAAGCCGATGATGGCGTTCATCGGCGTGCGGATTTCATGGCTCATGTTGGCCAGGAAGCTGGTTTTCGATTCGGCGGCCAGCTCGGCGCGGTCTTTCGCCGCGCGCAGGTTTTCCTGCATGGCGCGCCGTTCGCTCACGTCGGTGGCCAGCTTGACCACCTTGAACGGCTTGCCGTCCGTGTTGAAGATCGGGTTGTACGAGGCCTGTATCCACACTTCCCGGCCATCCTTGTCGATGCGCTTGTACTCGCCCGTATTGAATTCGCCCTGCGCCAGTTGCTGCCAGAACGCGATGTAGTCGGGCGAAGTGACATAAGCCGGTTCGCAGAAGATGCTGTGGTGCAGACCCAGCACGTCATCGAGCCGGTAGCCGAGCAGGTCGAGGAAGTTCTGGTTGGCCGCCAGGATGCGCCCCTGCAGGTCGAACTCGATGACGGCCATCGCGCGCGAGATGGCCGTCACCTTGCCTTCGTATTCGGCGTTGCGCAATTCGCTTTCCGTGATGTCGAGGATGACGCCGTCGATCCAGCGCACCACGCCGTCGTTGTCGAGCACGGGGCCGCTGCTTTCGCGCACCCAGCGCTCGCGCCCGTCGCGGTGGATCAGGCGGTAGACGTTCTCGAAATCGCGCTTCTCGCCGGCCGCCTGCACGCAGGTGTCGCTGACGCGCTGGCGGTCGTCCGGATGCACGAGGTCGAACAGCCTGACCCGCCCTTCGATGAAGTCCTGCGGCATCCAGCCTGTCAGGTTGAAGACGGCATCGCTGATGAAGATCATCTTCCATTCGGGCGCGAAGCTGCAGTGGAAGGACACGCCGGGGATATTGCGGATCAGGGTGCGGTACTGGCGCTCGCTGTCCTTCAGCGCCTGCTCCATGCTGCGCGAGGAGCGCATGTCCGTCACGAAGGCCACGAACAGGGGCTGGCCCGGCGTGTCGATCTTGCCGATCGCCACGCGCATGGGCAGCACCGCACCATCCTTGTGGCGGCCATTGAGTTCGCGTCCGCTGTCGAGGATGCGCGAAGCACCCGTTTCCAGGTAGTCGCGCAGATAGCCCTCGTACTCGGCGGCGTCGGACGGTTGCAGCAGCACGCTGGCGTCGCGCCCAACGATCTGCGCTTCGCGCCAGCCAAACAGGCTTTCCGCGGCGGGATTGAAGGAGCGCACCTTGCCCTGGCCATCGATGGTGATCAGGCCATCGGCGGCCGTGTCGACGATGGCGCGCAGGCGCGACTCGCTGGCGCTGGCATGGCGCAGCAACTGGCGGTAGCGCAGCAAGCCGTTCGCGGCGACCACAAAGACGGTCAGGGTGACGGTGATCAGGGCCACGGCCAGGGCCACGAACGAGGCTTGCACCACAATCGTGTTCTCGCCTGCCGTGGGCGTGCCGGAAAATCGCGCCGCCAGCATGCCCGTGTAATGCATGCCGGAAATGGCCAGGCCCATCACGACACTGCTGACCAGCAGCGCCGTCAGCGCACTGAGGCGCTGGCGCATGGCGCTCAGGCCGAAGCGTATCCACAGCGCCAGCATGGCCATGGTGACGGCCACCAGCAGCGACAGGGCAAACAGCCACGGCTCGTAGTGCAGGGTCAGCGAAGTTTGCATGGCGGCCATGCCGCTGTAATGCATGGAGCCGATGCCCACGCCCACCAGCACGCCGCCCACCACCAGCTGGCGCCAGTTGATGCGCGGACGCGCCAGCAGGTTCAGCGCCACCCATGACGCGGCCACGCCAGGCAGCATCGACAGCAGGGTCAGACCCGGTTCGAAGGACACACGCGTGCAGATGTCGAAAGCCAGCATGCCGATGAAGTGCATCGACCAGATGCCGCCGCCCAGCGCGATGGCGCCTGTGATGATGGCCGTCTGGCGCTGGAAGCCCCGTTCGCTGCTGCGCGCCATGCCGGCGATCTGCAGGGCCATGAACGAGGCAAAGATGGCGATAGCGATGGAAAACAGCACCAGCCAGGCATCGTGCGTGCCGTAGATATACGGCACGGTATCGGTCGAAAAGGCAAAGATGGAACTCAGCATACTGTCGTGAACTACATAGAGTGAAACGTGACGTCGCAAAACATGACAGCGCACCGCGCGCCGATGCCAGGCTTTTTAGTAAAGCGGCAACACAGCGAAAATGACAACGGCAGCAATCGACCAGGGCAAGGCTCGGTCATCACGCCCACGCCTGCCGCGCGGGGGAAAGGTGCCCGTTCAGAGAGAACAAGCGGAATACGTACGAACTCTGGCGCGGATAGCTGGCCGCCAGCGTGACGATGATTTTTTAAAGAGTCATGAGTATAGTTGCTTTACGAAAATATTCATAGGACTTCAGCAATACAATTGCCAGGAAATACATGTTTTGCGGCGATACGGCGACAGTTGCCCGTCGCGGCCAGGCACGCCGCCGTCACGCCGGCGTGCGCACGGCCATCATTTCGCCATCCGCGTCGATGCCCGTTTCGACAAAACCGGCCGATGCATACAGCTGCCGCGCTATCAGATTGGCGGGCGAGTAGTACAGCGCTACGCGGGCCGCGCCGCGGGCGCGCATCTCGCCCAGCAGCAACTCCAGCGCGCGCCGGCCCAGGCCCTGCCCCTGCCAGCCGGCGGCCAGCATCAGCCGGTACAGCACGTAGGTATCCTGCCGGCCCGCCGGGCCCGGCTCCGCATACAGGGCAAAGCCGGCCAGCACCTCGCCGGCATAGATGGTGCGCGCGTGCATGTGCGGGTGTGCGGCGGCAAGCGCCAGCGACTCGGCATTGCTGGCAATAAAATCCTGCTGCGCCGCGTGCGGCGCCAGCGCGCGCACGTCGTCGATGTTGCCCGCAATGACGGCGCGCAGCGACAGGTCCGGCAAGGCTTGCCTGGATATCACTTATTTATTCGCGCGGTGCCCGTAGCTGAGCACGCGCGTCATGTGCCAGCCTGCCGGGCTTTGCTTCCATATGATGGTGAAATCGGCCAGGCCGTCGCAGCTACCCGTATCGAACTGGCAAAAGCGGTGCGAACCCTGCTCGATGGCGCCAAAGTCCTGGATCGGGTAGACGCGCTGTGAGCCAGCGACAATTTCCCGGCGAAATTTGCCGCAGACATGCTGTTGCGTGTTGGCCAGCATCGCATCGCGGTTCCAAGTGACGCCGCCCTGGTCGTGGTAAAACTCCACATCCGGGGCAAAGTAGCTCGCATGTTCCTGCAGGCGTCCCGCTTCGGCACAGTGATTGAAGGCATCGAAAGCCTTGGCGTCGAGCGCGACAATGGTCGCTTCCAGCGTGGGTTCGGCGGCATCGGCCTGCAGGCAAAAGGCGGCGCAGGCAAGCAGCGTGCAGACCTGCGGCAAGCCCCGGCAGAAGAAACTATTCATGGACAATTCCTTTTCACCGGCGCTCACGGGGCCAGCGTGCGTGCATCATAGCAGAATCAATTACGCCTGCGGCCAGCGCGCGCGGATGGCGGCGCACGACTGGTAATGCGGGCCGGCCGTCTCGCTGACGGCAATGCCGGCCAGCGTACAACGGCGGCTCAGCTCGTCCTTGATCTGCCGCAACGACCAGCGCTGCGGCACGAGCAAATCCATGCCCACCACGCGGATCAGCGGGCAAGCGTCGAGGTTCGTGTGCAGCAGCAACTCCAGGCGCGCCATCGGCGGCCCGCCGCGGTAGACATCCACCGGGCCCGCGTAGCTGACCACCTCCAGCGCGCGTATCTGCTGCGGCGTCAGTTGCAGCACCTTGTCATGGCCAGGCAAGCCCCGCGCCACCCGGCGCAGCAACAGGCCAGCGTCGTTGATTTCGACATGAAAAGACAGATTGCGATCCGGCAGCAGCACCAGGCCGATGGTCCACGCGGCCAGCGCCGGCAGGAGCAGCAGCACTGCCTCGCCCGCGTACGACACATCACGCCAGACGGCTTGCAGGACAAAGGCGAGGATCAGGGCGCAGCCGCCCAGCAGCACGCTGCGCCACAGCACGGGACGCAGATTGGCCATCATCGCCGCATGGGAGCTGGCATCGTCGGCCGGCGCAAAGCGTATCCATTCGGCGCGCACCGGCTTGCAGAGCTTGGCGGGAATACCGATCAAGCGTTGGATGCCCGCATGTCGCGGAACCACGCCAGTTGCTCGCGCGTCAGGTAGTTGGCGCCATCGCCATGCAGGATAACGATCTCGATCTCGGGCGGAATCGACGCGATCAGCTGCGCCCCCGTGACGGGAAGCTTGGGAAACGCGATGCCGGCCAGGAAGGCCGGGTCTTCCGCCACCGTCACGCACTGGCGCTCCGGGTTCGGCGACGGCACGAGGAACAGGTCGATCTGCTCGCTTTGTCCGCCGATGACGACGTGCAATTGTGCGGCCAGCAGTTCGGGCAGGATCAGCTCGATGTTATTCTCGGTGCGCGATAGCTGGAAAGCGCTTTTCAGGGGCGTCAGGACTGGCGTGGCGGACATGGGAGCAGTGTGAAAGTGAAGACGGCGGCAGTGTAGCAGAGGCGCCCGCACGGGCGCGCTCTGCTGGCGCAGCGGCTACAGCTTGTAATTCAGGGACAGCAGCACGCTGCGCGGCGCGCCGTAGCGCTCCAGCCCGCCCGACCAGGCATAGCCGAGGCCCTGGTAGTAGCGGCGATCGAGCACGTTGTCGACACTCACGCGTAGCTGTACCTGCTCGCTGAGGCGGTAACCGGCCGTCAGCCCGACGATGGCGTAGCCGCCCTGCTGCGTCAGGTAAGCCTTGTCGCTCCGGTAAATCTTGTCCTGCGCAGTCACGGAGGCGCCCAAGTTCCACCGCGCCAGGCTGCCCCCCAGTTGCACAGTCGTGTATAGCTTGAACAATTGCTTCGGCTCATCCGTGGCGATGCGCTGGCCGATATTCGCCGCCACGCTATCCTTCGTGTACTTGGCCAGCACATAGGTGTAGCCGCCCGCGATCTGCCAGCCCGGCAGAGGCGAGCCCGACAACTGCAAGTCGACGCCTTCGCTTTTTACCTGCCCGGCCGCGCGGGCACAATAGATGGCGCCGCCCGTGGGGCAATTGACTTCATCGGCCATGGCGCGGTTATTCTGCTTGATGCGGAACAGGGCGCCGCTGGCATTGAGCCTGCCGCCGAAATATTCTCCCTTGACGCCCAATTCCAGGTTGGTGCCGCTCAACGGCGGCAAGGTATTGCCCTTGACATCGAGCACGCTTTGCGGCTGGAAGATCTGCGTGCCGCTCGCATACACGGAATGGTGCGCGTCCAGGTCGTAGACCAGACCCGCGTATGGCGTAAACTTCGCGTTTTCCGTCAGGTCGCGGCGCCACGTCGGCTTGGTGGCATACCAGCCAGTGACATCCTGCGCATACCAGCCGAAGCGCCCGCCCAGCACCAGGCGCAGCGGATCGGCCAGGCTGAAGTTGCCGGCCGCATAAATGCCCTTCTCGTCCGTCTTGCGGCCCCAGTTGTACGGCTCGAACGGCGCGCCGCGCATCGAGTAGGCACGGGGATTCCACTGGCGCAGATCGAACACGCGCTTTCCCGCACCTTCCCAGCTCTGGGCCGCGTCCGAATCGTCATGGCGGTAGCTGGCGCCGACGATGACGTCATGCTGGCGGCCGAACCAGGTGACGGGGCCGCTCAAGCGCCAGTCGGCCACCACTTGTTGCGTGTTGTACTTCCAGCCAGTTTCCGACTGTTCCAGCAGATACGTTTCGCCCTCGACACGGCTGTTGGTGGTATTGCGCGTGCTCGACGAGGCATCGATGTGCGTGATGGCGAAGCGGCTGCGCCAGCCCTGCTCCAGCGTGGTTTCCAGGTCGGCGAAGACGACGTTGTTGTCGCGTTTCTGGAACGAGTCGGCATTGTTCAGGAAAGTCGAGCGGGGCAAATCCATGTGGCGGCCGTCGGGCAAGGTCGGCAAGCCGACGAACACGCCGTCGGTGCGGCTGTGCTGGCGCGAAAAACCGATGCCGGCCGTGGTCGACGGCGTCAGGTCCGCCTCGACGATCGCATACACGGTGCCATTGGTATTGTTGACCACATCGACAAAGCTGTCGCTGTCGCGCCAGCTGGCCGCCACCCTGCCGCGCAGGCTGCCCGACTCGTTCAGGGCATTGCTGCCATCGACCGTCAATTGCCGGTCCTTCCAGCTGCCCAGGTAGACAGACGCATTGAGCAAGGGCGTGGCCGTGGGGCGCTTGCGTATCATGTTGATGCTGCCCGACGGTGCGCCCGCCCCTTCCATCAGTCCGGTGGCGCCGCGCACCACTTCCACGCGGTCGTACATCAGCATGTCGGCCGAGACGTTGCGCTCATTGAAACCCGTCACATCGAGCGGCAAGCCATCAACATTCACGTGGCTCAAGGCAAACCCGCGCGCAAAATACGTGGTTTCCTGGTCGGACACGCCCTGCGTCTTGCCATACAGGCCCGGCGTGGCGCGCGCCACGTCCTGCAAGGTGGTCAGGTCGAAATCTTCCATTTGCTGGCGCGAAATCACGCTGACCGTTTGCGGCGTGTGGCGCTGCGACAGGTTCAAGCCCGTGGCCGTCGACAGATTCCTCGACGTGTATAACCCCGTGCCTTCCGTGGCGCGGTCCGCCTCGGCGCTGACGATCACGGCGGGCATGCTGTCCAGACCTCCATCGGCCGTACTGCTACTGATTTTACGCAACAGGTAATTGCCATTGCCGTTTGCAAGCACTTCGAGTCCGCTGCCCTGCAGCAGTTTTTGCAGGCCGGCCGCGACGCCATGGCGGCCCTGCAAGCCTGGCGTCGCCAGGCCGTCGAGCGCCACGCCCTGCGTGGACAGGTTGATCCCGGCGGCGATGGCAAACGTGGACAGCGCATCGCGCAGGCTGCCGGCAGGAATGCTGTAATCGCGCAGGTTGGCGGCCGGGCTGGACTCGGCCGCCAGCGCCATTTGCGGCAAACCGGCACCGGCCGCACCCACGGCCAGGAACAGGACCAGCGCGGCGCGCACGGCGCCGGTGATGGGATGGAGCGTCATGCGTGCTGTTGTCAAACTGCGGTGCTGCAAAGCCATGTGGACCCTTTCGATGGTTCGGATTGTTCGTTCTCTACCTTGTATGACGGAGCAATCTAAAAAAAGGGACAGGCAAGAAGTAAATTGGAGCACGTCGGCTTACGCCCTGCGGGCTAAGCCGACCTACCATACCCGACAGGCGTAGGTCGGGTTAGCCCACCGGGCGTAAGCCGACAATCTCAAGCCGCCTCGACACTGATCCAGTAGCGCGTGCGGCGTACCAGCCGGATCGGCAAGGAACGCTGCAGCAAGAGCAGGATGTTGTCCGGGTCGTTCAGCTGGAAGATGCCGTCCACGGGCATGGCGGCCAGCGCCGGATCGCAGCGCAGCACGCCGTAGCGATAGCGCGCCACCTGCGCCAGCACCTCGCCCAGCGGCATGCGCTCGGCGATCAGCACGCCCTGCAGCCAGCCGGCAGCATGCGGCGCCAGCGGCGACAAGGAGGAAACGGCACGCTCATCAAAACTGCCTTGCCGGCCCGCATTGACCCTGCGCACGGTATCGGACGCCTGCGCTGGTCGGATCTCGACGGCGCCCTCGCTGACAGCCACCTGCGTGCGTGGCGCCAGCACGCTGCCGCCCTGGCGCACGCTGAAGTGCGTGCCCAGCGCGCGCACACTGCCATTGCTGCTGCGTACGAGGAATGGGCGCGCGGGCACTGCCCCGTCGTGCGCCGTGGCAACATGGAGTTCGCCCCCATGCAAGACCACCAGCCGGGCCCCGTCGTCAAAGTGCACGTCGATGGCCGTGTCCGTGTTGAGCACCAGTTGCGTGCCATCCGGCAAGGTCATGTGGCGGATCTCACCGCGCGCCGTGCGGATCGCGGCGCGCCAGACCTGCCATGGGGCCGACTGGCTGGCCAGCCACAGCGCCGGTCCGGCCGCGATCAACCCGGCCAGACCGTAGAGTACGGCACGCCGCTGCGGCGACTGCGGCGCCGCGTCTGCCGTCTGGCGCAGCGCGGGCGGCACGCTGGCCAAGGTGCCGCACACCAGCTCGGCCCGCTGCCAGGCCGCTGCGTGCGCGGGATCGCTGGCGCGCCAGGACTGGAACGCTTGCTGCTCATCTGGACTCAAGGTGCCCCCGTGCAGGCGCACCAGCCATTGCGCCGCCGCGCGGGCGGCGCGCGGATCGATGGCGCTCACAGGATCAGCAGGATGCAGCGTTCAAACGCCTGCACCATGTAGCGCTTGATGCTGCGCTCGCTCACGGCCAGGCGCCGCGCGATTTCCCCGTAAGCAAGGCCGTCAACATGCGCCAGCAGGAAGGCGTTGCGCACCAGCGGCGGCAAGCCATCGAGCATGGCATCGATGCGCTGCAAGGCCTCCAATACCAGCAGGCGCTCTTCAGGAGACTGCATCAGCAGATCGGGCTGCTGCGCCAGGGTTTCCAGCCATGCCTGCTCCAGCGATACGCGCCGGTAATGGTCGATCAGCAAGCGCTGCGCCACGGTGGTCAGGTAGGCGCGCGGTTCGCGCAAGGTCTGCCGGCCTTCCGGCGGCGCCGTCAGCAGGCGCACGAAGGTATCCTGCGCCAGGTCGGCCGCATGGTCGGCGCACTGCAGCTTGGCGCGCAGCCAGCGCATCAGCCAGCCGTGGTGGCTGCTGTAAATGGCTGCGATCGATTCGCTGGACTGCGCAATGTTCACGACGGACTCCTGCGCTGCAAGCGGCAAGGTGGAGGGTTTGCGATAGCCGGGTGGAACACGCCACCCAACTGAGAATAATTCTCATTATCGCAAACACTGCGCGCCCGCGTCAATGCCGGCGCCCGTCCAGCCAGGCAAACTGTTGTTTCAGCGTGGCGCCTGGCGCTTGATATACTGGCGTTGCCACAGCAAATTCAGCGAGTTATCACGGGCCAGACGGCAGGCGCCCTTTCCGGGCTGGCTCCGCGTGTCTGCACCCACTTATCCACGATAAGCCGGTACTCCAGTTTTTTTTCATAGTGACCCACGCCACCGTATTCGACGGTCAGCCAGATGCAACGCTGGCCTGCGACACCGCCAATCAGCCTGCGCATCGGCACGGTTTGATCGAGGATAACGTCGCTCGGATTGAATTTACCACCGATGTCCGCGATCCCCTCGATGCCCGGCCTGGCGCGCCCCAGCAAGTCCTGAACCTGGGCAGGGAGTGCATCGAGCGATGTCACGGCCGCTCTGTCGTCCGCATCGCATGATGCGTCCTGCGCCCGGGACTGGGCCGTGCAAGCGAGCATGAGCATCAATACGGCAGCATATCCGGGTTTCATCTTGACGGTTCCTTCAATTGCCAAATGGGAAAGTATCTATCTTCTCACGCGCGAGCCGATCGCACCAGTTGCCCGGCCACGGGACCTGGCAAGGGCGCCCGGGACGGGGAGGTTCAGGGCCGGCCGCGGCCGGTCACCTCGGCCAACGGCGAACGTCCGGCGTCAATGCCGGTGGCCACTGATGCCTGGAAACTGTTGTTTCAACGTGGCTGCCAGTGCTTTATATACTGTCGTATTCGATCAGCTGATCGCGGGAGATTATGCCCGATGGCGTGTCTCTGGCCTTGCTGCCAGCACGAAGGGAATGGCAAACGGCCCCAGAAACACCACCAGGATGGTCCTGACAGCAGTTGTTTTCAAGGAGCGGCGTTTGGCAATGAAGAGGCAGACAAAGGCCGACAGCGACCAGATCAAGGCAGGCAAGTATGTAGTCATCATGAACTCCGGATGCGCCCTGGAAGGCAGGAAACCATGCTGACACGGAAATGTGGTCACTGCAATGGCTGATTGGGCATCTGCCATTGCAGTGGGCGGCCAAGCGCCCCGCTTTCAGCCATTCTTAAGACTGCCGGCGGCTGTCGGCCAGTGATGAGGCCAGCAATGTGGCCAGTAATACGGTCAGTGCTGGCCGATCTTCATGATTTTCAGCGCGTTCGTGCCGCCGACCTTGCCCATCGGCTCGCCCCAGGTCAGCACGACCGTGTCGCCCTTGGTCACGACCTTATGTTCCAGCAGCAGCTCTTCCGCCTGCTGCAAGACCTTGTCGCGATCCGTGCCAGACGTCAATTCCAGGGTGCTGACGTTGCGGTACAGGGCCAGCTTGCGGCGCGTGCCCACGCTGGGGGTCAGCGCCACGATGGGGATGTCGATGTTGCAACGGCTCATCCACAGGGCCGTGGAGCCCGATTCCGTCAGGGTGGCAATGGCTTTCACGCGCAAATGATGGGCCGTAAACAGGGCGCCGTAGGCGATCGACTGGTCGATGCGCGAGAACGTGGCGTTGAGGAAATCGGCGTCCAGCTTGCAGGTATCCCATTTTTCCGCGTCCAGGCAGATGGCGGCCATCGCTTCCACCGTCTCGATCGGGTAGCGGCCCGAGGCCGTTTCCGCCGACGTCATGACGGCGTCCGTGCCATCGAGCACGGCATTGGCCACGTCGGACACTTCCGCGCGCGTCGGCACAGCGTTGACGATCATCGATTCCATCATCTGTGTGGCCGTGATCGCCAGTTTATTCGACGCGCGCGCCATCTTGATCATGCGCTTTTGCAGGGCCGGCACGGCCGCATTGCCCACCTCGACCGCCAGGTCGCCGCGCGCCACCATGATGCCGTCGGAGGCGTCCAGAATCTCTTGCAGCGCGGGAATCGCTTCCGCCCGCTCGATCTTGGCGATCATCATCGGCTTGTGATCCCACGCTTCGCCGGCGATATTGGCCAGCTGGCGCGCCATGACCATGTCGGTGGCGTTTTTCGGGAAGGACACGGCCACGTAATCGGCCTGGAAACTCATCGCCGTCTTCACGTCTTCCATGTCTTTCGCCGTCAGCGCCGGCGCGGACAGGCCGCCGCCCTGGCGGTTGATGCCCTTGTTATTCGACAGTTCGCCGCCGATTTTCACGGTGGTGTGGATTTCGCTGCCGACGACCTTGTCGACCGTCAAGACGATGAGGCCGTCGTTCAGCAGCAGCACGTCAGCCGTACGCAAGTCGCGCGGCAATTCCTTGTAGTCGAGGCCGCAGCGTTCGAGGTTACCCAGTTCGCCGTTTTCGCCCCATTTGGCGTCAAGGATGAACTTCATGCCATTTTCCAGGAAAATCTTGCCTTCTTCAAACTTGCCGACGCGAATCTTCGGGCCTTGCAAGTCCGCCATGATGGCCACTTCGCGGCCGCACAGCGCTGCCGCTTCGCGCACCATGCGGGCGCGGTCGATATGGTCTTGCGCCTTGCCATGCGAGAAGTTCAGGCGTACGACGTCGACGCCGGCCTTGAACATGCGGACCAGGGTCTCGATATCGTTCGAAGCGGGGCCGATGGTGGAAACGATCTTGGTGGCGCGTTGCTGTACTTGCATGGTCATGGTGTGCTGCTTTCTATAATGAGTTGCTACAAGGGCCAGCCTTGTGGGCCGGCCGTCCTGGTGCGCTGGATCAGCGGTGGTTCTTTCTTACTTGGCCGCCATCAGGGCGACCGTGGTGTCGAGCATGCGGTTCGAGAAGCCCCACTCGTTGTCGTACCACGACGACACCTTCACGAGGCGGCCCGAGACCTTGGTCAGGGTCGAATCGAAGTTCGACGACGCCGGGTTATGGTTGAAGTCGATGGAAACGAGCGGCTCCGTCTGGTATGTGAGGATGCCTTTCAGCACCCCTTCCGACGCCGTTTTCAGCAAGGCGTTGACTTCCTCGACCGTCGTATCGCGCTTGGCGATGAAAGACAGGTCAACCAGCGAGACGTTAATCGTCGGCACGCGGATGGCGAAACCGTCCAGCTTGCCGTTCAATTCAGGCAAGACCAGGCCGACGGCCGCCGCCGCGCCCGTCTTGGTGGGGATCATCGAATGCGTGGCAGAACGGGCGCGGCGCAAGTCTTCATGCATCACGTCGGAGAGTACCTGGTCGTTCGTGTAGGCGTGCACGGTGGTCATCAGGCCCGATTCGATGCCGATGGCGTCGTTGAGCGGCTTGACTAGTGGCGCGAGGCAATTCGTCGTGCACGAAGCGTTCGAAATCACCGTGTCCGATGCCTTCAGCACGTGCTGATTGACGCCGAACACGATGGTGGCATCCACGTCCTTGCCGCCCGGCGCGGAAATGATGACTTTCTTTGCCCCGCCCTTCAGGTGGGCCGAGGCTTTTTCCTTGGTGGTGAAGAAACCCGTGCATTCGAGCACCACGTCCACGCCCAACTCTCCCCACGGAATCAGGGCCGGATCGCGCTGCGCGAAGACGCGGATGCGGTCGCCATTGACGAGCATGTTGTCGCCATCGATGGTGACGACGCCGGGAAACTTGCCGTGCACCGTATCGTAGCGCGTCAGGTGCGCATTCGACTTGGCGTCGCCCAGGTCATTGATGGCGACGATTTCGATATCCTGCTGCTTGCCGCCTTCATAAAACGCGCGCAAGACATTGCGGCCGATGCGGCCATAGCCATTGATGGCAACTTTGATGGTCATGCTGTCTCCTTGATGTTTTCTACTGAGTTCGTAAAGCCAACCCAAGTGCAAATACCGGGGTCGTACCCTGAGGGTACGACCCCAGCCCTCGCTCTTGGGTTTGCCTTAATTAACCACTATTCCGCAAACCCGCCGCGATGCCATTGATCGACAAATGAATCCCCGTGCGCGCCGCCGCATCCTGCTTACCCTCGCGGAAACGTTTCAACAGCTCCACCTGCACGTGGTTCAGCGGGTCGATGTAGGGGAAACGGTTGCGTATCGAGCGCTGCATCAGCGGATTGGCTTGCTGCAACTCTGCCTGGCCCGTGATCAGCTTCAAGGCATCCAGCGTGGCCGCATATTCGGCGCGGATGCGTGTAAAGATGGCCTCGCGCAAGGCCTTGTCCTTGACCAGTTCCGCATACTTGCCGGCAATGGCGATATCGCTCTTGGCCAGGACCATATCCATATTCGACAGCAAGGACGTAAAGAAGGGCCAATCCGTGTACATGCCGCGCAGCACGTCCGCGCCGTCCGCCGGATGGGCGGCCAGGTAGGCTTGCACGGCGGAACCAAAGCCGAACCAGCCAGGCAGCATCAAACGGCATTGCGCCCAGCTCAAGACCCAGGGAATCGCGCGCAAATCCTCGATCGAGGTCGATTTCTTGCGCGAGGCGGGACGGCTGCCGATATTCAGCGCGGCAATTTCCGCAATCACCGTCGATTCCCAGAAATACTGTTCGAAGCCGTCCGTGCCGTAGACGAGGTCGCGGTAGGCGTTCAGGGCCGTGCCAGACAATTCTTCCATTGCCGCCAGGTGGCCCGCGCCGGCCGAGGCCTTCGGCTGCAGCTGCGCCTGCGGCAGCAGGGTCGACTGAATGGTAGCGGCCACCAGCACTTCCAGGTTGCGGCGCCCTACTTCCGGGTTCGCATACTTGGCCGTGATGACTTCGCCCTGCTCCGTCAAGCGGATCTGTCCCTGCACGGCACCGGCCGGCTGGGCCAGGATGGCTTCGTAGCTGGGGCCGCCGCCACGTCCGACGGAACCGCCGCGGCCGTGGAACAGGCGCAGCTTGATCTGATACTGCTTGAATACCGTCACCAGCTCGATTTCGGCCTTATAGAGTTCCCAGCCGGAGGTGAGGAAGCCGCCGTCCTTGTTGCTGTCAGAATAGCCGAGCATGACTTCCTGCTGGTCGGCGCGCGACTTGAGCAATCCCCGGTAGAACGGCAAGCCGAAGGCGCGCGCCATGATGGCGGGGCCGGCGCGCAAGTCGTCGATGGTTTCGAACAGGGGAATGATGTTGACATCCACTTCGCGACTGTCCTGGCGCAGCAAGCCCACTTCTTTCAGCAGCAGGGCCACTTCCAGCAAGTCCGAGACGCTGGCCGCCTTCGAGATGATGCAGTTCGGTACTGATTCGCGGCCATATTTGACGTGGGCCTCGCGCACGGCGCGGAAGATGTCGAGTTCGGACGTCGTTTCCTCGGAGTACTGCGCATACGGCGACGCCAGCAGGCGTGGCGACTCCAGCTCGGCCAGCAGCACGGCGATGCGCTGCTCTTCATCGAGGTCCAGGTAGACCAGGCCCGGCTGGGCGCCGGCAAACAGTTCGCCCACGACACGCTCGTGCACGTCGGAATTCTGGCGCAGATCGAGCGGCGCCAGCGAAAAGCCGAAGACCTTGACGGCGCGGCGCAGCTGGCGCAGCCGGCCACGTGCCAGCGCACGCAAGCCATTGCTGACGAGCGAATGCTGGACCACGTCCAGGTCGGCCAGCAGTTCGGCAGCCGCCGCGTAGGGTTGCACGCCTTCGGCTGGCTTGCCCTTGCCGCACAAGGCGACGCGCGTCGCTTCCAGGCGCGCATGGATACCATGCAAGGCGCGGCGGTACGGCTCGTCGACCCGGTGCGGCGACGCATCGGCCGAGCGTTCGGCCAACGCGCGCAGCGGCTCGCTGCATGCGTTCAAGATTTGTGCCAGCGACAGTTGCGAGGCGAGCTTGCGCAATTCGCCCAGATAAAAGTCGAGCACCTTGTCGGCCTGCGTCTGCAGGGTGCTGCGCAGGATGTCGGCCGTGACAAACGGGTTGCCGTCGCGGTCGCCGCCTATCCAGCTGCCGACCTTCATGAAATTGGGCAATTCCGCATCTTCCCAGCGGGCATCGCGCTGGGCCAGCATGGTTTCCAGCGAGGAATACAATTTCGGCAATTCGCGCAAGATGGTGTGGTCGTAGAACGACAGGCCATTGGCCACTTCATCCATGACGGACAGTTTGCTGGTGCGCAACAAACGCGTCTGCCACAGGGTGACGATGCCACGTCCCAGCGCTTCTTCGTTTTGCTCCGCCTCTTCCGGCGTCATTTGCACGCGGTCGCGCTCGCTCAACAGGCGGGCGATGGCCATCTGGCAATTCTGGATGCTCTTGCGCTGCACTTCCGTCGGATGCGCCGTGAACACGGGGCTGACAAACGCATCTTCAAAGAAGGTTTCCAGCGCATCGGCCTTGCCCGCGTCAAACACGTTGCCGACGGCATGGCTGAGGCTACCCTGGCGCGGTGGCGAACCGGCGATCAAATGGGCGCGCGTGCGGCGGATGTGGTGTTGGTCTTCTGCAATGTTGGCCAACAGCGAGAAATAGCTGAAGGCGCGCGTCAATTGGGTGGTTTCTTCCTGCGACAGCGCTTGCAGCGCGTCCGACAGCTGCGCGCGCGCCGCTTCGTCATTGTCGCGGCGGAAACGGATGGCCAACTGACGCACATGCTCGATGCGCTCGAAGGCGGGGTCGCCCAGGTGGTTGCGGATGGCGTCGCCCAGCAGACGGCCCAACTGGCGGATATCGCTGCTCAGCAGCTCGTCTTTCACTTCATTCATTTGCATGGTATTCATTTCCTGGGGCGGCCACGGCGGCACCGCACAGATTGCGTAGTACGCGCTTCCCGGCCCGGGAAACGCCCATCATCCATTTTGTAGTAAATTTACCTTACTGTCTCACCATCCTCTTGATTTTCATCAATAAAATCCACGTCAAACGGGCCTTAAAGGGCTTGCGAGCTGTTTGCCAGGGCAACAATATGAAAATTTACTACGCATTTAAGCGAAAGGCAACCAAATTTGTCTTTCCAGGCTGAAAAGTGACGGCGCAAGTCACATGGCGGTGGCGATGGCGAGGCACTCTCCTGTATGCTGGCGGCTTGAAACAAGGATGTAATCCACATCTTTACAACACACCTGACAAACCGTAGCGAGCGGGATGAGTTGTGGCCGAGAAGCGGAGCTGTGCGGATGCACAGTGAGCATCGGAGGCCGCAAATCGCGACGCGCAGTAGGTTTGTCGGGTGTTTTACTCTCTTCTCCCATGCGACTGACTGCCTACACTGACTACACCCTGCGCACCCTGATGTATCTGGGCGTGCACCGCGACCGGCTCGTGACCATCCAGGACATCGCCGACCTGCATTCGATTTCAAAGAATCACCTGATGAAGGTGGTGCACCAACTGGGCCTGTCAGGCATCGTGGAAACGGTGCGTGGGCGGAATGGCGGCCTGCGCCTGGCGCGCGACCCGGCCGAGATCAATATCGGCACGGTGGTGCGCGAGACGGAAAACGATTTTTTCATGGCGGAATGTTTTAACAAGGAAAACAATACCTGCCCGCTGACGCCCGATTGCCTGCTGAAAGCCAAGCTGGGCCAGGCCACGGCCGCCTTCCTGGCAGTGCTCGACACGGTGACCCTGGCATCGATACTCGAAGCGACGCCGGGCGTGCCGGCGCTGGCGGCGGGCGTGATTCCCCTGCGCGTGGCGAAGTAAGCGCGCGCCAAAAACAACAATGCCCGGCAAGCCGGGCATTGTTTCCTGCAGTAACTATCTAAAACATCAATGCGCGCTGGCACCGGAGGCGCCGATACCCGTTTCCGAACGCATCTGCTGCGCCTCGTAACCGGCGCGGTCGATGCGCGCGCGCGGGCTCTTGTCGAGCACGGAGAACAGCCAGATGCCGACAAAGCCTGCCGTCATCGAGAACAGCGCCGGCGAGGCATACGGGAACAGCGCCGCCGGATGACCGAGCACGTCGACCCACACGGACTTCGACACCACCGTCAGCGCGACGGCCGTGGTCAAGCCCAGGAAGCCGCCGATGGTGGCGCCCCGCGTGGTGCAGTCTTTCCACAGCACCGACATGAACAGCACGGGGAAGTTGGCCGAGGCAGCGATGGCGAAGGCCAGCGAGACCATGAAGGCGATATTCTGCTTCTCGAAGGCAATACCCAGCACGACGGCGATAATGCCCAGCACGATGGTGGTCACGCGCGACACTTTCAATTCGTTGGCGCCCGTGGCCTTGCCCTTCTTGATGACGGTGGCATACAGATCGTGCGACACGGCCGAAGCGCCCGACAGGGTCAAACCAGCCACAACGGCCAGGATGGTGGCAAACGCGACCGCCGACATGAAGCCCAGGAACACATTGCCGCCCACAGCCTTGGCCAGATGCACGGCCGCCATGTTGTTACCGCCCAGCAGCTTGCCGGCAGCATCCTTGAACTCGGGATTGGTGCTTACCAGCACGATGGCGCCAAAACCGATGATGAAGGTCAAAATGTAGAAGTAGGCGATCCAGGTGGTGGCCCAGAACACGGATTTGCGCGCTTCCTTGGCGCTCGGCACCGTGAAGAAACGCATCAGGATGTGCGGCAAGCCGGCCGTACCGAACATCAGCGCCATACCGAAGGAGATGGCCGAGATCGGGTCCTTGATGAAGGAACCGGGGCCCATGATGGCTTCCTTGGCGGCGTGCACGTCCACCGACTTGGCGAACAGCGCTTCCGGGCTGAAGTTGAATTGCGCCAGCACGGCAACGGCCATGAAGGTGGCGCCGCCCAGCAGCATGACGGCCTTGATGATCTGCACCCAGGTGGTGGCCGTCATGCCGCCAAACAGCACGTAAATCATCATCAATGTACCGACCAGGACGACGGCGATCCAGTATTCCAGGCCGAACAGCAGCTTGATCAGCTGGCCCGCGCCCACCATCTGCGCGATCAGGTAAAAGGCCACGACGACGAGGGTGCCGGACGCCGAGAAAATGCGGATCGGCGCCTGCTTGAAGCGGTAGGCGGCCACATCGGCAAAGGTGTAGCGGCCCAGATTACGCAAGCGCTCGGCCATCAGGAAGGTGATGATGGGCCAGCCGACGAGAAAGCCGATGGCATAGATCAGGCCGTCATAGCCGTTGAGGAAGACGGCGGCGGAAATGCCGAGGAACGATGCAGCCGACATATAGTCGCCCGCAATGGCGAGGCCATTCTGGAAGCCCGTGATGCCGCCGCCGGCCGTGTAGAAATCGGAGGCCGACTTGGTCTTCGCGGCCGCCCACTTGGTGACGAACAAGGTAAAAATGACGAAGGCGGCGAACATGATGATCGCCGTCCAGTTGGTGGGTTGCTTGACTGCCTGGCCCAGGTCGGCGCCGGCCGCCAGCACGCTGTTGCTGGCGCTCGCCAGCAAGGTCAGGGCTGCCAGGCAGGAAAATGTGCGTTGCATCGATGGGGCGCGGTTCATGCTTGCACCCGTGCCTGGATGGCGCTGGTCAGGTCGTCGAATTGCTTGTTGGCGCGGCGCACATAAATGCCGGTGATCACCACGGTAAACACGATGACGAACAAGCCAATCGGCATGCCCCAGGTCATCACGCCCGTGCCCGTTTTGGTGGCAAGAAATTCCTTGTTGAAGGCGATGAGCAGGATGTAGCCGTAGTACACCAGCATCATCAGGCCCGTCAGCGCCCAGCCGAAGCGCGAGCGCACCCTGACCAGCCGATGATAATTGGGGTCACTCTTGAGTTTTTGTACCAGATCGTCATGCATGGTGTTGCCTCCTGTTATGTAAAAGCGTGCTCTTTTGTGCGAGCTTGGATTCACAGTACAGCGCGAGACTTACCCGCCCCTTACGGCAGCGGTTTTTTCTCGCAGGAGCAACACAAGGAGCAACACAAGGCAGGTAAGGTCAGTTCAGCGCGGCTGCCGGTCCGAAGAATTCATGGTGCGTCTGCCCTTCCGGCACGCCCAGCTCGCGCAGATATTGCTTGACGGCCCGCATGAACGGCTGCGGCCCCAGGAAGTAGGCGTCGACGTCGCGCGAGGCTGGCAGCCAGTGATTCAGCTGCTCTTTACTCAGCAGGCCGACGGCGTCCGGTGCACCTTGCGCACCGTCATGTTCCGCGTAGCAGTAATAGCGCTGCAGCTGCGGGTGCTGCGCAGCCAGTGCGTCGATCTGCTGGCGAAACGCATGCACGCCCTGGTTGCGCGCCGCGTGGATGAAATGCACGGGACGCTTGCCGCGCAGGGCCGCCGTCAGCATGGCCAGGGTCGGCGTGATGCCCACGCCGCCGCTGATCAGCACCAGCGGCTTGTCGCTCTCCGTCAGCACGAAGTCGCCCGACGGCGGCGTCAGCTGCACGGTATCGCCCGCCTGTATATGATCGTGGAAGAAATTCGACACCTTGCCGCCCTCTTCGCGCTTGACGCTGATGCGGTAGGTCTGGCCATTGCTGGCGGCCGACAGCGAGTACTGGCGGCGCATGGGCACGCCATCGACGCTGGCCAGCACGCCGATATACTGGCCTGGTGCAAAGTCGAGCACGGGCTGGCCATCGGCAGGCGCCATCAGGAAGGACGTGATCTCGCCGCTTTCCACCGTCTTGCTGCGTACGACAAAATCGCGCGCGCCGCTCCAGCCGCCCGGCGCGGCAGCCTGCGCCTTGTAGATACGCCCTTCTTCGCCGGCCAGGATGTCGGCCAGCTGGCCGTAGGCCGCGCCCCAGGCATCGATGACGGCGTCGCTGGCCACCTCGGCGCCCAGCACTTCGCGGATCGCTTGCAGCAGGCTGGCGCCCACCAGCGGATAGTGCTCGGCGCGGATCTGCAAGGCCACGTGCTTGTTGACGATGGTGGCCACCAGGTCGCCCAGCGCTGCCAGCTGGTCGATATGCTTGGCATACATCAGCACGCCATTCGCCAGCGCGCGCTGCTGGTCACCGCTGTGCTGGTGCGCCTGGTTAAAGTACGGCAGCACTTCGGGATGGTCGCGGAACAGATTCTTGTAGAAGTGGCGCGTCAGCGCTTCGCCGCCCTGTTCGAGGATGGGGACGGTGGCCGTGATGATGGCGCGTTGTTCTTGGGTCAGCATGGGGAACTCCTGTGTCTATATGGGTAAGCGGTTTCAGGCCAGCGTTTCAACGGCTGGATACAGCTCATGGTCTTCGCGCCGCATGCGCTGGAACAGCGCGTGCAGCACGGTATTGGCTTCGCTGCGGAAGGCATCCGGCTCGGCCGCCAGGCGCACTGGCGTATTCCAGCGGCCGGCAAAATCGAGGTAGGCGCCGGCGATGCCGTGCATCTCGTTTTCGTACTGGCGGCCCAGCTGCGCCACCCTGGCCACGCCACAACTCTGCGCGGCCGGATACAGGTAGCGCTGCTCGACGGCCAGGTGCAGCTTGATCAAGCCGCTCATGGCGATGATCTGGTCGGCAATCGCCTGCGCCTGTGCGGCCACACCGCCACGCGCCAGCTGGCGCAAGGCATCGATGGAGGCCAGGATGGCCAGGTGCTGCTGTTTGAATTTGTCGATATTCATGGCGTGTTTCTCTTGTTGAGTGTTGCCAGTGTAGCGGAATTCGCATAAACATGCAAACCACATACATCTTTAAAGCGGCAGCTTTGCGGCGGAAAACTGGATCGACATGCGCCACTATGTGCGGCACAGAACACAAGCCACAATCGTGCTTGCCTATAATTTATTCATCACAGTGCGGTGCCGTTTGCGGCCGTGCCGCACCCTCCACTCAGCCAAGGATGAGCATGAAAATGAAGACGGACACGGTCAAGACGGGCACGGGCCAGGCGCAGCAACTGGCCGGCATCATCAGCGAGCACCACACGGCGCTGCTGGACGGCTGGATGGCCGGCCTGGTCGCCCGCTTGGTGCGGCGCGACAAGATCGCCGAAAACGAGCTGCGCCAGCAGGCAGCGCAATTGCTGCCGCTGCTGGCGGGCGCGCTCGACAGCGGCGACTCGTTCGACATCGAAGGCGGCGCCTGGGACGATACGCGCCAGCTGATCGCTGAAATATCGCAGTCGCGCGTGCGCCAGGGCTATTCGCCGATCGACACGGCCGGCTTCATGTTCGCCCTCAAGGAACCGCTGTTCGCCTACCTGCGCAAGCAAATCACGGCGCAGCCGGAGCAGCTGGGCGACGCCATCATCAGCACCAGCAAGCTGTTCGATGAATTGGGCCTGCTGACCATCGCCATCTACCAGAAGGCGCGTGAACAGGTGATTCTGCGCCAGCAGCAGGAATTGCTGGAACTGTCCACGCCCGTGGTGCAACTGTGGCAAAACGTGCTGGCCCTGCCCCTGATCGGCACTCTCGACAGCGCCCGCACGCAAGTGGTGATGGAAAGCCTGCTGCAAAAGATCGTCGACACGGGCGCCCTGATCGCCATCATCGACATCACGGGCGTGCCCACGGTCGACACGCTGGTGGCGCAGCACCTGTTGAAAACCATCGCCGCCGCGCGCCTGATGGGCGCCGACTGCATCATCAGCGGCATCCGCCCGCAGATCGCGCAAACCATCGTGCACCTGGGCGTCAACCTGGAAGATGTGATGACCAAGGCTACCCTGGCCGACGCCTTCGTCGTGGCCCTGAAACGCACGGGTTCCAGCATCACTTACCAGCAGCAACAACACTGAGGCGCCTATGGAAAGAATTCCCATTTTACGCATGGGCCGGCTGTTGCTGGTGACGATCCAGGTGGACATGCATGACCGCCTGGCGATGACCTTGCAGGACGACCTGACCACGCGCATCGTGACGGACCGCGCCACGGGCGTGCTGATCGACATTTCCGCGCTCGACATCGTCGACTCCTTCATCGGCCGCATGATCAGCAACACGGCGGCGATGGCGAAAATCCTCGACGCGCGCACGGTGGTCGTCGGCATGCAGCCGGCCGTAGCCATCACGCTGGTGGAACTGGGCCTGACCCTGGAAGGCGTGAGCACGGCGCTGAACGTGGAACGGGGCATCAAGCTGCTGGACCGGGACGGCGCATGCACATGACGGGGGGTGCCGTGCTGGGCGCGCAGGCACAGGCGGGGGTGCAGCAGGTGCAGCAGATCCTGCCCCTGCACAGCGACGAAGACGTCGTGCGGTTGCGCAAGCAGGTGCGCGACAGCATGGTCGCCATGGGTTTTGGCCTGATCGAACAGACCAAGATCATCACGGCGGCGAGCGAACTGGCGCGCAACACCCTGCGCTACGGCGGCGGCGGCGAAGCGCGCATCGCGCGCGTCAGCGATGGCGCGCGCCAGGGCCTGGAACTGCGCTTTGTCGACGCGGGGCCGGGCATCGACGATATTACCCTGGCGCTGACCGATGGCTATACCAGCGGCGGCGGACTGGGACTGGGGCTGGGCGGCGCCAAGCGCCTGGCCGACGCCTTTCACATCGACACGGCGCCCGGCGCGGGCACCACCGTCACCATCGCGAAATGGAAGCTGTTTTGAACCACCTGGAACCTCAGCCTGACATTCTCAGGCAACGCAGTTTTCCCATCGGCGAACCGAGCGAGATCGCCGCAGCCCGCCGCGCCGGCAACGAACTGGCGCGCCGCATCGGCTTTGACGACGTGCGCACGGGCCAGTTGGCCATCATCATCAGCGAAGCGGCCACCAACATCGTCAAGCACGCGCAGCGCGGCGAAATCCTGCTGCGCAAGGTACTGCGCGGCGGCACCAGCGGCATCGAAGTGCTGGCCATCGACAACGGTCCCGGCATGGCGAATGTGCGCCAGCACATGCAGGACGGCCATTCCACCACGGGCACGTATGGCGTAGGCCTGGGCGCGATACGCCGCCTGAGCCAGGAATTCGACCTGTACACGGCGCCCGGCAAGGGCACAGTGCTGATGACGGTGGTGTGGGGGCCGAACGCCAGCAGCGCCGTTCCCGCCCATCCGAACTGGCAAATCGGCGCCGTGTGCCTGCCGCTGGCGTCGGAGCAGGTGTGCGGCGACGCCTGGAACGTCGTGTGCGAAGGCCATGAACTGAGCCTGATGGTGGCCGATGGCCTGGGCCATGGTCCGCTGGCGGCGCGCGCCTCGGAATGCGCCAGCACGCTGCTGGAACACGCCACACCCGGCCTGCCACCCCTGCCCGCCCCCTTCATCGAACTGGCCCACGGCGCCCTGCGCACCACGCGCGGCGCAGCCATGGCGGTGGCGCACATCGACAGCGCGCGGCGCGAACTGCACTATGCGGGCGTGGGCAATATCGCCGCCTGCGCCTTCGATGCGCAGCAGCGCCGGCATCTGCTGTCGCATAACGGCATCGTCGGCAGCAATCTGCGCAAGGTGCAGGAATTCTGCTATGCGTGGCAGCCGGGCACGACCTTGATCATGCATAGCGACGGCCTGCATACACGCTGGGACCTGGAACAGTATCCGGGCCTGGCGCAATGCCACCCCAGCCTGGTCGCCGCCGTGCTGTACCGCGACTTTGCACGCGGGCGCGACGACGTCACGGTGGTGGTGCTGCGCGAACATGAGGAGCACCGGCATGCCGGTGCGGAAAGGAACGACACGCCATGACACAACGCATATTGACGGCGCATATCGGCAGCGAACTCGATGTGGTGGGAGCGCGCCAGCGCGCGCGGCAAATCGCCGCCCTGTGCGGCTTCGGCGTGCAGGACCAGGTGCGCATCGCCACGGCCGTGTCGGAACTGGCGCGCAACGTCTACAACTATGCGGGCAGCGGCAAGGTGCACTTCGCCATCGATGGCCAGACGGCGCCGCAGGTACTCAGCATCCGCATCGAGGACCAGGGCCCCGGCATCGCGCAGCTCGACAAGATACTGGCCGGCACCTACCGTTCACCTACGGGCATGGGCCTGGGCATCCTGGGCGCGCAGCGCCTGATGGATCGCTGCCACATCGACAGCACGCCGGGCGCCGGCACGCACATCACGCTGCAAAAGCTGTTCCCGCGCGACTCTCCCCTGCTCGACGGCAGCATGATCGGCGCGCTGTCGGGCAGCCTGCAGGCGCTGCCATCGGATATAACGCTGTCCGAAGTGCAGCAGCAGAACCGCGAGCTGCTCGCCACCCTGGCCGAACTGAAGACGCGCCAGGACGATTTATTACAGCTGACGCGCGAACTGGAAGACACCAACCGGGGCGTGGTGGCGCTGTTCGCGGAACTCGATGAAAAAGCCGACCACCTGCGCCGCGCCGACCAGATGAAATCGCGCTTCCTGTCGAACATGAGCCATGAATTCCGCACGCCGCTCAGCTCCATCCGCGCCCTGTCCAAGCTGCTGCTCGACCGCATTGACGGCGAACTGTCGCAGGAGCAGGAAAAGCAGGTGCTGTTCATCCTGCAAAGCGCCGTCAGCCTGAGCGACCTGGTCAACGACTTGCTGGACCTGGCCAAGATCGAGGCGGGCAAGGTCGACGTGCACGCCAACAGTTTTCAAGTAGCCGACCTGTTCAGCGCCCTGCGCGGCATGCTGCGCCCGCTGCTGGTGTCCGAGTCGCTCACCCTGACCTTCATCGCCCCCGATCCTGCGCTGCAGATCCATACGGATGAAGGCAAGTTGTCGCAAATCCTGCGCAACTTCATCGCCAACGCCCTCAAGTTCACCGAGGCCGGCGCCATCGTCGTCAGCGCCACGTCCTTGCCGCAGCAGGACGCCATCCGCTTTTCCGTCTCCGACACGGGCCTGGGCATCGCCGCCGACGACGTGCAGCTGATTTTCGAGGAATTCAGCCAGGTGGAAAACCACATGCAGCGCAAGGTCAAGGGCACGGGCCTGGGCCTGCCCCTGTGCCGCAACCTGGCCACCTTGCTCAACGGCACGGTGGCCGTGGAAAGCACACCGGGTGAGGGTTCGCTGTTTTCCGTCATCCTGCCCACCAGCTACCATGCGCCCGAGGGCAGCCTGCCGCCGAGCGCGCCGGCCAACGACAACGGCAACGACCAGCGCATCGGCGTGCTGGTGGTGGAAGACAATCCGCCCATCCGCCTGCTGTATGAAAAATTCCTGGCCGGCAGCGAATTTCGCGTGGTTCCCGCGCGCAGCGTGCGCGAGGCGCAGGAACGCTGGGAACAGCAGCGCCCCGCCGCCGTCATCCTCGACATCCTGCTGCACGGCGAAACGGCCTGGCACTGGCTGGCCGAGCTGAAAAACGACCCGCTGCGGCGCCAGGTGCCCGTCATCGTCGCTACCGAGATCGACGACGTGCGCAAGGGTCTGGCCCTGGGCGCCGACGCCTACTACGTCAAGCCGCTGTCGCGCCAGCAATTGCTGGCGACCCTGCGCGCGCTGATCGGCAATCCACACCACCGGCAAGAGCCGGTTCCGCCGCAAGGCACAACCACCTGGGACAATGCGCATGCTACCGGATAACAATAGCGATGCTCTGATCCTCAACGTCGATGACAGCGACGGCGCCCGCTACGCCAAGTCGCGCATCCTCAAACGCGCCGGCTTCAAGGTCATCGAAGCGTCGAACGGCGGCGACGCGCTGCTGCGCGCCCGCCAGGACCGCCCCAACCTGATCCTGCTCGACGTCAAGCTGCCCGACATCAACGGCCTGGAAGTGTGCCGCCAGTTGAAGGGCGGCGCCGAAACGAACACCATCCTGGTGCTGCAGACGTCGGCCTCGTGCATCGGCACGGCCGACAAGATCCGCGCCCTGGACGGCGGCGCCGACAATTACCTGGTCGAGCCGATCGAGGCCGATGAATTGATCGCCAACGTCAAGGCGCTGCTGCGCCTGGGCCGGGTCGAGCGCGAGCTGCGCGACGTGGACCGCCGCAAAGATGAATTCCTGGCCACCCTGGCGCACGAATTGCGCAACCCGCTGGGCCCCATCCGCACGGCGCTGGCGCTGCTGTGCAAGCTCGATCCCGTCGTGCCGGCCATGCAGGACAATGCGCGCCGCACCATCGGCCGCCACACGGACCACCTGGTGCGCCTGGTGGACGACCTGCTCGACGTGTCGCGCATTTCGCAAGGCAAAATCTCGCTGCAATGGGAAAGCGTGAGCCTGGCCAGCGTTATCCGCAGCGCGCTGGAAACCAGTTCGCACAGCGTCGAGGCGCGCGGCCATGCGCTGGACGTGCACCTGCCCCAGGAAGAACTGTGGGTCTGCGGCGACGCCGTGCGCCTGTCGCAGATCGTCGCCAACCTGCTGCTCAACGCGGCCAAGTTCACGGCGCCGGGCGGACGCATCGCCATTTCCGCCGTGCGCGAAGACGATAACGTGCGCATACGCCTCTGCGACAACGGCATCGGCATCGCCGCCGCCAGCATCGACAGCATCTTCGGCCTGTTCGAGCAAAGCGGCCACGCGCCCGACCGGGTGCAGGACGGCCTGGGCATCGGCCTGTCGCTGGTGCGCAAGCTGGTGACCTTGCACGGTGGCCAGGTCAGCGTGCACAGCCCTGGCGTAGGGCTGGGCAGCACCTTCGAAGTCATCCTGCCGCTCGACGCCAACGTGCCGCTGCCGGCCGTGCCGGCGCCGCAGGCGGCCAGTGGCGCCAGCCAGCGCATCCTCGTCGTCGACGACAACTGCGACGCGGCCGACACCCTGGCCGAACTGCTGGAAATGTACGGCCACACGGTGCGCACCGCCTACACGGGCGCGCAAGCGACCGAGCGCACCGTGGAATTCAAGCCTGACATCATCTTTCTCGACATCGGCCTGCCCGACATGAGCGGCTACGAGGTGGCCGTCAAACTGCGCCAGTTGCCAATCCCGCAGCAATTCCTGCTCGTCGCGCTGACCGGCTATGGCCAGGAACACGACCGCCAGGCGGCCCTGCAAGCGGGTTTCAACGAGCACTTCGCCAAGCCCGTCGATTTCGGCAAGCTGGCCATGCTGGGGCTGCATATCGCATCATGACGCTGGACTGGCTGCGAAATTGGTCATTTACATAACGCGTCGACTATAATCGGCAGTGCGAAACGCGACTGTTTCGGGCCAACCGGGATGAACAATTGCAGCAAAAAACGATAGGTAATGGCGCTGCTGTGCCTTTTTCCACATGGCTGCGCCCCCGTGCCTGGCTGGCCGCCTTTGCCGCCACGGCCTTGCTGGCAATGCTGGCCAGCAAGGCCGTGGCGGCCAGCACCGAAGCAGGATTACCAGGCAGGCTGGTATGCCATGACGACCTCTTCGCACCCTACTTCATGCAGAATCAGGGCCGCATCGAGGGATTGAACGTCGATGTGCTGCGCGAGGCGGCAGCCCGCCTGGGCATCGCCATTGAATTTCGCGCCATGCCATGGCGCCGGCTCGAAAGTGAGCTGGCCAGGCCCCAGGGCACGGTCGATTGCGCCTTCGCCATGAGCCGCACACCGGCACGCGAGCAGTACCTGGAATTTGGCAAGGTACCGCTGCAGCCGACCGAGTACGCGCTGTTCGTGCGGCAGGCCGACACGCTGCTGGCCGTGGGCAAGCTGGACGACCTGGCCGGCAAAGTGATCGGCGTGCGCGGTGGATTCCGCCTGCCCGAAGCCATCGCCGCCGGCGTGGCGCAGGGCCGCTGGAGCATCGCCGACGTACCGACGGATGCCGCCAACTTCCAGAAACTGGCGCTGCGCCGCATCGATGCCGTGCTGGCGGACGGCGTCGTCGGCCAGTACACGGTCAAACAGTTGAAACTGCAAGGCATCGTCCGCGTGGCGCCGCCACTGGCCCGCTTCGACACCTATATCGTGTTTCGCAAGAATACAGGCTCGCCCGCGCTGGCCGCCGCCTTCGACCGCGTATTCCGGCGCATGCGCCAGGATGGCAGTTTCACGCGCATCACTTCCGCCTATCTGGGCGCCCCACTTCTGGAACCTTGACATGACAACCCGCACGCCGCTGCTGCGCATCACCATGATACTGGGCGCCCTGCATGCCCTGCTGGGCTGGCTGCTGCTGCCTGCACTGCCCGTCGGCCTGGCCGGCTGGCTGCTGGGCGGCGCCGTCTTGCTGGCGTCGACCATGCTCATGCCGATGACCATCTTCGCCCGCGCCGTCACGGGCGATGCGCGCCTGGCCGACCGTCTGAGCTGGGCCGGTTCGCTGTGCATGGGCTTTTTTTCCTCGCTGTTCGTGCTCACCGTGCTGCGCGAACTCACCCTGCTGCTGCCGGCAGCACGCCCGCACGCGCAGGCCTCCGCCGTAATTGTCCTGCTCCTGGCGCTGCTGGCCAGCGTCGTCGGTTTCATCAACGCCCGCCGTGTGGCGCGCGTGCGCGAGGTGACGGTGCCGATCGCCGGCCTGCCGGCCGCCCTGCATGGTTTTAGCATCGTGCAACTGAGCGACATCCACGTGGGCGCCACCATCAAGCGCGCCTACGTGGAAGCCATCGTCGCGCGCGCCAACGGCCTGCAGGCGGACCTCATCGCCATCACGGGCGACGTGGTCGACGGCACGGTGGCGCAACTGGGCAGCCATACGGCGCCGCTGGGCGAGCTGCGCGCGCGCCACGGCGTCTTCCTTGTGACGGGCAACCACGAATACTATTCGGGTGCGGCGCCCTGGGTGGCGGAATTTCGCCGCCTGGGCTTGCGCGTGCTGATGAACGAACATGCGGTACTGGAACACGACGGCGCGCGCCTGGCGCTGGCCGGCGTCACTGACTTCAACGCCGCCGCCTTCGATCCGGCGCAGAAGAGCGACCCACAAGCGGCCATCGCCGGTGCACCGGCCGATATCCCCCGCATCCTGCTGGCGCACCAGCCGCGCAGCGCGCCCGAGGCCGAAGCGGCCGGCTACGACCTGCAATTGTCGGGCCACACGCACGGCGGCCAGTTCTGGCCGTGGAATCTGTTCGTGCCGCTGCAGCAGCCGTATGTGGCCGGCCTGCACCGGCGCGGCCGCCTGTGGATTTACGTCAGCCGCGGCACCGGGTACTGGGGCCCGCCGAAACGCATCGGCGCGCCGGCGGAGATTACGCGACTCAGGCTGGTGGCGCACAGCGGCTGAGCAGGCCTGGGGCATGGCCAGTTTCTTTATCGCTGCGGCAGTCAGACCCTGCCGGCAAACATGGCAATTCCGGCGGCACAGCCTGCGCTGGCCACGACCAGGGTGGCAATCAGCCAACGCCGCACAGATTGTGTCGAGGACGCCAGCTGCTCCGTCCATTTTCTGGCCCACGCATCCTGCTGCATCGCCAGCGCGGTCAATTGCATTTGCTGCTCGGCAAACGCCAATTGCATCTGCGCCACGGACTGCACCAGCGGCGCCACCTCGGCTTCGTTGCGGCGGGCAACCTCCATGAGCGATGCCGCCACCTGCGTGCCCAGCTCATGGCGCTGCTGCGCCATCATTTCTTGCAACTGAATGAAGGATTGCTTGTCGGACTCACCTTGCTCCACCAGTTGTCCCGACAATTTCTCCACCGAGTCGCGGTGGGCAGTCACCGTGCCCTGTTCCAGCGTATTCTGGACCTGGTGCAGCATGGGTTGCAACGACAGGCGAATTTCGCGCGGCGTCTCTTCGGCCAGCGATTTGAGCGATCGAATCTGCGTGAGCGCGTCATCCGCACTCATATTGGTGCCCTGGATAATGGCCTGTAAATCTTCCAGCATCGATTCAAACTGGTTCAGCCGTTTGTCCAGCTCGCGGACCGACTTCGTAACAGGCGCCAGAGGTTCCTGCATTACTTTTTGCAATAGTTCCTGAAATTCGTGTTCCTGGCGGGCGATATCGTGTTGATTGTTCATGGCCTTGGTCAATATGAAGTAAAAGTGAATTAAATGGCGGAGGGTTCGATGTGCAGCAGGACTTGCTTGCGTACGTCCACAAGGCGCACGGCAGCCAGCAAGCCCAGAAAGCCGGTGACGCGGTTGCCGGCGGTGCAGATCGCCTGTCGCCGCTGTTCCAGCTCAGCGACATATTCCGCGTCGAGCAGCGACGCAAAGCGGCGGCTCTCCAGCAGGTCGTTTTCCATCCGCTGTTCAAACATCTCGCGCGCCTGCGTGTGCTGTGCCAGTTTCTCCTCCAGCAGCTTGATCGGCGCGATGCCGCCGTCGGCAATCCGCTGAAAGTCGTCGCGTTTGTAGCGTTGCTCCTCCAGCTCCTCCAGCAGGCGTTCCCGCCAGGCATGAGCGGCGGCCAGCCAGCGTTTGCGGGCAAGCGCCTTGAGTTCCGTCTGGACCTCGTCGATACAGCGCTTGAAGGTCCTGAGATCCCTGGCATAGTCGCTGCCCTCGCCGGTGCTCCAGTATTTGTCCACCCAGTAGGCATTGAGGGTGGAGAGGAAGCTGCTGAACGCATCGTCCAGTATGTCGTCGCTGCCGCTGGCGCCATCCTTCAACTCCACACGGCGCCAGAACGGCTGCGTGCCTGACATCCGTGCCGTGTCGGGATGGCAGGCCAGCATGGCCTGCTTCATGGACGACTTCGCGCGCCGGATCACTGCCTTGAAGCCGTCGACGCTTTCGTATGGATCGCCAGGCGCCGTCGTAGCAAAAACGAAATGCCGCGCTATGTCTTTCGACAACGCCTCGTCCGTCAATGCTTCCTGCGCCTGCGCCAGGCTGACGCATTGTTTGCCGATATTCTCGGCCGCCAGTTGCGCCTGCCCTTGTTCGTGCTGCGCCCGCCCCAGCACCGCTTGCAGCGCCTCGCTCTCGGCACCCAGCACTTCCTGGCGTTTTTTCTTCACCCTGGCAATCACCATGTGCGCATCGACGGCAACGCGCAGACGCGCCAATGGCGTGGTTGACGCCTGTATATCGCTCAGCAACTGCTGCTTGAGTGTCAGCATCATCGGCTGTACCCGCGCATACAGAAGGGGTTCGGCTTCGCGGGCATCGAGCCACGACTGCCCGAACTCAAGCGGGAAAAAGTTCGCCGCGCGCTTGACATCCTCACTCAGCGGTATCGAGCGTTCAATCTGTTCGACCAGGCGCTGCCGGTACAGCGGCACTTCGGCCTCGCCAGCATGCTCGCGCACCATGTCGCGCACCGACTGCGCCGTGAAGGAATAGGTGGTGACAATCCGAAAACGCCGCGGCGCGCTTTGCCAGTCTTCGATGCCCGGCAACGTCAGGCCGCCCCCCTGCAGGAACGACAAGTCATCACCGCGCCCCACCAGCAGGATCAGATCGGCCAGCGGCACATATTTGCGGGCCATCGCATGTACATGCTCCTGCTCTGCCGCGTTTGCCGGTTTGTCGCCGGGAAGATCGAGCATGCGCACGCCCGACTGCGCGACATCGGCATCAAAGCATTCCAGCGGGACGAACACGACGCACGGCCCATGCGCGACCAGTTGGCGCATTTCCATCGCCGTTCGCAACCGGCCAAGTTCTGCCTCCATGGCCAGGTCATCGCCGTACCATGCGGTGGCCGTGTCATTGACTTTCAGTCCCCAGCGCTGATCCGGCGAACGGCGATATTCCATCGTGGTGGCGGTGGCCGATTGTCCGGCCGCGCGTCCACCCCGCAAGACCCGCGCCACGCGCGGCATCTGCGTCGCCAGCACCCCCATCAACTCCATCAGCAAGGTAGTTTTGCCGACCTGAGTCTTGCCGAAAACGACCACGTAGGCTTCCGCCTGCTGATCCTTGCTGGCCAGGCGGTCACGGATTTCAGGGCTCAGCGATTCAGCAAAGCGCGTATATGCCCGGAAGGCCCAGTCCAGCCGCTCCTGGTCATGCTGTGCCCATGCCGCGCGCACGCCGGACGCTTGCGCCGGCGCCAAGCTGCCCCGGCTCACGCGGCCGCATCCGCATGGAACAGCGCCATCGTATGCCCGGACCGCCCCAGTTCGAACAGCAGGTCACGCTGCAGCGAACGCACATCGGCCAGGGCCTTCGCCAGGCGGTCTTTTTCCATCAGCGCTTCATCCAGGCGGTAGCGCGCGCGCAATGACTGTTCCAGCCGGCCCCGCATCTGGCCCATCATCTGATTGAAATGATGGATGAAATGCTTGTGGTGGTGTGCCTGTATGCTCTGCAACATCGATTGCGAAACGAGCCGTGCCTTCTCGTCATGGATGCGCGTGGCCTGCATGGCGGAATACGCCAGATACCCCACCGCCACTGCGCCGACCACGGCCGCGCCAACGCCGCCGATGGCGGCACCGGCCGCCGCCGTGCCGCCCGTGCCGGTGCCGGCAGCCGCGGCCGAGGCGGACGCCGGATTGAACATGCTCATCAGCGCAGGGATCACATCGACATCGCCATCGCTGAGCACATCGACGGCAAAGACGGTGGCAATGCTGCGCAAGACCGTCTTGCCCAAGGTCACGCCGTCGCCCAATTGCTGCACCGCCTTTTTCATCATGTCGGCTTGATCGGACGCCTCTGCCGTCTTCAATTCCGGCGTCAGGCCCACCAGCGCGGGCATCATGCTGGCCAGCCGCGCATATTCCAGCGTCAACGCTGGCAAGAGCTTGATCGCGCTGACGACATCCTTGGTCACCAACTGGGCCGGCCCTTCCGCCCGCCCCTTTGCACCCAAAATCACCCGCAGATTTTGCTGGTCGTCCTCGTCCGGACGCTGCCAGGCAATCACTTGCTGCTTTGCATCGACATAGCCCAGTTTTTGCATCGGTGTCGCATCGCTTCCGTGCGCGATGGCAAGCACTTGCTGGCCCTGCTCACCGCGCAGTTTCTTCTGCGTCAGCCCGCCGATCATGTCGGTGTGCTTTTCCAGCACGTCGGCCTGGCCGCCCCACGATGCGCTTACGCTCTGCGCTATGTGCTGGTGGCTTTGCGTGGCCGTTCTGGCGAAGTCCTTGATTTTGTTGACCACACCCTCGTGATCGCTGATCAAGCTGCCTTCGAGCGTCTTCCAGGCCGCACCCAGATGCGCTTGCAGCAATTGATCGACGCCTTCCAGATAGTCCTCGCGCAAGCTATCCCTGGCCTCGTCGAAGGCCTCCAGATAGCTGCGCACTGCCTGCAAGCCCTCATTGCCGCTCTCGCGTTCATGAAAGAGCAGCTTGGTTTTATTGTGCACCAGTCCCAGCACCGAGGTCAGGTCACGGCTCAGCACCCCTGCCAGACGACTCAGTTGCGCCTTGCGGTCGCCGCCGCCCGAGCAGGACAGGTCCTGGATCGCCTTGGTCAAAGCTGGCAGCCAGTCTTGACGATAGTTCTGGTCATCCGCGCCGACGCAAATGATTCTGGTCCCGGCCAAGTCGGCTGGTACCTTGAACACATGGGCCGCCGTATCGCGCAACGCCTGCAGGCGCTCCGGCTTGCCGCGCGCGGCCTCCGTTTTACTGATCACCACCAGGGTTTGCGCGCCACCCAGTTCGCCTTGCAGCATGTCGGTGACGATGTCGACCTGCTGCTGGTTGGCCATGCGCGTCTCGTCCGTGACGACGATGCAGCCGACCGCACCGACCAAGGCCTGGCGCATCAGTTCCTGCCATGATTTATTCTCGCGGTCCTGCGTCTCGTAGCCAGGCAGCAGCAGCCAGGCCTGGTTCGCCCGATTGAAATAGCGTTGCGGCACCTTCAGCACGGGCAGCAGCACGTCCATTTCCGGGTCGCATACGGCTTTCTGGAAGGTGGCGACATCGACGTCGTCCTCTACCAGCACGTATTGCCCGTCCTGCTTGCGCAGGCAGCGCAGCGCGCCCTGCACCTCGGTGTGCGACGCATCTTCCAGCACCAGCACGGGCAGCTTCTCGCCCCGGCCTTCGTTGGGCTGCAACCATTGCGCCGACTCGCCATCGAGCGCATACAGCGAGCGCAGCAGTGTAGTTTTTCCCGCCCCTTGCGAGCCGCCGATCGCCAGGATCGACGTCGTGCCCAGCACTTCGGCAAGCAACAGGCGGCGCATGATCAGCGGCATGTCGGTGCGCAGGCGCTCGTCGTCAATCAACTGACTGGCGCCATGCAATTCGCGTAAGGCAGCGTTCAAATCTTGCAGCAAAATTTCAGGAGAATGCATCGTGAGGACTTTCTATCGACAACGGTTTAAATAACTGCGCTCCAGGCGATGTTGATCCCATACCTATAGTCGCGCGGCAAGCGCATGCGGCGATTCGTGGATGGGATCTGTCAGGAATGGACGGCACAGACAAAAACTTTCTTTTCGGAATGTTTTCATCTTACACAAGCGTAGCGACAGATCGTGTCGCTACCACCCGCCATGTCATGTTATTTGTGAAAAGAAAGTATATTTACAACAATGTGTCGGCTAGCCCAGGCTGCGCTGGCGAGAATGGCCATAACCATGTAGTAGAACAGCTATCAACACCTACTGCGCGTCGTAATTTGCGGTCTTTGATGCTCACTGCCTCGGCGGCCCCGTACTTCGTACAGTTGCTCTTCTCGAGCCAACGGGGGCGCCGAGCCTTCCTTCCGCTCGCTACGATTTTGTCAGGTGTTGTAATCAGGCCGTATCTGCGCAGCGAAATCGCGCTGGCGGAATTGCTCCAGCAAAAAATCGACGAAGACGCGCGTCTTCGCGGGCAGCAGCTTCTTGCTCGCATAGTACACGGACAGGGGGCCGGAATCGGCATGCCAGCCGGGCAGCAAGCGGATCAACGCTCCGCTGCGCAAGTGGGTCAACGCGTGCGGCATGGGCAGCAGCGCTACGCCGACCCCCATGATGGCCGCCTGCGCCATCGCGTCCGGGTCGTCGAAGATGGCGCGCGGGCGGGATTCGGCCACGCCTTCGCCGCCCTGCCCGTCGCGCAGTATCCAGCTGCGCAATCTGCCGCTGCCGGCCGAGCGGCGCGCCACGCCGTCGAATTGCGCCAGATCCGACGGGTGCATGGGCATGGTTTTACCTTGCATGAAGGCGGGCGACGCCGTGGCGACGATGTGGGCGTGGCCCAGTTCGCGCGCCACCACGCCCGGCGTCAGCTCGATGCCGCCGCCGATGGCGACATCGAACCCCTCGCCGATCAAGTCCACTTGCCGGTTATCGAAATGGCAGTCGGGGACCACGCCCGGGTAGCGGGCGATGAACTCGCCCAGCAGGGGCACCACGTAGCTGCGCCCGAACGACGGCGCCATGCTGATTTTCAGGATGCCGGCCGGCTGGCCGCCCTCTTCCGCCACGCCGGCGATCGCTTCGCGCAGGGTGGACAGGGCGCCGCCTATCTGCTGCAGGAAGCGCTCGCCCCCTTCCGTCAGGGTCAATCGCCGCGTGCTGCGCTGGAACAAGCGCAATCCCAGGCTCGCTTCCAGCCGCGCCACGTTCTTGCTGACGGCAGCCGGCGTCAGCCCCAGGCGGCGCGCAGCCGCCGAAAAGCTGCCCAGTTCGGCAGACAGCACAAACGATTGCAAGTGATTGAGGGCGTCCATGCGCCTATTTTACCCGCTCATTTGATACTGATGGTTGAAAGTGATTGTAGCGATTCATGGCTAGCGCGCAGGCAATCGAAGGCAGATACTGAGCTTCTCGATTCCTCACACAGAAAGCCCATCATGCAAACCCAAGCCACCACCAGCACCTCTTTACCACTGCAAGACAAGATCGCGTTTGTAACGGGCGGCTCGCGCGGCATCGGCGCGGCCATCGTGCGTCGCCTGGCCAGCCAGGGCGCGACCGTCGTCTTCACCTATCAAAGCTCGGCCGCCGAAGCGCAGGCGCTGGCCGCCACAGTGGAAACAGCGGGCGGCAAGGCGCTGGGCGTGCAAGCCGATGCGGCCGACGCCGCAGCCCTGACGGCGGCGATCGACAAGGTGGCGACGCAGTTTGGCAAGATCGACATCCTCGTCAACAATGCGGGCGTGTTCCTGCCCGGCGCCATCGACGATTTTTCGCTGGCAGACTTCGACAAGACCTTGAACGTCAACGTGCGCGCCGTGTTCGTCGCCATCAAGGCGGCCGTGGCGCACATGCAGACGGGTGGGCGCATCATCAATATCGGCAGCACGAATGCGCACCGCATGCCGTTCGGCGGCGCGGCCGCCTACGCCATGAGCAAATCGGCGCTGATCGGCCTGACGCAAGGCCTGTCGCGCGACCTGGGGCCGCGCGGCATCACCATCAACAATGTGGAACCTGGCCCCGTCGCCACCGACATGAACCCGCCGACGGGCGACTTCGCCGACCTGATGCACGGCCTGATGGCCCTGCCCCGCCACGGCACGGCCGATGAAATCGCCGGCATGGTGGCTTACCTGGCCAGCGCGGAAGCGGCATTCGTCACGGGCGCCGGGCTGAAGATCGATGGCGGTTTTGCCGCCTGATCCAGTCCGAACATCAGCGAGCGGTGCGCTGCCACGCCGGCCATGGCGCCATCGGCCACCGCGAATGCCACGCTGCCAGCCATGCGCCCCGCATCGCCGCAACAGAAGACGCCGGGCACGCTGCTGGCCTTTTGCTCGTCGGTACGCACAAATGGCCCCATGGCACCCTCTTCCAGCGCGCAGCCCAACTCGCCGGCCAGGGCACTGGTCAGGCGGGTGCGGGTCGCCACGAACAGGCCTGCCATCACGTGGCGGCTGCCGTCCGCCATGACCACATCGGCTACCCCGTCGATCTGCGCCACGGGCGTGTGCACCACTGTCACGCCGCGCGCGGCCAGTTGCACCAGCTGCGCCGCATCGGGCTCGAACGCGCCATTCAGGAAAAAGGTGACCGTGCCCCAGTCGGGCAGCATCAGGGCGTGGTGCATGGACAGGGGCCCCGTGGCCAGCACGCCGATGGCGCCTTGCTCCAGTTCATAACCGTGGCAATACGGGCAGTGAAAGACGCTGTTGCCCCAGCGTTCGGCCAGGCCTTCGACGGGCGGCAATTCGTCGATCACGCCGGTGGCCAGCACCAGGCGGCGGCCATGCACGACGCTGCCGTCCGCCAGGGTCACGTCGAAGCCATCGCCATCGCTGCTGGCCACCGCCTGCAAGGCCGTCCCGTCCCGCCAGGTGACGGTGGCATACGCCAGCAGTTGCGCCTTGCCTTCGGCGGCGATGGCGGCCGTCCCGCTGCCGTCCTGGGTCAGGAAGCCGTGGGAATGGCTGGCGTAGCGGTTGCGGCGCTGGCCGCCGTCGATCACCAGCACGCGGCGGCGGGCGCGCGCCAGTTGCGTGGCGGCGGACAGGCCGGCGTAGCTGCCGCCGATGATGATGGCGTCAAACGTGGCGCTGTGCGGTTCAGGAATGTGCATGGTGTGCTCCTCGGTGCAAGGCGTACTGTTGGCTGAAACGGTCAGCCAGGTCGGCCAGGGTGACGGCGCCAAAGCGCTGGATCAGCAGCGCCTCGGCTTCGTCGAAGGCGCCGGCCAGCGACTGGTTGACCACTTGTTCGACCAGGCAGCCCGGCTGATCGACGCGGTTGCCCATGGCGAAAATGGTGGGCGAACCCACGGCCACATAAATGTCTTGCAGGGTCACGCGGTGCAAGTCGCAGACGATGCGCCAGCCACCGCCATGGCCCTTGACCGACGCCACGTAGCCGCGCTCGCGCAGGCCGGCCATCACGCGCCGCACCAGCACGGGGTTGGTGTCCAGGTAGCCGGAAAGTTCCTCGGACGTCATCGGGCGTCCCGCGTGGGCCATGTGCAGCAGCACATGGAGGATCGATGATAGTTTGCTGTCGCGTCTCATGTAACTAATGATAGTACATAAATCCCATAGATGCAAATCAGTTGCAAACTCTTGCGTAAAAAAAGGGGTCAGACCCTGTCGAGTCTGACCCCAGCCTTTGCTTCAGGGTTTATTTTCAAGCTGCGGATGTTTCCTTGCGCCGCCGTCCCCGCCACCACAGCAGCAAGGCCAGCAGCACCAGCACGCCGACGATGATGCCCGCGCGGGCCAGGCCGATCAGGTTGGACGGCGCGCCGCCATTGCGCAAGGTCGTCACCTGCTCCGCCGTCACTTTCACATCGGGGTTGCCGTACATCTTCTGCACGTAATTACCGAGGGTGACGATCTGCTCGTCCGACAGGGTCTGGCGGAAGGCTGGCATCAGATGTCCCGCAGTATGATTACCCTTGCCGTCCTGCCGTTCCACACCATCGAGTATTGCCATCACCAGGTTGTTGCTGTTGCTGCGGCCAGTCACCGAGTTATGGAACAGCGGCGGCAAGCTGCCGTCGAAACTGCCCTCGCCCCTGGCCTGGTGGCAGCTGGCGCACTGCGCATCGTACAGCTGCGCACCCGACATCCTGTTCAGGTTTTGCGGCAGCGGCACGCCGCGGATGCTACTCAACTCGTCGCCAGCCTGGCCCCATTGCGTCACCGCTTTCGTGTCCGCCTTGTCGCGGATGGCGGGCACGCTCTTGACGTAGTGCGCGATGGCGTTCAGATCCGCGTCGCTCAGGTGCTTCAGGCTATGGTCGATGGCTTCGGCCATCGGTCCGGCCGCCTGCGCCTTGTTGGCCGCGCGGCCCGTGCGCAGGTAGCCGGCCAGCTCCTGCTGGCTCCAACTGCCGATACCGCTGTTGACGTCCGACGTAATGTTCGGCGCGTACCAGGTACCCAGGTCGGACCCACCCAACTCTTTCGACAGCTGCTCGGCCATCAGCGCATTGCGCGGCGTGTGGCAAGTGGTGCAGTGGGCCAGGCCTTGCGCCAGATAGGCGCCGCGGTTCCACTCCATGCTCTTGGCCGCATCGGCCACGAACGGCTTTTTGTCGAGGAAGAGCCAATTCCAGAGCGCCATCGACATGCGGATGTTGAACGGGAACGGCAAGTCCGTCTTTTGCGCCGGCGCCGTATCGACCGCCGCCACGCCATGCATGAAGTAGGCGTACAGGGAGGCCGTGTCGTCATCCGTCACCTTGGCGTAGGCCGTGTAGGGCATGGCCGGGTACAGGTGCGCGCCGTCGGCCCGCACGCCGTGGCGCACGGCGTCGGAGAATTGCGCCAGCGTGTAGTTGCCGATGCCATGCGTTGTCGATGGCGTGATGTTGGTGGCAACGATGGCGCCCAGCGGCGTGGCCAGCGCCAGCCCGCCCGCCATCGGTTTGCCGCCAGGCACGCTATGGCAGGCGATGCAGTCGCCCGCCGTGGCCAGGTAGCGGCCACGTTCGATCGCCTGCACGTCCGCGCCAGGAGCTTGCTCCGCCAGCACCGGCAAGGCCACGAGGGACAGCAAGGCGGCGCCCGCCGCCAGTCGGAAGGCCGCCATCATGCTGTTCCTCCCTGTTGTTCGTCGAGAATATGCTTGACGCTGCGCAGGGCCACGGCCAGGCCGTTTTCCGTCGAATTGCAGGTGCCGGACGTGGGCAGCACGCCGGTGCTGCATAGGAACAGATTGGCGTGGTCGAAGGTGCGGCCCCACTGGTCGCACACGGCCTTGGCCGGATCGGCACCCATCGACAAGGTGCCGCAGATGTGCTGGTTGTTGGCGAACACGCCTTCCTTGCTGTGGCGCAGATTGGTGCCGCCCATCAGCTTGGCGATGTGCTCGAAATCCTGCTTCGAACGCTCGTGCCCCCGCTTGGTGTACTCGTCGATCGCATAATGCGCCTGCGGCTTGGGGATGCCCATGGCATCCTTTTCGCTGCTGAGGGCGATGCGATTTTCCGGGTTCGGCAGCACTTCCAGCACGTTTTTCAGGCTCATTTCGCGCGCCGAGCGGAAACGCAGCTGCTGTTCGAATTCGGCGCCAAAGACGCCCTTGCCGATCAATTCCCTGGTGGCGCCATCGACGCGCGAGATATTCGTGAAGTCCAGGCGGTATGGCGAATGCTGGCTGCGGAAGTCGCCATCGCGCATGGTGTTGATGGAGTTGGGGCTTTGCGGGCCCCGGCCCAGCCACAGGTCTTCATCCGCGTCGAAGGTGATCGAGGTGCTCGGGTGGTCCATCAGGTTGCGGCCCACCATGTCGCTGCTGTTGGCCAGGCCATTCGGGTATTTGTCCGAGGCGGAAACGAGCAGCAAACGGGGGCTTTCGATGCCGTTGGCGGCCAAAATGAAAGTCTTGGCCGTGACCCTGTGGCTGTTCTTCTCGACGTCGTAGTACAGCGCCGCCGTGATGCGGCCCTGCGCGTCGTGTTCCAGCTTGTAGACGTTGGCATTGCAGACGATCTTGACGCCCGCGTCTTCCGCCTGCTGCGCGGCGATGCCGCCGTGATATTGCGCGTCGATGGGGCAGATCGGCTGGCAGCTGTTGTTGCCGCAGCAGGCCGGGCGGCCATCGTAGCTGACGCTGTTGCGCGCCACCGTGTTGCCGACCACCTTGAACGAGGGGTCGAGGCGCTCGCGGATGCGGCGCATGGCATACGGCTCCGTCACGGCATCCATCGGGAATGGCTGCTTGCGCGGCGAACCCGTGTTATCGGCCCCGGAAACGCCCATGATGTCTTCCGCTTCCTGGTAGAACGGCTCCAGGTCTGCGTAGCTGAGGGGCCAGTCGACGCCCACGCCATACAAGGTATGGATGCGGAAGTCGTTCGGCACGTTGCGCCACGCTTGCGCGGCCCAGTGCCACGAGGTGCCGCCGAACTGGCGGATGTATTCGGCCGGGTACGGATACGGGCCGGCCTGCACCAGGTGGCCGTTGTCCTTCGGCTGGTAGATCGGGTGCGGCGCCGTGGCCACCGACGGATACGGCGACATCCAGTCGCTGCGGCGCGTCGTGTTGCGGAAACGGGCGACGATTTCGCCGCGCGACACGCGCGGACCCGCTTCCAGGATCAGCACCGAGGCACCCGCCAGCGCCAGCTTGCGCGCGGCCAGGGAGCCGATGATGCCGGAGCCGATGACGAGGTAATCGGCAGAGAGTTCTTCAGCCATGATGGCTCCTTAAATTGGTTTTCTGGCCCAGCTGCCGTAGGCGCCGTAGGAATACGTGGGAGGCTTGAGCACATCGGCCACAACGGCCGCGTTCAAGGCCTGCTCGTAGGCGACGCAGACGGCCGCCTCGCCCGTGCCGACGATGCCCAGGTACCAGGCGCTGGCGATCTGGCGCGGCAAGGCCGCCAGCGGCGCCTGTGCCGAGTCGAGCGCATCGAGCGCTTCCTGCAGGCCGGCCGCCTGCAAGTCCTGCGCATTGATCAACGTCAGCAGCGCGCGCACCTTCGCGGGAAAGGCCGCGTCCTGCGCTACCAGCGCGTCATACAGGCGCTTGGCCAGCACGGGGTCGAGCACCGGGCGCCCGACCAGCATGGCCGACACGCCCAGGAAGGCGCCCTGCTCCGCATTGGCGACCGGTTCGGCCAGCGCCCAGGGAATCAGCGCCGCCACCGAAGCCGACAGCAAACCGGCCAGCACCATGCGGCGGCCAGGATTGAAAGGGCCGCGGCCCTCCTTATTGTGTGTAGCGTCCAATTGAAGCTCCCGTGAGTTCAGCAACCGTTCAGAAAGAATGCTTGAGACCGACCATCACCACTGTCTGGCCACCGTTCGACGACGGCGTGCCGTTTTGCGAATCGCCGACCGAGGCGACGGCATCGATGATGGCGCCGCCCTGGCCCAGGGTCTGGCCGCGCGCCAGCTGGCGCGCTTCGATCAGGTAGATCGCCGTGCGCTTCGACAGCGCGTAATTCTGCTCGAACGACAGCTGGCGGTAGCGCGCGCGATCCGACACGCCGTTGGCGTGGCTGGCGAAAGTATCGCTGTAGCCGGCGGACAGGAACCACTGCGGCGTCAGCTGGTAGCTCGAGATCAGGCCGGCCGTGTTGAAGATGGCCGTGTCGCGGAAGGCCGAGCGGCGGCCCGCCTGGTACTGCACGTTGCTGGCATTGGCGCCCACCATCCACTTGCCCATGGTGTAGCGCGCGCTGGCGGCGATGAATTCGATGCTTTCCGCCGAGGCGTAGCCCTGGTTGATGGCGGAGATGCCGAAGCTGCCAGATGCGTTGTCGCTCCAGCCGGCGCCATTCTGTCCATTTTTCAGTTTCAGGTAGCCGAGCGCGAATTCGGCCGGCGAGGTGCTGTACTTGACGGCGGCGCTGAAACTGCTGCCCACGGCATTGCCGTCGGCCGCTTCGCCAAAACCGTATTGCGCGCTCGCCTGCAGGCCGCGCCAGGCGGGCATGCTGTAGGTGACGGAATTGCTGATGCGCACGGTCGTATCGAGGCCGTCGATATCGCCCGGGTGAGCTCCGGTGGCGCCCGTCAAAACGTTGCTCGATGCCAGGGAGCCCACCAGCAGGTAGTAAGGCGTGTACTGGCGGCCGGCCGTCAGGGTGCCGTAGGCGTTCGATTGCAGGCCCACGTAGGCCTGGCGGTTGAACAGGGAGCTGGCCGAACTCTGCGCGCCCGTATCGCTTTCAAAGCCGTTTTCCAGCAGGAACAGCGCCTTCAAGTCACCGCCCAGGTCTTCCACGCCCTGGAAACCGATCTTGCTGGCAGACAAGTTACCGCTGCGCATGTAAGTGTTCGACTTGCCGCCCTGGTTGCTCGCGTAGGCGGTAGCCGCATCGACCACGCCGTAAATGGTGACATTGCTTTGGGCGCAAACGTTTGCGCCGATGAGCGTGGAGACGGCCAGCGCCGCAGCGCGCATGCATGGTATGTTCATTTTTTCCTGACTTTCCTGTTTTGTTGTACGCCAGACAAGTATTGCCGCCGCGATGGCGCAATACAGGCTGTGGCGCCGCGTTGCCGCCCCATCCAGCGAGCGGGAATCCGCTGTTTTTCTTGATCTGGATCAAGTGAGGCAAATTATACGCTTATTTACTAACATGTAAGTGATTTACTGTAGGGCGTAGTCTTATAGCAAAACTGACACGCGCGCGGGCACAAGCCCGGCAGGATGCGGCAATGCGTGGAACGGGCATGGCAAAAGCAGCGGCGGCGCGTGTCGAAAAACACGCGCCCGATGAATGCTCAGGCAAGGAGAAGTTTGGGGTTCAGCGCAGGATGGCGGGCGCCACCGGCAGGGTTTCGAGAGCAATAAAAGCTTCCAGGGTGCGGCGCATGTCTTCGAACACTTGCTTGCCGTACGCCGCTTCCAGGTGTTCATATTGCAAGTCGATGAGCTTGCCCATCTGCAGCAGCAGGCTGGCGCCCGCTTCCGACAGGTGCACCTTGCGGCGGCGCTGGTCGCCTTCGAACTTGCTGCGCCCGATCAAGCCGATTTCTTCCATGCGCGCCAGGATGCCGCTCATGCTGGGACTGGAAATCTGGCAGATATTACACAGCTCGCGCGGTTCCAGCGTGGGGCTTTCGTTGAGCGCGCGCATGATGCGCCACTGCTGCTCCGTCACGCCGAAGTGATTGAGGATGGGGCGGAAATGCTGGAGCAGGCTGTCGCGGGCCTTGAGCAGCAGCTGCGGCATGTTCGGATAACGGATCGGTAGCTGCAAGCGGAACTCCTGGTATGACCGGCAAATGAGCGTCATTATACGGCCGGCCCAGGGCAAACGGCGGGCTGGCAACGATGTATTTTTCGCTACGTCCGCCCTGCCCCGTCCTCCTGCGCGTGCCGCTGCACGGACCACAACACGCCCGCCGTCAGCAAGAGCATCGCCACCCATTCCAGGGGGCGCGGCATGCGCTGCGCGTAGACGAAGCCGTACAGCAGCGCGAACAGGGTCTCCGACAGTATCAGCTGGCCCGACAGGGTGACCGGCACCAGGCGCGACGCCAGGTTCCACAGGTAGTTACCGACCACGGAAGCGCCCAGCGCCAGCAGCAGGCACACCAGCCAGAAGCGGGGCCAGTCGCGCGCAGGACCGCCATCGACGCCACCCGCCGGCTGCAGCGCCAGCATCACGGCACCAACGATCAGGGCGATGACGCCGCTGGCCAGGCCATACAGCATGGCCCATTCCACCGAACTGAAATGCGCGTGGCGCTTGAGGAAGCGGGCATTATCGAGCGCATACCAGCTCCAGCAGGCGAGCGCGCCGATGGCGCACAGCACGCCGGCCAGCTTGTGCGCCAGGCTGGCGCCGCCTGCGCCGCCGGCATGGCTGAAAATATCGAGATTGATGCAGGCGATGCCCAGCGCTACCACCAGCAGCGGCAAGGCCAGTTGGCGCAGGGGCAGCGCGCCATGGTCCTTGCGGCCAAAAATCGTCACGCTCAGGGGCAGCAAGCCGATGATCAGCGAAGTGGCCGCCACGCCCGCCAGCTTGACGCCATACGCCAGCAGCAGGTAATACACGACATTGCCGGCCAGCGCCTGGCGCAGCATGGCCAGCCAGTCGCTACGCCGCAAGCGCCGCAGCAGGGGCAGGAGGCGCGGCAGCATCAGGCCGGCCGCCAGCGCGCCATAGCAGACGTAGCGGCCCACCATCAGCTCGAGCGGAGAAAAATCTGGCAGCAAGACCGGCACAATGAAAACGGCGCCCCAGAAGGCGCCGGCCAGCAAACCACATACGATCCCACGCCACATACAGCCACTCTCACGTCATCACTTGAAGGCGCCAGTATAGGGTATGCGGCGCAGCGCGGAGTGGCCCGTCGTCAGCCCTTAGCCTTGCGTTGCTCGGGGATGAACTGCTCGCGCACGGCCTTGGCCAACAGGTACGGCGGCAGCAGGCCCTGGCCCAGCAGGAAGTTATTGAAGGCCAGGCGGTCGAATTTAGCACCCAGCGCCAGCTCCGTTTCCGCGCGCAATTGCAGGATGCGCGTATAGCCATAAAAATAGCTGCCCGCCTGGCCCGGCATGTTGAAGGTATAGCGGTCCAATTCCTGGCGCGCCATCGCTTTCGACAGCATCACTTCGTCCGTCAGGATGCGTCCCGCCTCTTCGCGCGTGACCTGCCCCAGGTTCAGCATCGGGTCGAGCATGGCGCGCGCCGCGCGCAGCATGCGGAACTGCAGCGCGATGAACTGGCCTTCAGCCGGCTCGTAGGGAATCATCTCCGCTTCCGCGTACAGCGCCCAGCCCTCCACGTTGACACTGTTGAACGCGTACAGGCTGCGCGCCTGCGACACGCCCCGCTCCACCATGGCGCTGAACTGCAGCTCGTGACCGGGACGGCCTTCGTGCGCGCTCAGGGTCCAGGCCGCGCCCGCGAAATTGAAATCGTCATACGCTTCGCCCTTGCCGCTGGCGGCCGGATTGCTGACGGGGAGGACGAACTGGCCGTGTTCTCCCGTATTGCCGATCAGCGGAGGCGGACGCATATGCGGCGCCGGCTGGGCCGCCGATTCGGCGGCGGACGCCAGGCGCATGGTCATGGCGCGCGCAGGGATGTCGACCACGCGCTGCCGGGCGATGCGTTCTTCGAGCTGCGTATTGACGCCCTTGTAGTGCGCTTCGAGCTGCTCGTTGGGGATGGAATCGGCCTTCAGTGCGCGCAGCACCTGACGATAATCCGAGCCGTCGACTCCCTTCAAGGCCAGCTTGGCCGCCACCACGGGTGCCAGCGCCTGCATGGCGGCGCGCGTTTCCAGGTAGGCCACCTGCGCCCGTTCCACCAGCGCACGCGGCTCGATGTCGATGCCCACCTGTTTCAGGCGGAAGGCATACAGCTCGGGCGCCATGCGGAAATCCGTACGCGACAAGGGCAACACCACCTGCTTTTCCCACGCCGCGTACGCGTTCAGCTGCTGCTCCATGGCCGCCAGCGCAGGTTCGGCGCCAGTGATTTTCATGTCGGCAAACAGTTTGCGGATGCCGGCGATATACGTGGGCACATTTTCCAGCGACTGCTCCACCTGCAGGCGCACGGGTCCCGCCAGGCCAGGCTTGCCGATTTTTTCCGTGAAGCGCGCCTTGGCCTGCTGCGTGATCGGCGTGCTTCCCGGGAACTGGCCCACGTAGCGCTGCAGGCGTTCCAGCGCCTTGGCGCGGCGTGCGGCCGGGCGCTGTTCCTGCAGCAGGCTTTGCATGCTGCCGAAGACCATTTGCGGCACATCGACCCACGGCAGGGTGTATTTGGCATCCAGCTGGGCGCCCATGATTTCCTGGTCGACGGCGTTCATCAGAATTTGCAGATCCTGGCGAATGCGTTCGTCGCGTTCCAGTTCCAGCTTTTGCTGCAATTGCGCGCGTGCCTTCTGCATGGCTGCCACATAGCGTTCCGTGATCTTCGGCCCCAGGTCGGCGGCCAGTCCGTCGTACTGCGCCAGGCCCGTGTCGGAAGCGTTTTCGGGCGAGAACTGCGCCTGCGCCGCTAGCACGATGGCCGCGTTACGGTTGCTGGCCTCGACCCAGGCGGACGACGCGCTGGCGGTGGCCGGGACTGCAGGGCCTGCGGCCATGGCGGGCATGGCAAACGCGGTGGAGAGCAAGGCGGCAAGCACGGTCTGGTGCACTTTCGGAATGACGGACATCGTGGGGTTCCTTCCTGAGGTGAGCGATGAGCGAAGCGGCCAGTATCGGCGAGTGCCAGGGTGCTGTCAATCGGGCAGGAACAGGCCGCGCCGGGCGGCCCGTCCCGCTCCCTATCAGTACCCCAGGCCGTAGCCGAACTTGTACAGCGGATGGGCCGTGTCATACGGCACGTCCGATTTCTGCACCTGCACTTCGGCCATCGACGATGGCAGCTCGAACGGCAGCTTGCCTTGCGGCTTGGCCTTGCCCGTCAGGACATCGAACAGCGCGCCGTCGCTGACGCCAAAGTTGGCGAGGATGGCGCTGGCCTTGTCCTGCACGTTGCCGAGGATGGCCGGACGGTCCAGGTACACCGTCACCACCGTCTTCGGCGCATATTTCGCCGCGTTCTTGATCGCCTCGTAGTCGGCGTCGCCATCGACATAATTCAGGCGCCCTTCGTGCTGCATGCTGCCGAAGATGTAGTTCGGGTGCAGGGTTTCATACGGCGCGGCCACGCGCAGCAGGGCCACGTCCGCTTCCTGCGGCGTGGCCACTACCGTGTAGCCATACTGCTGCGCCACGGCCGCATCGATGCCATACAGGTAGACCTTCTTGACGCTGGCCGCCAGCGGCAAGACCTTGTCCTTGTTTTCCAGCAGAACCAGCGAGCGGCGCTGGGCGTCCAGGCCCGCCTCGATGAAGTCCGCCTTGCCCACCGTGGCGGCCGCCTTGGCCGCATCGACGAACGGATGCTCGAACAGGCCCTGCTTGAATTTCTGGATCAGGATGCGCCGCGCCGAGGCGTTGATGCGCGCTTCCGTCAGCTGGCCCCGCTGCACGGCTTGCGTCAGGTACGGCGCTTCCGTCACGCCGCCAAACTGATCCATCCCCGCCGTGACGGCCTTCACGTAGCGCTCAGCCTTGGTGGCGTCTTCCATGCCCCACGGCGTGCCGAAGCCGATGAAGGAAGGCGCCACGCCCGGCGCCGTGCCGTTGCGGCAGTTGGCATCGCAGTCGGAGGTGATGCCCCAGTCGGACAGGATCACGCCTTCAAAACCGTATTTGCCGCGCAGCAGATCCGTCAGCATGGTCTTGCTGAAGCCGGCCGCCACTTGTTCCAGGGTGATGCCATCGATGGTGATATTGCCGTCCGGCAGAGCGTATGTCGGCATGACGGAAGCCGCCTTGGCCGTGAATGCCCCTTCGAACGGCTTCACGTGATAGGCAAAATTATTGCCCGGATAGGTCATGTAGCGGCCATAGTAGTTGTGGCCGTCGAAGCCTTCCTTGGTGGCTCCGTAGCCGACCCAGTGCTTGACGACGGCCACCACGCTGCCGTCATGCAAACCCGTATTGCCATCCTGGAAGCCCTCGATATAGTGCTGCACCATGCGCTTGGCCAGATCCGCGTCTTCGCCAAAGGTGCCGTTGATGCGCGACCAGCGCGGCTCGGTGGCCAGGTCGGCCTGCGGCGACAGCGCTTGCGTGATGCCGACGGCCAGGTATTCCTGGCGCGCGATGTCGCCGAAGCGGCGCACCAGCGCGTCGTCGCCGATGGCGGCCAGGCCCAGGGTTTCCGGCCACTGCGAGAAACCCTTGGTGCCGGCGCTGGCGCCCACCGTGTACTGGAAATGGTGGCGCGGGTCCGTGCTGATGGACACGGGAATGCCATGGCGCGACGTTTCGCTCAGGGCCTGCACCTTGTTGTACTGGGACGCCATGTTGGCCGTGTCGCCCGCCATGCGCGTAATAAACGTGTTGACGTACTGCTTGACGATCAGGTCTTGCAGGGCCGTCAAGTCATACGCGCCGCCCAGACCGATGCCGGAAGGATCGGACACGGTGGGCGCCGTACCGTGCATCATCAGGCCCGCTTTTTCATCGAGGCTCATGCGCGACAACAAATCGTCGGCGCGCGCTTCGGCTGGCAGGCGCCAGTCTTCGTACGGGTCGATCTTGCCGTTGCGGTTCATATCCTTGAAGGCATAGCCGTCGACATTCAGCTGGCTAAAAGTGGTGGTGCCAAACACGGGCTGCGTGTACTGCTCGCTATCGTTATTGCCGCAGGCGGCCAGGGCAAGCGTGGCGACGCAGCCGGCGACCACGCGGGCCATCGGTTTCAAAGTGCAATTCATCATTATCTCCAAGACTGTTTTTGTAGGTATCAAGGCACGGCAGCAAGGCCGGCCGAAAACAATATAGCGTGAGAATGCGTGAGTTTCTTGACCGCACAGCACGCGTTTTATACCCGCGAGAACAATTTTTGGTTAGACGGCACGACAACCAACAATCTCTTACAAAGTGCTAATATTTGTGAAAAATTACTACAACAAGCAGGAGACACCCGTGCACAAACCCGATACGCGCACAGTTTCGAACCGCATCGCGCAGCAATGCGCGCGCGCCATGCAGGCCGATGGGCACGACCCCGCCGACTTTTTCCGCCACACGGGCATCACGCCGGCGCAGCTCACGGAACCTGGCGGGCGCATCAACGCCGAGCGGCACCGCCGCATGACGGCCTACGCCCAGCAATTGCCACAGCACCGCGGCTTGCTCGATCTTGACGTGACGCACTGGTTCGCGCATTACTCGGGCATCGCCCACGTCTGCTTCAACCGCCCCACCCTGCGCAGCGCGCTGCACGAGCTGCTGCACTTGCGGGGCCTGATCGGCGAATTTGACTTCATGCTGATGAGCGAGAATGGCACGCGCATCGAGATCGAATACCTGTCCGAGTTCTGCCCGCTGGGGGGCGCCATGCAGGCGCTGGCCAATTTCCGCATGCTGTCGCTGGTCGCGCGCGCCTACGACGAAGGCACGGCCACCGCCTTCCACGCCAGCTTCCGGGGCAAGGCACCGTGGTTCGCGCCCGCCATTGCCGAGTGCTTCGGCGCCGCCGCCACCTTCGGCCAGGCGCGCAACACGCTGACGTTTGACGCGCCTGCGCTGGACCGGCCCTTTGCCCAGTTCAACGCGACGCTGGCGCCGCACGCGCTGCGGCACGCGCAGGGGCAATTGCAGCAGTTGCAGGGCGCGCAGCTGTTTTCGGCCCGCGTGGAGCAAGCCATCATCGATTTGCTGGGCCAGCAGGCCGACGTGGACGGCACCTCGCTGCTGCCGGCCCTGTGCGACGGCCTGGCGATGAACCGCTGGACCTTGCAGCGCCAGTTGCAGCAGGAGCAGACCTCATTCCGCGCGCTGGAATTGCGCGCCAAGAGCCGCGAATCGCGCCGCCTGCTGCGCGAAACGAACCTGAGCGTGGCGGACATCAGCGAGCGCCTGGGGTTCTCCTCGCAAAGCGCGTTCACCCGCTTTTTCAAGAACCAGTTCGAACTGCCGCCAGCGCGCTACCGGCAGGATGCGGCTGGAGTTTAACAAGTCCGAAACCCAGGCTCCCCGGGCCAAGCGGACCTGAAAAATGTCGAGGGCAAGGCGCAGCGACGCAGACAGTACGCAAGTACGGCAAGGAAGCTGCAACGCCGCCATCGGCATTTTCTCAGGCCCGCGTCCCCGGCCCGCTGTTCAAGCTAGACAGCCTGCGGCCGTATTCTGAACCAGATCGCATACATGGCCGGCAAAAACACCAGGGTCAGCACCGTGCCGGCAAACGTGCCGCCGATCAGGGTGTAGGCCAGCGTTCCCCAGAAGACCGAATGGGTCAGCGGAATGAAGGCCAGGATGGCCGCCAGGGCGGTAAGGATCACCGGCCTGGCGCGCTGCACGGTCGCTTCGACGACGGCATCGAAAGGCGCCAGCCCGGCCGCCTCGTTATGGTGGATCTGGCCGATCAGGATCAGCGTGTTGCGCATCAAAATGCCCGACAGTGCGATCAGGCCGACCAGCGCATTGATGCCGAACGGCTGCTGGAACAGGATCAGGGTGGGCACGACGCCGATCAAGCCCAGTGGACTGGTCAGGAAGACCATGACCATGGCCGAAATCGAGCGCACCTGCAGAATGATCATCAGCAGGGTCAACGCCAGCATGATGGGGAACAGGGGCAGCATGGCCTGCGTCGCCTTCGCCGATTCCTCGATCGAGCCGGCCTGCTCGATGCGGTAGCCGCCTGGCAGCGTATCGATGATGGAGCGCAGCTGCGCCGTGATGGCGCCCGACACGTCGGGCGGCTGCAGGCCGTCGGCGATGTCGCCACGCACGGTGATCGTCGGCTGGCGATCTCTCCGGCGCAGCACCGGTTCTTCCCAGCGTACCTCCACGGCCCCCACCTGCGACAGCGCGATGCGCTCGCCGTTGGCGCCAGCCAGGGTCAGGTCGGCGATACGGGCCGGGTCCAGGCGCATGTCGCCGGCCGCGCGCGCCACCACCTGCACCGTGCGGATATCTTCACGCACGGCGGTGACGGGTACGCCGCTGAGCAGGAACTGCAGCTGCTGCGCCACGGCGCCTGAGCTCAGCCCCATGGCTTGCAAGCGGTCCTGCTGCAGGCTGAAATGCAGGGTGGGCGTGCGCGTGCCCCAGTCGGTATTGACGGTGCGCATCATGGGACTGGCCTGCATCACGCGCTGTACCTGGCCGGCGATGGTGCGCAACACCTCGGGGTCCGGGCCGCTGACGCGGTAGGCGACGGGAAACGGCGAATACGGGCCGAACACCAGTTGCGTGACCCGCACGCGCGCCTCCGGCGCCAGGCCGGCGGCAATGGCCATGCGCAAGCGCTGCTTGAGGGTGTCGCGCGCTTGCTGGCTGTCGGTGCGCACGACGATCTTGGCAAACGAAGGATCGGGCAATTCCGGCCCCATCGCCAGGTAAAAGCGCGGCGCGCCCTGGCCAACATAGGCCGTGACGATCTTCGCCTCGGGCTGGCGCGCCAGCCAGGCTTCCACTTTCGCAGCCGCGCCGCTGGTCTGCCCGATCGCGCTGCCGTAAGGCAGTTGCACTTCGATCAGCACTTCAGGACGGTCGGAGATGGGGAAAAACTGCTTCTTGACGACGGCCATGCCCAGCACGGCCAGCACGAACAGGCCGATCACGGTGGCGAACACCAGCCATTTTCTGCCGATCACGCGTCCCAGCAGGCGGCGAAAGCGGTGGTAGTGCGGCGTGTCGTACAGCGCATCATGGCCGCCCGCGACCTTTTTCAGCTCGGGCAGGAGCTTCACGCCCAGGTAAGGCGTAAACACCACGGCCACCACCCACGAGGCGATCAGGGCGATGCCGACGATCCAGAACATATTGCTGGTGTACTCGCCGGCGCTGGAGCGGGCAAAGCCGTTGGGCATGAAGCCGACGGCCGTGACCAGGGTGCCCGCCAGCATGGGCGCGGCCGTATGGCTCCAGGCATAGGCGGAAGCGGCAATGCGGCTGTAGCCCTCTTCCATCTTGACCACCATCATCTCGATGGCGATGATGGCGTCGTCCACCAGCAGGCCCAGTCCCAGGATCAGGGAACCGAGGGTGATGCGGTCGAAATTCTTGCCTGTCGCGGCCATCACGATGAACACGACGGCAAGGGTCAGCGGCACGGCGGCGGCAACGACGATGCCGACGCGCCAGCCCATGCTGACAAAACACACCAGCATCACCACCAGCAGCGCGGCGAGGAACTTGAGCATGAATTCATCCACAGCCGCGCCGATATTGACAGCCTGGTCGGTGACCTTGGTCAGGCTCATACCCAGCGGCATTTCAGTGCCGATGGCCGTCACTTCCCGCTCCAGCGCGCGGCCCAGGTCCAGGCCATTCCAGCCATCGCGCATGACCACGCCCAGCAGCAGCGCCGGCTCGCCGCCATTGCGCACCATGAAGCTGGCCGGGTCCTCGTGGCCGCGACGCACGGTGGCGATATCGGACAGGGCCAAGGTGCGGCCCTGCGCCACCACCGGCGTGTCGCGGATCTTTTGCAGCGCGTCGAGCGCGCCGTCGAGGCGGATGAACACTTGCGGCCCCCGCGTCTGGACCGAACCGGCTGGCGTGAGTGCATTCTGGCCGTGCAGCGCAGCAAACACGTCCTGCGCCCTGATGCCCAGGGTGGCCAGGCGCTCCTGGGAAAACTCGACATAGATGCGTTCGGCCTGCTCGCCGATGATATTGACCTTCTTCACGCCCGGCACGTGCAGCAGGCGCTGGCGCAAGGTTTCCGCCTCGCGCACCAGCAGGCGCTGCGGCTCGCCCCGCGCCTTGAGCGCAAACAGGGCAAAGGTGACGTCCGCGTATTCGTCGTTGATCATGGGGCCGATGACACCGGACGGCAGGTTGGCCGCCTCGTCGCCAGCCTTCTTGCGCGCCTGGTAAAACTCGGCCTGCACCTGGTCGGGCGGCGTGCTGTCGAGCAGGGTCAGGGTAGTGAACGCCAGGCCGGGCGTGGTATAGGTTTCGGCGCGCTCGTACCAGCGCAGCTCCTGCAAGCGCTTTTCGATCTTTTCGGCCACCTGATCCTGCATTTCGCGCGCGCTGGCGCCTGGCCAGGCGGTGACGATGGTCATCACCTTGACCGTGAAGGCCGGGTCTTCCGCCCGTCCCAGTTTAAAGAAGGACAACAGGCCGGCCAGCGATATCAGGCAGATCAGGAACAGCGTGACGGAACGCTCGCGCACGGCCAGCGCCGACAGGTTGAAGCCGCCGCTCATGGCCGCGCTCCCGCGCCCGCTTGCTCAAGTGCGACCTGCTCGCCGTCGCGCAGCAGGTGGGCGCCCAGCGCGACGATGCGTTCGCCGCTTTTGAGCTGGCCGCTGACGTCGGCGCCATCATCGTGCAGGCGGCGCACCTTGACGGGCCGCCAGGCCAGCCGCGCCGGCTCGCCCTGGATCAGCCACACGCCCGGCCCCTTGCCCCCGTCGTGCAGGGCCGCGAGCGGTACCCGTACGGCATCGCCGGCATCGGCGCTACCGGCAATGCGCACCGTGACGGTGGCGCCCAGTGGCGCGCCCGACAGCGCTGCATCGAGCACATAGCGCGCCTCGAAGGTGCGCGTTTGCCGGTCCGCGTTCTGCGACAGCTGCCGCAGCGTGGCCGGCACGCTGGCGCCCAGCCTGCCAAATAGCGTGGCCTGGGCGGTCGAACCAAGCGCCGGGCGCAAGGTTTCCGGCAGCTGGATCGCCGCTTCGCGCCGCCCGTCATGCGCCAGGCGCACCGCCGGCTGCCCGGCAGCGAGTACCTGGCCCGGTTCGGCCAGCGTCTCCGTCACGATGCCATCGGCATCGGCCACCAGCACTGCGTAGCGCAGCGCATTGCGCGCCACGTCGGCCTGGGCCTCGGCTGCCTTGAGCTGGGCAGCAGCGGCGTCGGCCAGCGCCCTGGCCTGGTCGTAGGCTGATGCCGAGATGGCACCGGTGCCGCGCAAGTCGCGGTAACGCGCCTCCTCGTCGGCCGTCTGGCGCGCGCGGGCGCGCTCGGCCGTGACCGCGTCCTGGCGTGCCTGGGCCAGCAGTTGCAAGTCCTGCGCATCGAGGCGCATCAAGGCCTGGCCCCGCCGCACGGCCTGGCCGGCATCGACCAGGCGCTCTTGCACCTTGCCGGCGACCCGAAAACCCAGTTCGCTTTGCACGCGTGGCGCGACCACGCCGGTAAAGCTACGCGCACCCGACTCGGCACCCTGCACCGTGACGGCGCGCACCAGCGGCATGGCGGTACGCGGATCGGCTTGCGCCTTCTCGCCGCAGGCGGTCAGGCCCAGGGACAAGGCCAGGGGCAAGGCGGTGATGACAGCAGATGAGGCAAGACGGCGCCAGCGCATAAGAATCCCATGAACGAATTGAACAGGGTTCTCATTTTGGTACTAGTGACCAAATAAGTCAACAGTCACTAATCAGCATTGTGACTAGGGTGACAAGCTGCGCAACACCAGGCTGGACAATTGTGCCGGCGCCGTCTCGCTCGTCTCCAGGCTGTGCTGCAGCAGCAAGGGATTGATGTAGGGGCGCATCACCAGGTAGATCGCGCTGGCTGTTTCGTCGAGCGGCGTCTTGCGCTCGAAGTCACCTGTCTTGCGGCCCTGCTGCAAGATATCCTGCAGCAAGGCGCCCATGGCCAGCTCATAGGCCTGCACCGTCGGCCAGCGCCCGGTGGCGGCCGACGCGGCGATGTCGTACAGCTTGCGGTCCTGGAAGAACAGCCGCAGGCTGGCCTCGACGCTGGCCTTGAACATGCGCCGCAGCTTCTCTGGCGGCTGCGCAGCGGCATCCACCGCCGCCCTGACCTCGGTTTCGATCTGGCGCAGGCAGTTGCCGCAGATATGCTCGCCGATGGCTTGCTTGGACTCGAAGAACTTGTAGATATACGCCTTGGAAAAGCCGATGGCCTTGGCCAGGTCGGACACGGTGGTCTTTTCGTAGCCATACAGGCTGAAATACTCGGTGGCGGCGACGACGATCTGCTCGCGCACGTCGTGGCCGGCCGGGCCGCGCGCGGGCGACGGCATTGTTGGATGCAGTGTGGTGTGGTTCATGGCAACAGCTTAACGCGCCACGCCAAAATGTACAATCAGTGACCAAAATGTATTATAGTCACAAATTATTCCATTTTTGACGAACAGGACGATCCCCATGCCCATCCCGCCCCTTCTGCGCCTCCCCCTCCTGCTGCTTGCCGCCGGCCTGGCCGCCGGCTGCACCGCCGGTGCCGATTACCAGCGGCCCGCACTGCCGCAAGCGGCGCAGTATCTGCACCAGTCGGCAGTCGGCTTGCGCCAGGACGCCGATGCAGCCGATCTGCAGCAGTGGTGGACGGCGTTTGGCGATCCGCACCTGACCCGCCTGGTGACGCTGGCACTGGCGCAAAACCTCGACCTGGCGCAGGCGGCGGCCAGGGTGCAACAGGCGCGCGCAGCGCTGGGCGCGGCCGATGCCGCCTTGCTGCCTTCCGCCAATCTCGATGGCCAGACCGCGCGCGCCTATCAATCGGTGCAGACGCCGCTGGGCAAGGTGCTCAATGCCGCACCGGGGTTCGCGCGCGCCGGCAGCGCGCATGAAGTCAACCTGGAAGCGTCGTGGGAAATCGACCTGTTCGGCGGCCTGCGCCGAGAACGCGAAGCGGCGCGCGCCGACTACGAGGCAACGGCAGCGGGATGGGCGGCAGCGCGGCTGGCCGTGGCGGCGCAGACAGCCGACTTGTATCTGACCATCCAGGGCCTGCAAACGCGGCGCGATCTGGCACGCAGGCAGGTCGACACCCAGGCGGCGGCGCTGGACATCGCGGCGCTGTTGTATGGCAAGGGGCTGGTGAACGAGCCGGCGCTGCGGCAGGCCGAGGCGGCACTGGCGCAGGCGCGCGCGGCCATGCCGGGCCTGGAAACGGCGCGCGACGTGGCACTGCATGCGCTCGACGTGATGCTGGGCGCGGCGCCCGGCACCCATGGCCAGGAACTGCCCGCCAGCGGCATCATCGCGGTCGCGCCACGCATCACGGCCGGCGGTACGCCAGGCGACCTGCTGCGGCGCCGGCCCGACCTGATCGTGGCCGAGCGGCGCCTGGCCGCGGCGAGCGCGCGCACCGGCGCGCAAGTGGCCGAATACTATCCCAAACTGAGCCTGGGCGCCCTGCTCGGCAGCACCACCGCCGGCGGCTCCCTGTTTGCCAGCGGGTCCGGCCAGGCCGCGGGCGTACTCGGCATGCGCTGGCGCCTGTTCGATTTCGGCCGCATCGCAGCACAGATCGACGCCGCCCGGGGCCAGGAAGCCGAGTTGCTGGCGGCCTACCGGCTGGCCGTGCTGCATGCCACGGAAGACGTGGAGAATGCCTGTTCGGCACTGCTCGGATACGAACAGCAGGCAGGCCTGCAGGCGCAAAGCGTCGAAGCGCTGGAGCGCGCACGCGCCGCTGCGCTGGCGGCCTTCCACAAGGGCGTGGTGGGCCGCCACGATGTGCTGCAGGCCGACGCCCAGCTGTTGCGGGCCGAGGATGCGCGCGCGCAGGCGCAAACGGCCGCCGCGCGCGCGGCGGTCGCCACCTACAAGGCGCTGGGCGGCGGCTGGCAGGCGCCGGCGCCGGCACCTGCGGCCCTTGCTGCGCGGTAAAGCTGGGACAGCGTTCAGAAAAAGTGGCGCATCCCCGCCATCACGCCATTCTGCGTGCGCCCCGCGCCCACGGTGCCGCCCGCGTCCAGCGCCACGGCGGCCGCGCCATCGTTATCCATGCGGCCGATGGCGCTGTAGACGGCCGTGCGTTTGGACAGGTGATACGTCAGGCGCACGGTGGCCAGGGTGGAGTCGTTCGGGCTGTGCTTGACGGCCAGCCTGGCGAGCTGTCCATCAAGGACCAGCGCGGGCGCCAGCGGATACGCGGCGCCGAAGTACAGCAGCTGCGAATCAACTGGCCCCGTGGCGGCGCGGATGCTGCGGTCAATGATGCCGCCGCCGATTTTCAGCTTGTCAACCATGGCATAGGCGCTGGCGATCACGCGGCGGTCGAAGTTGCGGCTCGATGTGAGGCCGTTGGCCGCGCCCGCGTTGCCGTACATGATGTCGTACGACGCCGTGGCGCCATAGCGGCCCGTGTCGTAACCGAGCAAGGCGGTGATCTGGCGGCAAGCCTTGGCATTGCCCGCCACTTCGCCTGCGCAGCCCGTGGCCGCCGGCCCGCCCGCCGCCGAGGCGTCGCGCCCCAGGCTGTAGGTGGCGCCCACGGTCACATCGGAAAACGTGCCCAGGTAGCCGATGGCGTTGTCGCTGCGCGCATTCGGCAGGTACAGGTCGAGGCTGCTGATGGAAAACAGGGCCGGACCCATGATGTCAGACTTTTGCGTGGCCCAGAACGACATGTTCATCTGCCGTCCCAGCGTCAGAGTGCCATAGCGCCCCTTCAAGCCCACGTACGACTGGCGGCCGAACAGCCGACCGCCCTGCCCCGCGATGCCCGTATCGACGCCGAAGCCCGATTCCAGCGCAAAGATCGCCTGCAAGCCGCCGCCCAGGTCTTCCACGCCCTTGAAACCTAAGCGCGATGGCAATGAACCCGTCAAAGTGGGCATCTTGGTGACGCTGTCGCCGGCCGCATTGGCATTGCTTGTGTAAGCCACGGAGCTGTCGAGCACTCCGTACAGGGTGACGCCGCTTTGCGCGTAAGCGCCTGTGGTCACGCTGCAGGCGCACGCGCCCAGCAGCGCCAGCGCAGTCAGCTTGCGTGTGGCGTTGATTTTTCTCATGCTTGTCTCCGTTTATTGTGGTTTTTATTCTGCGTCTGGCTGTGCATCCGGGTGCGCGTGCTGGAACGCCGGCAGCGCCTCGCAGTGCGCGACGATGCGCAGGATCGTGGGATACGGCGCCAGGTCGCACTGGAAGCGCCGCGCGTTGTACACCTGCGGCACCAGGCAGCAATCGGCCAGGGTCGGCGTGTCGCCATGGCAGAACATGCCCGTATGTGCGCCGCTCGCCAGCTGCGCTTCCAGCGCGGCCAGGCCCAGATGCGTCCAGTGCTGGTACCAGGCGTTCTTCTGTTCCTGCGACAGGGCCAAAGGGCCCGTCAGGTAATTCAGGATGCGCAGATTGTTCAGCGGGTGGATGTCGCAGGCGCAGACCATGGCCAGCTGGCGCACGCGAGCGCGCCCCAGGGCATCGGCCGGCAGCAGTTTTTGCCCCGCCTGCGTCTCGTCGAGGTATTCGATGATGGCCAAGGATTGCGTCAGCACGGCGCCGCCGTCCTCCAGCACGGGCAGCAGGTGCTGCGGGTTCAGGCTGGAAAACGCCGGCGTGAACTGCTCGCCGCCATTGCGGCTCAGGTGCACATAGGCCGTGTCGGCGTGCAGCTGTTTCAGGTTCAGCGCAATGCGCACGCGGTAGGACGCGGAGCTGCGGTAATAGCCATGCAGTTTCATACGGTGCTCTCTTTCAGGGTAGCGGGAACGGCGCTGGCGCCAGTCCGGGTGCGCATCAAACGACCCATGGCCAGCAAGGCCAGGGACGCCAGCACGGCCGGAATGGCCAGCAGGAAGAAGATGGTTTCGTTATCGAGTTTCAGGGTCAGCATCAGGCCGCCGGCCATGGAACCGAGCACGGAACCGCTGCGTCCCACGGCGGCCGCCCAGCTGACGCCCGTGGCGCGGCTCGACGTGGGGTAAAAGGCGGCAGCCAGCGCATTGGCGCCCACTTGCGAGCCGCTCACGCCGAAGCCCACGCCAAACACGGCCAGCACCAGCAGGGCCAGGCTGCTGCCCGACAGCGCCACGACGACGATGCAGCCGGCGGCGGCCAGGTAGGCGATGCTGAGCACTTTGTGCGGACTGTAGCGGTCCATCCAGCGCCCCAGCATGATGGCGCCGACGGTGCCACCCACCTGGAACATCATCGTCACCAGCGAGGCGTTCGAGAGGGACAGCCCATTGCCATTCAACAGCGTCGGCATCCAGCTCGAGAGCAGATAGATGATCAATAAACTCATGAAAAACGTGGACCACAGCAGCAAGGTGCCGCCAATGACGCCGGGACGGAACAATTCGGCCATGGGCGAGCCGGCGAGTTTTTTATCGCTGACGACGAGGCGCGGCAAGGCGGCCAGGGTGGGCGCGATGCGGCGTGCGATGTTCAGCACCTGGCTGGCGTCGCGGCCTTTCAGCACCAGCCAGCGCAGCGATTCGGGCAGCGCCAGCAACAGCACGGGCACCAGCAGCAGCGGCAAGGCGCCGCCGAGCATCAGCACGCCGCGCCAGCCGATCAGGTGCAGCAGCTGCGCCGAGGCCAGGCCGCCCAGCGCGGAACCGATGGTAAAGCCGCAGAACATCATGGTCACCAGGCCGGAACGGCGCTGCTGCGGGCAGTATTCGGACGTCATGGTCACCGACGTCGGCATGGCGCCGCCCAGGCCCAGCCCCGTCAAAAAGCGCAGCACCAGCAGCATCGTCAGATCCGTCGACCAGGCCGACAGCAGGCTGGCGGCGCCGAAAAACGCCACGGAGACGATCAGCACGGGACGCCGGCCGTAGCGGTCCGCCAGGGGGCCGAACAGGAAAGAGCCGGCCATCAGGCCAAACAGGCCCGCGCCGAACAGGGGCGCCAGCGCGGCGGGCGTCAAGCCCCATTCGGCGCGGATGGCGGGCGCGATGAAGCCGATCGAGGCCGTGTCAAAGCCGTCGATGGCGACGATCAGAAAGCATAGCCAGAGGATCAGCTTCTGGTAGCGGGAAAACGGGTGGCTGTCGAGGAAGTGCTGGACGTCGGTGCCGGCGTGGGTAGTCATTGTCTTGTCTCCATTGTTATTGTTCGCTGGGGCTGCGCGATCTGTGCCGCGCTGGCCCGATGGTGTTTACTGCACGGCGACGGTGATCGGCGTCAGCCCGGCGATGCGCGCCTCCATGGTTTGCCCGCTGGTGACGGCGCCCACGCCTTCGGGCGTGCCCGTCATGATGATGTCGCCCGGCTGCAGCTCGAACAGCGTGGACAGATTGGCGATGACTTCATTGACGGACCAGATCAGGTGCGTGAGGTCACTCGTCTGCACGATTTTTCCATCCACTTCCAGCACGATGGCGCCCGTGTTGATTTCACCGGACACCGCGATGGGCGTGAGCGCGCCGATGGGGGCCGAATAGTCGAAGGCCTTGCCGATTTCCCACGGGCGACCCTGTTCGCGCATGCGCATCTGCAGGTCGCGCCGCGTCATGTCCAGGCCCACGCCGTAGCCGAAGATGTGCGACGCCGCGTCCTCCAGGGCGATGTCCTTGCCGCCCTTGCCGATGGCGACCACCAGTTCGATTTCATGGTGGTAGTTCGACGTCTGCGCCGGATACGGCACGGTGGCCGTCACGCCGGGCAGCACGGACACGACGGACTTGTCGTCATTCGGCTTGCAAAAGAAGAATGGCGGTTCGCGGTCGGGATCAAAGCCCATTTCGCGCGCATGGGCGGCGTAGTTGCGGCCCACGCAGTAGATGCGGCGCACGGGAAACTGGCTGTCGGTGCCAAGGATGGGCAGGCCGGCGATGGCTTGGGGTTCAAAAATGAAGTTGGTCATGGTGAAATCCTGTGAAAAAATCAATCGGTCAAAAACTGCTCGCGCAGCACGCCCATGGCTTGCTGCACGGGGCGGTCGGAAAAACTGAACAGCACGACGTCGTCCTGCGGGCAGTCGAAGGAGACAAGGGCCCACGATGGCACGACGAAGGTATCGCGCGGGGCGAAGTCGAATACCTGCACTCCGATCGTCACCTTGCCGTGGCCTTCGACCACGCTGTAGACGGTGCCGTCGGTGCTGCGCGCGCGCTTGCCCTTGAAACCTTTGGGCAGCAGCTGCATGAAGGTGGCCATGGTGGGCATCGGCGAGCCGCCCGTCAGCGGATTCGTGTAGCGCAGCTTGTAGCCGTGCCAGTCGTCGATGGCGTCGGTGCGCGACAGCAGGTCCAGCGCTTCGCGCGAACGGGCATACGGGTAGTTGAAGATGGGCGAGGTGGCGCCCTCGTGCAGCTGCTTCACGGGCGCCATGTTGTAGCCGTAGCGGGCGAAGCTCTGGCCTTCCGGACGGCTGACCGTCTGACTGTCCTGCGTGTCGTTTTCCGCGAAGCCGGAATCGAAATAGCGCAGCATGGGAATGTCGAGGCCATCGAGCCACACGACAGGCTCGCAGACGCCGTCCACACCCAGGTTGCCATGGTCATGCCAGGTCCACGACGGGGTGATGATGAAGTCCCCAGGGTGCATGGTGGTGCGCTCGCCCGCCACCGTCGTGTAGGCGCCCTGCCCTTCGATCACAAAGCGCAGCGCGGACTGGCTGTGACGGTGCGAGGGCGCCACTTCGCCGGGCAAAATCAGCTGCAGGCCCGCGTACAGCGATTGCGTAATCGACGAACGCCCAGGCAAGGCCGGGTTTTCCAGCACCAGGACGCGGCGCACGGCTTCGTGGGCGGTGATCACTTCGCCGGCGCGCGCCAGCTGCGGCGCGATATCCGCATAGCGCCACAGGGCGGGGGCATACGGCGCCGTCGGATGGGGCGGCACCAGGGTGTGCAAGGATTGCCACAGCGGCGACAGATGCATGCCGCTCAGGGCTGCATATAAAGCCTCGCGTTCGGGCGTTTGATGGGAAGTCATGCTGCGTCCTTCTCGGTGGTGGCCAGGCAGGTTTGCGCCGTCCAGCCATACAGCCAGGCCAACGCTTCATAGAATTGCGCGGGCGTACGGCCGCGCCACAAGTCATTGCGCACCAGGCGTTCGACGCCTTTGGCGTGATACAGCCGGCCCATTTCGCGCGCCGACAGCACCACGCGGGCCGTGCGGGCGATGCGCGAGCGTTGATACAGCTGGAAGGCGGCGGCCATGTCGAAATCGCAGGCGCGCACGGCTTCGCCCAGGGTGACGGCATCTTCCAGCGCCATGCAGGCGCCCTGCGCCAGGTATTGCAGCATCGGGTGGGCCGAGTCGCCCAGCAAAGTCATGCGCTTCGTGCTCCAGTTGGCGACGGGGTCGCGGTCGGCCGTGCTCCAGCGTTTCCAGCTGGTCGGCTTGTGCAGCAGCTGGCGCGGCTGCGCATGCACGCCGTCGAAGTAGGACAGCACTTCTTCCTTGCTGCCGTCCGTGACGCTCCACGCTTCCTGCTCGCGGCTGTGGAAAGTCACCACCAGGTTGTATTGCTCGCCATTGCGCAGCGGGTAGTGCACGAGGTGGCAGTTCGGTCCGGCCCAGACGACGGGCGCGTTCCAGCGCAAGTCGGCCGGCATGTCGGCGGCCGGCACCACGGCGCGGTACACCACGTGGCCGGAAACGCGCACCACATCGCCCACGATGCGCTCGCGGATCACGGACTTGACGCCATCGCAGCCGATCAGCACATCGGCGCGGAAGCTGCGCCCTGCCGCATCGACCACGGTGACGCCATCCGCATCTTCCACGACGTCCGTCACCTGCGAGGAGGTCACAAAGGTAATCAGGGGCGAAGTGCGCACGGCGTCGAGGATGGCGCCGTGGATGTCGGCGCGGTGGATGACGGCGTAGGGGTTGGCGAAGCGTTCGCGGAAGGCCGCATCGACGACGAAAGTGCCTACCTCGCTCGCGTCGACGGCGTCCATCATCACCAGGCGTTCCGTGAAGACAGCCTTGGCACGCGTACGTTCGCCCACGCCCAAGGCATCGAGCGCGGCGAAGGCATTGGGCGCCAGCTGGATGCCGGCGCCGATCTCGCCCAGGGTCGATGCCTGTTCCAGCACGGTGACGGCCAGCCCCAGGCGCGACAGGGAGAGGGCGGCGGCCATGCCGCCGATGCCGCCGCCGACGATCAGCACGGACGGCTTGTTGGTATGTTCCATTTCTTTCCTCCAATTGATCTGTGTGCTTGCGCGATGCACGTTTGCCGTGCTCTTGGTATGGCAAGCAGTGTGCCGACAGGTCAATATTTGGTAAAGCGATGGAATACAATAACAACAATCACGTTTTTAAATAATGGTGGAATCCTCTTATGTCGCGCTTCGATATCGAACTGCTGTTCATCTTTGACGAGATCTATAAAAGCCGCAATGTGACGCGCGCGGCGGAAAACCTGGGTTTGCCGCAATCAACGGTGAGCATCGGCCTGGGGAAATTACGCACGCATTTCGGCGACCGCCTGTTCGCGCGCACCTCGAAAGGCATGGAGCCGACGCCGCGCGCGCAGAACGCGGTGCAGGACGTGCGCGCCGCGATTGCCGCCTGGCAGCATGCGCTGGCTGACCAGCCCGTGTTCGACCCAGCCGCCAGCACGCGCGAATTTGCCATCTGCATGACGGACATCAGTGAAATCGTGCTGCTGCCCACGTTGCTCAACCACCTGCAGCAGATCGGCCCCCACATCACGCTGGACGTGTCGAAGATCGCCACCGACACGCCGGCGCGCCTGGAAGGAGGCGAAGTGGACCTAGCCGTGGGCTTCATGCCGCACCTGGAATCGGGGTTTTATCAGCAGAAACTGTTCGACCAGCATTTTGTCTGCCTGGTGGCCAGCAGCCACCCGCGCATCCGCGACACGATTACTGTGGAAGAGTTCCTGGCGGAGGGGCATATCGAGGTGAAAAGCTCGGGCACCGGGCATTCCATCGTGGAAAAGGTGCTGGCGGCGGCCGGCGTGCAGCGGCGCATCGTGCTGAAACTGCCCAGCTTCCTCGGTGTATCGCGCATCGTCGCCGAAACCGAGTACATCGTCACGGTACCGTACCGCTACGCGCTGCAAATGCGCGACCACGAAGCGTTCCGCATCCTGCCCCTGCCTGTGGCGCTGCCCAGCTTCTCAGTCAAGCAGCACTGGCACGAGCGCTACCATGAAGATGCGTCGAACCGCTGGCTGCGCCAGACCATGGCGCAGCTGTTTGGGGCGGGTGATGGAACGGCATTGCCTTTTGAGTAAGTTTTCCCCATACTGCCAGGCCCAGCCTTTTCATTGCCTTCAATTATGTCCATCAGCCTGCGCCCCGTCACCGTCGACAATTTTGACCTCATCAGCGAATTGCCCCTGCTGCCCCAGCAGCGCGACTACCTGGCCAGCAACGACTATTCCATGGCGCAAGCGAGTTTCCATCCCGCCACCATGCATACACGCGCCGTGTATGACGCTGAGGAGGTGATCGGTTTCCTGATGTTCGTCTCGCCCGACGACGAAGATCCGCCCGGCTACTACCAGATCTGGCGCTTCATGATCGATCACCGGCGCCAGGGGCAAGGCCATGGCCGCGCCGCCCTCGCCCTGGCGCTGGCGGAAATCCGCGCCCGCCCGGACGCGCGCAGCATCGAAATTTGCTACAAGCCCAGCAATGCCAACGCGAAACAGTTCTATGCCAGCATGGGTTTCGTGGAAAAAGGCTTGGACGCGGATGGCAATGACATGCTGGCCGTCATTCAGCTAGCCTAACTGAGCTAGCCTAACTGAGCTGGCCTGACTGTCCGGCGTCGCGCCCGCATCGGCCCTGGCATCGAACGCCAGCCGCGCCGCATCGATGGCGTCGCGGTGGCCGTAGGCCCAGGCGCCCAGCGCGCTGATGGGGATCAAGAGAGAGCGGCCCAGGTCCGTCAAGGCGTAATCGACGCGTGGCGGCACGGTGGGAAACACCGTGCGCGTGACGAGACCGTCGCGCTCCAGACCGCGCAAGGTCAGAGTCAGCATGCGCTGCGAGATGCCGCCGATCAGGCGGCGCATTTCGTTGAAACGCTTGGTGCCATTGCCCAGCAACATCACCACCATCACGCTCCATTTGTCGCCCACGCGCGTGAGAATATCCGTGATCGGCCGGCACGCGTCGGCCACGCCCGCGTGGCCGCCATGGTCGCGCATGCGCCGTTCCAGCTCGGCGCCGCGCGCGGCCACCTCGCCAATAGTCACATCCGTGTGCCCCAGTGTGGAAAAAGTGCCTTCTTGTGCGTTCATTTGATAGTCACTATATTTAACTCGGTTACAAAAATATACCACCCGATCATACCACCCAAGAAGGCTCACATGAACATCCTGCATATCGATTCCAGCATCCTCGGCGAGCATTCCGTCAGCCGCCAGTTGTCCGCCGCCATCGTCGCCCGCCTGCAAGCGGCCGCGCCCGGCGCCACCGTCCACTACCGCGACCTGGCCGCCCAGCCCTTGCCGCAATTTACAGCCGCCCCCAGCGCCATCGAGGGCGAAGCACTGTCCGCCGCGCTGGAGCAAGTGCTGGCTGCCGACGTCATCGTCATCGGCGCGCCCATGTACAACTTCGCCATCCCCAGCCAGCTCAAATCGTGGCTCGACGCGCTGGCCCTGCCCGGCAAGACGTTTCAGTACGGCGCCAATGGTCCCGAAGGCTTGCTGGGCAGCAAACGCGTGATCATCGCCTCGACGCGTGGCGGCTATTACGGCGCCGACACGCCGATGGCCGCGCTGGAACACCAGGAAAGCCATCTGCGCGCCTTCCTCGGCTTCCTCGGCATCACGCAGATCGAGATCGTGCGCGCCGAAGGTGTCAAGGTCAGCGACGCCGCCAGGGCGCAGGCATTAGCGGGCGCTTTCGAGCAGATCGGCGCGCTGCAGGCGGCGTAGGTTCAGCTTGATTATCTGGCTGCGGCGGAAACTGTTTCGGCGCAGCCAGGCTGGGCATGGCGGGCAAGAATGATCAAACTACGCTAAGCTGCACCCGCCCCACCACTTTACAAGGACCACCATGACCCTGATCGTCGTCGCCACCATCGATGCCCAAACTGACCATATCGACGCCGTGCGCGCCGCCCTGGAAGCCGTCGTACCGCCCAGCCGCGCAGAAAACGCCTGCCTGCGCTACGAATTACACCTCGACAACAAGATTCCCACGCGCTTCATCATGCTGGAAGAATGGACCGACCAGGACGCGCTGACGGCGCATTACGCGACGCCCCACTTCAAGGCGCTGGTGGCCGCCGTGGGCGACAAGACCGTGAAGATCGACGTGGCCGAGTTGAGCAAGCTGAAGTAACCGAACGGCAGCGTTCAATCGCGCGTTCCCCAAAGAAAGTTGCCACTTATAATATGGCAACTTTTTTTTATGGCTATCATGACACCATTCTCCCGCATGCACGGCGCCCTTGCGGCCGCCGCCTTCACCGTTTGCACCGGCGCCGCCGCGCAAGCGCCCATGCCCAAGCTCGTGGGCGAGTACAACCTGCTCTCGTCGACGACCGTGCCGCCCAGCAACTGGGGCTATTCCAAGGCCCGCGTGTCGATCAAACAGCTCGATGACCATCACCTGCTGATCCTGCTCGCCTGCGAGTGGAAACGCGAGCCGAAGGCCGTCTGCGGCGACTATTTCTATGCCCAGTGGCGCGACGATGGCCTGTATCTGCAAGATATGAACACGTTTGCCATGCGCCTGTACTTCGATCCCGCCACGCGCAAGCTCACCATCATTTCGCGCGGCGCCGACGCCAGGCAGAGCGTACGCCACGAAGTGTTCGGCACGACGACGGCGCCACTGGTCGACACCGCCCTCGTGCGGCGCATGAAGCGCGAGCAATCGAATGCCGACAGCAAGGAAAACCGGCGCGTGTTCGGGCCCTACACCAAGTGGGACTACCGGGAAAACCGCATCGAATTCCAGCGCCAGGACTTGACGGCACCGTGATGGCGCGCCTGATCCAGCCCATGCGGCGCCAGCTGCTGCGCCTCGCCGGCGCCCTGCTGTGCTCGCCCGTGCTTGCGCGCGCGGCCGACGGCGGCCTGCCCGACGCCGTGCGCCAGCGCATCCTGGCCACCCTCGATGCATCGCTGCCCAAGGTGCTCAATGTGCACCACCTGGCGCTGATACGGCGCTTCAACATCGGCTGGTCGCCCGTGGAAAGCGGCGCGCCCATGCTCAATCCGGCCTACCCGCTGGGCAAGGGCGACACCTTGGCGCTGGCCATGCAAGCCATCGCCAGCAAGGATGCGGCGCTGGCCGCCCAGCGCCTGATGGAGGCGTCGCTGCTGCTGCCGCACTTCGTGCAGATGGCCGACCTGAAACCGGGCAGCTATGCCAATGGCAAGGCGCCGTTTACCTTGACCGCCCGGCATCTGGCGCTGCTGCGGCAACAGTCGTGGATGACGCTGGAAATGCTGGGCATGGGCGCGGAAGACTACCTGGCCGAAGGGTACTGGCCCACCCCGTCCGTCGACGGCAAGCGCCCGTATGGCGACTTCACGAATTACCCGGTGGAAATGGCACAGGCGCTGGGCTTGCCCGTGCGCCAGCAAGCGGACGGCAGCCTGGCCATCACGCCCGCGCTGAGAACGGAACTGAAAGCGCTGCACCAGCAGACCATGCCGGCGCTGCAAGTGTTCGTGCGGGAAGCGGGCTTGCGGCGCAATACCGTCTAAGGGTGTGCCGGACCAGATTGCCCTGTGTTACAGGGAATCGAGCCGGGCCAGCATCGTGGCCGCCTGCTGCCGGAAAGCCGCGATCGTCGCCGCGTCCATTTTCTCCAGCTGGCGATACGCCATGCCGATGCGGGGATTGCGTTCCAAAGTCTCTGCATTGCGATGGAAAAAATCCCAGTACAGGGCATTGAAGGGACAGGCGCGCTCGCCGACGCGCGCCTTTTTATCGTAATGGCAGCCTTTGCAATAATCGCCCATGCGGTCGATATACGCCGCGCTGGAGACATACGGCTTGGTCGCCAGCAGCCCGCCATCGGCGAACTGGCTCATGCCGACGGTATTGGGCAACTCCACCCATTCGAAAGCATCGATATAGATGCCCAGGTACCAGCCATGCACCCTGGCCGGATCGAGGCCGGCCAACAGCGCGAAATTGCCGATCACCATCAGGCGCTGGATGTGATGCGCATGCGCCTGTTCCAGCGACTGGGTGATCGCCTGCGACAGGCAATGCATCTTCGTCTTGCCATCCCAGAACCATGAAGGCAGCGGGCGCGTGTGGCCAAAAAAATTCTTCTCCGCATAGCCGGGCATATGCGCCCAGTAAACACCGCGCACATACTCGCGCCATCCCAGTATCTGGCGGATGAATCCCTCCACCGCAGCCAGGGGCGCATGGCCGGCGTGATAAGCCGCTTGCGCCCTGGCGACGACTTCGCGCGGGTTGAGCATCTTGACGTTCAGCGCGAACGACAGCAGGGAATGAAACAAGCGCCATGCCTTGCTGCTCATCGCGTCCTGGAAATCGCCAAAATGCGGCAAGGCCCGCTCGATGAAGGCATCGAGCTGCTGCAGCGCCTCATCGCGGTTCAGCGCCCACGCCAGCCGGTCGGCGTGGGGAGCGCCGAAGCTTTTCACGCCTGCGGCGACGATGCTTTGCCATAACGGGGAATGGTCATGCACGGTACGCGAGTCTTGCGGCTCGGCGGGCGTGCCGCGCCAGGGCTTGCGGTTATCGTGATCGAAGTTCCATTGACCGCCGACGGGTTTTTTCGCGTCTTCCATCAGCACCTTGTGCGTGCTGCGCATCTGGCGGTAGAAAAACTCCATCAGCCATTGCTTGCGTCCGGCGAAAATATCGGCAGCCTCATGGCGGGCCGTATAGAAATGCTCGCTGTCGACCATCAGCCAGGGGATGGTCGAGCGCCTTCCCGCCTGGTACAGCTGCTGGTCGAGGCGCCATTCGTCGGGTGCCTGATATTCGAAGGCGCAAGCGTCATAGTGACGAATCAGCGCTTCGATATTCTCCGGTATCGTCCGCGTGCTTTCCACCTCGTCGATGGCGATGTAATGCACGCTGTGGCCGAGCTGGCGCAGCTGGCGCGCCAGCTCGCGCATGGCCGCGAAGATCGCCAGGATTTTCTGCGCATGATGCAGCACATAATCGGTTTCCTGCCTTACCTCCATCAGGACATAGATGGTGGCGGCATCGACTTCGGTGAACCAGCGATGCTGCGCATTGAGCTGGTCGCCGAGTATCAGGCGCAGTGTGGGCTTGGGTGACATGATTGTCCTGTATCAATTACCATCGCGTCGGCTAAGCTTGCGGCACGGGCTGCGGCATAGGAGCGGGTGCCGGAGCGGGCTCCGGCACCGCCTTGCCATGCGTGTCCTGCTCGCCTTCGGCCGGCACTGCCAGCGGCGCTGGCGGCACGCCTTCCTGCAGCAAGTCTCCCGGCTCTTCCACCGGTTCGTCCTGCGGCTCATCGACCGGTTCCACATGGCGCAGCGGTGGCGGTGGCTTGCCGCCGGGGAAAATGGCGTCGCGCGACAGCTTGCCCGTGTCGAGCGCCGTCTTGAAGAAGTCGCCCACCACCAGCACGGCGTTGTGGCCGCCCTGGCCCCAGTAATTGCTGCGCATGGTGACGCGCGCGTCATTGAAACCCACCCAGGCGCCGCCCACCAGTTCCGGGTGCATCAAAATGAACCAGCCGTCCGCATTGTTTTGTGTGGTGCCGCTCTTGCCGGCCACGTCGGAGCGGATGCCGAAGCGGCTGCGGATGGCCGTGCCCGTGCCGCGGTCGATGACGCCGCGCATCATGTCCGTCAGCGTGGCGGCCGATGCCGCCTGCATGGCGCGCTGGGGCTTGTCTTCGCCAAAACGGGCGATGACCTTGCCTTCGCGGTCCGTAATGTGCGTGACGACGAACGGCAGGCGCGCTTCGCCCTGGGCCGCGATGCTGGCGTAGGCATTGACCATTTCCAATAAGGTAACGGGACTGGTGCCCAGCGCCAGGGACGGCACTTTTTCCAGCTTGCTGTCGCGGATACCGAGCGCGCGCGCCAGTTTGATGATCGGCGGCAAGCCGACGTCCTGCATCACTTGCGCCGTGATGGTGTTTTTCGAGTAAACAAGGCCGTCGCGCATGGTCATGTCGCGCCCCGTGGTGCCGCTCATGTCGGTCGGGCGCCATTTCGTGCCGTCGGCCGCCTTGATATCCATCACTTCATCGCGGTAGACGTGGTCGGGGCTCAGGCCCTTTTCCAGCGCCGCGCCATACACGATGGGTTTGAAGGTGGAACCGGGCTGGCGCGCCGCCTGCGACACGTGGTCGAATTGCTCGCGCGCAAAGTCGCGGCTGCCCACCCAGGCGCGCACGGCACCCGTGGCCGGGTCCATGGCCGCAAAACCCGCTTCCAGGCGCGTCTTCGACTTGCGCAGGGCCGCCATGAAGGCGCGGTCGCCCTTCAGCTGCGCCAGCGCGTCATCCGGCGTGCTGCCGGCCGCCGTCAGCTTGCGGTAGTCGCCCGACTCGCGCACGAAGGAATCGAGCAGCGCCGGATGCGATTTCCAGAAATAATCGAACGGTACGCTGCCAGCCTGCATGCCCGCGTACATGCCCGTCGAAGTAGACGATGGCACACCCGCGCGGCTCCATTCCACGTCGGCAATGGCCTGCAAGGCATTCGCCTGGCGTTCGACGGCGCGCTCGGCCGCCTGCTGCAAATCGTGGTCGAGCGTGGTGTGCACCACCAGGCCATCGCGCTCCAGGTTGTAATCGTTTTCGTCGGCCCAGTCGATCAGCCACTTGCGCACATAGGCCGTGAAATGGCTGTCCGATTGCGCGCGCTCGCTCTGGCGCTCGAAATGCAGGCGCAGCGGACGCTTGATCAACTGTTTATAGCGCGCCTCGTCGATGACGTCGTGCTTGCGCATCTGGCCCAGCACCACGTTGCGCCGCTGCAGGGAGCGCTCGGGATTGCCCACGGGATTGTAGTAATTCGTGCCCTTGAGCATGCCGACCAGGGTGGCGCTTTCCAGGATGTCGAGGCGCGAGGCGGGCTTGTCGAAGTAGGTGCGGGCCGCCATCTCGATGCCGTAAGTGTTGTACAGGAAAGGCACGGTGTTCAGATACGCTTCCAGGATTTCCGTCTTGCTGTAGGTGGCCTCGATTTTCAGGGCCGTGATCAGTTCCTTCAGCTTGCGGTTCAGGTTGCGCGAGCGGCCTATCTCCTCGGGGAACATATTGCGCGCCAGCTGCTGCGTGATGGTGGAACCGCCCTGGGGGTTGCCACCCGCCGTGTGCAAGATGGCGCCCGCCGTGCGCGTGAAATCGATGCCGTGGTGTTCGTAGAAACGGTGGTCTTCCGTCGAGATCAAGGCGCTGATCACGTTCGGCGAAATCTGTTTTAACGTGACCCGTTCCTGCAAGCCCTGGTCGAAACGCACCAGTTCCTTGCCGTCGGTGCTGACCATGGTGCTCGGTGCGGCCGCGCGCGCCTGGCGCAAATCGTGGATGCTGGGCGTCAGGGGAATCAGCAGCAGCAGGTACAGCGTCAACAAGGCCAGCAAAGCCAGGAACGACCACAGGCCCAGCACCAGCGCGCGCCGCACGGGCGGCAAGGTCATCAAGCGCGCATGGCCGCGCCGGTACAGCGCCACTGCTTTTACCCACGCCACGCCCGCCACACGAACGACCTGCGCGCGCACCTGTATCCACGCCTGCCGTGCTTTTTCCTGAAACTGCTCCATGCCTGATGCCATGCTTGTAACCTTGTCTGATGCCGGATGATCCGTTTCAGCAAGTATATAGGGCGGGCAATGTGGCGGGATGGAAATAAGTAAGCGGAAGTACGGAAGATGACCGGATTATTGCCAATACGTAAAACAATCAGTTAATATCGGCTGGCACTCCCGCCACACTCACTGATGGACGCCGCCATGCCCGCCCTGTCTGCACGCCAGCAACTGCAAGCCACCTTCCTTGCCGCCTGCGGCTTTGCCGTGTTTTGTTTTGGTATCCGGCTGGGTTATCAACTGGTCCATCGGCTTGTGTTGGGGGCCTAAGCGAGACAGGCATCGAGGCGCGCCAGCGTGACGCCGACAAACGCGCCCACGCAGCGCTCGTCATGCGTTGTAAACGGGTTTTCCAGCTGCAGCAGACCGCAATCGCAGACGACGGGGTCAACGCTGACGACGACGCCCAGCGCCAGGTAGCGCCAGCCGTCAAGCCGGCGCAGCCCCTGCTCCCGGCCCGGATTGGCGCGGAAGATGGCGTCCCAGTCGTCACGCTCGCTGGGCATGGGCGACAGTTCGAGCTGAACTTGCGTGCCGGCGGCCAGTTGCGCGCCGCCAAACTCGTCCATCACGTGCAGGCGCTGGCCAGCAACGTCGATGACGGCTTCCAGGTACGCTCCCTCGGAGGCGATGAAGGTGGCGGCGACGATGCTGGCCGTCACTTCTGCGCCTGCTCCAGCAGGGCCGGCAATTCTTTCAGCATCGCTTCGCGCGTGCGCAAGCCCGCCGATGGCAGGCCCTTCTGCTCGTCCTGCACCAGGCGCGCAAACACGATGCTGCGCTCGCCCTTGCTGGCCCAGCCCACGAACCAGCCGTAGCCATGCGCTTCGTCAAAGCTTCCGTCGGCCTTGCGCGGGAAGGCCGCGCCCGTCTTGCCATGCACTTGCCAGCCATCCACGTCCGCCAGACGCGTCAAGCGCTGCGTTGCCTGCATCGCCTGCTTCGCCTGCTTCGTCACGGGCAGCTGATAATTGACCAGTTTACGCAAGAAACCCAGCTGTTCCAGCGGAGAGATCTTCAGCGAAGAGCTGATCCACGAGCGCTCCAGGCTATTGTCCTTGCCCGGATCGCCCGACACATCCGCATTGCCATAACGCAAAGCCTTGGCGTACTTCTGGAAGCGCTCGGCGCCCAGCGCCTGCGTGATCTGCTGCGAATACCAGACGACGGAATACTGCATCCAGCGCGACGGGTCCGTATCCTGGCGCCACGCTTCGCCGCCCCAGTCCACATAGCCCTGGCGGTATGGCAGGGTCGGCTTGTGCTCATCCTTGAGGAAACCGGCGTCATAGCCCATCAGGCTGAGGGCGATCTTGAAGGTCGAGGCGGGGGTGACTCTGTCGATGCAATTACCCTCTTGCAACAAGACGGCGCCCGTCTTGGCGTCGGCCATGGCGGTGCAGATGGTGGCGGCCTGGGCCTGCGAGGCGGCCAGCGTGGCGCCTGCCAGGCCGAGGATGAACGGGAAGAATGCGCGGTATTTCATGGGCCTCCGGGGCTGGGGGAGAAGGACAAGGCGAGATTGTACCGGTCAGCGCGGCGCGATGCCAGCGCTGATGCAGCACCTGAGAGCTAGCGCCCCGCCGGCGCGCCCGGCTGGCGCTCCCGCTTCAAATGCTCCTCTTCCAGCTCGTCCATGCCCAGCTTTTCCTCGTCGATCAGCGCACGTTCGCGCCGTTCACGCTCCAGTTCCTGTTCCAGGCTGTCATCGCCCACTTCCCGCTCGATTTTCTCCGGCATGCTGTCCTCCTTCACGGTGGTTGAGTGAAAAACTCAGGCAAGCTGGCCCGCCTGCGCCACGGCGTCGTGCGGATGCAGGCTTTCCATATGCCGTACGGTAACACGCGCCTGCGCATGATGTTGCGCCAGCGCCGCCTGCACGCGGCGGGCCGCGTCTTCCACATACATCAGGTTAGCACCATTCAAGCGCGCGAACGCCTGCTCGTCGGCCCGTTTCACGGCCGTTTGCAGCGGCGTGGCCAGCGCCGCTTCCACCAGGTCGATCAGGGGAAACAGGTCCAGCTCCGCCTGTTCCGTCAATGCCACGCTGACCGTCGCCGTGCTGCGCTGGCTGTGCGGTGTGGCCAGGCTGGCGTGTTCCTGCAGCCAGCCGCGCGCGGCAGCGCCATCGATGCCGCCTGCGCCGAACTGCGCCGCAAAGGCATCGGCAAGCAATTGACGCGCCAGCGCCGCCGAACACGGACAGGTCGAGGAATAGCCGATCTCCACCGTCAGGGTCAGGGCAAAGCCCTGCGCAGAAACACTCGCCTGCAGGCGCACTGGATACGATTTCCAGCCCGACAGCCCCGCCGTCAACAGCGCCGGCTGGCGCCGCAGCACGGGGAACGCCAGCGCGAGGCGTGCCTGCGTGCTGCCGCAATCGGCGTGGCTGCCCACCATGCGTCGCAATACGGCGGCCAGCGCGCCCGCATCGAGCGGCTGTGCGGCGGCAAACGCATCGAGCAGCAGATACAGCCGCGACATGTGGATGCCCTTCACGTGCGGATCGGGCAAGTCCACCTGCACATCGGCCCACGCATGCACTTGCTGCGCCTGCCCGCCCTCTTCCAGCCACACGGGCAAGGCGATGCCCTGCATGCCGACCCATTCCAATGGCAAGGGGTGGCCCAGATGGGGACCGGCGGCCACATCGGGCAAGGACATCATTTGCTCATCGCGTTTCATTCGGAATCAACCTTAATATGCAAATCAATTGCATATAGTGAAGAAGTTTCCCCGCATTTGCAAGCAAGTTGCATATATTAAAAAAGGGGCAAGGTGCGCGCCCGCACGGAAGCGGCGAGCGCCCCGGCGCTATCCTGATTCCTGCCCTCGATCAAGGAGTATCATCATGCCCATCCTGAACGCCATCGCCAGCCTGGCAGTACGCGACCTGACTGCATCCAGCGCCTGGTATGCCAGCCTGCTGGACAAGGAAGCCGACACCCGGCCCATGCCGGAAGTCGCTGAATGGAAATTTGACCGGGGCGGCGGGCTGCAGCTGTACCAACAGCCCGAGCGCGCCGGGGGCGGATCCGTGACCCTGGCCGTCGACGATATCGATCTGCTGGCCACGCATTTGCAGCAGCTGAACGTGGCGCACGGTGCGCTAACGAGGACGGCGCAAGTGCGCACCATCATGCTCACCGACCCGGACGGCAACCATATCGCTTTTGCCCAGGTGCTGGGGCACGCGATGGCACGCTAGGCCATGTATCTGCTGGTCGTACTGGGTCTCGGCAGCGTACTGCAATATATTCTCAAGCCGGGTACGCCCTGGCGCCAGCTCAGCCAGCCTTGCGAAACGTCAGATTGATGCGCTGCGCGCCCAACAACGCATGTTCGCCCTCCTTCAAGGGCGCCACGCCGTGGAAGCGCAGGCGGTCGGCGCCGCCCCACACCACCACGTCGCCGTGCAGCAAAGGAATGCGGGCCACCCTGTCGGCCCGCTCGGCGCCGCCGAACAGGAAGGTGGCGGGCAGGCCCAGCGAGACGGAAACGATGGGCGCGGTGAAATCGCATTCATCGCGGTCCTGGTGCAGGGCCATGCGCGCACCGGGCGCATAACGATTGATCAGGCAGGCATCGGGCGTGAAGCCCGGATAGCCGGCCGCCAGCGCCGCCTGCTGCGCCAGGCGCAGGAACACGGGCGGCATCGGCGGCCAGGGGCGGCCGCTGGCCGGATCGAGCCGCGCATAGCGGTAACCGCGTCCATCCGTGATCCAGCCCTGAGCGCCGCAATTGCTCATGGCAACGGACATGCGCAAGCCGCCCGGCGTGGCCATGTGGCGCAGGGGCGCCGCCAGCACGATGGCGTCCAGCGCCGGCAGCAATTCATCCAGATACGCCAGCGCAAAAGCGCGCAGCAGGACCGACGCGGACGAACCGGGCACCAGCGGCGCGGGGCTGGCCGGAGCCTGGTCTTCATCGGCAAACAGGGACAGGTTCATGCCGCCTATTGTAGGCGCGGGACGGAAAAAGCGCGCGCGGCTGGTCCATGCTGCGCTACAGTAGCGTTTCCAGCCACTACCACCCGCCTCCACGATGGATCATTACGCCGATTTGCTGCAAACCCTCGCGCAACAGGAAGAATCCCTGCAATTCGAACGCTTCGACAACGACGCCGCGCTGGCCGTGGGCCTGTGGATCGTTGAAGAAGTGCGCAAGCGGGGCAAGGCCGTCACCGTGAACATCACGCGCAACGGACAAGTCCTGTTCCACCACGCCATGACGGGCGCCACGGCCGACCAGGCAGACTGGATACGCCGCAAGAACCAGACGGTGCAGCGCTTTTGCCACAGCTCCTACTACATGGGCATCTCGTATAAAAGCCGCGGCAGCACCTTCGAAGACGTGAAATACCTCGACGACATCGAGTACGCGGGCCACGGCGGCGCGTTCCCCCTGCTGATACGCGGCGTGGGACTGGTCGGCACGGTGAGCGTTTCCGGCCTGGCGCAGGCCGACGACCACGCGCTGGTGGTAGCGGCGCTGCAGGCGCAGCTGGAACGCTAAGCTGCCAGCGCCCGGCGCAAGGCGGCGCGCGCCAGCAAGCGCGTGGAATCGAGCGTCGGCAGCGGCGAATTGGCGTCGCTGATGATCAGCGGGATTTCCGTGCAGCCGAGGATGACGGCGTCGCAGCCCTGCTCGCGCAAGCCGGCGATGACGGCCTGGAAGCGCGCCACGCTGTCCGGTTTGATCACGCCGGGCACCAGTTCTTCCATGATGATGCGGTTGATCTCGCTGCGTTCGTCCTCGCCGGGCCGCACGCAAGCGATGCCGCGCGCGGCCAGCCGGTCCGGATACACGGCGCTGTCGACCAGCCAGCGTGTGCCCGTCAGCCCCACGCGGCGAAAACCGCGCGCGGCCGCTTCGGCGGCGACGACGTCGGCGATATGCAGCCACGGCAGCGGCGAACGGGGCGCCATCAGCTCGAATGCCTGGTGGATGGTGTTGTCGGGGCAGATCAGAAAATCGGCGCCGGCGGCGGCCAGCTTGCGCGCCGACGCCAGCATCAGTTCGGCCACGCCGGCCAGGTCGCCAGCATTCAAGCAAGCCACATAGCGCGCCAGCGACGGCGTGTGCAGTGTGACTTCCGGATGTGCATACGCTCCCAGCGCATGCGCGCCCTCTTCGCAAATCGTGCGGTAGCACAGGGCCGCGCCTTCGGCCGAGCAGCCGACGATGCCGATATGTTTGCTCATGATCTTCCTCCTTGATTAAATGCGCTGGCCGCCGTCGATGGGAATTTCCGCGCCCGTGATGTACGAGGCGCGCTCGCTGCACAGGAACTCCACCAAATCGGCCACTTCGGCCGTCGTGCCCAGGCGGCGCAGGGGGATTTGCGTGTCGACGATGTGCGAGGTGCCGGGCGACAGGATGGCCGTGTCGATCTCGCCCGGTGCGATGGCATTCACGCGCACGTTCAGCGGCGCCATGTCATTGGCCATTTCGCGCGTCAGCGACGCCAGCGCCGCCTTCGAGCTGGCGTAGGCGGAACCGGCAAACGGGTGCACGCGGTAGCCGGCGATCGAGCACAGGTTCACGACGGCACCGTGCGCATTCGACAATTCCTGCGCGAAGCCGCGCGTGAGCGCCAGCGGCGCAAAGAAATTCGTGTTGTACATTTCTTGCCACGTCTGCATGTCGGTGGTCAGCGAATTGACGCGCGCGCCGCCCGGCCCCTTCGGCGACACGCCCGCGTTGTTGACCAGCGCGTGCAGCTTCGAGTCGCCCAGCATGGGGCGCAGGGTGTCGACCATCTGCCCAATCTGGCTCAGGTCCGACAGATCCATGCACACATGCGTGTTGTGCTCCTGGCTGCGCGGGCAGCCGCCGGGAATCGGGCTGCGCGAGACGGTGATGACCCGCCAGCCCAGGCTGCGGAAGCGTTCGGCCACGGCGTGGCCGATGCCACGGCTGGCCCCCGTGACGATGGCGGTTTTTTGTTCACTCATGTTCTTCCTTGTTCTGTTCTCGTTCGGTTGTGCCGGCGTGGATGCGCTCCTGGCGCATGACATAGGCCAGCATCTGCGTCCCGCCGTCGAGGATGTCCTGTTCGATGGCGCGCCGCGCGGCCGCGCTGTCGCGCTGGCGCAGCGCGCTGATGATGGCGTGGTGGTGGCCCACCCGCATGTCGGGCGAAAAGCTGGCGTAGCCGGCGGCGATCAGGGGCGCCGTCTGCATCCACAGGTGGTCGACGAAGCGTTTCAAGGTCGGCATGCCGGCCGCCTGCGCCAAGGCCAGGTGAAACGCCTGGTTGCATTGCAGGGCCGCCGCCAGGTCATGCCGCGCGATGGCCTCTTCATTCGCTTGCAACAGGCGCTCCAGGTCGGCCAGGGTGGCGGCGTCGATGCGCTGCGCCGCCTCGAATGCGCCCAGCCCTTCCAGTTCCAGGCGCAGCGCGCGGATTTCCAGGTAGCGCGCCACGCTGAGCACGGGCACGCGAAAGTCGCGCGGCGAGCGCAGCACCAGCGCCTCTTCCTGCACCAGTTGCAGCATGGCGTCGCGCACGGGCGTGACGCTGGTACCGAGCTGCAGCGCCAGTTCGCGGATGCGCAGCCGGTCATTCGGCTGGAAGCGCCCGGCCGCCAGCGCGTCGCGCAGCATCACGTACACGGACTTGCCCAGGTTGACGTGCACCAGGCTGTCCAGGGAATGGTTCATAGGCATTTTCAGATTTTTCAGATTATGATGCATCATACATCAACGCATAAAACAGCGTTTTTCCAGACGTACGCCGTAGGCAGGAAACGCCGCCAGCACGTACAATCAGCCGCCATCGTATCGAAAGGATCGCACTTGAACTGGGATTATCCGCACGCCCACACCCTGCCCGTCATGCCCGAAGCGGGCGACATCGATGGCTTGCAGCATACGAACAACGCCGTGTATGTGCGCTGGTGCGAGCATATCGCCTGGCACCATTCGGCCACGCTGGGACTGGACCTGGAAGATTACCAGCGACTCGACCGGGCCATGGCGATACGCCGCGGCGAATACGACTACCTGCTGCCGACGCGGGCCGGCGAAGCGCTGACCCTGGCCACCTGGCTGTGCGCCAGCGACGGCCGCTCCAGCATGGAACGGCGCTTCCAGCTGATCCGCGACAGCGACGGCGCCACCGTCGTGCGCGCACGCTGGAACCTGGTCTGCATCGAATTGAGCAGCGGCCGCGCGCGCCGCCTGCCGCCCGAGTTTCTGGCCGTGTACGAACCGGCCATCGTGGCGGCGCGTCAACCGGTGCAGGTTTAGGCGGCCTGGCGTGCCGGCTCCAGCGCGATCAGCACCAGCAAAATGGCCAGCGGCACGGCCAGCGCCGCAAAACCCACGGCCAGGTAGGCAAAGGCGGCCAGGATGGCGCCCACGGCAAAGCCCATCAGAGGCCAGAAGCATTTGACGCAGCGCTCGCGCGTGGCGCCGTCTGCCGCGCCGCGCAGCACGTCGACCGTATCGATCACCAATTGCGTGACGTTGCCCGTCATCATGGACGTGGGCGCCAGGTGCGCCAGCAGCAACCGGCTGATGGCGCTGTGCGCCCCCATGGCCGCCGCGCCGAACAGGCCGGCCGCCATCGCCAGCGCGCCCGGCTCCGCCACCAGCGGTTCGGCCAGCACGCCAGACACCATGAAACCGAGCAGCAGCGCCAGCTCCAGCAGCAGCGCCAGGCGCAACGCCGGTCCGCCGCGGCGCTCGACCGCCACGCTCAAGAGCCGCGTCGCCGCCACGCCCACGATAAACGCAGGGAACGCCAGCAGCTTGAGCGCGATCGAGGCATGCGTGGCATTGGCCAGCGCCGCGCCGATCAGCACGAAGTTGCCCGTCACATGGGCCGTGAACAGGCCGAACAGGGCGACAAAGCCCAGGGTATCGACATAGCCGGCCAAAAAGCCCAGGCTGATGCCTTGCAAACGGCTGCGTTGCGCAAGCTGCATACACACTCCTTGAAATTTGCCATCATGATACCGTGCCGCCGGCGCAGCCTGCAGCGCTTTTGCACGCCGTTCGGCGAAGATGCGGGGCTTTTCTTGCGCCTCCGCAGTGCAACATGCATTTCGCTCCTGCTTTGCGCGCCCATGCTTTAGAATCAGCGACCTCAGCCCCGTAAAAACAGGATAAAACATATGACGGCAGTCGGGAATACCGAACCACAAGAGCTCAAGCGCGGCCTGAAAAGCCGCCACATCCAGCTCATCGCCCTGGGCGGCGCCATCGGCACCGGCCTGTTTCTGGGCATCGCGCAAACCATCAAGATGGCCGGCCCTTCAGTCCTGCTGGGCTATGGCATCGCCGGCGTCATCGCCTTCCTGATCATGCGCCAGCTGGGCGAGATGGTGGTCGACGAACCCGTCGCCGGCTCCTTCAGCTACTTCGCCGACAAATACTGCGGCCACCTGCCCGGTTTCCTGTCGGGCTGGAATTACTGGGTGCTGTACGTGCTCGTCAGCATGGCCGAACTGACGGCCGTCGGCATCTATGTGCAGTACTGGTGGCCGGGCGTGCCCACCTGGGTCTCGGCGCTGATCTTCTTTTGCGCCATCAACGCCATCAGTTTGCTGAACGTCAAGGCGTTTGGCGAAATGGAATTCTGGTTCGCCCTCATCAAGGTGGTCGCCATCATCGGCATGATCGTCTTCGGCGCTTACCTGCTCGCTTCCGGCGACGCGGGCCCGCAAGCGTCGGTGGCCAACCTGTGGCAGCACGGCGGCTTCTTCCCGAATGGCTGGCAGGGCCTGGTGATGGCCATGGCCGTCATCATGTTCTCGTTCGGCGGCCTGGAACTGGTGGGCATCACGGCCGCCGAGGCGGACGACCCGAGCACGACGATTCCACGCGCCACCAACCAGGCCATCTACCGCATCCTGATCTTTTACATCGGCGCGCTGGGCATTTTGCTGTCGCTGTACCCGTGGCAAAACGTCGTCACCGGCGGCAGCCCCTTCGTGCTGATCTTTCATGCGCTCGACAGCAACCTGGTGGCCACGGCCCTGAACGTGGTGGTGCTGACGGCCGCCCTCTCCGTCTACAACAGCGGCGTGTACTGCAACACGCGCATGCTGTTCGGCCTGGCCAAGCAAGGCAATGCGCCGCGCGCGCTGCTGCGCCTGAACCGCCGCGGCGTGCCGCTGGCGGCGCTGGGCGTGTCGGCCCTGGCGACGGGCGCCTGCGTGGTGGTCAATTACTTCATGCCGGGCGAAGCGTTCGAAGTGCTGATGGGCCTCGTGGTCTCGGCGCTGATCATCAACTGGGCCATGATCAGCTGGATCCATTTGCGCTTCCGCGCGCAGAAAAAAATCGAAGGCAAGACGACCTTGTTCCAGAGCCTGGGCTACCCATTCACCAACTACCTGTGCCTGGTCTTCCTGGCCGGCATTTTGGTGATCATGTACCTGACGCCGGGCCTGCGCATTTCCGTCTACCTGATCCCCGTCTGGCTAGGCGCCCTGGGCGTCGGTTACTGGATCAAGCAAAGCAAGGCCAAGGCCTGACGCGACACCTTCGCGCCAAAGAAAAAGCCCGCCTTCTTGCGAAGACGGGCTTTTTTTCTGCACGCTATGCGCCGGCTGATGCGCCGGCCGCCCCATTCTTGGCTTCCTGTGCTGCGGGCATGGCGTCCCCCTGCCACGGGCTGATCCACTGACCGGGATAGGATTGCAGCATGATATCGTCGTTCAGTGTCAGCAAATCCTGCTTGTGCTGCTCGGCCCTTCCCTCGACAGTCTGGTCCGTGGTACCCGTCTTGTAAGGCCACAGCAGCGTGAGCAAGTCGCGCTGCACGGAATGCTGGGTCGGCGTGGTCGTGTCCGACTCCAACTTGCCCATCACATATGTCATGACATGCGTGGACTGAGTGGCTGTTTGTTGCAGGCTCGCTTTGACCAGCTTGCCTTCCTTGTAGGCCAGTTGCGCATCGCTGCTGGCCGTGTCTTCGATCTGGTGGTAGGTGTAATTCTGTGATTCCACCGCTTCCGTCAAGCGCAACGGCACGCCGGGGATCAAGGGCATGTGGAAGCTGGCGCTCAGCTTTGATTGCTGCTGCTGCCGGATCGAGCGCTCGTCCTGGCTGGCGCCGGCCAGGGTCGTCTGTTGCGACAGTTCATAGTTGAAGCCATCCGTTTCCGCCAAGCGCATGGAATTGCTCGATTTCGGCGTTTGCGACACCGAAGCGCTGAAGTCCGCCATGCCGGTCAGGATCGCCTTGTCCTCGGCTGCCAGGCGCCACTTGCCTGCTGCCGGTACGCCGCGCGCATCCTGCGGCGCGGCGGCGTTGCTGTGCAAGGCGCCAAACGCATCCTTGAACATCGCCATCAGCGCCGGATCGCCATGGCCGCGCGACGCGGCCTGGCCGATCTGCTTCATATAACTGCCCATGGCCTTGGCCTGCTGCTCCTGGCTGCCAAGGGCATTGAGCTTGCTGGCGTCCACCTTCACGTCCAGCGAGCCGGCCACGCCCTTGAAGCTGACCTTGCGCTGCGCGCTGTCGGCCTGGAAGTCCAGCGTCTGCGTGCTTTGCGGCTCGGTGCGCACTTTCACTTCCGCGTGCAAGTTCACCGAGGCCAGCACGTTCTGGTCAAATTGCATCAGACCGCTCAAGCTGATCTTCGGCTGGCCCTGCGCCATGCCATCAATGGCTTCCTGGAAGGCCTGCGCCAGGCCGCCCAGCGCGCCGGCCTCGGTCTCGCTGAGTTCGCCGCTCGTGCTCATGCGCACGGCCAGGCCATCGTCCTGGCTATCGAGCGACAGCTTGACCTCCACGCCGCTCCTGGTGGTGATGCTGAGATTGACCTTGTCTTCGCCATTGCCGTGCAGGCTGGCCGCTTGCATGGCCCCGATGTCGCTATAGGTATTGGGTTCCATGCGCGGCGGCGATTGCTGTACCGCCTGCGACACATTGCGCACGCCCCCCTTGATCTGCTCCAGCAAGCTCGCACCCAGGCCGGCGAAACGGCCGCCAACCGTGCGCGAAAAAAAGTTTTTCGTCATTTGCTCGCTGACGCCATCTTGCGCAGGGCTTTCCCATATCTTGGGCGACGGCGTCAGGTCGACGGTGGCTTGCCTGCTTCCGATGGCAACGATGGAAGACGGACTTGGCGCCGGAGACGACGCGGCATCGGCCTTGTTGGCCGCGGCACTGAGCGCGCGGGACGGACTTGGATTCCAGCTCGGGATCGAGGAGACGGAGGTCATGGGTCTTATGCCTTGCTAAACGAGGATCGGTGGTTGAATAAAATATGCATAACCTTCAGTTTTTGATAACTATTTACCTTCGAGCACACCCAGGCTTTCACGGAGAAAGGGACGGGGCACATCTGAAACGCTAAGCAGACACAACTATAACGACGTGAAAGGTGAAATCATGAGCGCAAAGTAGCATGAAAATTTTTCATTCTTGATACAACTCACGCTGCGCCGCCACGCCCGAACTCGCGCGGGTTTGCCATCTAACTCAATTCGAACTGTTGCCGCCGGTAAATTTCTACTGTTGCTCAAATGCTGAATGTGACTATGTGTGACATTTGGCCTACCCGCAATCACTATGATCGTTGAGTGCTTCGCGATAAATCCGCATTAGCTTATGCGAAACGGCAAGCACGGCCTTAAGGAGGCAGCATGAGATTTCTGAACTTAACCATCGCCAAGCGGCTCGGCCTGGGCTTTGGCCTGGTCGCCCTGTTCCTGTTGCTGGTCATCGCGCTGGGACTGACCAGCATGCGGCAAATCCAGGACCGCATGGATGAAGCGACCAAGGTCAACAACGTCGAAACCAGGCTGGCCCAGACTATGGACTTGACAGTGACCGAGCGGGCGCTGGCGCTGCGCAATCTGATCTTGCTGAAGGAGGAGAAGGAAATCCAGATCGAGGTCGCGCGCATCGCGGAGCAGGAAAAAAAATACGCCGCCGCCCAGCAAAGGCTGGGGGCGATGTTCGCCAAGCTGGAAGGCACCTCGAGCGAAGAAAAAAGCCTGCTCGAACAGATCCGTACACAAAGCGAGCTGGCGGCCCCCTTCATTCAGCGGGCCGCCGCGCTGGCGCTGGAGCAGAAGCAGGACGATGCCTACAAGCTGCTGCGCTATGAATTCCGCCCCGTGCAAAAGCGCTGGTGGGAATTGCTGCGCACCTTGATCGCCGTCGAGGAAAAGCAGAATAACGAGGCCTCCAGCATGGCCGAGGCGGCCTATAGCCAGGCGCGCCTGGTGATGCTGAGCATCGGCTCGCTGGCGCTGCTCACCAGCCTGCTGGCCGCCGTGCTGATCACGCGCAGCGTGACGCGCCAACTCGGTTGCGAACCAGACGAAGCGGCGGCGATCGCCGGACAGATCGCCAGCGGCAACCTGGCCGTGCCCATCCATACCCGCGCCGGCGACACGCACAGCCTGCTGTACGCCATGCAGTCGATGCGCGACAGCCTGGCACAAATCGTCCAGCAAGTTCACGCCAGCACCGAGACCATCGCCACGGCGGCGGGACAAATCGCCATGGGCAACCTGGACTTGTCTTCGCGCACGGAGCAGCAGGCCAGCACGCTGGAGCAAACCGCTTCGTCCATGGAAGAACTGACCAGCACCGTGCGCATCAACACCGACCATGCGCGCCAAGCCAACGGGCTGGCCGAATCGGCTTCCGATGTCGCCACCAAGGGCGGCGCCGTGGTGGCGCAGGTGGTCGACACCATGGCGGCCATCGATGTCTCGGCGCGCAAGATCGTCGACATCATCGCCGTCATCGACGGCATCGCCTTCCAGACGAATATCCTGGCGCTGAACGCGGCAGTCGAAGCGGCCCGCGCCGGGGAACAGGGGCGCGGCTTTGCCGTGGTGGCCACCGAGGTGCGCAACCTGGCGCAGCGCTCGGCCGCGGCGGCCAAGGAAATCAAGGACTTGATCGGCGACTCGGTCGACAAGGTCCAGGCCGGCAACCGGCTGGTGGAACAAGCCGGATCGACCATGCACGAGGTGGTCGCCAGCGTGCGGCGCGTCACCGGCATCATGTCTGAAATGATGTCCGCCAGCCAGGAACAATCGGCCGGCATCGAGCAAATCAATATGGCCGTGACGCAAATGGACAATGTGACGCAGCAAAATGCGGCCCTGGTCGAAGAAGCTGCCGCCGCGGCGCAAGCGATGCAGGAACAGGTCAACAGCCTGAATGATGTGGTCAGCGTCTTCCGCGTGGGCAACATCGCCGGTGGCCGCGATGCGGGACTGCGTGTGGTCAGCCGTCCGCCACCGCCACCGCCGCTGGCGGCACGACGCCCGCCCGCCACGCCAAAGCCACCCCGTCCGGCCGTCGCCAAGCCCAGCGAAATCGAGTGGGAACAGTTTTGAGCCGGCAACGGGGAGTGGCACATGGGTAAACTGGAACAGATCGCCGCTGCGGGCCACGTGGCGACGCACATATTCCCGCATACGGGCCATATCGGCAAGGAACAGCGGGGGCCGCTGGCCGGCCAGCGGGCTGCGACGCTGTGGCTGACCGGCCTGAGCGGCGCAGGCAAGTCGACGCTGGCGTACGCGCTGGAAAGGCGGCTGCTGGCGGCGGGCCGCCTGAGCTGCGTGCTCGACGGCGACAATATGCGGCACCACCTGAATGGCGACCTGGGCTTTTCTCCGCGCGACCGCCAGGAAAACATCCGCCGCGGCGCCGTCGTGGCCAGGCTGATGAACGACGCCGGCATGATGGTCATCTGCGCCTTCATCTCGCCGCTGCGCAGCGACCGCGACATGGCGCGCCAGATCATCGGCAGCGACGATTTTATGGAAGCCTACATCAGCACGCCATGCGCGCTGTGCGAGGAACGCGATCCCAAGGGACTGTACAAAAAAGCGCGGGCCGGACTGATCCCGGCATTTACGGGCGTCTCCGCGCCCTACGAAGCGCCGCTGGCGCCGGCGCTGACGCTCGATACCAGCATGCTGTCGCTGGAACAGGCGTGCGAACGGCTGTTCCAGCAGCTGTGCCCGCGCTTCATCTGATGCCGCGCACCCACCTGTTCGAGGAATGATGCGATGAGCAGCCACCACCCCGGCGACGGCGCGCGCCCGCAGCCTGTCATGATGATCCCCCTGCGCCGCTGCGGCAGCCATGCCCTGCGCCTGCGCCTGAACCTGTCGCCGCAGTTTTATTCACCATATCCGCTGCACCTGGTCGACATGATGCCGCTGCTGCCCCTGTACGGCGACTTGCGCGACGACCGCGCCTACTTTCGCCTGGTGGTCGACGTGGTGGGCCTGGCGGCGGTCAGCATGGTCAAGTGGCAGGGGGTCGTCTTCGATCCGGTGGAAGTGTTCGAAACACTGCGCGGCCAGCCGCGCAGCATCCACCGCGTGGCATGGGAGCTGCTGCTGCGCGCGGGCGAACGCCGCCAGGCGCAGGTGGTGATGGACAAGTCGCTCGACAGCGTGCACTACGCCGACGACATCGTGCGGCTGTATCCGCACATGCTGTTCCTGAACATGGTGCGCGATCCGCGCGCACAAGTGGCGTCGATGAACCGCGCCATCATCCACGATTTCGACACGCTGCTCAATGCCAGGACCTGGCTGGCCGCCCACACGGCTGCCGACCATGTCCTGCAACGCTATCCTCAGCGCGTGCTGACGATACGCTATGAAGATTTCCTGTCGCGGCAACAAGAGACGCTGGAAACGGTATGTGACTTTCTCGGCATCGCCTTCCTGCCGCAGATGCTGGACGTGGCCGCGTCGGCGGAAGCGCGGCACATCGCACAGTTGTCGTCGCTGTGGTCGGCCAACTGCCATGCGCCGATCGCGGCCAACATCGACAAATTCAGGCAGCAACTGTCGGACGATGAGATCAACCTCATCGAAACGCTCGCCGGCCCGTACATGGACCGCTACGGCTACACGCGCCTCTGCCGCGGCGACGCCGGCATCACGCCCGCGCTCATCGAACTGGCGGGCAGGCGCTCGGCGCAAGGACGCGAACGCGCCTGGCGCGCCCTGGAACAGGATAACTTCCGCGATTACGTGCTGCGCCGCTGCCGCGCCGACTATCTGGCCCAGCTGCAGGCACGCCTCAGCCAGAGCGGCGGCGCGCCGGACAGCGGCGCCATCGTCACGCTGGATCAACTCGACCCGGACGCGTTTGTCGTCGATGATTGACAGGCTGGCGCCGACACCTGCTCCGCAGCGGCATGCCGCCGTCGCTGCCGGCCCGGCAAGCCGCGATCAACGCTCTTTGTTTTCTAAAAACAACAATTTCAATATCGATCGGCAATGTCCACTAGAATAGTGAACATATGAAACATCTGATTAGCGCGCCGGTCGCCAGCTTCACCGATTTGCTGCTCGACGCCGTGTGCATGGTCGATGTGAATGGACGCTTTGTCTTTGTCAGCGCCGCCTGCGAACGTATCTTCGGCTACACCCAGGAAGAAATGATCGGCATGGTCATGCTCGACCTGGTCGCGCCAGCCGACCGTCAGCGCACCATCGCGGCGGCGCAGGCCATCATGAACGGCCATGCCCAGGTCCACTTTGAGAACCGCTACACCCGGAAAGACGGGCGAGTCGCGCACATCATGTGGTCGGCCCGCTGGTCCGCCACCGACCAGCTGCGCGTGGCGGTGGCGCGCGATATCACGACGCTGAAACAGACGCAGGCGAAGCAGGCGGCGCTGTACGCCATCTCCGAGGCGGCGCATGCGACCGAGGAACTGCCGGCCCTGCTCCAGCGCATCCACCAGATCGTCCGCGAACTGCTGCCCGCCTGCGGCCTGACAGTCTCCCTGCGCGACGAGCACGGCCAGCACTTGCACCATGCGCAGCAGGAACTGGACGGCACGCCGGCAACGCACGCCGCGCTGGCGGGCCTGCTGTGCGAAGAAGTGCAGCACAGCGGCCGCGCCTTGCTGATCGAACCGGGCCAGCTGGCCGGCTTGCCACCCGCCTTGCAGGCAGCCGCTGGCGACCTGCTGGAGTACTGGCTCGCCGTCCCACTGCAGTCGTCGCGCGGCATCATCGGCGTGCTGGTATTGCAAAGCGGCCAGGGCGCTGCCACAGGCAACGAACACGAGCTCGATTTGCTGCAATTCGTCGCCAAGCAACTTGCCATCGCCATCGAGCGCAAGCAACTGCAGAGCCGCATGCACTTCATGGCCATGCACGATGAACTGACCCGCCTGCCGAATCGGCGCCTGTTCCATGACCGCCTGCAGACGGCGTTTGCGCGTGCCCAACGCCATGATGGCCGGCTGTCGCTGCTGTTTCTTGACCTGAACCGCTTCAAATTAATCAATGACCACTACGGCCATGCCTGCGGCGACCTGCTGCTGCAGGCCGTAGCGGGCCGGATCAGGGCTTGCCTGCGTGAGACCGATACCCTGGCCCGCCTGGGCGGCGATGAATTCGTCGTGCTATTGGAAAACAATCCGCTGTCGGTCGATGTGATGCTGATCGAACGGAAAATCCACGCGGCGCTGGCCACTCCGCTACGGCTTGGCGATGGCCGCCGCCTGCGCATCAGCGTCAGCATCGGCGTCGCGCACTACCCGGAACACGGCGAGAATATGCAACAACTGCTGCGCCACGCCGACCGCGCCATGTATGTCGCCAAGTCGCCATCGCTGACACCGGAATATCCGCACGCACCGGAATAACATCCTGGATGTCAGTAATCAAAAAACGCACCCCATCACAAGAAATTTTATTTGATCTACCACAATAAAAAGAGTGGAATTATTATCAACTTCTGATAAAGTCAGAACGCAACAAATCATGAGCATTTTCTTCTTTTTTATATTGATCAAATATAGGAGTCGTTTATGTCTGAATGTTATGTGGGCGAAATCCGTATGTTTTCGGGAAATTACGCGCCGCTTGGCTGGTTGATGTGCGATGGACAATTGCTCAGCATTAGCGAAAACGATGTGCTGTATTCGCTGATCGGCACTACCTATGGCGGCGATGGCAGAACGACGTTCGGCCTGCCAGACCTGCGCGGCCGCGTGCCTATTCACACCAGCAGCACCCACCTTTTGAGCCAGAAGGCAGGTACTGAAACCGTCGCCCTGGGATCGCAGCAAATACCGCAACATACCCATGCCGCCGCAGCACAGAAGGCGGCCGGCACCTTGGCCAGTCCGACCAACGGCGTGTGGGCGACGACGAGCACGAATAACTATGCCACGGCCACCAGCGGCTTGACAAACATGAATTCGGCAAGCATTTCCCCTGCCGGCAGCACGCTGCCGCACGACAACATGATGCCCTTCCTCGCCCTCTCTTTCATCATCGCCACCAGCGGAATATATCCAACCCGGCCATAAACCTATGCTGGGCGAGTAAATATTATTTATACCAAACAAATGATAAGGAGAGCGCTTCATGGAACCGTTTTTGGGTGAGATACGGCTGTTCAGCTTGGCTTATGCCCCGAAAGGATGGGCGGCATGCGAGGGGCAATTGCTGGCAGTACAAAGCAATGCCGCCTTGTTTTCCCTGCTGGGCACTTTATACGGCGGCAATGGCAGCTCCACTTTCGCCTTGCCTGATCTGCGCGGCAAGGTTCCCATCTATTGCGGCACAAGCTATATTCAAGGCAAGGCCGGCGGCGCAGAAACGCATACGCTGCTAACGAGCGAAATGCCGCAGCACACGCATACAGCGCACGCCTCCACCAGCGCCGTCGATGTAAGCTCACCCAAAAATGCCACCTGGGGCAATTTCCCCGCTGGCTATGCCGCCAGCGCCGACACCACGCTCAACGCGGCAGCGATCGGCAGCGCCGGCGGCAATCAGCCACACAACAATATGCAACCCTATCTGGCGCTCACTTTCTGTATCGCCGTTCAGGGCATTTATCCACCACGACCATAAAAAAAGGGGGCATACCATGGCAGATCCATTTGTCGGAGAGATCCGGATTTTCTGCGGCACGTTCATACCGAATAATTGGGCGGCTTGCGATGGCGCGACATTGCAGATACAACAAAATACCACGCTGTATTCGGTCATCGGCACCCAGTATGGCGGCAATGGCAGCACCACGTTCATGTTGCCAAATTTAAAAGGCATGGCGCCGCTACACCAGGGTACGGGTCCCGGACTGACGGCCAGAGCGCTGGCGGCAACGGCAGGCGTTGCCAGCGTCACGCTGACCGAGAGTACGATGCCCGCCCACACGCATGGCGCGATGGCGCTGGACGCGGCTGGCGACGTGCCGAACCCCAGTAATGCGGTATGGGCACAAAACGTCAGTGGCGGCCGCAATCCCGTGCCGCAGCCGCAATATGTCACGGCCGTCAATACTGTCATGAATGCGACCCTGCTGGCGCCTGCCGGAGGTAGCTCGCCGCACAACAATATGCAACCCTACTTGCCGCTGCAATTCATGATTTGCCTGTACGGCGAATACCCGAGCAGACCCTGAGCGGCCAGAGCCTGTTTCTGCGGGCGCATGGCGGCGGATGGCGGCTCCAGCCTCATCCGCCGTTTTTCATTCCCATCTACTTACAAGCCGCTTTCGCGTATCAGCACGCCGGCGACCTTGCGCGCGGCGCGCCACAGCATGCTGCTGCGCTCGCCGTCGATATGCGCGACCATGGGCGCCATGCTGTCCACGCCGTCGCCGTCCAGTTGCAGCGTGACGCGATACAGGGCTTCATTGGCCAGCGACTCGCCATGCGGACCGCCGCGCGCGGCGATCGGTCCGCCATGCAGGGACGATAGCATCGCTTCCGGCAAGAGCCGGCTGGCGGTGCTGTCGATGCGCGTCACGGTGGCCGCCCGCGCTGCGGCGTCGGCGCGGCGCGGTATCAGCCGCGCGCGCGCGCCCAGCTTGACCCTGCCGATATCCGATTCATGCACGAAGACCTGCGCCTGCCCCGCCCCGTTTCCCACCACGCGGCCCAGGACATGGCTGGTGCCGACCCATGCTCCCGGGAACAGGCCCGGATCGAGGTCGCGCACCACGCCCGCATGCGGCGTCGCCACGGTCAGCCGCCCCAGTTCGGCGCTTTGCAGCGCATATTCGGCCCTGGCCGCCGCCAGTTCCTGGTCCAGCACGCGGGCCCGCTCATTCAAGTCGGCGTTGTCGATGGCGCCATTGATCTGGCGCTCCAGCCCGGCGATCCGGCTTTGCAATTGCTGCAACTGGCTTGTCACCGCTGGCGCGGCCAGCAAGAACAGGGCGTCGCCACCGTGTACCGCCTGCCCCTCCTTCACCAGCACCTTTTCCAGGCGTGCCGGCATCGGCGCAAAAAGCTGGCTGTGCAGGTCCGCCTGCCAGTAACCATCGGCGACCACATCCGCGCGCCACGGCACCACCAGGATGACCAGCAGGACCAGCAAGGCCAGGCCGCTGCGCGCCGCATTGCGCGACCAGCGCGCGCGCAAATCGCGCCAGGTGCGCAGCTCATTCCAGATGGGTCGCAAGACAAACCAGCTTATTTCCACGGCAAACAAAATCACCCCCAGGGCCTTGAAGAAGAAAAAATACACGGCGGCCGCGATGCCGGTGAACATGATGAGCCGATACAGCCAGGTGGCGTAGGCGTACAAGGCGAGCCAGTGGGCCCGCGCCCGCAGTTGCGGCTCGGGAAACGGCGCGGCGATGCCCAGCACCACTTTGCGCAGTTGCCATCGCGCAATCGCAAAACTGCGCTCGGACAAGTTCGGCACATCGAGCAAATCCATCAGCAAGTAATAACCGTCAAAGCGCATGAAGGGATTCAGGTTGATCGCCAGCGTGCTGACCCAGGTGACGGCGGCCAGGATATACAAGGCGCTCTTGAAACCGCCGTCCGGCGCCAGGCTCCACAGCAGTGCCGCCAGGCCCGCCAGCAATAGTTCGGCCACCACGCCGGCGCCACCGATGGCCAGGCGGGCGCGGCGCGAGGTCAGTTTCCACGCCTCCGAGGTATCGGTGTACAGCAAGGGCCACATCATCATCAGCGCCACCCCCATGGCCGGCACGCGCACGCCGTAATGCTTGCAGGTGTAGGCGTGCGCCAGTTCATGCAAGATCTTGGCCAGCGCCAGCGCCAGGCCGTAGTACAGCGCGCCCTGCCACGAGAAAAAGTACAGGAAGGTACTGGAAAAGGCGGGCCACTGATCCAGCACGCGCCATACGCCCACCAGCGACAGCAGGGTGCAGGCGATGAAAAAGCCGGGCCGGAACAGCGGCTCCACATAGGCCAGGGTGCGGTTCAGGAAGGCATCGGGGCGCACCAGGGGAATGCGGAAAAACAGGTAATGGTGCAACAGCCATTGCAGCAGCGTGGGCTTGCGTCCCGCCGCCACCTTCTGCAGATGCGTGCGCAGCCCTGCCGTATCGGCGCGCAACAATTCGTTCGCCTGCAGGAATTGCTGCACGCCCAGCACATCCTCGGGCTGCGGCGCCAGCGCCGTGTCGCGCGCGACGGCGTCGCACAGCGCACCTGCCGGCATGCCGCCGCGCCAGCGCGACAGCAACTCAAATTCCAGCCAGCCGATGCGGAAAAAACGGTTGCGCACGGCATCGTGCACATGCCAGTGCGGCGTGCCGTCGATGCCGGGCGGCGCCGGCTGCAGAGACAGGTCTTCACGCAGGGCCGCCAGGCGTTCGTCGGCCGGATCGGCCAGATCAGGCACTTGCCCGGCCAGCACGCCAGCGCCCCCATCGTGCACATTCATGCCTGCCACCGCAGGTGCGCACTCAATGCGTCTTCCGCTTCCACGCAAAAACCCAGCGCCAGATACAGGCGCCGGGCAGCGGGATTGCTTTGATGTACAGTCAAGCGCATCTCTTGCCCCGCCACGGCGGCGCGTCCTTGCAAACGGCGCAGTATTTCTCCTGCACAACCCTGCCGGCGCGCCTGCGGCAGCACGCTGATATCCACGATGCGCAAGATGGCCGCTGTGCTATCGATCACCACGCGGCCCAACGCTTCATTCTGATGTTCAATGATTAAATACTCCGCAGCGGGATAGGTCGTTTTATACCCGGCCGCCTGGGCTTGATATTGCATTGATATTAATAAATTAATAATTGTTAAATCAGATACCAACATATTCAAATCATCGCGCGTCGACGCATATAAAAGCTCGGCAAATGCCTGGTCAGCCAGGGTCGCCGGACGCAATAGCAACTCGGACGGCACCATGCTTACGCGGCCCGCCATGCTCGATAACACGCCGCAATACGGCCGCAAACGGTGAAAACAGTGTCGGCATCCCGTTCATCATTCATCAAACCCACCTTTTTGGTTGCTCATCAATGCAATAATATTGATTACAATTTATCTGCGCATGACATAGTACGGTATTCATGCATATCTCGAAATATTTATTTGATATTTCCATTGTCGCGTTTAATCGTGCGCAAAAAAAACGACACCAAGTTGACAAATATTGCCACTAAGCAGTTACAATATATAAAGAAATAATCATATTCTTTTAATAAAACAGTGATTATTGGTGATAATCAGTGATTATTAGTGATAGTTAATATAAATAAATGTAATTGCCGCCTTCTCCCTGGCGCCAATCTGGTACTTTTAAACATTTTATCCCCTGCTGTCGCGACGTGATGCGAACCGTCCGGGCAGCGCAAAGGAAGCTGCGATGAAACGATACGACGCCCCAAGTGCCCTCTCTTCCGTGACCGCCGCAGCGCCGCCCGCCAGGGCCGCGCAAGGACCGCGCCTGCGCCCGGCACGCAGCATGCTGGCACTGGAAACACGTATCGTCTTTGATGGCGCGGTAGCCGCCACGCTGACCGAGCCGCATGACGGCAGCGCCGGCGCACTGCACCAGCCGGCCATCGCCGGCAGGGCCATCGATGCGGGACGCGCTTCCGCCGAAGCCGCCCGCAGCGCGGCGCTGGCGCCGGAACGGGCACCTGCCGAAGCCGCGGCCAAGGCGGCCGGCCCCGGCACCATCGTCTTTGTCGATGCCTCGGTGAGCAATCCGCAAGCGCTGCTGGCCGGCCTGAAACCGGGCGTCGAAGTCGTCATGCTCGACAAAAACCGCGACGGCGTGCAACAGATCGCCGACGCCCTCAAGGGGCGCCACGGTCTGGAGAGCATCCAGATCATTTCCGAAGGCAGTACCGGGCGTGTGATTCTCGGCTCGTCCGTCCTGTCGGATAACAACATCGACCGCTACCAAAGCGCGCTGGCCACCTGGGGCGGCGCCTTGCGCAGCGGCGGCGACATCCTGTTGTTTGGGTGCAACGTTGCCAACAATCCCACGGGCGAGCACTTTGTCAACCGCCTGGCCGCCTTGACCGGTGCCGACGTGGCCGCGTCGACCGATTCCACCGGCGCTGCCGCGCTGGGCGGCAACTGGGTCCTGGAAAAACACACGGGCCAGATCGAGGCCGACAAGGCGATCAGCGAACGCGCACTGGCCGACTACGCCGGTTTGCTGCTGACTGGCAATGGCACCGCCGACGGCACCTATGATTTCGGCGGCACCTATGGCTCTGCCAGCGGCGGTTTCCGTCCGCTCGCCGACAAACTGAAAGTCAGCGACTTCCTGGCCCAGGACGGCACCATCCTGTATGCCAGCAATCCTGCCTCGGCGACCGATGGCGGCAGCGTCACCGCCGTATTCAAGGCGGAAGGCAGCACTGTCGCCAAGACTTTCACGTTCAAAGATTTTGGCTTCAGCGTCACCTCGCGTGGCGCCGGCCTCAACACCCGCACCGTCGACCAGCTGGTCGTGGTGCTGGCCGACGCCTCCGGCAACACCATCGCCACCTTGCAAATGGCTGGCCCCACGTTGACCCTGTCGACCACGGTTCAATCGCTGAGCTCGCTGATCAACAGCGGCACGCCCTATAATTACGCCAACGTGGCCTCGGTCAGCATCACCATCAGCCTGTGGAAGACCACCGATCATGGCGGCGACGGCGGTTCGGCCAGCGAAATCAATTTCGAATCCATGACGATGAGCAACATCAGCGCCGGCGTCGTCAACACGGCGCCTGTCTTCGTCGGCGCGACCACTGCGCTGACCGTGGCCCAGAACGGGGGCGCCACCGACATCAAGGGTTTGCTGCACATTAACGATGTCGACGTGGGCCAGACGGAAACCTGGACCCAGTCCCAGGCACCGCTGCACGGCACGCTCTCTTTCAGCGGCGCCACCGGCAGCTCGGGCAGCGCCGACATCACGCCTGGCGGCACCATCACCTACACGCCGACGGCGGGCTACGCCGGCACCGATACCTTCACCATCCGCGTCAGCGACGGCGTCAGCACCGTGGACCGCATCATCACCGTCAACGTCACGCCCGCCGCACCGGGTGCGCCCGACCTGGCGGCCGGCAGCGACAGCGGCAGCAGCAATACCGACAACAAGACCAACGCCGGCAGCCTCACTTTCAGCGGCAGCAGTGCCGCCGGCGACAGCGCCAGCACGGTGCGCGTCTTCATCGACGCCAACAACAACGGGCTGTACGACGCCGGCACCGAGGCCACCGCCACCGCCACCGTCAACAACGGTAGCTGGAGCGTCAGCGGCTTGAGCACCAGCGGCCTGGCCGATGGCGCCTACAATGTGTACGCCATCACCACCTCGGCCAGCGGTGCGCTCAGCAGCAGCAAAAGCGCCGCATTGAACGTGACCATCGACAAGACGTCGCCGGGCATGCCGAGCAACGCTATCGTGCTGAGCACCGCTTCCGACAGCGGCAGCTCGAATGCGGACGGGCGCACCAATGTCACCAATCCGACGGTACGCATCAGCCTGGCAGGAACCAACGCCGCAGCCGGCGACACGGCGGAACTGCTGCTGGGCGGCGCCTCGCTGGGTACACCTGTTCGCCTGGTGCTGAACGGCACCAATATCAGCGACGGTTATGTGGATATGAGCGTCAGCAGCGGCGACCTGGGCGCCGACGGCAGCAAGGTCTTGACGGCGAAGATCACCGACGTGGCCGGCAATGTGGGCACGGCCGGCGGTTCACTGACGATCACGCTCGACACCACCGCGCCGGGCATGCCGAGCAATCCGATCGTGCTGGGCGCCGCCTCCGACAGCGGCAGCTCGAATTCGGACGGGCGCACCAGCGTCACCAATCCGACGGTGCGCATCAGCCTGGCAGGCACCAATGCGGTGGCCGGCGACACGGCGGAACTGCTGCTGGGCGGCAACTCCTTCGGCCTGCCACTGCGCGCCACCCTGAGCAACACCAATATAAGCAACGGCTATGTCGACCTGACCGTGGTCAGCGGCAGCCTGGGCGCCGACGGCGCCAAAGTCCTGACGGCGCGCCTCACCGACGTGGCCGGCAATGTGGGCACGGCCGGCGGCACGATGAACCTCACGCTCGACACGACGCGGCCAGGCACGCCGAGCAATCCTATCGTGCTGGCCGACGCCTCCGACAGCGGCAGCTCGAACGCCGATGGCATCACGAATATCAGCAACCCGACCGTACGCGTCAGCCTGGCCGGCACCAACGCCGCGGTCGGCGACGTGGCCGAACTGCTGCTCGCTGGCGCCGCCTTTGGCACGCGGGTGCGCGCCACGCTTACCAGCACGAACATCAGCGACGGCTATATCGACCTGAGCGTCAGCAGCGGCGGCCTGGGTGCCGACGGCAGCAAGGTCTTGACGGCGCGCATCACCGACGTGGCTGGCAATATCGGCACGGCCGGCGGCTCAGCGACGGTCACGCTCGACACGGCCATCGCCACGCCATCGACACCGGTACTCAACAGCGCCAGCGACAGCGGCAGCTCGAACAGCGACCGCATTACCAATGTCGCCACGCCAACCATCAGCGGCACGGCAGAAAACGGCAGCAGCGTCACCCTGTACGACACCGATGGCGTCACCGTGCTGGGCACGACCGTGGCCACGGGCGGCGCATGGAGCATCACCAGCAGCGCGCTGAGCAACGGAGTACACAACCTGAAAGCCCAGGCCGTCGATGCCGCTGGCAATGCCAGCATCCTCTCGGGCGCCCTCTCCATCATCATCGACACCTCCGCGCCGGCCACGCCCGCCACACCCACACTCGATCCCGCCAGCGACAGCGGCGCATCGAATGCGGATGGCATCACCCGCGTCACCACGCCAACCATCAACGGCACGGCAGAAGCGGGCAGTACCGTCACCCTGTACGACACCGACGGCGTCACCGTGCTGGGCACGACCGTGGCCACGGGCGGCGTATGGAGCATCACCAGCAGCGCGCTGGCCAACGGCGAGCACAAGCTGACCGTCAAGGCCAGCGACACGGCCGGCAACGTCAGCGCCGCCTCCGGCCAACTCTCCGTCACGATCGCCACCGTGGGCGTGGCGCCTGCCGCGCTCGCGCTCGATGCCGCCAGCGACAGCGGCATATCGAATGCGGACCGCATCACCAACGTCAGCACGCCAACCATCAGCGGCACCGCCCAAGCCGGCGCCATTGTGACGCTGTACGACACAGATGGCACCACCGTGCTGGGCACGACAGTGGCCACCGGCGGCGTGTGGAGCATCACCAGCAGCGCGCTGGGCCAGGGCCTGCATCGGCTGAGCGCCAGGGCGTTTGACGTCGTCGGCAATACCAGCCCCGCCTCGACGACCCTGAACGTCACCATCGATACCAGCGCGCCTGCCGCGCCGGCCGCACTCACGCTGGACGCCACCACCGATAGCGGCGCGTCGAGTTCGGACGGCGTCACCAAGTTTGGCAACCTGCTCATCAACGGCAGCGGCGAAAACGGCAGCATCGTCACCCTGTACGACAGCGACGGCGTCACCGTGCTCGGCGTTACCGTGGTTTCCGGCGGCCTCTGGCACATCACCACCTCGTCGCTGGCCGATGGCGGGCACACCCTGCGCGCCGTCGCCACCGACGTGGCCGGCAATGCCAGCGCCGCCTCCGCCACGCTGAACGTCACGGTCGATACCAGTATCGCGGCGCCAGGCACGCCCACGCTCGATGCCGCCAGCGACAGCGGCGCATCGAATGCGGATCGCATCACCAGTGTCACCACGCCAACCATCAGCGGCACGGCCGAAGCGGGCAGCACCATTACCCTGTACGACGACGATGGCGTCACCGTACTTGGAACGACCGTGGCCACGGGTGGCGAGTGGCACATTACCAGCAGCGCGCTGGCCGACGGCGAGCACAGGTTGACCGCCAAGGCCACCGACAAGGCCGGCAACATCAGTGCCGCCTCCGGCCAACTCTCCGTCACCATCGACACCTCCGCGCCGGCCGCGCCCGCCACGCCTACCCTGGACGCAGCCAGCGACAGCGGCGCATCGAACGCGGATGACATCACCCGCGTCACCACGCCAACCATCAGCGGCACGGCCGAAGACGGCAGCACCATTACCCTGTACGACGACGATGGCGTCACCGTGCTGGGAACGACCGTGGCCACCGGCGGCGCATGGCGCATCACCAGCAGCGCGCTGACCGACGGCGTGCACAGACTGACCATCAAAGCCACCGACACGGCCGGCAACATCAGCGCCGCCTCCGGCCAACTGGCCGTCACCATCGACACCTCCGCGCCGGCCGCGCCCGCCACGCCGACCCTGGACGCGGCCAGTGACAGCGGCGCATCGAATGCGGATGGCATCACCCGCGTCACCACGCCAACCATCAGCGGCACGGCCGAAGACGGCAGCACCATTACCCTGTACGACGACGATGGCGTCACCGTGCTGGGAACGACCGTGGCCACGGGCGGCGCATGGCGCATCACCAGCAGCGCGCTGACCGACGGCGTGCACAGACTGACCGTCAAAGCCACCGACACGGCCGGCAACATCAGCGCCGCCTCCGGCCAACTCTCCGTCACCATCGATACCTCCGCGCCGGCCGCGCCCGCCACGCCGACCCTGGACGCGGCCAGTGACAGCGGCGCATCGAATGCGGATGGCATCACCCGCGTCACCACGCCAACCATCAGCGGCACGGCCGAAGACGGCAGCACCATTACCCTGTACGACGACGATGGCGTCACCGTGCTGGGAACGACCGTGGCCACGGGCGGCGCATGGCGCATCACCAGCAGCGCGCTGGCCGACGGCGTGCACAGGCTGACCGTCAAGGCCACCGACACGGCCGGCAACATCAGCGCCGCCTCCGGCCAACTCTCCGTCACCATCGACACCTCCGCGCCGGCCGCGCCCGCCACGCCCACACTCGATCCCGCCAGCGACAGCGGCGCGTCGAATGCGGATCGCATCACCCGCGTCACCACGCCGACCATCAGCGGCACGGCAGAAAACGGCAGCACCGTCACCCTGTACGACGACGATGGCGTCACCGTGCTGGGAACGACCGTGGCCACGGGCGGCACATGGCACATCACCAGCAGCGCGCTGGCCGACGGCGAGCACAGGTTGACCGCCAAGGCCACCGACAAGGCCGGCAACATCAGTGCCGCCTCCGGCCAACTGGTCATCACCATCGATGCCACGGCGCCGGCCACGCCCACCACGCCTACCCTGGACGCGGCCAGCGACAGCGGCGCATCGAATGCGGATCGCATCACCAGTGTCACCACGCCAACCATCAGCGGCACGGCAGAAAACGGCAGCACCATTACCCTGTACGACGACGATGACGTCACCGTGCTGGGAACGACCGTGGCCACCGGCGGCGCATGGCGCATCACCAGCAGCGCGCTGACCGACGGCGTGCACAGACTGACCATCAAAGCCACCGACACGGCCGGCAACATCAGCGCCGCCTCCGGCCAACTCTCCGTCACCATCGACACCTCCGCGCCGGCCGCGCCCGCCACGCCGACCCTGGACGCGGCCAGTGACAGCGGCGCATCGAATGCGGATGGCATCACCCGCGTCACCACGCCAACCATCAGCGGCACGGCCGAAGACGGCAGCACCATTACCCTGTACGACGACGATGGCGTCACCGTGCTGGGAACGACCGTGGCCACGGGCGGCGCATGGCGCATCACCAGCAGCACGCTGGCCGACGGCGTGCACAGGCTGACCGTCAAGGCCACCGACACGGCCGGCAACATCAGCGCCGCCTCCGGCCAACTCTCCGTCACCATCGACACCTCCGCGCCGGCCGCGCCCGCCACGCCCACACTCGATCCCGCCAGCGACAGCGGCGCGTCGAATGCGGATCGCATCACCAGTGTCACCACGCCAACCATCAGCGGCACGGCCGAAGCAGGCAGCACCATTACCCTGTACGACGAAGATGGCGTCACCGTGCTGGGAACGACCGTGGCCACGGGCGGCGAGTGGCACATTACCAGCAGCGCGCTGGCCGACGGCGAGCACAGGTTGACCGTCAAAGCCACCGACAAGGCCGGCAACGTCAGCGCCGCCTCCGGCCAACTGGTCATCAGCATCGATGCCACGGCGCCGGGCACGCCCGCCACGCCGACCCTGGACGCGGCCAGCGACAGCGGCGCGTCGAATGCGGATGGCATCACCAGTGTCACCACGCCAACCATCAGCGGCACGGCAGAAAACGGCAGCACCATTACCCTGTACGACGACGACGGCGTCACCGTGCTGGGCGCGACAGTGGCCACGGGCGGCGTGTGGAGCATCACCAGCAGCACGCTGGCCCAGGGCACGCACACCCTGACGGCCAAAGCAGTCGATATCGCCGGCAACGCCAGTGCCGTCTCGGGCGGCCTGCAGCTGACCATCGACACCAGCGCCCCGGCCGCGCCACCGGCGCCCGTACTGGCCGCCGCCAGCGACAGCGGCGCCTCGAACAGCGACGGCGTCACGAATGTCACCCATCCGACCATCACGGGCCGCGCCGAAAGCGGCAGCACCATCACCCTGTACGATACGGATGGCGTCACCGTGCTGGGCACGACAGTCGCCACGGGCGGCGTGTGGAGCATCACCAGCAGCACGCTGGGTGATGGTATCCACAGCCTCAGCGTAAAAGCCACGGATACGGCCGGCAACACCAGCGCCGCGTCCAGCCTGCTATCCATCAGCATCGACACCAGCGCCCCGGCCGCGCCACCAGCGCCGGTGCTGGCCGCCGCCAGCGACAGCGGCGCATCGGACAGCGACGGCGTCACGAATGTCACCCGTCCGACCATCACGGGCCGCGCCGAGGCCGGCAGCACCATCACCCTGTACGATACGGACGGCGTCACCGTGCTGGGCAGCACCATCGCCACAGGCGGCGTGTGGAGCATCACCAGCAGCACGCTGGGTGATGGCATCCACAGCCTCAGCGTGAAAGCCACGGATACGGCCGGCAACACCAGCGCCGCGTCCAGTCTGCTGTCCATCAGCATCGACACCAGCGCCCCGGCCGCGCCACCGGCGCCCGTACTGGCAGCCGCCAGCGACAGCGGCGCATCGAACAGCGACGGCGTCACGAATGTCAACCGTCCGACCATCACCGGCCGCGCCGAAAGCGGCAGCACCGTCACCCTGTACGATACGGACGGCGTCACCGTGCTGGGCAGCACCATCGCCACGGGCGGTGTGTGGAGCATCACCAGCAGCGCGCTGGGTGATGGCATCCACACTCTGACCGCCAAGGCGACCGATACGGCCGGCAACACCAGCGCCGCGTCCAGTCTGCTGTCCATCAGCATCGATACCAGCGCCCCGGCCGCGCCACCGGCCCCCGTGCTGTCAGCCGCCAGCGACAGCGGCGCCTCGAACAGCGACGGCGTCACGAATGTCACCCGTCCGACCATCACGGGCCGCGCCGAGGCCGGCAGCACCATCACCCTGTACGATACGGACGGCGTCACCGTGCTGGGCAGCACCATCGCCACGGGCGGCGTGTGGAGCATCAGCAGCAGCACGCTGGGTGATGGCAGCCACAGCCTCAGCGTAAAAGCCACGGATACGGCCGGCAACACCAGCGCCGCCTCCAGTCTACTGTCCATCAGCATCGACACCAGCGCCCCGGCCGCGCCACCGGCGCCCGTGCTGGACGCCGCCAGCGACAGCGGCGCCTCGGACAGCGATGGCATCACGAATGTCACCCGTCCGACCATCACGGGCCGCGCCGAAAGCGGCAGCACCGTCACCCTGTACGATACGGATGGCGTCACCGTGCTGGGCACGACAGTCGCCACGGGCGGCGTGTGGAGCATCACCAGCACGACGTTGGGCACGGGCGGCCACAGCCTGACTGCCAGGGCGGTGGATGCGGCAGGCAATGCCGGCGCCGTTTCCAGTGCGCTGGCCATCACCATCGACAACGCCAGCGGCGCGGTGCCGACGACGCCGGTGCTGAGCAGCGCCAGCGACAGCGGCGCCTCGAACAGCGACGGCGTCACGAATGTCAACCGTCCTACCATCACCGGCCGCGCCGAGGCCGGCAGCACCGTCACCCTGTACGATACGGACGGCGTCACCGTGCTGGGCAGCACCATCGCCACAGGCGGCGTGTGGAGCATCACCAGCAGCACGCTGGGCGACGGCAGCCACACCCTGACAGCCAGGGCCGTGGACAACGCGGGCAACGCCAGTGCGACATCGGGCGCGCTGAACCTCGTCATCGACGCCAATGCGCCCGCCGCCGCCGACACGCCGCAACTGGCCAGCGGCGGTGCCTCGACCACCAGCACCACGCCTGTCCTCGGCGGCAATGCCGAAGCGAACAGCATCGTCACCGTGCGCAGCGACGGGGTGGTGATCGGCACGGTACGCGCCGACGCCGACGGCCGCTGGAGCCTGAGCACCGTGCTGGCCCTGGGTGCACACCAGATCACGGCCAGCGCCACGGATGCCGCCGGCAACACCGGCATTGCTTCGCGCGCCCTGACCCTGAACGTGCTGGCGCCGCCGCTGCCCGAGACGAGGCGTCCGCCCCTGCCCATCCCCTCCGTGCCGGAGGCCGCACCGCCTGTCGTGACGGTCGCCGCGCCGCCCATCAGGGATGCCGCGCTCGGCCAGCTCAGCATGTCGCCGCTGGCCGCCGTGGTCGATGCCGCCAGTGGCCAACAAGATGAACACTTCCGCGCCGCGCCGGCGCTTGACGTCGCCTACACGCCGCTGCCTCCCGTGCGCGCCGCGCTGATACTGAACCGGGAAATCGCCGATGTCTCGCTGAATATGCGACAAGGCTTGAGCCTGTCGATTCCGCGCGACACCTTCGTCAGCACGGACGGCAGCACGCCGACCCTGACGGCCCGCCTCGTCGACGGCAGCCCCCTGCCGGCCTGGATACGCTTCGACCCACTCAGCGGCACCTTCAGCGGCACGCCGCCGTCGGGCCAGAGCATAACGCTAGAAATCGAGGTCGTGGCCAAGGATGCCAAGGGCAACGAAGTCAAGTCCATCTTCAAGCTGCGCGGCGGTGCGCCCGCCGCCACGCCGCCACAGGCCAGCCTGTCGGGCAAAAATCTGCTGCTGGCGCTCGGACTGTCCCGGCATGCCGACGGCGCGGCGGCGATGGACGACACGAGCGCCCTGCCCGATGCGGTCCTGGCGGCCCTGCGCGATGCGGGACAGGATGCCATGCCGGAAGCGCCACAGGAGGCGCCCGCAGGCGCCATGAGCGGGCAGCTGGCGCGCGAAGCGCAACGTTTTTCCCGCGATGCCGGCGCTACCTTGCGCCATCTGGCGCAACTATAGGTAATCGACACAACACATGACAAGACTTCATAACCCAGGAGCACCATCGATGACTTTTTTTACCAGTGTCACCCGCACCGTCCCCCCGGCAACCCTGCGCCGCCTGCCCTTGGCCATCGTGCTGGGCGCCATGCTGAGCGCCTGCAGCGTTCTGCCCGAGCCGATCGATGCGGAAACCCGCAACGTCCGCGCGCGCAACGATGTGGAGACCCTGTTCAAGGATGTCGAACCGGTCAGCGGCGAGGTCACGCTGCACGAAGCGTTCGCCCGCGCCCTCAAGTACAACTACGATTACCGGCTGCGCTCGATGGAGCAAAGCATGGCGTCGAGCCAACTCGACCTGGCAAAATATGACATGCTGCCGCGCCTGACCGTGGCGGCCGGCTACAGTTCGCGCAGCAACGATGCCGGTTCGCGCTCGGTCGACCTGGCCACGGGCGTGGAAAGCAATCTGTTCTCGGGCGCCCAGGAACGCACGCGCAACACCCAGAACGCGGTGCTGGCCTGGAACGTGCTCGATTTTGGCGTCAGCTATGCGCGCGCCCAGCAGCAAGCCGTGCAAGTGATGATTGCCGAAGAACGCAAACGCAAGGTGGTGCAGAATATTTCGCAAGACGTGCGCCAGGCATTCTGGCGCGCCTATGTCGCCCAGCAAACGCTGCCGCGCATGGACGAATTGCTGAACCGCGTCAAGGAAGCCCTGCTGCGCAGCGAGCGCATGGAAACGGAACGCATGCTGCCGCCGCTGCAAGCGCTGGCCTACCAGCGCGCCATGCTCGACTTGCACCAGCAAATCGTGGCGCGGCGCCAGGAATTGATACTGGCCAAGTCCGAATTGAACGCGCTGATCAACCTGCGTCCAGGTACCGTGGTAACCTTGTCCGCCGGCCAGGAAGAGCAGGAAACGAGCAAACTGCAGCCGTTCGACGACTTGAACGCGCTCGACCTGGCGGCGCTGAACAACCGGCCGGAATTGCGCGAGGAAGATTACCGCAAGAAGATCTCCGTGCTGGAGGGACGCAAGGCCCTGCTGGCCTTCCTGCCCGGCATCGAGCTGAACCTGTCGAGCAACCGCGACAGCAATAAGTTCTTGCTCAATAACACCTGGGGCGAGGCTGGCAGCACCGTCTCGCTGAACCTGATGCGCGCCTTCGCCTACCCGGCCACCAAGCGCGCCCAGGAAAGCCAGGCCCAGCTGGACGACACGCGCCGCATCGCGCTGACGATGGCCGTGCTGACCCAGGTGCGCATCGCCACCCAGCGCTTCCAGGAAGCACGCGCCGACTACTTCGTCAGCAGCCAGGCGGCCAAGGTCGACGCCCGCATCGAACAGCACACCTTGTCCGCCACCAAGGCCAGCGCCGAATCGGAAATGGAATTGCTGCGCACGGAAGTGCGGGCCGCGTTGTCGGAAATGCAGCGCTATGTCGCCCTGGCCAACTTGCAGAGCGCCTATGCCCGCGTGGCCAATTCGGTGGGCGCCGACTTGCTGCCCGAGCAGCCGCAGAGCAGCAGCGTCAGCGCCTTCACGGCACAACTGGCCAAGGCCGACCAGGACTGGCGCAAGACCAGTTTTCATACGACAGACAGCGCGCTGCCTGCGCCGCAAGTAACTTTTGGCAACATCGCCACCCCGGCCGGCAGCGGCCTGGACCTGGCAGCGCTGCTGCGCGCGCGCCTGCCGGAACACGGCGCGGCGGTGACGGGCGTAGCCGGCGAGCACACGCCCGTGATCAGCGCCACGGCCAGCGTGGGCCAGCCCAGCGCCGGCATGCGCTCGGTCGAAGTGACGTGGTTGATCAAACGCGGCGACGTGACCCTGGCCAGCATCCCCTACCGCTCGGCCATTCCCGACAGCGTGGCCTCGGCCTGGCCCGTGTTCGGCCAGGCGGCGGCGGAATCGGCGGCCGCCAAGATCAGCAGCCTGCTGCGCAGCGACGCCGCCAGCCGCCGCCAGGTGAGCAATTGATGCGCCTAGCGTACCATTGCACCCTGGGCGGCACCGCCGCAGTGCTCGCTATCCTGCTGTCGGCCGGCGTCCAGGCGGCACCGGTGGCGGCGGCCAAGCCGGCCCCGGCCGACACGCACAAGACGATACGGGTACTCGTCGCGGCCGACCAGGAAAGCGTGCTGGCGTCGCAGATGGCGGGCCGCATCGATCAGGTCTCCGTCAAGCTGGGCAGCACCATCAAGGCCGGCCAGGTCTTGCTGCGCTTTAATTGCGATGAGCAGGATGCCCACCTGAAAATGGCCAACGCCGAATTTTACGGCGCCCAGCAAACCTATGAATCGAAGGTCAAGCTGCAATCGATGCAATCGGTGGCCGAAATCGACGTGCAGCAGGCGGGTGCGGCGGCGCAAAAATCCAGGGCGCAAATCCAGCTATACCAGGCGCAACTGCGGCAATGCACTATTGTCGCGCCGTTCGCCGGCCGGGTCACCCGCTTGCTGGCCAAGCAGTACGCCAGCGTCAACATCGGCCAGCCCCTGATCGAAATCGTCAATGACCGCAAGCTCAAGGTGCAGCTGAACGTGCCTTCGCTGTGGCTGTCCTGGCTCAAGCCGGGCCAGCCGTTCACGCTGCAGATCGATGAAACGGGCAAGGCCTATGAGGCGAAGGTACAGCGCATCAACGGCCGGGTCGACGCCGTCAGCCAGTCGATCGAAATCGAAGGCGAAGTGCTGGGCAATCCCGATAATTTACTGCCAGGCATGAGCGGCGTGGCAAGCTTCGCACCGCCCAAACGCTGAGCACCAGCCCCATCCACGCCTCACCAGGAAGTCCCTTGTCAGAATCATCGATCAATTTGCACAGCATCGGCACCCTGCTCCAGATCGAGCAGGATGTGCGCCAGGCCGGCAGCGAAAACGCCGTCGAATTCATCGCCGTCAACGACACCTGGCGCATCCTGCCCTACCGCCAGGCCGTGCTATGGCGGCTCGACGCTGCCGGCCTGGCATCGCTCAAGCTGGTATCCGGCCTGGCCGAGCTGCCCGCCGACTCGCCCTACCGGCAATGGATGAACGCGGCCCTGCGGCACGTGGCGCCCAGCCTCACGCCGGGCAAGGCGCGGCAGCTGGCGCGCGACGCGCTGCCGGAAGCCCTGCAGGACGGCTGGGATGAATGGGCGGCGCACAGCGTCTTGCTGGTCGCCCTGCCCACACCCGTTGGCGGCTGCGTCGGCGGCTTGTGGCTATCGCTCGAAAGCGCGGCGGGCGAAGCCGAAACGGCGCTGGTCGAGCGCCTCGCCGGCGCTTACGGACACGCCTTGTGGGCCTGGCGCGCGCGGCCGTCAGGCTGGCGCCACAGCGTGGCGCGACTGCAAGCCCGACCCAGGCGTCTGTGGCTGGCCGCCGCGCTGGTGGCGCTCATTCCCATGCGCCTGACGGTGCTGGCGCCGGCCGAAATCATCGGCAAGGACGCCAAGCTGATCGCCGCGCCGCAAGACGGCGTGGTGGCGCGCTTCTTCGTCAAGCCGAACCAGATGGTGGCGGCGGGCGCGCCCTTGTTCGCGCTGGAAGACACGGGCGCGCGCAACCGCAACGAAGTGGCGGCCAAGTCGCGCGCGGTGGCGGCGGCCGAATACCTGCGCGCCACGCAAAAATCGTTCAGCGACGGCGCCAGCAAGGCCGACCTGTCCTCGCTGAACGCGCGCCTGGAAGAAAAATCGGCCGAAGCGCAATACGTGCAGGACATGCTGGACCGCATCCAGGTGCGCGCGCCCGCAGCCGGCATCGCCGTGTTTTCGGACCAGAACGACTGGCTGGGCAAACCCGTGCAGACGGGCGAACGCATCATCTTGCTGGCCGATCCGGCCAAGGTGCAGATCGCCATCCGCCTGCCCGTCGACGATGCGCTCAGCCTGGAACCGGGCGCGGACGTGAAGCTATACCTGAACGTGGCGCCGCTGGGCACCGTCGCTGGCGTGCTGACCCAGTCCAGCTACGAGCCGACGCTGAGCAGCGAGGGCGTGGTCGCCTATCATTTGAAGGCCGACCTGGCGCCCGGCGAGCCGCTGCAGCGCATCGGCTTGAAAGGCACGGCCAAACTGTACGGCGGCTGGGCGCCGCTGATCTACCACGTGCTGCGCAAACCGCTGGCAGTGGCCCGCCGCACGCTGGGCGTTTGATCGCAGACGCAGACCAGGCCGCCCGCGCCATGGTATACTTTTGCGCGATGATGCGACTCCTCAAGACCTGGCTGATCCTGATGTTGATGACGCTGCTGCCGCTGCAAGCGGTGGCCGCGGGCATGCGCCTGTCTTGCGCCAGCGGCCTGCAAGGAACGCGGCACAGCCTGTCGACGGACGCCGGCGCGCCAGCTTGCCACCAGGCTCAGGCAACCCCAAAAATGGACGGCACGGATAGCACAGACAGTGCGCCCGGCGAACGGCATGCCGTTTGCGGCGCCTGTTCCGCCTCGTGCATGGGCGCATGCATGTCCCCACCCAGCGCGCCCGCCCTTGCGGCCTGCGACGGGGCGCAAAGCGTGACGCTGACCGATACCCCGCCGCTGGCGGGTTTCGTGCCCGACGGCCCGCGCCGGCCGCCCCGGCGCGCCTGATTTGCCGCGACGCCGGAGACCGGCGCCAGACCTGGGCCGCCCCTGGCGCATCGCGCCCACGGCCATCCTCCATTGATTCAGTACTTGAAAGATAACATCATGATCCGACATATCCTCATGCGCGGCGCCTGCGCCGCCATGCTGGGCCTGCCCCTGCTCGCCACGGCCGCCGGCCCCGTCATCGACGTCTACAAAAGCGCCTCGTGCGGCTGCTGCACCGCATGGGTCAAGCACCTGGAAGCGAACGGTTTTACCGTGCGCGCCAAGAACGTCGAGATGCCGGCGCAATATCGCCAGCGCGCCGGCATACCCGACCAGTTCGGCTCCTGCCACACGGGCATCGTCAACGGCTACGCCATCGAAGGCCACGTGCCCGCCAGCGACATCAAGCGCCTGCTGCGTGAGAAACCCCAGGCGAAAGGCCTGGCCGTGCCGGCCATGCCCATGGGCTCGCCGGGCATGGAAGGACCGCGCAACGATCCCTACGACGTGTTCCTGGTGAAAGCCAATGGCACTACGGTCTACCAGCACTACAAATAAGACTGAGGGGAAATGAAAAACGCCGCCGAGATCACTCCCGGCGGCGTTTTTTTGTCAGGCAGTAAAGAACTTACTGCCTCTCAGGACTGCATCAGATGGTGTCGAGCACCGCATTCAGGCTGGCGCTCGGACGCATGACCGCTTCCGTCTTCGCCGGATCGGGCAGGTAGTAGCCGCCGATATCCGTTTCCTTGCCTTGTACTGCTTTCAGCTCGGCAACGATCTTTTCTTCGTTGTCGGCCAGGGCTTTGGCCACTGGCGCGAAGTGCGCCGCCAGTTCCGCATCGTCCTTCTGCGTAGCCAGGGCTTGCGCCCAATACATGGCCAGGTAGAAATGGCTGCCGCGGTTGTCGAGCTCGCCAGTACGTGGCGATGGCGACTTGTTGTTGTCCAGCAGCTTGCCGGTGGCTTCATCCAGGGTTTTCGCGAGGATTTTGGCCTTCGCATTGCCCGTCTTGATGCCCATGTCTTCCAGCGACACGGCCAGGGCGAGGAACTCGCCCAGCGAATCCCAGCGCAAATGGTTCTCTTCCACCAGTTGCTTGACGTGTTTCGGTGCCGAACCGCCGGCGCCCGTTTCGTACATGCCGCCACCGGCCATCAGCGGCACGATCGACAGCATCTTGGCGGACGTGCCCAGTTCCAGGATCGGGAACAAATCGGTCAGGTAGTCGCGCAGGATGTTGCCGGTCACCGAGATGGTGTCCAGGCCGCGGAAGGCGCGTTCCAGCGTGTAACGCATGGCGCGCGTTTGCGACATGATCTGGATTTCCAGGCCGCTCGTGTCGTGCTCCTTCAGGTAAACCTGTACCTTCTTGATCACTTCGTTCTCGTGCGGACGGTAGGAATCGAGCCAGAACACGGCAGGCATGCCCGAGTTGCGCGCGCGGGTGACGGCCAGCTTGACCCAGTCGCGGATCGGCGCGTCCTTGACCTGGCACATGCGCCAGATATCGCCCTCTTCGACCGTTTGCGTCAGCAGCACTTCGCCCGTTTCCAGGTCGGTGATGTTGGCGGTGCCACCTTCTGGCACTTCAAAGGTCTTGTCGTGCGAACCGTATTCTTCCGCTTGCTGCGCCATCAGGCCCACGTTCGGCACGGTGCCCATGGTCTTCGGATCGAAGTTGCCATGCCATTTGCAGAAACCGATCATTTCCTGGTAGATGCGCGCGAAAGTCGATTCCGGCATGACTGCCTTGACGTCTTTCGGACGGCCATCGGCGCCCCACATCTTGCCGCCGATACGGATCATGGCGGGCATGGACGCGTCGACGATGATGTCGTTCGGCGAATGGAAGTTGGTGATGCCCTTGGCCGAATCGACCATGGCCAGTTCCGGACGATTCGCGTGGCAGGCGTGCAAATCTTTCAGCACTTCATCTTTTTGCGACGCTGGCAGGGTCTCGATCTTGTCGTACAGATTGCTCATGCCATTGTTGACATTCACGCCCAGCTTGTCGAACAGTTCGGCGTGCTTGGCGAACGCGTCCTTGTAGAAAATGCGCACGCAGTGGCCGAAGACGATCGGGTGCGAGACCTTCATCATGGTCGCCTTGACGTGCAGCGAGAACATCACGCCCGTTTTGAAGGCGTCGTCGATTTCCTTCTCGTAAAACTCCAGCAGCGCTTTCTTGCTCATGAACATGCTGTCGATGATTTCGCCCGCTTTCAGCGCAACCTTCGGTTTCAGCACGATGGTCTTGCCCGAGGCGGTGACCAGTTCCATCTTGACATCGCGGGCCTTTTCCAGGGTCAGCGATTTTTCGCCATGGTAGAAGTCGCCATGATGCATGTGCGAGACGTGGGTTTGCGACGCCTGGCTCCATTCGCCCATCGAGTGCGGGTGCTTGCGTGCATACTCTTTGACAGCCTTCGGTGCGCGGCGGTCGGAATTGCCTTCACGCAGGACCGGATTGACCGAGCTGCCGATGCACTTGCCGTAACGGGCCTTCAAGGCTTTTTCTTCTTCCGTCTTCGCGTCTTCCGGATAGTCCGGCAGCTTGTAGCCACGGCCTTGCAATTCGCGCACGCAAGCGATCAATTGACCTTGGGAAGCGCTGACGTTCGGCAATTTGATGATGTTGGTGTCTGGATTCTGGGTCAATTTGCCCAGTTCAGCCAGGGTATTCGGGACTTTTTGCGCGTCCGTCAGGAATTCGGGAAATTCGGCCAGTACACGCGACGCCACCGAAATATCCGTGGCGACGATATCCACGCCAGCCGGCGCGGTAAATTTTTTGATAATTGGCAGCAGGGAATACGTCGCGAGCAGCGGCGCCTCGTCAGTCAGCGTGTAGATGATTTTGGATTTTTGTGTTGCCATGTTCATTCCCTTGTATGCGGTGATGCCTGGTGGTTAACTTTCTTCATTCCAAACACAGGACGGTTAGCCTTGCTTTGGACGGCTAGTGTGCCGGCGGTGACGCCGTGCTTGCCCACCACGTATTTTAGACTGTCCTGCCGCTGTTTGTGTATCCGATGGCGACGAATCTTATATAAGACAGCAAATATCTGATGGCGCCGGGCCCGAACGGCCATTTTCCGCCTTGAAATGGGTGCAGGACGGCGGCACGGCATGTATGTCGCCTTGATGAAGCATTCAATATTGACAATATCCAAGTGGGAGCGACGTCACGCCCGCTCGTTCTTGACGATGCCGCGCACATTCATCAGCGCCAGGCAAACGTTCAGCACGATCAAGGCCCAGGCTGCGTCTTGCCAGCCCCAGCAGACCCACAGCGCATTGCTGATCAAAAAGACCCAGAACCCGGCGAGGCGCCGCGCGGCGGTGCGCGAACCCACCAGCCAGGCCGCCAGCAGCGAAGCGGCCATGGCGGGCCATTGCAATAATTCGAGGATGTCGGACATGGCGCCTCCTGTTTGCCAGCAACGTAGCAGTATTGTCTGTCGTTTTATTGGCGCACGCCTGCCAGGGGTGGCACCACTTCCCCGCAAATGAGGATTCTTACCCAAGCGTTTCAATCAGCTTGTCAAAGCTCAAGCGGTGGTGTTGATTATCGTGCCAACGGCACCCGAGGCAGCCGCGACCTTGGTGCCATCGTGATCACCATTGCTATCCATACCTCCAGCCTTGACCTGCTGTGTAACGACAGCCACCGGCGCGGTGTACGCAGACGCTGTCGAGCTAGCAATTGCCGATGTCATGTTGCTCTCCAAAAATTATTCCAGGGGTGCATCAGCATTTACGGCAAGTTTTCAAGAAACCTGGCAGTGAAGGTCAAGTCGCGCCCCTATCTGCTATCGCTATCGCGCTAAGCTCGATGCGGAAAACGCTGTCGTGGCTGACTGGCTGGTACGCCTGACCAACAACCAGCGCAACTGGGGCTTTGGCCTGTGCTTCCTGTATTTGCGCAACGTGAAGGGTTTTAAATGGAACCACATTCGCTGCGATAACGGCCCGGAGTATATCAGCGCCGTGACGCTGGCCTGGGACGCCAAACGCGGCATTCGCATCGACTTCATCCAGCCTGGACAGCCGCAACAGAATGCTTATGTCGAGCGCTATAACCGCACGGTGCGCTACGATTGGTTGGCCCATCACCTGCTTGAAACGCTCGATGTGATCCAGGATTTCGCAACCCGCTGGCTGTGGACTTACAGTCACGACCGGCCCAACATGGCACTTGGCGGCATCACACCAAAACAGAAGCTTGCCTTGCCCGCTTGACCTCTACTTTTAGCACGATCTAAAAATGGGGGGATTACCATAGACGAGTGGCAGTAGAGCTAGAAATTCAAGGTGTTGACCACGATCGCGATTTTGATACCTAGCAATAAGTAGTCACCTCCGTAGAATAGCGACAACTTCTTTTAAAGGAAAAACATGCTGCCAACTACTAATCAACTGCCGACGCTAGGATACCTGCACAAGGTCATATGCGATAGCCTGGGCCTGTGGAACAGCGACAACGAAGACGTCACCTTCCACGTCACGGCCACCGAGCAAGAGCGGCGTACGGCGTTGCGACAAGCTTTCGATGCAATTAAAAAAGAGGACGGCGTGTATGGATCCCTCGACGACTTGGTCGCAGTGACTACCCAGTTCGCGCCAAAGGATAGTCAGAGCGTTAAAAAAAGTAGAACGATCCAAAGCTATGTCAATCATCTATCCAAAACCGACTTTGAATCCCTCGACGACTATGTAAAGTTACGCCAATACATCATAGTGTTGCTCAATGAGCGTTACGCCCGCTGGGGCGTAGCCGAACTGGCGGTCAGCTTTTACGTGTCGGCGCTTGCCCACTACCGGGAGTTTGTCAGAGAGTACGCCTGCGATGCGCAGAGTCAAAAGTACAGTTATCAGTGTTTTCTCAATCAAGATCTTCGCTTGCTGACGGGAACTCTAACCCGCGAGTTGTTACCAGACGATACTTGGCCGGATGCGGCGCTGAATGAACCGTGGCCCTTGAAGGGATTCGCTGATGCTGCTTGCAAGATCACCGGTACGTCGCTGCATAAACTTCACCAGTACCACGAATTTCAGCGAAAGGGACCGCTCAACGAGCAAGTATGGACCCGTGACTTCACCTCCCAAGGGGTCAATACTCGGTCCAAACAGGTAATCGAGCGGCTACGCAAGTACAGCCGGATGAAGTGGGAAACTTTTTACGCCACCCTTCAACCGCTGACTTACTACCTGCCGAAGGCGATTCATGAAAAGGTATTCGCGACTCATGCGTTTGCAGCCATGATCGCTCACAACCTCAATGTCTATGTGGCTGATTGTGGACCATTCGAGCCTCCCGCAAGAGGCCATCTGACGCACGGCCAGGTTGATCAGAGTCACGCAATACCTAGCAGCGACTTGCTTGATCTGCTATTCAACGACTATCCAATTGGCCACGAAGTTTCCGCCCAGCAAGCGCCCAACCGCTATCAAGCTCTGCTCGCCGGAATCAGGACACTACCTGGCTCACTGAACCTTGCAATGGACATTCCGAGCAGCCTGGAGCTAATTTACGAAAAAGAACATAAGAGGTTCATCGAAGGGGCATCGCACGCAACGTTAGCGAATGGCCCCAACTGGCTCAAAGAATGGGCACGAGCCCGAGATGCCTTGTTTATCGGTGATGCCGGTCTTGCGCTCGCGCACTTCAATACTGCATTCGATCAGGCAAAGTACGTGGCGGGGCCATTATTTATACCCTTCTACATACAGGTGTGTGCATTCTGCAAATCGCAATATCGGGTACTTTCAGAGCGGAAGGAAGAGGAATTGTTCGAGCGGTTCTACGAAGGCTTGGGCAGCAACGCCGCGCACTACGCAAAATTGGTAGGCTATACCCCGCAGTGGGAGCGAGACCCGAAGACTCTGATACCCCACGCAATACTACCTCTGAAGTCGCGGTTGATTACCAGGGAAATCGACGCGCTGGCAAAAATCTAGTACAGCGGGATCGCACCGACCTTCCATGGGGCATCCTATGTAGGCCAAGCTTTCGAAATGCATCACTTTACCGGAGAGTGATGCAACTTACAGTGATCCGGAAAGGAGATAAAAATGAGCAAAGGTAGCGGTAATAACGGGGGCCGTAGTGGTGGCTCCCAAAGTAGTGGCAGTAAAGGCGGCGGGGCAGCTGGCGGTGGCCGTGGGCAAGGAAATGGCGGAGGGTGGCCAAGTGGAACGGGCAAGCCATCCGGCGGAGGGCGCAGCAATGCCCCCGCCCCCGCTGGCAACAAATAGGTCTGGCGCTGGTTTAGCTTAACAATTCCGTCGAGAGGAACCGCCCGCAAGCTAAGCTTGTGGACTCTCTTGACGTGAAAACGGCCGCAGGAAGCGGCCGTATCGTTTGGGGCTGGACAATGGACGAGAACTCATTGCCCCATATTTGCCTCAAGTTCCTATTCAGACAAGATATGAAATCTTAAATCATTGAATACAAACGAAAAATTTGGTGGGAAGTGCAAGTTTCGAACTTGCGACCCCTGCAGTGTGAATGCAGTGCTCTACCCCTGAGCTAACCTCCCGAAGCGAGGCGAATTATCGCATAGGTGTTGCGGCATCTGCAAGGGCTGACAACAGGAAATTTAGCATGCCACGCTTTTTTTCTCAGGCGGCCACTGGTGGCGCCAGGACGGCGGTCCAGATGCACTGGCCTTTGGCGGCCTTGTCGAGGCCGGCGATGGTGGCTTCGTGGGCGGCAAGCTCGTCGGCCGTGGCGCTCTGGAAGATGACTTCGGCCAGGGGCACGATTTCCAGGACGCCGCCATCGGCAGCCACTTCCACTTCTTCTTCCATGCTCAGGCTGTTCTGACCACGCGTCATGGCCAGGTAGACGTCGGCCAGCAATTCCGAGTCGAGCAGCGCGCCGTGCAGCTTGCGGTGGGCGTTCGACACGCCGTAGCGATCGCACAGGGCGTCGAGCGAGTTGCGCTTGCCCGGATGCATTTCCTTCGCCTGCACCAGGGTGTCGATCACGCCATGCACTTGCTCATGCACGGGCGGCAGGTTCAGGCGCTTGAACTCCGCATTGAGGAAGCCGATATCGAACGGGGCGTTGTGGATAATCAATTCGGCGCCGGCGATAAACGTGCGGAATTCTTCCGCGATTTCCGCGAATTTCGGCTTATCGCTAAGGAATTCCGTCGTCAATCCGTGGACGGCCAGCGCGCCCTCTTCCGAGTCGCGCTCGGGATTGATGTAATGGTGGAAATTATTCCCCGTCAACATGCGGTTGTTCAATTCGACCGCCCCGATCTCCAGGATGCGGTCGCCCGTGCGCGGGTTCAGGCCGGTGGTTTCAGTATCAAGAACAATTTGACGCATGGCGGATTCATTCGTAAAAGCAAAAAGCGAAGGGCACAGTATAGCAAACCTGTGTGCTGCAATCGCACCCAGACATGTTCGAACGCCCAACAAAACCGTAGCGAGCGGCAGTGATTTGTGGCCGAGAAGCGCAACCGTACTCTAGTACGGTGAGCATCACAGGCCGCAAAGCGCGACGCGCAGTAGGTTTGGTTGGGCGTTCTTAGGCGCGCACGGTCTCCACGCCCAGGTTGGCCAGCTCATCGGCCCGCTCGTTGCCCGGATGGCCATTGTGGCCACGCACCCAGCGCCATTCCACTTCATGGACGGCCTGGGCCGTATCGAGGGCCTGCCACAGGTCGACGTTTTTCACGGGTGCCTTGGCCGCCGTTTTCCAGCCGCGTGCCTTCCAGCCGTGGATCCATTCGCTGATGCCCTTTTGCACGTACTGGCTATCGGTATACAACACCACCTGGCACGGGCGTTTGAGCGCCGTCAAGGCTTCGATCACGGCCTTCAATTCCATGCGGTTATTCGTCGTATTCAGTTCCCCGCCGTAAATTTCTTTCTTGGCGCCATCGGCCACCATCAGTGCGCCCCAGCCGCCAGTGCCGGGATTGCCCTTGCATGCGCCATCGGCGTAAATCTCAACCTTATCCATCTTGCTGTTCCCGCCTTTTATTCGTGACCGGTGCGCCTGCGGGCGCCGTCGCCGGTTTCTTGGTCCACGCCGGACCGATCAAACGCATCCCTTTGACGCGCTTGATCGCCTGCACTATATACACTGCGCCCAGATATGGCCACCAGCGCGCACCGGCCTTGTCCATGAAAGCGTTGCGGCGTAGCCATTTTTCTGTCTTGCAGGCAGGTGCGTAGCAGCCGAAGTGGCTTTGGCTGACGCCCATGTTCAGCAATTTTAACCAGTCTTTCATGCGCGGCATAGAGATCAGCTCACCCGCCTGCGGCAGGTAATGGCGTCCCGTGACTCTTCCGATGCCCTGGCGCATGCCCCACAGGCTGGCCGGATTGAAGCCGCAGACGATCACGCGCCCCTCGGGGATCAGCACGCGCTCGACTTCGCGCAAGACCTGGTGCGGCTCGGCGGCAAATTCGAGTACGTGCGGCAAGACCACCAGATCCAGGCTCTGCGAATCGAACGGCAGTTCGTCGAAAGCCGACACCAGGGTCAAACGGCTCTCTTGCGGCGGACGCGATGGCAGGCGCGCATCGAGCAGCCATTTGCTGGGCATGCGGCTGGCCGCCAGCGCGTCAAGCTGGGGCAAGCCAATCTGCACGGCGTTAAATCCGAAGATGTCGACGGTCAAACTGTCGAGGCATTGCTGCTCCCAGGCGCGCACATACAGACCGGCCGGCGTCTGCAGCCAGCCGTCAAGCGCTATAATGGATTTTTCGGATGCCACACTGTCCATTCAGTTTTCTCTTTTGCTCATGACACATTCCCCTGAACACGCTTTATCGGTACTTGCCGTGCCCGCCTTTGCCGACAACTACCTGTGGCTGATCCATGACGGCCGCGACGCCGTCGTGGTCGACCCCGGCGATGCCGTGCCCATCCTCGATGCGCTACAAGCCCATCAGTTGACCTTGTGCGCCATTTTACTCACGCACCACCACGCCGACCACACGGGTGGCGTACCTGAATTGTTGCAGCATTTCGCCGTGCCCGTCTTCGGCCCGCGCAATGAGGCTATCACAACCATCACTCAACCGCTTGCCGAAGGCGATGTCGCCTATGTGCCCGAGCTGGGTTTGCAGATGACAGTCATCGACGTGCCCGGCCATACCAAGGGGCATATCGCCTACGTGCGCCAGCGCTCGGAGCAAGGCGATGCACCATGGCTGTTTTCCGGCGATACCCTGTTTGCCGGCGGCTGCGGCCGCCTGTTTGAAGGCACGCCGGGCCAGATGGCCGACTCGCTGGGCAAGCTGGCCGCCCTGCCCGACGATACCGAGGTATTTTGCGCGCATGAGTACACCTTGTCCAATCTGCGCTTCGCCAACGCCGTCGAACCGGGCAATGTGGCCTTGCAGGAACGCATTGCCATCGACACGGAAAAGCGCCAGCAGGGTTTATCGACCGTGCCGTCGACCATAGCCTTGGAAAAAGCCACGAATCCCTTCCTGCGCTACCGCGAACCGGCCATCCTGAACAGCCTGAAGGTGGAAGGCAAGCTGGCCAGCGACGCTTCGCCCGTGGAAGCATTTGCCGCACTACGTATGTGGAAAAACAACTTTTAAGCTTCTGTTTCTAAAAAGAAAAATCCCGGCGATACCATCAGGTATCGCCGGGATTTTTTATCAATCTATTTAATCAGGATCAGATTTCTTCGTACAGCGGCAAGGTCAGGAACTCGGCAAACGATTCCGACGTCGACATTTCCTCGAAAATCTGCCCCGCGCGCACATAGGTCGGACCGTTGCCGCCTGGCGCATCGCGCTGCACCTTGGCCAGTTCTTCCGGAATCATGGCGCGTACCATGTCGGCCGTGACCTTGCGGCCATCTTCCAGCACGCCCTTGCTGGAACGAATCCATTGCCACACTTGCGAGCGGCTGATCTCGGCCGTGGCCGCATCTTCCATCAGGTTATGGATAGGCACGCAACCGTTGCCAGCCAGCCAACTGCCCAGGTAGTGGATGCCCACGTTGATGTTGTAACGCAAGCCCGCTTCCGTGATCGGCGCTTCCGGCTGGAAGTTCAGCAGATCCGACGCTTTCACATCGATGTCGGGACGCTGTTTCTCGATCTGGTTCGGCTTGTCGCCCAGCACTTTGGTGAACTCGCCCATGGCCAGTTCCACCAGGCCCGGATGGGCAACCCAGCCGCCGTCGTAGCCGTCGGTGGCATCGCGCGCCTTGTCGTTGCGCACGCCGCCCATGGCGATGTCGTTCTTTTCGGGATCGTTCTTGATCGGGATCAAGGCTGCCATGCCGCCGATGGCTGGCGCACCGCGCTTGTGGCAGGTTTTCAGCAGCAGCAAGGCGTAGGCGCGCATGAATGGCGCCGTCATGGTGACTTTGGCGCGGTCAGCCAGGCAGAAATCCTTGTCCAGCTTGAATTTCTTGATGCACGAGAAAATGTAATCCCAGCGGCCCGCGTTCAAGCCCGAGCTGTGTTCTTTCAGTTCGTACAGGATTTCATCCATTTCAAACGCGGCCAGGATGGTTTCGATCAGCACGGTGGCCTTGATCGTGCCTTGTGGCAAGCCCAGCTCGTTTTGCGTCATGACGAAGATATCGTTCCACAGGCGCGCTTCCAGGTGCGATTCCATCTTCGGCAGGTAGAAATACGGGCCGGCGCCCCGTGCCAGCTGTTCCTTGGCGTTATGGAACATGAACAGGGCGAAATCAAAAATGCCGCCGGAAATGCGCTTGCCGTCGACCAGCACGTGCTTTTCATCGAGGTGCCAGCCACGCGGACGCACGACGAGGGTGGCGATCTTGTCGTTCAGCTTGTACGACTTGCCATTTTGCTCCAGCGAAATCGTCTTGCGCACGGCGTCGAACATATTGATCTGGCCCGTCAGCTGATTATCCCAGTTCGGCGTGTTCGAATCTTCGAAGTCCGTCATGTAGCTGTCCGCGCCGGAATTGAAGGCGTTGATGACCATCTTGCGCTCGACGGGACCGGTGATTTCCACGCGGCGGCATTCGAGCGCCTTCGGAATCGGCGCGATCTTCCAGTCACCGTCGCGGATATGCGCGGTTTCTGGCAGGAAATCAGGACGCTCACCTGCGTCGAGGCGCTTGGCGCGTTCCACGCGCACGGCCAGCAACTCCTGGCGGCGCGGCTCGAATGCACGCGTCAGCTTGGCCACCAGCGCCAGCGCTGCCGGCGTCAAAATCTGTTCGTAGCCGGGCTGGATTTCACCCGTGATTTGCATGCCTTCGGGAAGTGTGATCGTGTTCTGCGTCATGAAGTTCTCCGGTTTTTAATAAATATAAGCAAAGGTAATCTGGTGATCCAAGTATAAGCTGAATGACTGCGCGAACAAGCGGGACAAAGGCGTAAAAACACTCTGCCGGGCGGCGCGTTTGTTCTATAGTATTGCACTATAAGGCATGGAAACGAGATTAAAAATCACTTCATCTATGCGTTTTTATCACAAGTGACGAGATAGCGAGCACAGCATATGGGCCAGTTCAGACAAATATCGACCTTCGTGGAAGTGGTCGCCAAGGGTAGCCTGTCGGCGGCCGCGCGCGCGGAAGGCATCGCCCCGGCCATGATAGGCCGGCGCCTCGATGCGCTGGAGCAGCGCCTGGGCGTCAAATTACTGCAGCGCACGACGCGCAAGCTGGCCTTGACGAATGAAGGCGCCGCCTTCCTGGAAGATTGCCAGCGCATCCTGGGAGAATTGGAAGAGGCGGAAGCGGCCGTGGCCGAGCGCAGCGTGAAGGCCAGCGGCCATTTGCTCATTTCCGCACCGGCTGGCTTCGGGCGCCAGCACGTGGCGCCCCTGATCCCCTCGTTTGTCGCCGAGCACCGCGACGTGACGGTGTCGCTGAACCTGAACGACCGCCTCGTCGACCTGATCGGCGAAGGCATCGACGTGGCCATCCGCATCGCCAGCCTGTCCGATTCCTCGCTCGTGAGTACGAAACTGGCCGACAACCAGCGCGTGCTGGTCGGTTCGCCCGCCTATCTGAAACGGGCGGGCACGCCGCGCATCCCGGCCGACCTGGCGAAACATAATTGCCTGGCGATCAGCAGCGAAGGCAGCCAGCGGGGCTGGACCTTCCGCGAAAACGGCAAGAATGTCATTTTGAAGGTGGCTGGCAATATGGTGTGCAACGACGGCGAAGTGCTGCACGACTGGGCCTTGGCCGGCAAGGGTCTGGCGTGGCGCTCGATGTGGGAGGTCGGTGCGGAAATCGCCTCGGGCCAGCTGGTGACGGTGCTGGACCAGTTCGCCGCGCCGGGCAACGATATTTATGCCGTGTTTGCCCAGCGCCGCCACTTGCCACTGCGCATACGGGCGTTTGTGGATTTTTTGCGGCACTCATATGCCCAGCCCGACTACTGGCGTGAAAGAGCAATCTAGTCAATGCGGGTCTAACTGGAAGAACGCAGCTTGGCGTAGGTCGGCGTAGGTCGGCTTAGCGCAGCGTAAGCCGACACCAGCCCATACCTCTTGGCAGCACCACCATTGTCGGCTTACGCGCAAGCGCTAAGCCGACCTACGCGGCGACGCAAGCACGCCAAATAGAGCCACGAAGCCCACGTAAAACCCATGCCTCACGGAAATTCAGGCGAAAAAAAATCCTCGGAGACCGAGGATTTCTTTATTTCGTTTGATCCAGCGTATTAGATTGGCTGAATGTTCGAAGCTTGCTTGCCTTTAGGGCCAGCGGTCACTTCAAAAGAAACGCGTTGGTTCTCTTGCAGGGACTTGAAGCCGTTCGACTGGATAGCCGAGAAGTGAGCGAACAGATCTTCGCCGCCTTCGTCAGGAGTAATAAAGCCGAAGCCCTTCGAATCATTGAACCATTTTACGATGCCAGTTGCCATTACAATTTCCTATTTCAGTTAAGTTGGGCTTGCGCCCGTTATATCGTTTGAAGCAAGAAAGAAATGACAGACAAACTGCACTACTACCTCGAATCCAACGATGCCCAATTATACCAACAAAACTGAGAAAAACCATTCTTTCGCAAAATAAACTTGCGAACACTACTTTAATAGCCAAATCCCCGTCTTGCGGCGCCCTGTACCAGCGGCATGGAGACACTATATCCTAATCTGCGACGCCGATGCTTTGCGTTGCATCAAATGAATCATTGCAACCACATCTCTATGGAGCTGGCATTTACACGCTGAAATGGGTGGCGCCCGCATCGCGCGCGGCCCAGTGCAGCAGCGCCTCCACTTGCCCCCGCATGGCGGGCCATTCCGCCACTGCCTGCGCAGGCGTGTTGAGCATGGCGCGCACCTGCTGTTCGATGCGCCGGCATTCCTGGCCCAGCGCAGCGAAACCGAAGGTGGCAGCCGAGCCGGCGACCGCGTGCAGCGCGCGGTGCAGCTCCGTCAACGGCTCCAGGCGGGGGCCTTCGCTGTCGCAGCGGCCGCTGGCCTGCATGATCGCTTGCATCAGGGCCGGCACGCCAGCCGCATATTTTTCGTTCAGGGCGCGCAAACGCGCGCGAAAATCCGGGTCGATCAAGGTTGCCATCGTAATACTCGCGGATTGGCTTACTTGGTGCCGAAGATGCGGTCGCCGGCATCGCCCAGGCCCGGCACGATGTAAGCGTGGTCATCCAGGTGCGAATCGAGCGAAGCGCAATACATCTTGACCTTCGGATGCGCGTTCTGGAACACGGTCACGCCTTCCGGCGCGGCGACCAGCGCCAGGAAGATGATCTGCTCGTCCGTCACGCCGCGTTTCTTCAGCACGTCGACGGCGTACACGGCCGAATTGCCGGTCGCCACCATCGGGTCGCACAGGATGAAGGTGCGCTCGTTCAAGTCCGGCAGGCGCACCAGGTATTCCACGGGCATGTGGGTGGTGGGATCGCGGTACACGCCGATGTGGCCCACGCGGGCCGATGGCACCAGGTTCAGCAAGCCATCGCTCATGCCGATGCCGGCGCGCAGGATGGGCACGATGGCCAGTTTCTTGCCAGCAATGACGGGCGCGTCGATAGTCACCAGAGGGGTCTTGATTTCGCGCGTGGTCAGCGGCAGGTCGCGCGTGATTTCATAGCCCATCAACAAGGTGATTTCCTTGAGCAATTCACGGAAGGTGCGCGTCGACGTGTCGTGCTCGCGCATGTGGCTCAGTTTGTGCTGGATCAAAGGGTGATCGGTAATGAACAAATTCGGGAAGCGTGGATCTTGTTTCATATTGTTGTTCTTTCTCTGCTCTCTGGCGCGGCGGCAAGCATGGCCGCAAGCGCGCTGTGTGTCGATAAAATGAAGGATTGCCACATTATCCCAGCCCACAGCCCGCCTGTGGCCTGAATTTTCGAAATAATCGGATATATCGGGGTCAATACTCGCGCAGTGCGCGCGCCAGGATGGCCGCGCAATCGGTGCCCGCCGGCAAGCGGCCATACGCACCGCCCGGCGCTTGCACCAGCCGCGACTGCAGGAAGGCCTGCGCAATAAAGGGCGGCGCATGGCGCAGCAGCAAGCTGGCCTGCACGGCCAGCACGATGCGTTCAGATAATTGCCTGGCGCCAAATTCATCCGTCTGCGGCCCGTCCAGGTCGGACAGCAGGCGCGTCCGGTACTCGGCAAAGGCGGCATCGGCATCGCCGGCCAGCGCCAGCTCGGCCGCCAGGGCGTCGCGCGCAGCCGGCGACTTGCCGAAGGCACGCAAGACGTCGAGGCACATGACGTTGCCCGAACCTTCCCAGATTGAGTTGACGGGCAGCTCGCGGTACAGGCGCGCCAGCGGCGCGTCTTCCACATAGCCGGTGCCGCCCAGCACCTCCATGGCTTCCGCACCGAAGCCGGGACCGCGCTTGCAAATCCAGTACTTGCCGGCCGGCGTGAGCACGCGCGCCAGCATCGCTTGCCCTACATCGTCCTTTTCATCGAAACAACGGGCCAGGCGCAGGGCAAAGGCCGTGGCGGCTTCCGATTCCAGCGCCAGGTCGGCCAGCACGTTTTGCATCAATGGCTGCCCGGACAGCGGCTTGCCGAACACGACCCGCTGGCGCGCATGGTGCAGCGCCTGCGTCAGGGCGGCGCGCATGATGCCGGTGCTGCCCAGCACGCAATCGAGGCGCGTGTGGCTGGCCATTTCCAGGATGGTGGGAATGCCCCGCCCCGGCTGCCCCACGAGCCAGCCGTAGGCATTGGTAAATTCCACTTCCGACGAGGCATTCGAGCGGTTGCCCAATTTATCTTTCAGGCGCTGCACGCGGATGGCATTGCGGCTGCCGTCGGGCAGATAGCGCGGCAAAAAGAAACAGGACAATCCCCCCTCTTCCGCCTGCGCCAGGATCAGATGGGCGTCGCACTGCGGCGCCGAAAAAAACCATTTGTGGCCGACGATGCGCCAGGCGCCGCCAGCCTCGTCGCCGAACAGGGCCCGCGCCTCGTCCTGCGGCACGCGCACGGCGCGCGTAGTGTTGCTGCGCACGTCCGAGCCGCCCTGCTTTTCCGTCATGCCCATGCCGACCAGGGCGCCGCGCTTCTGTTCCACGGGCAGGGAACGGGGATCGTATTCGCGCGAGAGGATTTTCGGCAGCCAGCGCGCAGCGATGTGCGGCAGGTCAAGCGCCTGGCGCAAGGCCGGCACCGAGGCATACGTCATCGTCACGGGACACTGCGTGCCGTTTTCCACCTGCCCCACTAATAGATAGGCGGCCGCGCGCGCCACCTGGGCGCCAGGACCGGGCGACACCCACGGCGCAGCGTGCACGCCGGCGCCCACGAGGATGGCCATCAGCTCATGCCAGGCCGGATGGAACAGCACTTCGTCGATGCGGCGCCCGGCCCGGTCGAACTGCTGCAGCTCGGGCGTGTGGATATTGGCCAGGCGCGCCAGCGCATACGTCTCGGCGCGGCCCAGCCTTTCACCCAGCGCGTCGAGCGCCTGCCGCGCCGCGTCGCCCCCCTCGCGCAGCAGCGCTTCGATCAGCGCCGGGTCACAGGCGAACAGATTGACGTTTTCAAACGGCGTGGCCTGGTTGAAAACTTCATGCGTGTCAAAAGCATTCATGGGAGTCTCCCGCGATTTGTTATCATGGCGCCCTTGCTGTCGCTGGCGCACCGTCAACACCGTCTGCCAGCCAGACTAGCGTAAAGCGCATGGCGGGGCAAGCGCGCCAGTGGAAGCCAGCTCAGATAAATGTTTCCATGTGGAACGAAAATGCCTGCGTGTGTCGCGCAGCATGATTTTTTTCATGGAAGGCAGGAATATTTACAAAACCTGAAGCAATGTTGCTCTATTTCATGTAATCGAATGCTTTTCAATGATACATTTCGTGTGGATCGCGTTCCGATAGTTGCCCTCCGGCCCGCTATGGCGCGCGTAGCGCACGATGCACTCTTTCCGTTGGCGCCCTGCCCTGCAGCGTGCGTCGGCACTGATAACAAAAAGGTAAAAGCCCGCACGATGTTTTCCAGTACCCCATCCGCCGCCCACCGCGAGGCACGCCACGAGTTGGACAACCTCATGGAAGAGGCAGGCGACGTCGTGTTCCGGCTCGATACGGACGGCCTGATCCTGTTCGCCAGCAAGCGCGCAGCCACCCTGTTCGGCGCGCCCTCGGGCCTGTCCGGCCACTTGCTGCTGCCACTGGCCGCCGAAGCATCGCGCGCGGCGCTGCAGGCAGCGCTGGAAGATTCCCTGGAAGAACCGGGCCGCCTGGAAGTGCGCCTGCAAACACCGGACCAGGAAATCTGGTTCGAGCTGCGCCTGTCTTCCTATATGAACGCAGCCGGCGTGACCGAATTGCTGGTAGTCGGGCGCGACACCTCGGCCCAGCACAACACGGAAGAACGCTTGCGCCACATGGCCACGCACGATGCGCTGACCGGGCTGCCGAACCGCCTGCTGCTGTCGGACCGCATCCGCATGGTGATCGCCCAGGCGGCCCGTTCGGGCCAGGGTTTTTCCGTCGCCACCATCGGCCTCGATGGCTTTAAAAAGGTCAACGATGGCCTGGGCCACCCCGTCGGCGACGCCGTGCTGCGCCTGGCCGCCGCGCGCCTGCGCAAGACCTTGCGCGACAGCGACACCCTGGCGCGCGTGGGCGGCGATGAGTTCGTCGCCGTGCTGCCGGGCAGCGCCACCGATGCACAAATCAAGCTGGTGACGGGCCGCCTGCTGGCCACCCTGCAGGCGCCGTTCGAAGTCGATGGCCATACGATCTACGTGGGGGCGTCCGTGGGCGTATCGATCTATCCGCTGCACGCGGAAGATGAAGTGCGCCTGGTGGCGCTGGCCGATGCGGCCATGTCGCGCGCCAAGGAAACGGGCAAGGCCCGCTGCCTGGTCTACAGCCCGCGTCTGAATGGCCCGTCGGAACACGATATTTCGCTGGAAGCGGCCATGTTTCACGCCGTGCGCGAAGGCGAATTTCTGCTCTTTTACCAGCCCATCGTCGATGCGCACACGCGGCAGATCCAGGGTTTCGAAACCCTGATGCGCTGGAAGCATCCGACCCTGGGCCTGGTGCCGCCCGTGCGTTTCATCCCGATTGCCGAAGCCAATGGCCTGATCAATCTGCTGGGCGCCTGGGCGCTGAAGGCGGCCTGCGTGCAGCTCAAGCAGTTCCAGGAAGTGGCCAAGCGGCCGCTGTACATCTCCGTCAACATCAGCCCGCGCCAGTTCCGCAACGACAAATTCCTCGACGTGCTCGATGACGCCATCGCCTTTTCGGGACTCTCGGGCGAACACCTGGTGCTGGAAATTACGGAAGGCACCCTGATGATCGACCCCGTGCATGCAGAAACCATCCTCGTCAAGATGACGGAGCGCCGCGCGCGCATCGCCATCGACGATTTCGGCACCGGCTATTCCTCGCTCGCGTATCTGAAGCGCTTCCCCATTTCCGTGCTGAAGATCGACCGCACCTTCATCAAGGACTTGCCCGAATCGAGCAAGGACGCGGCCATCTGCAACACCATTCTCGACTTGGCCAAGCATTTGAATTTGTCCGTGGTGGCCGAAGGCGTGGAAACGGAGGAGCAGATGCACTTCATGGAGTCGCGCGGCTGCCAGTATGTGCAAGGCTATTTGACGGGCAAACCGATGCCGGCCCATGCCGCGCTATCGGCCTTGAGCGAAAAAACCTATGCGGCGCTGGTGCCCACGCCGTCTGCCAATGAACAGCGCGGAGGGGTGCAATGAATCCAGGTCATTTCACGGTACCGACACAGCTCGGCAAAAACACCCTGGACCTGCTGTGGGCGCGCACGCGCCAGCAGGGCGACATGCCCGGCTTCGCGAAAGCCATCAGCGCCATCCTGGGCGCCATGCGCGGCGAGGATGACCACGAATTCGACATCACGCAAACGGTGCTGTCCGACCCTGTCCTCACGCACAAGGTACTGCGCCTGGCCAACAGCGGCATGTATTCGGCCTTCGGCCAGCGGGTCAACACGGTCTCGAAGGCCGTGCTGGTGCTGGGCATCGACGCCATCGGCCACCTGGCGCTGGGACTGAAGCTGATCGAGGAGCTGTCGCAAGCCTCACCCGACTCCGTCAGTGCCCACGTGGAAATGGAAAAGGCCGTGCTGGCCGGGATGGTGGCGCAGCAAGTGGCCACCAGCGCCGGCAGCCTGCAGGCGGAGCAAGCCGTCGTCTGCTCCATGCTGCACACCCTGGGTCGCATGATGGTGACGTTCTACATGACGGACTTCTGGGCGCGCATGCAGGCGCACGCGGGTCCCGGCAACGAGGCGGCAGCCGCATGCGAAATCCTCGGCCTGTCGCTGCCGGAAGTGGGCTATGCCACTGCCGCCCACTGGGGCTTGCCGCAGCACCTGATCAACGGCATGCGTCCGATGGAGCCGTCGCCCGACAACGCGCCAGTCAGCGGCGCCGACTGGATGGCAGGACTGTCGACCATGGCGGCGCGCTGCGCCGACTCGCTGTGGCATGACGATGCGGCCGGCGCGGCGCAGGTGCACGCGCTGATCGACGACTATGCGGGCACCCTGGGCATCGCTGCCACGGACCTGGTGGTAGCGGTGGACAAGGCGAAGATGATGGCGGCGGCCGACCTGTCGATCGCGCCCCTGTCGAAACCGGCCGAACGGCGCGCACGCCAGTTGGCCTCGACGCGCATGCGCGCCGAGGGCAACCGTGTCCTGATCGGCGGCCTGGCCGACCTGCGCGGCGCCATCGGCAGCGCCAGCCCCGGACAGATGGTCTCGATGGCGCTCGAAACACTGCACCAGGGCTTTGATTTTTCGCGCTCGGTGGCATTCGTGCGCAACCACCGCGATCATTTGTACTCGGCGCGCATCAGCATGGGCGAAGGCATGGCCGACCTGCAGGACCTGATGGTATTTGGCGACGCGTATGAGCCGAACGTCTTCCACGCGGCCCTCAATAGCGACCGCGTGATCTTCATCGACAATGCGCGTGACCCAAAATTTGCCGCCAAGCTGCCGCAATGGTGGAAAGCGACGTTGTCGGAAGCGCGCAGCTTCGTCGTGCTGCCCCTGTCGGCCAACGGCCACCCCACGGGCTTCCTGTACGGCGACTGGGACGACAGCTTCCCGCCGATTCAATTGAACCAGACGGAATTCAACCTGATCAACGATATCCGGGCGTTATTGGTGCAGTCGGTAGAGATGCGCCATCAACTCGAATTGGTGGCGAACAAGGTGGCTTGACAGGAAGCGCCGACAATGGTGTCGGATTACGCGCAAGCGCTAATCCGACCTACATGGCGTGGGTCGTAGGTCGGGTTAGCCAGAATGGCGTAACCCGACATCACCGCAACACATGGCATGAATCGTGGGTCGAATTAGGGCCGCAGGCCCGTCATCCGACAACATTCATCTTACTTCAACTTCGGCGTACTCACGCTGACGTCGCCGCATTGCGCGCGGTGCATCAGGGCGTGATCGATCAATACCAGCGCCAGCATCGCTTCGGCGATCGGTGTGGCACGGATGCCCACGCAGGGGTCGTGGCGGCCGAAGGTTTCCACCATCACGGGATTGCCCTCTTTATCGATCGAGCGGCGCGGCGTGCGGATCGACGACGTTGGCTTGATGGCGATCGATACTTTGACATCCTGCCCCGTCGATATACCACCGAGTACGCCGCCGGCGTTATTGCCGATAAAGCCTTCCGGCGTCAGTTCGTCGCCGTGCTCGGAACCCTTTTGCGCCACCGAATCGAAACCGGCGCCGATTTCCACACCCTTGACGGCATTGATACCCATCATGGCATAGGCGATGTCGGCGTCGAGCTTGTCGTAGATGGGCTGGCCAAGGCCGACCGGCACGTTTTGCGCGATCACGTCGATGCGCGCGCCGATGGAATCGCCATCGCGGCGCAATTGATCCATCGCCTCTTCCATGCGCGCGATCAGGTCCGCGTCGCCGCTGGCGGCAAAGAAGGGGTTCGCATGCACGTGTTCCCAGGACTGGAACGGCACGGGAATGTCGCCCAGCTGGCTCATGCAGCCCTTGAAGGTGGTGCCGTACTGCTGCAGCAGCCATTTCTTGGCAATCGCCGCCGCACCCACCACGGGCGCCGTCAGGCGCGCCGAGGAACGCCCGCCGCCGCGCGGATCGCGCACGCCGTATTTATGCCAGTAGGTGTAGTCGGCATGGCCGGGGCGGAAGCTTTCCGCGATATTGCCGTAATCCTTGCTGCGCTGGTCTTCATTGCGGATCAGCAGCGCGATGGGCGTGCCCGTCGTCACGCCCTGGTACACGCCGGAAAGAATTTCCACCGTATCCGATTCCTGGCGCTGCGTCACGTGGCGCGAGGTGCCCGGCTTGCGACGGTCCAGCTCGGGCTGGATATCGGCTTCCGACAGGACCAGGCCCGGCGGACAGCCATCGATCACGCAGCCGATGGCCGGGCCATGCGATTCGCCGAAAGTGGTAACAGTAAACAGTTTGCCAAAAGAATTGCCGGACATAGTAGGAAGTGTGAAAGACTGGAAAACTCAATTCTACCAGCCTGCGGGGCAGGCCATGCCGCTAATGCCGCAGCAAGGCCCGATATTCCCGCCCGTCATCACCATTTTTAAATCCCGTGTTTTTTTTCATACAAAAAACACCAAATATGAGTTGCAATCATGCAATACAAGAAATATTGCTCTACGGAATAGGCTTAAAAAAACATTTTGCTTATTAAATAGCTATATACTTGAATGATGGACCATCAGAAAATGTGCGAGCCTCGGCAGCACCGGAGTGCTACATTTTCGATGCGCCCTGAGTGCATCAGAAATGGCCAGGGCTAGGCGCGGCGCCGAAGACAGTACGCAAGTACGGCGAGGCGCTGCAACAACGCCATGGACATTTCTGATGTGCTCACATCTCGTTCCGAGTCATCCTGGAGAAGCCATACATGCCCGCACCGATCATCCCCCTTGACAGCAACAAGGACGATCACGACGACCTGGTATTCCTCGATGAGCAACCAGCGCCACCGCTGGCCATCGCACCGCGCAGCGTCTGGCGGGTGATGATCATTGACGACGATGAAGACGTCCACTCCACCACCACTTTTGCCCTGGGCAACCTGGAAATGCAGCACCGCCCGCTGGAATTCGTGCATGCGTATTCGGCCGGCCAGGCGCGCGAACTGCTCAAGCATGAAGACGACATCGCCGTCATCCTGCTCGACGTGGTGATGGAACAGGATGACGCGGGCCTGCACCTGGTGCGCTACATCCGCGAAACACTGAAAATGACGGATGTGCGCATCATCCTGCGCACGGGCCAGCCCGGCTATGCGCCGGAAATCGACGCCATCCGTGACTACGATATCAACGACTACAAGACCAAGTCCGAGCTGACGCGCATCAAGCTGTTTACCACGGTGACGGCGGCCATCCGCTCGTACGAGCAGATACGTTCGATCAGCAACAGCCGGCGCGGCCTGGACCAGATCGTCCACGCCAGCACGCAGTTGATGGCGCTGCACGGCGTGCAAAACTTCTCCGCCGGCGTGCTGGCGCAGATCGCCGACCTGCTGGGCATCCGCGCCGATGGCGTGCTGTGCGTGCAGGACTTGCAGGACAATGGCGCCAGGGAGCTGCTCGTCTCGGCCTGCACGGGCAGCTTTTCCGGCTTGCCGCACAGCGCCCTGTGCGGCCTGCAAAACCCCCGCGTGATGGCTGCCATCGAGCACACGCTGGCGCAGCGGCGCAATGTGTATGCGCACGACTACGCCACCCTGTACTTCGCGGGCAAGGCCAGCCGCGATGCGGCCGCCTACCTGGTCCTGCCGCGGCCCCTCTCGGCCATCGATGAAAGCCTGCTGGAAGTGTTTTGCAGCAACGTCGCCGTGGGCCTGGACAATGTCGAACTGGTATCGCACCTGCACAACGCCGCCTTCTACGACCAGTTGTCGAAGCTGCCGAACCGCACGCGCCTGGTGGAAATCCTCGACGCCGCCCTGGCCGGCCCAGCGCGCGACGACGCCACCCTGGCGCTGGTCGACCTCGACCACTTTGCCGAAACCAACGACGCGCTGGGGCACCAGTTCGGCGACACCCTGCTGATCGCCGTGGCGGGCCGATTGCAAACCCAGCTGGGTCCCCAGCTGACGGTGGCGCGCCTGGGCGGCGACATCTTTTGCGTGCTGGGCGACTCGTCGCAAGTCAACCCGGCCAAGATCCTGGCCCTGTTCCAGGCGCCGTTCTGCATCGATGGCCAGGATGTGCAGCTGTCGGCCACCCTGGGCCTGGTACGGCTGGGCGAACATGCGGGCACGGGCGCCGATGCGCTGAAGGATGCCGATATCGCCCTGAAACGGGCAAAAAGCCAGCAGCGCGCCGGGCACTTCTATTTTTCGCGCAGCATGGGCATCGAAATCCGCGAAAGAGTCCGCATGATGCACGCGCTGCGCACGGCCTTCAGCCAGGACCAGCTGTTTGTCGTGTACCAGCCGCAGATCGACCTGACCACGCGCCGCCCCGTGGGCGCCGAAGCGCTGCTGCGCTGGCAAACGCCGGACGGCAAGTTCATCTCGCCCGACCGCTTCATCCCGATCGCCGAATATTCGGGCATCATCATCGATCTGGGCGAATGGGTGCTGCGCACGGCGTGCCGCGAACTGGTGCTGCTGCGCGAGCAAGGGCACCGCAACTTCGTCATGTCCGTCAACGTGTCGCAAGTGCAGTTCCGCCACCCGCTGTTCCTGGAAATGCTGCGCGCGGCGCTGGAAGAGACGCAGGCGCCACCCGAGTTCATCGAGCTGGAAATCACGGAATCGATGGCCATGGAAGAGCCGGACCTGCTGATCAAGATGCTGTGGCAGATCAAGCAGACGGGCGTCAGCATCGCCATCGACGACTTCGGCACGGGTTTTTCGTCGCTGTCGTACCTGCAGCGGCTGCAAGTCGACCGCCTGAAAATCGACCGCGCGTTTGTGACGGAAATCACGGGTTCCGCGCGCGGCAGCAGCATCGCCGAAATGGTCATCCAGCTGGGCCGCAACCTGGGCCTGGCCGTGATCGCCGAAGGGGTGGAAGACGAGCGGCAAGCGCAAATTCTGCAGGCGCTGGGCTGCCCCATGGCGCAGGGTTTCCTGTTCGCCCGCCCGATGACGGCCACGGCGCTGAGCACCTGGCTGAACAATGAGGCGCTGCAGGGGGCGGCGTAGGCGCCAGCTTGCATTGACCATGCAAAACGCCGGCAATGCCGGCGTTGTCTTTACTGCATGAACTAAGCTTAGTCGGTGGTTTCGGCCGGCCAGTCGCGAATATACGCTTTCAGCATCTGGTTTTCAAAGCTTTGCGCCTCAAGCACGGCGCGTGCCACGTCGTAGAAGGAGATGACGCCCAACAAGGTCTTGGCGTTCATGACGGGCAGGTAGCGCGCATGTTTTTCCAGCATGATGCGGCGCACTTCGTTCACTTCCGTGTCGGGCGTGACGGTGATCGGATGGTCATCCATGTGCTTGCGCACGGTGCCGCCGCCGATCTGGCCCGCGTTCTCGTGCAACGCGTTGAGCACTTCGCGGAAGGTCAGCATGCCGACCAGGTCGCCAAATTCCATGACCACCAGCGAACCGATGTCTTTTTCAGCCATGGTATTGGCCGCGTCAAGCAGGGGCTGGTCAGGCGTGACCGTGTAGAGGATGTTGCCCTTGACTTGGAGAATTTCAGATACTTTCATATTGGCCGTCCTGTCCGCGTGATTGGTATTTTAGTTATTCTAGCCCTTACTGCGACTGTAGCCTATGCCTGCGGAAAAATCCAGCCTTGCGCGCAATCAAATCGAGGGGGATTGCGCGCAACTTTTTATCACGCGCGGCGGCGGAACCAACCGGCGATGGATAGACGTTCGCGCGCCGTCGGCAGCACCTCGTGCAGCATCTCGCCCGACAGGAACATGGCCATGCGCCCTGCTTCGGGCGCGATATCTACGCTGGGGCCGCCATCGGGGTGCAAACGCAGCGCGCCGCCGTGTTCTGGCAGCCAGTCGTCGTTCAGGTACAGCACGACGGACACGGTGCGTTTGTCATCATCGCGGAAACGGTCCAGATGGGCCCGATAAAAGGCGCCCGGCGCATACAGGGCGAAATGGCTTTCGTACTCTTCCAGCCCCAGGAACAGCTCGCGATTGAGGGTCTGGCGCAACGCTTCCATATGCTTCAGATAGCGATCGCAGGCGCTTGAGCGGCCCGCTTCCAGCCATGCGATATGGTCGCCGCGGATGTCCGGCTGCAGCAGCGGTGCATGGCCGCTGCCCACGCCGGCGCCCTTCATCTTGCCGCTGAGCATGGATTGCACGCATTCGGCGGCCAGTTGGCGGCTGAGTTCAGGGGGAATGAATTGCTCTTGCATCAGCCAGCCTGCGCGGCACAGGCCGTCAACGATAGACGGTCCGGGCACGGCAAGGGCGCCGTCGAACGATATTGCGGGCATAGAATTTTTCCTGGTGGACATGCATGTGAGTGCGCCTGAAGCCCAGGATTTCGTTCGTGTGCAGCTGCTTCCTGGCGGTGCGGCGCACGCGCGAAGGTCGAACAGCCCGAATATCACTGACCCAGCATCCTACCACCGCCACGCGCAGCCGGTTGCTTTTTTCGACTTCAAGTGACACGCGCGGCCCGCCAGCACGGCATCATGCGCCCTGCACGCGAGCCCTTTTACTCAGCGCTAAATCAGGTTACGATCTTGCTACTATAAAACTTGGCGGAGACACCATGAGCGGCCCGAAATACCCCGGTTTCGATACTTTATCCCTGCATGCGGGCGCGGCGCCCGACCCGGCCACGGGCGCGCGCGCCACGCCCATCCACTTCACGTCCTCGTTTGCCTTCAAGAGTTCGGAGCATGCGGCCTCGCTGTTCAACATGGAGCGGGCCGGCCACGTGTACTCGCGCATTTCGAATCCCACCAACGCCGTGCTGGAAGAGCGCATCGCCGCCCTCGAAGGGGGCGTGGCCGGCATCGCCACGGCCAGCGGCCAGGCCGCCATGCACCTTGGTTTATGTACCATCGCCGGCGCCGGCTCGCACATCGTTGCCTCGCGCGCCCTGTACGGCGGCTCGCACAACCTGCTGGCTTATACATTAAAACGCTTCGGTATCGAGACGACGTTCGTCGACCCGCGCGACGTGGATGCCTGGCGCGCCGCCATTCGCCCGAATACGAAAGTGCTGTTCGGCGAAACGCTGGGCAATCCAGGCCTCGACGTGCTCGACATCCCGACGATTGCCGCCCTGGCGCACGAACACCAGCTACCGCTGATGCTCGACTCGACCTTTACCACGCCGTACCTGCTGCGCCCCTTCGAGCATGGCGCCGACCTGGTATTCCACTCGGCCACCAAGTTTTTATGCGGGCACGGCACGGCCATCGGCGGCTTGCTGGTCGATGGCGGCACCTTCGACTGGCAAGCCGCGTACGACAAGACGGGCCGTTTTGCCGAACTGTGCGAGCCGTATGACGGCTTTCACGGCATGGTCTTCGCCGAGGAATCGACGGTGGCGCCGTTCGCCCTGCGCGCGCGGCGCGAAGGCTTGCGCGATTTCGGCGCCGTCATGAGCCCGCACAATGCCTTCGCCATCCTGCAGGGTATCGAAACCCTGGGCTTGCGCATGGACCGCCACGTGGCCAACACGCGCAAGGTGATCGACTTCCTGCTGGCCAATCCGGCCGTGGATGCCGTATCCTACCCCGAACTGCCATCGCACCCCGACTACGCACTGGCAAAAACCCTGCTGCCGAAAGGCGCGGGCGGCGTCTTCACCTTCCGCCTGCGCGGCGACCGCGCGGCGGGCCAGCACTTTGTCGACAGCCTGAAAATCTTCTCGCACCTGGCCAACGTGGGCGACGCCAAGTCGCTCGTCATCCACCCCGCCTCCACCACGCATTTCCGCGTGCCGGACGATCAACTGGAACAGGCGGGCATCACGCAAGGCACCATGCGCTTATCGGTGGGACTGGAAGACGCGGACGACTTGATCGAAGACCTGGCCCGTAGCCTGAAACTGTCGCAGAAAGGCGCCTGACATGTTATTCACCATCGAAAACACCACGGCCTACTGCTACACGGGTGGCAAAGCATACAACCCGGATCAACCCACGGCCGTCTTCATCCACGGCGCGCAGAACGACCATTCCGTGTGGGCCCTGCAAACGCGCTATTTCGCCCACCACGGCTGGAACGTGCTGGCCGTCGACTTGCCGGGCCACGGACGCAGCCTGGGTACGGCAAAGGATAATGTCGCAGAACTGGCGCGCTGGATACTGGCCGTGCTGGACGCCGCTGGTGCGGACAAGGCAATGCTGATCGGCCACAGCATGGGTTCCCTGATCGCGCTGGAAGCGGCGTACCTGGCGCCGGATCGCGTCAGCCACCTGGCCATGCTCGGTTCCACCTACCCGATGAAGGTCTCGCCGGCGCTGCTGGAAACGGCGCTCCAGGATGAACAGGCGGCCATCGACATGGTCAATATCTGGTCACATTCGTCGATCGCGCAAAAGCCCTCGTTCCCCGGCCCAGGCTTCTACGCCATGGGCGGCGCGCGGCGCTTGAAACAGCGCATCGCCGCCCTCAATCCCGCTCACGTGTTTCACACGGATTTTTTCGCCTGCAACGCCTACGCGAACGGCGAAATCGCCGCCGCTTCGGTACACTGCCCCACTGTATTCATTTTTGGCGCGCGCGACATGATGACGCCACCCAAGTCGACCAGGCTGCTGACAGCGGCCATCGCGCATGGCACGGTGGTGCAGGTCGACAGCGGACATGAATTGATGGCCGAGCAACCGGACGCCGTGCTCGACGCGCTGTTTGCGTTTGCGCAAACGGCAGCGGCATAAGCACCCGCCACACGGACTTTTTTAGGATAGACGGATGATGTTGTTGAATACCCTGTTTGAAGAATTGACTGGCCGCGGCAGCGGCACGGAAGCGCAGCGGCACGAACGCTATAAATGGCTGGAACAGCTGCGCTTCACTAACCCGCTGGCGGACGAAGGCGGCCCCATGGCCGGCATTCCGTACTACCAATGGTGCCGGCTGCCGCAGGCCCTCGTCGTGGCGGGCCAGCACACGGATCTGCTGGTCGGCACCACGAGCTCCCAGTACCTGGTCTTCGAGGGCCGCCACGCGGCAGCCTTCGCGGCCGAACTGGATCTGCAATACGACGCCAACAACCGCATCGACCGCCCCGGCGGCCTCGACGAGCTGCTCGACGCCTATGAAGAGCAGGACGACGGCAGTTGGAGCACCCTGCCAAATGAAGCGCCTGCGCCACCGCTGGCCGGCTGGGACGACGTGTACTTCCGCGTGCGCGACCTGAGCGACGGCAGGACCATCCAGAGCGTGACCACCATCGCCTACGAAAGCAGCCGCTTCCCTGGCTACACCCTGCTGGGTACGACCATGGTGGGCGTCGGCGCCATCGTCCACGACGACGAAACGGCGCAGTATCTGCAGCAAATCTTCGCCGACTGGGCCATCCAGCGCGAATGCGCCGCCACCTGCCCGGTTTCGTCCACGCCCTGGCCCCACGCGCCGCGCCAGACGCCGCCCGAGACGTTCGGCACTGCGTTCGACTTTGGCCGCAACCTGCCTTACCTCGACGCCCTGCTGGCTGCCTACCGGCGCGCGCAGGCGCAGGCGGAAATCGATGGCGGCGACGCCGCCTACTGGGCATGCGCAGCCGCCAGCACGGCGTACCAGGTCTTCTCGCTGCGCTACACGGCAGGCTTGCCCTTGCCTGACGTGGAAACGGCGCTGGAAGCGGCCATCGCCGCCTGCGAAACGGCGCGCGCGGCCCTGGCCGCCGCCTACGATGACGATGCCTTGCCCGCCTTTGATTTCGAACAGTTGACGGATTACGCACGCACCCTGCAGTTGCTGGGCGCCGCCCTGCTGTTCGGCCGCCACGACCTGGCTGCCCGCCTGGCCGCCCTGCAGACGGCCTTCGATGGCGAAGATGGCGTATACGAAGCGCTGCTGGCGACCATCGATCCGCAGCGTCCCGCCGTCGACGAATGGTATTTCGCCGAGCCCTACTCGGCCCTGTTCGAGTGCCTGGACGCGGACGATCCCGCGCAGCAGCTGGAACACCTGCGGCACTACCTGGCCAGCTGGCACACCGCGCTGGTACGCGAAGACTGGTTCAACGGCCATTTGCGCGCACACGGCCTGGGCGGCTACTACGGCCTGTGGGCCTTCGAGGCGGCCGCCGTGGCCAAACACCTGGGCCTGGAGCGCAGCGCGCTGGCGCACTGGGTCATGCCGCCAGCGCCCTGAATCCCCCGTTCACTTTCAGATAAATATCCATGATCAACACTGCAGCCCTGTTCAGCACCGCCTTCCTGCCCGGCCAGGCCGGCTTCGACACCGAGACGATTACCGGCCTGGCCGAATGGCGGCTGGACGTACCTACGCTGTTCAAGCTGCTCGTCGGCGCCGGCACGCAAGCTGTCGCCTGGCCCATCTACGGCGATGGCGAAGACTGCGCCTGCGTGCTGGCCGCGCCAATGGCGCAGGCGCAGGCCAGCTGGCGAGCCTTGTGCGCGCTGATGGACAAGCCGCGCGACGCGGCCGCCATCGTCGCGCGCAGCGCCATCAGCACCCTGCTGGCGGGCGGCCAAGGGTGGCTGATCCTCGATTGCGTACAGCTGGTCCCCCACGATATCGACACGCCGGAATACGCCGCCGCGCTCGACGCTCTGCGCGCCGAGGCGCAAGCCTTGCACCTTGCCCTGCTGCACGGCGACAAGGAAGCCCTGACGCCCCTGCTGACCGCCGGTGCCGCATCGCCTGCGACCGGCTACTGGTCCGCCACGGCTGATGCGCAGTTGGCCGATGTCGAGGAACTCGATGCGGAAGATGTACCGTTCCTGCAGGGCCTCGAAGTACGGGCATGGGTGGAAGACGCCTTGTGCTATGAAGTGAGCAAGGCCGGGCAGCCCGGCATCCTGGGCCTGGTCACGCCGTATGGGCGCTGGATCGTGCCGCTGTCGCTGAATGTGACGGCACTGGGGGCGCGCCACGCGGACGACGGCTGGATCACGTTTGCCACGATGGCCCACCCCGACGCACACGGCGTACTGGATCTGAACGGCACCGTGGTGCTGCCGCCCGCCCCCGGCGCCCTGTACGTGATCAGCCCCCACCTGCTGCAGCAGATCGATCCGGACGGTGCCAGCCGCTTGCTGCGCCTGCCCGATGGTGCGCTGCTGTTCGAAAGCGTGCACCAGATCGGCCAGCGCGACGATGGCTGTATCGATATCGAACGCCAGACGCACGATGACGAGCGCAATGTCTGCGGCGTGATTGACGCCACCGGCAAGGTAGTGCTACCGACTGCCTACAGCGCCGTGCAGGATTTTGGCACGAAAAAGAAAATCGCCATCATCAGCCAGCGCATCGATGGCCGCTTCCTGTTTGGCCTGGCGAACAGCCGCGGCGAGCTGCTGGCGCCCTGCCAGTACGAAGCCATCGATTCCGCCACAACGTCGTCGCCGCCCAAATTGCGCAAGAACCTGATCTTCGCCATCGACGCGCAAGGCCTGGCCTGCATGCTGACCCTGGATGGCAAGCAGGCGTTTACGCCGCTGTATCCGCCCGCCCACCATCTGCGCGGCGTGGCCGTGCAAAGCGAATTTTTATATGTCGTCAAGGAGGGCATGGCCTGGAGCATGGATTTCACGGGCCAGTTGCTGGAACAGTTCGACACCGTGGACAACTTCAAGGCGGCCATCACGGCGCAATTGAGCGAGGCCATGGGACTTGGCAAGAAGAAAGCGGTGCCACGCAACAGCTTTACGCCGGCGCAGATCCTGGCACAGGCCGACCGCGAGCAGTTGCACAGCATGGCCGCCCTGCTCTTGCTGGGCGATGCGGCACTGGCCGCGCGTTGCGTCGACATCACGTTGGAAGAGCTGGCGGAGGACGACCCGGAAGAAGAATACGAAGGCGACTCGCCCGAGGCCGCGTGTTTCTTCCTGCTCTGGTCGACGGCCGCCGATGCGCTGGGCCACGGCACCACGCTGGACTGGAAATCAGTCGATGAAGTACCGCGCATCGCCCAGCATATCGGCCTGCCCGCGCTGCGCGATTTTTCGTGGGCGCAGCGCGAGGATGGCGACGCCATGGCCGAGGGCCTGGCCGCCATTGCCGGCCACCTGGCGCCGCATCAGCTGCGCCTGGTCAACCTGCACGGTGGCGAAGACACATATTACCTGGGCGTGGTGCGCGCGTCCGATGCGGCCGCGTTCAGCAAAGTGGCCCTGCAGGCGGCTTTGCGGCCCGTGCTGCTGTGATTTTTCCAATACAAGGTATCCATGCACGCGAAAAAATTCATCGATGATGTCGTCGCATCCAATGCGTCACTGCTGGCCTTGTATGCGCAGGGGCGGCTGGGGCAAACCCGGCTTGGCACCCTGCTCGACGGTCTGGCACTGGCCGAGGCCCAGCGTGTACAAGTCCTGGCCTTGATCAAGCTGGCGATCGATGACGCCACGTACCAGTTGGTGTGCGGCATCGAGGGCAGCGCCTCGCTGGGCGACAGTCAGCAGGATTACACGCTGCTCGACGAAGACGGCAATACGCTGACGGGGGCGCTCGATGCGCTGCTCTATGACAGGCTGCACACCTGATCGACCGTCAGGCGCAGCGCACTTCCCCAAAATGCTGCGCCAGGGTCAGGCCCAGTCCCTGCTCCACGGCGTTTTCCACCTGCGCCGCCAGCGCGGCTGCATCGATGGCCGCCTTGATGTCGCGCTCATTGGTGGAACCGGCCGGATAGCCGGAATTGACGCGCATGCCGCCGAAGACGAACAGCCGATAGACATCGGCCAGGCTGATGCGGTTGACATTGCCCAGCAAGACCCAGTGGTCGGAGCTGTCGGCCACGCGCTTGCCCCACTGCACCCGCACGGCGCCATCCACGTTGACTCGTCCCACCCAGCCCTGCTGCACCATCTTATCGAGCAGGGTTTCCATCTCTTCGAAGCCCAGGCGCGTACTGCGGCGTATCTCGGCCGCGCCCACCAGGGCCGAATCGGCGCAGTGACAGGCCTGATGCAGCACCTTCAGGATGGCGACGGCGTCGACGAATTCGCTGCCCGGCGCCGCCTCGTACCACCAGCGCTCGTATTTCACGACGGGCAAGGCGGCCACCAGCAAGGCGCCCACCAGGGTGATCATCCAGCTCAGGTATATCCACACGAGGAACAGCGGCAAGGCGGCCAGCGCGCCATAGATACGCGAATACGTGGGGAACTCCTGGATGAATTCACCGAAGCCCCGCTTGGCCACCTCGAACGCCAGCGCCGCCAGCAAGCCGCCCCAGGCCGCGTCGCGCCAGTCCACGTCGCGGTTCGGCACGGCGATGTACAGCAGGGTAAACGCCAGCATGGTCAGGCCGATCGACACCAGGGTATAAAACACGGCGCCGAGGAAAGGCACGGCGCCCACCACGCCGCTGGTGGCCATGAAGAGGCGCGAGGTCACCGTCAGCGAGACACCCACCAGCAGCGGCCCCAGGGTGACGATGGCCCAGTACACGAGCAAACGCTTGGTCCAGCGGCGCTCCTGGCGCACGCGCCAGATGCGGTTGAAGACGCGCTCGATCAAGCCCATCATGCCCACCGAGGTAACGATCAGGGCGCCCGCGCCGATGGCCGACAGGCGCGTGGCTTTCGAGGCAAACGTCGTCAGGTAGTCGAGGATGGTGTTCGATATCCCCTTGGGCATCACGCTTTGCACGAAATAGTCTTCCAGCGCGTGGCGGAAGGTATTAAACAGGGGGAAAGTGGTGAAGATGGCCAGGGCCAGGGTGAGCAGCGGCACCAGCGCGAACACGGTGGCGAAGGTCAGGCTGCCGGCCACTTGCGGCAGGCTTTCCTCGCGCACGCGGCGGCGCGCGAACTGCAGCAGGTCACGCGTTTCGGACCACGTCAGGCCGCGCACGACGGCCAGCCCCATGCTCAGGGCGCGCCACAGGTATTGAAAGATGGGGAGTATATATTTTGAAAACATGTGCAAAATCAGAACGGCGCCATGACAGCAGTCGTATCAGGCTGTAAAGCGCCCTATAATACCAATGATGAAGCCAACCAATCTGATTATTCTCGTATTGTTTTATTCACGCCATGGCGCCACGCGCCAGCTGGCCGAGCTGATAGCCCAGGGAGTGGAAAGCGTGCCTGGCTGCGACGCGCGCCTGCGCACCGTGCCCGCCGTCTCCACGGTGACGGAAGCGACGGCGCCGGAAGTCCCGCCTGATGGCGCTCCTTATGTGGAACTGGAAGACTTGCAGGAATGCGCGGGCCTGGCCTTGGGGTCGCCCACGCGCTTCGGCAACATGGCCGCCGCCATGAAGTACTTCTGGGATGGCACGGCCAGCGACTGGCTGGCTGGCAGCCTGTCCGGCAAGCCAGCCTGCGTGTTCACGTCCACGGGCAGCCTGCACGGCGGCCAGGAATCGACCCTGCTGTCGATGATGATCCCCCTTTTCCACCACGGCATGCTGGTCATGGGCTTGCCCTACACGCATGCTGAACTGATGACGACGTCCACGGGCGGCTCGCCATATGGCGCCACGCACTGGTCAGGCATCGATGGCGACAAGGCGCTCAGCGACGATGAAAAACGCCTGGCCATCGCCCTGGGCCGGCGCCTGGCGGAAAGCGCCGCAAAACTGGCAGGCGCATGATGCACGGCACACTGCACAAGTATTTTCACTGGGGCGCCATCGCCAGCCTCGTCACCCTGATCGTCTGGTGCCTGCTGTGGGAAACCGTCGTCGCGCCACTGCAGCCGGGCGGCTCCTGGGTCGTGCTGAAGGCGGCGCCCCTGTTCATTCCCCTGTACGGCGTCATCAAGCGCGACGTGTACACCCTGCAATGGTCGTCGATGGTGATCCTGCTGTATTTTACAGAGGGCGTGGTGCGCGGCTACAGCGACACGAATCCCGTCTCCGCCATGATGGCCTGGGGCGAGGCGGCCATCGTCTGCATCTACTTCTTCTGCGCCGTGCTGTATCTGCGTCCTTACAAAAAGGCCGCCAAGCGCATGGCCAAAGAGCTGCTGGAAAAAGTGAATAAAGTGAGCATCAAGAAATGATCGAACAGACTATGAGTGACCAAGCCGACTTCCTCGCCGCCTGCCGCAACCTGCTGGGCGACACCTATGTCCTCACCCTGGACGCCGACATGGCGCCCTTCCTCACCGACTGGCGCGACAGGTTTACCGGCAAGGCCCTGGCCGTGCTGCGCCCCGCCACGGTGGAACAAGTGGCAGGCGTGCTGCGCGCCTGCGCGCAATGGCAGATTCCCGTCGTGCCGCAAGGCGGCAATACGGGCCTGGTATTGGGCAGCATCCCGGACGCTGCCGGCACGGCCATCGTGCTGTCGCTGGCGCGCCTGAACAGCATCCGCGCACTCGACCCCGTCAACCGCACCATCACGGTGGATGCGGGCTGCATTTTGCAAACCATCCAGGAAGCGGCAGCCGCCGCCGGCTGCCTGTTTCCCCTGTCGCTGGCGGCCGAAGGCAGTTGCACCATCGGGGGGAATTTGGCCACGAACGCGGGCGGCACGGCCGTGCTGCGCTACGGCAATACGCGCGAGCTGTGCCTGGGCCTGGAAGTGGTCACGCCGCAGGGAGAGATCTGGAGCGGCTTGCGCGGCCTGCGCAAGGACAATACGGGCTACGATTTGCGCGACCTCTACATCGGCGCCGAGGGCACCCTGGGCGTGATCACGGGCGCGGTGATGAAACTGTACCCGCAGCCGAAAGCCTGCATCACGGCGCTGGCCGCCATGCCCTCGCCCGCCCACGCCCTGCGTTTATTAAGCCTGATGCAGGACCATTGCGGCGCCAGCCTGACGGGTTTTGAACTGATGTCGCAGTATTGTCTGCAACTGGTGGAGCAGCAGTTCCCCCAGCTGCCGCGTCCTTTCGCCGAGCCGCATGGCCAATATGTGCTGCTCGAATTATCGAGCAGCCAGTCCGAGGCGCACGCCGTGGAATTGCTGGAAGCGAGCATCGGCGCGGCCCTGGAAGACGAGTTGATTGAAGACGCCGTCGTCGCCAGTTCCGTGGCGCAGTCCGAAGGCCTGTGGCAGCTGCGCGAACATATTCCGCTGGCGCAGGCGCAGGCGGGCAAGAACATCAAGCACGATATCTCGCTGCCGATTTCCCGCATCGCCGATTTCATCGCCGTCACGGACGTGGCCCTGGAAACGGCCTTCCCCGGCTGCCAGTTGGTGTGCTTCGGCCACCTGGGCGACGGCAACCTGCATTACAACGTGGCGCCGCCAGCCGGCATGACGGATCGCGACTTCCTGGCCAATCAGGACGCCATCAACCGCATCGTGCACGACCAGGTGCACGCTTTTGGTGGTTCCATCTCGGCCGAACACGGCATCGGCGCCCTCAAAAAGGATGACCTGGCGCACTACAAGTCGCCGCTGGAACTGCAGCTGATGCGCGCCGTGAAGCAGGCGCTGGACCCGCAGAACATCATGAATCCGGGGAAGATCCTGTGAGAGTACCGTTCTTCCTGTTCGCCATCTGCACGGGCCTGGCCGGCCAGGCTGGCGCGCAGGACGTCTACAAATGCGTGCAGGATGGCCAGACCAGCTACAGCGCCGCGCCATGCACGGGCGGCCAGCTGCAGATCCTGGAAATCCCCTCGCCACCGCCTGCCGTCGACAAGGGCGCGGCGACGCGCCAGGAACGGGTGGCCAGCCAACTGGAAGCGGCACGCAAGAAGCAGGAAAATCTGGCAGACCAGGCGCGCGAACGGGCCGCCAGGCAGAAGGAAACGCATGACAAGCATTGCGCCAAGCTGCGCCTGGAGCAGAAATGGGCGGCGCAGGACGCCGTCGGCGCAGGCGACAAGAACCGCGACGCGGCGCAACTGAAAGTGCGGCGCGCCGGCGAACGCCTGGCCGTCGAATGTCTGAATTGAGTGCGCCGCTGGCCAGCCCGGCGACGACGCGCCTGCTGTCGCGCTGGCTGCTGCTGGGCGAATGGCGCGCGCATCCCGTGCGCGCCCTCGTCGCCATACTCGCCATCGCCATCGGCGTGTCCTTGGGCTTTGCCATCCACCTGATCAACGCGGCCGCCTTCAACGAATTCTCCACGGCCGTCAAAAGCCTGTCCGGCCAGGCAGACGTGCAGGTGGCCGGGCGCGAAGCGCTGTTCGATGAAAGCATCTACCCATGGCTGGCGCAGCGCGACGGCGTGGCCGTGGCCTCGCCCGTGCTGGAACTGCAAGCCGGCGTAGCAGGCAAGAAAGACGGCGGCCCGCTGCACATCCTGGCGCTCGACGTCTTCCGCGCCGGCTTCATCTCGCCCGACCTGATCGGCGCGCCCGCCGACGGCCAGCCTTTCGACACCCTGGCCGACGACGCCATCTTTTTATCGCCGGCCGCCTTGCGCTGGCTCGGTGTGGCGCAGGGCGACACGATTGCCCTGCAATCGGGCACGGGCCAGGTGCCGCTGCGCGTGGCCGGCTCGCTGCAGCGCACGCGCGCCGGCCAGCGCATCGCCGTGATGGATATCGGCGCGGCGCAGTGGCGCTTCAACAAGCTGGGCAAGCTGTCGCGCATCGATCTGAAACTGCGCCAGGGCGTCAACCGCGACGCCTTCCAGGCGGATCTCGCGCGCACACTGGAAGCGCAATACCCGGGGCGTTTCCAGGTGGGCCAGCCGAATGACGAAAACCAGAATAGCCGCAACAATAACCTCAGCCGCGCCTACCGGGTCAACCTGACGGTGCTGGCCCTGGTGGCCCTGTTTACGGGCGCCTTTTTGGTATTTTCCACGCAAGCGCTGTCCGTCATCCGCCGCCGCGGCCAGTTCGCGCTGCTGCGCGTGCTGGGCATGGAGCGGGGCCAGTTGCTGCGCCAGGTACTGCTGGAAGGCGCCAGCCTGGGCGTGGTCGGCGCCGCGCTGGGCATCGCCGGCGGTTATGCCATGGCCGCTGTCGCCCTGCGCTTCTTCGGCGGCGACCTGGGCGCCGGCTATTTCGCGGGCGTGCAGCCGCAGGTGCAATTCACGCCCGTCGCCGCCTTCGTGTATTTTGCCCTTGGCCTCGGCGTGGCATTGCTGGGCTGCGCGGCGCCCGCGCTGGAAGCGGCGCGCGCCGCCCCCGCCATCGCCCTCAAATCAGGTAGCGAAGAAGTCGTGACGACGCGCCTGGCGAAAACCTGGCCCGCGCTGGCTTGTTTGCTGCTGGCCGGCGCCCTGACGTTCTTGCCACCCGTCTTCGAGTTGCCCCTGTTCGGCTATCTGTCCATCGCCCTGCTGCTGATCGGCGCCATCGCCCTGATGCCGCAACTGGCGGCCGTGGTCTTCCGTTTCCTGCAGCGCGCCTGGCTGCGTACGGACGCGAGCATCCACGCGCCCGTACGCAGCCTGACCCTGGCCCGCCTGGCGAATGCCTCCGGCCAGGCCGGCATCGCGCTCGGTGGCGTGCTGTCGAGTTTTAGCCTGATGGTGGCGATGGCCATCATGGTGTCGAGTTTCCGCGTTTCCGTCGATGACTGGCTGTTGCAGATCTTGCCGGCCGACGTGTATACGCGCACGACCGCCAGCGGCGGCACGGCGGGCCTGAATCCACGCGAACAAGCCGCCATCAGCGCCTTGCCCGGCGTGGCCAGGGTGGATTTTCAGCGCCTGCGCTCGCTGTCGCTGGCGCCAGACCGCCCGAACGTGATGCTGCTGGCGCGACCCGTCAACCTGGCCGATCCGGGAAAAAGCATGGTACTGGTGGGCGACACCCTGCCCGTGCCAGCAGGCAGCCGGCCCGTGTGGCTGTCCGAGGCGGCGGCTGACCTGTACAACGTCAAACCGGGCCAGCAGATCGCCCTGCCGCTGGCGGGCGGCTTGCACCAGTTCTTTATCGCCGGCATCTGGCGCGACTATGCGCGCTCTTCCGGCGCCATCCAGATGCCGTTGGACGACTACCGCGCGCTGACGGGCGACCTTGACGTGAGCGATGCGGCCCTGTGGCTGGCCAAGGGCGCCACGGGCGAGCAGCTGCAGCAGCGCCTGAAGGCCCTGCCCTTCGGCGCCAGCCTGGAAGTGTCGAATCCTTCGGCCATCCGCGCCCTGAGCCTGCAGATCTTCGACCGCAGCTTTGCCGTCACCTATTTATTGGAAGCGATCGCCATCGTCATCGGCCTGTTCGGCGTAGCCGCCACGTTTTCCGCGCAAACCCTGGCGCGCGCGCGTGAATTCGGCATGCTGCGCCACGTGGGCGTGACGCGCGGGCAGATTTTGTCCATCCTGGCGCTGGAAGGCGGCGCGCTGACGGCGCTGGGCATCGCCACCGGTTTTGTTCTGGGCCTGTTGATCAGCTTTGTGCTGGTCTTCATCGTCAATCCGCAATCGTTCCACTGGACCATGCAACTGCACCTGCCGTGGCCCTTGATCGCCAGCGTGGCCGCCGCCCTGCTGACGGCTGCCGCCCTGACTGCCCTCATCGCGGGCCGGCAAGCCCTGTCCGCTGGCCCCATCCGCGCCGTCAGGGAGGACTGGTAATGCGCCGTTTAACTTGTCTACTGTTGTTCTGCAGCGCCGCCGCCATCGCCGCGCCGCCCGCCTTCGCCCCCGTCACGCCGCTGCCGGCCGGCCAGACGCTGCGCCTGCCGCACGATTTCGGCGCCCATCCCGCATATAAAACGGAATGGTGGTACGCCACGGGCTGGGTCAAAACCGCCGGCGGCGAGCAACTGGGCTACCAGGTGACCTTCTTTCGCAGCGCCACGGCGTCCGACGCGGACAACCCCAGCGCCTTCGCGCCGAAGCAGCTGATCATCGGCCATGCGGCCCTGTCCGACCCGAAGGTGGGCAAACTGCTGCACGACGAGAAAAGCGCGCGCGAAGGCTTCGGCCTGGCCTACGCCAAGGTGGGCGACACGGATGTGAAACTGGACGACTGGCGCATGCAGCGGCAAGCGGACGGCAGCTACCAGGTCAGCCTGGCTGCGCGCGACTTCACACTGCAGCTGACCCTGGCCCCCACGCAGCCCGTGCTGCTGCAGGGTGACGGCGGCTACTCGCGCAAGGGCGCGCGACCCGCGCAAAGCAGTTACTATTACAGCGAGCCGCAGCTTGCGACCCGTGGCACGATCGCGCGCGCGGGCGCCAAGCCGGAAGTCGTGACGGGCACCACCTGGCTCGATCACGAGTGGTCGAGCCAGGTGCTCGATGCGGATGCCAGCGGCTGGAACTGGATAGGTGCCAACCTCGCTGACGGCGGCGCCCTGATGGCCTTCCAGATCCGCAGCAAGACAGGTGCTAAACTATGGGCGCACGCGACATGGCGCGATGCGTCCGGCAAGATGACGCAGTTCGCTCCCGGCGAGGTCGATTTCACGCCCACGCAGCTGTGGCGCTCGCCCCGCACGCAGGCCGAATACCCGGTCGCCACCGAGATCCGCACTGGTTCCACGCGCTGGCAGATCAAGCCGCTGCAAGCCGACCAGGAACTCGATTCGCGCCGCTCGACGGGCGCCGTGTACTGGGAAGGCGCAGTGACGGTGCAGCGCGATGGCCAGCCGGTGGGCCGCGCCTACCTGGAAATGACGGGCTACGTGCAGCCGATGAAGTTATAAACAGTACCGCAAGCAAAAAGTAAATCAAAGCGAAAAACAATGACAACCAGCACAGAAACAGGCAGCACGAGTACCACCGCAACCACACCGTCCCCCGACACCGGCACCAGCCGCGAACTGAAGAAAGGCAGCCTGGCCGCCTTCAAGGGCTTGATGCCCTTTTTGACGCCGTACCGCAGGCAGTTCTTCCTGGCCGGTATCGCGCTGGTGGTGGCCGCCGCCTCCACCTTGGCCATCCCCGCCGCGTTCAAGCAGATGATCGACCTGGGTTTCGGCGGCGCGGCCGGCTCGAGCAGCATCCAGCATGTCGACCTGGTCTTCCTCGCCCTGTTCGGCGTGGCGTCCATCCTGGCGCTGGCCACGGCGGCGCGCTTTTATACGGTGTCGTGGCTGGGCGAGCGCGTCACGGCCGACATCCGCAGCGCCGTGTACCGCCACGTCGTCACGCAAAGCCCCGCATTCTTTGAAACCACGCAGACGGGCGAAGTCCTGTCGCGCATCACCACCGACACGACCCTGATCCAGGCCGTGGTCGGCACCAGCATCTCCATGGCGCTGCGCAACGTGCTGCTGTTCCTGGGCGGCCTGGTGATGCTGTTCGTCACCAGCGCCAAGCTGGCCGGCATCATCATCGGCTTGCTGATCCTCGTCGTCGTGCCCATCATCGTGTTTGGTCGCCGTGTGCGCAAGCTGTCGCGCGATTCGCAGGACCGCATCGCCGACGCCTCGGCCATGGCCGGCGAAATCCTCAATGCCATGCCCACCGTGCAGGCGTTCACGCACGAGAAAATCGAATCGAAACGCTTTGGCGACTCCGTCGAAGGCGCCTTCATGACGGCCATGCGCCGCATCCGCGCCCGCGCCCTGCTGACCATGATCGCGATTTTGCTGGTCTTCGGCACCATCGTCTTCGTGCTGTGGCTGGGCGCGCGCGCCGTGCTGGAAGGCTCGATGACGGGCGGAGATCTGGGGCAGTTCATCCTGTACGCGTCCATCGTGGCCGGCGCCATCGGCGCCCTGTCCGAAGTGATGGGCGAAGCGCAGCGCGCCGCCGGCGCCACCGAGCGCCTGCTGGAACTGATGGCCGTCAAATCGGAAATCGAGTCGCCAATCAAGCCCCTGCCGCTGCCCGCGCGCGCCGCGAACGGCGCTTCGCTGTCGCTGGACGATGTCATGTTCTCGTATCCGTCGCGTCCGGACACCCACGCGCTGGACCACGTCAGCCTCGACATCCGCGCCGGCGAAACGGTAGCCGTCGTCGGTCCGTCGGGCGCCGGCAAGACCACGCTGTTCCAGCTGTTCCTGCGTTTTTATGACCCGCAAAGCGGCAGCATCCGCCTCGATGGCGTGGACATCAAGCAGCTCGACCTGCACACCCTGCGCGACGCCATCGGCATCGTGCCGCAAGATACCGTGATCTTCTCGGCCGACGCCATGGAAAACATCCGCTACGGCCGCGCCGGCGCCAGCGACGAGGAAGTCATTGCGGCCGCGAAAATGGCGGCTGCCCACGAATTCATCGAACGCCTGCCGAACGGCTACAAATCCTTCCTCGGCGAACGCGGCGTGCGCCTGTCCGGCGGCCAGCGCCAGCGCATCGCCATCGCCCGCGCCCTGCTGAAAAACCCGCCCCTGCTGCTGCTCGATGAAGCGACCAGCGCCCTGGACGCGGAATCGGAACGCCTGGTGCAAAAGGCGCTGGAAGCGGCCATGGTGGGCCGCACCACCGTCATCATCGCGCACCGCCTGGCCACCGTGCAGCGGGCCGACCGCATCATCGTCATGGAAGACGGCAAGATCGTCGAGACGGGCACGCATGCGTCGTTGGTTGCGCTCGGGGGCATCTATGCGAACCTGGCCGCACTGCAATTCCATCACGTACAGCTCAATCCAGCAGAATAATCATGAACGCACTTTTCCACGCCAACCTGGGCATCACCGATTTCTGGACCTTTTTACTCGGGACCATCTTCATCGTCATCCTGCCCGGCCCTAACTCCATGTATGTGCTGTCGGTCGCCGCCCAGCGCGGCGTGCGGCCCGCCTATCAGGGCGCCTTCGGCATCTTCGCCGGCGACCTGATTTTGATGGTGCTGTCGGCCTGCGGCGTGGCCTCGCTGCTGAAAGCCAGCCCGGCCCTGTTTTATGTCGTGAAATACATCGGCGCGGCCTACCTGGGCTGGATCGGCCTGCAGATGCTGATCGGCTGCTGGCGCAAGCTGCGCGCGCCCGCGCCGGCCGACGGTGTAGCGGCAACCGAACCGGCTCCCGTCAAGGAAAGCGACCCGTTCCGCAAGGCGCTGATCATCAGCCTGATGAACCCGAAAGCGATCCTGTTCTTCATTTCGTTTTTCATCCAGTTCGTCGACCCGGCCTTTTCAAAGCCCGTACTGTCCTTCATCGGCCTGGGCCTGATCTGCCAGGTGATCAGCTTTAGCTATCTGACGGCCATCATCTTTGTGGGCGCGCGCCTGGCCGAAACCTTCCGCCGCCGTCGCCGCCTGTCGGCCGGCATGGGCGGCGGCGTAGGCGCCATGTTCATCGGCTTCGGCGCGAAACTGGCCACGGCCACCCTGTAAGGAACTACCGTGAACGAGCTTGAGCTACGCCAGCGCTGCCATACCATCCTGCCGGGCCACCGCCAGCCCACGCCAGCGGCCACCTTCGCCGCCATGGCCGCCTGGTGCGAGGCCAACGACATCGCGCACGACACCTATGGCGAAGGCGCGCTGATCGAACAGTTCGAAAACAAGGTCGCCAGCCTGCTCGGTTTCGAAGCGGCCGTGTTCTGCATCACGGGCACCATGACGCAAGTGACGGCCCTGCGCCTGGCGTGCCAGGACCGGGGTTCGCGCCTGGTGGCGCTGCATCCCACCTCGCACATCCTGCGCCACGAGCGGGGCAACCATGAGTTGCTCGAACACTTCAAGGGTTTGATGATCGGCGACCCGCACCGTCCGTGGACGGTGGATGACTTGCGCGCCGTGCCCGATGCGCTGGGCGCCGCCCAGGTCGAGCTGCCGATGCGCGAAATCGGCGGCCAGTGCCCGTCGTGGGATGAGTTAAACGAGATCAAGCGGCATTGCCGCGACCACAATATTCATTTACACATGGATGGCGCGCGCCTGTGGGAAGCGCAAGCGGGTTTTGACCAGCCACTGCCCGCCATCTGCGGCGGCTTCGATTCCGTCTACGTGTCGCTGTACAAGGGCATCGGCGGTCTCGGTGGCGCCATGCTGGCCGGCAGCCGCCCGTTCGTCGAACGGGCGCGCGCGTGGTTTCACCGCCAGGGCGGCAACATCGTGCACCGCACACCCTACGTGGTGGCCGCCGCCATGCAGTTCGACGCCCGCCTCGCCGCCATGCCCCGCTATTTCGAACGCACACAGTGGCTGTACGCGCTGCTGCGCGACTTCCCGAGCATCGCCGTCAATCCCGCCAGCCCGCAAGCGAACATGCTGCACCTGCACTTGCCCGTCTCGCGCGAGCGGGCCATCGCCATCCGCAACCAGGTGGCGCAAGACCACGGCTTCTGGCTGTTCGGCCGCGCCAGCCACGCCGCCCTGCCAGGGCACAGCGTGGTGGAATGGTATGTGGGAGATAACTTGCTGGACTTGTCGGACGACTGCGTGCAGCTGGCCTTGACCTTGCTGGATCACGCCATGCGCGCCAGGACCTGAGCAGCGCAGGTCGGGTAGGTCGGGTAGGTCGGGTTAGCGCGCAGCGCGTAACCCGACAGCTTCCGCGCTACCACAAAGCAAAACCCATGAAAAGCCGGGGTCAGACCCGAAGGGTCTGCCCCCCATGCACCAAAAAAAAAGCGCCCGAAGGCGCTTTTTTCCTTTCATGGCGGCCGGGTTGGCCGCCACTACCTGCTTAGAACTTGTAGTTATAAGCGAGACCGATCAACTGCATGCGGGTCTTGAACAGGCCCTTGGTGGTTTCACCGTTGCCGGTGCAGCCAGTCTTGACAGGCGAGCAGTCGTTTGTGTAGTTGACGTCAGCATCCTTGAAGTCGATGAAGCTGTAAGCCAGGTCCAGCGAGGAATTGGCGTTCAGTTTCCAGTTCGCGCCGATCGAGTACTGCATGCGGTCGCTGTCCGGCAAGGCCGGGTGGCGCAGTTCCGCGCTGCGGACCGGCGCCTGGTCGTGCGCAATACCGGCGCGCAGCATCAGACTCTCGCTGTACTTGTAGTTGGTGCCCAGCGAGACGCGGTAAGTGTCTTTCCAGTTCTGGCGAATGCGCTCGGCACCTTCGGCCGTTGGCGGGAACTGGATATCCAGGTTCTCCAGGCGCGAAGTGCGGGTCCAGGTGACGTCGCCCATCAAGGCCCAACGATCATCCATCTGGTGGAAGGCGTTGACCGACAGGGTTTCCGGCGTGCGCAGTTCGACCAGCGCCTCGGAATTGACCTTGTTCGAGGCTTTGGCGATGAAGGCGTTCACGGCAGGATTGCTCGTCACTTGAGAGAAGTCCCAGATGGTGCTGCCCTTGAGCTTGTGCGAAATCGACGAGCGGTAAGCAATACCGAAACGCGTGCCTTCATTCAGCTGGTACAGGTAGCCGAGGTTGAAGCCAAAGCCCCAATCGTGGCCGTCCATGGAGGCATGGCCATCCTTGATCTGGCCCTGCAACGCGGCGCCGGCAGCTTGCGCCGCAGCCAGGCCTTGCGTCTTGGCGATATTGGCCAGGAATGCCTGCGATGCGGTTGGCGCAAATTGGCCCAGGAAGGCAACCGAACCCGGCACATCAACGCCCTGGCCCAGCTCCGCCTTCATGTATTCGGCCGTCACGCCGAAACCGAACGAGTGATGCTGATCCAGCTTGAACGCCACCGAAGGATTCAAGGCGATGGCTTCGAGCTTGATATTGGTGATCGCATAACGGCCGGTCCAGTCATTGCCGTAATCGAGCTTGGCGCCATACGGCACGAACAGGCCCGCGCCGACAGTCCATTGATCATTGATCTTTTTGCTGGCATACAAGGCAGGCGCGACTACCGCATCCGGCGCGTAATCCTTGGTGGCCGTGAATGGCGTGCGATTACCCTTCCAGAACTGCTTCGAACCCGTATCCTGGTAGGTCGAATGTGGCACGACGATGGTGCCGCCGCCGACGAACTGCGTGCCTTCCAGGCGCGACAGGCCGGCCGGGTTGTAGAAAATGGTCGATGCGTCGGCCGCTTCGGCGCCGCTGGCATCGGCCGTGCCCTGGGCGGAAACGCTTTGCGAGCCAAAACGGTAGCCCGATGCTTGCGCGGTGGAGGAGATGCCGGCGAACGCGGCAATGATGAGGAGGGGCAGATATTTATGTTTCAAGTTAGTCTCTCTTTATTATATGAAGTGTCTTCGTCACATTGTCTCGGGTAGCTCAACCTCACCCGTCTTGCACTGTTCTTGCCGCCGTGAACTCCAATTCACTGACGGCATGAGCGAAGCATATAATATTTTTTAAAAAAAAGCGAACGTTCGCTCTTTTTATGAAACAGCGTTGTTTTCCTCACCAATCACGGGGCTGCAGGGAGGCAGCACGGGCGCTGGAAGCGGTATCAGAAAGCGCTGCTGCATCAGTCCCAGCATCTGTTCGGCCGGCACGGGGCGCGAAATGAAATAGCCTTGTACTTCGTTGCATTGCAGCGCGCGCAGGATGTCGAGCTGCTCGCGCGTCTCCACCCCTTCGGCCACCACGCTCATGCCCAGCGCATGCGCCATCGACAGGATGGCGCGCACGAACACTTCGCCCTGCTCCGAACGGCCCAGTTCCATGGTGAAGGCGCGGTCGATCTTCAAGCCATCCATGGCGAACTTCTGCAGCTGCGACAGCGACGAATAGCCGGTGCCGAAATCGTCAACCAGCAGGCGCACGCCCAGCGCGCGGATGGCCGACAGCTGCTCCACGGCGCGGTTCTGCTCATCCATCATGGCCGATTCCGTGATTTCCACCTCGATCAGCCGCGCATCGATGCGGTGGCGCGCCAGCGCGGACGCCAGCACCTGGTGCACGTCGCCACGGCCGAACTGGCGCGCCGAGACGTTGATGGAGACGGGCACCAGCTCCAGCCCGCTGGCCTGCCAGCGCGCCATTTGCAGGCACACCTTTTCGATGACGACTTCGCCCAGCTGCGAAATCAGGCCGCTGCTCTCGGCCACGGGGATGAATTCCAGCGGCGGCACCATGCCGTGCTGCGGATGCTGCCAGCGCACCAGCGCCTCCATGCTGCACAGCTGGCCGCTCATGGCATCGACGCGCGGCTGGTAGACGACGAGGAACTGGTCCTGCTCCAGCGCCGTCACCAGGCTTTGCTCCAGTTCGCGGCGGTTGCGGATGGTTTCGAACAATTCCGGCTGGAAGAAGCGGTGATGGCCCTTGCCCGCCACTTTCACGGCGTACATGGCGATGTCGGCATTCTTCAACAGCACTTCCGTCTCGGCGCCGTCGCGCGGATACAGGCTGATGCCGATCGATGCGCCCATCTTGTGGCGTTCGCTGCCCAGGTAAAACGGTTCGTCGAAGGCGATGGCGATGCGCTGCGCCACCTGTTCGGCACGGCTGTCGTCCTCCACCGGGTCGAGTACGACGACGAATTCATCGCCGCCCAGGCGCACCACGTGATCGCCCGGCCGCAGCACACCCTTCAGGCGCAAGGAGGCGGCGCGCAGCACTTTATCTCCCTCGGCGTGGCCCTGCGTGTCGTTGATATCCTTGAAACCATCGAGGTCGATGAACAGCAGCGCCAGCATGTGCCGCGCGATGGCGGCGCGCCCCAGGGCGCCGGGCAGGAATTGCTGCAGCCAGTAGCGGTTGGGCAAGCCCGTCAAGCCGTCTTCATTGGCCAGGCGGCGCAAGTCGCGCTCGTGCTCCTTGGCCGTGCTGATGTCTTGCAGGGTGACGGCCAGCCGGTCGCCGCTGCGCACCAGGCGCCGGCGTATCCAGCGCAGCTTGAACGGGTTGCCTTCCGGCAGCTCGATCTCTTCCTCGGAAAAGCCGGACTGCATGGCGGCCCGGTAGTTATGGATCAGGTCGCGGAAATACGGCTCGTGGGCGCGCGACTGCAGGCGCATGCCCAGCAACTGCTCGCGGCGCACGCCAAAGTAGCCGGCGCCCGGCTCGTTGCAGTCGACGATCTCGAAGTCGAGGATGCTGCCATCCGTGCCGCGCAGGGCGGAAATGATGTAAAAGCCGTCGCTGGTGCCTTCGGTGGCCATGCGGTAAGCGTTGCGCACGCCTTCGGACTGGTGGTGGCGCCACGCCAGGCGTAGCGACAGCACGGTGGCGACGGCGGCAAAGGCCAGCAGCAGCACGGAGACGGCCAGCGCGATGCCGATGTAAATGGTGCGCGTTTCTTCGTAGGGGTGCAGCATTTCGCCGTCCGACAGGCCGACCACGGCCGTAAACGGATACGCTTTCAGCGCCTGCCAGCCCACGTAGCGGCTTTGCTTGTCGGAAAAAGCGATCCTGCCGCCAGAATGCATGGCGCCGCTCTCCGTTTCCAGGAAGCTGGTGTCGAGAAACGGCGTCCCCTGGCCGCTCTGGGTCGGCAGGACGCGCGAACCGAGGCGCGTGCTGAACAGTTCACCCTCTTCGCCCACCATGGCGGACATGCCGAACTTGCCGAAATTGACGCTGTTGTAGAATTCGGAAAAATAGCTGGAATGAATGGAAATGAGCAGCACGCCGTCAAAATTGCCATCCTCGTCTTCCAGCCGGCGCGTGAAATGCACGAGGCTTTCGTCGGCGCCGGGGGTTGCCGGGGCCGCCTCGATGGCCCTCCCCAGCGCGATACGCAGCGCGCTGGAATTGCTGCGCCAGTGGCGCAGCAGGAAATCGCTGCGCTCGTTAACCCGCAGCTGCTGCAGCGGCGCCGTGGCCGTCACGGGGTGGCCCTTGCGGTCGAGGATGGCGACGATGGCAAATTGCGGCAAGGCATACATGCCCTGCGTCTTCAATTGATCGAGGCGTAGCTGGCCGCGCGAATTTTCCCACTCATACTTGAGCTGCAAGGTCAGCTGGTCCATCTGTTCCAGCGTGCGCAGCAGATACTGGCCATACGCTTTCGACAAGGAAGACACGCTGTCGAGCGCCTGCTGCTGCGCCACCTTCCTTTCCGCCTCCAGCTGCAGCAAGGTGGCCGTCCACAGCACCGCGCACAAGACCAGCCCCAGCAAGGGCCAGGCCAGGATCAGGCGCAGGTTGGCCTTGAGAAAATCGGCCCTGCTCATCTCCACCACGGCGGCGTTATTATTATTTACAAATTGTCGCAAGAACATGGTGCAGCATCTGCCGTTTCTGTGTATTTCTTGAAGGACACACAAATTACCACAGAGTCATGTTTGCAGGTGAAACGGCAGCGCATTTATGTGTGCGGACGGCAGCCCGCCTGTCGCGCCTGCGTTACAATCACCATCCTTACCGTTGGAGAAATACATGCAGCAATATCAAGATTTGATCAAGACCGTGCTCGAAACGGGCAGCTGGCAAGACAACCGCACGGGCATCCGCACCCTGAGCGTGCCGGGCGCCATGATGCGTTTCGACTTGGCCAACGGCAACTTCCCTGCCGTGACGACCAAGAAACTGGCTTTCAAATCCGTGATCGGCGAATTGTGCGCCTTCCTGCGCGCCTCGCGCAATGCGGCCGAGTTCCGCGCGCTGGGCTGCAAGGTATGGGACCAGAACGCCAATGAAAACGCGCAATGGCTGGCCAACCCCTACCGCGAAGGCGAGGATGACCTGGGCCCCGTGTATGGCGTGCAATGGCGGCAATGGCCTGCCTACAAGCTGCTCGATGCCGACCAGCCCGCGCAGATTGCCGACGCGCAAGCGAACGGTTTTGCCTTGATCGCCCCCCTCGTCGAAGATGGCGTGCAAAAAGTGCTGCTGTACAAGGCCGTCGACCAGTTGCGCGAGTGCCTCGATACGATCATGACGAACCCGGGCAGCCGGCGCATCCTGTTCCACGGCTGGAACCCGGCCGTGCTGGACGCCGTCGCCCTGCCCGCCTGCCACTTGCTGTACCAGTTCATCCCGAACGCCAGCACGCGCGAAATCTCGCTGTGTTTATATGTGCGCAGCAACGATATCGGCCTGGGTACACCGTTCAACATCGCCGAAGGCGCCGCCCTGCTGCACCTGGTGGCGCGCCTGACGGGCTACACCCCGCGCTGGTTCACGTATTTCATCGGCGACGCGCACATCTATGAAAACCACCTCGACATGGTGGAAGAGCAACTCAAGCGCACGCCGTTCCCGGCGCCCCGTTTCATCATTTCCGAGCGCGTGCCCGACTACGCCAAGACGGGCAAGTACGAGCCGGAGTGGCTGGAAAAGATCGAACCGTCGGATTTCTCGCTGGAAGGCTATGAACACCATGCGCCCATCAAGGCGGCGATGGCCGTCTGATGGCGGTCGCACCGCTGGCCGCCCTGCACCGCAAGCTGTTTGACGAAACGGATGGCAGCAAGTTTGCCAGGCTGAAAGAGCGGCTGCTGAAAAAGCATGCGCCCGACGACCGGCTGGCCGTGATTGATATCCTGACGGCGTATGCGCGCGATGGGCAACTGCTGCACTGGCGCACCTTTTTGATGACAGATATCGTGCACCTGGTGGAAGGCAGTCAACACGCGGCCTTTTTCGCCTGGGCACTGGAGCAGCCCACACTGGCGTACTGGGGCGTCGATGGCTTGCTGAAAAGTATAGGCGTGGAGGCGTATGCGCCGCTGGTGGCGCTGGCAGCGTCCGGCGCCACCAGCCTGGAAGTGCGCGCCAAGGCGATCAAGAGCCTGGCCGTGTTCAGCCGCCAGCCGTTTGACCAGGGCTTGCCGTCCGATCCCGGCCACTGGAAGGCAGAACAGCTGCGGCTCGATGCCGTGCTGGCCTGGCAAGCGGACGGCTACCCTGATGGTGCCGGCTACAAGGCGCCCGCCACGCATGAGACACTGACCCGGCCGCTGTCGCGCCTGGAAATGGCAGCCACCTTCCTCGAGCGAAAACTGGCGCTGCGGCGCCAGCGCGAACAGGACCTGGCGCAACCGTCGAACTGGCTGACGCTCGCCAGCGCCGCGGACATGGCCGAGATCGACGCGCATTGGGTCTTGCCGGAGATCTACCGCCGCTTCCTGGCATGGTATTCACCGCTGCGCGTGCATGTCGACGGCAAGCGTTTCCCCCAGGGCCTGCACCTGTACGGCGCGGCCGATCTGGTGAAGGCCCAGCACGGCTACTCCGTCCATGCCGTGAGCCTTCGCAAAATCGCGGCCTGGCCGCCGAAGCTGGTGGTGATTGCCGATGCGGGCGGCGACCCGTACTGCGTGGACCTGGAAGAAAGAAGCATCGACGGCGACTTGCCCGTGTACCGCGCCGAACATGGCACGGGCGGATGGCGCTTCGAACTGCATACGGACGATTTCATCGACTTCCTGCACGAGATCGCGCTGGCGGCCTAACCTGCTTCGCCTCCCGGCCCACCCGGGCCGGGACCGCCAGGGCCACCCGGCCCCCGTCCGCCCGGCGGACCGAAGCGCGGTTCCCGCTCGCCCTCTTTCGCCGATCCCACGCCGCCGAGGCGGTACGACAGCCCCACATAAATCATCCGTCCATCAAACCGGCGCGTACTCGTCTCGCGCAGGGAAGCGCTGTTGATGACGGTTTCCATCTTGTTGCTGCTGAACACATCGGTCACGTTCATGACCAGGCTCAGCTGCGGCGTCACCGTATGGCGCCAGCTCACATTCAAAGTGTTATTCGGCGAGCGGTAGCCCTGCCCCGACAGCATCTTGCCTTGCATTTGCAGGGCCAGCTGCAGCTGGTTCGCCGCATCGAACTGGTAATTCAGGCGCGCGCGGCCGCTCAGGGCATTCGCCGTGCGCGTGCTGCGGTTGCCCAGGTCGTCGGAACTGCTCTGCTGGCTGCGCGCCAGGTTGCCGCTCGTATTCAGGGTCAAGGATGGGGTCAGCTTGCCGCTGACGCTGAACTCCAGGCCGCTCGAATGGCTGCCTACGCCGTTTTCGCGCGTGGTCAGCAGCACATTGTCGCTGATAAAGTAGCGGTAATCGACGATGGCGTCCGTATCGCGGCGGTGATAGGCGCGCAAGCTGCTTTCCAGGCCGGCGATCTTCGTTTCATAGCCGATCTCGAACGAATCCGTCTGCGTGGGTTTCAGCTTCGGGTTGCCGGCCGAGACATTGAACTCGTCGCGGTACACCACGTACGGGTTCAGGTCACCCGCGCTGGGGCGGCGCAGGCGGTGCGCATAGCTGAAGCGCAGATTGCTCTCGTCGCTGACCTTGTACGTGGCGAACAGGCTGGGAATGTAGTTGACGTAATTGTTGCCGGCCTCGACGCCGCTGGTGATCTGGCGCACGTTCAAGTCCGTGTACTCGGCGCGCAAGCCGGCCAGCGCGCCCCAGCGCTCGCTCAGGCGCATCTGGTAGGAGCCGTACAGCGCGATGGTGCGCTCGTCGAGCTCGAAACGGTTGCTGCGCATGGGGTTGACAGTTGCCGCCAGGCTGGCCGGGTTGATGTCCGTATATAAAGTGTCGAAACTGCTCTGGTTATCGGCCACCTTGTAGCCCAGCTTGGCCGTGCCGCCCGCCAGCGGACGCTCGTAGTCGCCGCTGAAGTCGACGAGGCGGTTGCCCGTCTCGCTGTGCTGGCGCGCGCGGCTGTCGAAGGCATGCACGGGCACAACCGCATAAGTATTCGCGTAATCGCTGTCGCTCTCATTGGTCGAGGATGACACGCGCAGGTCGATCTTCAACGATTCGCCCGGCAACTCGCCCTTGTGGTCGTAGCGCGCACCCCAGCTGGTGTTGCGGCTGTCGCCGTTGCGCACGGTGCTGCGCACATAGTCGCCGATGGTGCTGCCCGTGCTGTCGCCGTTGATGTAGCGGTCGAGCGAACGCTGGTCGTTGCTGCGCCCGTTATACGACACGCTTGCGGCCAGGGTGTCGTTCGCGTTCAGGTTGTAATTCACGGTGCCGTGCAAGCCCAGCGAGTCGTTCAAGCCATTGCTGGCGGAGCTTTGGCTGCTGGGGGCGAACGCGTCTGTGCCACGCTCCAGGCGCTCGCGGCTGACCTCGCCCACGGAATTGCGGCCGTCGTGGCGCACATTGATGCCGCCCTGGTAGCCCCACGGCCCTTCATTGTAGCTGCCGGAGACGGCGCTGTTGTAGCGCCCGGCGATGCCAGCATTCGCGTTGACGGTGGCAAAGCCGCCCGGCTTGCGGTTGCGCCGCATCACCAGGTTCAAAATCGGGCCGCCACCGGCTTCGTTGCCGAACTGGGCACCGGGATTATTGATCACTTCCACCGATTCGATATCGTCGGCCGCCATGGCGTTCAGGGTGGCGCCGCGCGCATCGCCCTGCAGCATGGCCGACGGCTTGCCATCAATCAATATCTGCACATTGCTGCTGCCGCGCAAGGACACGGAACCGTCGGGATCGACGGCCACGGATGGCACATTGTTGAGCGCGTCGGCCGCCGTGCCGTTGCTGCTGCCCACATCGGACTTGACGTCGTAGACTTGCCGGTCGATGCGGCCCGTGGGACGTTCGGCCGTCACGCTGACGGAAGGCGGTGCATCGGCGGCGGGCGCCTTGGCCGATACGGGTGCTGGTGCGGGCTTGACGACGGCGTCGCCGGTGACAGTTTGCGCCTGAACGGCGGCGCCGGAGACCAGCAGGCTACCACCCGCCAGACAGTGGAAAAGAATTTTATGCATTTGGCTAAAAAATAATCGAGACGCTACGGATGAGGCGCTACGCCGCGGCGTGAGGGCACCGCGAAAGCATGCCACGACTCCATTGGGCAAAGCAAAGGCGAACCATTGTTATTTACTTCAATTTACAAATCTCTTCCACTTGTGGTCGTATAGCCTCATACGCTGGAGGGCAAACAAAAGGCTTGACGAAAAAATATCTCACATATAGAGTACTCTGCATTACAGAGTCAACCAGGAGAACACGATGCTGAACCCGCAACAAGTCCAACAATACCTGCAGGAAGTGGAGCAAACCCAGACGCGCAGTGAACAGTATTTGCGCTATTGGCGCTCGGGAGTCATCGTCCAGCTGTGGGGCGTGGTCTGGTTCTGCGCCTATCTGGGCAGTTATCTGGCACCGGCACACAGCGGATATTGCTGGCTGATTGCCGACGCGGTGGGCATGCTCGGTACGGCGTATCTGCTGAGCCGGCAAAAAACCGCCAGCCAGCCGGGCGACCGGCGCATCTGGCTGGCCATGGCCATCCTCGTCGCCTTCGGCATCATGGTGTCGACGTTCATCGTGCACCGGCCCGGCGCCATTTCCGTGTTCTGGACCAGCTTGTTCATGCTCGTGTATATGCTGGCCGGCCTCTGGCATGGCCTGCGGTGGACGATATTGGGCGCCAGCATTTGCGTGCTGACCTTCATCGCCTACCATTTTCTCGCCCCCTGGTTCGATCTGGCCATGGCGCTGCTGGCGGGGGGCGGATTGCTGCTTGGCGGCACCTGGCTGCGCCGCGCCGCCTGAGGAGAACATCATGGCTGGCCTGGACGACATCATCCATCAGAGCACGCGCTTGCGCATCATGACTGCCCTGAATGTATTGCAAGTAAATGACAGCATCGAGTTCGTGCGCCTGAAAGCGCTGACCGAGGCAAGCGACGGCAATCTGGGGGCGCACCTGGACACACTGGCACGCGCAGGCTATGTGACGCTCGAAAAGCAGTTCGTCGGCAAGAAACCGCAAACCCGTATCCATGCCACTGCGCAAGGACGCGCCGCCTACCAGGCGCATGTCGCTGAATTGCGCCGCTTGCTGTCCATATAACATCAACCGAAGGACGTAACATGAAAAAAATCATACCTTGGTGCATCGCACTTCTGCTGCCAGCGGCAGGACTGGCCTGCGCCGCCGACCTGCTCGTGACCGTCAACAATGTCCAGCCCGGTGCAGGCACAGTCAAAGCGGCCATTTACCAATCGGCCGCGCATTTCCTCTCGAAACCCCTGCAGCAGGCTACCGTGCCAGCCAACGGCAGCACCGTCCAGCTGCACCTGGATAAATTGCCTGCGGGCGAATACGCTGTCGCCGTCTTCCAGGACGTGAATGCGAATGGCAAGATGGACAGCAACTTTTTCAAGATTCCCAGCGAACCCACGGGCAGCAGCAACGACGCGCGTTCAGTGATGGGTCCGCCCAGCTACGACAAGGCGCGCTTCTTGCTGCCAGAAGCGGGCACCACGATTGCCATCAAGCTCAACAACTAACATCGCAGGACGATCAGTTCAGCAAGCCCTGACCCCGCGCCAGTTTCAGCCAGCCCGGATATTCCGTCATCAGCAAATCGTACAGCTCCGCATCGCTGTGCTCGTCGGGCGAGCTGACGGCAAAGTAATTGGCGTTATCGACCAGGCGTCCCTGCAATTCGTCGAGTTTTTCCAGGAAGGGAAAGTCGGAATCGGCAAAGGCGGCGAGAAACTTGCTTTTCGACTTGCGCCCCTTGCCGATGCCCATGAATTGCCAGAAGATGGGTTCATTGCTGGCCCAGCGCAATTGCTTCTCCGTTGTCGCCTGGTCGCTGGTGCCGCCGTCGGTGACGAACATCACGTACACGGGCAGCTCGGCCGCAACGGGCCGCGTGCGCTCGCCGCCGGCCTTGTCTGGGAAATAAAACGCGCGGATGGCCTGCATGGCGGCGCCATAGCGCGTGTCGCCTTCCAGCGGATGACGGGTGATCGCCTGCCCCACGTAGCTATTGCAGTTACTCAAGGCCATGGGCGCCGGATGGTGGACATTTTTGCCAAAAAGAAAAACGTCGATCTCGCCATCGTCGTCGAACTTGCAGCCCAGGGCCAGGATGCGCTCGGCAAAGCGCTGCACCAGCCCCTCTTTATATAGCCGTCCCATGGAACCGGAAATATCCAGGCATAAACACACCTTGGCGCGGTGCTCGGACAGGCCCACTTTTTGCAGCGACACGCCCGCCTGCTTGACCAGGCTGACCAGTTGCGGCGCCTCGCGTTCGACTCTCTTTTCCAGGTTGATCTTCGCCTGCTGAATTGCCGAAGCCGCGGCAGAGGTGGCAGGAGAGGCCTGGTCGACTTCGCCGCCGAAGTGGTGCACCAGCGCATCGAGGCCGCCATTAAAACCCTGGCCCACGGCCATGCAGCGCCAGCCGCCATCCTTGCGGTAGAGCTCAAGCAGCATGACGGCTTTTTCTTGCGCGAAATCAGACCCGGCAAACGCAAAGCGGGCCAGCTCGCGTCCGCCCGCCTGCAGGCGCACATGGCCAGCTTGCAGCTGCGACATCACGCCGCCGCCATCGATGGAGGCCGTCACGACGAGCCGGTCTATGCCGGCCGGCAAGCGCGCCAGCTGCAAGGCAAACTCGGCCATGTCGCCGCCACTGCCGGCACGCGCTTCCACGCCGCCGCACGGCGTGCGCGGCTGGTTGAAAAAGGTCATGTAGCGCTCGTCGGACAATTTGCCCTGAGCATCGAGGCCGAAACAGGCCACGTCGAGCGCCAGGCCCTGCGCGGCGACGCCGATCTGCAGCACGCCATCGGGAACGAGATTGGCCAGCGGCAAGCGCTGTCCCTTGGACAAGGTTTCCATCTGTATCTCCTATGGAATGTAGCGGCGCGGATTGTCCGCGTTGAAATCATCTTCGTCTTCCTTGTCCTCGCCCTTGAAGACGACAGGACCGTTGAAGGCCAGCTGCAGGTTCTCGCCCTGCCAGCTCAGCCACGGCGTCGCTTCGCTGCCCGGTTCCGACGTCTTGCCGGACGGCTCCAGGATGATGCTGTCGGGCGTGATGCGCGCCATGCCGATCACATAGGTGTAGACCGTATCGTCTTCGGCTGCCTTCGACAGGCGGAAGTCGAAGTCGCACTCGACGATCTGCTCGCCGTATTGCATGACCATTTTCGGGCGCATGGACGCCACCGGGACGGCGCCATTGGCCAGCGCCGAATACACGCTGAAGACGAGGCCCACCGTGCCGCCGTAATGTTGCGCCAGCGCAGGATTGACTTCCACCGTTTCCGTAGCCGGTTCCTTGCCCGCCGCACCGGCCACATCGCCCAGGTGGCGCACATACGGCATGACGTCAAAGCTGCCCGCCGTGTCCGGCGCCTGGATGAAGCGCATCTGGCCATTCGGCAAGAGGATGCCGACTCTTAAGTCGAGGTCGTCGTTGTCGTCGTCGCCATCGCCGTTATCGACCCAGGTAGCCTTGACGGTGAGTTTTGTTGGCGCGCCCGCGCCCTTTTCCAGCGACACCTTGTGCGTCTGGCCCGCCTTGGTCAGCGAGATTTTCGACAGGGAAATCTTCGGCGCCGCAGGTTCGGGAGCTGCCTGCGCCACTTCACCGCCGAAATGCGCGACCAGCGCGTCCAGGCCGCCGTTAAAACCCTGGCCCACGGCCATGAAGCGCCAGCCGCCGTCCTTGCGGTAAAACTCGCCCAGCATGACGGCTTTTTCTTGCGCAAAATCAGCACCCGCATACGCGTAGCGGGCCAGTTCGCGCCCGCCGTCGAGCAGGCGCAGGTAGCCGCTTCCCAGCTGCGCCATGCTGGCCGCGCCATCGATGGCGGCCGTGACGACCAGGCGTTCGATGGACGCAGGCAAGCGCTCCAGCTGGTAACTGAAGCCGGCCGCATCGCCGCACGGTGCCGAGGTTTCCACGCCGCCGCAGGGCGTGCGCGGCTGGTTGAAGAAAGTCATGTAGCGGTCATCGGACAATTTACCGGCGGCATCGAGGCCGAAACAGGCAAAATCGAGCGACACGCCCGCGCTGGCGAGCCCCAGTTGCACGACATTGCCCGTGACGAGGCCGGACAGCGCCAGGCGCTGCCCCTTGATCAGGTTTTCCATGGAGTCAGGGAGAGAGAGAAGAAAGACAGAACCGGGCAGCAGCGCCACCCGGTACATTTACGCAAACAACTGGTTTTTATGCATTAATACCAAAGGAGCGAGCCAGTGGGCCCAGGCCGCCTTTAAAGCCTTGACCAATCGCCTTGAATTTCCATTCGCTGCCGGCGCGGTAGATTTCGCCGAAGATCATGGCCGCTTCCGTCGAGCCGTCTTCCGACAGGTCATAGCGGGCGATTTCCGCGCCATTGTCGCCGTTCAGGCAGCGGATGTAGGCCTTGCCGACCATGCCGAAGTTTTGCTTGCGGGCTTCCGCGTCGTGGATGGTGACGGCCACGGCAATCTTGTCGATGTCGGCCGGCACGTTGGCCAGGTCGACGGCGATTTTCTCGTCGTCACCATCGCCGCCACCCGTGGTGTTATCGCCCGCGTGGACGATGGAGCCATCAACCGACTTCAGGTTGTTATAAAAAATGAAATCGGCATCGGAACGGGCCTTGCCATCCGTTTTCAGCAGGAAGGCGCTGCCGTCCAGGTCGAAAGCGGCGCCATCAGTGGCGCGCGGGTCCCAGCCCAGGCCAATCACGATTTTCGTCAAGCCGGGAGCTTCCTTGCTCAGGTTGACATTGCCGCCTTTTTGCAAACTGATCGCCATGGTAATTCCTCTTTAATGTAGGGGTTGCATTCGGTGTTTCAGGTCACGTCGCCGGCACGCCGGCTTGATGAGTCATGAGCCTACCATAAAGTTCCTGCTTGCCAGCTGCGCACTATTGAAAATAATGCCATACGGAAAATACCGTACGGCTGTCCCAATGCGCAAAATGACGGATAATGCCGCTCGACAAAAATTTTCACCATCCTGTACCAGGCTTGTCCTTGAACAATACCCAGATACGACTCGACTGTATTCCCGGCACCCTGTGCGATGAACGCCTGTGGTCGCGCCTGGCGCCTGCCCTGGGCGACGCCTTTGATCTGCAGCACGTACCCCTGCACCAGGCGCGCACGCGCGCGCAGATGCAATCGATGATTGCCAGCCACAGCGCTCCGCGAGCCCACCTGGTGGGCTTTTCACTGGGCGCCTACCTGGCGCTGGAACACGCGCTGGCGCACCCGCAGCGCGTGCAGTCTTTGACTTTGATCGCCAATTCGGCCCAAGGTTTGCTGCCGGCGGAAATTAGCGCGCGCCAGCGCATCGTCGCCATGCTTGAGCGCAATGCCTATGCGGGCATCACGCGCCAGCGCCTGCGCGAACTGCTGCACCCGTCGCACCTGGACGATGCCGCCATCACGGGCCTGATCCAGCAAATGGGGCTGGACCTGGGCAAGGACGTGCTGCTGGCGCAATTTCTCACCACCATCAACCGCCCAGACCTGATGGCGCGCTTGCCGGAACTCGATTTTCCCGTGCTGATCGTGGGCGCCGAAGACGACAAGCTCGTCCATCCCGACGACCTGCGCGCCATGGCCGCCCGCCTGCCGCAGGCTACCTTGCACTTACTCAAAGACAACACAGGCCACATGATTCCGCTGGAAGCGCCGGGCGCGCTAGCCGACGCCATGCGTGCGCATCTGGAGGCGGCCGGCAATTTCAACGATAATGACGGGCATCGGGCCATGCCCCCACCCTTTTCACAGAACCCATGAGCCATTTGACCATCATCGTCGCCACCGACCAGCAAGGCGGCATCGGCATCGACAACACCCTGCCGTGGAAATTGCCGGAAGACCTGGCGCATTTCAAGCGTTTGACGACGGGCCACCCCATCCTCATGGGCCGCAAGACCTTCGATTCCATCGGCCGCCCGCTGCCGAACCGCCGCAACATCGTCATCACGCGCAATCCCGACTGGCGCCACGAGGGCGTGGAAGCGGTGTCGTCGGTGCAAGCGGCCATCGCCCTGCTCGATGGGGCCGAAGGCTATGTCATCGGCGGCGCCGAAATCTACCAGCAATCACTGGCCTTGGCGCAGCGTTTGATCATCACGGAAATCGGCCAGACGTTTGACTGTGACGCATTTTTTCCCGCCGTGGACCATGCCGTGTGGCAAGAAACCGCGCGCGAAGCGCATGTCTCGGAAAAATCCGGCCTGCCTTACGCCTTTGTCACCTTGCAACGCAAAGCCTGATAAAGTTGATATGGATACGGACAGAATGTTGCTGTAATACCCCTGTCACACCGTTGCGTCACGCTAGCGCATGCTGGTGACGCTTGGCTACGATATTTTTTTCCCGCAGACGCCGCATTTCTGCGAGAATCCCGTTCTTATTTTTTTTCTGCGGCTGCCGGGTTGTACTACCGCCTGACCGTCGCGCCCTAGTCCGCCCCTCCACATAAGTCAGGGGCGGCTTGCTTTTTTGGAGACATGCATGAAATTTCGTTTCCCCATCGTCATCATTGACGAGGATTTCCGTTCTGAAAATACGTCCGGCCTGGGCATTCGCGCCCTTGCCGCCGCAATGGAAAAAGAAGGCATGGAAGTGCTGGGCGTGACCAGCTACGGCGATTTGTCGCAATTTGCCCAACAACAATCGCGCGCATCGGCCTTCGTGCTGTCGATCGACGATGAAGAGTTCGGTGCCGGCTCCGTCGAGGAAACCGACCACGCCTTGAAATCGTTGCGCGCCTTCGTCGAAGAAATCCGCTACAAGAACGCCGATATCCCGATTTATCTGTACGGTGAAACGCGCACCTCGCGCCACATTCCGAACGATATCCTGCGCGAACTGCATGGTTTCATCCACATGTTCGAAGATACGCCGGAATTCGTCGCGCGCCACATCATCCGCGAAGCGAAATCCTACCTCGATGGCCTGTCGCCGCCGTTCTTCCGCGCGCTGGTGCATTACGCCAACGACGGCTCTTATTCCTGGCATTGCCCCGGCCACTCGGGCGGCGTGGCGTTCCTGAAGTCGCCGATTGGCCAGATGTTCCACCAGTTCTTCGGTGAAAACATGCTGCGCGCCGACGTCTGCAACGCCGTCGAAGAACTGGGCCAGCTGCTCGACCATACGGGCCCTGTCGCCGCGTCCGAGCGCAATGCGGCGCGCATCTTCAATGCCGATCATTGCTATTTTGTCACCAATGGTACGTCCACCTCGAACAAGATGGTGTGGCACTCGACCGTGGCGCCGGGCGACATCGTCGTAGTCGACCGCAACTGCCACAAGTCGATCTTGCATTCGATCATCATGTGCGGCGCGATTCCCGTGTTCCTGATGCCGACGCGCAATCACCTGGGCATCATCGGCCCCATCCCGCTGCATGAATTCACGCCGGAAAGCATTGCCCGCAAGATCGAGGCAAACCCGTTCGCGCGTGAAGCGAAGAACAAGAAGCCGCGCATTCTGACCATCACGCAATCGACCTACGATGGCGTGATCTACAACGTGGAAACCCTGCGCGAAATGCTGGACGGCAAGATCGACACCCTGCACTTCGATGAAGCATGGCTGCCGCACGCCACCTTCCACGATTTCTACAAAAATATGCACGCGATCGGCAAGGACCGTCCACGCGCCAAGGAATCGATGATCTTCTCGACCCAGTCCACGCACAAATTGCTCGCCGGCCTGTCGCAGGCTTCGCAAATCCTCGTGCGTGAATCGGACACGGTCAAGCTGGACCAGGACGCCTTCAACGAGGCTTACCTGATGCACACCTCGACCTCGCCGCAGTATTCCATCATCGCCTCGTGCGACGTGGCCGCGGCCATGATGGAAGCGCCGGGCGGCACGGCCCTGGTGGAAGAATCGATCATGGAAGCGCTCGATTTCCGCCGCGCCATGAAAAAGATCGACCAGGAATGGGGCCAGGACTGGTGGTTCCAGGTGTGGGGACCGGACAGCTTCAACGACGAAGGCATGGGCCAGCAGGAAGACTGGATGATACGCGCCGAGGATGACTGGCACGGTTTCGGCGACCTCGCTCCCGGCTTCAACATGCTCGACCCGATCAAGGCGACCATCGTCAACCCAGGCCTGTCGCTGGACGGCCAGTTCGGCGAGACGGGCATCCCCGCGTCCATCGTCACCAAATACCTGGCCGAGCACGGCGTCATCATTGAAAAATGCGGCCTGTACTCGTTCTTCATCATGTTTACCATCGGCATCACCAAGGGCCGCTGGAATACCTTGCTGACGGCCTTGCAACAGTTCAAGGATGACTACGACAAGAACCAGCCGATGTGGCGCATCCTGCCGGAATTTGCGGCCGCCAACCCGCGCTATGAAAAAATGGGCTTGCGCGACCTGTGCCAGCAAATCCACGATTTCTACAAGGCTTACGATGTGGCGCGTCTGACGACGGAAATGTATTTGTCGGACATGATCCCCGCCATGAAGCCGTCGGACGCGTTCGCCAAGATGGCGCACCGCGAAATCGAGCGCGTGGCCATCGACGAACTGGAAGGCCGCATCACCTCCATCCTGCTGACGCCGTATCCACCGGGCATTCCGCTCTTGATCCCGGGCGAGCGCTTCAACAAGACCATCGTCGACTACCTGCGCTTCGCGCGCGACTTCAACGAGCGCTTCCCCGGCTTCGAGACGGATGTGCATGGCCTCGTGAAACGCGAAGTCGATGGCAAGCGCGGCTATTTTGTGGATTGCGTAAAGTTGGATGAGAACGTCTAAAAACGTCGTCGTTCCATAAACTACGATCATGAACGCCGCCTGATGCAGATCAGGCGGCGTTTTTCATTATGGGCCTCCCGCGCACGCTTGCGCCAGATCAAACGGCTGGGGTATCGGGCTTCTAAGATGGGCGACTCGTGCCCTCGTGATGGCTGGCATATGACGCTCAAGGTGTGGCTGGAAATCGTGCAGCAGGCGGCGGCTGGCAGTGGCGCCTTGCTGATGACGGCCTTGAAGCAGGCTCAGGTAACTGTAGCCCGGCGGCACGATGGCGAGGCAGCTAGCGCGGGCATCGTGCTGTTTGCCGAGGCCGATGCTGCGCTGCTGCACGCGCTGCCGGTCATGTGCCGGCACGCCTCCGTGCTGGCCATTGCCGCCTGCGGCCCTCCCCCCAGCTGTGCGCAACAACGCGCCCTGATGGCGGCTGGCGCGCTCGATGTGCTGCTGTGGCCGGACGGCGCCATTGACGCGGGCCCGGTGCTGGCACGCTTGCAGCGCTGGCAAGCCGTGGCGCAGCTGCTGGCGTCAAACGCCGTGCGCCAGCAGCTGGTGGGCGACAGCACGGCCTGGACGGCCTTGCTGCACCAGGTGGTGGAAATGGCCGCCTTCAGCCAGGCCTCGGTGCTGATCACGGGCGAAACGGGCACGGGCAAGGATTTACTGGCACAACTGGTCCACCGCCTCGGCAACTGCCGCGGCGACTTCACCATCCTCGACTGCACTACCCTGTCGCCAGAACTGGCTGGCAGCGAACTGTTCGGCCATGAACGGGGCGCGTTTACGGGGGCGTCTGGTGCGCGCGACGGCGCTTTTGCCCTGGCCGACGGCGGCGTGCTGTTTCTCGACGAAGTGGGCGAACTGCCGCTAACACTGCAGGCGCAGCTGTTGCGCGCCATCCAGGAACGCAAATACAAGCGCGTGGGCGGCAATACCTGGCAGCCCACACAATTCAGACTCGTGTGCGCCACCAACCGCGAACTGGAGCACGAAGTGGCGCGCGGCGCCTTTCGCGCCGACCTGTATTACCGCATCGCCGGCTGGCGTTGCCAGACGCCGCCCTTGCGCGAACGCCAGGACGACATCCTGCCTCTGGCCCGGCATTTCCTCGCCGAGCTGGGGCAGCGCCCTGCGCCACCGCTGGACGCCGCCGTGCGTGAATACCTGCTGCTGCGCGACTATCCGGGTAATGTGCGCGAGCTGCGCCAGACCGTCACGCGCATCTGGCACCGCCATTGCGGCCCCGGCCCCATCACCATCGGCGCCCTGCCGCCCGAAGAACGGCTGCTGGCGCCACCCTGGCCCGACCCGCATTTTGAAGCGGCCGTGCGGCGGGCCTTGAGCCTGGGACTGAACCTGTCGGACATCACGCGCTGCGCCACCGACCTGGCCATCCGCCTGGTGCTGGCCGAGGAACACGGCAACAACCAGCGCGCCGCCGCCCGGCTGGGCGTGACCGACCGCGCCCTGCAGATACGCCGCAAGGCGGCCGCCTGCGCGGCAAGCAGCCTCACGCCAGCCCCGCCAGCCGCAAAAAATTGCCACCCATAATCAGCGCCGCATCCAGCGGCGGCAAGCCCAGCAACTCAATCTTGTGCAATTCCAGCCCCGGATGCAGCCAGGGGCCATCCGAACCGAACAAGACCTTGTGCGGCCCCGCGCGGCGCACGGCCTGCTGCAGCAAGTCGAAACGGCGCACGCCGGAACTATCCGTGTAAATGTTCGCGTGACGAACAAGGTGGTCGATCAGCGCCAGCTGCGCCGCCCAGTCATCGCCGAAGCTGCCCAGGTGGGGCAGGATGAAGTTGACGTCGGGATACTGCTGCGCCAGCAGTTCGGCCACGGCCACCTCGCCGGCCGGGTCGTACAGCACGGGCAAGCCAAAGAAGCGGGCCGCGTCGCACAGTTCGCCGCTGATGCGCGCGTCGAGCCGGTGCGCCTTGATGCCGACAAAGCCGTAACGCTCGACGGCCGTGCGCACCAGGTCCATGATACGGCCCCGGTCGCGCCGCGCATGCACGAAGGCAAAGCCGTAAAAACGCTGCGGATCGGCAGCGACCAGGCGCGCCACGCCATGGTTGGCGATCGCGTAATCGGAGTGGAAGGTGGCGAACAGCACGCTGCGGGCGATGCCGGCCACCTGCGCGCGGCGCAAATAAGCATCGAGCGGCGCAGCGCTGTCCCACGGCCCACTCAAGCCGTCGCCGGGACCAGCATGGCAATGACAATCGATGACCAGCGCCATGGCCGCCTCCCTGCGCTCAGTTCCAGTCGCCCATGACGACGATACGGTTGCCGCGCCGGCGCCAGCGACCGCTTTCCTCTTCCTGCTGCGGCGCGGGCGAACGGAAGTGCGGCAATTGCTGGTGCAGGGCCCGCGTCAGCGCGCTTTCCACGGCGCGCGCGCTGCCATCGCCTTCGCTGGCCAGGCGCGCCGCCTGCCCCGCGATGCGCACGAAGCGGCGCGCCAGCTCCAGCTCGCGGTCGGCCGGCGCCTCGCCCTCCATCTCCATTTCCAGCTCCAGCGCATTGCTGGCCGCGCGCCCCAGGGCCGAACCGAGCGCCGTGCCCACGCCCGGTATCGGGATCATCGAACCGAGGGCGCCGCCGACAAAGGGCAAGGCCGTCTTGGCCACGGCCTTCAAGGCACCGCCCAGGGGCTTGGCCACCTTGGCGATGGTAGCACCCACTTTCTTGACGCCCTTCCACACGCTCTTGAAGACATTGCCGAGAAACTGCTCGAGTTCCTCCTCGCTGGCCACTTCCAGCAATTCCATGGCGAGCTGCAGTTCTTCCTCTTCGCTGAAAACGGCTGGCGCACTGCCCTTGCCAGGCCAGTCCTGGCCGAATTCCAGCACTTCAAACGCGGCGCCGGCCCGCTGCCGGCATTGCGCGCATGCGCATTCGAGTTGATGCATGATGTTCTCCTTCGCCGTCATCCTGTTATCGTCAGCCCCACATTTCGCCCAGCACGGCCAGTTCCAGTTCGCGCCGCTGGTTGGTCAGCACGCCGCGCTGATTGGCGAGCATGTCGTCGTGGATGCGCTGTTCGATACGGCGCCGCTGCGCCGCCGAGGACAGGGGTGCCACGTACACCTGGTGCCCGCTCAGGTCGACACCCATCATCTGGCCGCACAGCCGGTGCTGCAGCAAACGCCGGTGCAGGTCGTCCGTCTGGCCGCTGTAGGCGCGGCGCCGCCCGCCCGCATCGAACTCGATCACATACAGGCCCGGCCCCCGGCCATGCGGGTCGCGCAGGGCATTGGCGAGCGTACCCAGCGCCAGGTAATTGAGGGCGGCCGCTTCCGGCACCCGGCCCATGGTGCCGGCCAGGGTGGGTGGGATCTCGCCCTGCATCTGGCCATCGTCCTGCCCCTGGTCTGGTTCCTGGTCCTGGCCAGCATCCGGCTCCTGCCCGTCGCCAAACGCGGGGTCGGCCACAGGATAGGGCGCCGGATAAATCGTGGGATAGATGGCCGGATAGGCGCCCCAGCCCCGGTAGCGCGGCGGCAAATAGGGCAATGGCTGGGCAGCATAGCGAGGCGGCCGGTGGCCCTGCCCCTGGTAGCGCGGCGGCGCGGGACGGCGCTGTCCGCGCAACGGTGGCCGCGCGCGCAGCCCGCCGCCGCGCATGCCGCCGCGTCCGCCGCCAGGGCGGGGACGTTCGCCCTCCCATTCGGCCTCGTCCTCTCCCTGCCACTCCTGCGACCATTCCTGCGACCATTCCCCCTGCCATTCCTGTTCGCCGGCCACTCCTGGCTGCCCCGCAAAGGGCAACACTTCAAACGCGTCGTGCATATCGCCTCCTGATGTGATGTTCAAGCAAATCCATCGCCTGCTCCAGTTGCCCGGGCGTCTGGTCAGCCCGCAGCAGAAAAGTCAGCGCGCCGGGACCATCCCCCGCTTGCGCCAGCGCCAGCACGCCCGCTGCGTGCAAGGCTGGCTGCAAATGGGCGCACCCTGGCAGGCGCTGCACGGGGAAGCTGCCGCCCCGGCAAGCCATGCCGGCCGCCGCCATCCCGCTGCGCCACTGCGCCACCCGGTCCGCCAGCCTGGCGCGCAGGGCGTCACCATGCTGCGCATTGAGCGTCAGCGCGCGCCGCGCCGCTGCCAGCACGGCGGCCGAAGGCGGACTGGCATGCACGCGCGTCTGGCTGTGCGCCGCGAAGCGCCGCAGCAAGCCGTCGCTGCCGGTCAGCACGGCCAGCGGCACACCGAATCCCTTGGCCAGCGAAGCGCCGATGATCAGCGATTCGCCAGGCAATCCATGCAGCCGCGCCGAGCCGCCGCCCTGTGTACCCATCACGCCCAGCACCTGCGTGTCGTCCAGCAACAGATAACCGCCGCCCTGGCGCGCCAGGGCCGCATAGCCGGCCAGCGGCAAGACCTGCTCGCTGCCCGGCACATAGCCGTCGGCCAGGATCAACGGGCGCCGTCCCTGCCTGCCCCAGGTCGCCACCAGGCGCCGCAGCGCCGCCATCTCGCCGCTGGGAAACACTTGCCGCGGCAAGCCCAGCGCCTGCGCCCGCTCGGCGCCCCAGCGCGCGATGGCGTAACTGCCGCCATCGACGAGGATCACCAGCCGCTCGGCAGCCAGCATGCCGAACAGATCCCAGAACAAATGCAGGGTCGACGGCAGCACGCAAGCCGCTTCGCAGCCTTGCAGCGCGGCCAGGTCCGCTGCCAGCGCTGACGCGCCCGGTGGCTCGCGCAGCGCCGCCGGCTGCCCCAGAGTCAGGCTGCTCCACGGCGCCAGCTGGGCCGCCGGATGGCGCATGCCCAGGTACAGGGCACTGGTAAAGTCGAGCATGCACGCGCCCCGCTCCCGCCCTAGACGCTGCGCAGCTGCTGACTCAGGCGCTGGCGCAGCAGCACCGAGGGCATGGTCGCTTCGATCGCGGGGTCGCTGCTGTCGACGGACAAATCCACCCCCGTAGCGGCGCGGTAGCCGTGGATGTAACCCTGCACTTGCGGGCGCCAGAAACGTGCCCAGTTGAACGCCTGGGTGGGCTCATAGATATCGCTCCAGTTGCCATAGCGCACAGACAGCAGCAATTGCTCGCCAAAGATGGCCAGGTTACGGAAATGCATCACGCTCGTATCCGTCCAGCCCTGCAGTTTCTTCATGGCGTCGACCCGGTCCATCCACGGCTCCGGATACGCCACCATCACGCGCGTGGGCAAGAATTCGCGAAATTCCGGCCGCGCCAGCATCCATTGCTGCATCAGCATCTCGATGCGCGCCGTCGATGGCAAGTCGCCGAACTGGTTGTGCGCGCCCTGCGACAGGATCAGGTGTATCTCTTTCAATGCATTCAGCACGGGGAAGGCGTCGGCCTTGACCGTGGTGTCGTCGTCCTGCTTGTAGAACGAGGTGAGCAGGCGCAGCAAATGGTGGAACGCTTCGAGGAACTTCGAGCGGCTGTCGGCTGGCCGGAAGTGCTGTACCGCCTTGCCATCGAGACGCACGCCGTAATGGTGGTCGTACTCGTAATTGCGGCGCACCACGGTCAGCCGGTGCTGCTCATCTTGCGTGTATCCCCACAGCAAATTGTTCAGCGGGCGCAACATGTCGATTTCCGTGTTCGACAGGGGATCGAGGCCGCTGCCCGGCGCGCGCAAGTTCTGGAAACGCTGCGTGATGGCATTCATGGTTTGCACCAGCATGCCCTCTTCATGCCAGTACGACCAGATCAGTTCCAGCAGGCAAGGATTGGCCAGCTTTTCCTGGATGATGCCAAAGCACAGGTCCACCTCGCCTTCCTGGCCGCGCGGGATGCTGATGGGGATGTCGGGCAGCTTGCGGCGGATCACGGCCAGATACGGCAAGGTCTGGAAGCCATCGATGTTTTCCAGGTAATCATTGCGCAGCACGGTTTCCAGGTCGCGTCCCTGGGGAATGTCGCGCCGGTCCAGGTAGGCGTTGTCCTCGGCCGGATTGAAGGCCAGCGGCTGGTTCAGCACGCCGCAATTGACCATCACGAACGCTTCCGTCGCCACTTTCAGCACGCGGTAGGAATCGGAATCGGAAAACGGCAGCGCGCGGCGCTGCTTGAGCTGCTGGAACATGTCGGCCTTCTTGACGAAGCGTTCCTGTTCGAAGCCGCGTACATTCGCCAGGTCGCCGCAAAACAGGCTGTCCATGAAATGCAGGTAATTCGTAAACGACATCGCTTCGGTGCTGTTGCGTATCAAGGTCCACAGCGGCAAGTCTTCCGTCGGCTCCGTCTCCGTGCGCGTCAGCGATACGCCCACATTGCCGGAGATGGGCTGCGGCTGGCGTTCTTCCGTCTCGTATTCCGCATCCACGGCTAGCATGGCGTTCGGGCTGAGGCCTTCCGGCACCGGCAAGGCGCTGCGCAGTTCGGGCCGCTGCGACAGCATCATCTGCGCCATGAAACGGTGCATGCCGGCGCGCCGCACGGGCGTGGAAAAGGTATTTACGGCACCGCGCATGGGCACCCATGGCGAGGCGGCCAGCACCTGCACCTGGTCGCGCCCGTCGGCGCTTTGATCGCCGTCAAACGCGACGCTGGCGACGGCGCGGTCGCCCACCCGGCCGAACTGACAATCGCTGGGATGGCAATCGGGCGTTTCAAACACCAGCGCCACCTGCGGGTTGAGCTGGGGCTTGAAGCACAGCACGGCGCTGCAGCCCGCCTGCACCGTCACGCACTGGGGCGCGGTGGTGGGGAAATTGCCATACACCCCCACATAGCTGCCCGTCGCCAGCTCAGCAAACACGGTGCTGCCACGCCCATCCGTCCAGCGCACGCCCACCAGCATGGCGGGATCGGCTACCCAGGTAGCGGGATTGAAATTATGACAATCGGCCTCGGCTCCCCGGTACAGGCTGATGGCGGCATTGACGACCATGGCCCCGCTGTCCTGCTCGTGGACGGTGACAGCGATGCTGCCGCCCTGCTGTTTCGGGCCCGCGCCCCTGTTTTTTCCACCCATATTGCTGCTCATCTTGCTGCTCATGTCATTCTCCTCAATGGATAATCAAACGCGATGCCAGGGGCGGCAGCGGCCTGCCGGACTGGCGGCCATGCCGCACGACATCGGCGCACAGCTCCGACGTGTCCAGGGTGCTGCGCAGGGCCCAGTGGGTCAGCAGGCGTCCCAGCAGCTCGCTTTCGTCTTCCGGGCTCAAGGTGCCGCTGGCGCGCGCCTGGCCCAGCACGGCGAACACCAGGGTCGGCGTCGCCTCGTACATCTGCGCCGGCGCCAGGGTCCAGCTGCGAAACAGCTGCGCCAGCATGGCCGGCTGGCGTGTGGGCACGGCCATGGCTTCGACCAGCGAGCCGCCGCGCAAGGCCGGCGGCCGGTGCTGCACCAGCAAGCCCACCAGGGCCGCCATGCTGGCCTGCAACTGTTCCAGTAGTCGCTGCTGCCCCAGAGGCAGGCCCGCCAGCGGGTAGTACGACAGCCACAGCTGCTCCAGCCGGCTCCATTGGGGATGCGGATACAAGGCCCGTCCCATGGCGCAGCTCAGGCGCACCCGCAGCCATGGCACCGGGTGGGGATCATCGATATTGAGACGGAAGACAAACACGCGCGGCAGGCTGACCACGCCGATCAGGCCCAGGGTGGCTGCCACGCCGACGCGCGCCAGCGACCAGAAATCGGCCACGATCTCGGAAATCCACCGCTCCCACAGCTGCCACACGTGCACCAGGCCGCTGCCGCCGTGCTGCATCGCTTGCAGCACGGGCCGCAGGGACGCCACCAGGTCCAGCAGGGCCGCGCCCTGATGCCCCACCTCGTGCACCAGCGACGAGGCGATGCTGCTGCCAATCATGCGTTCGCGCGGCAAACGGATGATGGCCACGGGATTGTCGCCGCCGCCCGGCAGGCGCGTGCGTGCGCGGCGGATGGCGGCGCCCGGCCCCCGGTCCAGGTAGCAGATCACGGGCGGCGCCTGGTACACATTGCCGGGCAGTGCCAGCGCGTCGGCGGCAACGATGTCGAGGCCGGCCAGCCACACGCCCGTCTTGTGCTCGCTGCGCTGCGTGATGACTTCGTTGAACAGGTCGAACTGGGTCAGCGCGGCATTGAATTTCAGGCGCAGGAAGGTGAAGCGGCGCTGCGCCTCGGCGGCCGTAGCCATGCTGGCGCCGTCGGCGTGTTCGCGCCGCAGCCACCACTGGAACTGGTCCACCATGCGCCGCAATGCGCGTCGGCCCTGCACCAGCTGGCTTTCGATGGCCGACTGGGCACTGGGCATCAGGGCCGCCGCCAGCACCGTCGGCTCGATCAGCGCGAACGGTTCCAGCCGCGCCAGCCGCGTCAGCAGCGAGCGCGCCTCCTGCGCCAGCATCCAGGCAGCGTAAGCGCCGATGGCCATGATGTCAGACGCCGTACAGGACGATTTTATGGCCCTGGCGCGCCCAGCGCCCGCTGGCCGGGCGCATGCCGCCCTGGCCGCGCGCGCTGCCCTGCGCCATGGCACCGGCGCCATTGCCGTTCTGCGTGGCGACCTGGCCGCCGGGACGGCCCAGCAGGCCGGGCGCGAACTGGCGCGCCGCCGCGCTGGCCGCCGCCTGGGCGATGGCGCGCGGGTCGCCATTGCCGCGCGTTTGCGCGGCGCGGTTGACGGTGTCGGCCGCCAGGCGCACGAACTGCTTGGCGCCCTCGAATTCGCGGTCCTCGTTGGATGACGCTTCCGCTTCCAGCCCCAGCGCACTGCCGGCCGCCGAGGCCAGGCCGCTGCCAATCTTGGCCCCCAGCGGACCGCCGAAATAGCCGCCGATGGCGCCGCCGGCCAGGGGAATCGCCTTCTTCGCCACGCCCTTGAGCACGCCGCCGATGGCTTGTCCCACGGGCGACTTGATGATGCCGCCCGCCACCGAGGCGGCCTTGCGCAGGAAATTGCCGAGAAATTGTTCCAGCTCGGCTTCATTGCTCACCGACAACAGTTCATTCGCCAGTTCCATTTCCTCGGCCTCGGAAAACATGGCGTTCGCGCCGCCCTCGCCGCTCCACTCGCCCTGGCCAAACTCGAACTGTTCCGCTTCAAAGCCGGACATTTCCTGTCCGTATTCCAGGGTCGTACGATCCATGTCATGCATGATGAGCTCCTCAAAGTTAACACCTCGGTTGACACCTCAGTTCGGATTACCTTGCCGGACAGCCTGTCCATCCGGCCAACAATCGAGCACGACGATGTGCCCGCCCTCGCGGCGCCAGCGGCCAGCGTCCCGTCCCGACGTTTGCGCCGCCTGCCGGAGCAAGCCTGGCGCCACGCTGCGCGCCACCTGCAGCAAGGCAGTTTCCACCCGCGCGCCGGGCGGGCGCGCGTCCATGCCGCCGTCCCGCGCCAGTTCCGTGTTGACGGCATCGATCAGATGCACGACCTGGCGCGCCAGTTCGAATTCCTTGTCTTCCGGGCTCAATCCTTCCAGTTCCATGCCGAAGATGCCGGCGGCGCGCCGCTTGAGCGCCTGCGGCGAACCGCCATGCAGAGGCAGCAGGGGCGCCACCACCTTGCCCAGCAACTGGCGCAGCGGCGCTTCCAGCGGCGTGCCGCGCACTTGCCGGCCCGCCACGGTGGCGCCCAGCTGGCGCGCCAGGAAAGCGTCGAACTGGGCCGGCCCCTGCAATTCCAGCAAACGCGCCGCCAGGGCCAGCTCATCTTCCTGCTGCAGGGGCGGCATGGCCGGCGCATCAGGCAATTCCATTTCGGGACGATAGGCGAGCAGGCGGCTGGTCATGACAGGCTCCGGTGAAAGACGGGCGGGTAGCCCATGCCTCCCTGACGCAAAGGCCATGCCAGCCATATGCGAGGGAAGAACGGGACGCCACGGCGAACGGTGTTTCGCCGATAGCGTAAAAACCATCGTTTCCGGCGAAGCGAGTTTCGTTGTCAAGATGAGCTTTCAAACAAGCTTAATTGGCAGGAATGATTACGTCGCCTATCCGCCACAGTGCGCGTAATCAGTAAAAAATATTTTCCATTTTCAAAAAACAAACTTCGCGCTACTTCGACAAAAAAATTCTCAATGACACGCCAACGCCCATTAAAAATAAACGTAGCCAACATGCAAATAGCTAATTGGAAAGAAGATTCTGGTAAGCAAGCCCTACAATTAACGGGCCATGTTTTGATTGCCTGAAAGAAACTAAATGACTGACCCTACTTTGCGCCGCTTACTGGCCATCACATTGCTCAGCCTGCTATCCGCCTGCGGTGGTGGCGGTGGCAGCGACAGCAAGACCGGCGCGCCCCAGACCCCGGACGTTTCGGTCGTGCCGCCGGCGACCACCGCCCCCGGCACCACGCCGGGCGAAACTATTCCACCGCCGCCCCTGACCACGCCGCCGGCCAAACAGACGACCACCTTCACGCGCCAGGAAGCGTCGCGCTTCCTGGGCCGCGCCACGTTCGGACCGGACATGGCGGCCATCGAGGCCCTGACCGCCAGCGATAGCGATGCCTGGTTCCGCGCGCAGTTTTCCAAGCCGCAAACCTTGCACCGGAAATATATCGAAGCCAAGTATCCGGCTGCAGGCGCGGCGGCCACCAAGGCCGTGTCAAACGATTTTTATGAGTCGTTCTGGCAGCAAGCCGTGCGCGGCGACGACCAGTTGCGCCAGCGCGTGGCCTTTGCCCTGTCTGAAATCTTCGTCGTCTCCACGCAAAACGCGGCCGTAGGGCCGCAAACGCGGGGCCTCGCCAGTTACTACGATATGCTGGGACAACAGGCGTTCGGCAACTTCCGCACCCTGCTGCAGGGTATGGCCACGCACCCGATGATGGGGCTGTACCTGTCGCACCTGCGCAACCAGAAGGAATCGGCCACGCGCACACCCGACGAAAATTTCGCGCGCGAAGTCATGCAGTTATTTACCATCGGCCTGTACCAGCTGAACGCGGATGGTTCATTGAAACTGTCCGGTGGCAAACCCATCGACACCTACACGCGCGACGATGTGAGCGGCCTGGCGAAAGTGTTTACGGGCTGGAGCTGGGCCGGCCCGGACCAGGACGCGAAGCGTTTTTTTGGCAGTCTGGCCGATCCGGACCGCGACTGGAAACCGATGCAGAACTATGCGGCGTTTCACTCCACCAGCGAAAAACGCTTTCTCGGCGTGAGCGCGGCCGGCGCCGGCGGCGGCGAAGCGGACATGGCACTGGCCCTCGACACCCTGTTCAAGCATCCGAACGTTGGCCCTTTCTTTGGCCGCCAGCTGATCCAGCGCCTGGTCACCAGCAATCCCAGCCCGGCCTATGTGGGCCGGGTCGCGGCCGCCTTTGCCAACAATGGTGCGGGCGTGCGCGGCGACATGCCGGCCGTGATCCGCGCCGTGCTGCTGGACCCCGAGGCGCTGGCGCCAGCCGGCAGCACCCTGCGCACGGGCAAACTGCGCGAACCGCTGGTGCGTTTGGGCAACTGGATGCGCGCGTTTAACGCCAAGGATGCTGCTTTGCAGTACCGCATCTATTACCTCAGCGATCCGCTCTCGGGACTGGGCCAGAACCCCATGAACGCGCCGTCCGTCTTCAACTACTTCCGTCCCTCCTACGTGCCGCCCAATTCCGCGCTGGCGACGGCGGGCCTGGTGGCGCCGGAAATGCAGATCACCTCTGAGCCGTCCGTCACCGGTTACCTGAACTTCATGCAGGATGCCATCAGCGGCGGCGTGGCGGAAAGCCGTGCCGTGCGGGCCGACTACTCGGCCGAACTGGCCCTGGCCGAGCAGCCTGCCGCCTTGCTGGAGCGTGTCAACTTGCTGCTGATGTCGGGCTATATGTCGTCCCGGCTGCGCAGCAAAATCCTCTCGGCCATCACCAGCATCGCGATTCCCGCCGCCAGCGGCAGCAATGCCGCGCAAGTGACGACGGCGAAAACCAACCGCGTGCACCTGGCCATTTTCCTGGCCATGGCCTCGCCTGAATACCTGGTTCAAAAATAAGGAAGCTGCATGACTATCACCTCCCACTTCTCGCGCCGGCGCTTCCTCGGTTCCATGCTGGGCCTGGCCGGCAGCACGGCTGCGCCATTCGCCCTCAACCTGGCCGCCATGGGCCAGGCGGCAGCCCAGTCCGCCGACGACTACAAGGCTCTCGTGTGCCTGTTCATGGCCGGCGGCAACGATACCTTCAACACGGTGCTGGCCACCGATACGCCATCCTGGAGTGAATACTCGCGGTTACGCAACACGGGCGGCAACGATTCGATCCACCTGCCCGGCGTGGGCGAAACGGGCGGCGTGCTGCCGATCGTGCCCGCCACGGCGCAGGCAGGCCGCAGCTTTGCCCTGCATCCCGCCCTCGCCCCCGTGAAAGACCTGTTCGACGGCGGCCGCGCCGCCATCCTTGCCAATGTGGGCACCCTGATCCAGCCTGTGACCCTGGCGCAATACAAGGCGGGCAATGTGGCGCTGCCGCCGAAACTGTTTTCACATAACGACCAGCAATCGACCTGGCAATCGGGCTTGCCGGAAGGCGCCAGCGTGGGCTGGGGCGGACGCCTGGGTGACCTGCTCGGCACGGGCAACGGCTATGCCACGTTTACGGCCATCTCGGCCGCGTCGAACGCGCTGTTCCTCAGCGGGCGGCAGGTGCGCCAGTTCCAGGTGGGCAAGGCGGGCGCCGTACCGATCCGCAATATCGGCAGCGGCTATCTGTTCGGCACCACCGAGGGCGAGACCGCCTTGCGCGACATCATCAGCACGGCGGGCGACGACCTGATGGAGCAGGAACACGTGGCGACGGTGCAGCGCGCCATTTCCAGCCAGGGCGTACTGAGCGGCGCCATGCTGCCGGCCGGCGCGGGCGGCGTGCCGAATCCGCCGCCCTACATCAACCCGAACACGGGCGCGTCCGGCGTCAACCAGCTGGCCGTGCAATTGCAAACCGTGGCGCGCATCATCGGCGGGCGCGGCGCCCTGGGGGCGAAACGGCAAGTGTTTTATGTGACCTTGGGCAGTTTCGACACGCATGACCGCCAGAAGGAGCTGCATGGCGACCTGATGGCGCGCCTGGCGCACGCGCTGGCGTATTTCGACGCCAGCCTGGCGGCCCTGCAGGGTGCGGATGTGCGGCGCCAGGTGACGACCTTCACGGCCTCGGACTTCGGCCGCACCTTCAGCAGCAACGGCGACGGCACGGATCACGGCTGGGGCGCGCACCACTTTATCGTGGGCGGCGCCGTGAAAGGGGGCGACATCTACGGCGCCTTCCCCACCACGGGCCTGGGCCATGCGCTGGACGTGGGTTCCGGCGCCCTGCTGCCGACCACCTCCGTCGACCAGTACGGCGCCACCCTGGCCAAGTGGTTCGGCGTGGCCGACAGCCAGCTGACCGAGGTGTTCCCGAACATCGGCAACTTCAGCCGGCGCGACCTGGGTTTCATGACAGTCACTTAACCGTTCACGGCGATGCTCAGGGTGACGACATAGCCCTGCGTGGCATTGCCCGTCACCGTGGCCATCTGCAGGCTGCAGCCGTCGCTGAAGACATCATCGGTGGCATAGCTGATCTGCGCCAGGTTGCGCACGCTGGCCGTGTAGCCGCTGGCCGTGTAGGCTTCGTTCAAGGTTGCCATCGGGAAGGTGAACTGCGACGTCTTGAGGCGGTTCGAGGCAGAGGCCGCCTTGGCCAGGCTGGGATAGACCTCGACATGCACGTGCGGCATGCGCCCCGCGTAGCAGCCGGGAAAGATGGTCGTGAAGACCAGGTTGCCGGCGCTGTCCGTTTCCTGCACCCCGCGCAAGTAATTCTGCGACGTCACGCCGCCCGAATACAGCGAATACAGGCCTGCGCGGTCGCAATGCCATAAATACACGGCGTAGCCGGCCAGGCTGGCGCAGCTGCCGCTGGCGTTGAGCAACTGCAACTTGATGCTCAATGGCACGCCCTCCGCCACACCCGTGGCGCCGTTAAAACTGGCGCGGATATCGCTGCGCACCACGCCCGACTGCTTCAGCACGTTGATGATGCTGCCGCCATGCGTGTTCGTGCCGTCGGCCGGATACGGCCCGCCCGTTTCCTCGGGCATCACCGTGCAGGCGCCCGTGGTGGGCGTCATCACCGAGCCAGTGCCAGCGCCGCTGCTCGCGGCGCTACTGCCGGCGTCCGCACCGCCGCCGCAGCTCATCAAAGGCAAGGTGGCGGTGCCGGCCAGCAGCCAGCGCAGGACTTGCCGCCGCTCGGCCGCCTGCCGCATCATTTCGAGGTCGGATGCCAGACCGTGATCATGTAATTCCATACATACTCCAACAAATGGGGCAAGCCCGCCAAGGCGGGGTTCAGGCTGGCGCACAGGAACAGGATGTGTGTGGCCCGTGGCGAAAGCGCCTTCCTGGCAGCCAGGGCGAGCTTGCGTTCCATGCTTCAGGCCGTTGTATTGACCAGGTTGCCGCTGGCGGACAGGCTGGCGCCCGCATGCGCCGCGCCCAGGCTGCCCGACAGCGCCTGCAAGAAACTGCCCAGTTTGCTAGTACTGCTGGTGCTGCCCTCATCGCCGCCCAGCGCACTGAGCAGGCTGGCAAAGCTGGACTGCAAGTCCGTCACGCTGCTGTCCGTGCTGTCGCCACTGTCGCTGCCGGACGCGGACAGTTTTTGCAGCAGGCTTTGCAAGTCCGACTCAATATTGCCGGGACCGCCAGCGCGCGCGCCACCGCCGGGCGGCGCTCCCGAAGGCGGTTCGCCACCCTCCTCTTGCCCGCCGGCACTCCCACCGCTCTGCGCATGCAGGCTGCCCATCAGCTGGTGCAGGAAGGCGCCCAGCGCCTGGCCCACGTCGCTGCTGGTGGCGCTGCTGCCGGCGCTGTCCGTAGCGCTGTCGCCATCGCTGGCGTCCACTGACACGCCGATCGATGACAGGGCGCTGGTAATGGCGTCGAGAAACGCGCCATCGTCGGGCTTTTGCGGCCGCGTGCCGCCCACGCTGCCGGCACTACTGGTACTGCCGCTGCTGCTACTGCCGTTCAGGCGGCTTAGCGCGCTCAGCTGGGTAGCCGCGCTGCTAGAACTCAAGGCACTGATGCTCACGGTCACTCTCCTGTGGGTAATTGGGGACGGCGCGGGCCGGGGCGGCTGTCGCGCCGCTGCTGCGCTTGCTTGCGCTGTTCCGGCGTCAGCACGGCCAGCAATTGCTGCTCCAGCCGCGCATGCAGCAAGCTGATCTTCGCCATGGCTTGCGCCGCCGTATTCGCCAGCGCGCCAGCCTTCGCATCGTCGTAGGCGCTGGACCCGGCCAGCTCGCGCAGCTGCGCATGGGCCTTGAAAGCGATCTTTTCCTGTTCCCGCAGCAAGGGTGCCTGGGCGTAGGTGGCGGCGAAGACCTTATCCTGCTGCGCCTCGCTCAACTCGACGCCATGCAGAAACGGCGGCAAGCCGGGCAGCGGCCCCGGCATGGCGCGCGCTAGCGGGCCGTCCGGCGCAGATTCTTGCTGGGCCAGTGCCAGCAGCGGCATGCTGCAGGCGGACAGCAGCAACAGGGAGACGGCAATACTCAGGTGTTTCATCGGGCTTTCCTTTCGTGGCGATCAGCCCTGATTGTCGGCGTCTGGCGTGTAAAGCAACGTTAGGGTGGCGTAAAAGCGTGTAAAAGAAGCGGCGCAAATGTAAGCAGACGTATGTAAAAGCGGGTAAAACCGCCCTGAAGCGCCCCTTTTGACTGCTATCATCGGGCGATATTCACCCGAAAAAAGCACAGGCATGAGCAAGGTTTTGTTAATCGATGACGACGTGGAACTGGTCGGCATGTTCCAGGAATACCTGACGCAGGAAGGTTTTGACGCCCGCGCCGTGCATGACGGCGAAAGCGGCGCAGCCGAAGCGCTGACGGGCCTGTACGCCATCGCCGTCCTCGACGTCATGATGCCGCGCATGAATGGCCTGGAAACCCTGCGCCGCATCCGCGCCGGCAGCAACCTGCCCATCCTGATGCTGACGGCGCGCGGCGACGACACGGACCGCATCGTCGGCCTGGAGCTGGGCGCCGACGATTACGTGACCAAGCCGTGCACGCCGCGCGAGCTGACGGCGCGCATCCGCGCCATCTTGCGCCGTTCGCAAGCGGCGCCGCACGACAGCTCGGGCCTGGCGCCGCTGGCCGTTGGGCAACTGACGATGTGGCCGGAACAGCGCCGCGTTGCCTGGGCCGGTGCGCACCTGGAGCTGACGAGCACGGAATTCAATCTGCTGGAAGTGCTGGTACGCCATGCGGGCAAGCCCGTGAGCAAGAATCAATTGTCCGAACTGGGCCTGGGCCGGCCCATGGCGCGCTTCGACCGCAATATCGACGTGCACTTGAGCAGCCTGCGCCGCAAGCTGGGCAGCCTGGCCGACGGCCGCTCCTGCCTGCAGACCGTCTACCGTCTCGGCTACCAGCTGATCAAGGAGTAAGCGTGGGCCGTTTGTTCTGGAAGTTTTTTCTGTGCATCATGCTGGCGCAGGTAACGGCCACCATCGGCATCGGCGGCACTTTCTGGCTGAAAAACCGGGCGGCACAGCAGGAACGGGCCCTCGACATCGACACCAGTCCGCCCGCGCAAATGATCATCGAGGCCGCCAGCGCCACCGTGGAAGCGGGCGGCAGCCAGGCCTTGCGGCAATTCCTGGGCAAGCTCGAACGCATGCGCGTGTTTGCCGTAGATGCCAAAGGGCAAGAACTGATGGGCCGCAGGGTCCATCCGGCCATACTCCACAAGGCGCGCGCGCTGCTGGCGCAAGGCGCGCCCCATGCCGTGGTGCGCGAGGTGATCAGCCGCGATGGCGTGCGCTACCTGCTGTTTCTGCCCTCGTCCGAGCGCTTTCGCACTGGCGAGGCGGGCGCCGCACGCGACACGCTCAACGCCGTCACTCTGAGCGGCCCGCACGGCATGGGAGCCGGTCCACGGCCCAGCGAAGCGGGCGCCCCGCCGCCACGCGGCGACTTCGGCCGCGGCATGCCGCCGGGCCCGCGCATGGACAGCCCCTACCGCACCTTCATTCCCCTGGCCGCCGCCATCGCCGCCAGCCTGCTGTTCTCCTTCTTGCTGGCCTGGTATTTTGCGCGTCCCATCCGCGACCTGCGGCAAGCGTTCGAAGCCGCCTCGCATGGCGACCTGGCGCCGCGCTTTCACGCCAGCGGCAAGCGCGGCGATGAATTGACGGACCTGGGCCGTGATTTCGACCGCATGACGGGCCGTTTGCGCAGCCTCATGGAAAGCCAGACGCGCTTGCTGCATGATGTGTCGCACGAACTGCGCTCGCCGCTGGCGCGCTTGCAAGCGGCCATCGGCCTGGCGCACCAGCAGCCGGACAAGATGGATGCCTCGATGCAGCGCATCGAACGCGAAAGCGAACGCATGGATAAGCTGATCGGCGAGCTGCTGACCCTGTCGCGGCTGGAAGCGGGCGCCGCCTCTCCCCTCAGCGAAGACGTCGACATCGCCGACCTGTTGCACGACATGATGGAAGACGCCCGCTACGAAGCGAAGGCGCGCCAGGTCGGCATCGCCCTGGCGGGCGAAGCGGCCATCGCCGACGCCGCTGTCACGGGTCGGCCGGAACTGCTGGCGCGCGCCGTGGAAAACGTGGTGCGCAATGCCGTCAAGCACAGCCCCGACGGCGGCACGGTGGAAGTGAATTTGTCGCGCCTGCATGACGGCAAGCAGGATCTGCTGCGCATCGCCGTGCTGGACCGGGGCCCCGGCGTGGCCAGCGCCGACCTGGCCCGCATTTTTGAACCGTTCTTCCGCGCCAGTCATACCCAGCACAGCACGGACGGCCATGGCCTGGGCCTGGCCATCGCCCAGCACGTCATCAGCGCCCATGGGGGCCGCATCGGGGCCAGCTTGCGCAGTGGTGGCGGGCTGTGCGTGGAAATGCTGCTGCCCGTCAAAACGCCAGGCTGACCTGTCGGCGAGCCTGGCGTTTTGATACACGGATGTGCTGTTACGCCTGCGTATCGATGATGCTGCCCAGGGTCGACGAGACGGATTTGGCCGGACTCGTCGCCGTATCGGCGCTACTGGCCGTCTGAGAAGCTTGCTGCGCCGCCTGTTGCGCCGCCGCTGCTTGCAGTTGCGCAATTTGCGCCTGCAAGGCCTGGATTTGCTGTGCCAGCTGCTGTTGCAGCTTTTGCGACGCCTCCGTCTGCTCGCCCTTTTGCGATTCCGTCAATTCTTTTTGCGTCGCCGTGATCTGCTTTTGCAGCGCCGCGATCTGCGAACTGCTGCCCGAACTGGCGCTACTGGCCGCGCTGACTGCGCCGCCTGAACCGATTGCCGCTACCATGATGCCTCCTCAGTGTTTCAATACCAAGGTTAACGGCAAGCATGGGGCGTGGATGTAGGGCGGCAGGTGTAAAGGCAGGTAAAGACAGCTGGCGTCCCACCTTTCAGAATAATCAGGTCTTGGGCAGGGTCACGCCAACCTGGCCCTGATATTTGCCGCCACGGTCCTTGTACGAGGTTTCGCACACTTCATCGGATTCGAAGAACAGCACTTGCGCCACGCCTTCGTTGGCGTAGATTTTCGCCGGCAACGGTGTCGTATTCGAAAACTCCAGGGTCACGAAACCTTCCCATTCCGGTTCGAACGGGGTGACGTTGACGATAATGCCGCAGCGCGCATAGGTGCTCTTGCCCAGGCAAATCGTCAATACATTGCGGGGAATGCGGAAATACTCGACCGTACGGGCCAGCGCGAACGAGTTCGGCGGGATGATGCAATAGCCCTTGCCCGACACATCGACGAAGTTATTCGCGTCAAAATCCTTGGGATCGACGATGGTGGTATTGATGTTGGTAAACAGCTTGAACTCGTCGGCGCAGCGGATGTCATAGCCATAGCTGGACGTGCCGTAGGATACGATGCGGTTACCGTCGCGCTCCTTGACCTGGCCCGGTTCGAACGGCTCGATCATGCCCGTTGATTCGGCCATGCGGCGTATCCATTTATCGCTTTTAATCGTCATCGCAGGGGTATCTTTCTAGAATATCGGAATGGCGGGGGCCGCACGCCTGCTGCAGGCACGGCCCGAATGGCAGGATTTTACGCGAAAATCCGCCACTGTTGGCCCTTGCAAGATGAAAATCGTTGGTCTCAGACTACTGTTTCGCCAACAAGGAAGTGATCATCTCGCGCACCACTTGCGCCGTCAGTTCAGGGTTTTCCATGGGAAACAGATGGCCACCCGGCACCTGGCGGAAAAACTTGCCGACCAGCTTGCGCGTGGCCTTCAAGCCCGCCTGGCGGCATTCCACCGATTCCGTGCCGCCGATAAAGCCGATGGGCACCTGCAAACCATCCTTGACGAGGCCGCCGATGTGATGCGGCAAGCTGCGGTAGACATCCGTTTCCACTTCGCGCGTAAAGCGTAGCTGCACCCCGTCCGGATGGGGAACCAGGCCGCTGTCGATGTAGTCGCGCAACACCTGCGGCGCCCAGATGGCGAACATGTCCTTGGCGGCAAAGTGGGCATACGCGGCTTGCGCATCGGGCCACTGCTTGCGCCGCCGGGCGGAAAAGCGCGACGGCGAAAACCGCTCGCCCAGCGCCGTATTGCGCGCCAGGCGCACCAGCAAGGCGCGCCAGCCCGCCACCACGGGCGAATCGAGCAAGACCACGCAGCGCACCAGGTCGGGCCGCTGCTTGGCCACCATCACGCTGAGCATGCCGCCCAGCGAATGGCCGACGAGGATCACGGGTGCGCTGTAGCGGCGCTCCAGGTCATCGATATACTCGCGCACCAGCTCGGGCCAGCCCGTGCTGACGGGATAATCCGGGTCGTGCGCATGCATGTCGAGCGCCTGCACGCTGTAGTGCTGGCCCAGCAGGCCGAACAGCTTGCGGTAGGTGCCTGCAGGATAGCTGTTGGCGTGGGCAAAGTGCAGTTGCGGGAGTGTCATCGTGGGATGGTGCCGGTGAATGCGATAGGCAATTGTAATGGCATGCCGGCAAGCCGTATCAGAGGAAGGCCTCTAATTGCCCCCGCGCCTGGGCCATGCCGGGCACGAACGAGGCCAGCACTTCGCCCAGCTCGGCGCTGGATTCCACCACGCAAAAGGCGTCGTCAAACGCATGCTCGCGGTTCATGTGATTGCGCACGATGATGCATTCCAGCCCGGCCGCATTGGCGGCGCGCAAGCCGCGCGGCGAATCTTCCACCGCCACGCAGTCGGCGGCGGACAGGCCCAGGCGCTGCAAGCCCAGCTGGTAGCCGTCTGGCGCCGGCTTGCTTTCGCCATACATTTCACGCGTCAGCACGAAGTCGAAGTGCGGCAACATGCCGGTGGCCGCATGACTGATCTGGAAATGCTGTGCATAGGCGCTGGTGACCACGCCCATGGCCACATGCGGACGCAGCGCCGCCAGCACTTGCCCGATGCCGGGCATGGCCAGCCCAGGCGCCTGGCGCAGCCGTTGCGCAAACAGCACGGTGCGCTCGGCGCGCAGGCGCTCGACCAGTTCGATGGAGTGGCCCTGCCCCAGCAGCACATGCCAGGCGCCGTAGTTATTGTCCAGGAACCAGTCAAAGAATTGCTTGGGCGTCAGGTCTATGCCGTAGGGCAAGAGCAAGTCGCGGTTGCTTTCGTAAAACAGCTGCTCGGTGTTGACCAGCACGCCATCGTTATCCCACAGCACGCCCTGGATGGTTTTCATGGCTTGTTGTCGTCTAAAAACTTACTTGAAGAAAATGTCGTAGGACAACTTGAAGATCAGCAGCACCAGCAGCACGAGGAAGAGGATGCGCACGAAGGCGGCGCCGCGGCGCACGGCGATCCAGGTGCCCGTCAGGGCGCCAAGGATGTTGCACACAGCCATCGGTGCGGCCACTGCGTACACCACGTGGCCAGCGGGAATGAAGAAAGCCAGCGCGGCCACGTTGGTGGCGATATTCACCAGTTTCGAGCAGGCCGAGGCGAGGATGAAATCGAAGCCGAAGACGCGAATGAACAGGAAAATCAAAAAGCTGCCCGTGCCCGGCCCGAAGAGGCCGTCATAAAAGCCGATGGCGCCGCCGATGACGATGGCGAGGATGCGTTCGCGCGGGCCGATGGGGCGCGCTTCGCGCGTCGTGCCGAAATCCTTCTTGATGAAGGTGTAGATGGCCATGATGATGATCAACACCAGCACCATCGGGCGCACCACCTGCTGCGGCACATACGATACGGCGGCCGCGCCGAGGAAGGACATGACAAAGGCGCTGGCCACGGCGGGCAGCACCAGCAGCCAGGGAATGTGCACCTTGCCGACAAAGGAGCGGGCGGCAAACGTGGTGCCGCAGGCCGACGCCAGTTTATTCGTGCCCAGCAAGGAAGTCGACGCCATGTTCGGCATCAGGTTGAACAGGGCCGGCAGCTGTATCAGCCCGCCCCCGCCCACGGCGGCATCGATCAGGCCGGCAAAGAAGGCAAATAAACACAGCAGTGAGATGGTCAGCATGATAGGCAATGAGGAATGGGCGACAGCGGCAGTATAGGCGTCGTGGATTTTTCCGGATGCAACTTCAAATTGCGGAAAACGCAATCAGGCGTAACGCTTGACGGAATGCGCCCCGTGCGGTCTACTGGCCTCTTTTGCCGGGAGTCGCGCGATGTCGATGAAACTGATGTGGGAAATCCGCGCCTTCTGCACCGTGGTGGAAAAGCGCAGCTTCATCCACGCGGCACGCATGCTGGGACGCTCGCCGTCCGCCGTCACGCGCGCCATCCAGTTCCTCGAAGACGCCATCGGCGCCGAGCTGATCTTGCGCACGCAAAAGCAGTTCACCCTGACGACAGCCGGCGAGACGTATTACGCGTCGGCCAAGCACTTGCTGGAAACGCAGGCCGAGGCGGAAGACCAATTGGCGGAATTGAGCAACTCGCCGCAAGGCTGGGTGCGGCTCTCGGCGCCGGAAATCCTGTCGCTGGGCTTCTTGCCGAAGGTGGTGGCGCAATTTTCGCGCGATTATCCGAACGTCTCGGTGGACATCCATTTCTCGGACAAATCGATCGACCCCATCCAGGAAAAGCTGGACTTCGCCATCCGCGGCGCCTTCCCCCAGTCGAGCGAGCTGATCGGCTATCCCCTGTGGAACTACCGCCGCTATATGTACGCCTCGCCCGACTATATACAACGCATGGGCGCGCCCGACGAACCGGAAGAACTGGCCGGCCACGACATCATCATGCACTCAGCCCCGCGCATCCTGCGCGACTGGCATTTCGTCTCCGGCGAACGCAATGTGCGCTACCAGGTGCAGCCGCGTTTCCGCTTCACTTCCGGCATCGCCACTTTCCAGGCCGCTCTGGAAGGCGCCGGCATCGTGCGCCTGGCCAGTTGGCTGGCGGAACCGGCCGTGGCTGCAGGAACGCTACGCCGCGTCTGCACGGCGTACCGGCTGACGTCGTCAAAAGAGCTCGATCCCAGCATCCATGCCGTGTATGGCACGTCGCGCATGGCCAAGGGGGCAAGGTTGTTTCTCGAGTATGTAAAGAAACGGGGGATGGAGATACCGGATGAACGGATTAAATGAAGCAGGTTGCTCAATGATTGTTGACCTCAACAATCAAGCACGATCAACACATTAACATAACAAAGAACATGGATTTAATAGATGATGGTTCTACATTTGCATGAGTGGACATGATTGAATTCCTTGCGCTCTTCTGAATTGAAATGTTTTCAAAAAAAATTATTCCATACAAATAACCTCCTTTTACGTCCAAAATTCTTCTTGATATCCTCGATGGCAAATTTTATAATACATTGAGAAAATTTAATCATTGAATAAAAATTTTCAATCCATTTTTACGCCATTGAAAAATACCAACCTTACAACAACCACCCAATCCCACCAACACCAACACCAATTAAAATGTACGCCCCAGAAGAATTAATAAAAAGATTCATAGATCGAATTTCGCTTCACGCATATATCGTTCGACGCTATGCAAAGCAAAATCTACTTAATCGAGCAGTCTTATCAGAATCGCTCTGCCAAGACATTGCAAATATATTATTAAATAGAAAATTTAGAAATTCCAATTTAAAAACTCCCAATCATGACACCATTGACCTTTATGATGACGAGCAATCCCCTCCTGTTTGCGCACAAGTTACAATCAGGACTGACAGAAAAAAAATAGATGAAACCTTATCTAATTTCATAGAAAAAGAATATTATAAAAATTACAGTGAAATTTATTTTTTTATTCTTGGGGAAAAGCAAACATATAATGATAATAAATATCCCTTCAGGACAGATGGTTTATTTAATTTCGATCCAAAAAAACACATCATATCAGTCGATGACATGATTTCTATGGCACGAAACCTTTCAATAGAAGAACTTGAAAATCTTGTTAAAAAAACCGAACAGTACATTAATACAGAAGGGAAATTCAAGCAAACTCAATACGGGAAAATCTTCTTCATTTCTGCGACCTCGATCGCCGTACTATTTTATTTCGGAATGCAGTATAGAGATAATTTTATCTTGATTCCTGGAAGCAATCTAATTGAAAAAAAGATTAATCAGGCAAAAATTGAAGGTACAACCGCGACTACGGAAAGCGCTGATTTTGCAGTAGTGATTCCTTTTGCTCGCCCCAGCTTAACGAAGGAAGATGCACCGGACGGCGTCACTAACGTCATTGCACTTTCAAACTCATCGCCGTTAAAATCTAAAAATCAGGACCTTGTCTTTTCCGCAGGCAGATGCAGATTCATCGGAAGCATTACTTGGGAAGACAAAAATTCTCTCACGGCCTCGGCATCAATAACATCACTTAATTGTGTCTTGGACAACCGCGACACTTATGAACTTCAAAACAAATCTGGAATAGAGATTGGCTTTCTTGAACCAATCAATGCGCCTGCAACAAGACGTTTGCGCTTGATCAAGGAGGATAATATCTTCACCTTACCCAAAGAGGAAAAATATTTACTTCGGCTAGCTCAACCTATTCAGGATCTTGAGTACAAAGGAAAATCTGTTGTAGCGTGGTGAATTTCATAAAATCCATCTCAAAATTATAGGCAATACATAGCTGTTGCTCAAAATGGCCGCCAAACAGGCCGCTGGGGGGATATATGACGGCATTGGAGTCCTTGCCCTCTCACAACGCGAGGGCGTTGTCTTTACCGACTGCAGCTACCTCAGTGTCGAACAAGAACCGATCATGATGTAATGCCGCCATCTGTCACCAGTATATCCCGATACTATCGTACGCTAGGGGCCGCAAACCCGTTAAGTCTATCGGTCGGCATGCTTACGGATTCTGCGCAAGCTATGATTTGTTTCAAGCAATCATGAATCTTTCTCCAAGCCAATATCTATATACCAGACAAAGAAAGCCATATTGCTGTTCAGTGGCCGTAGTAATAACGAGCATGTTGGGTGCGATACCATGACACTTTAATATTTTCCCCAAACTCCAGCACCACCGCCCCCGTCACATCCGTGCGCAACCGCGCAATGCCCATGTCGCCATAGCGCGCATACACTTGCGGCTTCGGATGTTTATAGCGGTTCCGGTGTCCGACCTGGAAAATTGCCAGGGCCGGATGGACTGCGTTCAGAAATGCCGGTGTCGATGAGGTGCCGCTGCCGTGGTGCGGTGCCAGCAGCACCTCGGCGGCCAGTTCGCCCTCCGCCGAGCGCGCCAGCAATTGTGCTTCCTGCGCCGCTTCAATATCGCCGGCCAGCAAGATCGCATGCTTGCCCGCCGTGATTTTCACGGTGCAACTGCGGGCGTTCGGTTTCAGTGCAATGTCCGTGTGGCTGGCGGGCAGCGGGTGCAGCATGGCGAAGTGCACGCCTTCCCAGCTCCAGCGCTGGCCCGCCATGCAGTGCAGATACGGACGCTGGGCTTGCCGCCGGGCCTCGACGGCCGGGTGGCCGTCGAACAGCGACGAGGCCAGCCAGCCTACGTCTATGTTTTCCAGCAAGGATACGGCGCCGCCCGCGTGATCGAGGTCGCTGTGGGAAATGATCACGCCGTCAAGCCTGGCTATGCCGCGCGCGCGCAAGTAAGGCACGATGACCCGGCTGGCGCCATCGGAGTCGAGGCTGTAGGCGGGTCCCGTGTCGTAGAGCAGGCGGTGAGCGTGCGTTTCCACCAGCACGGCCATGCCTTGGCCCACGTCAAAGGCCGTGACCCACATCTGGCCAGGTGGCGGGCTGGACGGCAAGGCCGTCAGCAGGGGCAGCCAGCCCAGCATGCCGGCCCAGCGATGGGGCCATCCGCGTGGCGCCAGCAGCCAGGCCGTGCCAAACAATGCCCAGCAAAAACTCCAGATTGGCGGCGCGGGCGCCGTCCACACGGCAAAGCGGCGCGCCCCCAGCCATTCCAGCACCTGCGCCAGCATCTGCACGATGGCGTGCGCCAGCAGCAACAACCAGTCACACAGGGGCGCGGGCAGCAGGCTGCCCACCAGGGACAAGGGCGTGACGACCAGGCTGATGACGGGAATGGCCAGCGCATTGGCCACGGGGCTGACCAATGACACTTGCGAGAACAGCAGCATCGTCAAGGGCACCAGTCCCACCGTCACCACATACTGCGTATGCGCGCCCAGCACCACGGCCGCGCGCAGACGCCGCCAGCGGCTGGCGCTCTCCGGCAAGGGTGCCGTGGTGCGGCCCGCCGTCGCGTACAGCATGCTGGCGACGGCGCCGAACGACAGCCAGAAACCAGGCCACAGCACGGCCCACGGATCGAGCAGCACCACCACGCCCAGCGCCAGGCACAGCACGTGGACTATGCTGGTGATGCGCCCCAGCCACAAGGCCAGCGCCACCACCAGCAACATATACAAGGTGCGCTGCGCGGGCACACCGAAGCCTGCCAGCAGCACATACACAAATGCCGCCAGCGCGCCGGCCAGGGCCGCCACTTTTTGCGCCGGCAACAGCAAAGGCAGTTGCCGCTCCGTGAAAAACGAGCGCCGCCACAGCGCGCCCGCGCCCAGGGCGAATAGTCCCGCGATCATGGTGATGTGAAGACCCGATATCGAGATCAAATGGCTCACGCCCGTGCGGTTGAACACTTTCCAGTCCGACTGGGGGATGGCGCGCTGGTCGCCCACCACCAGTGCCACGATCACGCCCGCATACTGTTTGCCTTCCAGGCTGCGCAGGATACGCGCGCGCAACGCCGCGCGGCTGGCCTCCACCACGTTGCCGAAGCCGGGCACGAAGGCCGCCAGGCGCACGTTCGGCGTATCGGCGCGCGGCTGCGGCCGCACATAGCCCGTGGCGCGCACACCCTGCTCCAGCAGCCATGCTTCGTAATCAAAACCCATCGGGTTCGCGTTGCCGTGCGGACGCTGCAACCGCACCGTCAGGCGCCAGCGCTCGCCCGGCTGCACGTCGCCCACCTCGTTCGTCACCTCATCGCGAAAACCCGCGTACCAGGACAGGGCGATCAAAGGTGGCACCTGCGCGCCAACTGCCTTGTCCACAGAAAAATTGAAGCGCACGCCCTGCTCGAAACGGTACGGCAGGCTGGCCACCGTGCCCATGACGGTAATGTCCTGGCCTTCATCGGCCAGCGCCAGTTGCGGCGCCATGGCGGCCTGGGCCAGCCAGGCGGCCCAATAGAAGCCCAATCCCACACCAGCGGCAAGCGCGACAGCCGAGCGCCAGTGCGCGTGGCGGCGCAACAGCAAACTCGCCAGCACCCCTGCGCCAGCGATCAGCCACAGCAGCGCGCCCGCATGGGGCGGCAAGCTGGCCTGTGTCTGCAGCCAGGCGGCGCCGGCGGCAAAGCCGAGTATCAGGGTGCGCATAAGAAGGCAGAATCAAGGCAGGATCAAGGCAAAATCCGCTCGCTGCGAAAGGGACTCAGATACTCTGATCGCTTTCTACTCTTTGCCGTCTGATCTGGCGCAATGGTGCGTGGATAAGAACGCGCATGCACGCCATCCGCCACCACCGCAGGCGACACTTTCCTCATGCTAAGATGACCACCCGGCGCCAGGGCGCCACGACTTTACGGACCTTGCATGCCCCCACTGACAGCGGCCGAAACCTATTTGCAGGATTTTCATCAACGGCAAGTCGGCGTGACCAGCGCCGCGTTTGCCCATCTGCAGGCCAATTCCCCTGCCGGCAGCTGGGCCTCGTCCTATGACGTGCTGACCAGCCTGGTACCGTCCGTGGACACGCCGTTGAGCGTGCTCGACCTGGCCTGCGGCGATGGTCATTTGCTGGGCTTGCTGGCAGCCAGGCGGCAGCCCCAGCTGCAACTGCTCGGTGTCGACATGAGCGAGGCTGAACTGGCCGTAGCGCGCGCCGCCCTGCCCGCCTCAGTTTGGCTGCAGCAGGGGCGCGGGCAGGCGCTCGATGTGCCGGACGCGAGCATCGACTGCCTCGTCTCTCACATGGCGCTGATGCTGATGGACGACATTGAACAGGTCATGCGGGAAATCCGCCGCGTGCTGCGCCCCTGCGGCCAGTTCGCCACCATCGTCGGCAGGACTTTTTTGCTGGGTGATGTGAACGAGGTTTTCATGCGCGTCTTCAAGCCCATCGCCAGCGACGCGTTGCCGCCGCTGCGTTTCGGCGACCGGCGCGCGGGGTCGGAAGCGGGCTGGCGCGAACTGCTCGATGCCGGTTTCGCAGACGTTGAATTCGACGACATCGACGTGCCATGGACGCCCACGCCGGCCGCACTGTGGGCCGCCCTGCTTGACACCTACGATATCGACCGCCTGGACGACGACGCCAGGCAGCGCCTGCGCAGCGCGTTCCTGGATGCCGTGACGCCGCTGCAAGCCGGTGACGGGACAATCGCTACCGGCTGGGGCCTGCGCCTGGTGCGCGCACGTGCCGCCTGAACATGCAAGCGCCAAGGCTGGCGCCACCACCGCCCGTCCCCATCGACGGTATAATCGGCCTCGCTTACTTCAACACCCAGGCACGACATGACTTCCTCCGCACTTCCTCCCGACACTTCCAGCGACATTTCCGACAGCACCGAAGACAATAACGACGCCACCCTGGTCGCGGAACTGGGGGCGCTGGCCGAGCATATCCGCCTGGTCAAGATGGAAGGCCGCGTCTTCGTGCGCTTCTCCGGCGTGGTCAAGGCCGGGCATCTGGTGGTGCCGTATGCGCTGGTACCAAGCCAAGGCGTGCTGGCGCGGCCCGCCAAGTGGCGCAAGATGGACCGCGAGGCAAAGCTGGCCCTGGTGCGCGAACGGGCCAGCGCGGCCGTCTTCGAGGAGCTGCGCCAGCATGTGATGGATTTCGTCGCCGATATCGCGGGCTTGAGCGAGGATGTGGATACGGACCCGATGGTCTTCCTGCACACCTTGGCCGACATGCAGACGTCGGAGCCGGCCGGCATGGTCTTCGACCGCATCCGCCAGCGCTTCCATCACGCCATCGAGCGCCAGCAGGAAGAACAGCATGCGGCGCGCACGCGCCAGAGCATCAACCTGGCCGAGTATCCCGCCTCGTTCGAGATGGCGCGCCGCCTGCCGCGCCGCTTCATCGCCCTGCTCGGGCCCACCAATTCCGGCAAGACGCACCGCGCGATGGAAGCGCTGGTGAAAGCAAAGAGCGGCATCTACCTGGCGCCATTGCGCTTGCTGGCCCTGGAAAATTACGAGCGGTTGCAGGAAGCCGCGCCGCACGGAAAACCCTTGGCCGTGAGCCTGATCACGGGCGAGGAGCGCAGGGTCGTCGACGGCGCCACGCACGTGGCCAGCACGGTGGAAATGCTGGACACGAAAACCGTCGTCGAAGTGGCTGTCATCGATGAAATTCAGATGCTGGCCGACCCGGACCGGGGCGCTGCGTGGACGGCCGCCGTCTGCGGTGCGCCGGCCCACACCGTGTACCTGGTGGGCGCGCCGGAAGCGCGGCGCGCCATCGAGGCGCTGGCCGAGCGTCTGGACTGCCCGCTGGAAGTGCATGTACTCAAACGCATGGCGCCCCTGTCGATGGAAGCGAGCGCCGTGCGCAAGGTGCGCAACCTGCGCCGCGGCGACGCCGTCATCGCCTTTTCGCGCCGCGAAGTGCTGATGTGGCGCGACATGATCACGGAAACGGGATTGTCGGTGGCCACCGTCTACGGCAATCTGTCGCCCGAAGTGCGGCGCGCCCAGGCGCAGCGCTTCCGCGACGGCACGGCCGATATCGTCGTCGGCACGGACGCGCTGGCGATGGGCCTGAACATGCCGATCGCGCGCATCGTCATGACCACCTGCGTCAAATACAATGGCCGCGAAGAGGAAGAGATTTCGGCCGCGCTGGCGCGCCAGATCGCCGGGCGCGCGGGCCGCTATGGCGTGCATGAAGAGGGCCTGGTGGCCGGCTACGACAACGAGACACATGAAGTGATGCGCGCCCTGCTCCAGGAAAAGCTGCACCCGCTCAATACCAGCGGCTTTGCCGTGGCGCCCTCGCTCGAACATTTGCACCGCATTTCGTCGGTGACGGGCGAACTGTCGCTGTCAAAGCTGCTGCGCCGCTTCATCCACAACATCGACGTGCCGGACGGCTTCTTCTTCCCCCGCATCACCGAAGACCAGAAGGAGCGCGCCGTCTGGCTCGACACATTACCCCTGTCCGTGGCCGACAAATTCACCCTGTCGCTGGTGCCGATATCGAGCAAGGTGCCGTCCTTGCAAACGGCGTGGGAACACTGGTCGAAGAATCTGTCGCAGGGAAAAACCAGCACCTTGCGCCAGCACGCGTATGGCGCAAGCACGCAGAATCTGCAGCAGGTGGAAGACACTTGCCGCTACTACTCGGCGTATGCGTGGCTCAGCTACCGCCTGCCCGAATTCTTCCCCGATATCGCCGTGGCGCAAAACCTGTCGCGCGATGCGTCGGAGCGGGTCGACTCCATCCTGCGCGCGCACAATGCGGCATCGCGTGGACGCGCGGGCAAAAAGTTCAAATAAGCGTCAACGAATTTCCCAGAACCACACTTCCGCGCAATCCCAGTAGCACTCGGAACCGCACACTTTCACGCCGATGGATGGCAGCAGGATGTCGATATGCCCGCCCGCGCCACCCAGGTAACCGGGAATGCGGAAGAAGGCGACGAGGCCCTTGCGCTGGCCGATGCCGGCGATGGCCGCATCGCGGCTGAATTTCTCGGGTGCGCCAAACATCGAGGGGCTGGCCAGCATATGCGCCAGCTTGGCCTGTCCCGGTTCGATCAGCGCGCCCTTGAACGGCCCCTTGCGAATGGCCATGCGGCCCTTAACCTTGACGCCGACCTTGATCAGGGCCAGGCTGACGCGGATGGCGCAGGTGTTGGCAAAGCTGTCCTTGCCGATCAAGTCTTCCCAGCCGATTTCGCCGAACAGGGCAGCCTGATCGACGGCGCCCACGCTGGAATAATTCTCACGCAGCTTGATGAATGCAGGTTTCACGTCAGCCTCCAGGTGGTGGGGTGGAACAGGGGAAACGCCGCGCCAGGATGGCGACGATCAGGGTGGAAGCGTCACCCTGGCGCGCTCTGGCAGGCAATTTCTTCAAATCAGCAACGACCTGCGCATCGATTTCCAGCGACTTCACGCGGCCCGTATCACACCACAGGCGGCCCTGCGCCGCATCGGCCACGCCGGCCAGGTAGCCTTTGGCGTAGCGCTGATCGAGCAGGAAGACAGCATCGGCCATCGCTCGCTTGGCCGGCCCCTCCTGGTAATACGCGATCAGCTGGTCGGCACTCAGGCGCGGCGCCGGAGGATAGGCCACGCCCTGCCCGCGTGCGCCGGGGAGGCTCAGGCTCAATACAATGAGAAGGGAGGAGACATGCATGGCCATCCATGGTCAGTGGGGAAGGTCTGGCCGATTGTAGAACGATGCGGCTGTCCCGCACTGAGCGAGGTCAAGCGTAGGTCGGATTAGCGCCTCCGAAGGGCGCGCGTAATCCGACGACATTGTTGGCGCTACGGGTGTCGGGTTACGGCCTTTGGCCTAACCCGACCTACGTCTGCGAGGCCGGTGAACGTTACGGCGTGCCCGGCCCCGCGTAATGCAGCTTGAGCACCAGCCCATTATGGTCATCGGCCATATAGATATCGCCATCCTGGCCCTGCTTCACGTCGACGGGCGCACCCCTGCCCTGCTTGCCCTTGCGCTCCCAGTTGCCGATCAATTCGACGGACTTGCCCAGCGGCGCGCCGGCCTTGTCGGGCAGCAGGGCCACCAGGCGGTGGCCATTGCCGCGGTAGCCGTGGTAGCCGATGATCAGGCTATTCTTGTACAGTTCAGGGAAGCGGCTGGCCGTGTAGAACGTCATGCCCAGCGGCGCGGCGTGGCCAGGCAGCAGGCGCTGCGGCGCCGTGTATTGGGCGGCGCAAGCCGTCTTCGGATACTCGGGGCTGGCGACGTTGTCGTCGTAGCAGTACGGCCAGCCATAGTGCCGGTCGGCCTTGATCAAATTGAGTTCTTCATGCGGCAGGTTCTCGTCGCTTTTCAGCTGCGGCATGGCGGCCTGGATGGCGTCGCGCGCATTTTCCGCCTGCCACAGCTCGCCCGTGGCCGGGTGAAAAGCCAGCGCCATGGAATTGCGCAAGCCGCGCGCATGCGTGCGCCAGCCCGTCACCGTGCCGGCTGGCCAGTCCATCTTGTATTCGCGGATGGCGCCCAGCGCTTCCGGACCTTCCGCCGAAGCACAGGCCTTGGCCGGGTCGGGCGCCTTGCCATCGTTCTCGCAGTGGTCGGTGCTCGAGCCCACGTTCACATACAGGTCACCCTTGGGGCTGAAACGCATGGTCGTCAGCAGGTGCAAACCGAGGCCCGGCAGGCGCGGTGTCTTCGCCGTGCCGCCGATGATGTCGGTGAGGGCGCGTGCGGGATCGCGCAAGTCGAAGCGGAAGATGCGTCCCACCTCGCCCACGTAGACCATGCCGTCCGGTCCCTGCACGATGCCGTTCGGGCGATCTAGCTTGTCGAGCAACAGCTTGCGCTCGTAACCGGCGCCGGCCGCCTTGCGCTGCAACAGCCACAATTTACCCTGCTTCGGCGCCCATCCCGCCATGTCCGTGACGAGGATGTCGCCATTCGTCAGCGGCAGCACGCCACGCGGGAATTTCAAACCGTCGGCCAGCACGGCCACGCAAAAGCCGGCCGGCGTGGTGACGTCGAGGCGCGGCATGCCATCGCACTGGGCGCTTGGCGCCGCCATGGCAGGCGCCAACACGGTGGACATGCAGGCCGCCAGGGCGCCGGTGATGATCTTCTTGTTCATGAGGATATTTCCATCAAGGGTAATCGGGGCAGCACGGTGCGCGCGTTGACGCTGGTCGCAGCCGCCACTTGCGCAATATCCAGGCCGCGCAATTCGGCCAGTACGGCGCCGATGCGCGGCAATTCTTCGGGACTGTTGCGGCCCGGGTGGACCCAGCTGGGGGAAATGTCGGGCGCATCCGTCTCCAGCACGATGGACGCCAAAGGTAAATCGGTAGCCATGCGGCGTATCTGCAGCGCGCGGGTAAACGTCATGGCGCCGCCGAAACCGAGCTTGAAACCGAGGTCGATATAAGCCTGCGCCTGCTGGAAGCTGCCATTGAACGCATGCGCGATGCCGCCGTTCGGACGGATCTGGCGCGCGTGCTTGAGGACGATGTCCTGCGAGCGGCGCACATGGGTCAGCACGGGCAAATCGAAGTCGCGGGCGATCTTCAGCTGTTCGCGCAAAAAATGCTCCTGCCTGGCGCGCATGGCCGGTTCGCACAGCATGGGGAGGAAGAAATCGAGGCCGATTTCGCCGATGGCGACGAAACGCGGGTCGGCCATCGCAGCTTGTACGGCCTCGCGCAGGGCGATCAAATCGTCCTCGGTGGCGTGCGGCACGTAGATCGGGTGGATGCCGAGTGCATAGCAGGCGTTGGGCGCTGCTGCCGCCAGCTCGCGCACGATGCTGAAATTGGCCCGTTCGACGGCGGGAATGACAATCATCGCCACGCCTTGCGCGCCCGCGCGCGCCGCCACCTGCAGCGATTCGCCGCCGAATTCATGCGCGTCGAGGTGGCAGTGCGTGTCGATCCACAGCATGGCGGCTCCTTAATATTGCTCAGTATTGATAAGGCTGCAGCCCTTCGTCCGTCAGGCGCAGTACGCGGTCGCAGCGCTTGGCCAGTTCAATATCGTGCGTGACGATGACGAAGGCCGTGCCCAGGGTGCGTGACAATTCCAGCATCAGGTCAAAAATCTGTTCTGCCGTGGCGTGATCGAGGTTGCCCGTCGGTTCATCGGCCAGCACGCAGGCCGGCTGCGTGACGAGGGCACGGGCCAGGGCCACGCGCTGGCGCTCGCCGCCAGACAATTCGCCCGGTGTGTGCGTGACGCGCTTGGCCAGGTTCACGCGCGTGAGAATTTGCTGCGCCAGTTCGGTAGCGGGCGCGCGCTTCATGCGCCGTATCATCAGCGGCATGGCGACGTTGTCCAGCGCGGAAAACTCGGGCAGCAAGTGATGGAACTGGTAGACAAAGCCCAGCGAGGCATTGCGCAAGTCGCCGCGCGCCTTTTCGCTGAGGGTGGCGAAATCCTTGCCCAGCAAGGTGACCTTGCCGCTGGTGGGCGTATCGAGGCCGCCCAGCAGGTGCAGCAGGGTCGACTTGCCGGAGCCGGAGGCGCCGACGATGGCGACCCGCTCGCCGCGGTGGACGTCGATGTCGATGCCGGCCAGCACCTGCACCTTGTAGCTGCCCTGCGTAAAAGTCTTGCCCAGACCGCGACAGGACAGGACGGCGGAATCAGCGGAAGCGCCGTTGGAGGCAGGTTTGTTCAGATCGGTCATGGTAGTCGTCAGTGGTTTATTCATAGCGCAGGGCTTCCGCAGGTTTGACGCGGGCAGCCCACCAGCTTGGGTACAGGGTCGCCAAAAAGGCGAGGATCACGGCCAGCACGCCGATCTTGGTGACGTCGGGCCAACGCAGGTCGGACGGCACGGTGCTGATGAAGTAAATATCCTTGGAGAGGAACTGCACGCCCAGCAGGTGCTCGATGAAGGGCACGATGACGTCGATATTCATCGCCACCAGCACACCGCCGCCCACACCCAGCAGCGTACCCAGGATGCCCACCAGCGCGCCCTGGATCATGAAGATCTTCATAATGGAGCGGGGAGAAGCGCCCAGCGTGCGCAAAATGGCGATATCGGCCTGCTTGTCCGTCACCGTCATCACCAGGGTCGACACCAGGTTGAAGGCCGCCACGGCAATGATCAGGGTCAAAATGATGAACATCATGCGCTTTTCCGTCTGCACGGCGGCGAACCAGTTGGCGTTCAGCTTGGACCAGTCGCGCAGCCACAGGTCGCCCGGCATGGTTTTTTTCAATTCTGCTGCCACTTGCGGCGCCTGGTTCATGTCGGCCAGGCGCAAACGCAGGCCGGACGGGCCGTCGAGGCGCAGCAAACGCTGGCCGTCTTCGATATTGATGAAGGCCAGACCGGCGTCGAATTCATTGTGGCCTGCCTGGAAGATGCCGCTGACGGTGAAGCTGCGCATGCGCGGCAGCACGCCGGCCGGCGTGACCTGGCCCTGCGCCAGCATCAACGTCACTTTTTCACCGAGGTTGACGCGCAAGGCGCGCGCCAGCTCGATGCCCAGCACGATATTGAAGGTGCCCGGCTGCAGCGCCTTGAAGCTGCCCATGCGCGTCTGGCCAGCCACGTCGGACACGTTCGGCTCTTCCTCGGGCAGCACGCCGCGCACGATGGCGGGGCGCAGTGCATCGTCGCGCAGCAGCATGCCCTGCGTTTCCACAAACGGCGCCGCGCCTTTCACGGCCGGATTCTTGAACGCCTGCGCCGCTTCGGCGCGCCAGTCCGGCATGCTGCCGCTGTTGTCGAACACTTCCACGTGGGCCAGCACGGACAGCATGCGGTCCGTCACTTCCTTCTGGAAGCCGTTCATCACGGACAGCACGACGATCAGCGCCGCCACACCCAGGCCGATGCCGGCCATGGAAATGAGGGAAATAAAGGAGATAAAACTGTTGCGGCCACTGCGCTTGCCGGCCCGCGTGTAGCGCAGGCCGACCAGCCATTCGAAGGGAAGATTTTTTAACATGCTCATTAATTCGTTAATTCTCAGGGGTCCGACCCGCCGGGTCTGACCCCAGCAGTTTGTTGATCAGCCAATTACTCATAGCGCAGCGCCTCGGCCGGCTTGACTCTGGCGGCGCGCCAGCTCGGGTAGATGGTCGCCACCAGCGCCAGGCCAAAGGCGATCAGGCCGATCTGCGCCACGTCCAGCCAATGCACGTCCGACGGCACGGCGCTGATCTGGTAGATTTCCTTGGAGATGAAGTGCAGGCCAAAGATACCTTCGATGAAGGGCACGATGACGCCCACGTTCAGCGCCAGCACGACGCCGCCGATCACGCCTAGCGCACTGCCCAGCAAACCCACCAGCGCGCCCTGAATCATGAAGATCTTCATGATGGAGAACGGCGAGGCGCCCAGCGTGCGCAAAATAGCGATGTCGGCCTGCTTGTCGGTCACCGACATCACCAGGGTCGAGACCAGGTTGAACGCGGCCACGGCGATGATCATGCTGAGGATGATGAACATCATGTTCTTCTGGCTTTGCACCAGTGCATACCAGCTGGCACTGGCGCGCGACCAGTCGCGCATCCACAGCTGGCCCGGCATCGACGCTTTGAGTTCGCGCGCCACCTGCGGCGCCTGGTTCATGTCGTGCAGGCGCAATCGCAGGCCGGACGGGCCGTCGAGCTGCAGCAGTTGCTGCGCATCAGCCATGTTGACAAACGCCAGGCTGCCATCAAGTTCATTATGGCCTGCCTCGAAGATGCCCGCCACCTTGAGCGCGCGCATGCGCGGCATGACGATGCCGTTGGCCGGGTCGCCCGCCCTTGGCTCGCGCTCCAGCATCAGGGTCACGTTCTGCCCCACTTTCACGTCGAGCGCCTTGGCCAGGTCGATGCCCAGCACGATGTTGTACGAGCCTGGCGTGAGATCATTAAAACTGCCCTGCTTCATCTGACTCGCCACGCTGGAGACGGTCGCTTCCTGCTGCGGCAGCACGCCGCGCACGATGGACGGGCGCATGGTTTCGTCGTTCAGCAGCATGCCCTGCGTCTCCACGAACGGCGACACAGCTTTCACTTGCGGGTTGGCGTAGGCGGCGCGCTCTTGCGCCTGCCAGTTTGGCATGGAACCGCTGGTGTCGAACACCTCGACGTGGGCCAGCACCGACATCAAACGGTCGGTGACTTCCTTCTGGAAGCCGTTCATGACGGAGAGCACGACGATCAGGGCGGCCACGCCCAGGCCGATACCGGCCACGGAAATGAGGGAAATGAAGGAAATGAAGCTGTTGCGGCCACTGCGCTTCCCGGCGCGCGTATAGCGCACGCCGACCTGCCACTCGAAGGGAAATTGTTTGATGATGCTCATGCGCTCCCGCGACAACGATAATATGCGAGCGCGCAGTGTGCCACACAATGGGCTTTTTATGCATGAAACTATGTGTGCAGCGCCGCATCCCCGCAGCAATTTTCCTATTGCGCCAGGCCGAATACCTGCAACAGCTGCCCGGACAGGGCGTACTGACGCATCTGCGCCAGGGTCAAACGGTGTATCTGGTCGATGCGCCGCTGCTGTATCGTGAAGTAGCTGTCGCGCGTCTGGATGATCTGCTGCAGGTTGCGCCGGCCCGCCTCGTACTGGATGGTCCCGCCGCGCACGACAAAGGCCATCTTCTTTTCCTGCTCTTCCAGCAAGGCCAGGGTGCGCTGCGCATTGGCGATACGGGGCAGCATGCTGGCCAGGTCGGCGCGCGTGCCCTGCTCGGCGCGGACCACATCCGCGTCGGCCGCCTGGGCGCGGCTGATGCTCTCGTCGCGCTGCGCCAGGCTGCCGCCGCCCAACGGAAACTCCCAGCTCACGCCCACCGACCAGCCACGCTGCTGGATGGTCGATGGCGGCGGCGTGGTCTTGTTATTCAACAGATGGCTGACATCGAGGTCCACTTTCGGCGCCAGGGTGGCCGCCACGCTGCGCACGCGCAGCCGGGCGGCGGCGGCGCGTTCGCGCGCGGCGCGCAATTGCGCCTGCTGCGTGTCGGCGTTTTCCAATGCCTGCGCCGGCAGCGGCGCAAAAGTGAAGTCGGCAAACTGCGCCACCGGCTCGAAAGCCAGCGCTTCAAGCTTGATCTGCGCGGCCAGACGGTCCGTCAGCAAGCCGTCGTGTACCAGTTCCGCATCGAGCTGCGAGCTTTGCGCCAGCTCGCGGTCCACTTCCGATGCCTTGCCCAGCTCCGCCTGGCGCATCACCTGCTGCACCAGTTGCGTCACGTCGCGCAACCGCTCCTGCGATTGCAGCAGGCTGCGTTCCAGGCGCTGCATGTCGAAATAGGCTTCGGCCAGCTTTTCCGCGCTGTCCGCCCTTGCCCGCTCCACGTCGAAGGCGGCGCCCGCCACCTCGCGCCCGGCCGCATCCATTTCGGCGCCGTCGGCGCCGCCGTTGTACACATTCCAGCGCAGGCTGGCCTCCACCTGGTGCGTGCGCCGTTGCACGTCCAGCGTGCCATCGAGGTCGTTGCTGCGCCCGCGCGTGGCCTGCAGCGCCGCATTCGGAAACAGGCGTGAACGGGCCTGTTTGTAGCGCGCCTCGGTGGTGGCCAGCGCCGCCTGCGCGGCGATCACTTGCGGATCGCGCGGCACGGCGCGCGCCAGCAAGGCCGGCAAGCCGCGCATGGACTGCGCCTGGAAAGTGGCCGGCGGCGCGGATTGCGCCGCCGCGTTCACGCAGGCGAATGCCATGCAGAATAATAAGGCACGCATCAACGCTCCTGCAGGGAAGACTGCAAGCCGCGCAGCACGGGCTTGAACACATATTGCATCACCGAGCGGCGTCCCGTCAGGATGCCCACGTCGACCGGCATGCCGGGCGTGATCGGCAGTACCTTGCCATGCGCCGTCAACTGGCGGCGGTCAGTGCTGAGCTGCACCTCGAAATACGGCTCGTTGCGCTCGTCGGGTATGGCGTCCGCGCCCACGCGCACCACCTGCGCCTTCATGCGGCCATAGGTGGTGGCGTCATACGCCAGCACATTCGCCGAGGCGCTCTGCCCCACATGGATAAAGCCGATATCGGACGGTTTCACACGTACGGAGATGAGCACCTCGGAGTCGGCCGGCACGATTTCCAAAATAGGCTTGCCAGGCTGCGCCACGCCGCCGACGGTGGCCACCAGCACGCGGTTGACGACGCCGTCGACGGGCGCCGTGATGTCGCGCCGGCTCACTTGATCCTGCTGGCCCTTGACCGTGCTGGCCAGGGCACCCGCCTTGGTTTCGTATTCGCTGCGCTGCGCGCCCCACTGGCCGCGCATGCGCGCTTCGACTTCGCCGGCCTGCGCCTGCGCTTCGGCCAGGGTAGCCAGCAAACGCGGCACGGAGCTGCGCAGGCCGTCGAGTTCCGTGCGCTGCTGCTGCACGCGCTGCTGCGCATTCAGGTAGTCGCCGCGCGAACCGGCGCCCTCTTTGAACAGCCGCTCCTCGATCGCCAGGCTTTCCATGCCGATCTTGAGACCCGTCTCGAGCTGGGCGATGCGGCTGTGCGCCTCGGCCAGTTCGCCGCGCCGGCGCGTCACACCTTCGCGCGCCGCCGCCGTGGCGGAGGCAAATTCGCGCTGGCCGTCGCGCCACAACTGCGTTTCCTTGGCGATCAACTCGGGCGCTTCCTTTTGCCATGCCGGCTCGAAGCGGGGCGTGCCGCCCGTCAGCAGCGCGTCCAGGCGCGCCCTGCCCGCCAGCGCGGCCAGGCGATTCTGCACGCTGGCGCCCAGGTTGGCTTCATACTGGGCCGTGTCCAGGCGCAGCAGCAAATCGCCGCGATGCACCTGCTGGCCAGGCTGCACCAGCATCTCGCGCACGATGCCGCCTTCCAGGCTTTGCACTTCCTGCAGGTGCGATGGCGGCGTGATGGCGCCGCGGCCATTCACGGACACGTCGAGCTGGGCGAACGTGGCCCAGGCCAGCGTCAGCACCACCAGCACGGCGATCAGCGCCAGCATGCGGATGACGAGGCGCCGCGGCTCGCGTTCCGGGTCCGGGTGCGCCTGCGGCAAGGGACGGGCATTCAGGGCGCTCATGCCGGCGCTCCCGTGGTGGCTTCAACGGCGGCGGCAGGCTTGGCGCCCTGCCCGTTCAAGACGCGCAGCACCTCGTCGCGCGGGCCGTCGGCCACGATGCGGCCACGGTCGAACACGATCAGCCGGTCCACCAGCGCCAGCATGGCCATGCGGTGCGTAACGAGCACGATGGTTGTGTCTTGCAAGGTGCGCAGGCGCGCGATCAGGCGCTGTTCCGTGGCCGGATCAAACATGCTGCTCGGTTCATCGAGCAGCAGAATGGGCGGCTTGACCAGCAGCGCGCGCGCCATGGCCACGGCTTGCCGCTGGCCGCCGGACAGGCGCTCACCGCGCTCGCCCACTTCCGTCGCCACGCCGTTGGGCAACTGGGTGATGATGTCGTCCAGGCAGGCCAGGCGGATGGCGTCGAGCAGCTTGGCGTCATCGGGCTGGCTGCGGCCCAATTCGATGTTTTCGCGTAGCGTGCCATGGAACAGGGTCACGTCCTGCGGCACATAGCCGATCTGGCGGCGCAAGCTCAACGGTTCGAGCTGGGTGCTGGCCAGGTCGTCGAACAGCACGCTGCCGCTTTGCGGACCATACTGGTTGAGCAGCAGGCGCAGCAAGGTGCTCTTGCCGGAACCGAGCTTGCCGATCACGCCCACTCTTTCGCCGGCGCGGATATGCAGGTTGAGTTTATCGAGCAGCGGCGGCGAGTGCGGATACGCAAACCCCACGTCGCGAAATTCGATGCGTCCGCTCAGGGGCGGCGCCTGCAGGCTGGCCGCATCGTCGTCGGTGGGCGCTTCCATGATTTTATTGAGTGCGTGATACGACAGCTTGGTCTGCTCCCAGCGCATGATCAAGCCGGCGATCTGGCTGACGGGCGCCAGCGCGCGGCCCGTCAGCATGCTCACGGCGATGATCTGGCCCAAGGTCAGCAGGCGTTCGCCCATCAGCAAGGCGCCGACGGCCACCACGGCCGTGCCGGACAGGGCCAGCACGGCCGTGTTGATGTAATTGACGCGGCTGACGATTTCGCGCGTCTCGACGCTGTTGGCGGCTATCGCCACGGTCAGGCTTTCCCATTTGCGGCGGCTCCACGCCTCGGCGCCCAGCGCCTTGATGGTGTCGAGGCCATTCATGGTTTCAAACAGGTGCGCCGTGCGCTGGCCACTTTCCTGCATCGAGGCGGCCACATGGCGCGCCAGCGCCGCGCGCGAGGCGAAGGCGACCAGCAGCAGGATGGGAATGGCCGCCAGCGGCACCAGCACCAGCCAGCCGCCGACCAGGGCAATGACCAGCAGGAACAGCAGCAGGAAGGGCAAGTCGCCCAGGGTGGTCAGGGTGGTCGAGGCGAAGAATTCGCGCACCGATTCGAAATCGCGCACGGTATTGGCCAGCGTGCCGCCCGAGGCGGGGCGGCTGGCCGCGCGCAGGCGCAGGCACTGGGCGAAGATGCTCGACGAGAGGGCCACATCCATGCGCCGCGACGCCGTTTCCACCAGTTCGCCGCGCAGCAATCGCATGGCCAGTTCAAAACCGGTCAGCGCCACCACGGCGATCGTCAGCACCCACAGGCTGGAGGTGGCGTTGTTCGGGATCACGCGGTCATACACGGCCATCGCGTAGAACGGCACCAGCGCGCTGATGATATTGAGCACCAAAGTGCCCAGCAAGGCCCAGCGAAAGACCCAGCGGTTGCGGTTGAAGACATCCCAGAACCAGCGCCCCGCCGCCGGCATACTGTAGAGCAAGCTGCGCTGGTCGAAGAACATCACTGGACGCACGGCCACCCAGCGTCCAGCGGGCACCTCCTGCGCCAGCATGGCCGCATCCAGCCAGGAACTGCCTTCGATGCCGGGCACATGGCATTCATACTTGCCGTCAGCGATCGTCAGCACCACCAGCGCCTGCCCCGCGCCATTCAACAGCAGGGCCGGCATTTCCGTGGGGCGGCGCGATTTATCCACCGGCAGCGGCGTGCCGGCCAGGCTGCCATGGGCCAGCGCCTGGTCGAGGAAGTCGGCGGCAGCCGGGTCGCCATGCGCGAGCACGCTGGCGCGCAGGCGTTCGGCCTGCACGGCCGTGCCGAAAAAGCGCGCCAGGAACACCACCGCCCCGGCGATGCTGTCGGCGGAGGAAATGGAGAGAGAAGCGTCGGCGGCGTGCGCGGCAGAAGGTGGCGTCATGATGAGCTCAAGTCCGATCTCAGACAGTTGCAATGAACAGTGAGAAACTATTGTCAAGGTCGCGCGGCGATGGCCTGCAAAAACATTGTGCCATAGTAATATCGGCTATTCAGATAGGTGTTGTAAAAATAAAAAACTGCGGCGCGTCGTGACAGACGCGCCGCAGCAGTTACATCAGGCTAACGACTACTGCTTCAGAATTGACCGGCTTTGCGGCGGCGCGCCATGAAGCCCAGCAAGCCCAGGCCGGCCACCAGCATGGCCCAGGTTTGCGCTTCCGGCACCGGCGACACGCTCAGCAAGGTTTGCGAAGCGGGGTTGACGCTGCTCAGGCTGGTGTAGTTGTACAGGTTCTTGATGCTGCCGTCGCCTGTCGCCACGCCCAGCATGGCGTTCGCTTCGCTCACGACTGCATTGCTCAGGCTCCTGAAGCGCAGCTCACCCGTCAACACATTGCTGTTGTCATTGTTCAATTCCCACAACGCCACCTGGAAGGCGGCGGCACTGTTGGCGTTGGTCGACACATTCGCGATGGACGAGGCGTAATAGCCCTCGTACAGGCGCTTGACGGCGTCGCTGGCAGCAAAGACGCCACTGCTGTAGTTATTCGAGACGTTGCTCAGCCCAACATGGGGATCGAGGCAAAAGGCCAGGAAGGTATTGCTGTCGTACTTGACTTGCCACAAGGTCGGCGAAATGCTGCTGCCGGCGCCGAAAGCGCCGCCGCTGGCCGTAAACAGGCTGACGCTATGCGAGTCGACGACTTGCAGATTGGAGGCGGCCAGGGCGCTGCCGCTGGCGAGGGTGAAAACAGCGGCTGTGATGGCGGCGCGGACGATCAGGTGCATGGATTGTTTCATTGTGTATTCCCTATGATTTATTAAATGTGGAGAGCGCCGGGCAGGATTACGGCCCGGCAAGAGACATCAGGCAGCCATTTCCTGGGGCTGTGCAGTGGTGTGTGCCATGGCGCGGCGCAACACTTCCGCCATCTCGCACTGGGCCTGGGCTTCGACAGCGGGAGCAGCCGGGGCTGCAGCCACCGTGGCGACGCTCGCATCCTGCCCCAGCGCCGTGTCGAGCGCATGGTCGTCGCGCAGCAGGTCGGCCATGCTTGGCAGCGATACGCCGGCCTTGGCCGCATCCTTGGCATCGACGTTGAAGTACACGTCCGTCATGTCGACCGTCTTGCCGTTGGCCAGGGTGGCGCTGCTGCGCTCCAGGTGCAGGTTGTCGTTGGCGTCGAGGAAAGGCAGTGCCGTGTAGGACACCGTCAGGCTGGCGACGCCGGCGTCGTGCAGCGACATCAGTTCACCGTCGTCCGTCACGCCATTGCTGTTGGCGTCGCGCCAGATGCGCAGTTCGGCAAACTTGTCATCTTTCGCGTCGACCACGCCGTCGCCGTTCGAGTCATAGCTGGACAGCTTGGCAAAGCCCGTGCCCTTTTCATTGCCGCCAAACAGTTCGGAGATGTTATCGATCTTGCCATTGCCATTGCTGTCGATGGCCAGCAAGCCATCGTGGGCCGAGACCCAGCCCGACTGGATGGCGCTGCCCGTGCCCAGCAAATCGAAGCTGCCATGGAAATCGGCGCGGGCGATGGTATGCACGCCGTCGCCGTTCAGGTCGATCACGATAGGCGTGATGGCGGCATCCCAGCTCATGTCGTTCTGGCCCGAGGCCAGTTTCAGGATATCCGTGTAGACCACGTTGGCATACGAGCCATTGCTGTTGACGTCGGAATCGATGTTGTCGTTCGAGCCCACGTTCTTCACGCCCCAGCGCCAGCTATCCATGGCGTAGCCGGCGTGATACACGCCCGATTTGTCGAACTTGAGCGAGTAGCTGCCCGGATCGAGGTCGGCAAACTTGTAGTTGCCATTCGAGTTGGTGTAGGTGGTCGCCAGCAGCGCGCCACTGCCCGAAAACAGTTGCACCTTGATGTTGGCGATGCCCGCTTCGTTGCTATCCTGCACGCCGTCATGGTCGGCGTCGCGCCACACCTTGTCGCCCAGGCTGGCTTTGCGGTAGATGCCCGCGTCCCAGCTCATGTCATTCTGGCCGGCGGCCAGGTTGATCAGGCCGGAACGGCCCGTGCTCGTATCGACATCGGAATCGCTGGTGTCATTGCCGACATTCGCCTTGGTGTAATAGAAACCAGATGGACGCACGACTGCCACCTTGTAGCTGCCGGCGACGAGATTATCGAACAGATAATTTCCGCTGGCATTCGTCGTTGTCGTGGCAATGATCTGGTTGCTGGCATTGAGCAGGTTGACTTTCACCCCCGCCACGCCCAGTTCGCCCGCATCCTGCACGCCATTGTAGTTATTGTCTTCCCACACGCGATTGCCGATGCTGCCGGTAACAGGCGCGCATTTGACCAGGCCCGCATCCCAATCGAGCTGGACGTCACCCGATTTCAGCGCAATCATGGTGGTGGTCAGACCCGTGGCCGGATTGACATCCGAATCGGTGGCGTAGCCGCCCACGTCGGCCTTGGTGAAATTGTAGCCGGCCGGTGGCACGAAACCCAGGTAGTAATTGCCTGGCACCAGGTTGCTGAACAGATAATTACCGCTGGCATCCGTGGTGGCGCTGGCCACCACGGCGCCTGCGGCGTTGTACAGATTGACTTTCACGCCGCCGACGCCCGCTTCGCCTGCATCTTGCGTGCCGTTGCCGTTGGCGTCAAGCCACACGCGGTCGCCAATGCTGGCGGTTTTATACAGGCCGGCATCGAGGTCCTTGTAGTTCTGGCCGGCGGCAACGGTCACCAGGGCGCTCTGACCCGCCGCGTTGATATCGCTGTCGAGCGCATCGTTGCCACCCGCATCCTTGACCGTGCTCAAATAGCCTGGCGGCGCGACGACGGCAACGGAATACGTGCCGGCATCAACGCTGAAATTGTAATAGCCGGTGGCATCCGTGACGGTCGAGCCGATCACGCTGCCGGCCGCATTTTTCAGCTGCACCGTGACGCCGCTGATGCCCGCTTCGCCCGCATCCTGCACGCCGTTCAAGTTGGCGTCATGCCAGACGCGGTCGCCCAAGGAGGCCGGCAAGGCCACGATGCCCGCATCCAGGCTATGGTTGCTGTCGCCGGAAGCGAGCAGCACTTGCGCCGTCTTGCCGTCGATGGCGCTGGCATCGGAATCGCGCTGCTCATCGCCGCCCTGGTCCTGCCCCGTAAAGGCATAGCCAGCAGGCAAGCTGGTCTTGTCGAACTGGACACTGTAGGCGCCCGGCTTCAGATTCGTGAACAGGTAGTTGCCATTCGCGTCCGTGACGAGCGGGCTGCCGACGGCGTTGCCCGACGCATCGAGCAAAGTCACTTTGACGCCGGCCACGCCCGCTTCGCCCGCATCTTGCACGCCGTTCTTGTTGGCATCGAACCACACGCGGTCGCCCAGCTCGGCGGCGCGGTACAGGCCGGCGTCCAGGCTCGAATTGGTCTCGCCCGGCGCCAGAGTGACGGGCGCCATGTTGCCGGCCGCATCGATATTGCTATCCTTGGCCGCGTCGCCACCCTGGTTGGCAGTTGTCGCCGTGTAGCCATTCGGCGTGACGACGGTGACGGAATACGTGCCGGGATTGACATCGAAGTGGTAACCGCCATTCGCATCGGTGGTGGCCGATGCCACCACGCCGCCGTCCGCGTTCTTCAGCTGCACGGTGACGCCGGCGATGCCCGCCTCGCCCGCATCCTGCACGCCGTTGGCATTCTTGTCTTCCCAGACGAAGTCGCCCAGGTGGGCCATCGGTACGTTGAAGGTCAGGTGATGCGGCACCAGGCTCAGGTCTTGCGCGTTGCAACCGGCAGTGCCGCCGTCATCGCGCACCTTGAAGCCCAGGTCGAAATTGCCAGCCACGGTTTGGCTCGGCACAAAGACCAGATGGCCGGCGCGGATATCCTCAATGGAGACTTCCGTGCCGACCGCGACGGCCACGCCATTGAGCAAGACCTGACCGGCAGTGGTGGTATTGGTGATGACGATGGACTTGAAGCCGTCGTGCTCGACGTCGTCGTGGAAGCCGAAATCGCTTTCGCTGAGCACGACGCTGGCGCCATCGACCAGGTTGAAGGTCTTGTCGGCCGCGTCGGGCGCGTCGTTGACGGGATCGATGATCACTTGCAATTCCAGCTGGACGATATCGCCATTGCCCTTGTCGATCGTCACCTGGATGGTCGAGAAATTGCCGTTGTAGTTGGCTGCCCAGTCGCCCGGACGCACATACACGGTGTCCGCGTCGAGCATGCCGAACAGGGGCGTGTTGCTGGTCGATTCCGTATCATCCGGTAACAGGACGGTAAAGTTCTTGATGTTCAGCTCGCCTTGTACCGTGTAGCCGGCCTGTATCAGCAAGTCGCGGATATCGAAGTTCTTGTTGATGTCTTCGCACACGTGAACCGTGGTCGACAGATTGTAGGTAGTCATGCGGCCTCCTGGCGATGCGCAGCGCTGGCGGCAGGAGTGGAAACGTGAGAGGCCAGGGCGCGATCAGCCTGGCTGCGCAAAGCGGCGAATGTATACATAGGTGGGCTTCCAAGAAAGAAACTTGTTTAAAAAATGAAGCCGGCAGCATCTTGTATACGGTTTCGAGGGATACAGGAGCCAAACGACGCAACCACACAGCAGGGGTGCGGTTATCTTTCTGATATTTAAGTTGACGCAATTATATCGTCGATATTTTCAAAAGCAAATTGTTTTCCCTAAATAAAAATTAAATTTATATAACCTTGATGTTTTTTTGACACCTTCACTACCCAAGGAAGATGATCTGCCCCTACTCTGGCATGGCCACAATCGCCTACAATCTCGGGATGAATCAACTTACCCTCGTCCTGCCCTTCGCCTTGCCCAATGCCGAACTGGCTGCCGACCTGCTCAAGGTCTTGCAGGCGCCCGCGCTGGCGGCCCTGCTATCGCGCACCTCCGCTTGCAATGTGGAAGCTTTTGACAACGCCAAGCGTCTGCTGCCGCATGAAGCGTGGCTGGCGCATGCGCTGGGCCTGTCGCCCGCACCCAACGGCGAGGCGGCGCAGGCGGCCTTTGCCGCCCAGGCCATGCGCGGCTACGACCTCGTGCCGGAACCGGGCGCCCGTTACTTCCTGCTGCATCCGGCCCACCTGGCCATCGCCCGCAGCCATATCAGCCTGGAAGACTTGCGCCAGCTCAAGCTGAGCGAGGATGACGGGCGCGCCCTGTTCGACATTGCGGCCCCGTATTTCGACGAAATCGGCCAGCCCCTGGCGTATGGCGACGCAGGCACCTGGTTCATGCGCGCCGATGCCTGGAGCGACTTGCAATGCGCCTCGCCGGACGCCGCCACCACACAGGACCTGTCCGTCTGGATGCCGGAAGGCGAGCACGCGCGCGCCGCGCGCCGCCTGCAGAACGAAGTGCAGATGCTGTGGCATGAACACCCTGTCAACGCGGCGCGCGAAGAACGGGGTTTGAAAGCCATCAATTCCTTCTGGATCTGGGGCGCCAACCTGGCCAACGCTGAAGCTGCGCACTGCGCCGCCAGCCTGCATACCAGGGACGCACCGGGCTGGCTGGCCGCGCTGGCGGAACCATCACGGCGCGATGCCAGTCCAAACAGTGTGCTGGCAGACCAATCCGACGCGATCGTCGTGCTGGGCGGCCTGATCGAAGCGGCGCAGGCCCAGGAATGGGGCATGTGGCTGCAGCAATTGCAAGCGCTGGAAGCGGACTGGTTCGCCCCCCTGCTGGCGGCCCTCAAAGATGGCCGCCTGGGCCAGCTGCGCCTGGTGCTGAGCCACCGTGACGCCTGGCTAAGCTGTACCACCAGCAAGCTTGCGCAGCGCAAATTCTGGCGCGCGATTACCCTGAACAAGTTGAAAGCATCATGACCCGTACCCGCATCGCCACCCGTCCCTGCCCATACCGCGAATCCGAATTGCTGCGCCAGGGCGGCATCCACCCCGTGCTGGCCCGCCTGTACGCTTCGCGCGGCCTGACGGACGCGAAGGAACTGTCGAGTGAACTGGCGGCCCTGATGCCGCCGTCCGGCTTGCTGCACATCGGCGCGGCCGGCGTCTTCCTGGCCGACGCCATTGCTGCCAAGAAACGCATGGTCATCGTGGCCGATTACGATTGCGACGGTGCCACCGCCTGCGCCGTGGCCATCCGCGGCTTGCGCGCCATGGGCGCCGACGTCGATTTCATCGTGCCCAACCGTTTTGAATACGGCTACGGCCTGACGCCGGAAATCGTCGAACTGACGGCCCGCGAAAAGTCGCCCGACATCATCATCACCGTCGACAACGGCATCGCCAGCATCGACGGCGTGGCCGAGGCCAACCGGCGCGGCATCCAGGTGGTCGTCACCGACCACCATTTGCCGGCCGACACCCTGCCCGACGCGGCCGTCATCGTCAATCCGAACCAGCCCGCCTGCGGTTTTCCCAGCAAGAACCTGGCTGGCGTGGGCGTGATGTTCTACGTGCTGCTGGCCCTGCGAGCCGAGCTGCGCCGGCGCGGTGTGTTCGATGCGCAGACGCAGCCCAAGCTCGACAACCTGCTCGATCTGGTGGCGCTGGGCACGGTGGCCGACGTGGTGCGCCTCGATAGCAACAACCGCATCCTCGTCGCGCAAGGTCTCAAACGCATGCGCAAAGGAAACATGCACGCGGGCGTGGCGGCCCTGTTCCGCGTGGCGGGCCGCGAAGCGCGCAGCGCCACGCCGTTCGACCTGGGCTTTGCCCTGGGCCCGCGCCTGAATGCGGCCGGGCGCCTGCAAGACATGTCCTTGGGCATCGAATGCCTGATCACGGACGACGAAGGCCGCGCCTGGGCGCTGGCCCAGCAACTCAACGACATCAATCTGAAGCGCCGCGAAATCGAGGCGGAAATGCAGGATACGGCCCTGCTGCACCTCGATGATTTCGAACCGGCCAACAGCAGCACCATCAGCGTCTTCGATGCATCCTGGCACCAGGGCGTGATCGGCATCGTCGCCTCGCGCCTGAAGGAAAAATTCTACCGACCGACCATCACGTTCGCACCCGGCGCCGATGGCTGGATCAAGGGCTCGGGCCGCTCGATTCCCGGCTTTCATTTGCGCGACGCGCTCGACCTCGTGTCGAAACGGGCGCCCAGCCTGATCGACAAGTTCGGTGGCCACGCCATGGCGGCAGGCCTGACCATCCGCGCCGACGCCTTCGACGCATTTTCCCAGGCCTTCGAAGCCGTGGGCCAGGCCTGGCTCAGCCAGCAGCAACTGGAAAGAGTCGTGGAAACGGACGGCCCTCTGGAAGACGCTTACTACACGACGGCTTTCATCGAGCTGATGGATGGGCAAGTGTGGGGCCAGGGCTTCGCCCCACCCGTCTTCTGCGATGAATTCCGCGTCGTCAGCCAGCGCATATTAAAAGAGCGTCATTTGAAACTGCTGCTGGAAAAGAACGGCGTGCGTTTTGATGCCATCTGGTTCGGCCACACGGATGCGCTGGGCGAACGCACGAGGGTCGCCTTCCGGCTTGATGCGAATGAATACAATGGCACGACGAAAGTACAATTGATGGTGGAGCACGCGGAGGCCGTCTGACAACATCGGCCCACATCCGTGACTTACCTTATTGATACATTCAAGTCCATGTTGACCGGCCTGAACCACCTCACCCTGTCCGTGCGCGACCTGGCGCGCAGCGTCGTCTTTTACCGCGACGCCTTGGGTCTACGCCTGCATGCGCGCTGGGACAGGGGCGCCTACTTGTCGGCCGGAGATTTGTGGCTGTGCCTGTCGCTGGATGGACCGGACTCAGCCGCGCTGGCCAGCCCCGGCTACACGCACTATGCCTTTTCCATCTCGCAGCAAGACTTCGCCGCCTTTGCCGCCCGCCTGCGCACGGCCGGCGTAGTGGAATGGCAGCAAAATCGCAGCGCCGGCGATTCCCTGTATTTTCTCGATCCGGACGGCCACCAGCTGGAAGCCCATGCGGGCAGCCTGGCGCAGCGGCTGGCGACCTGCCGCGCAGCGCCGTATCCAGGCATGGTGTTCGAGGATTGATGCGTGAAAGCAATATATTCATTAAATTCGTGAAATTCATTCAACCATCAGGAAGTGCCAGCACCGTAGCTGTGAAAAAACACTGTCATGCATCGATACCCCTCTGATAACCTTGCCTATAAGGCTTAATCAAGCTGGCAAGATTGCCTCCGAGAATAGGTAAATTCGCCACATTTCATTGCAATAATGAAAATATTCATTGAAAATAGTTAACACTTATTTGGCAAATTCACTAGAATTGATAACGCATCAAGAAATTTGTCGCGATGCATGATCAATTCTGAGGGCAAACCCGCCGAAAGTCGGGGACGCAAAGCCACCGGCCTACCGCGCGCAAGCGCCACGGCAGCGGGGCTGCCAATGCAGGGCCGGGACCGCCAGCGCGCGGCGCCATGCCAGGATGCATTGTCGAGATGTGGCCCTCGCCAACTCGGAGAGTTTCGCCATGAAAAAATTCACCCCTTTGCATCCCCGTCACGGACGCCTGCTGCTGGGCGCCACTGCCGCGCTCCTGCTGGGCGCTTGCGGCCCCGGCCAGGAGACATCGGCACCGCCCGCCGCCATTGCCACGGCGGCGACCCAATTCAGTGTCGAGGTGCCCGTCATCCCCGCCGCCGTCGGCGCGCTGGTGGCGCAGCCGATGTTCCATGCCGCCCCTGCCCTGCTCGATGCGCCTGACGGGCGCGACAGCACCAACAGCAGCGGCTCGGCCCACTGGCGCCCGCACATGCAGCGGGTGCCCGGGGCCATGACGGACATCAGTACGCGCCGCCTGACGGCGCAAAAGATCGCCGCCGCGCAACAGGCGGCGCAAAACATCGCACCGCTGCTGGACGGCGGCGCGGCGGACATCGCCGCACCGATGGCCGGCAGCAGCGTGGTGTCCACCTACTCGCCCGCGCAAATCCGCGCCGCCTACGACTTGCCCGCGCTGCCGGCAGCGGGCACGGCGCTGACGCCGACCCAGGCGGCCCAGCTGGGCGCGGGGCAGACGATCTATATTGTCGACGCCATGCACAACCCGAACGCGGCGGCCGAACTGGCCCTCTTCAACCAGAAATTCGGCTTGCCCGCCTGCACCACCAAGGCCATCGCGACGAATGCCACCCTGCCCTTGCCACCCGCGCCGGTCAGCGGCTGTGAGTTTTCTGTTGTCTACAACACGCCATCGAGCACCATGACGGCCACCGCGCCCGCCTATAACTCGGGCTGGGCCATGGAAATCGCGCTCGACGTGCAGTGGGCGCATGCCACGGCGCCGCTGGCGCGCATCGTGCTGATCGAGGCGCCCGACGCTTCCATCAACAGCCTGCTGGGCGCTGTGCGCCTGGCCAACCTGATGGGGCCTGGGGTGGTGTCGATGAGCTTTGGCGCCGTCGAAGGCAACTGGACGGCGTCCGTCGACAGCGCCTTCACGGGCAAGAACATGACGTATCTGGCCGCCACGGGCGACTCGGGCAGCAGCGTGTCCTGGCCGTCCGTGTCACCGAACGTGCTGGCCGTGGGCGGCACCACGCTCAGCTACAGCGGTAGCGGCGTGCGCAGTGAAGCGGCCTGGTCAGGCACGGGCGGCGGCATCAGCGCCTATACGGCACTGCCCTCCTACCAGAGCGCCAGCAACGTACCGGGCATGACGGGCTTGCTGCGCCGCAATGTGGCCGACGTGGCCTTCAATGCCGATCCCGCCACGGGCCAGTACACGGCCGTGATGGCACAGGGCAGCAGCACCGCCAGCTGGCTCAGCATCGGCGGCACCAGCCTATCCACGCCGCAATGGGCCGGCCTGATCGCCATCGCCAACGCCAGCCGCGCACTGCAAGCGAAGACGGCGCTGGGCTTGGCGCACACTACGCTGTACGGCCAGATCGCCACCGTACCCGGCACCTTTGCCAGCAGCTTTGCCGACATCACGCGCGGCAGCAACGGCACCTGCAGCGTCTGCACGGCCAGGGTCGGCTATGACCCGCTTGCGGGCCTGGGCACGCCCAACGTGAAAAGCCTGCTCGCCAGCCTGTCGGGCATGCCCGCCGCCCCGGTCGCGCCCGTGGTGACGGGGGCCGGCATCAGCGGCATGGTCGGCACGCCGCTCTCGTTTACGGTATCGGCCAGCGCGGCCAATCCCCTCAGCTTTTCCATGCTGGGCGCGCCGGCCGGCATGAGCATCGCCGCCACGGGCGTCGTCAGCTGGACCGCGCCCGTGGCCGGCAGCTATGCCGTGACCATGGTGGCGCGCAATTCCGTCAGCGGCCTGACCGGCCAGGCCGTGTACAACATCGTCATCGCGCCGCAACCGGCGCCTGTCGTCGCCGCCGGCGCCATCTCGGGCAAGGTCGGCACGGCGCTGGCCTTCAATGTCAGCGTCACCGCACCGAACCCCGTCAGCTATACGCTCACCGGCGCGCCGGCCGGCATGAGCATCAGCAGCGCGGGCCTGGTGAGCTGAGCGGCGCCGCTGGCGGGCAGCTATGCCGTCACCATCACTGCCAAGGACAGCAAGACCGGCTTGAGCGGCAAAGGCATCTACACGGTGGCCATCGCCGCCCCGCTGCCGCCGGTGGTCACGGCGGCCAGCGTGACTGGCAAGCCCGGCGTGGCACTGTCGTTCGCCAGCACGGTGGTGGCGCCCAACCCCGTCACCTACAGCCTGTTGGGCGCGCCAGCCGGCATGAGCATCAGTGCGGCCGGCGTCGTCAGCTGGGCCAGCCCCGTGCTGGGCACGTATAGCGTGACCATCATCGCCAAAGATACCAAGACGGGCTTGAGCGGCCAGGCCGTGGCCACGGTGAAAATCGCCGCCGCGGGTCCCACGATCAGCGCCGCCGCCATGACGGGCGTGGCCGGCAAGGCCATGAGCGGCAGCATCGTGCTGACGGCGCCAGGGGCGACCTCGCTGCGGATCTCGATCGACGGCGCGCCGCTGGGCATGCAGTTTTCCATGAGCGGCCTGACCATCACGGCCTACTGGCCGCAACCGGTGGCCGGCAGCTATACGCTGAAGGTGGTGGCGCTGGACAATAACGGCTTGACGGCGCAACTGAACGTGCCTGTCACCGTCACGGCAAAGTAAGCCAGCGCGGTCCGCCAACGGGGGCGCAGCGGGACACCTGTCCTGCTGCGCCCCTTTTTCATGCGCGCGGACCTTGCAACGAATCCTGAAAAGGAGTATAAATAGTCCATAAACAGAGTTCTATTGAAGGACACGCCATGAATCTCGCCTACGCCTACCCCAAGAGCCGCTTCGAGCCGGCCGTGCTCGTCGACCTGAATGCCAAAGCCGAGCGCGAGCGATTGTCGCAGGCCGCATTGAAAGGGTTTTTCAAGCTGGCCGCCGCCTGGAAGCTGCGCGACGACGATGCGCGCGAATTGCTGGGCGGTCTGTCCAGCAGCGCCTGGTACGAGTGGAAAAAGCACCCGGACCGCGTGCTGGAAGTGGACCGCATCACGCGCATTTCCTATTTGCTGGGCATCTACAAGGCCTTGCACATCCTGTACGGCGACAAGCTGGCCGACGAATGGGTGAGTTTGCCCAACAAAAACCCGATCTTTGGCGGCCGCACACCCCTGTCGCAGATGCTGGCCGGCGGCTTGCTGGCCATGCAGACGGTGCGCAAGCTGCTCGACGCGCGCCGCGGAGGCCTGTAATCGTGCCAGCCATCGCCGATGCACAGCTGCCGCCGCTGGCCGCCTTGCGCCAGATCGATACCTGCCGTTTGATCCCCTCGCGCTTCGCCGACATGGAAGACTCCGTGCTGACGCCCCTGGCCGAGGACGACGATCACCTGCGCGAACTGTTCGAGCTCGATAACGCGACCAACGCGCGCCTGGTGGCCGAGTATGGCGGCGCGCCAGGAATTGGCGTGGACGAGCTGGTTTTTGGCGTGCCGAACTTTCGCATCATCAACGCCGCCTACACCTATGCCCGCCCGGAAGGGGCGCGTTTCAACGATGGCGAGCGGGGTGCCTGGTATTGCGCCTTCGACATGAAAACGGCGCTGGCCGAGATCATTTTCCATAAAACCGTGGAATACCAGGAAATCGACTATTTCGACGACAGCGTCAGCTACCAGTCGCTGCTGGCCGATTTTTCCGCCAGCTTCCACGACCTGCGCGGCCAGCAGCGCTACCAGGCTTGCCTCGATCCGGCCAGCTACATCGCCTCGCAAGACCTGGCCGCCATCCTGCTCGAAGCCGGTTCCATGGGCGTAATCTTCCCCAGTGTCCGGCACGCCAGCGGCACCAACCTGGCCTGCTTCCGCCCTGCCCTGGTAGGCAATGTTCGCAAAGGTGCCGCCTATCGGTTAACATGGCGGGGTACGCCAACGCCGCGCGTGGAAGCCCTGTAAGGCAAGCCAGCCGCGCGCAACGGCACCCGACTCACCGAACATTGATATTTCGCATGCAAACCAATCCTGAAAAAGACACCGAACTGCGCCTCAAAGTGAACAGCGAAACAGCCCGCCTGGCCTGGAGCGAACTGGAAAAGCACTTCGCCCAGGGCAACGTCGTCTGGGTCGCCAATGAACTCGACCTGGTCGAAGTGGCCGTGCGCATCTCGCACGACGACAAGTCCACCATCACGCAATGGATGGTCGATGGCAAAGTGGCCAAGGTGTCGGACCAGCAGGCGCTGGACTGGCAAGCCGCCGATGCGGCCCTGTGGGCCGTCGTCGTCAGCCCGTTCATTCTGGTGCAGCAGGAAAAGCCGACGAAACACTAACGACTGCGTTCGCGCATCAGGCGCAGCGATGTATGCCCGGGCAAGATCTTCCGACCTCGGTGCATCGCCATATACGCATTACAGTAGGCCGCTACGTTATGTTTAATCATTTTGCCTTCTTGATTTTCGAGCGATTAAATGGACGCAAGTTGGCGGTATCTTTTGGTGAGTTATCGGGCACATCCGAACGCACTTGGCGAACCCGCTTTAAGCATGGATGGGTACCAACCGAGGAGGATCGCAGAAATTTAGGCGAAAGAACCAACGCTGCGCTGACCAAGCAAATGGTTGACATCGGAGGATGGTCCTCCGATGAGGCAAGTGCCATTCTTGCCGAATATCCGTCTGTCAGGACAGGTAAATTTTTACCAACTGCTGATCTCATTTACAGCTTGAGTCCTCATCACGGAAAGTATTGTCAGGAAACGCTAGCCCTGGCGGAACACTTTGACCGGGACTGCGCAGCGCTTAGTGACGCCGTTATCTCGCAGGATACTGCCCTGATACGTAACGTGTTGATCACTATGCTCGATTGGCTGCAGTCGTTCTGCCTAGAAGAGGTTGATGTCGACGATGCACGTGTGCTGCGCGCCCAACTTGAACTCGGTTCAGATGTTAATGCGTTACTGGAGACCGCCAAGCCTTTGAATGATGCGTTGCTCTTCCATGTATTGTCATGCTGGGATGTGGAATTCTGTGCTGGTTACTTTGGCAATACTATGCAGGCCTATCCGCTTTTTCAGCTGGTGATGCCCCGCTTTGATCCCAGCATTAATTTCGACCATGAAACAGGACGATTCTCAAAAAATGGCCAGCAACCTAGAAAAGGGCTATTCAACACTGCGACCTCGCGTCTGTTTGATTTCTTATTTGTGCTTGCAGCCTGGAGGCGTGACCGACGTTTGCCCGAAAACATGCCCCGGGTGAAGGACTTCGCAGCCTGGTCTGGCGAGAGCGAGGCGCGCCTGGTAAGCTGGCGCGACGAGACTACGCGCTTCACGATACGCCAACTGGAATGCTTGTGGACAACCGTGATCAAGCCGGACAGCAACGGCATTTACCTGTCAATTCCATTTCCCATGTTTTTCTGCTCACATCTATGGAGTCCGCTCTTGACCCGAGAGAAGGGTCGCACCACCGCCTTGCTCGATTGTACAGACAGCTATGGGGGATGGTGGAAGCGGAACCGGGACCGTTTGGTCACCAAAGGCCTGCAATTCGGCGTGCAGGCCTGGCCTAGCTATCTTACGTCTCAAGAAGCGGAAGGCAAATCATTTGCATCCTTCTGCGCCTCCCAGTCCGCCGGCCGCTCATCCTCTCCCCGCGACTGCCAGTAGGCATCATTATTCGGATTCATCTGATTGCTATGGTTATCGCGTTCCTGTTGGCTTGTCATGTCCGCGCTCCCTTTACTTGGCACCTGGCTTGCCAGAATTATTGGCAGCTGCTGCCTGAAGGCGGCCAACGTAACTGCTCTTAGGGACGCTGCCGCCGGTCGAACTGGCAACGGCCGCCTGTACTCGCGATGCCGCACGGGTTGTGGTGAGTGTCGACGGTTTTTGATTGTGCTTTGCTTTGGTCATGATGTCCTCAGTGATTCGGTTAAGTAACTGCGCTGAAATCAGCAAATGCAGTGTGCCGTATCGTGATGGATTTTTAGTTCCAGAATTCGGAAGCCCGGCGTCGTCGCCATTGGCTTGGGTGTTCGTGAATCACAAGTCCTGACAAATGAAAACGCGATAGATAAGTTGCCACCGGTAGCGTAGAACTTCTTGATTCATAATTCTTGGTAAAAGAGACCTCGACAGGTTCTGTTGAGCACACATAAGTCCGGCCAAGCAGGCGATGAGTGCCTGGCAGAACACTGCATTGCGCAATGCAGAGGATTTGACAATGCGCAGCAAGCGCATTGTCAGTCCATGCTCAGTGCCCGCCGCCCAGGTAGGCTGCAATCACCTTCGGATCGGTCTTCAGGCTTTCGGCCGGGCCGTGCACGGAGATGCTGCCGTTTTCCAGCACGTAGCCGTAATCGGCCACGTTCAGGGCGGCGGCGGCGAATTGCTCCACCAGCAGCATGGTCACGCCTTCACCTTTCAGGCGCGTGATGATGCGGAACACTTCCTCCACCAGGATCGGCGCCAGGCCCATCGACGGCTCGTCGAGCAGGATCACTTCCGGGTTCAGCATGACGGCGCGCGCCATGGCCAGCATCTGCTGCTCGCCGCCCGACAAGGTGCCGGCCAGCTGGTCGCGCCGCTCCTTCAGACGGGGGAACAGCTCCAGGGCCTTGTCCAGGTCGCCCTTGATGTCGCCTTTCGGGCGCGAACGCGTAAAGCGGGGAAAGGCACCCAGCAGCAGGTTGTCCGTCACCGACATGGAGGCGAACACGCGCCGCCCTTCCGGCGAATGGGCCAGGCCGGCGCGCGCGATGCGGTGCGAGTCGAGCCCCGTGACATCCTTGCCGCCCAGGGTGACGGTGCCGGATTTGGGTTTCAGCATGCCGGAAATGGCGCGCATGGTGGTGGTCTTGCCAGCGCCGTTCGAGCCGATCAGGGTCACCAGCTTGCCCTTCGGGACTTCAAGCGAAATGCCGTGCAAGACTTCGACTTTGCCGTAGGCGGCGTGCAGATTTTGAATGGTCAGCATGGTCTTCCTCTCAGTGCGCCACAGGGCTCAGGGTGTCGGCGCTGCCGCCCAGGTAGGCTTCGATCACTTTCGGATCGCTCTGGACAAGCGCAGGTGCGCCTTCGGCGATCTTCTGGCCGAAGTCCAGCACCGTCACCACATCCGACAGGGCCATCACCACGTCCATGTGGTGCTCGATCAGGATGATGGTGATGCCGTGGTCGCGGATCTTGCGGATGATGGCCATCAGCTCTTTGATGTCGGGCGCCGTCAGGCCCGCCGCCGGTTCGTCCAGCAGCAGCAGGCGGGGATTGAGGCCCAGCGCGCGGCCGATTTCCAGCAGGCGCTGCTTGCCATACGGCAGATTGCGCGCCTCTTCGTTGGCCAGGTCCGCCAGGCCGACGAATTCGAGGATGCTGGCGGCCCGCTCGCGCGCCAGGCGCTCTTCGCGCTTGTAACGGGGTGTGTGCAGCATCACGTCCAGCACGTTCGATTTGAAGGTATTGTGCAAGCCCACCAGCACGTTTTCGGTGGCCGTCATCTCGCCGAACAGTTGCACGTTCTGGAAGGTGCGCGCCACGCCGCCCAAGGCGATTTCGGACGGCGTGCGGCCGGAAATGACGGCGCCGGCAAATTCCACCTTGCCCGCCGTCGGCTTGTAGATCCCCGTCAGCACATTCATCATCGTGCTCTTGCCCGAGCCGTTCGGCCCGATCAAGCCGTGCACGGAGCCTTGCGTGACGTTCAAGTCCACCTGGTTCAGCGCTTTCAGGCCGCCGAACTGCATCAGGGCCTGGTCCACGCGCAGCAGCGTTTCGCCGCGCTGGCCGCCCTGGGCGTGGTCAAATGGCGCCACGCCATGCGAAGCGACGGCCTGCACATGACCCCGGCCCTTGCCGATAAAGCTCATCAGGAAACCGACGATGCCGTCCTGCAGGTAGTACACGACAAACAGGGTCATCAGGCCGAAGATGGTCAGGCGCCAGTCGATCATATTGTCCAGTTTATAGGAATACGCGGCCAGGCCGATGGTGGCGACCAGCGGCACGAGCACGCCGCGCACGGTGGAGCGCTTCTTGGCCAGCATGAAGGCGGAACCGATCACGCCCAGCACGGCGGCGGCCACGGCAATCTTGCGGAACAACTCGATGTCCGCCAGCAAACTGGGCAGCATGACGACGATCAGGGCGCCGAGCAAGGCACCCGAGCGCGTCTTGCGCCCGCCCATGATGACGGCCAGCAGGAACAGAATGGTCAGCTCGAAGTTGTAGGTATTGGGCGAGATATATTCTTCCGAATACGCATACAGGCTGCCGGCCAGGCCCGCGAAGCCGGCGCTGATGACAAACGCATACACTTTATAGCGATACACGGACACGCCCATGCAGTCCGAGGCGATGGGGCTGTCGCGCAATGCTTCAAACGCCCGCCCCAGGTTCGACTTCAGGATGCGGTGCACGACCACCAGCGAGATCACCATCAGCGCGGCGACCATGTAGTAGTACTCCACCTCGCTCAATCTGTGGCCGAACAGGACAGGCTTGTGGATCTTGATGCCCATCGGGCCTTCCGTCAGGAAGCTCATTTCATTGATCAGGATTTGTATGATGGTGCCGAAAGCGAGAGTGACCATGGCCAGGTACGGCCCCGTCACGCGCAGGGCCGGCAAGGCCAGGATGGCACCAAACAGGGCCGCGCCCAAGATGCTGGCGGGGATGGCCAGCCAGAACGACAGGCCCAGCTTGAACACCAGCACGCCCGTGGCATACGAGCCGATGCCGAACAGGCCCGCGTGGCCCAGTGACACCTGCCCCGTGTAGCCGACGACGATGTCGAGGCCGAACAGCAGGATGGCGTAGATCAGGATGGTCTCGGCCAGGTGGATGTAATACGGATTCGGGATGACAATCGGGAACAGCACGAGCGCGGCCAGGCCCGCCGCGCAGAACGCCAGCATGGTGAATTTCTTGTTCATGTGATCCTCAGACTTTCTTGATCGCGGCTTTGCCGAACAGGCCGGACGGCTTGACGGCCAGCACCAGCAGCAAGAGCAGCAGGCCTGGCACTTCCTTGTAACCGGTGGAAATGTAATAGCCAGTGGTCGTTTCCGCGATGCCCAGGATCAGGCCGCCGACGATGGCGCCCACGCCCGAGGTCAGCCCGCCGATGATGGCCACGGCAAAGGCTTTCAAGCCCAGCGAGGCGCCCATGGTGGCGCCGGTCAGGGTCAACGGCGCCACCAGCACGCCCGCAAAGGCGGCCGTGGCCGACGACAGCGCGTACGAAAAGGTGATCACCATGCCCGTGTTGATGCCCATCAGGCCGGCCGCGTCGCGGTCATTTGCCGTCGCCACCACTGCCTTGCCATAGATCGACTTGCGGTTGAACAGCTCGACGGCCAGCATGATGGCCAGCGCGCCGACGATGACGGCCACCTGCATCGGCTGCACGTTCGCGCCCAGCACCTTGAATGGCGCGGCCGAGAGCGGCGACGGGAAGGTCAGGTCGTCCTTGCCCCAGATGTTTTCCGCCACGTTTTTAAAGATGATGGCCAGCGCGATGGTCGACATGATCCAGCCAAATTCGGACTTGATCTTGATGGCGGGCCGCACGCCTATCCATTCGACGAACACGCCCTGCAAGGCGCCGAAGGCGATGACGATGGGGACCATCAGCAAATAGCTCATATAAGGGCCGCCGTGGATAGTGCCCACCAGGGAGAGGCCCACCAGCGCGCCCAGCATCAGGGACTCGCCCTGGCCGAAATTGAGGGTGCCGGAAGTGGCGAAGGTCAGCTGATAGCCGAAGGCGATGACGGCATAGATCATGCCCAGCGCGATGCCGCTGAAGACAAGCTGCAGGAAGATTTCCATGGTGTTCCCCGGAAGACGAAAGATGAAAAAATGGCCAGTCCTGATTCCTCAAGGCTGGCCATTGCGCGGCTAGATACTTGGAATTAGCCGGACTTACTTGGCGAGGACGACCTTGCCGTCCTTGACTTCGCCAAACACGGTCAGCTCGGCCGTGATCGCTTCATGGTTGGTCTTGCTGAACGGTTTGTTGTAGGTCGTCACGGCGCCTTCCACCTTGTCCGTCAGGTTTTCCAGCGCGGCGCGCACTTTCGGGCCATCCGTGCCGCCCGCCTGCTTGAAGGCCGCAGCCAGCAGGTAGATGGAATCGTAGCCTTGCGCAGCCGAGACGGCCGACGGCATGCGTCCGCCCGATGGCTTGTAGGCAGCGACATAGGCGTCGATGAAGGCCTTGCGCTTCGGCGTGCTGGCATCCTGGATGAAGGTTTGCGGCATGCGCGTGCCATTGCCGTTCTTGCCCGCGTTGTCGATGAAGTTACCCATGGCCAGGGTCCAGCTGCCGATCAGCGGCACTTTCCAGCCCAGTTTTTCCATGCCGTTGGCGATCTGTGCCAGTTCCGGGCCGATGCCGTAGGTCAGCACCACTTCCGCCCCCGCCTGCTTGGCTTTCAGCAGCTGGGCCGTCATGTCGACGTCCTTGATATTGTATTTTTCAATGGCGACGGGCTTGACGCCTTTCTTTTCCAGCGCCTTTTCCAGGTCTTCGCGGCCCAGCTGGCCATAGTTGGTCGAGTCGGCCAGGATCGCCACTTTCTTGAACTTGCGGTTTTCGATCGCCTCGTGCACGATCATGCCGGACTGGATGGTGTCATTGGCCGCATTGCGGAAGATATAGTTTTCCGGCTGGTCGGCGAACTGCTTGGTGACGATGGAGCCCGTCGCCACATTGTTCATGACGGGAATCTTGGCTTCCTGATAGAAGCGCTGCGAAGCCAGCGCCACGCCCGTGTTGATATAGCCGACGGTGGCGGCGACTTTTTCCTTGTTGATCAGTTCCTGGGCGATTTGCACGCCGCGTTCGTTCTTGGCTTCGTCGTCGCGCTCGATCAGCAACAGCGAACGGCCCAGCACGCCGCCTTTGGCATTGATTTCAGCGACGGCCAGCTTGACGCCGTCGCGCATCGACACGCCCATCGGCGCGGAACCGCCCGTGAACGGACCGGACACGCCGATCTTGATGGGTTCGGCTGCGAAAGCGGATTGAGAGAAACCCAGCACCAGGCTTGCAACGAGCAATTTCTGTTTGAAATTCATTTGTCATCTCCTTTAATACAACATTTTTTTTATAGTCGTACGCTGGATAACCTCCCCATCGATAAAACATTGTAGGTGAGTAATCTGACAGCAGCAACAGATACATATGACGCGTCGCAGCATGCGCAAAAGACCAGATTGCTTGTCCGATGTCAGCTTTTTGTAAGGAAAATATGAAGCAAATTGGCGCACCTGCGTCATAGGACAACAATCCAGTGGTAAAACACGACAGGCAAGCAGGCGAGCTCGGCGATTCACCAAGCCGCTGATCTGGCGCAATATTGACACTGTCCTGCATGCTAAGGTCGGCCATGCCAGCGCATGCGCGCCGGTCCAATCAGCCGCTCCTACCGCATGGAGGCCATATGCAGCGCCCGCAGAACTCATCCGTTTCCACTCTGCTTCTTTACGCCACCGCCAGCTTGCTGCTGGGCGGCTGCGCCAGCAAGCTGGCGCCCGTGCGCACCTTTGCCGAGCAGACGCAAAAGATGTCGCAGCACTTCGAACCCATGCTGGCGGGCGGCGTCCACAGCTGCATGGACAAGGCCATGCGCAAGCGTTTGATTCTGGCCGAGCGTTTCGATGCGCAAGCCAGTGAACAGGCGGCGCGCGCCGATTGCGCCGCGATCGCGCAGGCCAGCGCGTCGGTCGCTAGCCTGAACGACGTCCTGCTGCGCTATGCGCAGACCATGGCGGCGCTGGCCGATGACAAGCTGCCCGTCTACCAGGAAGAATTTGGCGGACTCGGCGATGCGCTGGGCGGCCTGGCACAGCCGGGCGCCGGCGCCCCCCTGCTCGATGCGGGCAAGCTGTCCAAGGTCGTCAAATTGAGCGAACACCTGAGCCGCCTGGCCACGCAACGCGTACAGAAATCGGCCTTGCGCGAATTGCTCGACGAGCAGGAAGCCGTCGATATCGTCAGCAATGCGCTCAAGGAGTATGCCCAGCGCAGCTACCGCGCCGGCTTGCAGGATGAATTGCGCGACCTGGACCTGCTGCGCGGCGCCGTCGACAAGGCCGCGCCGCGTGAACCGCTGGCCGCCAACTACATCCGCACGCGTCTGCATCTGGAAGGACGGCAATTGCAGGAAAGGGAAAAGATCGTCGCCGCGTATGTCGCCGCCGTCGACGCGCTGCAAGCCAGCGTGGCCGCGCTGCGGGCCAATCTCGATCGCCTGCAGGCGCCCGAACTGGAGCGGCAACTGGCGCAGTTCTCACGCCAGGTCGACACGCTGCAAAAACAGGCTGTTTTCTATGGCCCCGCCCGCTGGTAAGCGGCGCGCACACAGGAGTATCCCATGGCCCCACTGACCGAACTGACGAAAGACCAAAGCTACGCCATCGCCGACAGCCTGGCGCAAGCGTCAAGCCTGGTGCTGGAATTGCGCATCCGCGAACGCGAGGCGCTGGCGCCGGACGAGCGCGCACTGCTGGAACAATATGAAAACCACCTGGACCAGATGGTGGCCCTGTTCCGCGCGTATGGCATTTACCTGACGGCCGAAGGCGCCGAGCAGGCGCGCAGCGATATCGAGGGCGCCATCGCGAAGGGCAAGCTGCAGCTCAAGCGCATCGCCGACGTCAAGGCAGCCATAGCCGCGGCGGCCAGGCTGGTCGACCTGGGCGCGGCCATCCTGTCGCGCGACCCGTTCGCCATCGGCGAAGCGGCGGCCAGCCTGCGGACCAGGCCGAAGAAGGAAGCACCGGCCTAATTCAGGGTTCCGGCGGGCGATGGCCCATGGCGTGCGTGGCCATTTTCAGGTACAGGTGGCCCTGTTCCTCATTGTGCGCATAGCCCATTTGCCCTTCGCTCAGGGCCACGGATTTCTGCTGCAGCGCTTCCGGGTAGCCAAGGTCGCAGGCCGCATCAAGCCAATAGCGCGCCTTTTCCTCGTCACTGTCCTGCAGCAGGTTCGCCACGATGAACATGGCGGGCGCCACGCCCCGCTGCGCGGCCAGCTCCAGCCAGCGCAGCGCGGCGGCGCTGTCCTGCGGCCCGCCCATGCCGTTTTTCAGCATCAGGCCAAGGTAATAGGCGGCAGGACCGCTGCCCTGCCCCGCCGCCTGTGCGAACAGCGCGCGCGCCTGCGGCTGCGACGCTTCTCCCGCGCGCATCTGGGCCTTGGCCTGGGCCGTGACGTCGGGCGCAGGCACAACGGGCGAGGCCAGCGCGGCGGCCAGCAGCAAGTTTGCCAGCATCATTTCGACAAGTCCACTTGATACAGCGCAAAGCCCTTGCCCGCGCCATCATCGGCCTTCAACTGCGTCACATTGGTGATGCCGGCCGCTTGCGCCAGCTCGATCACGTTCGGCGCAGAGTGAAACACCACCGGGCCTTTGGTGGCGGCTTTGGCGAAGCGCCAGCTGCGCGCCGAGCCGTTTTTCGCCCGCGTCAGGTTTTTCTCTTGCGTGACGTAGGCAATCAATAGTTCGCGGTTATTGTCGGGCGAGGCCACCACCGTCTTGCTGCCGTCGAGGCCAGGGAAATTGCCGCCGCCGCTGGCGCGGTAGTTATTTGTCGCGATGAGAAATTCCTGCGTCGCGGCCACCGGCTTGCCCTGGTAGGTGAGCCCCTGGATGCGCTGGCCCGGCGGCTGCGTGACGTCGATCTGGTAGCGCACATCGGCGCTGGTGATGGCGTCGAAGTTGTAGCTCGGGTGCGCCGTGTTGACCAGTTCCTGCGCTTCCAGTTTGTTCGGATCGATGGTATTGAAGCGCCGCGCCGACTGTTCCAGCCAGGCTTTCAGTTCCGCGCCATTCATCTTCACGCCATACAGCGCGTTCGGATATAAATACAGGTCGGCCGCGTTGTTCAGCGCCACATTGCCCGCCTTGACGTCCGTGTAGTCGGACACGCCGGCCGAGCCGCTCTTGAACGGCGACGACATCGACAGCACGGGCAAGTGCGCATATTGCGGCAGGTTCGCCTTGACATACGCGGCCAGGTAGCCCGATTGCGCCTGGTTCACCACCTCGATGGCGCTGACGTCGCCCACATCGGCGAAATACGTCGACATGCGGAAGTCGGTGGCGCCGACCGGTGTCTGCACGTAGGCGATGGTGGCCGCGTGTTCTTCCGCCACCAGCCTGGCGATGGCCGCATCGGGCGCCACATAGCTTTTATCCGCGTTCTGGATGCCGCGCGCTTCCACCGTGGTGGCGCTCTTGTCGATGGTCCACTGCTTGCCGTCGTGGCGCAGGCGTAAGCCGATCACGCCCAGGTGCTTGCCCCACAAATTGGCCATCACGGTAGGCACGCCGTTGACCAGCCCTTTGACCTTGTCGACGCCGGGCAAATTAAACTGCGGCACCGTGCTGGCGGCGTTCGGGAACAGCTGATGCGAGTGGCCGATCAGCATGGCATCCACGCCCGGCACTTGCGACAGGTAGTAATTGCCGTTTTCCATGCTGGGCGAATATGGGCTGTCATCGAGGCCACCGTGCGAAATGGCCACCACCAGCTCGGCGCCCCTAGCGCGCATCTCGGGGATGAATTTTTCCGCCGTCTCGCGCACGCCCTGTGTGTAGACGCGGCCTTCCAGCCAGCGCTTGTCCCAGGCCATGATGGTGGGCGGCGCAAAGCTGATGATGCCCACCTTCACGCTGCTGGTCACCGGTTTGCCATCGGGGCCGGTCGCCGTGATCTGCTTGTCGATGATGTGATATGGCGCAAACAGGGGCTTGCCCGTCCTGACGCTGTAGACGTTGGCCAGCACTTGCGGGAACGCGGGGCCGGCGCAGCGCGGTTTGGCCGCGTCCACGCTGTCGACATCAAACTGGTTGCCCGTCACCTGGCTCAAGAAGGCCAGGCCGTAGTTGAATTCATGGTTGCCGATGCCGCCGCCATCGACCTTCAGCAGATTCATGGCCTTGTAGATGGCCAGGGTCTGGTCACAGGCCAGCGGTTTTACCAATGCCTGGTAGTCGGCCAGGGCCGTGCCCTGGATGGTGTCGCCATTGTCGAGCAACAGGTTGTTCGGGAACTCGGCACGTGCCTGGGCGATCAGCGCCGCCGTGCGTTCCAGGCCGATCGACGGTTCCGCCTGCAGCTTGTAGTAATCATAACTGAGCACATTCGCGTGCAAGTCCGTCGTCTCCAGCAGGGCCAGCGTGGCGCTGCTACCCGCTGGCATGGCGGCCATCGCCCGGACCGGTTCGTGGGCGGCGGGCGGCAAGGCGCCGCAGCCGGCCAGCAGCAGCGGTAACAGGGCAAGACGGGGAAGTTGGCGCAGCGGGTGGCACATGAGATGTTCCTGTGAAAAGACAATATCGCCAGCATCATACGCAGCACGCCAGCCATCTTCAAGGCAAAAATATTGTCGCAAATACAGCAAAATGACGATTTTATTGTCTCGTGCGACAGCAATTGCGCCGCAGCGGCAGCGGAAACCGGCCGCGCTCGCGTATAATTCAAGGTTTGATTTCACCATAGAAGACCAGAACATTATGGAAGCCGAACGCATCAATATCATCTCCGCCCTGCTGAACGACCTGACGGTCCGCGAAGCCGAACTTCGGAGGTATCTTTGACTTCGCTGTCAAGTCAGAGAAGCTAGAGCAAGTCAACGAAGAGCTGGAAGATCCGACCGTCTGGAACGATCCGAAGCGCGCCCAGGACCTCGGTAAAGAGAAGAAGGCGCTGGAAGCGATCGTCTTCACGCTAACCAAGGCCGATGCCGACCTGCGCGACACCCGCGACCTGTTCGACATGGCGCGCGAAGAAGGCGATGACGAGACGCTCGAAGCGATCGAGCAGGACGTGCAGGAAATCCGCAAGGTCATCGAAAGCATGGAATTTCGCCGGATGTTCAACAATCCGATGGACCCGAACAACTGCTTCATCGACATCCAGGCCGGCGCCGGCGGTACGGAAGCCCAGGACTGGGCTTCGATGCTGCTGCGCCAGTACCTGCGCTATTGCGAACGCAAGGGTTTTAAAGTTGAAATCCTCGAGCAGTCCGACGGCGAGGTTGCCGGCATCAAGACGGCCACCCTGAAGGTCGAGGGCGATCACGCCTACGGCTTCCTGCGCACGGAAACGGGCGTGCACCGCCTGGTGCGCAAGTCGCCATTCGACTCGGCCAACGGCCGCCACACCTCGTTTACGTCGCTGTTCGTGTATCCCGAAGTCGACGATTCGATCGAGATCGACGTCAACCCGGCCGATATCCGCGTCGATACCTACCGCGCGTCGGGCGCCGGCGGTCAGCACATCAACAAGACCGACTCCGCCGTCCGCATGACCCATGCGCCGACCGGCATCGTGGTGCAGTGCCAGAACGACCGTTCGCAGCACCGCAACCGCGCCGAAGCGATGGAAATGCTGAAAGCCAAGCTGTACGAACATGAACTGCGCAAGCGCATGAGCGAGCAGCAAAAGCTGGAAGACTCGAAAACGGACGTGGGCTGGGGCCACCAGATCCGCTCCTACGTGCTGGACCAGTCCCGCATCAAGGACTTGCGCACCGGTTTCGAGACGGGCAATACCAAGGGCGTGCTCGATGGCGACATCGACGAGTTCATTTCCGCATCGCTCAAGCAAGGCGTATAAGGATGAATGCATCCGCTCCGGCGCTGGCGCAGCGCGCCTTCCTGTTCGACATGGATGGCACGATCGTCGACAACATGGCTTTCCACACGACATCGTGGCTGGCGTTCTTTGAACGCCACGGCCATGCGCTGGACGCGGACGCCTTTTTCCGCGACACGGCAGGACGGCAGGGACACGAAATCATCTCCCAATACCTGGGCGAGGATGCCGACCACGTCACCCTGCTGGCTGAAAAGGAAGTCGTCTACCGCGAACTATATGCCCCGCACCTGGCGACAGTCGCCGGTTTCGACCAGCTGATCACCAGCGCGCGCCAGGCTGGCGTCGGACTGGTGGTGGGCACGGCCGCGCCGGACGAGAACATCGCGTTCACCTTGGACGGCCTGGACCTGCGCCACCGCTTCGACGCCATCGTCGGTGCCGCCGACGTGGAACGGGGCAAGCCGCACCCGGACGTTTTCCTGAAAGGCGCGCTGCTGGCCGGCGCGCTGCCGCACAACTGCATCGTCTTTGAAGACGCGCCCCTGGGCGTGGAAGCGGCGCGCCGTGCCGGCATGCGCGTCGTGGTGCTCACCACCACCTTGCCGGCCGAAGCGTTTGCCGCCTTCGACAACGTGATTGCCATCGTGCCGGATTTCTCCGCACTCGACGTCGACGCACTGTTTGCCAGCGTGGCGCCAGCGCTGGCACCACATCATCAATAATCACCAACGAAGAACACCATGACTACGGATATCCAAGAACAAGCCGCCGCCCCCGATGAAAACAAGATCATCGCCGAGCGCCGCGTCAAGCTGGCAGCACTGCGCGAACAAGGCATCGCCTTCCCGAACGATTTCCGCCCCGAGCACAAGGCGGCCGATCTGCACGCGCAATACGGCAGCAAGACGCGCGAAGAGCTGGAAGCCGAACCTGTCACCGTGGTGCTGGCCGGCCGCATGATGCTCAAGCGCGAAGCGGGCAAGAAAGCCGCCTTCGCCACCCTGCAAGACGCTTCCGGCCCGAAGGCCGACGGCCGCATCCAGATCTACGCCACCCTGGATCTCACCGGCGAAGCGGCCATGGCCGCCCTGCACCACTATGACCTGGGTGACATCCTGGGCGTGACGGGCACGCTGTTCAAGACCAAGACGGACGAACTGACCATCAAGGTCACGCAACTGCGCCTGATCACCAAGTCGCTGCGCCCGCTGCCGGACAAATTCCACGGCCTGGCCGATCAGGAAACCAAGTACCGCCAGCGCTACGTCGACCTGATCATGAACGAAGAGACGCGCCGCACCTTCAAGGCACGTACCGCCGCCATCTCGTCGATCCGCCGCTTCATGGAAAAGAACGAGTTCATGGAAGTGGAAACGCCGATGCTGCACACGATCCCGGGCGGCGCGGCGGCCAAGCCATTCATCACGCACCACAATGCGCTGGACATGCAAATGTTCCTGCGCATCGCGCCCGAGCTGTACCTGAAGCGCCTGGTGGTAGGCGGCTTCGACCGCGTGTTCGAAATCAACCGCAACTTCCGCAACGAAGGCGTGTCGATCCGTCACAACCCTGAATTCACGATGATGGAATTCTACGCGGCCTACACCGACTACAAATGGCTGATGGATTTCACCGAAGCCGTCATCCGCCAGGCCGCCATCGATGCGCACGGCACCGCCACCCTGACCTACGGCGGCCGCGAACTGGATCTGGCAAAACCGTTCCACCGCCTGACCATCGTCGAAGCGATCAACAAGTACGCGCCGGGCTACACGCCGGAGCAGTTGAACGATGCGGAATTCATCAAGGAAGAGCTGAAGAAATTCGGCGTCAAGCCGTTCGCCACGGCCGGCCTGGGCGCGCTGCAACTGGCGCTGTTCGAAGAAACGGCTGAAGCGCAGCTGTGGGAACCGACCTACATCATCGACTACCCTGTTGAAGTGTCGCCACTGGCGCGCGCTTCCGACACGGTGGCCGGCATCACCGAACGTTTTGAACTGTTCATGGTGGGCCGCGAGATCGCCAACGGCTTCTCCGAGTTGAACGACGCGGAAGACCAGTCGGCCCGCTTCCTGGCGCAAGTCGCTGCCAAGGACGCCGGCGATGAAGAGGCGATGTTCTACGACGCCGACTACATCCGCGCGCTGGAATACGGCATGCCGCCAGCCGGCGGCTGCGGCATCGGCATCGACCGCCTGATGATGATCATCACGGATTCGCCGAACATCCGCGACGTCCTGCTGTTCCCTCATTTGCGCCGCGAAGACTAATCCCGGACGCCAGCCGATAAAAAGCCGCCTGATTTTGCGATCAGGCGGCTTTTTCACTTGTGCGGCCTGCTATCAGCCGGCCAGGGTCACGCGCTGGTGGCTGCGGCTGGCCTGCTGCGCCGCCAGCGCCGTGGCCAGCGCGCGCATGCCGTCGTCGCCAGTGGCGGCCGGCTCCCCTTCGCCCCGCATGGCGCGCTGGAAGGCGCGCACCGAGCGCACGTACAGGTTTTCATGCTCGACGGGGATGTCGATGCTGCCGCCGTCGCGCGTCAGGCTGATGGTACCGACGGGGCGCTGCGTCATCACGCCGGTGGCGAAGATGGTGCCTTTGCTGCCGATGATTTCCACGCCGGATAGCGAATACGGCGCGTTGAATGCGTCGTGCACCTGCACCAGGGTGCCGTTGTCGAACTCGATGACGGCCATCAGGCCCTCCTCCAGCCCGGCCACCGTCATACCGCCGCTGGTGGCGCAGGCGGTGACGTGGCGCGGCTCTGAATCGAGCAGGAAGCGCAAGGTGTCGACATCGTGCACGAACATGTCGAGCGTGACGCCGCCCGACTCCGGCGCGTCCAGGCGCCAGCCGCGCAGGTGCTGCGGCAGGTTATTCGCGTGCAGCACGCGGCAATACAGGGGCTGGCCGATCTCGCCCGCGCGTATCAGTTCGCGCACCTTGCCGTGCGTGGCGGCGTTGCGCAGGTGGTGGTTAATCCCCAGCACCACGCCCGCTTCGGCGCAGCCGTCGACCATGCGGCGGGCGTCCTCCAGGTTCAGCGCCAGCGGCTTCTCGCACAGCACGTGCTTGCCCGCGCGCGCCGCCTGCAAGGTCTGCGCCATATGCCATTCGTTGGTGGTGCTGATGTACACGGCGTCCGCGCCCGGATGGGCCAGCGCCGCATCGAGGTCGGTATAGCTGGCGGCTATGCCGAACTGCGCGGCAAAGGCGGCGCCGCGCGCGGCGTCCCGGCTGACCACGGCCAGCACTTCCGCATCGCCCTGCTGGCCGATCGCGTCGACCATCCATTCGCGCGCTACAGTGCTGGCACCGACCAAAATCCATCCGATCTTCTTCATTCGATTCTCCCGTTAAAAAGTGTGGCGCAGGCCCAGGTTCCAGGCCTGGTTGCCGCTGCCGTTGTCGGTGGCGTTGCCCACCAGGTAGGCGGCGCCGTTGCGGTTGTCGATATGCGCGTAGGCCGCATACAAGGTGCTGCGCTTCGACAGCGCATACGTGTAGCCGATGCCGATCTGGGTAGCGTCGCCGTTGGCGGCGCGCCGGTCGTCGCGCCGCACGTACGAGAACAGGACGCGGTGCGGACCAAAAGGCACGGTGGCGCCCAGCATCAGGTCCGCGCTGTCGACCGTGGTGGCGGCGCCCGCCGTGCTCTTGCTGACGGCCACGGCGCCATGCGCCTTGACCACGCCGAAGTCCCAGGTGGCGCCCAGCACCGTGTTCCTCGCCGTTCCCGCCACCAGCGCGGTTGACAGGGTATTGGCGTCCTGGTGCGCCATGCGCAGGTACAGCGGCCCGCTGGCATAGGTGGCCGCCGCGCCCATGTAGCGCTTGGCCGACGCGTCGCCCGGCACTTCGCCGAAGCCGTATGCCAGTTCGCCGGAAAGGCCGCCGCGCACGGGCGAGCTGTAGGTGATGCTGTTGTCGACCCGGCTGATGTAGCCGGCCGTGAAGACGTTGCTCATCCTGCCCGCAAAACCCAGGTAGAACGGGTCCAGCGCGCCCAGGCTGCTATCGATGAAGGTGTACTGGCGGCCCAGTCGCAAGGTGCCCGCCGCGCCGGCGAGGCCGACGAAGGCCTGGCGCCCGAACAGCAGGCCGCCCTGGGCCGAAGCGCCCGTATCGGCCAGGATGCCCGCATCCATCGTAAAGATCGCCGTCATGCCGCCGCCCAGGTCTTCGCTGCCCTTGAAACCGAGCCTTGAGCCGTTGGCGATGCCGCTGGTCACCTTGAGCACCCTGCCGCTGGCGCCGCCGTTCTCGGACACCACGCCCAGGTCCGCGATGCCGTACATGGCTACGTTCGACTGCGCGCTACACAGGCTGCTGCAGGCGCCGGCGCCGATGATCATTGCTCCTACTACCTTGTTCTTCATGTCTTGCCCTGTCTGTCTTTTGATGGAAACTGCGCTTAGCTGACCAGATGGCGCGGACGCTCGCCGCGCAGGCCGGCCAGCAGGTTGTCCACCGCCTGCTGCGCCATGGCGTAGCGCGTTTCGTGCGTGGCCGAGCCGATATGCGGCAGCGCCACCACATTGGCCATGCGCGGCAGCGGATTGTCCGGCGCCAGCGGTTCGCGCTCGAACACGTCGAGACCGGCGCCGTGGATGGTGCCCTGCTGCAGCGCCTCGATCAGCGCCGCCTCGTCGACGATGCGCCCGCGCGAACCGTTGATGAAGATGGCGCCGGGGCGCATCAGCGCGAACTCGCGCCGGCCCATCATGCGTTCCGTCTGCGCCGTCAGCGGCAGCACCACGCAGACGAAGTCGGAGCCGGCCAGCAGGTCGTCGAGCGCCACCTGGCGTGCACCCAGCGCCGCCTCCACCTCGGGCACCGCTTCGCCATTCACGTACAGCACCTGCATGCCGAAGCCGAGCGCGGCGCGGCGGGCGACGGCGCGGCCGATGCGGCCCATGCCCAGCATGCCGATGGTTTTGCCGTGCACGTTGACGCCATACTGGCTTTCGCCCACGCTGCGCGTCCAGCGTCCGGCCTTGACGAATTCGGCCAGTTCGACGACGCGCCGCGCGCTGGCCAGGATCAGCGCGAAGATCGTGTCGGCCGTCGTTTCCGTCAGCACGTCCGGTGTATTGGCCAGCAAGATGCCCCGTTCGCGCAGGTAATCAACGTCGAACTGATCGACGCCCACCGATATGGTGGAAATGATGCGTAGGTCAACGGCCGGGTCCAGCAATTCGCGGTCCAGGCGCACGCTGGCGCCCAGCAAGCCGTGCGCGCCGCGGATGGCGGCGGCGAACGCGGCGCGGTTGCCCGCATCGATCGCCTCGAAGTACGTCACCTCGCATTCGGCGCGCAGGCGCGCCAGCAGCGGCTCGGCCAGCTTTTTATACACAACCACATGTTTTTTCACGCGTATTTCTCCTGTTCGATTCAAGATTGGACCAGCGCGTCGAGCTGGGCGCGGGTCGGCAAGCCTTCCATGTCGCCGGCCACCTGGATGGCGAAGGCGCCGACCCGGTTGGCGCGGCCTACCGCCTGCGCCAGCGGCACGCCTTCCAGCAAGGCGCTGACCAGGCCGGCCGCGAAGCCGTCGCCGGCACCCACCGTGTCGACCACATTGGCCACGTGCTCGCCCGGCACCACGCCGCTATCGCCATCGGCCGTGCGGTAATAGGCGCCGTCGGCGCCCAGCTTGATGACCACCAGCCGCACGCCCCGCTGCAGGTAAAAACCAGCGATGTCGTGCGGCAGCTCGTGGCCGGTGAGGATTTTTCCTTCGCCCAGGCCAGGCAGCACCCAGTCCGCCTTGGCGGCGAGGCGGTTGATCTGCTCGACCATGACGGCTTGCGAGGGCCACAGCGTGGGCCGCAGGTTCGGATCGAACGACACCGTGCGGCCATGCTCGCGCATGAAGTCGAGCGCCTGGCCGGCGAACGCCAGGCTGGTCTCGGACAGTGCTGCCGCCACACCCGTGGCGTGCAGGTGGCGCGCGGACAGGAAATAGGCAGGGTCGAAGTGCTCGGGCGCCAGCCGGCTGGCGGCGGAACCCTTGCGGAAGTATTCGACCAGCGGGTCGGCGCCGTTCTCGGCCCGGGCCTTGAGCTGGAAGGCGCTGGTCTGGCCGGCGACGGTGACGACCCGGCTGCAATCGACACCCTCGGCCTGCACGCTGGCGCGAATGAAGCGGCCAAAGGAATCATCGCCCACCCGGCTCAGCCAGCCGACGCGCAAGCCCAGGCGCGCCAGGCCGATGGCGACATTCGTCTCGGCGCCCGCCAATCGGCGCGTAAAGTGCGCCACGGCCGCCAGGTCCCCCGTTTCCTCGGCAACGAACATCGCCATCGCTTCGCCGTAGGTGACGACGTCGAGCGCGTGCACCCCTTGAATTTCCTTTTGGCGCAGTTCTTGTTCCATCATGCAGCCTCCAGCATCTGGATGTAGCGGCCCGTTTCGGCCACCAGGTCGGCGCCCTCGAGCGGGAATTCGATGGCCCGCTGCACGCCCGGCGCGAAGTGCGCAAAGACGGCGCGCCAGGTGGGATCGGCCTCGGAAACGGCGCAGGCCGACAGCCGCCCCGCGTCCTCCAGGACGGCCTTGCAATGCACATAGCGCACGTACGGCGCCAGCAGACGCGCCGCCTGCTGCGCATCCTCGCCCACCCAGCGCCAGTTGCCGATGTCGAAGGTCAGCCCCACCGGCAGCCCGGCTTCGCGCGCCGCCGCCAGGAAGCGCGCCATCGCCGCCAGCGCGCCGCCATGGGCCGTCTGGTCGTTTTCCACCAGCAGCGCCACGGGCGCAGCCGACAGCTGGGCCTTCAAGGCCGGCAAGTCCGGCGCGGCCGGGTAGTGGCCCAGTGACACCTTCAGGTAACGCGCCCCCAGGCGCGCCGCCTCGTCCAGCATCTGTTGCAGCAGTTCGTGCTGCAGCAAGCCGTCCGCGTCCCACAATTCGATGGGCGTGGAATACACCGAGTACAGGCCGCGCGCGGCCACCGCCGCGCCCATGCGCGCCAGGTCCGGCAAGTCGGAAGTGAACAGTTCACGACGGATCTCGATGCCGGCGCCGCCCGCATCGGCCACCACGTCGATGAAATGGCTTTGCCCCAGCTGCCTGACCCTGCTTGCGCCGTAGGCCGACGCCGCCACCAGGACGGGGCTCATTTGATCGCTCCCGCGCCGACGAACTGGCGCGCTTCGGGCGTTTGCGGGTTGCTGAAAAACGCTTCCGACGGTCCGCTCTCCCACACCAATCCCTGGTGCATGAAGACGGTGACGTCGGCCATGCGCCGCGCGAATTCCATCTCGTGCGTCACCAGCAGCATCGTCATGCCCGCCTGCGCCAGCTCTTCCATCACCTTCAGCACTTCCTGCGTCAGTTCCGGGTCGAGCGCCGACGTCACTTCGTCGAACAGCATCACTTGCGGTTCCATCGCCAGCGAACGGGCGATCGCCACGCGCTGCTGCTGGCCGCCCGACAGCTGCTCGGGATAGGCCTCGCGCTTGTGGTCCAGGCCCACCTGCTTGAGCACACGCAGCGCCGTGGCGCGGCCCTGCGCGTCGGGCACCTTCTTGACGATGCGCGGCGCCAGCATGACGTTTTCTTCCACCGTCAGGTGGGGGAACAGGTTGTAGCTCTGGAAGACCATGCCGACATCCTTGCGCAAGTCGAGCAGATGCTCCTGACGCGCCGTCAGCGTATGGCCGGCCACGACGATGCTGCCGCTGTCGATGGTTTCCAGGCCGTTGATACAGCGCAGCATGGTGCTCTTGCCGGAGCCGCTGCGGCCGATCACGGCGATGACCTGGCCACGCTCGACGGCGAACGATACGCCCTTGAGCACGTGATTGGTGCCGAAGCTCTTGCTGATATTGTCAATTTCAACGATGGGCATGGAATTTCCTTTCCAGTGAATGGCTGTAGCGCGACAGCGGGTAGCACATCGCGAAGTAGATCAGGGCGACGACGGGGAAGACGATGAAAGGCAGGAAGGTCGCGTTGCTGACCAGTTGCCCTGCCCGCGTCAGTTCCACCACGCCGATGATCGAGGTGATCGAAGTGTTCTTGATGATCTGCACCATGAAGCCCACCGTCGGCGGCAGCGAATGGCGCAGCGCCTGCGGCAGGATGACGTAGCGCAGCTGCTGGTAGCGGTTCAGCGCCAGCGCGGCCGATGCTTCCCACTGCTGCCGCTGCACGCCTTCGATGCAGCCGCGCCAGATCTCGCCCAGATAGGCGCTGGCAAAGATCGTCATCGCCGCGCCGGCCGCGATGATCGGCGACAGCTTGTAGCCAAACAGGGCCAGGCCGTAATAGGTGAGGAACAGCACGATCAGCACCGGCGTGCCCTGGACCAGCTGGATGTACAGGGCACTGATGCAACGCAGGAACGGGCTGCGCGCCGTGCGCAGCAGCGCCACCGCGAAGCCGGCGATGCCGCCCGTGATGAAGACGATCAGCGACAGACCGATGGTCCAGCGTGTGGCCTCGAGCAGAAATTGCAGGTTATCCCAGGAAAAATCACTGATCATGTCATGCTCCCATGCGCACCGCGCCCAGACGGCGGCGGCGTTTGAAGACGATCTGGCCCAACACCCAGAAGCTGAAGCGGAACAGCAGGGCCAGCAGGATGTACAGCACCATCACGACGATGTAGATCTCGAAGCTGCGGAAGGTTTCCGAGTCGAGCAGGTGGGCGGCGGCGGTCAGCTCTTCGGCGGAAATGGCCGAAACCACGCTCGAGGCGAGCATCATCAAGGTGAACTGGCTGGCCAGCGCCGGATACACCTTTTCCAGCGCCGGCAGCAACACCACGTGGCGCATCACTTGCCAGCGCGTCATGCCCAGCGCCTGTGCCGCCTCCAGCTGCGAGGGATGCACGGCGCCGATGCCGGCGCGCACGATTTCCGCCGCATAGGCGCCCAGGTTGACCGTCATGGCGACGAGCGCGGCGCCGTTGGCGTCGAGCTGCAAGCCCAGCGACGGCAAGCCAAAGTAAATGATGAACAGCTGCACCAGGAACGGCGTGCTGCGGATGACCTCGACATACGCGCGCACCAAAACGCGGGCATAGGCGGGACCGTTCTTCAGGATGACGGCGGCGCACACACCCACCGCCAGTCCCAGCACCATAGCCAGGGCGCTCAGGCGTATCGTCAGTGCCGCGCCCCACAACAAGCGGTCCAGCGATTGCATGACGAGTTCAAAATGAAATTCATACGGCATACTCAACTCCTTATCTACGTGCGCATCCCCGGCGGCGCCACCACGGTGGCGCGCCGTACGGACCAACACTTTCCCTATGCGGCTTGTGGTATCAGAAGGTCGGCAATGGCGGCAGCGGCGCGCCGCTCCACTTGCGCGCGATGGCGTCGAGTTCGCCGTTCAGCTTGACGTAGTAGATGAAATTGTTGAGCCACTGGTGCAGCTCGAAGTCGCCGCGGCGCACCGCCATCGAATTCGGTTGCACGGAATACGTGAACCGGACCTCGATCTTGCCCGCGCCGCGCGTCTTGATGATGTCGAGCGCCATCGTGCTGGGAATCGAGACGGCATCGACCTGCTTGCTGAGCAAGGCCTGGGTGACGGTGGCGTCGTCCTCGAAACGCACGATGGCCGTGCCGGCCGGCGCCATGCGGCTCAGCGCCGTGTCATTCGTGGTGCCACGCGTCACGCCCACCTTCTTGCCCTTCAAATCGGCCAGGGCCTTGAATTTGCCGCCGACCGGCGCGACGATGGCCAGTTCAAACGCACTGTAGGGCATGGTGAACATCAGGGTCTTGGCCCGTTCCGGCGTGGGCGCCAGGGTCGCCACGAGGAAATCGACCTTGCCCGATTCCAGCGACGGCACGCGCGAGGGTGCCGTCAGGGGCACCACTTCCACGGGCAGGTTCATGTATTTACCGATCAGGTTGGCGACATCGACGTCATAGCCGACGGGCGCGCCCTTGGCGTCGATGCTGCCAAACGGCGGCGTGCCGCTGACCACGCCGATGGTCAGCTTGCCTTTTTTGATCAGGTCGCCAAGCGTCTGGGCGCCGGCATCGGCCGCCGCACCGAGGGCGCACGTGGCGGCCAGCGCGCAAGCCACGATCTTCGCGTAAAACAGTGTCGTCATCTTCATGTTTCCGTCTCCTGTGATCCCGGTACTGGCCTCGTCGAGGCACTTCCGGGAATATTGTCAAATGGACGATTTACTTCGTCTCTTGCCGTGTCGCTTCAACCTCATGCCAAACTCCTGCCATTGCCTTGCCTGACTATCCACACCCCTTTCCAGCGTGAACACACTCTATGAAACCGGTTCCATAACTTACCCAAAAAAAAGGGCAACGCCCTCTCCCCCGTCAATCACCGCCCTTGCCCGCAATTCCTCGCTGGGTGGAATTGCGTACAATCAACTTACCTGGCAACAGCACCTCGCGCGGCGGGCACTGCTCGCCCTGCAAACGCGACAACATGCACGTCATCGCCGAAAAGCCGATTTCATAGGTCTGCTGCTCGATCGTGCTCAGGCCCGCCAGTGGCGACCACGGCAATTCGTCAAAGCCCAGCAAGCCCACGTCCTGCGGCATACGTAGTTCGAGGCGCTGCAGCATCAGCGCCAGTTCCAGCGCCACCATGCCATTCGAGGCCAGCAGCGCCACGCGGCGGCCGCGCCACTGCGCCAGGCATTGCCGCACCTGCGCGTCGATGGAAGGCCGGTCGTCCAGGTCCACCGCCAGCACTTCGCCCACGCAGCCCGGATGCTCCGCCATCACTGACTGAAAACCGTCGGCACGCATCAGGCGCGAGCTGACGCCCGTCAATGGCGGTGCGACGAAGGCGATGGCGTCGAAACCCTGCTCGATCAAGTGTTGGGTTGCCAGGCGGCCCGCCTGCACATTGTCCAGGCCCACCAGGTCGAAATCGGCGCCCTCGATGCGGCGGTCGACCAGCACGATGGGCATGCCCGCCTGCTGCAAGTCGGACGATTCGATGTTGCGCCCCTGCGTATTGACGATCAGCCCTTCCACGCTGTACGAGCGCAGCGCGGCCAGCGACTGGCGTTCGCGCTGTTCGTCATTGCCGGTATTACATAAAATCAGGGTATAGCCATGCTGCTGGCAGGCCGCTTCCACGCCTTGCAGCACCGCCACCGTGTAGGGATTGAGCATGTCGGCCACGACCATGCCGATCAGGCGCGTGCGTCCGCGCTTGAGGCCGCGCGCCATCTGGTTCGGCTGGTAGCCGAGGCGCGCGATGGTGCTGTCGATCTGCTGGCGGATGTTCTCGGACAAAGCGTCCAGTTCACCGCCGAGAAAGCGCGACACGCTGGTCTTCGACACACCCGCCTCGCGCGCCACCTGGGCGATGGTCACGGGCCGGGCCGGCTCGCCGGAGACTGTTTTTTTATTGCCGCGTACTGAATCCAAGGTTGCTCTCCACTACCTGTTGACGTTCATGTTTTTATTTTGGAACCGGTTCCAAAGATAGCACCCACACATCGATGACGCAAGCGATTTGATTACTTGTGGTAGCGAAAGCACATGCTGGGGGCCAAATGTGAAAAGCGCCACCCTCCCCCGGCAAACGCGGAGGGGGCGGCGCGATGGTGTCAAGACTGTTTACTGGACCACTGTGTAGCAAGGCACATACGCCGTACCCGCCAGTTTCATCCGGTGCTGCGCCACGAAGGAAGCCAGCAGCGCATCCATGGGGCCGGCGATGGATTTGTCGCCATGGATCTCAAAGTTGCCGTGCTCTTCGATCGAACGGATGCCGTCGTCCTTGACGTTGCCCGCCACCACGCCGGAAAACGCGCGGCGCAGCTGGGCTGCCAGCAAGTGCGTGGGCTGGTTCTTGTGCAGGCTCAGGTTGCGCATGTTTTCATGCGTGGGCTGGAACGGCTTCTGGAATTCGTGGTCGATCTTCAGCAGCCAATTGAAGTAATACGCGTCGCTGTGCGCCTTGCGGAATTCGCGCACCTGGCGTATGCCTTCGAGCATTTCGCGCGCCACCAGTTCCGGGTCGTCAATGATGATTTTATAGCGCTGCTGCGCGTCCGGACCCAGGGTGTCGCTGATGAACTGATTGATCTGCACGAAATACTCGCGCGAGGTTTCCGGTCCCGTGAAAATCAGCGGGAAGGGAATCTCGGCATTGTCCGGGTGCAGCAGGATGCCGAGGATGTACAAAATCTCTTCGGCCGTGCCAGCGCCGCCGGGAAACACGACGATGCCGTGACCGGCGCGCACGAACGCTTCCAGGCGTTTTTCGATGTCCGGCATGATGACGAGGTCATTGACGATGGGGTTCGGCGATTCGGCGGCGATGATGCCCGGCTCGGTGATGCCCAGGTAGCGGCCATTGTGCAGGCGCTGCTTGGCGTGGCCGATGGTGGCGCCCTTCATGGGGCCCTTCATGGCCCCCGGGCCGCAACCGGTGCAGATGTCGAGGCCGCGCAAGCCCAGCTGGTAGCCCACTTCCTTCGAATAATTGTATTCGGCGCGGTTGATCGAATGGCCGCCCCAGCACACAACGAGGTTCGGATTGAGCTGGGTTTGCAGCACGTTCGCGTTGCGCAGGATGTGGAAGACGGCGTCCGTCACGCCTTCCGTGCTCTGCAGGTCGAATTTCGGGTTGCCCGTGACTTCATCGCTGACGAAGATGATGTCGCGCAGCACGGCAAACAGGTGCTCGTGGATGCCCTTGATCATCTTGCCATCGACAAAGGCGATTGCCGGCGCGCCCTTGATGTCGAGCTTGATGCCGCGCTCGCGCTGGATGATGGAGATTTCAAACGATTGGTAGCGCTCCAGCAAGGCGCGGCCATCGTCGATGGTGCTGCCGCAATTCAAGACCGCCAGCGCGCAGCGGCGGAAGGTGTTGTACAGGCCGCCCTGGCTGGTGTCGAGCAGTTTGTTGACTTCAGTCTTGGAGAGCACGTCCAGGCGGCCTTCCGGTGAAACCAGAGTATCGATAACGTCGTGTTCCATAATGCGAAAAATTCCTTTAAAAATCGATGCTCGAAGGTCTTGCAACCTTAATATACGACAAGTCGGACAAGTTGTGCTGTGCCGCCGCAAAATCGCCCGGGCCGCCCTTGCCTGCAAACCGGTTTGATTAATATGAAACAGTCATTCTTGCTAATGCGAATGGAAACCTTCGCTCAGCGCAATTTGTAGATTAGAATGCCTGCCTATTGGAATTCCCGTGCGTGAGGTTCTTCATGAGAGTCCCCGCCGCCCGCAGGCTTCCATAAGTTCGTTGTATCGATTGACTATAATAATTTTTCAGGAGGAACCGCATGAGCGGTGCGACTACGCCCAACAAGGAAGCCGTTATTCCCGAGTTCAAGCAGATTATGGGCCATCCAAGCCCATTGTGGATGTTGTTCATGACTGAATTCTGGGAACGCTTCGCGTTCTACGGAGTTCGCTGGGCGCTGGTCCTGTACATCGTGGCCCAGTTTCATGCTGGCGACGGTTCGGGACAGGCAGCGGCCAACCTGACCTACGGTTCCTTCCTCGCGCTGGTGTACGCCGGCGCCCTGTTCGGCGGTTACATCGCCGACCGGGTCATCGGTTACCAGCGCTCGATTCTGCTGGGCGCCGTCTTCATGGCAGCCGGCCTGTTCTGCATCTCGGTGCCGAACCAGGACATCTTCAACCTGGGCCTGGCCACGATGATCGTCGGTAACGGCATGTTCAAACCGAACATTTCGACCATGGTCGGCAAGCTGTACACGACAGCCGATCCGCGCCGCGACAGCGGTTTCACGATCTTCTACATGGGTATCAACATGGGCGCCATGGTCGCGCCCGTCTTCACCCAGTGGCTGGCCGAGTCGATCTTCGGCACCAGCGCCATGCCTTCGTACAAGATGGTCTTCATGGCGTCCGGTTTCGGCATGCTGATCAGCCTGGTATGGTTCTTCATCGGCCGCCGCGCCCTGAAGGGCATCGGCGCACCGGAAGCCGGCGCCGGCAACCCGATGCGCGTCGTCTGGGTCGCCCTGGGCTGCCTGTGCGTGATCCCGCTGATGTACTTCCTGCTGACCGTCGGCGCTGAAAAGCTGCAAATCGTCCTGACCGTGCTGTTCATCGGCCTGGCCTTCATGCTGATGATCGAAGGTATCCGCAACGGCAAAGTGGCGCGCGACCGCGTCATCGCCATGCTGCTGATCTTTGTCTTCAACATCCTGTTCTGGATGTTCTTCGAACAGGCTGGCAGCTCGTTTACCTTCCTGGCTGACAAGATCGTCAACCGCGACCTGGGCTTCTGGATCTTCCCGACCGCCTACTTCCAGACCGTCAACTCGGTTGCCATCATCGTCTTTGCGCCTCTGATCGCCGCCGTCTGGGTCTACCTGGCACGCCACAACGTCAACCCTTCGATCCCGCGCAAATTCGGCCTGGGCTTGTTGGGCAATGCATTGGCCTTCGGCTTGCTGATCTTCGCTCTGTCGAGCCTGGTTGGCGCCGATAACAAGATCCCGTTCTGGACCCTGACCACCGTGTACGTGCTGCAATCGATAGGCGAGCTGTGCCTGTCGCCTATCGGCCTGTCGATGGTGACCAAGCTGGCGCCAGTGCGCCTGGTTGGCCTGGGCATGGGCGGCTGGTTCCTGTCGACCGGTATCGGCAACAACCTGTCGGGTATCTTCGCCAGCCACGTCAGCGGCACGAGCGGCATGTCGGTGCAGTCGGCCCTGTCCGGCTACACCTTTGGCTTCTGGTCCCTGCTGGGCGCCGGCGTGATCCTGTTCCTGATCGCACCGCTGATCAACAAACTGATGCACGGCGTGAAGTAAGCGTTCTGCCTTGGATAAAGACGGCGGCCTGCGGGCCGCCGTTTTTCATTCCGGCGCCGGCTTTCCCCTTGCCGGGCGGTACAATACGGCCAGGGCCAGCGGCCATCGACCAACTTACACAAAGAATCCCATGTCCAGCATCTCCACCACCTCGCCTCTCTCCGACGACGAATACGCCGAACTCGACACCCTGCTGGCGGCGCCTGCCCTGGCCGGCGCCGCCATGGACGTGTCCATGCTGGAAGGCTTCCTCACGGCCGTCGCCCTGAGCCCGAAACAGATCACGCCGGAACAATGGCTGCCGTGGGTCTGGGACAAGGCGGCCGGCAGCGCCACGCCGGCACACGACGAAGCCAGCGAACGGGCGGCCAGCCTGGCGCAGCGCCATCACGCTTACATGGTCGAATGGCTGGCGAAGGATCCGGACAGCTTCGAGCCCATCTACGTCTGCGGCCCCGAATGGAGCGTGACCGCCTGGTGTGCAGGCTTCCTGCTTGGCACCAGCCTGGACAAGCCCCAGTGGGCGGCCCTGGCCGTCAGCCACCCGCAATACCTGGCGCCGTTCCAGCACCTGGCCACGGCCAGCGAACTCGATGATGATGCGGCCGAAACGGCCATGGATGGCGTGATTCCCGCCGTCATCGCCATCAACGCCGCCTGGGCGCGCCAGCGCCACCTGAAAAGCCAGGCGCAAAGCCAGTCCGGCGCCACCGTCTTGCGCGAGATACCCAAAACGGGCCGCAACGACCCGTGCCACTGCGGCAGCGGCAAGAAGTACAAGAAATGCTGTGCCGATAGCGATGGCGCGTAAAAGTATTCTGCGCCGATGTTCCATATGGACGAATTGTGACAATGTGTGAGTATTGGCAATGAACAACTGTGTATAGTGAAAAGATTGTTGAAATGCAACAATATTAATCATTTTTACCATACAGGAATCCCATGGAAGAGCGCACTTTTTTTGAGCAAGGCGATGTCAAGGTCACCAATGCCCGTTTTGTCAGCGGTGGCCAGACCTATGCCATGAGCAATGTGACATCGGTCAAGCCGTTTGAGAAAAAACCGCCGCGCGCGCTTGGCATCATCCTTGCACTGGTTGGCCTCGGTGTCATGGTTGGCTCCAGCTTCATGTTTGGCCTGATACTGCTGGGCCTCGGTCTCGCCATCCTGTTCCTGATCAAGCCCGTCTACCATGTGCTGCTGGCAACTTCTGCCGGTGAAACACGCGCCCTCATGACCAAGAACCGCGAATACCTGAACCAGGTCGTCCAGGCCGTGAATGAAGCGATGATCCACCGCGGCTGATCGAACTGCACTGCCGTGACGGCGGTGCGGTAAAATCAGGCGGCGCGTATCGGACGGCCCTGCTGGCCGATACGCATCGAGGGCCATTGCGGCCGCCACCGCCAGTCTTATTTAGCCGACCATTGCGCCTCCTTCTCGCTTCCCTGCTGCGCTTCATCAGCCGCCATGTCCTGCAATTCCTGCTATTCGTTGCCATCCTTGCGGCCGGTCATGCGCTGCTGGAGCAGGCACGGCAATTTCAGGATGGAGTGGCCAGGCTTGGCATGTTGCGCGATGCGGCAAGCCTGGCCGGCGCCCGCCAGGCAACACTGAGCGGAGAAACGCAGGCGCGCGTCGACGCGCTGCGCCAGGCGTCCGACCAGGCCATCGCCGCCCGCATCGCGCATATCGACGCGGCGCTGCTTGCGCTGCGGCAAACGGCAACGGCGTGGTCCGTCACCTTGGCATTGCCCACCAGCAAGGATCTCGGCAACGCCGTCGCAAGGCAGGCCGAGCAGCACATCCGCATCGAACTGCTGCTGCAGGAACGCGCCTATCTGCAGTCGCTGCGTATCGCCATCGGCAATGAAAGCGCCCGCCAGGCGCTGCTGCGCCTGCACGACGAACACCGGCAGGCCTACCAGGCGCTCTCCGGCAACCTGGCCAAGCAACAGGAATTGACACAAGCACACCCGCTGCAAGCACGCCTCCCCGGCACGGCGCCGCACGCGGCAATGGCCGCGCTGCAGGCAGAGGAAGCGCGCCTGCGCGAGGCCAACGCGCTGGCCTACCAGCGCTACATGGCGCAGCGCCAGCGCCTGGCCGCTGCCGGCGCCGGCAGCGTGGCGCCCTTCCAGGTCGACCAGGCACGCATCGACTCGCGCCTGCAGGATCTGGTCCACGCCATGGCGTCGATGGAAGGACAGCTGCGCGACAACTGGTGGCGCGCACTGCGCGAGCTGTTCGCGCGCTACGGCCCTGCGGCCGCCCTGCTGGTGCTGTCGGCCATCCTTCTGCCCGTCGCCATCAAGGCCTTCTTTTACTTCGTGCTGGCGCCACTGGCTTCGCGTTTGCCGCCGCTGTCCATCGCACGCGAGCTGCAACTGGCGGGCAGCTCCCTGCCCCTGCCGCCGCAGGGCGCATCGCGCATTTCCGCCGTCTCGCAGGCATTGCTGCTGCAGCCGGGCCAGCAGATGCTGATCCACCCCGAATACCTGCAATCGTCGCCCGTCAGCAGCACCAAGCGCACGCAGTGGCTGCTGGACTGGCGCTTTCCATTTACGAGCCTGGCAGCCGGCATGGTGGTGCTGACGCGGCTGCACAGCGACGTGACTGCATCCGTGACGATTTCCGCCAGCGACGACCCGCTGCTGGAGATCGCCGTGGTCCACCTGCCAGCCGGCAGCGCATTGATATTCCAGCCACGGGGACTGGTGGGATTGGTCTGCGACGCGAACCAGCCGCTGGCGATATCGAGCCACTGGCGCCTGGGCAGCCTGCATGCCTGGCTCACCCTGCAGCTGCGCTTCATCGTCTTTCGCGGCCCCGTCACGCTGATCGTGCGCGGCTGCCGCGGCGTGCGCCAGGAGCGGGCCGGCCAGGGCCGCGCCATCAGTCAGTCCGCCACCCTGGGTTTTACCACCGACGTGCTGTACTCGACGATGCGCAGCGAAACCTTCATCCCCTACCTGCGCGGCCAGCAAGCCTTGCTCAACGACCGCTTCGACGGCGACAACGGCGTCTACCTGTACGAGGAAACCCCGCGCCACGGCAAGCAGCCGGGCAAGGTGGGCAGCTGGTTCGAGGGTTTCACGGACGCCCTGTTGAAAGTGTTCGGCATCTAGCCGGAAAGGACAGCATGGAAGACTTCCTGTTTGCCGACTTTCTCGAGGATCATGCCGTGTACGCGGCGCTGCAAGCGTATTGGCAGGCGCGCCTGGCCTTCCTCGATGGCCAATGCGCGCCGTATCTGCGCACCACGTTTGCAAATGGCCATCCGTTTTATGACGGCAATCCCATCGTCAACCTGACCGACCGCAACGCCGGCAAGGCGGCGCGCATCGTGCAGCAATGCCCGCGTGAATTCGGCCACGACTACACGAGTTTCGAACAAGCCATCGAGCTGGCCGACGGCGATGGGCATCGCCCGGCACAGGAAAAGATCATCGTGCTGACCTTGACGCCGGCGGCGGCGCAACGCGCCGAGGATGAACTGCGCGCCTGGTTTGCGCCAGCATAGGGCTGCCGGCTACGCCGCAATCGAATGCGACACCGTCAGCCACTCGCCCGGTTGCAGGCTGGCCGCCGCCTCGCGGGTGGCCAGCACGCTGTCCGGGTCCAGGTCGGACCTATTGAGCTTGTAGGAATAGGCAAAATCATCGGCATCGAATGCCTGCCCCGCCTTGACGTAGTACTTGAAGCCGACAAAGGAGTCGGGATTGGTGACGACTGTGTATTCAAGCGTGACGCTGTTCATGGCGGGCCTCGTCGACGTTGGGAGAGTATCCATTATGCGTCAATTCCGGTGGCAGCGATGCGAGGACTGATCCTTGCGGCAAGTCAATAGCCCTGCCCGCTGCCGGCGCTACAGTAGCCTGAGCCCACCACCAGCCATTACTGCCATGCGTACCTTGCTCAAGAAGATCAGGAACACTCTGGCGCCGCCAGCGAGCCTGCCGGCGGCGGCACGCATGGAGCGGTTGTCGGACCGGCGCGGCCTGCCCGCCGTTGATCCTGGCCCGCACGCCGTCGTCAAGGCCTGCACCGCCTGGCTATGCGCGGCGCAGGACCATTCCAGCTCACACGACGGCGGCGTCGCGCGCGACTACAGCCTGCTGACAGGCTGGTCGAGCTCCTACCCGGAGACCACCGGCTACATCATCCCCACCATCATCGCCCTGGCGCAGCGCACGGGCGACGCCGCGCTGCACGAACGGGCGCGGCGCATGCTCGACTGGTGCGTGGCCATCCAGTTCCCGCAAGGCGCTTTCCAGGGCGGGAAGATCGATTCGCTGCCACGCGTGCCCGTTACCTTCAACACGGGCCAGATCCTGCTTGGCCTGGCCGCCGGGGTGGAGGCGTACGGCGCGGCCTACCAGGATGCCATGCAGCGCGCGGCAAGGTGGCTGCGCGACAGCCAGGATGCCGACGGCTGCTGGCGCCGGCATCCGACGCCGTTCGCCGGCCCCGGCGACAAGGCCTACGAGACGCATGTGGCCTGGGGCCTGTTCGAAGCGGACCGCATCGCGCCGGGCCACGGTTATGGCGCCGCCGGCTTGCGTCAGGTCGACTGGGCGCTGAGCAAGCAGCGCCCCAACGGCTGGTTCGCCTCCAACTGCCTGGACAACCCGCTGCTGCCTTTGACCCACACCATCGGCTACGCCTTGCGCGGCCTGCTTGAAGCGCACCGCTTTGCGGGGCGCGCCGACCTGCTGGACGCTGCCGTGCGCACCGCCACGGGCATCGCCAACGCCGTGGCGGCCGATGGCTACCTGGCGGGCCGCCTCTGCCCGGACTTCCAGCCTGGCGCCGATTACGCCTGCCTCACGGGTTCCGTACAAAATGCGCATTGTCTGTTCCTGTTGTATCGGCTCACCGGCGAGCGGCGCTACCTCGACGCGGGGCGCCGCCTTAACCGTTACGTGCGGCGCTCGATCAGCATTGACGGTCCCGCGCACGCACGCGGCGGCGTCAAGGGCTCGTTTCCCATCGATGGCGACTACGGCGCCTGGGCGTACCTGAACTGGGCTGCCAAGTTCTGCATCGATGCGAACCTGCTGGAACTGGAACTGGCACGGGAAGCCGGCGATGCTTGAGCGGGCCAAAGACGCCGCCAGGGCCGCGCTGGAAGCGTGGCGCCGCGCCGGCAGCGCCCGGCACATGCGCCACAGCACCCCCCACGTGACGCGCGCCGGATTGGCCGCCGGCCTGGCGCGGCTGGGCATCGTGCAGGGAGACACGCTGTTCATCCATTCTTCGCTGAAAAGCCTGGGCTACGTGGAAGGCGGCGCGCAAGCGGTGATCGGCGCCCTGCAGGACGCCGTCGGCCCGCAAGGCACCCTGCTGCTGCCCACCTACTATCTGCCCGGCGGCACCGTGCGCGCCACCTGTGAGATGAAAGACTATGTGTTCGACCCGCACCGCCACAGCACGCACATGGGGCGCCTGCCGGAAGCCTTCCTCGCCAGCGCCGGTGTCCGGCGCAGCATCCACCCGACTCACTCCGTGTCCGCGTGGGGCCGCCATGCCGCCGACCTCACCGAGGCGCACCACCGTGCACCCTCGATCTTCGGCATGGGCTCACCCTGGCAGCGCTTCATCGGCTGCGAGCAGGCGAAGGTGCTGGGTCTGGGTATTTCCATGGGGCCGGTAACGTTCTATCATGCGCTGGAAGACGCCATGGGCGACGCCTTTCCCGTGCCCGTGTGGGAAGACGATACAAAGCTGCTGGCTTGCCTGGACCACGCAGGCAGGCACTGGGACGTGCCCGTGCGCCCTTTCGATGCGGCAGTCGCGCAGCGCCGCATCGACCATCCGGGTCGCGGCGACCTGCGCGATTATTTTGCGCGCGAATTCGATGCTGCCGGCCTGCGCGTGAACGGGCAGGTGGGCGATGCGGCGTCGTGGGCCATTCCGGCGCAGGCCTTCTTCGAGCACCTGGGCCGGCTGGCGTCCGAGCACGTGACGATCTACGCCAGCGCGGCGCAGCTGGCGGCGCGGCCCATCTCAACCGCCCCTTTACGGCAAGGCCGGTGAGGCTGCTGCACGCCGGCCACTGTTGCCGCTGCGCTGCAGATCGTACACACCGCCGCCACTGGCGACAAAGTACAAGGTGCCACCATCGGCACTCACCTCATCCTCGATGGGGCCGCCCATGCCGCGCTTGCTCACCGTCCAGCTTCCCGCCTGCAAATCCGTCACCAGCACCTGCATGGACGCGCTTTGTGCCGGCAGCTCGACGGTGATAGTCTCCCCCAGCGACAGGCCGCTCTTGGAAAACAGCACCACGCGGTCCTTGATTTTCACGCCGGCCAGCAGGGCCGAATCGATGGCCGTCGTGGGCAGTGCGGGCAGCGCGCTGCTGGCATCCATCACCTGCATCACGTTCAGGAAAAGGTCCGTTTCGTTGGCAGCCGGTGGCGACACTTCCAGCCGCCACGCGCCAGCTTCCTCGGTCGAATACTCGGCTTCAGGCTGAATCGGATAATTCGTCCCACCGACGCTGAATTCATTGCCGCTGCCGCCCACCTTGGCCAGCACGGCATTCGCCGGCAGCAAGGTGCGGTTGATCAGCTTGCCGTTGTACTGGTAGCTGCTGTTGTAGTCCCATTCTGTGCGCTGGATAACCACCGTGTCGCCGCTGATTTCCGGTTCGGCTTGGCTGTGCAGCAGCCAGGTCTTCCTGAACCCGGCGTCGCTGGCGCTGACCTTGTCAAACACAATCAGGGCGGCCGGGTGGTCTGTGTTCTTGAGGTTCAAGAACACGAATGATCTCTGGAACTGGCGCACCTTGCTGCTGTACGCGGCCGTCAGGTCGCCCTTGATGTAGCTGAAGTCGGGCGCCCCCGCCACACCGCCGACCTGCTGCTGGCGCAGGACCGTGGCCACCTTGTAGCCGTTGGCCAGTTCCGCCAGGGTTTGCGGTTCCTCGCCCGGAAAACGCTGGCCGCCGTCATTCGCATAGCCGTCAAAACTCTCGTTGGGATCATAGACCAGCATCGTGTTGTGCGCGATGCTGCGCTTGTGATAGTTCATGTCATGCGCGCTGCCATATTCCAGAGGAATGCTGGGATCGGCAACATCCCTGCCGCTATAAATGCCCGAATCGATGGCCAGGCCGCCCTTGTAATAAATCTGGAAATGCCCGGCGTCGTAATGCTCGTGATTGCCGAACCAGTCGCCTCCGAGCTTCAGCGTCGCCACGACATTGTCTGACTGCACCTGAATTCGCTCACCATCGGTCCAGCCCGTGCGGGCTATCATCAGGCCGGCAGGATCAGGGAAATACTTGGTCAATGGCAAGGTGGCCGGGCTGGGCGTGCTGCCCATGCCCGTATTGCCAAGCAGGACAGGCCAGATGCTGTCCTTGGCATGGATAAAGTTGACCGGCTGTCTCAGATACTCATGTTTTAACGTGGCATTATTGTAATAGGTGGCGGGCAGCATGTAGGCCAGCGGTTCGCCCCAGTATTCGGTGCTGTTGCTATACGCCGAATGGTAGACATCGCCATCGCGCATCCATTGCCCGTCGGGGCGGCGCGCATACAGCCAGTGATACGGCGTCATCTGCTGCACGGGATCGAACACGGGAGCGGCTCCCATGCGCCGGAATATCCATGCGGCGTACATGTCCGACAGAAAGCGTACTTTGCCGTAGGATGCGCCCTGGTGATGGGCTTGCGAGGCGTAGGCGTAGTTTCGCGGCGCGATATAGTCGGCAAAGAAGCGTCCGGCAACGATGTTGTAGACCAGGGGAGCCTCGTCATAAAAGGCGATGGCGGCCGATAGCTGGTCACGCAGCAGCTGGTTGTCGCTGCCATGGCCCACGACGGCACCTTGCCGCGACGGCGGAAAGCCGATTTCCATCGTCGCGGCAATCTGCGTAAAGCGCGTGACGACATAGGCGCGCTGCTGCACGCTCATCAGATTGAAGCACCAGTCATACACCATGGCGCTGGCCAGGATGATCTCGCCTTTGTCGTTCGGATAGTTGTAACCGGGCGAAAAGCGCACGGCGGCCAGGTAGTCGAGCAGCATTTGCACGGCTTCCTTGCCCCGCTGCGCCTGCGCCGGCTGGCCACTGCGTTCGTACAGGAGAAAGTGCAGCGCCTTCGCCTTGATCCTGCTCACGACATCGATCTGGTGGTTGGTCATGGCGGGACCGCCGGGTACGAACACGGGCAGCGGCTGCAGCGCGACCACGGCCGGCGCCTGGATAGCCGCAGTCAGGACAGCGCGGTGCGGAACCATCTCCTGCGCGTCCGACTCGAAACGGCTGCGTATCGCGGCCAGGTCCCCCCCCCCCTGGCAAACAGGCGCGGATGGACGCCAGCGGGCGGCAGCACCGTGGGCAACGGGTACACGCCATAACCTTGCGGCACAAAACCGGCGAGCGCCGTCACCAGCAGGCAATCGATCCCCACGCCCCCTTCCCGGTACTTGAGCTTCAGTTCGCGTTCACCGGCGGCCAGCCAGCGGGTGACGGGCACCCAGGTCCATGCCGCCGCCTGGCCAGCGGCAAACGGCACGGAGACGCTGGCATAGGCGCCATTGTCAAGCGCCAGGTACAGCGATGCGGCATTCGCCGCCGGTGCCAGCACGCGCAGCCAGATCGTATACGTGCCGTCACGGGGTACGGCCACGGTGTACGATAACTCCGCTGCCGCACCTGGCGTATCGGCGCGCACCAGGTCCGCTGGCGTGGATAAATAGCCGCCGCCGGACACCACGTTGCTGCCAAGGTACTCTTGCGCCCAAGGGCCGGCCGGCGCCGCGGATTCCGCTTCAAACATGGCCTCGACGGGAAACGGCGCCGCATGCAGGACCGGACAGGCCGCCAGCAAGGCAACGTGGATCAAACCGTGCAACTTGTTTCGGCATCGCAGTGGGGACATAAGCATAACTCCAGTTTGTTGTATTTTAAATAGCAATAACAATACACCATCTGACGCTATTTGATTTCATTTTTACAACAAAATACCTGTACAGGCCTGCGGCGCGCAAAAAAACGCCCGGTATCACCCGGGCGTTCTTTGCTGAAAATGCGGATGGATGGCGTTCTACGCCTGCGATGCTTTCTTCTCGCGCGCCACGATATACAGCAGCACGATGATGAGCGCGTACGGCAGCAGCGACAGCGCGTCCGAATGCAAGCCCGCATAGAACGGGTTGCCGTGCTCGGCCCAGTCGGCCATCATCTGGTCGAAGTGCGTCAGCACGCCGGCCGTAATGGCGATGATGATGCCTGCCAGCGCGCCGCCGGCGATGTAACCGGACGCCAGCAGCACGCCCGAACTGCGGTCACCCGCCAGCTGGCGCTCTTCCTCGTTCAATGTGGCGTTGTGTTCCAGCTTGTTGTTGCGGCGGTCCGCCAGCCAGCGCACCAGGCCGCCGACGAAGATCGGCAAGGTGGATGACAGCGGCAGGTACACGCCCACCGAAAACGCCAGCGACGGGATGCCGGCCATTTCCAGCACCACGGCGATCATCACGCCGAACAGCACCAGGGTCCACGGCAGTTGCTGGTCGAGGATGCCCTTGATGATGTAGGACATCAGCACGGCCTTCGGCGCATCGTATTTCTTCACTTCCGAGCCGTCGGGACGCTTGCTGTAATGGCCATTGATGCCCGGATCGACCAGGTAGGCCAGCTGGCCATCTTCCTTGACAAAATATTTGCCGGCAGGGCCGCCCACGGTATCGGTCTTTTGCCAGACTTTATACGTGTTGTGGTCCGTATCGGCTTGCGGGCCATGCAGCTCGCCCGTCACCGTCAGCTTCGACGCGTCGACCGTCAGGCTCGGCGCCACTTGCGCGGCCGGCACGTAGACGGTGCTCGCCTCGTTCAGCTTCAGCAAAATAGGACCGAGGATCAGGGCCGACGACAAGGCGCCGGCCAGGATCGCGTATTGCTGCAGGCGCGGCGTGGCGCCCACCAGGTAGCCGGTTTTCAAATCCTGCGACGTGGTGCCCGCATTGCTGGCGGCGATGCAGACGATGGCGCCCACCGACAAGGCGGTCACATAGTAACGCCCGCCCGTCCAGCCCATGATCAGGAAGATCAGGCAAGTAAACAGCAAGGTGGCCACGGCCATGCCGGAGATCGGGTTCGACGAAGAGCCGATTTCGCCCGTCAGGCGCGAGGACACGGTGGCGAACAGGAAGCCGAAGACGAGGATCAGCAGCGCGCCGAGGAAATTCATGTGCAGCGGCGTGGCGAAGGTGATCACGGCGATGATGGCCAGGCAGCCGATGATGACCCATTTCAGCGGGATATCCTGGTCGGTGCGCAGGGTGGAATTGTTCTTGACGCCCTTGCCGATGCCTTTCAGGCCGGCCGACAGGCTGCGCCAGATCATGGGCATGGCGCGCACCAGCGAAATCAGGCCGCCGGCGGCTACGGCGCCCGCGCCGATGTACAGCACATAGGCGCTGCGCACGTCGTCGGCGCCCATTTCGCTGATCAACTTGGTGCCCGGCGAGAGCACGGTAGTCAGGCTGTCGCCGAAGAACTTGATCATCGGGATCAGCAGCAAATACGACAGCACGCCGCCGGCCGCCATGGTGGCGGCGATGCGCGGGCCGATGATGTAGCCCACGCCCAGCAATTCAGGGGAAATCTCGGCGCCGATGGAGCCGCCCTTCAGCGGCGCGGCAAATTCCACACCCGGCGTGTCCTTCCAGCCCTTGAACGAAATATTGAATACCTTGTACAGCAAGCCGACGGCGAAACCGCCGAAGATGATCTTGGCGCGGCGCTTGGCGTCCAGCGCGGCGGCCGAATCCTTCTCGATGCTTTCGCCGGCGGCGATGCGCGATTCTTCCGTGGCGGCCGCCTTCAGCACCTCGGCGCAAGCCGTGCCTTCGGGGAATTTGAGTTCCTTGTGCTGGTCGACGATCATGGTGCGGCGCATGGGGATCATCATCAGGATGCCCAGCAGGCCGCCGAGGATACCGACCAGCATGACTCTCGAAATTTCCAGGTCGAAGCCGAGGATCAGGATGGCGGGCATGGTCACGCCCAGGCCGAAGGCCAGCGACTCGCCGGCCGAACCAGCCGTTTGCGTGATGCTGTTTTCAAGGATCGACGAATCCTTGCCGCCCACCTTCTTGGCCAGGCCGAACAGCGTGATGGCGATCACGGCGACGGGAATCGAGGCGCTGACGGTCAGGCCCACTTTCAGCACCAGGTACAGCGAGGAGGCGCCAAAGACCATCCCCAGGATGACGCCCATGAACAGCGCGCGGAAGGTCATCTCGGGCAGCTTCGCATCGGCCGGGATATAGGGCTTCACGACGCTCGGTGTTGCATCTTTTGCCATGGATATTTCCTTAATTTTTAAAAATAAACAGCCCGGATTGACGCCCGGGCTATTTTCTTGAAGCCGAGACTATCGCACAGCCGCGTTTCGATGAAAAGGTTTTTTGCTCCCGCTCCCGGAGGCCAGCCCCGCCACCCGCCCGCACGGGAAGCGCTGGCGCATTGGTCTATAATCGCTGCCACCGTGCCCTGCACGCTCATGTGAGACTGCCTTGACTGCCAAACGATCCGGATTCCCCTGGCCTTCCCGCCGCGCCACCGTACGCGCTATCATCATCGCTGGCTGCGCCGCGCTGGCCGCCGCCGTGCTGCTGGCCGCTTACCTGTTCCTGTATGTGCGCCCGCGCCTGCCCGAACTCGACGTCATCACCGACTACCAGCCGAAGATTCCGCTGCGCGTGTACACGGCCGACAATGTGCTGATCGGCGAATTCGGCGAGGAGCACCGCGACTTCGTGCCGATTGCGCAAGTGCCGGAAATGATGAAAAAGGCCCTGCTGGCCATCGAGGATGGCCGCTTCTACGAACACCACGGCATCGACTTCGTGCGCGCCGGCGGCGCCGTGCTGTCGAACCTGCGCCACGGCTTCGGCCACGGCGGCGGTTCCACCATCACCATGCAGGTGGCGCGCAATTTCTTCCTGACGCGCGAAAAAGTCGCCTCGCGCAAGCTCAATGAAATCATGCTGGCCCTGAAAATCGAAGCAGCCCTGTCAAAAGAGCAGATTCTCGAGCTGTACATGAACCAGATGTACCTGGGCCAGCGCTCGTTCGGCTTCGGCAGCGCGGCGCAGACGTATTTCGGCAAGCCTTTGTCGGAACTGTCGATCGCGGAAATGGCCATGCTGGCCGGTTTGCCACAAAACCCCTCGCGCCACAACCCGATCAGCAATCCGAAAAAGGCGCACGCGCGCCAGCAGCTGGTCTTGAAACGCATGCGCGAACTCGATTACATCAGCGAAGGCCAGTATCAGCAGGCGCTGGCGCAACCGCTGCATATCAATACCCGCGGCAAGCAGGGTTTTGATACGCACGCCGAATACGTGGCCGAACTGGCGCGCCAGGCCGTCTACGCGCAGTTCAAGGAAGACAGCTACACCAAGGGCATCAGCGTCTATACGACGATCCTGAAAGCGGACCAGGACGCAGCCTACGCCTCGACCCGCCGCAACGTCATCGCCTACGACCAGCGCCACGGCTACCGTGGCCCGGAAACCTTCATCGACATGCCGCCCGACCCGGAACAGCGCGACGACGCCATCGATGCTGCACTGCAAAAGCGTCCGGACAGCGATGGCCTGATCGCCGCCGTCGTCACGGACGTTGCCAGCGGCAAGGTGGTGGCCGACACGGGCGACGGCGACGCCAAGGCCATCACGGGTGAGGGCCTGCGCTTTGCCGCCCCTGCCCTGTCCGCCAAGGCGAGCGCCGGCATCAAGCTGCGCCCGGGCGCCGTGATCCGCATCGCCAAAGATGCCAAGGGCAACTGGGCCATCACGCAAGTGCCGCTGGTGGCCGCCGCCTTCGTTTCGCTCGATGCCGACACGGGCGCCTACCACGCCATGGTGGGCGGCTTCGACTACAACCTGCAAAAGTTCAACCACGTCACGCAGGCCTGGCGCCAACCCGGTTCGGCCATGAAGCCCTTCGTGTATTCGGCGGCGCTGGAAAAAGGCTTTTCGCCGGCCACCCTGATCAACGACGTGCCCCTGGAAATGCAGGCGGGCGGCAAGGTGTGGGCGCCGCAGAATGACGACTTCAAGTTCGACGGCCCGATCACCATGCGCTATGCGCTGGCGCAATCGAAGAACGTGGCCTCGGTGCGCATCCTGCGCGCGCTGGGCGTGTCGTACACGCACGATTTCCTGGAAAAATTCGGCTTCGACCCTGCGCGCCAGCCCAGCAACCTGACCATGGCGCTGGGTACGGGTTCCGTCACGCCGGTGCAGATGGCGGGCGCCTATGCCCTGTTCGCCAATGGCGGCCACCAGGTGGAGCCGTACCTGATCGACCGCATCGTCGACGCCAAGGGCACTGTGCTGATGCAAACCAAGCCGCCTGTCCCAAACGACGACAAGACGCTGGCGCTGGACCCGCGCAACGCCTTCGTGATGGACAGCATGCTGCGCGAAGTGGCCCGCACCGGCACGGGCGCGGCGGCGACGAAAAAACTGGGGCGCAGCGACATCGCCGGCAAGACGGGTACCACCAGTGACGCCGTCGACGGCTGGTTCGCCGGCTACGGCGGCGGCATCGTGGCGGTGGCGTGGATGGGCTATGACGAGCCGAAATCGCTGGGCGGGCGCGAATTCGGTTCCACCCTGGCCATGCCGATCTGGATCGACTACATGCGCACCGCCCTGTCGACGCGCCCGCAAGTGACGCGCGCCGTGCCGGCAGGCCTGAGCCAGGTCGATGGCGAGTGGCTGTACGATGAATTCATCGACATGAACGGGATCAAGACCCTGGATATGGACGTGGAGACGCCGACGGATCCGGCGGCAGTGCCGGAGACGCTGCCCATCGAAACCACGAACTGACGCAGGTATCTTGTCGGATTACGCTTCGCTAATCCGACCTACCTATTACTGCATCAATCACCAATCGTAGGTCGGGTTAGCCGGGACGGCGTAACCCGACAAGTGCCGCCGAGGTTTACACAGCGGTCATGCTCAAATACCCGCGCACCGTACTGACGACGCTATCGGCGAAATCGTCGACATTGACCTTCGCCGCGCGGTACTTCCAGCGCTTCACGTACCAGTCCTGGAACAGGGCCAGGCAGTGGGCGGCCAGCAAGGTGGGATCGCCCTGCGGCTTCGGCTCGATTTCCCCGATGGTGGCGGCGATCAGGGTCTGTACATACAGCTCCGAATTTTTCGCCATGCTGCGCTGCTCCACCTGCAGCACGCGCGAATCCATGAAGACAAAATAAAACCACGGCTGCAGTACCTCGGACAGGTAGATCGACGAGCGTATCATCGCCTCCAGCCGGTCCAGCGGCGACTTCACGTCGGCAAACAGCAGCGGCAAGGCTTGCGTGGCGTGGCGTACCACGTCCTCAATCATTTCGGCCAGTTGGTCCTTGCTGGTGATGTAGCCATACAGGCCACCCATCGACAGCCCCGTCTCGCGGCACAGGTCGCGCAAGCTCATGGCACGGAAGCCCACGTCATTGGCCAGGCGGAAGGTGGCGACGAAGATGCGTTCGAGATTTTCCAGCGCCGGCTTGCGGCGTTTGACGCCAATACGTTCCGCGTGGCGGTCAAGAATATATTCCCAGATGTTTTCGCCATTTAAAGGCGTCATCTGCTGAAACTGTTCAAAATTGAAATGGGTCGACAAGTGCATTCCCAAGTAACGGTGTATGAGCAATGTAAGACAGCGCCTGAGCGGCGCTGCAAGACGGCGGGACGGCTGATGCCGGGCCGATTATAGCTCAGGAAAACAACTATTTGACCTTTCAACTATGCAATGGGCACAGACACAACGCCAAATTCCCACAGTTATTGCGCTGCATCATGCAATTCACAGCAATTTAAATCCAGCGGTGCTACATTCAAAAAACCGAGCGCTCGCTATATTAATGCATCGATAGAATGTGCAGCGGCGCACGGCACATCGCTACAGCATCGACATTTCCATACTATTTCAAATAACGGAGACAAAATGAAGACACGCTTTTGGCAACTGCTATCCACCCTGCTGCTTTCCCTCGCCATCCTGCCCGGCAGCGCCAGCGCCGCCGGCTACACGCAAACGAAGTACCCGATCGTGCTGGTGCACGGCCTGTTCGGCTTCGACAAGCTCGGCCCCGTCGAATATTTCTATGGCGTCCCCGCCGCCCTGCGCAGCGGCGGCGCGCAAGTGTACGTGACCACCGTGTCGGCCGCCAACAGCACGGAAGTGCGCGGCGAACAGCTGCTGTCGCAGGTGCGGCAAATCCTCGCCGCCACGGGCGCGGCCAAGGTCAACTTGATCGGCCACAGCCACGGCGGCCCCACGGCCCGCTATGTCGCTTCCGTGCGGCCCGACCTGGTGGCGTCCGTCACCAGCGTGGCCGGCGTCAACAAGGGGTCGAAAGTAGCCGACATCCTCAGCGGCGCCATACCCAACACCAGCGGCGCGCTGGGCAATGCGCTCGCCTCCCTGATCGGCATTTTGTCCGGCAACAAGGGACTGCCGCAAAACGCGGGCGCCTCGCTCACCTCCCTGTCCACGGCCGGCTCGCTGGCCTTCAACAGCCGCCACCCGCAAGGCGTGCCCACCTCGGCCTGCGGTGAAGGCGCCTATCAGGTGCAAGGCGTGCATTACTTTTCGTGGAGCGGCGCGCAACCGTACACGAATGTGCTCGACGTGGGCGACCCGCTGCTGGCCGCCATCAGCCTGGCCTTCGGCGGCGTCAAGAACGATGGCCTGGTCAGCAGCTGCTCCAGCCACCTGGGCAAGGTGATCCGCGACGACTACGCCATGAACCACCTCGATGAAGTCAACCAGTTCGTCGGCATCGTCAACCTGTTCGAGACGAACCCCGTCACCGTCTTCCGCCAGCAAGCCAACCGCCTGCAAGGCCTGGGACTGTAAGGAGGCGACGATGCGCACGAACGCGAAATGGATCATTGGCGCCAGCCTGGCGGCCCTGGCCCTGTACCTGGTGCTGCGCCCGGACGAACCGCCCACCCCGCCGCCGGAAAAACCGGAGCCGGACCTGTTCGCGTTCGTGCGCTCGATGCAAGGCACGCGGCCCGACGGCAACGTGACGGTGGCCCCAGGCGACAAGCTGGTGGTCGACGCGGAACTGGGCCACCTGTTCGACTACTACCTGGCGGGCCTCGGCGAAAAGCCGCTGGCCGCCATCCGCAGCCAGATCGAGGCGGAACTCGACAAGCGCCTGGCGCCCGTCCCCGCCCGCGAAGCGAAGCGCCTGCTGGGCGCTTATCTGGCCTACAAGCAGGCGCTGGCCGGCGCGGAACAAGCCTTGCCGGCACAAGCCGATGCGGCCCTGGCGGCGCGCGCGCGCCTGCAAGCGATGCGCGCCCTGCGCGGCAATTACTTTACGGCGGAAGAAAGCGCGGGTCTGTTCGGCGCCAGCGACGCCTATGACGACGATGCCGTAGCGCGCATGGCGATACTCGGCGACGCCACGCTGGACGAGGCGCAGCGCCAGGCGCAACTGGCCGCGTTGGACCAGAAGCTGTCGCCGGCCCAGCGCGCCGCGCGCGATGCGCCGCTGCAGGTGGCACAGCTGGATGAATCCGTCAAGGCGCTGCGGGCCCAGGGCGCAGGCGAAAATGAAGTCTACCGCCTGCGCGCCAACACCTTCACACCGGCGGCGGCGGCGCGCCTGGCGGAACTGGACCGCGAAGAATCGCAGTGGCAGCAGCGCATCATCGCGTATCAGGCGCAGAAGGCGCAGCAGGCGGGCCTGCCCGGCGGCGCACAGGATGCGGCAGCGCTGCAACAGCTGCGCGACGCCAGTTTCACGCCGGAGGAACAGCGCCGGCTGGGCGCCTACGAATAGCGTTCAAGCCAGCTGCGCCAGCAAAGCTGCTGCCGCCATCACGTCCGTCGTGTCGTGCCCCTGCGCGTAGCCGGCATGCACAGGGGCCAGCAAGGCATGCGCAGCGGCGCCGTGGCCTTGCGCCTGCAGCACGGCCGCCAGGCTGGTGGCGCAGCGCAGCTCCCAGCCCGGCGCCTGCTGGCCCCTGGCCAGCTGCAGCGCCTCTTCCAGCTGCGCGCGTAGCGCTTCCAGGCCGGCCGCATCGCCTGGCGCCAACGCCCGCCAGCGGTGATGCGCGTCGCGGCGCAGCACTTCCGGCGCGCTCCACGGCGCCTGCCCCGTACGTGCGCGCCGCAGCGCCTGGCTATCGGCGGCGGCGTCGTGCAGGGTGGCCATCAAATCGATCTGTATCGGCCAGCTGCGCACCGAGGGCCAGGGAAATTCCGTCATCGCCTCGCCCGCATCGAGCAGGCGCTGGTAGGCGGCGCCCCAGGCGCTCCAGTACAACAAGCCATAGCGGGCCGCATGCTCGCACAGCAGGCAAGTCCAGGCATGCGCCAGTCCCCGCTGCCCGCACCACAGGGCGACGGGAATGGCATTGATGGCCAGCGCCACGCACAGCGTGACTCCATTGTGTCCGAAGCCCACCGTCACCGCCTCGCGCGCCAGCGCCAGGGCGTCGTCGGGGCGGCCCTGCATCCACAGGCAGCGCGCCAGCGTGCCGCGCAGGCAAACCTGGTGATCGGCCAGCAAGGCACTGTTGAAGCCAAGCTGTCCGGCGCCCTCGGGGTGCGCCAGCACCATGCGCGCCAGCGCCGCCGACTGCGCGTACCGCCCGCGCAGATACGCGCCCGCCGAGCGCATGCGCGCCAGTACCAGCCGCATCGCCGTGTCATCACGCGCTGCGCACAGGGCGGCCAGCTGCTCCACGTAACTGTCGGCACCCTGGAAATCGGCCATCTTCAGGCTGCAGATCCACATGCCGCAAATCGCCTCAAAGCGGCGGCTGTCGTCGTCCGTGTGCATGGCCAGCGCATAGCCGTGCTGGAACGAACGCAGCATGGTGCCAGTGACGCCCTGCGTATGCAGCAGCAGGTGCGCCAGCGAGGCGTGCAGCTGCATCTCGCTGTCGGGGTCCTCCAGCGCATGCCTGTGCATGCATGCGAGCGCCCGCTCGACGCGCACGCGGTACTCATCCATCAGCGACAGCTGATAGAACAGGGTTTGCGTGGCCAGGGTCAGGGCCACGCCCAGCGCCACGTCGCCGTCCTCGCCGAAAGCCCAGTCGATGGCGGCGCGCAGGTCATCGACATGGCGGCCGTAGCGCGCGCTCCAGTGCGCCGGCGCCATGCTTTCCCAGTCGGCGGCGATGCGTCCCGCCAGGCCCAGGCAATGGCGCGCATGGCGCAGCAGCACGGCGCCGGCGCCCCCGCTCGCCGACAGCTGCGCGCTGGCGTAGGCGCGCGTGGTGTCGAGCAGCCGGTAATACACGTGCTGGCGGCAAAACTCGATGCTGACCAAAGACTTGGCCGCCAGGTCGGCCAGCGTATCGAACACGTCGCAGCCCGCCACGGCGCTGGCCGACTCCAGGCGGAAACGGCTCTTGAACACGCTCAGCGCCTGCAGTACCTGGCGCTCTTGCGCATCGAGCAAGCCGTAGCTCCAGTCCAGGGTGGCGCGCAGGGTCTGGTGGCGCAAGGGCATGTTGCGTGCGCCGCGCGTGAGCAGGCGAAAGCGGTCATCGAGCTGGCGGCGCAACTCGTGCAAGCCGAAATGGCCGATGCGCCCGGCCGCCAGCTCCAGCGCCAGCGGGATGCCATCGAGGCGCCGGCAGATATCCACCACCACGGGCACATCGGCGTCGGCCAGCACGAAAGCATCGTCGACGGCCGCGCAGCGTTCGCAAAACAGCTGCACCGCGGCGAAATGCCGCGCCGCCGCCGCATCGGGCACGGCATCGGCCGGCGGCAATTCCAGCGCCGGCAGGCGCAGCAGCTGCTCGCTGGTGATGCGCAGCGGCTCGCGGCTGGTGGCCAGCACGTGCAGCAGCGGTGCGCCCTTGAGCAAGGCATCGGCCAGCGTGGCGGCAGCGCCGATCACGTGTTCGCAGTTATCGAGCACGATCAGCATGTGGCGCTGGCGCAGGTAGGCCAGCAGGACCGGCATGGCGTCGCCGGCCGGCACCGCCACGCCCAGCGCCGTGGCCAGCGCCTGCGGCACCAGGCGGCCCTCGTCCAGCGGCGCCAGGTCGACGAAACACACGCCGTCGGCATAGCGGCGCAGCACGCGCGTGGCCAGGACGACGGCCAGCGTGGTCTTGCCGATGCCGCCCGGACCGGCAATGCACAGCAGGCGCAATTGCAGCAGCTGGTTGGCCATCGTTTGCAGTGCCTCGGCGCGGCCCAGCATGCGCGTCAGCATGACGGGCAGGTTATGCCGCGGCTCCACGCCCGTCATACCGGGCGCCGGCCGGCCCGTGTGCGCCAGCGGCGCCAGGAAGCCGTAGCCGCGCCCAGGGATGGTGGTGATGTAGCGCTGGCCATCACGGCCATCGCCGAGCGCCTTGCGTAGCGCTGCCAGGTGCACGCGCAAGGTCGCGTCATCGACCACGGCATGGGGCCAGACGATGGTCACCAGTTCATGCTTGTCGACGATGTCGCCGGCGCGCTCCAGCAGGGCCAGCAGCAAGTCCATGGCCCTGCTGCCCAGGCGCAGCGCGCGGTCGCCCTCGAACAGCAGCCGCTCCAGCGGCAAAAGGCGAAACGGGCCGAAGACATAGGCCGGGACGGGACTGTTTATCATTCTTGCATGGGGGAGAAAGTGTTCAGGCATGCGGCTGGCGGTAGCCCTATTTTACTGAGCATCCGCGCCATGCCGCATGGCGCCTTGTTGCGGCGCTGTTACACGGCCGGCCGGCGCGCCAGCGGCCAGCAGCGCGGCCACCTCGGCCGCAGGCGCCGGCCGGTGCAGGTAGAAGCCCTGGACCTGGGGGCAGCCCAGGCGACGCAGCTGCGCCAGCTGTTCGCCGTCTTCCACGCCCTCGGCCAGCACCTGCAAGCCCAGGCCGCGCGCCATGGCAATCGTCGAGGCGACGATCACAGCGTCACTGCCACTGCTCCCCAGGTCGGCGATGAAGGAGCGGTCGATCTTGATGGTGTGAATCGGCAGCATCCTGACATGACTCAATCCCGCATGACCGGTGCCATAATCGTCGAGCGAAATGGCCAGGCCCAGCGCGCGCAGCCGGCGCAGGCCCTGCGTCGCCTGCGCCATGTCGTCGATGCAGCAGCTTTCCGTCACTTCCAGCTCCAGCAGGCCGGGAGGAATGGCATGGCGCTGCAGGCAGCGCAGCACGAAGTCAGGCAAGTGCGCCTGGCACAGCTGGCGCGCCGAGACATTCACGGCGACAGGCACCAGGGGCAAGCCCGCCGCGCGCCACTGCGCCAGCTGGCGGCAGGCGGCGTCGATGCCCCAGTTGCCCAGCGCGACGATGGCATCAGTCTGCTCGGCCAGGCCGATGAAGGCGTTCGGGTAGATCAAGCCATGGCGCGGATGGTCCCAGCGCAGCAGCGCTTCCAGGCCGACCAGGCGCAGTTGCGCCGTATCGAACTTGCCCTGGTAGTGGAAGCAGAATTCGCCGTTGACGATGGCGCTGTCCAGGCGCGCCTGCAGCTCGCGCGCCTGGCGCCGCGCCCGCCACAGCGCGACGCAGCCGAGCCAGAACCTTGCCAGGCGCGCCACTAGGCCAGCAGGCGCGGCACGGCCGGCGCGCTGCGGCGTGGCAAGGTGTGCGCCGGCCCCTGCTGCAGGCGAAATACGCTGACCACCTGCTGCAGCTTCGCCGCCTCGCCTTCCAGCGATTGCGATGCGGCCGCCGCCTCTTCCACCAGGGCGGCGTTCTGCTGCGTCACTTCATCCATCTGCAGCACCGCCTGGCTGACCTGGCCGATGCCCGTGCTTTGCTCGGCGCTGGCGGCCGTGATGTCGGCCACCATCTGGCTCACGCGCCCCACGGCCGCCACCACTTCCTGCATGGTGGCGCCGGCCTGCGCCACCAGTGCGGTCCCCGCATCGACCTGTTGCGTGGAATTGGCGATCAGGGCGCGAATATCGCGCGCCGCCGCCGCGCTGCGCTGCGCCAGGTTGCGCACTTCCGTCGCCACGACGGCAAAGCCGCGCCCCTGCTCGCCTGCGCGCGCCGCTTCCACGGCCGCGTTCAGCGCCAGGATATTCGTCTGGAAGGCCAGCATGTCGATCACGCCGATGATGTCGGCAATCTGCGCCGAGGACGCGCTGATGGCGTCCATCGTGTGAATGACCTGCCCCACGGCTTGCCCGCCGGCACCGGCAATATTCGCCGCCTCGATGGCCAGCACGCTGGCATGGCGCGCATTGTCCGCGTTCTGCTGCACGGTGGAGCTCAGTTCCTCCATCGCCGACGCGGTCTGTTCGAGCGCGCTGGCCTGCTCCTCGGTGCGCGAGGACAGGTCGATATTGCCGGCCGCGATCTGCGACGAGGCCGTGGCGATGGTGTCCGTGCCGCCGCGCACCTGCTGCACGATCTCGAGCAGGTTGCCGTTCATGATGCACAGCGCGTCGAGCAGCTTGCCCGTTTCATCGCCGCCATGGCCGCCGAAGGTCGATGTCAGGTCGCCGGCGGCCACGGTCTGCGCCACGCTCAAGGCATAGTGCAGGGGCTTGACGATGCTGCGCGTGACCAGCCAGGCCGTAACGAGCGAGAAGAGCACGGCCAGCGTGCTCAGCGCCAGCAACATGTTGCGCGCCGTGGCGTATTCCGCGTCCACCTGGGCACCGGCCTCCTCCATCAAGTCATGCTGGTACGTGATGAGCGTTTCCAGCGCCGCCATATAGCGCAGCTGCTCGCCGCGCACCGTGCCGAGCAGCAAACTGGCCGCTGCGTCGCGCGCGCCCTCTTGCAGCAGGGCCAGTACCTTGTCGCGCCCGCCGTTGAAGGCGGCGCCCGCCTGCTTCACGGCCACCATCAGCTGGCGGCCCTGCGGCGACAGCACCACCTTTTCCAGCTGCGCCAGTTCCTTTTCCGTTTCGGCGCCCGCGCGGGCGATGCGGGCGCGTTCCTGCGCCAGCTGCTGCGGCTCGCTCATCAAGAGCAGATTGCGCGAGGAGCGCGCGATGATGTTGACATTCTTGATGATGTCGTTGGCCAGCACGGTTTTCGGATATTTGTCATCGATCACGTCGCGCATGCGCAGTTCCAGGCTCGACAGACGCAGCATGCCCAGCACGGCAGTCGCCAGCAGCAGCAAGGTCAACAACGCAAAGGAGCAGCGCAGGCGCGTGCCGATTTTCATATTTGCCATCTATTCGCATCCTTCAGTGTGGTGCATCGGTCATCGCGCCGGACTCGCCTGCAAGGCTGACGGCAATGGCTGCCGCCTGCCACGTATGGCCGGACGCAACAGGCGAAGGGGTCAGCCGGGATGTGGCCGAGGCAGGAACAAGGGGTGGTACAGCAGGCAGTGTGAGTTATCTCACAAGCAATGTCGCGTTAAGTTTTGAAAAGATTTGCTTAGATGACAAAACAGCTATTCTCATAACGATATTTTTTTAGCAAGCAACAACCGCCGTGCGCGCAGGTAAAAACGGCCGCGCAAGGCGGCCGTCCGGTAGCGCAGGCTGACGCCGTCACGCCATCAGAACACTTCCCACTCGTCGTCGCGCGGCGCGCTCTGGCGCTGGGACGGCACGGCGTGCAGGGCCGGGCGTCCCGCGGTGGGACGCGGCGGCGCCGGACGCTTCGGCGCGGCGCTGGCGACCACGCGGCGCGGCGCGGCCGCTTTGGCATGCGTGGCAGGCGCCTGTGCGCCATCGAGCTTGAAGACGCTGACCACCCCGGCCAGCTGGCCCGATTGCTCCTGCAGCGATTCGGCCGCGGCGGCCGCCTCTTCCACCAGGGCCGCATTTTGCTGCGTCACCTGGTCCATCTGGCCGATGGCCTGGTTGATCTGGTCGATGCCCGAGCTTTGCTCCTGCGTGGCCAGGCTGATTTCCGCCATGATGTCCGTCACGCGCTGCACGCTGGCGACGATTTCGGCCATCGTGTTGCCTGCCTCGCCCACCAGCTTGCTGCCCGCGTCGACCGCCACCACGGAGTCGCCGATGAGGGTCTTGATTTCCTTGGCCGCCGCCGCCGAGCGTTGCGCCAGGTTGCGTACCTCGCTGGCCACCACGGCGAAGCCGCGCCCCTGCTCGCCCGCGCGCGCCGCTTCCACGGCCGCGTTCAAGGCCAGGATATTCGTCTGGAAGGCGATACCGTCGATGACGGAAATGATGTCGACGATCTTGCGCGACGAATCGTTGATGGCGTCCATGGTCTCGACCACCTTGCCCACCACCTCACCGCCCTTGACGGCAACGCCGGAAGCGCTCAGCGCCAGCTGGTTGGCCTGCTGGGCATTGTCGGCGTTCTGCCGCACGGTGGCGGTCAGCTCCTCCATCGACGATGCCGTCTCTTCCAGCGAACTGGCCTGCTCTTCCGTGCGCGAGGACAGGTCCAAATTGCCGCTGGCAATTTCCGACGACGCCGTGGCAATGGTTTCCGTGCCGCTGCGCACCTGGCCGACGATGTTGACCAGGCTGGAATTCATGTCTTTCAGCGCCTGCAGCAGCTGGCCCGTCTCTTCCGTCGTGTGCACCTCGATGTGGCTGGTCAGGTCGCCCGAAGCCACCGTTTGCGCCACTTTCACGGCCGCATTGATCGGCTGCGTGATGGCGCGCGTGATGTAGGCGGCGCAGCCCATGCCCAGCGCGGAGGCCAGCAAGCCGAGGATCAGCATCAGGCTTTCCGAGCGGGTCACGGCCGCGCTGCCGTCCCTGACGCTGGCGTCGGCCACGCCGTTATTGAGCTTGATGATCTCGTTGAGCGTGGCTTCGGCCTTGCAGAACAGGCTGCGCGAAGCCTGGTACTGCTGGTAGAACGCCACGAACAGCTCTTTCTGCCGCGGCTCGTCGCGATTGTCGGCCAGCTGGCGCAGGATGGCGCGCACCTTGTCGTCGTCCGCCTTCCAGGCAGTCCACTCGCCCTGGAAGCGCTGCCACAGCACCGCTTCCTCGGGCGTTTGCGGCAGCGGCTCGTACAGCTTGCGGCCCGCCTCGATATTGCTCCAGGCCTTGGTGCGCAACTGCAGCGCTTCCGCGAACTTGTCTTGTGCCTGGTAATTGTTTTCATAGATGGCGGCCGTCAGGGTGGCGGCGGCGACGGCCGTCTGGCCCTCGTTCATCATCATCAAGCCCTGGATCGACGGCAGGCGCACCACGCCGATCTCGTTGACGGCGTTGCCCACGGTGGCGATGCCCGTGTAACCGCAGATGCCCACCACCAGCAAGGCCGCCATCATCACGGCGACGAGGGTCGCCAACTTCCATTTGATCAGTAAATTCTTAAACATGGCTAGGTCCTTTATTAGTCAAAACTGCTGCTGGCAAGGCTGAGGCTGGCATGTTCAGGTAAAACGGCTGACATTTGTATAAAGGTGGCGGGGGTGGGGCGTACGCTTCGTTACAATTGGCGAGAATTCATAATTGCAAGCATAGAGGAAAAATATCTTTCTGGCTGCTACATACTTGATACAGAACAAGATTTATTTCTTTGCTGTGGCGCGTGTTGCACAGCGGACAAAAAAATGGCCTGGCGCCCTGCTTTGGTGCAAAAAATCGCCGCGTGCCACTATTGGCTGCGCAGTTGATAGTCGTATAAGATGCGCAACAAGCAAACAACAGGCAGACCATGGCATATCCTATCGAACACAAACTGGTGATCGGGGTCGCTTCCAGCGCCCTGTTCGACCTGGCCGAATCGCACCAGGTCTACCTCGACAACGGCCCCGAGGAATACCGCAAGTACCAGGAAACGCATATCGACACGGTCTTGCCGCGCGGCGTGGCCTTTCCCTTCATCCGCCGCTTCCTGAACATCAACAAACACTATCCGCGCCAGTCGCCTGTGGAAGTGGTGCTGTTTTCGCGCAATTCGCCGGAAACGGGTTTGCGCGTGATGCACTCGATCGCCCACTACGGCCTGGACATTTCGCGCGCCGCCTTCATGACGGGCAAGTCGCCCTACCCCTACTTGCCAGCCTTCAACGCCTCGCTCTTCCTCAGCGCGAATGAAGGCGACGTGCGCAGCGCGCTGGCCTGCAACTATCCGGCCGGCCTGGTGCTGCCGTCGCGCACGGAAGACGACGAGAACGACGAAGAACTGCGCGTGGCCTTCGATTTCGACGGCGTGATCGCCGACGACGAAGCGGAAACCGTGTTCAAGCGCAACAATGACGTCGATGAATTCCACGCCCATGAAACCCTGAACGTGGGCACGCCGCACCGCCCCGGCCCGCTGGCCGACCTGTTCCAGAAGCTGGCCACCATGCAGCGCCTGGAAGAAAAGGCGCAGCGGCGCGACCCCGGCTACAAGAAGATCCTGCGCATCGCCATCATCACGGCGCGCAATGCGCCCTCGCACGAGCGCGTCGTGACGACCCTGAAAAGCTGGGGCGTGGCGGCCGACGAGACGTTTTTCCTGGGCGGCATGGACAAGTCGCGCGTGCTGTCCGTGTTCAAGCCGCATATCTTCTTCGACGACCAGATGAGCCATTTGAAGTCAGCCGGCGGCACGATACCGATGGTGCATGTTCCTTTCGGCATCGCCAATATCCGCGCAGGATAAAACCTGCTGCGCGTCGTGCTTTGCGGCCTGCGATGCTCACTGTGCTCAAGCACAGTTGCGCTTCTCGGCCACAAATCACTGCCGCTCGCGACGGTTTTCTCAAGCGCGGAGATATAAGTGATGGTCTATAATCTCGCCTGTCAGCGCCGTCAATGGCGGCGCGGCGCGCACCACAGCTGTCCCATTCAACTGCCTCTGTCACCAGTGTCATCGCCTGCATGTCCTTAGACTTAACAAAAGCCCTTCCCAAGCCCGGCAACCGCTATGCGCTGCCCGCCCTGTATGGTTCATCCGACGCCTATGCCCTGGCGCTGGCCGCGTTGGAATTGAAAGCGCGGGGCCAGATGCTGGCCGTGGTGGTGGCGCAGGCCAGCGACGGCCAGCGCCTGCTTGATGAAATCCCGTGGTTTGGCGGCAAGGAACTGCGCTGCCATCTGCTGCCGGACTGGGAAACCCTGCCCTACGACGCCTTTTCGCCGCACCAGGACCTGGTCTCCGAGCGCCTGGCCACCTTGCACGAAATCCAGACGCGCCAGTGCGACGTGCTGATCGTGCCGGCCACCACGGCGCTGGTGCGCCTGGCGCCGCCGTCGTTCCTCGCCGCCTACACCTTCTTCTTCAAGAAGGGCGAAAAACTCGACGAAGCACGCCTGAAGTCGCAGCTGACCCTGGCCGGCTACAGCCATGTGTCGCAAGTGATGTCGCCCGGCGAATACTCGGTGCGCGGCGGCTTGCTCGACCTGTTCCCCATGGGTTCAGCCCTGCCCTACCGCCTGGACCTGTTCGGCGACACCATCGAGACCATCCGCACCTTCGACGCCGACACCCAGCGCTCGCTGTATCCCGTGCACGAAGTGCGGCTGCTGCCGGGGCGTGAATTCCCCATGGACGAAGCGGCGCGCACCACCTTCCGCAACCGCTGGCGCGAACAGTTCGAGGGCGATCCTTCGCGCTCGGTGGTCTACAAGGACATCAGCAGCGGCATCGCCTCGGCCGGCATCGAATACTACCTGCCCCTGTTCTTCGAGCAGACGGCCACCCTGTTCGACTACCTGCCGCCCGACGCTTCGCTTGCCCTGGTAGGCGAGATCGACGCTGCCATCGGGCGCTTCTGGACCGATACCCAGTCGCGCTACCGCTTTTTGAAAGCGGACCGCGAGCGGCCGATCCTGCCGCCCGAATCGCTGTTCCTGTCCGACGAGCAGTTCTTCGGCCTGGCCAAGCCCTATCCGCGCCTGGCGATTGCGAAATCGAACGACGCGCTGGCCTCCGAACTGTCGGCGCCCGTGCCGAACATCGCCGTCAACCGCCGCGCCGACGATCCGCTGGCCAACCTGCGCAGCTATCTGCTGCAAGCGGGCCGCCGCGTGATGATCTGCGCCGAATCGAACGGCCGCCGCGAAACCTTGCAGCAGTACTTCACCGAATACGATCTGCACCTGACGCCGGTGGAAGGCAGCGACGGTTTTCTGCAGTCCGACGCCAAGCTGATGCTGGGCGTGGCGCCGCTGCATGCGGGCTTCGAGCTATTCACGCCGGACGGCAATCTGGCCTTCATCACCGAGACCGAGCTGTATGCCGGTTCCGGCCGCAGGGTCGGCAGCAAGAAGCAGGAAGGCGTGACGCAGGTCGAATCGATGGTGCGCGACCTGTCGGAGCTGAAAATCGGCGACCCCGTGGTGCACATCAACCACGGCATCGGGCGCTACATGGGCCTGACCAGCATGGACCTGGGCGAAGGCGAGACGGAATTCCTGCACCTTGAGTACGCGAAGGACACGAAACTGTATGTGCCGGTGTCGCAGCTGCATGTGATCTCGCGCTATTCGGGCGCCTCGCCGGAAGACGCGCCGCTGCACTCGCTCGGCTCGGGCCAGTGGGAAAAAGCGAAAAAGCGCGCCGCCGAACAGGTGCGCGACACGGCCGCCGAGCTGCTCAACCTGTATGCGCGCCGCGCGCTGCGCCAGGGCCACTCGTTCGAATTCTCGTCGCACGACTACCAGCGCTTCGCCGACAGCTTCGGCTTCGACGAGACGCCGGACCAGGCCGAGGCCATCCGCAACGTCATCAAGGACATGACCTCGGGCAAACCGATGGACCGCCTGGTGTGCGGCGACGTCGGCTTCGGCAAGACGGAAGTGGCCCTGCGCGCGGCCTTCATCGCCGTCATGGGCGGCAAGCAGGTAGCGATACTGGCGCCCACCACCCTGCTGGCCGAGCAGCATGCGCAAACCTTCGCCGACCGCTTCGCCGACTGGCCCGTGCGCATCGCGGAATTGTCGCGCTTCCGCAGCGGCAAGGAGATCACGCAGGCGTTCAAGGGCATGGCCGACGGCACCATCGACATCGTCATCGGCACGCATAAACTGCTCTCAAGCGACGTCAAGTTTACCCGTTTGGGCCTGGTCATCATCGACGAGGAACACAGGTTTGGCGTGCGCCAGAAGGAAGCTTTGAAAGCCTTGCGCGCGGAAGTGGACGTGCTGACCCTGACGGCCACGCCGATTCCCCGCACCCTGGGCATGGCGCTGGAAGGCTTGCGCGACTTTTCCATCATCGCCACGGCGCCGCAAAAGCGCCTGGCCATCAAGACTTTTGTCCGCAGCGAAGGCGAAGCCATCATCCGCGAAGCGTGTCTGCGCGAACTCAAACGCGGTGGCCAGATCTACTTCCTGCACAACGAGGTGGAAACCATCCAGAACCGCCTGGCCATGCTGACGGAACTGCTGCCCGAGGCGCGCATCGCCGTGGCGCACGGCCAGATGCACGAGCGCGACCTGGAAAAGGTCATGCGCGACTTCGTCGCCCAGCGTTTCAATATTTTGCTGTGCACGACCATCATCGAAACGGGCATCGACGTGCCGACGGCGAACACCATCATCATGCACCGCGCCGACAAGTTCGGCCTGGCGCAGCTGCACCAGCTGCGTGGCCGGGTCGGACGCTCGCATCACCAGGCCTACGCCTACCTGCTGGTGCACGACGTGCAGGGCTTGACCAAACTGGCGCAACGCCGCCTGGACGCCATCCAGCAGATGGAAGAACTGGGCAGCGGCTTTTACCTGGCCATGCACGACCTGGAAATCCGCGGCGCCGGCGAGGTGCTGGGCGAGAGCCAGTCGGGCGAGATGACGGAAATCGGCTTCCAGCTGTATTCGGACATGCTGCACGAAGCCGTGCGCTCGCTGAAGGCCGGCAAAGAGCCGGACCTGGCAGCGCCGCTGGCCTCGACGACGGAAATCAACCTGCACGTGCCGGCCCTGCTGCCAGCCGATTTTTGCGGCGACGTGCACGAGCGCCTGTCGATCTACAAACGCCTGGCCAACTGCGCCACGCCAGAGAAGATCGACGATATCCAGGAAGAGCTGATCGACCGCTTCGGCAAGTTGCCCGACCCCGTGAAAGCGCTGATCGAGACGCACCGCCTGCGCATCGCGGCGAAAACCGTGGGCATCGTCAAGATCGACGTGCATGGCGAAGCGGCCACCCTGCAATTCATGGCCAAGCCCCCCATTGACCCGATGCGCATCATCGAGCTGATCCAGAAGAACCGCCATGTCAAACTGCATGGCCAGGACAAGCTGAAAATCACGGCCGCCATGCCGGACCTGGCCGCGCGCGTGACGCAGATCAAGACCACCATCAAGCAATTGACGGTGTAGACCATTTCGACCATTTATGCAGGATAGCCCCATGACCAACACGACTTCCATCACCATGAACCTGATCCTGCAGGGCCTGGACGGCGACAGCGCCCGCCTCGATCGCATCGCCGCCCTGGCCGCGCCCACGTCCGTCACGCGCCTAGGTCCGAACGCCGTGCGCTGCGAGCAGATCGCCTATTCGCCCGCGCTGCGCCCCACCATCGAAGTGGCGGCCCAGGCGGCCCAGCTGGACGCCACCTACATGATGGGCCAGCGCGAACTGAGTGAATTCAAGCTCGTGGCGATGGACATGGATTCGACCCTGATCACCATCGAGTGCATCGATGAAATCGCCGACATGCAGGGTCTCAAACCGCAAGTGGCAGCCATCACGGAAGCGGCCATGCGCGGCGAACTCGATTTTAGCGCCAGTCTGAAGCAGCGCGTGGCCCTGCTCGAAGGCCTGGACGCATCGGCCCTGCAGCGCGTCTACGACGAACGTTTAAAACTGTCGCCGGGCGCGGAAACCATGCTGGCAGCTGTGCAGAAGGCCGGCCTGAAAACCCTGCTGGTGTCGGGCGGCTTTACCTTCTTCACCGAGCGCCTGAAGGAACGCCTGGGCCTCGACTACACGCACGCCAACGAACTGGAAATCGTCGACGGCAAGCTGACGGGCCGGGTTTTGGGCGGCATCGTCGACGCCGAGGAAAAGCAGCGCACCGTGGAGCGCGTCTGCGCGCAGATGGGCATTACGCCAGCGCAAGCCATCGTCATGGGCGACGGCGCCAACGACTTGAAAATGATGGGCATCGCCGGCCTGTCGGTGGCCTTCCGCGCCAAGCCCGTGGTGCGTTCGCAAGCCGATGTGGCGCTGAATTTTGTGGGACTCGATGGCTTGCTGAACGTATTGACCTGACTTGGCGCCTGGCGGTGCGCGCACGATGGCATATTTTTGCTATATTGCAAACTTGTGAATACCAAGCTTGCCCATCGTGAAAGAACGCCACATGCCGCCATCGCTGCCAGAAGAGATACAACACCACCTGGATGTGTTTGTCGCCGCCGCGCAAACGGCCTTCGGGGATGACCTTGCCGCCGCCGTGCTGTTTGGCTCGGCCGCCGATGGCCAGTTGCGCGCCACCTCCGACGTCAACCTGCTGTTGCTGCTCAAGCGCTTTACGCCGGCATCGGCCGATGCGCTGCGCGGGCCATTGCGCATGGCGCACGCCGCCATCGATTTGCAGGTGATGTTCCTGCTCGAGAGCGAATTGACGCAGGCCGCCGACGCCTTCGCCGTCAAGTTCGCCGACATCATCGCGCGCCATCGAGTACTGCTGGGCAATGACCCTTTCGCCAGCCTGCACACCAGCCGCGACGCCGTGCTGCGCCGGCTACGGCAAGTGCTGCTGAACCAGCAGGTGCGCATGCGCGAACGGTATATGCTCCTCAGTCTGAACGAAGAACAGCTGGCCGGCGCCGTCGCCGACGCAGCCGGTCCCCTGCGTGCGGCCGCGGCCTCGCTGGCGCAGATGGAGGGCAAGTCTGCGCTGTCCGGCAAGCAGGCGCTCGAAGCGTTTGTCGACCAACTGGGCGACCCGGCCCTGCACGCTGCCCTGCAAGCCATGTCGACGGCGCGCGAAACGGCGCGCCTGGCGCCGGGGCAGGCCCTGCCCGCCTTCACCAGCCTGATGACGATTACCGAACGCCTGCGCGAACACGCGGAGCAGATGCAGTGAACGGCGTCAATCCGTTCGACTGGAGCGGGCCCTGGTTCCTGCTGGCCTATCTGATATTCGGCCTGCTCGTGTATTACAGCGCGCGCGAGCTGCTGATCCGCCAGGAATTGCGCAATCCGCATGCCCAGCTGTCGCTCGCCGATGATCCCTACCGTATCGCCTTCCTGCGCGGCGGCGCGCTCGAAGCCGTGAAAATCGCCGCCATCGTGCTGGTCGACCGCGGCTTGCTGCGCGCCGATGGCCCGCTGCTGGAAACGGCCAGCGCCGACAGCCTGCGCTTCGCCAGCCATGACATCGAACGCGACGTGCTGCGGCTGTACCTGGGCCGCCAGGGCCACAGCAAGGAACTGGCCGCGCAGGCCGAGATGCTGCCTTCGTGCCGCGCCTACCAGGACAGCTTGACGCAGCAGGAATTGCTGGTCGGCCCGCCGCTGCTGCGCCGGCGCGCACGCATCACCTGGCCCGCACACTATTTGCTGCTGACGGTGGCCGCCGTCAAGGCCGTCATCGCCATCAGCCGCCAGCACTACAACCTGCTGTTCCTGGCGCTGCTGCTGGCGATCTTCCTGCTCATGCTGCGCGGCTTGCGCACCCAGCCGACCAGCTGGAGCGCGCAGCGGCTGCTGACCGACTTGCGCATGCTGTTTGGCCGGCTGAACCAGCGCGCGTCGCGCCTGCAGGCGGGCAGCAGCAGCGCCGACATGGCCCTGCTGGCCGCCATCTTCGGCCTCGGCGCCCTGCCCCTGTCCGTATACGCGTATGTCGCCCAGCTATACCCGGTGCCCCGGCACAGCAGCGACTCCTCGTCCGGCAGCACGGGCGACTCGTCATCGGGCGGCGGTGATGGCGGCGGCGGCGATGGCGGCGGCAGCGGCTGTGGCGGTTGCGGCGGTGGCGGCGGCTGTGGCAGTTAGCCAGGAAACCGTGCGCGACCGCGTCGGCCTGGGCTGGCGCGGCGAACTGGCTACCGGCATCCTGTCCAACCTGGCGCACATCGATGTGCTGGAAGTGATCGCCGACGATTATTACCACGCCCCGCGCGCCGGCATCGCCGCCCTGCGCAGCCTGGCGCGCCAGGTGCCGGTCAGCCTGCACGGCGTGGGCATGGGGCTAGCCTCGACGATTCCCGCCGACCCGCGCCGCCTGCATGCGATGGCGCGCCTGATGCGGCAGGTGCAAGCCGAATCCTGGTCCGAGCACCTGAGTTTCGTGCGCGCCGGCGGCGTGGAAATCGGCCACCTGGCGGCGCCGCCGCGCACGCCGCTCAGCGCCGCCGGCGCGATCGCCAATATCGCGCTGGCCACGCGCATCGTCGGCAGCGCGCCGCTGATGGAAAACATCGCCACCCTGGTCGCCCCGCCGGCCAGCACCCTGGACGAAGCGGCATGGGTGGCGCAGATTATCCACGGCGCGCACGTGCCGCTGCTGCTCGACCTGCACAACCTGTATGCGAATGCCGTCAATGTTGGGGCAGCGCCGGAGGAATTGCTGCTGCGCCTGCCCCTGGACCGGGTCGGCGCCGTGCACCTGAGTGGCGGCCACTGGATAGCCGCGCCGGGCGGCGGCCAGCGCCTGCTGGACGATCATCTGCACGACGTGCCGCCCGCCGTCTTCGCTTTATTGACCTTGCTGGCGCGCCATGCGCCGCAGCCCCTGACGGTGATCGTCGAACGCGACGGCAATTACCCGTCGTTCGAGCATGTGCTGGGCCAGCTGGAGCTGGCGCGCGCTGCCTTGCGCGCGGGGCGGCGCGCATGAGCTCTCCCGCACTCGAGACCTTTCTGGCAAGGCTGTACACGGACGACGCCCTGCGCGCAGCCTTCCTGCTCGATCCCCGGGCGCAAGCCTTGCTGCATGGCTTGTCGCCGCAGGAAGCGGAGGCGATGGCGGCGATGGATCGCGTCGGCCTGCAGATGGCGGCGGCCAGCTATCGCGCCAAGCGCGCCGCGCACGGTGGCAGGGTCTCGCCGGCGCAGCGCTGGTGGCACCGGCTGCTACAAGTCTGGCGCTGACGGCCCGCTACAGCGGCTACAACTGCCACAGTCGCAACGGCAGCAAGCCCCACCAGGCCAGCACCAGCAGCAGTTGCAGCGCCGCCAGCAAGGCGACCCAATCCCATTTCGCCCACGAGCCCGCCTCGGCAGCCGTGCCACGGCTGCGCCAGCAGCGCGCCAGGCCGAACGCCATGGCCAGCGGCAACGCACCCGTGACCAGCGCCAGCAACACGCTGGCCACGCTGACATCGCCCAGGCGCAGGTAAGACTGGAAATAGAAAAACGGCAGGGGCAAGAGCAGCGACAGCAGCGACAGCAGGGGCGCGAACAGATGGTCGCCCCGCCCCAGGCTGCGCAGCGCGGCGCGCCAGACGCCCACTACCAGCACATACAGCAAGCCCGCCATGCCCAGCGCCAGGCTGCCCCACAAGACCAGCATGCGCAGCATCGACACCCGCTCGTAGCTGCGCAAGCCGTCGCTGAGCACATGCTTGCCATCTTCTTGCATCAGCACGTGCGATGGCGTGCTGCGGTCGCTGGCGCGGAACAGCAAGCCGCCCACCGGTTCCAGTTCCTTCGGCTCGCCCTGGAACGGGATCAGGAACAGCGACTCGCCATCCCATTTCAGGCGCGTAAAGCCGAAGACGGCATCGACCCAGGCCATGCTGGCCATGGGGCTGGGTGACGGCAGATACACGCCCTGCCAGTTTTCCACCGTGGGCGCGGGCGTGCCCTGCGGCGCTGGCGCGCGCAGCGGCAGTTCCAGGTCGCGCAGCAGCAGGCGATTGAAGCGTTCATAGTCGGCTGCTTCCGCATCCGTGTTGAAGGCGACGAAGAAGGCGCTGTCCTGCTCCGGATAGATGCACAGCATGGCGCGAAAACCCACGGCCGTGCCAGGGTGGCAGGCGCCCACCACATTGTGGCGGTCGCGCACGGCCAGGGCCAGGCCGTGGCCCGTTGCCAGGCCCGCCTGCGCCGCATCCGCGCCGGCCGGTGCGGACAAGGCGCCCATCAGCGCCGGCTCGATGAAGCGCTTGTCCTGCAACTTGCCATCGCCCATCAGGAATTGCGCCAGCTTGGCCATGTCGGCCGCCGTGGTGGTAAATTGCGCGGCCGGGCGCAAATACTGCGGCACGGCCGCTTGCGCCACGCCATGCTCGAAGTGGCCCATGGCCAGGCGCGGATCAGCCTGCGCGCCCGTCTGCGTGACGAAAGTAAACGTGCTGTCCGCCATGCCCAGCGGCTGCAGCAGTTGCGCATCGAGGTAGCGTTCATACGGCTGGCCCGTGACCTTCTCGATCACCATGCCCAGCAAGCCATAACCCATGTTCGAATACGCGTAGCGGCTGCCGGGCCGGGCGCGCACGCGCAGCAGATTGCGCCCGCCGTCAAAGGCGGCGGCCAGCGGCGTCTGCGGCGCCGGATTCATGCTGAACGCCTGCCAGAAACGCACGTTATCGAGGCCGGACGTGTGCGCCAGCAGGTGGCGGATGCGCACGGGGTCGCTGGTTTGCCACGGGTTTTTCAGCGCCAGTTCCGGCAGCACCTGCTGCACGGGCGTGTCGAGCGTGAGCCGGTCTTCGCTGACCAGGCGCAAGACGCCCAACGCCAGCGCCACCTTGCCCACGGAACCCACTTGCACGCGCGTGTCCGCCTGCATGGGCATGTGCTTGGCGGCATCGCGCTGGCCCGATGCTCCGACTTTGACTGTGCCATCGGGCAAGACTTCGCTCCAGACGGCGCCCGCCAGGCCCTCTTCCTTCAAGCCAGCGGCAAACTCCGCCTCCAGGGTGGGGCCGGCGGCATGGGCCGCCGTGGCGCACAGCAACAAGGCCGGGATGGCGCGCCGCAGCCATGACCCGGCGCGCGCGGCCCAAGTGGGATGTGGATGTGCTTTCAACAATGTATTTCGCCTTTTTCCATGGATTGCGCTCCCGCGCAACAGAGCTTGTTACAATAAAAACCTGAGCAAACAATCAAGCGGGAGCCTGCATGTCACAAGATATTATTCTCGATAGCCAACTCCAGCAGACCAAAAACCTGGCCTGGTGGTTGTACCTGATACATGGCGCCAGCTTCGTGTTTTCGCTGGGCGCGTTTTCCTTCATTCCGCTCATCATCAATTATGTGAAGCGGGACGAGGCGGCCGGGACCTTCGTGTACAGCCATCACAGCTGGATGATCCGTTCCTTCTGGTGGTACGTGGCCTGGATCGTCGTCGGCGCCGTGCTGTGGATTACCATCATCGGCATTCCGCTGGCGTTCCTCGTGTGGGGCGTAGCCTGGCTGTGGAAAGCCTACCGCTTGCTGCGCGGCTTCCTCGACCTGAACAACAACACCCCCGTACCCATGTAAAAGGTGCTTCGCGGCAAGCCAACGGCTTGCCGCTGCCTACATCGCCGCGAACGCCCGTTCGATATCGGCGATCAGATCCTGCGGATCTTCCAGCCCCACGTTCAGGCGCACCAACTGGCCCGGCAACTGCCAGCCCTTGCGCATGGCGGCGATGCGGTACGGCATCACCAGGCTGTTCGCGCCGCCCCAGCTGTAGCCTATCTTGAACAACTGCAAGGCGTCGACGAAACGGTCCGTTTGCGCCTCCGTGTAGCGGGCATCGAACAGCACGGAAAACAGGCCGCCCGCGCCCGTGAAATCGCGCTGCCAGATGGCGTGACCGGGACAATCGGCGAAGGCCGGATGCAGCACGGTGGCGATCTCGCTTCTTCCCTTCAGCCAGGCGGCCACCGTGCGCGCGCCCGCATCGTGGGCGTCGAAGCGCAGCTTCATGGTGGGCAAGCCGCGCAGCACCAGGTAGGCGTCATCGGCGCCCACGCCCATGCCAAGGCGCATATGCGCCAGCGCCAGGCGCTCGTGCAGCGCCCGCTCGCGCGTAATGAGCGCGCCCATCAGCACATCCGAGCCGCCCGACTGGTATTTCGTCAGCGCCTGCATGATGATGTCCACCCCCAGCTCAAAGCCGCGCAGGGCCAGGCCGGCCGACCAGGTGTTGTCCAAAGCCACCAGCACGCCGCGCGCGTGGGCGGCCGCGCAGATGGCGGGCAAGTCCGGCACTTCCATGGTCACGGAGCCCGGCGCTTCCGTCCAGATGAGTTTGGTATTCTCCTGGATCAAGGCGGCGATGCCGGCGCCGATCAGCGGGTCGTAATAGCGGGCCGTGATGCCGAAATCCTGCGCCAGCCAGCGTCCCAGTTCGCGGTTCGGGTTGTAGATGTTTTCCGGCAATAAAACGTCATCGCCCGTCTTCAGCAGCGCAAAGTCCGCCATGGCGATGGCCGCCAGGCCCGATGGCGCCAGCAGGCAGTACTTGCCCCCTTCGATCTCGGCCAGCCGCGCTTCCAGCGTGAAGGTGGTGGGCGTGCCATGCAAGCCGTAGGTATAGGCGTTCTTCTCTTTCCAGTCGCCCGAACGCATGGCCGCCACGTCCTTGAACAACACGGTCGATGCGTGATGGATGGCGTTGGGAAACGCGGCAAAGCCTTGCGGCGCCTGGTAATCGCTGTGGATCAGCGCCGTCTGGGGGGATTTGATTGTGGTCATGGCGTCGGGAAATAAAAAAAGGCGGGCCAGCAATTGCTGGTCCGCCTTGATTGTAAGGGCTTTACGCCCTGTACGCCGTACGACTGTTACACCTGCTTACTCGGCAGCGCCCCACAGGTCGTGCGCATCGGACGAGGTGATGGTGACATCGACGAATTGGCCCACGGCCAGCTTGCGGTGCGGCTCGAATGGTGGCTTCACATACACGACGCCATCGATTTCCGGTGCGTCGGCGGACGAGCGGCCCACGCCGCCGGAGCGGGTGACTTCATCGATCAGCACGCGCACGGTCTTGCCGACCTTGGCTTGCAGGCGTTTCTTGGAAATTTCTTCCTGCAGCAGCATCACGCGGCCACGGCGCTCTTCGCGCAGCTCTTCCGGCACGGGATTTTCGATGGCATTGGCCGTCGCGCCTTCGACAGGCGAATAGGCGAAGCAGCCCAGACGGTCGATCTGCGCTTCCTTGAGGAAGTCGAGCAAATACTCGAATTCCGCTTCCGTTTCGCCAGGGAAACCGGCGATGAAGGTCGAGCGGATGGTCAGGTCCGGGTTGATGGCGCGCCAGGCCTGGATGCGGTCGAGGTTTTTCTCGCCGCTGGCCGGGCGCTTCATGCGTTTGAGCACGTCAGGGTGTGCATGCTGCATTGGAATGTCGAGGTAGGGCAGGATGTGGCCGCCGCTCATCATCGGGATGATCTGGTCCACGTGCGGGTACGGGTACACGTAGTGCAAGCGCACCCAGGCGCCGTAGGTCTTGGCCAGTTCGCCCAGCGCTTCCGTCAGCTGCGTCATGTGCGTCTTGACGGGACGGCCATTCCAGAAGCCGGAACGGAATTTCACGTCCACGCCATACGCCGAAGTATCTTGCGAAATGACCAGCAATTCCTTGACGCCGGCCTTGAACAGGTTTTCCGCTTCGATCATCAGTTCGCCGATCGGGCGCGAGACCAGGTCGCCGCGCATCGATGGAATGATGCAGAAACTGCAACGGTGGTTACAGCCTTCGGAAATTTTCAGGTAGGCATAGTGCTTCGGCGTCAGCTTGATGCCTTGCGGCGGTACCAGGTCGAGGAAGGGCGCGTGCGGCTTCGGCAGGTGAAAATGGACGGAATCCATCACTTCGGACAGCGCGTGCGGACCGGTAACGGCCAGCACTTTCGGGTGCACCTTCATGATGATGTCGTCGCCGGCAGCATCTTTCTTCGCGCCCAGGCAACCGGTCACGATGACCTTGCCGTTTTCAGCCAGCGCTTCGCCGATGGCGTCGAGCGACTCTTGCACGGCAGCATCGATAAAACCGCAGGTATTGACGATCACCAGATCGGCGCCAGCGTAGGATTTCGCCGTTTCGTAGCCTTCGGCGCGCAGTTGGGTCAGGATTTGTTCGGAGTCGACCAGCGCTTTCGGGCAGCCAAGCGAGACAAAGCCCACTTTCGGCGCCGCACCTGGCATGGCCAGCATGGCCTCTGGCTTGGCGGAAGGAACGGGAATACGGTGAATTTCAGACATAGTTGGCAGCTAGCAAAATGATGAGGCGAATCGGCTATTGTACCCCGAGCCGCCCCTTGCTGTCAGCGCCGGCTTCTTTTGCTGGCGCATCTGCAACGCTACCACCCCAGCTTTGTTGCGGCCGCTGCCATCCTGGCGATGGTCGAACAAGGCCCGGCCACACATTCCAGGTGTCAAGAAAGTCAAAATAATGCCTTAGGGAAATTAATGGCATGACATATAATTTTGTTTTTTATAAAACTAAATGAATCCCATGTCTTTTTCCTTTTCCAATTTGACAGTGCGGCACCGGGCTGTCGCCGCTTGCGGCTTGACTGTATTGCTACTGAGCGGCTGCGTCGTCAACACGTCGGTGGTTGACCCACTGAAAACGAGTGCCCAATCGGGAGAAACCCCGGTGGTGGTCAGCATCACGTCGAATACCAAAGATATTTACGGCTTCAACACCATCAAGTTACGCCGTGTGGTGGCGGGGGAGCAGCGCAGTGATTTCAAGCTGGTCTCCGCAAATCTGGTGATGAAAAAGGTCGAGAGCGCGATGGCAGGCGATACTTCCCTGTTCATTGGCGCACTTCCGCCTGGCGAGTATGAGTTTGTCGAACTGATCGACACGCGGGCCAACAAGCTCTTGCATGTGTACTCGAGCATCGTGGGAAGCTTCAACATCGAAGCGGGAAAATCGGCGGATCTGGGGCGGCTGATTGTGACACGCGGCGATTTCGGCGTGCAATACGGTCGCAGCGCGCAGGTGGTATCGAATGCGCAATTGCTCCAGCGCTTTGCCCCCGACTACAGCAAGCTATTCGGCGCTGCTGCCAGCCCAGGCTGGAGCACCCCGCACCACGCGCAGGACGATGTCGAGCAATTTGCCCGCGCCCACCCGGCCGGGGCCGAGTGCGCCACCGAAATGCCCGATGGCCGGGTGGCTGCCGCCAGCCGCATGGGCGCCGTCCTGATGCGCTCGACGCAAGGGCTATGGAAGATCATCAATGCGCCCTCGGTGGAGTCGCTGTCTTGCGTGTTTCCCGTAGACCTGCCCAATGCCGAGTTGATCGCGGTAGGCGAATCGGGCTCCCTGCTACGCAAAGCGCGTGACAGCGACAAGCTGCTTCCTGTCGATACAGGCAACCTGCCGCCCGGCAACCTGCTGCGCATCGGTGGCAATTCCAAGGATGGCTGGTACGTGATGCATCGCAAGGGCGATGCATTGAACATTTTCCGTGCGAATCAACTGGACGCTGGGGACTGGCGATCCGTGTACCACTCCACCTTGCCCGGATCGTGGCTGCATGGCCCGGGCTTATTGTGGACCTGGCAAGACGCAGAGCGGATCGGCTATGCGCTGGAAAGCGGCTTGATCGGCGAACTCGATTACCGCACGGGCAAGTTGACCGAGCGCTTTAGTCCGCACAAGAAAAGCTTGACGCAGTTTATCCATCAAGCCAATGGCACGCAAAGCGTTCTGGTGGCGGCTGGTCTGGGAGGACGCTTTCCCGACGCCTATGTTTCACGGGATCGCGGCCAGAACTGGACGACTATCGTTTCGCCCTTCAAAGTCCTGATGTCGCCAGTGGCGCCGCTCAATGACGGCAAACTGCTAATGGAAGCCGGCATGTATAACGAGGGCGCCCTGCTGGTCAGCAGCGACGAAGGCAAGACCTGGGCGCCGTATGTCCCATACACTCTGCGCAACGCCCCGTTGATATTCCCGTCCGGCCTGGCGCTCAATATCCAGGAAGATTTCAAGGGTAACGTCAGCATTTACAGCTCCATGGACAATGCCAGGACATGGAAGCTGGAGCATTCAAACCAGGACCTGCTCTCCACGCTGCAACAACGGAAGCAATAACATGCAGCATCGGCAGCCGGCGGCATGACACCCGCAAAGCACAACGGCACAGGAGTTCCTGTGCCGTTGTGTGGCCCGCATTGGCTGCGGCTTACTTCTTGTCCGTCGGAGGAACCGGCGGCACGAACGGGAACGTGCCGAACAGATTCTTGCTCTGGCTCTGCATCTGTTCCTGCATCTGCACGAACAGGCTCTTGCTCTGGTCGATGTAGTTGTTCATCATGCCTTGCATCATCGGGCCCTGGACATTCATGAACTGGGTCCACATTTCCGGGCTGAATGGCTTGCCTTCGAAACTGCCGGCCGATGTGCCCGTGAATTTGTGCTGGATATCGGTGAACGCTTGCACGTTCTTTTCCAGGTAGGATCCCATCATGCCCTGCATGGCGTGGCCATAGTAGCGGATGATCTGCGACAACACGCTGCTCGAAAACATGGGCGCGCCGTTCGCTTCCTCTTCCAAAATGATTTGCAGCAAGATGCTGCGCGTCAAATCTTCACTGGATTTGGCATCGACGACGGTAAACACCTCATTGTCCAACACCAGCTGCTTGACGTCCGTCAAGGTGATGTAGGAACTGGTTTGCGTGTCGTACAGACGGCGGTTGGGATATTTTTTAATCAGGCGGTCTATACTTTTTTTTGCACTACTCATCACAAGTTCCACTTATTGCGCCGCAGCGCATACTGAGTTAATCCGAAAAAAAAGCGAACGTGGGTCCGCTTTCGCACCTGCCTACTTTTTCCATTATAGAGTGGAAAACGGCTCCATTACACATCAGGGTAGTAGATTCCCGCATTTATTGCAACGCAACTAAAAGTAGATTCCTGACAAGACCGATGATTACGCCGGCCTTGTCAGGCAAAAACGCTTTGTGACTTAATCTGCCCTGACTTTAACATACCGCCCCGGCGCCGGCTCGATTGCCGCGTGCCGCTTGTTGCCCGGCTTGCCGGGCGCCTTCACCTGCGCGCCGCCGTGTTCGGCCAGGAAGGCGGCCCATTCGGGCCACCAGCTGCCAGCGTGCTCGGTCGCGCCTACCATCCATTGCTCGGCAGTCAAGGGCTTGGCTTTCGCCGTGCGGGGCTGGTCATTGCTCCAGTAACTGCGCTTTTTCTTCAAGGCAGGATTGATCACGCCGGCGATATGCCCCGAGGCACCGAGGATAAAGCGGTTGGCTTTCGGTTTTTTCGGATTCAGCAAGGCCGTGCTGGCGTAGGCCGCGCCCCAGGGCACGATATGGTCTTCGCGCGAGCCGTAGATGAAAGCGGGCGCGTCGATGCTGCTCAGGTCGACCTGTTCACCGGCCACCGTCAGCTTGCCCGGCACTTTCAGGCTGTTTTCCAGGTAAGTATTGCGCAGATACCAGCAAAACATGGGGCCCGGCAAGCCCGTGCCGTCGCCATTCCAGTACAGCAAGTCGAACGCGGGCGGTTCCTTGCCCTTCAGGTAATTCGACTGCACGTAGTTCCATACCAGGTCGTTCGGCCGCAGGCTGGAGAACGTGCTGCCCAGGTCGCGGCCCGACATCAGGCCGCCCTTGGCCAGGCTCTGCTCGCGCAGCGCCACTTGCGGCTCGTCAATAAAGACGTCGAGCGCGCCCGTGTCGCAGAAATCGAGGAAGGTGGTCAGCAGGGTCAGGCTGGCGGCAGGATTCTCGCCACGCGCCTTGAGTACGGCCAGCGCCGTCGAGACGATGGTGCCGCCTACGCAAAAGCCGAACATATTGAGCTTGTCCTGGCCGGAAATGTCCTGCGTGACCTGGATGGCTTCGATCACGCCCTGCTCGACGTAATCGTCCCACGTCAGGTGCTGCATGCTCAGGTCCGGATTGCGCCAGGACATCAAAAACACGGTATTGCCCTGCTCTACCGCATAGCGCACGAGCGAGTTTTCCGGCTGCAAGTCAAGGATATAGAATTTATTGATGCATGGCGGCACCATCAACAGGGGCCGCTGGTGTACCGTGGCCGTCGTCGGCGTGTACTGGATCAGCTGGAACAGGGCATTTTCAAACACTACCGTGCCCGGCGTGGTGGCCACGTTGCGGCCCACTTCGAAGGCCGACTCATCGGACTGCGAGATGCGGCCCTTCTGCATGTCGGTCAGCATATTGCTCAAGCCCTTGGCCAGGCTCTCGCCCTTGGTCTCGATCAGGGTTTGCTGAGCGTCAGGGTTGGTGGCCAGAAAATTGGCGGGCGACATGGCGTCGACGATTTGCTGCACCGCAAACGCAATCTTTTGCTTCTGGTGCGGCGTCGCTTCCACGGCGTCGGCCATGGCGCTGAGAAACTCCGCGTTCAGCAGGTAGGCGGCCGCATTGAAGGCCGACAGTGGACTGGCGTGCCAGGCGGGCGCGGCAAAGCGGCGGTCTTTCAGCTCCGGCGCCTTGCCGGCCATAAAGTCAGCCCACAAGCCCGTCAGCTTGGCCACATAGGCATTTTTCAGTTGCTCGATCGCTTCCGGCTTGATGCTGGCGCCCGCATCCTGCAAAATGCCGGCAATCGGATTGCCCTGGGGCTGCGGTACCATGTTGAACCACGTCTTCCACTGCTCAGGATTGCTGATCTGCGCCATCCATTCCTTGGTCATCATTTGAGGATCGGGCATATTCATAGATGTAAAAGTCCATTAAGAAATTAAAACGTCGTCAAAAATAAATACTTCTGGATCAAAGCATGCAAACTCTTACTGACTGCCAATACCAATGATGCTCATGACCGCTGTTGCCTGGATCTATGTCGTCGGCCTCATGGCGCTGACGGAACCGTCCATCGTCGCCGGGGTGATGACCTTCGTGCTGTACTGCGTCATCCCGCTGTCCATCCTATTCTATCTGACGGGCTCGCGGCGACGCAAACGCAAGGCTGAGCGCGTCGCTGAACTGAAGGCGCGCGCGCTCGCCTCAGCAGACGATAAAACAAAAACGGCAGACACATAAGTGTCTGCCGTGCAGATTATTTGCGCCAGATCAAGCTGGCCTGTCTTCCCGTGACGCCATCGCGCCGGTACGAGTAAAACTGCGCCGCATCGCTGACGGTGCAATATTCCCCGCCCGCCACTTGCGCCACGCCATCGCGCAGCAACATGGTGCGCGCCAGCGCATAGATATCGGCCAGGTACTTGCCCGGCTTGCCGGCGATGGCGGTGAATGCATTCGATAACACTAGCCGCTCGGCAGCGTCGCGCGCGCCGTCGCGAAACGCTTGCAACACATCCTGCCCCACTTCGAATTGCTGCGGGCCAATGGCTGGTCCCAGCCAGGCGAGGATTTCCCCCCCGCCCTGCGCCCGCATCGATGCCACCGTGCGCTGCAAGACGCCGTTGGCCAGGCCGCGCCAGCCCGCGTGAGCCGCGCCAACGACCAGGCCATCGCTTGAGCTGAACAGCACCGGCAGGCAATCGGCCGTCATCACCACGCACACGGCACCCGCCTGCGTGGCGATGCTGGCGTCGGCATCGGGCACGCAACCGTCCAGGCTGGCCGCGTCCGCCACGGCCACGCCATGCACCTGCGACAGCCAGGCCGGTTCGGCAGGCAAGATGGCCGCCAGCCGCGCGCGGTTGGCCGCCACGTACGCGGGCTCATCGCCCACGTGCGTGCCCAGGTTCAAGCCACCGCCGCCCTGCCCGTCACCATACGGCCCCTGGCTGATGCCCCCCGCGCGCACGGTGGCCAGCGCGCCCACGTTCGCGGGCAGGCCGGGCCAATGGGGAGTAAGGCAAGGCAACGGTGACGTCATCAGACCTGTTCCGGCTCGGGAATGCCGGCGGTGGCGATCAGTTGCGCGAAATCATCGGCCAGCGGCACGATCCACTCGCACGCTTCCAGGGTACCCGGATGCACGAGACCCAGGCGGCGCGCCTGCAGCGCCTGGCGCGAGAAGACCGATACCAGGTGCTGCTTGCCGTACACGGAGTCACCGACCAGCGCAAACCCTAGGTGCTGCATGTGCACGCGAATCTGGTGCGTGCGGCCTGTTTCCAGACGGCACTGCATCAGGCTCACGGGACGGCGGTCGAGTTCGCCGCTGCCGATCAATTCATAGTGCGTGATGGCAGGCTTGGCGGTAAAGTTTTCCGAGACAGCCATCTTGACCCGGTCGCGCGGGTGGCGCGCGATGGAGGCGTCGATGGTGCCCGCCATTTTCGGCGTGCCCCATACGAGCGCGAAATACTCGCGCTTGACGGTACGCGCCTGCAACTGGCGCACCAGATCCGTTTGCGAAGCGAGGGTCTTGCCGACCACCATCAGGCCGCTGGTATCCTTGTCCAGGCGGTGCACGATGCCGGCGCGCGGCACGCCCGCCAGTTGCGGACAGTGGTGCAGCAAGCCGTTGAGCAAGGTACCCGACCAGTTGCCGGGGCCCGGATGCACGACCAGTCCGGCCGGTTTGTTGATCACGATGATATGCTCATCTTCGTGCACGATGTTCAATTCCATCGCTTCCGGCTTAAAAGCCTCGTCTTCCGGCGCGCTTTGCGGCAGAATGACGATCTTCTCGTCGCCATAGGCGGTCATGTTGCGCTTGGCAACTTTTCCATCGACGGTCACGAAACCGGCTTCCAGCCACAGTTGCAAGCGGCTGCGCGAGTATTGCGGCACCAGCTGGGCGATGACTTTGTCGAGGCGGTGGCCGCAGGCGTCCGGCGTCAGTTCCAATGTAATCGGGGCCATGATCTCGAAGGCGTCGTCGGCGGCAAAATCACCGTCAAACGCATCTTCGGCGCCATGGTCAGAAAGGGAGTCAAACGCGGAGTCAGCCAAATTAGGCTTCGGAGTTAATATCACAGCATTCCCATCGGCTATAATCAGCCTATTGTAAAATCTTGGTTAAAACCTTCTTGCAAAACGTCATGCAAAAAAAATTATCGTTGGTAGTCGCTTCAGTCGTTCTGCTCGGCATGTCCGCTTGCAGCTTGTTGCCTGAAAAAGTGGATGAGACCAAAAACTGGTCCGTTACGAAATTATACTCGGAGGCGCGTGAAGAAATGGCCGGGCAGCACTATGAAGCTGCAATCGGCCTGTTCCAGAAGCTGGAGGCTAACTATCCTTTCGGCAACTATGCCCTGCAAGCGCAGATGGAGATCGCTTACGCGTATTATAAGGCGGGAGACCAGGCGCAGGCACTGGCTGCCGTCGAACGCTTCATCAAGTTGCATCCGAACCACGCCAATGTAGACTATATGTACTACTTGCGCGGCCTGATCAGCTTCAACGACCAGATCAGCTTCCTGAACTTCCTGTACGAGCAAGACCCGACCGAACGCGACCCGAAAGCCACGCGCGAAGCGTTTGCGGCCTTCAAGCAACTGGTCGACAAGTTTCCAAATAGTAAATATGCGCCCGACTCGCTGGCCCGCATGAACTATTTGATCGACGCCATGGCGAAATATGAAGTGCACGTGGCGCGTTATTACTACCGCCGCGGCGCCTACCTGGCCGCCGCCAACCGCGCACAAACGACGGTCAGCGACTTTGCCGCTTCGCCCGCCATCGAAGAAGCGCTGTTCATCATGTACCGCTCGTATGACAAGCTGGGCTTGACCGACCTGCGCGACGACACCTTGCGCGTGCTGACCAAGAACTACCCGAACACGGCGTTCCTCAGCCCGGAAGGGGTGAACAAGGAACGCAAGTGGTGGAAATTCTGGCAGTAAAATGAAAAAACCGGAGCTTGCTCCGGTTTTTTCTTTATACCAAGGGGTCAGACCCGTCGGGTCTGACCCCAGCCGTCTACTGCATTCAGTTGCCAATTTTACGTCGAAACACCCAGCTGGTATCGTTCGACGCTTCGGGCACATACGCGTAGCCATCGACGTCGAACTGCTTCAGCTGTTCGGGATCGCGGATGGCGTTGACGGCCGCATAGCGGGCCAGCATGCCGCGCGCGCGCTTGGCATAGAACGAGATGATTTTATACTTGCCGTTCTTCCAGTCCTCGAACACGGGCGCGATGACGGGCACGTCCAGCTGGCGCGGCTTGACGGATTTGAAGTATTCTTCGGACGCAAGATTAACCAGCACTTTCGCGCCCTGCTCTTGCGCAGTACGGTTCAGGCCGTTGGTGATGGTGTCACCCCAGAACGCATACAAATCCTTGCCACGCGCGGTCGACAAACGCGTGCCCATTTCCAGGCGGTGCGGGTGGATCAGGTCCAGCGGGCGCAGCAAACCGTACAGCCCGGATAAAATGCGCACGCGCGACTGGGCGTAGTCAAGCTGGGCCGGCTGCAGGCTGCGCGCGCCGAAGCCCGTGTACACGTCGCCATTGAAGGCCATGATGGCTTGGTGCGCATCGGTCAACTGCGGTGTCCAGGACGCGTAGCGGGCCACGTTGAGGGCCGACAAGGTGTCGGAAATACCCATCAGGCTGCCCACTTCGCTAGGGGAAAACTGGCGCATGCGCTCGATCAGCTGGGCAGAATGGTCGAGAAAATCGGGGGTGCTGTGCAACGTGGTCGTTGGCGGCGTCTCCAGGTCGAGACTCTTGGCGGGCGAAAGCACGATCAACATAAATTATCACTACAAAATAGAATTGCCGACATGATACCTGCTCCACAAAAACTCGTCCTCGACACCAACGTTTGCCTCGACCTGTTCGTCTTCAACGACCCGCGCTGGGCGGGCCTGCTGACGGCCATGGAAAGCGGCGCCGTGCACGCCATCACGCGCGAAGATTGCCGCGCAGAATATCTGGTCGTATTGCATTACAAACATCTGCCGCTCGATGAAGCCAGCCGCGCCGTTGCCGCCGCCCGCTTCGACGCCCACATCAGCGTCGTGGCGCCGCCCGTGTCGGGCGTGCGCCTGCCTGTCTGCACGGACAAGGATGACCAGAAATTCCTCGAACTGGCGCGCGACGCCAACGCCGACATCCTCATCACCAAGGACAAGGCCCTGCTGAAACTGGCCCGCAAGACGGCCAAGGCCGGCATGTTCAAGATCATGCTGCCGGAAGGCTGGGCCTTGCCAGGCTGAGCCGCCAAAGCCCCACACGCGACGGGGCGCGCTGCGCTAGAATGGGACACGATTCCACTTTACGCACCGCGCCCCTACCGTTCATGAACAGCCCGTCCCTGCCCTACACGACTCCCACCCTGACCTCGCGTTTGCCTCTCGTGGGCACCACCGTGTTTACCCGCATGTCCAGCCTGGCGGCCCGGCATGGCGCAGTCAACCTGGGCCAGGGCTTTCCCGACTTCGATTGCGACCCGCAACTGGTCGATCTCGTCAGCGACGCCATGCGCGCCGGCCACAACCAGTATCCGATGATGACGGGCGCCGCCCCCTTGCGCGAGGCGATTGCCGCGAAGATCGCCAGCTTGTACGGCCACAGCTATGATGCCGGCACGGAAATCACCGTCACGGCCGGCGCCACGCAGGCCCTCACCACGGCCATTTTGTGCTGCGTGCATCCGGGCGACGAAGTCATCGTCATCGAACCGGCCTACGACAGCTATCTGCCGGCCATCGCGCTGGCAGGCGGCGTGCCCGTGCTGGTGGCCATGCAAGTGGGAGAATCTGGCTACAGCGTGCCGTGGGACAAGCTGGCCGCTGCCGTCAGCAACAAGACGCGCTTGATCATCATCAACACGCCGCACAATCCGACGGGCACGATTTTGCGCCCGGCCGATGTGGCGGCGCTGGCCGACATCGTGCGCGGCACGCAAATTTTGATACTGTCCGACGAAGTGTACGAGCACATGGTCTACGACGGCGTGCCGCACGCCTCGCTCTCGCGCAACGCGGAACTGGCGGCGCGCAGCTTCATCGTTTCCAGCTTCGGCAAGACGTATCACGTGACGGGCTGGAAAGTCGGCTATGTGGCGGCGCCCGCGGCCCTGACGGCGGAATTTCGCAAGGTACACCAGTACAACGTATTTACCGTCAACACGCCGATGCAGCACGGCATTGCCAGCTACATGGCCAAGCCGCAGCCCTACCTGGACTTGCCCGCGTTTTACCAGCGCAAGCGCGACCTGTTCCGCGACGGCCTGGCGGGCAGCCGCTTCAGCCTGCTGCCGGCCGACGGCACGTATTTCCAGTGCGTGCGCTACGATACCATTTCGCAAGAGACCGAAGCGCAGTTCGCCGAATGGCTGACGACGGAAATCAAAGTGGCCGCCATTCCCGTCTCCGCGTTTTACGCGCAGGGCAAGGAGTCGGGCATCGTGCGCTTCTGCTTTGCCAAGAAAGACGAGACCTTGCGCCTGGCGCTGGAGCGCCTGCGCAGCATATAACCGAGCACTGAGCATGGCTTCGCCACGGCGGAGCAAAGGATGACAGCATGGTACAGCGTCGCATCGGCCCGGCCGACCTGGTTCCCGGCGAACCCCTGCCCTGGGATCTGTTTCTGGCTGACCATACTGCCGGCCCGCAACTGCGCAAGGGGCAGATCATCACGGACGGCGCGCAGCTGGGCCGCTTGCTGCAACTGGGTCTGTACGCGGGCACGCCGGAGCAGCCGTCCGTCTTGCGCTTGCTCAATGAAGCGGCGCAGCGCCTGGAACGCTTGCTGCTCGACTTGCGCAGCGAAAGCAATGCCGAGCGCGATGTGCGCGACATCGCCCGCGACCTGCTGCGCGCGCTCGGGCACGATGCCGATATCGCCCTGGCCAGCATCCTGCTCAACCAGATCGCCGGTACCTACGCCGTGCGCCACTGCATCGAAACGGCGCTGCTGGCCATGCTGGTGGGGCGCAGCATGCACAAGTCCCACGATGAACTATTACTGATCGGTGCCGCCGCGCTGACGATGAACGTGGGCATGCTGCGCCACCACGACAGCTTCCAGGACCGGCGCGGCCCCCTGAATGACGAAGAAATGCGCATCGTGCGTCTGCATCCGCAGGAAAGCACAGAATTGCTGCGCTGCGCTGGCGTCGACGACGAGGAATGGCTCAGCTGCGTGCTCTTGCACCATGAAAACGACGACGGCAGCGGCTACCCGCAGGGGCGCACGGCCGATGAAATCTTGCAAAACGCGAAATTGATCGGCCTGGCCGACCGCTACTGCGCGCGCGTCTCGGCGCGCAACTACCGCCGTTCCATCGTGCCCGACCAGGCGCTGCAACACATCTTCCTCGATCAGGGCGTACCCATCGACCCGCTGCTGGGGGAACAGTTCGTCAAGCTGCTGGGCAAATATCCGCCCGGTACCCTGGTGCGCCTGCGTAGCGGCGAACTGGGCGTCGTCACGCAGCGGGGCGCCGGCCACGTGCATCCGCTCAGCGACCCGCTGGGCGCGCCGCTGGCCGCCGCCCAGTTGGCGCAGATGACACCGCGCGACACAGGCGACAGCCAGTTCGCCATCGTCTCGTCGCTGCATGAAGACGATGCGGGCCTGCATTTCAGCATGCGCAATGTGTGGGGCGATGAGGCGCGGTTGTAGCCTCTCTGGGCAACGCCGGTGCCAGACCAAATGTCAGCTTACGGTTTCGGTGGACGGATGCCCGTGTACTGTGCGCTGACCAGTAGCCATTGATTGTCGACAAGCCGAGCCACATACCCGGCGCGCAGGGCGAAGGTACGGGCAGCCGCGTCCTGATTGACGCGGTAGGACAGCCGTGCCGAGATGAGCGCCGTATCGCCGAAAAGACGCACCACCGGCTCATCGACCTGGAGTTGAGGACTCGGCCGTTTCTGCTCCGGCGCATAGAAGGAGAGCATTTTTTCACGCCCGTCCACCTCGCCGACCGGCGATACTTCCACATAATTCTCGGCCGTGGTGGCTTTCAGGGCGACTTGATCAAAATTATTCTGCGCCTGTGCATGGCGCTGCACCAAAGCCAGCAGTTCGGCATCGGCGGGAGCCGCCTGCGCACCACCGATCGCGCCCAAGGTGCCAAGCAGGCAGGTAGAAAGAATAGGTGAAAGGGTCAATTTCATGCGTATTTCATCCTGGTCGAAGTCATGGAGAAGCATTCGTTGATGACTGCGGCAGCGCCAGCATCGAACACTCGCTTGCGGCCAACTCATCATGAGGAAGCCCACTGTATGCTATCCGATTGCCATTTTCTGGCACATGCCAGTGCGACAAACTGCTGAATTGGGGGATTGAAACGCCATTTCGCCACCTCGATTGCACGCTCGCCATTGCGGTGTCGGGATGCTCACTGCGATGCTTTCAAATACGCTCGCAAGCCATGCGTCAGCTCGCGCTAACAGGTGCATCCAGCAACTTCTGTTTCAGATCAAGGTTGAGCGCCCACTGCTCTTCCACCGGAATGGCGCGCCGCGAACTGGTCTTGAGGGAACCCTCTTGCGTCCACAGAAATGGATAAAAATTCAGGCATAGCTCGCCGGACAAGGGCAATTCGTCAAAGCCATCCGCATCGCCAGGCTGCCGGCCGTAAAACTGCCGCAACTGGCTGGTAAAGGCCCATTCGACAAACGTCGTGAAGCCCATCTCCAGCGCTTCCCACTCCAGCGTCTCGGGGGCCAGGTAATACATATTGCCCTGATCGGGCCCGAGCGCGCCGCCATTGATGGCGAAAAAGCCGCCGAGCACGTCATCGGCCACCAGCAGAAAACCCTCGGCCTTTCCTTCATTCCACATAGCAATGTTCCGGCCCAGCTTGCCGTGGCCAGACCCCAATATGCGTAACCAGCCATCGTCCACCAGGATGCCCCCGGTTTCATAGGCAATCGCGCCGAGGGGAGAACGCGTGGTGACCTGCAGGCTCAGCAGCACGTCCTCCCTGCCGGCCGAGTGAGGCAGCAATTCCACCGGCAAGTCGGCCTCGCTGGCCCATTGCCTGATCAGCGGAAACGCCGGGTCTTCACTATCCAATAATTCATTCAATGTACGCATTGCACCGGCCCTTATCGATGACCGCTTCCGGCGGTCGGAGAATACATGACGAAGCTGGCACTGTCTGGTGCTCACCGCCAGACATTCCTGCCGCTCGCCCCTGGCGCGATCCAGTATCGATGACGACATCTGAATGCTCCGCAGATTTTACACATCCCCTTCCCTGCACGGCTGCCGCCGGCCCCGGAAAGCCGGCTCGGTGGCGCCGTCCGACATCCCGCGCATTCCCCTGAATCGACCGCTCATCCTGCGTCTGGCGCTATTCGTCGGCCCGCGCTCGCCCATCCGGGCGGGCGCACATACCATGCCGATATGACCACTCCACTCCAGTTCAAGTCCGGCCAATTCTATGGCGATGTGCATCACGGCGCGCGCGGCAGCATCTTCGATATCCGTCGCCTGAAGGCCACGCGTGGCGAGGACGAAGTCGAAACGCACCGGCATGACGATGCCCACTTCGTCTTCGTCCTGTCCGGCACGTATATTTCCAGCGCCCTCCACGCCCCGGCACGCGCGCCGTCACCCACCCTCGTCTTCAATCCTGCCGGCACGACGCACCGGTACCGCTTCGTCGATGGCAAAGGCGGTTTCATGACGGTATCGCTCGACCCAGCCCAGCTGTCGGGTGCCGAAGAATTGCATGCGGCCCAGGAATGCGCCACCGTGTTGCGCGATACCGCCAGCGCGGCTGCCGCCTTCCGGCTCGCGCGCGAAATAGGTCGCGGCGGCGATGCCGCGCTGCTGGAAGCGGGCGCGTGGGAGATGCTGGCCAGCCTGCACAGGACGCCCCAGAAGACGCGCCCATCGCTGCCCGCCTGGGCCCACCAAGCCTATGAAGCGGTGATGGACCTGGCCAACGACAGGCATCTGCGTATTGCCGACGTGGCCGCTGCCCTGGGCGTGCATCCCGTGCACCTGGCCCGCGTCTTCCGCCAGGCCTTGGGCTGTTCGCCGGGAGACCTGCTGCGCTGGCGCCGCGTCGATCAAGCCTGCGGCCTGCTGCACCGTCCGGAACTGAGCATGGCCGACGTGGCGCTGAGCGTGGGCTTCGCCGACCAGAGCCACATGAGCCGCGCCTTCCAAGCCCGCTACGGCATGACACCCAGCAACTATCGCCGCCAAATGTTTCAAACGTCCAAGACAATGCTTGGTTTGCAAGACTAGACTGGCCTTTTCCAACTCAGGAGTACACCATGTTGCGATACCTCCCCCTTCTTCTGGCCTGCGGCAGCAACGTCCACGCGGGCGAACTGGACGGCGTTACCACCGCCATCGACGCGGGCGACTTCAAGCAGGTCACCAGCGTCGTCGTGGCACAGCATGGCAAACTGCTCTACGAACACTACTTCGACAAGGATGGCGCCGACAGCCTGCGCAACACGCGCTCGGTTGGCAAGACGGTAGCGGGCATGCTGGTCGGCTTGGCCATCGAGCGCAAGCTGTTGCGCGCCGATACTCCCGTGCTGCCACACTTTCCGGAACTGCGGCCGCTGGCCCATGCCGACCCGCGCAAGGACAAGATCACGGTCGAGGACTTATTGACCATGAGCTCGCTGCTCGAATGCGACGACGACAACCAGCATTCGCGCGGCAACGAAGAGCGCATGTATCTGGTGGAAGACTGGAGCCGTTTCGTGGCCGACCTGCCGATCCGCGGCTTTCCCGAATGGAAGCCCCGCCCCGAGCAATCGCCGCATGGCCGCGCCTGGAGCTACTGCACGGCAGGCGTAACCCTGCTGGGACCGCTGCTTGAAAAAGTGAGCAGCCAGAGCGTGCCGGACTTCGCTGCCGCCAACCTGTTCAAGCCGCTTGGCATCGACAAGGTGAAATGGCAACTCCAGCCCAAGGGCAGCGCCATGACGGGCGGCGGACTGCAACTGCGCAGCGTGGACCTGATGAAGCTTGGCCAGCTCTACCTCGACGGCGGACGCTGGAATGGCAAGCAGGTGATACCGGCTGAATGGGTCAAGCGCTCGATCGCGCCCCATGCCAACGCGCGTGAAGGCATGGACTACGGTTATCTGTGGTGGTTGCAACCGTTCACGGCCAATGGCCGCACGGTGCAAAGCTATGGGATGGCAGGTTCTGGCGGCAATAAAGTGCTCGTCCTGCCGGAACTCGATGCGGTGGTCGTCATCACCACGACCAACTTCCAGGTACGCGACGCCCACGCGCTCAGCGAAAAATTGCTGACCAAGCTGATCATGCCGGAATTGATGCGCCCCTGAGCGCCTTTCATTTTGCGGACGTTAAATACGCCCGCAATCCATGCGTCAGCACAAAAGGAAACACGCTCGCGTGATCTTCATCCTCGAAGACGCGCAGGCGCGTCTTCAGGCCGGGGTACTTGTGCGATTTCAACTTCCCATCGAACTCGCGCACGTCCGCCAACATGTCGGCCTCTTCCTCCGAACGCGAACGCTTCTTGCCCGCCGCCAGCTTTTCCAGGCCGCCGATGCCGAAAAACACGGACGCGGGCAAATCCTTGTGGCTGACGGCATACGCCTGCTCGCGCTCGAACATGATGCCGGCGTCGTACCACAGCGACGGACTGCCGAGGATGTAGTGTTCGAAGGTGCGCGGTTCGTTGAGCAGAAATTGCAGGCCCAGCAGGCTGCCATAGGAGTGGCCGATAAACACCTTGCGCTGCATGTTCACGCGGTAATGCTGCGCAACGAAGGGAAACACCTCGCCCGAGACGAACTGGCCATACGCCTTCGCTTCACCGAACGCCGGTTGCCGCCCCGGCATGTCCGATCGGTAGTCGTGCTTGCGCGGCGTGGTGGGCGTGTAGTCGCGGCGGCGGCTGTACACCCCGCCATCGCCGTTGGCGTACGACAGGCCAACCACTACCACCTCTTCCATCCCGGCATGCTTGTTCAGGCGCTGCGCGATATTGCGCACGATGGCGAACGAATAATTGGCATCCACGACGAACAGCACCGGATAACGCTTGCTTCCTTGCCGATAGGAATCGGGCAAGGCCACATACAGCTGGTAGTCGCGCTTCAGGGCTTGCGCACGGATGTCGCGCACCTCCGTATTTTCCAGTACGTAGCTGGCGGGCGCGCTGGCGGGTGCGGCATGGACGCCATTAACAAGAAAGCAAAGAGCCAGGAGGAAACTATGAGGCTTCAAGCTGGCTTCTTTCATCGAGGTAAAAGTTACTTCGTCGCCGCTGTTGTCAACTGCACCAGCTTGCGCTCGACAAACGCCTGCAACTGGGGCGACAGGGTTTGCAAGCCCTTGGCCCGCTCGAACGCCTGGCGCGCCTGGGCCGGGTGGTTGTCGGCTTGCAATGCTATCCCCAGGCCCATCCACCAGACGCTGTTGTCGGGCGCCGTCTGCAGGGCCAGCTGATAGTGTTCGGCCGCTTCGCGGTAGCGCTGTTCGCGCTGCAGCACGCCGGCCAGGAAGGCGCGGTAATCGCCGTTATCGGCGGCGTACGGCAGGCTGCGCGTGAGGGTATCGAGGGCCGCCGCACCGCCGTTGGCTTTGTCCAGCTGCAAGCGGGCCAGCATCATCGCCTGCGCCGGTTGTTTCGGGTCGAATGCCAGACTCAGCTGCAATTGGCGCGCCGCGTCGTCGGGGCGCTGCGCTTCGAGCAGCAGGCGCACCAGGGTTTCGCGCGCGCCCTGGTGGCGCGGGTCCAGCTGCAGGGTCTGCTGCAAGCCGGCCAGCGCTTCCGAGACGCGGCCATCCTGCAACTGGCCCAGCGCGCGCCGGTATTCATTCTCCACGCGCTGCTGCGGCGTGACTTGTTTTCCGTCGAGGATGCGCTCGCTGGCGGCGGGCACTGGCGTCCTCACCACGGGCGCGGCGGCAGGCTTGGCAGGTTTTTCCGTGATGCGGCGCAGCAGCTTGGCTGGCGCGACCGTCTCCCCGGCCTGCAACACCGGCTCGGGTGCCAGCGGCGCCGTAGCGACCGGCGCCGGCGCAGACACAGGTGCCGCCACCGGTACGGGTAACGGCACGGGTAGCGGTGCCGCCACCGGCAGCGGCGTGTTGGCCACGCTGACCAGCACGGGCGGCACGGCCGGGCGCTTCCAGTACACCCAGCCGAGGGCGATGGCGGCCGCCGTCAGGCCGGCCGCGCCGCCGAAGACCAGCGCGCGCGAGACACCCCGCTCGCGTTCAGGCACGGAGCGGATGCCGGCTGCGTCGCCACGCCCATCGGGGGTGCCGCGCGCATCGAGGTCTTGCAACATCTTGTTAATCAGGCTCATCTACAGGCTCATCTTCGTCATCGGTTCAATAAGGTCCAGCTCACGCCGCAGGCGGCGGCCAGCACGCCGGTGCCAGCCAGCCACGGCCATGGCCGCTGCCAGAAGCGGCGCGGCTTGCTGGCCAGGGTATCGCTGGCGGCCAGCGCCACGTGGCGACCGCTGACCTGCTGCCGGCCTTCGCCGTACGCCACCATCAGCGCCTTGTGCGCCATGATGTTGATCAGGCGCGGGATACCTCCGGAAGCCTTGTACAGCTTGCTTACGCCGCCACGGCTGAACAGGCGCGCGCCATCGAAACCGGCCACGCGCAGGCGGTGCGCCACATAAAAATCCACGTCGTCGCGCGACAGGGGCCCCAGGTGATAGTGAAAGGTGATGCGCTGCGTCAGCTGGCGGATTTCCGGCAGGGCCAGCTTGACGTCCAGCTCGGGCTGACCGAACAGCACGATTTGCAACAGCTTGCGCTTTTCCGTTTCCAGGTTCGTCAGCAGGCGCAAGGCTTCCAGGCTGTCGACGGGAATCGCCTGCGCTTCATCCAGGCACAGCAGCACGCGCTTGCCCTGCGCCGCCAGGTTGAGCAAACGCAAGTTGAGCGACTTGAGCAGCTGATGCTGATCAGCATCTTTCTCCAGCAGCACATCGAGGTCGTCCGCCAAGGCCCTGATCAGCGAACGGGGCGGCAAGTTCGGATTCGGGATGTAGGCCGTGACGAAATCCGGCCCCAGCGATTGCATGAACTTGCGGCAAAGAAAAGTCTTGCCGGTACCCACTTCGCCAGTGATCTTGATGAAGCCCTCGCCATTGCGCGCCGCCACCAGCAAGGTGTTGAGCGCCTTTTGCGACTGCGGGCCGTTGAAGAAGAAACTGGTATCGGGCGTGAGGCCGAACGGCGCCTCGCGCAAGCCGAAATGGGCCTGGTACATTTAGCGCCGCTCCGATGGACGGCGCGGGTCGAGCGCCTCGATGCGCTTGCCCGAATCGAGCAAATCCTCGTTCCAGCTGTTGGCGCCCTCGACGATGGTCGGCTTGATCAGCACCACCAGTTCGCGCTTCTGGATCACTTGCCCCGTGTTGCGGAACAAGGCGCCCAGTACGGGAATATCACCAGCGCCCGGCACTTGCGAGCGGTCCGAGGTGGTGGCCTGGCGCATCAGGCCGCCGATGGCGACGATGCGTCCATCCTGGCTGCGCACCATGCTGTCCATCTCGGACGTGCTGGAGGCGGCCAGCGGCAATTTCAGCGAACCGGCGCTGCCCAGGTCGATTTGCTTGTTGACGGTTGTCACCTGACTGACGGACGGATGCACGTGCAGGATGATATTGCCCTGCTCGTCGATCTGCGGCGTCACGTCCAGCACCACCCCGGAAAAGAAGGGCTGCAGGGTGACGTTCGGGCTGGAGGTGGTGCCGCCCGCAGTGCCGGTCGACGTCACGGTAGTGCTCACGCCGGTGACGAAGAATTCGTCCGTGCCTATCTTCAGCACGGCCTTCTGGTTGTTCATGGTGGCGATGCGCGGGCTCGACAGCACGTGCACGGCGCCTTGCGATTCCAGGAAGGTAATCATGGCGGCAAAGTTGGCGGTCTGGAAGGCCAGGCCGAACATCGAGCCGGCCGCCGTGGCCGCCGAGCTCAAGCCAAAACCGCTGCTGGCCGTCAGGCCGCTGCCATTCGTCATGTTCGGCGGCTGGCCGCCGTTGAACGGCAGCGGCGCCAGGGTGCCGCCCGGCTGGATGAAGCCCGTCGAGATGCGGTTCGTGTGGCCGCTCTTGATGGAGGCAAACGAGGCCCAGTTGATGCCGGTCTGGAAATTATCGTTCAGTTCCACTTCGAGAATCTTGGCTTCAAGGATCACCTGGCGGTCCACCGACAGCTGCGTCGCCTTCAGGTACAGGTCGACGGCGCGCAATTCGTCGGGCATGCCGCGCACCACGACGACGCCGGACTGCGGGCTGATCACCACCTTGCGGCCGTCGGCCGTACCACCAATGATGGCGCCCAGCGACTCCTTCAGTTCGACCCAGAAATTGCTGTCGGACGTGGTGCTCAGGTTGGAACTATCGAGCGCCACCTGGCTGCCGGGCTGGCCTGGCTGCTGCGGCTGGCTCTGCTGGCTGGACTGCCCCGACTGGTTATTGCTGGGACCGGCATTACCCACCGATGTCGATGAGACGCGCAAATTCGACGTGCCCTTGCGGTTGCCCGTCAGGTAATTGACCTGGAACATGCGGGTTTGCATGGTCAGGGGCCGAATCGCAATGCGCGTGCCATCGACCTTGTAATCATAGCCATACATCTCGCGCACGGCGTCGAGCGCCTCGAACAGCGTCACATCTTTCAGGTTGGCGGAAATATTGCCCTGCACATCCGGATGCACGAGCATGTTGTAGCGCGTGCCGTTGACCAGCGAGTGAAAGAACTGGCGTGCCGGGACGTTGTTGAACGCGACATTGAAACGCTCGTCCAGCACGCCGCGCGCCTTGGGCAACTGCGCGGCCAGCGCGGACGCCGGCGGCAGCAGCGCATTTTCCACCGCTGCCGACTGCGCCGCCGGGCTGGTGGTGGCCACTGCGCCTGCCACCTGCTCCTTGATCGCATTGTAGGTGTCGCGCTTCACAGGCGCGACGTTGCAGGCGCACAAACCCGCAGCAAGTCCCAGGACGCTTGCCCGCTTGCTAATTTCAAGTATCTTCCGCATTCCCGCCTTGTATTTATTGGGTGACATGAACCTGTTTCCTTCGTACATGCATTGCATCATTGGCGTCGACCGTCTGCGGATACAGCCGCAGCGTTTCCAGGGTCTTGCCGCGCCGTAGCGCCACGCTCGCTTCACCTATGCTGACGACGACTGCGCCGCCCACCTTGTCACCCGCGCGCACGCTGCGGCCATCGATCACGGCCAGGCGCCGCCCGCCAGGCTGATTCGAAATGAGCACCGATTGCAGCTGCGGCCGCGCCGCACCGGCAGAGGCCGCACTACCGAGGACAGGCGCCGCATCGGGCGGCCGCGTAGGATCGACCAGCGCCTGGGCAAACACCCCCGGCGCCAAGGCCAGCAGCGCGCCAGCAAGGAACACGCAACGACGGGCGCGCATCACAGCGCGATCCATTTCTCGTCCAGGCTGAGCGTGTACAAGGTCAGGCTCAGCGTGGCGTTCGGGTACTGCTCGACTTGCATATTGAGCTTGCCCCAGAACACATGGGACGGCATGGCCTCCACGGCATCCATATAATTCACCATATCCAGATAATTTCCACGCAAGACGATTTCCACACCATGACGGTATAGCACGGCCGGCGCCTTCGCCGGCTCGGCGTCCACTGGCGACTGCCCGGCAGGCGCGGCGGCAGATGCGGACGCCGCCGCCTTGCTGGCGACATGGCCGCCCTGCCCCATGGCGCCGGATGGCAAGGTGGCCAGCGACACCAGGCGCAAATTGGCCTGCTGTTTCAGCAATTGCTGCAGCATCGGCACGATGCGCTCGGGCGCCACCAGGCCGTTTTGCGTCGATTGCAGGGCCTGCCGCATCTGCTGCACTTCCTGCCTGATCCGTTCGAGCCGGATGCGGTCCTGCAAGTTGGGGTCGCCTGCATGCGCGGCCATCCTTTGCGCCATCTCGGTATCGATGGCCGCGACGGCCAGTTGCCGCTGGGCAATCGTGTCGGTCAGCGCCTTGCGCTTGGCCAACTGCGGATTGACGGCCAGATACACAACCATGAAAATCAGCAGCGCGGCACTGGCGCCAAAGACCATGAACCGTTCCCGCACGCTGAGCGCATCAAATTTCAGGGCAAATTGTTGCCATTGCTGTTTCATTGCTTGACCGCCCCTGCGCCGCTGGCGGGTGCCGCCGACGATTGCAAACTGAATTCGATAAAGCGCGGCGCCAGTGCTGCCACGCCAGCAGCCGGCGCTGCGCCCGGCAATGCCGGCGCTGATACGGCGGCCTGGGCAGGAAGCTGCGCGGTGGCCATGTCCAGGCGCGCGAAGGATTTGCCCTGCAACGCCGATTCCCTGGACAAGGCGCTGATGTACTGGGGCAGCAAGTCCGGCTGCACGACGCGCCCCTGCAAGCCGATTTCCTTGCCGGCGCCGGCGATGCTCGCTCCCGTCAGCCACAAGCCATTGACCCTGGCGCGTGCGAAGGCGCGGAAATAATCGGCATAGCCGTGTGTATTGCCCAGTTCGCCGCCCTGCAGAATTTGCCCGGCTTCCAGCAAGGCGCTGCGGTCAGCCTCGGCCTGGCCCAGCGCGCCCGCGATCAGCGGGTCCTTGCCGGGCACGGGAAACCGCGCGAACACATCCGCCCGCTTCGCCTCGCGTGCATCGAGCACGACCTTGGCGTCGGCCGCCGTCCGCTCCAGCGCGGCCACCTGGCGCGCGCCGAACCAGACCACTGCGGCACTGGCGGCAAGGACCAGCCCCAGGCCCCGCAGCAAACCCACCGCCGACAGCGCCTGCTTGCGTTTTTCAAACGCAGGGTTGAACAGATTGATTTGCTGGCTCACGCTGGCATCTCCTCTTGCCGCAGGGCCGCACCCAGGGCCAGGAAAAAGCGCGCCTGGCCGGCAACGGCCAACAACTCCGGCACCTTGGAAAAATCAAACAGGGCCGTCAGATCCAGCGCCTCGACCGGCATGTACAAATTGTCCGCCAGGTAAGCATGCAGGCCGTCGCTGCCGGTCGGCGCCAGGACCAGCCTGGCAACGGAAATAAAATGGAATTGACGGTCGAAGTGGTCAAAGGAACGCTGCAGTTCCAGCGTGATCTTGTCGTAATACTGCTGCCGCTGGGCGTCGCTGGTATCGGCCAGTTGCACCACGGTGACGTCGATGCGGCGCGCCAGGTACAGTTCGCCATCGAACGTCACGGTCAACAGCCCCCCTTCGCCATCGAAAGACAGCATGGCCAGGCCGCGGCCCTGCGTTTCCATCAAGCCCGCGATATTGCGCTGGGCCATTTCCGGGATATCGATGACCGACAGGGCGATCTTGCATTCGCCATACAGCGCCTGGCGCTGGGCCACGGCATTGTTGCGCGCCGCGACGGCGAACAGCGATTGCGCGCGTCCAGGCCCGTTCTTGTCGGCGGGAATATCGATGACGTCGACGGTAGCGTCCGCCGCCGGAAAGTCGAGCATGTCCTTCAGGCGCCAGCGCACGGCAGTCTTGAGCTCTTCCGGCGGCACGTTCGGCGCGTCGAGCGTCAGTATCTGATACTCGCCCGCGCCCAGCAAAGTGGTGTTGCGATAAGACTGGGCATGCATATCCCGGTGCATTTTTTCCAGGGTCGCCGCCGCCAGCGGCTTGCGTCCGGGATACATGACCGCCGCCTGCACCAGCGGCTTGTCGTCCGCGCGCCGCTTGACCACGGCAGCGCACACACCTTCCGCTGAAAATGATGTCGCCAGCCAACCCTCGTGTTTTTTTGCTTTTGCGAATAAACCCATGCCACCGATCCAGATAATGAAATGCTACGACAGCGGTGCCGTCCGAATGATGCATTCAATCAATTTTAATTCATAGCAGGTAGGAACAGGCTAAAAAAGAAATTATTGACAATATTTTTTCAGGAAAACACCACGATTATCACGACGCGCCGAAAAATCACACATCCTTCAATATATTTCGCGCATGAAGAACATGGGCTCGCTCTTGAATGCGCCTATGGTTTCGCGCGCCTGTCCCGGCAGGTACGGTATCAGCGACTGCAGCGTGAGCGTACCTTTTTTCTTCACGGGTGCGGCGGGTTTGGCCATCAGCACGCTGCCGCCGCCCTGCTGCAGCAAGCCACTGTCGAGCGGCAAGGTGCTCGCGGCTGGCAACTGCACATCCGTCAGGTTGAGATAATCCTTCAAGACGAAATTCTTGCGCAGCAAGGCCGTGCAATTGTCCAGCGTATTGGCGGCATATGCGCTGCCGTTCCAGTATTGCGCGACCAGGGGCACCCGCAGCGCGCGCTGTTCCGAGCCATACATATTGTTGATGCGCAAGCGGCCATGACGCAGCCGGGTATCGCCGATGGCGACGCTGGCGGCGGGCGCGACCGCCAGGCCATTCACGCTGGAAATGAGCGCGCCGTCGCTGTCGCTGATGCCCACCACCAGCGAAAAATCATCGTACGGGCCATCCTGGCCGCTGGCCAGCCGGTCAAAGCTGTGCAGTACCGTGATGCCGGTCGCGCCGCTGGGAATCGCCTGCTGCAGGCCAGGCGCGGCGAGCGTGATGCTGCCCGCGCCCGCAGTGCCTGCCTGCACCGTGTAAATGGCGCCGTCGCCGCCAAACTTGATCAGTTCGCCCGCCGACAGGCCACCGCTGCCTGCCACCACCACTTGCGTGCTGCCGGCGGCATACGCGCCACCATCAGTCGTGTAGGAACGCCCGCTGCGCCCCTGGTTCCAGGCAAAGGCGGGCAAGGCTGGCGCCAGGCGGCCGATGGACAGTGCCGCGCCGGCATTGCCCGCGCCCACGCTGACACTGGCGAGTCCGGGATAGGCGCTGCCATAGCGCGCCAGAATCTGCTTGCCCTTGCTCAATGCCGTCGCACCCAGCACGACGCCCAGTTCGCGCTGGCCCATGTAGGTGAAATCGCCGCAGGCCGCCGTCAGCGCGCCCGTGAGCGCGTAGTGGTCAGGGAAGAAGCGGCCGAAGACGGGTTCCGGGCTTTGCGCCTGGTTGGCAATATTGCAGCCAAACTTGCCATTCACGTCTGTATTGCTACTGCTGCCGATGACGCAGTCGCCAGGCTGGTCGACGCTGGTGTAGGCATTGTCGAGCACCGCCTCGGGCAGCATACTGAAGGTGCCGACATCGTTGTACGTCACGCCGCTGCTGCTGGCCAGGCCGCTGGCCAGCACCGCCTGTCCCAGCGGAAATGGACTGGCGTTGGAGCTTGAACTCAGGCGGTCGCTATAGTCGCTGGCGCTGACGAAGCCGACGATTTTCTGGCCGGCCACGGAATTGTCGACCAGCGGCGTGCCGTTATAACCGGCAACGGCCGTCGCGCCCAAGGTGAACTGGGCGCCCGCCGCCAGGCTGGGCGTGCCGCTCAGGGCGCTGTTGCTCATGTTCGAGCTGAGCGTGAACTGCTGCGGCCGCACGGCAAAGCTGTCGGTCGAGCAGCCCACGTTGGCGCTGCCGCACTCGGCTGCCGTGCAAGTGACGCGCACGCGCACATCACGGTAGGCGCTGTACCTGGGCGCCACGGCGCTGAGGGCGGTGGCAGGGATGCTCACATTCGCGCTCGAATAGCCGCCCGTGAACGCAACCAGGCCCAGCGGAATCACGGCCGTCTGGCTGGCCGGGCAGTTATTCGCCCCCAGCGCCACGCCGGTGGCGGTATTGACCAGCAAATCCACCGTGGCCTTGCCTTTAAAGCTCGTTTCCAGGCTGGCATCGGTCTTCAGCTTGACCAGGTCCAGCTTGAAGGCCGTGTCGGCCAGCTTGGTATTCAGGCGCGCATAGGTCAGGCTGCTGGTGCTGGGCACGCAACGGGGAGACGTCGCCTCGCAGGCGTTGAAGCGCGCCACGGCGCAGGCCTTGATCACCAGCGACTGGTCTTCCTGCTCCGTGAACTGCCCATCCGTCACATTCACGCTGACGGTGGCGGCCGTGCCGCTGCTCAGGCCAAACACGGCCTGGTATTCGCCGTTGAACAGATAGGTCGCCACGCCGTCGTTCAGCGTGCCATTGGACAGCACGCCATAGCCCGCGATCAGGGCCCAGTCGCCGATACCGTTCGAGGTAGTCAGCAGGATTTGCGTGGTGTTGTTCGGCATCACGATATTATTGTGATTGACGTCATGCGCCGTGACCGTGAGCGTGCTTTGCTGGCACGTCAGGCCCGACCCCGCATTCGTCACCGCGTAATGGCTCAGGCAGCCAGCCTGGCTGAGATTCTGGTCGCGCTGCACCAGCGCCAGGCCGCCCTCGTAATTATAGGCACGCAATTCGTCGATGGCGCCATCGGTGGAATTGCCGCTGCCGCTCTGTCCCGTCACCGCGCTGCGGTTGTCGCCAATGAACAGGCTGCCGATGCGCGGCGAGACCACCGCGGCGGTGGTAAACGCCGACTCCTTTTGCAGCACGCCATCGACGTAGATGCGCAGGCGGTCGCTACTGGACGCCGCCAGCGCATTGAAGCTCCAGCTCACGGCGATATGCTTCCAGGTGCCGGCGGGCACGCTATTGGCAGCCGTTTCCACCGCGCGCACGTTGCCCAGGCTGTCCGTGACGACGAAGCGCAGGGCGCCCGTGCTGCGCCGCACGAGAAAAAACCACTCGTTGTTGATCTGCGTGGCGTCGAGCAGTTGCGCATCGCGCGTTCCGCTGCCGGACCAGGCCGTATTGGCCTTGTACCAGAAGGTGATGGTGCCGGCGCCGCCCATGGTGGCGGGCACCGACAGCCCGCTGTCGACCGCGGCGATGGCGGCGGCGCTGGTATTGAGGGGGAAGCTGGCGGCGCGGCAGACGCGGCCGGCAGCGATCGTCTGCGCGCCGCCCAGCACCGTGCCGTCGCGCCCGTTACCGCTGGTATCGGTTACTTGCTCGGGCGTATTGTTCCAGCTGGGCTGCTCCATGCGGTACTCGAGCACGGGGCGGGGAATATAGAACTTGATCGCTGAATTGGTGACCGGAAAACCGGTTTGCGGCGTGTCGTAATCGTTGCTGTCGGCTTGCCAGCCGATCTGTCCCAGCTTGGCGGAAGGTCCCGCCACTGCCGTGCCGTACTGGTAGATGAATTCGCCGTTTTCCTGCAAGATCAATTGCAGGCTGTAAGAGCCAGTGGTACTGGTGCCCGTGGTCCATTCCGGCACATTATTCCAGGTCACCACGAAGCTGCGGTACGGCGCCGTGCCGATGGTGGCGTAGCTGACGTAACAAGTCAGGCGGCTGGCGCAGGCGGTATTGTAGGTCGGTACTTCCAGTTTCGAGGTGGGATCGAGGTCGTTGCCATAGATGCGCATGGTGTAATTCAAGCTGCTGTTCGGATACGGCAGCGTCTGCACCGGGCTGCCATAGCCGCAAGTGACATTGTTATTGAACTGCACCCGGCCGTTCGTCATCACGCGCAGGGTGCTGAAGGCCACGCCCGAATACATGAAACTGAAACCGATGGGCAAGGCATCGCTGAGCGTGTCGTCAAGGACGGGCGGCGAGGTACCGCAGCCGGCGGAACCGTTGAATCGGTAGGGCGTGGTGTTATAGCCAAGCTTGGCATGATTGCTGGCGTCGATCCAGCTGTAGGCAAAACTGGTGTTGGCGTAGGTTGCCGCCTGGACCGGTGCGCAAGCAAGCAGGGCCACAACGGCTATCCATACGGCGATGATTGCCTGCATATTATTCCTTGAGAGTAGCGTATTTAAAACTCGGCCTGCACGACGCGCTGCACATAATCGGGATGGTTGGTGGCATTGGCGGTGGCGCACACGCCACCCACGGGCTGGTTGCAGGCGGTCGCAATCACCTGAAAACGGGGCAGCGCACCCGGCGCCTGCGTGCAGCGCACGGTCACGCTAAAGCCGTTCAGGGCGCCATTCGCTGGCAAGGCAAAATCGCGGCTGGCTTCGCATTTACCGTCGACGCGCTGCCGGTACACGCCCCACTCCATGCCGGCGCGGGCCGCCTGGTAGGCGCGCGCGCCCTGCACGTCCAGCGCCGACTCGGCATGCTGCATGGTGGAGATGGAGAGCAGCGCCACGCCCAGCGCGGACAGCACCACCAGCAGGAAGATGGCGGTGACGATGCTGAAGCCGCGCGCCGGACGGCATGGCCGGCACCGCTGCGGCATGGAGGATAGCAATAGTCTCATGGCGAATTATTGACCTGTGCCTGTTGCACCAGCGTGATCTGGCCAGCGTTGCCGCCGGGCGCGCCCAGGGTCAGGCTGACACTGACCAGGCCGCGCTGCAGGTTGGGCAGGGTATCGAAGGAAAAGGCGCAAGCGGCCACCTGATTGGCCATCAGCGCCGCGGACGGCGCGCCGGTCAGCGCCGCTGTGCTCTCCGGCTGGGCCACCTGGATCGCATAGCCGGCATAGCGCGTCAGCGTGCCCGTGCCGTTCGCATTCGGCGCGCAATGATAGGTCACGACCGTACTGACCACCTGGAAACGATAGCTGAGGGAAGGCATGGAGGGTGTTTGCGCGACAAAGGGGTTCTTGACCAGCGTAACATCGTTGCCGCTGATGGAAGCGACCTGGGCGCGGTTGCACTGCCCGCTGCAATCATAGGCGTCCACGGGAGGCTGATCGCCCAGATTGTTGACGACGATAAAGTCGCCGGGAACGATGGTCTGCACGCCGGACGGCGCAGCGCCGACGATGGTAAATACATCCGGGTTGCTCGGCGTGAGGGGATCGAAGGCCAGCACATTGCCCGGTATCGTGTTCGGGTCGTCTTCCGACAGATAGCGCCCGCCCGTCTTGGTCAGCAACAGCTCCAGAAAACTGCCGCTGCTATTGCTCGTCACGCGCACGCTGTTGGGCAAGGCCAGGCGCACGTCGCGCGTGATGCGGCGTGTCGCCAAATCAGCCGCGTCCGCCAGCTCGGCGCGGGCGGCTACATCCAGGTAACTTTGCACTGGGGCACGAATGAACAGCGTCACCATGCCGGCGACGATGGCCGTGATGACGATCACCACGATCAGTTCGATCAAGGTAAAACCGCGCTGCCGGGGGTGTAAAGACATCATCATGGGACGGCATTGCCTGCGTAGCGCGTGCGGTAGCCGGCCAGCACGAGCTGTTGATTCGTGGCATAAGTCACGGTGACCGTGATGCGCAAGACATTCATGTTGATCGGCGTGGCGTCCGAAGGCAAGGTGGCCTTTTCCGGCCCCAGTTCCGCGTCGGGGCTGATGGTCACGCTCACCTTATAGCCGTCAGGAAACAACTTTTTGGCCACGTCATCCTTGTAGCTCTCGGGAGTGTTGAAGGCGCGCACATAGTCGCTGACGTTGTAATACGGCCGCCCCGAGGCGGGTACCGTCGCGCTGACATTTTGCGGCGTGGTACAGCCGGTGGGATTGGTGGCGCTGTCGAACGGTGCGGCATTCGTCGCCATATCGGCGGCCGGATCGGCGAGCGGATCGCAAAACGTAAACCGTGCCCCTTCGATCTCATCGAGCATGGCTTCCGCGATGGCCAGCGCCTGCTTGCGCAATTGCGGATCGGCGCTGCTGGCCGTGGTGCGGGCGAAAATTTGCAGCAGGCCCACGACGGCGATGCTGACCACCACGATGAAGATGACCAGCTCGATCAGGGTCACGCCGCGCTGCGCCGTTCTGCGCACCGGCAAGACGGCTATCCTAGTAATGGACATAGCCGGTCTCTCCTTCGACCACGATAGTACGCGGGATGCCGCCGCCGCTGATGCCGATGCTGACGCGCGCAGGAAAGGTCGACACGGGTTCGGTGTCAGTGGACTTGTAAGGACGGCCCAGGGCATTGAAGTAAAAGGCGGCTGCGCCCAAAGGCACGCTATAGCTGATCTTGTTGGGCGCCGCTTCGCACAGCCACGCCGTGGTATTGGCGCAGGCGCTCAAGGTGGCTGTGCGGCCGCTGTTGCCGCCGGCTGGCGGCAAGACGCGATTGGCCGCGTCGCAGGCGGTATTGAAACACAGGGCAATGCGGGTGCCGTTGAGCTGCACGAAGACGGGACGGTTTTGCGCGATCGCCAGTTTTTGCGCATAGCGCAGCATGCTCACGTTTTGATCGGCAAAGCTGCGCGCGTCAAAACTGTCTTGCCGGAAGAAACGCGGCATGGCGACGGCCGCCAGCAGGCCACCCACCACCAGCACGACGATCAGCTCGACCAGGGTGAAACCGCGCTGCCGCCGCCCACGGCTGGCAGGCCCGGCAAACATCAAACCTGCTGCAGACAGCATCGTGGATACCTGTGGCAATGAGCGGCATGCCGGCTGAAACATGCCAGGAAGAATGAAAAACGCCTGGCGAGCCAGGCGGATCGCCTGCGGCGCGAATGGCCGCAGCAGGCGGGAACTACGTCCTTAACAATTTGTAGCGGCAGTGGTAGGTGTGGGACCCACCACCGGCGCGGCAGTGGCCGACGCCGCCGCATAGGTGAACGAGCAGGTGGTATGAGCGGCGTCAGCGGCAATGGTTAACGGCCCCGTGCCCGTCACGCTGAAATCCGGTGCCCCGATGCCGGCCGCCGCGAGGATGCCGTTGGCGTCAGCGGTAGGATAGCCGTTCGCCAGAGTGACAGCAACGCCATCCATTAGCACCGAGGGAGCCGTGGCAAGCGCACCATTGACCAGCCATTGCGCATGGGCCAGGGCTGCACCAGCCTGCACCGAGGCGCGGGCGCCGTTGATTTTCGCCAGGCGCGCGTCAGCCGACATATTGATAAAACGGGGAATCGCGGTGGCCGCCAATATGCCCAGGATGACGATGACGACGACTAACTCGATCAGCGTAAAGCCCGCTTGAGCACCTTGTTGAAAACGACGAATTGACTGCAGTTTCATGCTGATCTCCAAAAAATCAAAAAAACAATGCTGGCAAAATTTGCCGACAGAATAAAAAATTATTTCAGCCCGCCCGCCTCGCCCACCTGTATCAGGGCCACCTCGGGCGCATCAGCCGGGGTTGAGGGCCTGGCAGGAGTAGCGGACGCTTGTCGCAAGCTTACCTTGAATTGAAGCAACTCGGAATGGTATCCGTTAAAAGTGTTGCCTCGATTTAATATATATACCAATTCTGCATTACTTCTATTAAAAAACCAATGACTTAGGGGAAGTTTTTCCATCTCCGGCGCCGTATATGCACCCAAATAATTGGCCGGCTTTTCAAGCAGCCAATCGACGGGGTTTTGCCCCGCCAGCGCCGGCAACTGGTTTTGCCGGTCGGACGCATACAGTTCCAGCACTTGCATGCGCAGGCCCGCGCGCAAAGCCATGACCGTTTGCTGTACCGCGACCTGCTCCGCTTCCTGCTGAAGCACCGTCAACCGGCTCAGCAGCACGACCGCCAGCACAGCGATGACGGACACGGCAACGGCCAATTCAAACAAGGTAAAGCCGCGCTGCCTTGCCTTGCCAGCCAACATGTTGTTTTTTGGCGAAATGCGCGGCTTCATTTATGCAGGGCCACCTTGCCCAGGTCCCACACGGGCAGGAAGATGCCCAGCGCCAGCACCAGCACCATGACGCCAAGAAAGGTGATCAGGATGGGTTCGATCTGCGCGGACAGGGTCTTCAATTCGTAATCCACTTCCCGTTCGTACATCTGGGCGATTTCATCCATCAGCTCATCCAGCGAACCGGACTCTTCACCGACGGCGATCATTTGCAGCACCACCGGCGTGAAGACGCCTGCCGCCACCGAAGTGCGCAGGATGCTGTCGCCGCGCTCGACGCCGTCGCGCATCTGCTCGACGCGGGCGCACAGATAGGCGTTATCCACCGTCTGCGACACCACCGTCAGCGCCTGCACGATGGGCACGCCGCTGGTGCTGGACAGGGCGAAGCTGCGCGCGAAGCGCGCCATGGTGCCTTTCAGGATGATCTTGCCGGCGATGGGAAATTTCAACTTGTAGCGATCCCATGTGTAGCGGCCAGGCACGGTACGCAACCAGGCCCGAAAAGCGGCTATCGCGGCAATAGTCAGCACCAGTAGCAAAGGCCAATACGCCACCATGAAAGCCGACGTGCCGATCAGGATGCGCGTCATCAAGGGCAGTTCGGCATTGAAGCTGGCGAACACTTTCACGAACTGGGGAATCACGAACATATTGACGATGACCATGGCGAGGAGCATGGCCACGATCACGAAACTCGGGTAGCGCGTCGCCGACTTCACGCGCGCGCGCATGTCGCGGTCGAACTCCAGGTGGTCGAACAGGCGCAGGAAGACTTCATCGAGGCGCCCCGTCATTTCGCCCACGCGCACCATCGACAGGTAAAACGGCGTAAACACGGTCGGGTGGCGCGCCATGGCGGCCGACAGTTCGCGGCCCGCGTCGAGCGATTCGCGCACATCCTTGATGATGCGCCCGAACGCGGGGCTGATGGCGGACTCCTGCAAGCCGGCCAGGCCGCGCATGATGGGCACGCCCGCCTTGAGCAGGGTGTACAGCTGGCGGCTGAACAGCTGCACGTCCATCGAACTGACTTTTTTCTCCGTCAGTCTTTGCCACCAGCCGATATCGGCGCCGGTGGTGGCGGCCTTTTTTGTCACCAGGATTTCCACCGGCGTCGCGCCGGTGGAAAACAACTGGTCGGCCACGGCGCCGCTGTCGGCGCCTTCCATCACGCCGGTCAGCAGCTCGCCGCTGGCGTTGCGCGCCTTGTAAGCAAAAAATGGCACCTCAATCCTCGCTCTGGTTGCTGATGCGCATCGCTTCCATCACCGTCGTGCGGCCCTGCACCACCAGCTGCACGGCGTGGCGGCGCAGGGTGTCGCCCGCCATCTGCGCCGTCGCCACCTTCATGAAGTGGGACGGATCGGCATGATTGGCGGCATCGGCCACGGCGCGCGTGATTTCCAGCAATTCGTACACGCCCGTGCGGCCCCGGTAACCCATGCCATTGCAATGCGAGCAGCCCTTGCCATGAAAATACTGGTTGCGCTCCACCAGCTCGCCCAGTTCCAGGCGCAGCCATTCGTATTCGTTCGGCGTGGGCACGTAGGGCGTGCTGCAGCTTTCGCAGATCACACGCACCAGGCGCTGTGCCAGCACGGCTTGCAGCGAGCTGCCCACCATGTAGCGGGGCACGCCCATGTCCATCAGGCGCAGCGGCGTGCTGATGGCGTCGTTGGTGTGCAGGGTCGACAGCACCAGGTGACCCGTCATGGCGGCGCGCAAGCCGATTTGCGCCGTTTCCTGGTCGCGCATCTCGCCGACGAGCACGATATCGGGATCTTGCCGCAGGGCTGAACGCAGCACGCGGGCAAAGCTCAGCTCGATCTTCTCGTTCACTTGCACCTGGTTGATGCCGGACAAGCGGTACTCGACGGGGTCTTCCACCGTGATGAGCTTTTTTTCCACGGAATTGAGTTCGGCCAGGGCGCAGTACAAGGTCGTCGTCTTGCCGCTACCGGTCGGCCCCGTCACCAGCACCAGGCCGTTCGGGCGGTTGACGATGGCGCGGAAGCGTTCCACCAGCTTGGGCGGCATGCCGATGGCGTCCAGGCGCAAGGTCGTGCCGCCCTGGTTCAACAGCCGCATCACCACCGATTCGCCGTACTGCGTCGGCATGGTGGAGATACGCACATCGATGCGCTGGTTTTTCACGCGGATGGCGAAGCGGCCATCCTGCGGCAAGCGTTTCTCGGAAATATCCAGGTCCGACATCAGTTTTAGGCGCAGCGCCAGCGAACTGGCGATCTTGCTGTCCGCTTCTGTCTGCAGGTGCAGCACGCCGTCGATGCGGAAACGGATCTGCAGCCGGCCTTCCTGCGGTTCGATGTGGATGTCCGAGGCGCGCACCTGCGTGGCGTCCTCGAACACCGATTGCAGCAGCTTGACGATGGGCGCCTCTTCCAGGCCCGGATTGGCGGCCAGCGCGCCAAAGTCGACGGATACGTCGCCCAGATCCTGCTCCAGCTCGCGCGTCAGGGTGGAAATATCTTCCGTGCGGCGGTAGATGCGGTCGATGGCGGCCAGCACTTCCGTTTCATTGACGACAGCGAGCTCGATATGGCGCTTGACCAGGCGCGAGATTTCATCGTACGCGAACAGGTCGGTGGGATCGGACATACCGACCAGCAAGCCCTCGCGCCGGTCCTCCAGCACCAGCGCGCGAAAGCGCCGCGCCTGGGTTTCCGGCAACAGCCGCACCAGTTCGGGATTGATGTTGAAAAACTTCAGGTTGATGTAGGGAATGTCGAGCTGGCGCGCCAGTGCGCCCGAAATTTGCTCTTCCGTGACAAAGCCGTGCTCGACAAAAACTCGGCCCAGCTTGCGCCCCGAGCGCTTCTGTTCCGTCAAGGCCTGGCCCAACTGTTCTTCCGTCAGCAATTTCTGCTGCACCAAAATTTCACCGAGCCGGACTTTCTCTGGCCTTGCCATGCTTGCTCCTCGACAAATTCTTCAGACGATACACGCCAGCGGCGTGCGGGGGTATTTTATTCCAGAACCTGTTGTTTCTTAAAGAAAATACATTCCGTGGCTTGATTTTCGCGCATTTCAACACCCTGGGCACGGGCAGCGTGCGGGCGAACGTAGCCTATGGCAATACCGGTGCTATCATTTCCCATACCGCCGTGTTTTTCTGACAAGGCCGTCACTATCAAAGGAATACCATGTCTCTGCACCGCAAACTCATCGTCTCCCTGGCCGCCGCCAGCGCCTTGCTGGCCGGCAGCGCGCAAGCCCAATACGTGGGGCCGACGGCCGGCCCCACCGCGCCCAGCAGCGTGGCCGCCATCCTGAAAAACCCCGTCGACGACCAGGCCGTCGTGCTGCGCGGCCATTTGCTGCGCAAAGTGAGCAAGGAAAAATACACCTTCTCCGATGGCACGGCGGAAATCCGCGTGGACATCGACGACAAGGTCTTCATGAACCGCAAGATCGACGCCAAAACCCAGGTGGAAATCCGTGGTGAAGTGGAAAAAGACTTCATGGAAAGCCCGGAAATCGATGTCGATGTGCTGACCGTCGTCCCGTAAGCTGCATTGCCATCCCGCCGCCACGGCGGGATGGGTGTCACCCCTCTTCTGTATACCTTGCACAAGCTTTTTTCCATTCAAGAAGCTAAGTAGGTCGTGGGAAATTATTGTGAAGTTATGACGAACAGAACCGGATGCTCTGCAAGGCGCCAGCTGCGACGCAGTGCGAGCACTGCTAGCAGCGGGCAACACCGCAGAGCGCCGGTTATGGAAGTCAGAAATCACAATAATTTATTGCGACCTACTTAGGCTTGTCAGCGCAATCAATTTCGTCTAGCATCTTTTCATTCAAGGTCAGCCAGCGCCAGCGTGAGCCTGCCTGTCGACTCATCCATTCTGGGAGCTTTCCGGGTGCAAGATTTGCCTTCGATACGCTCAAGAATTTCATGGCTGGTGCTCGCCTGGGTCATGCCGACGGCACTCGTGTTTCTGCTGCTCGTGGCGCAAAGCTACACGCGCGAACGCGAGCATGTCGTCAGCGAAACGGCGCAGGCGGCGCGGGCAGTCGCCGCCGCCGTCGAACGCGACCTGAACGGCGCCCAGATGGCAGCGCGCATCCTCGCCGCCTCGCCCGCCCTGCAAGCGGACGACATCGGCGCCCTGCGCATCTTGGCCGACAGCCTGTTGCAGCCAGGCATGGCCGTCAGCGCCTTCATCGTCTCCGACGCCAGGGGACGCCAGCTGATCAATACTGCCCTGCCCGCCAATCTGGCGCCGCCCCCCTTGCCGCAAAAATGGGCCGCCAGCATGGAACGCACGCGCGAGTACGGCAAGCCGCGGCTGACCAGCCTGCTCATGGCGCCCGACGAGGTGCCGCGGCTGGCGCTGAACCTGCCCTTGCCGCGTGCCCAGGGTGCCGCCCATGTATTGATTGCGCTGTACCCGCCCGACTACCTACCCTTGCTGCTGCGCGAACTGCACCTGCCTGCCTACCTGGGCGCGGCCATCATCAATGCCGACGGCATCAACGTGGCACGCACCCTGGCGCCACAGCGCTATGTGGGCCAGCGCAGCGTGGCGCCCCTGCTGGAACAGATACGCCAGGCGCGCGAAGGCGTGCTGCGCCATGCCACCCTGGAAGGCCTGGATGTCTACACGGGCTTTCGCCGCGCCCCGGACGCCGCCTGGACGGTGGCCGTCACCATGCGCAGCAGCACGGTGGCCGAAGCGCTGCTGGGCTCGGTAGTCACGGGTTCCGTCATCCTGGCCTTGCTGCTGGGTGCCGGCTTTGCCCTGGCCTGGCGCGTGGGCAGCCGCCTGGCCCTCACCCTGCAGGAACTGACCTTGCAGATCCACGCGCTGGCGCAGGGCAAACCCTTGCTCTCGAACAAGCACGCGGACCGCGAATCGGCCGACATGGCCAGCGCCCTGGGCGCGCTGGAACGCGACCTGCGGCGCCACCGCACGCAGCTTGAAAGCCTGGTGGCCGAACGCACGCTGGCCCTGGAAAAATCTACCCGCCTGCTGGAAACCGTGTACGCGACGGCACCCATCGGCTTGCTGTTCGTGGGCCTGGACTTGCGCATCGTCATGATCAACCACTACCTGGCCGCCATCCACGGCGCCAGCGTGACGCAGCATCTGGGCCGTCCCGTGGGCGCCATGCTGTTCGACGACGCCGTGCGCGCGGACGTGGAGCGCTGCGTGCGCCAGGTGCTGCAGACGGGCATGCCCATCGTCGACATCGAATTGAAAGGCCACAGCGGGCAGCAGCGCGAACAGCTGAGTCACTGGATCATCTCGTATCACCCGATTTTCGGTCCCGAGCAGCAATTGCTGGGCGTGTCGGGCCTGTGGCTGGACATTACCGAGCGCAAGCGCAGCGAAGCGGAATTCCGCCGCTCGAAACATCTGTTCGGCACCATCATCGAAAACATCCCGGCCATGGTCTTCGTCAAGCGCGCCGACAAGCTGAGCTTTGAAATGGTCAACCGCCACGCGGAACTGACCCTGGGACGCTCGCGCGAGCAATTGCTGGGCAAGACCGACCACGACTTCTTCCCGCCGCCGCAGGCTGCTGCCTTCGTCAGCGCCGACCGCAAGCTGCTGGCCACGGGGCAGATGGTGGAAGTCGAACAGGAAGCGATCAATACGGCCGACGGCACCACGCGCCACTTCACCACGCGCAAGGTGGTCTTGCGCGACGATGCGGGGCGCGCCAGCCATGTGCTGGGGGTCTCGATCGATATCACGGAACGCAAGCGCGCCACCGAGGTGCTGCACGCCACCACCTTACGCCTGGAACAGAACGAGCGCTTCATCCGCACCGTCACCGACAACCTGCCCGGCATGGTGTCGTACTGGGACGCCGATCTGCGTTGCCGCTTCGCAAATAAATTCTATAACGAATGGTTTGGCCGCAGCAGCGCCGAACTGGCCGGCATCCACATGCGCGAATTGCTGGGGCAAGAACTGTTCGACGTGTATGCGACGCATGTTGAAGGCGTGCTGGCGGGCCTGCCGCAAAGCTTCGAGCGCGACCTGCTCGATCCCACGGGCCAGGTATGCCATACGTGGACCAACTACATCCCCGATGTCGACGACAGCGGCGGCGTGCGCGGCTTCTTCGTGATGGCCTCGGACGTATCCGAACTCAAGCGCACGGAATTGCGCCTGCACGAACTCAACGAGCAGATGCTACGCGCGCGCGACAAGGCCGAGGCGGCCAGCACGGCGAAGAGCGAATTCGTCGCCAACATGAGCCATGAAATCCGCACGCCGATGAACGCCATCATCGGCCTGGCACGCCTGCTGGAAGAGTCGCCGCTGGAACGGCGCGAGCGCAGCTATGTCGGCAAGATCCAGATGGCGACCCAGTCGCTGCTCAATATCGTCAACGACGTGCTGGACTTTTCCAAGATCGAGGCGGGACAGATGGTGCTGGAACAGCACCGCTTCCAGCTCGATCGCCTGCTGGGCAGCGTCAGCGTGCTGCTGGCCAACAGCGCCTGGGCGCGCGGCGTGGAGCCCGTATTCGTGCTCGAACCCGGCGTGCCGGACGAACTGATCGGCGACGCCCTGCGCGTGGAACAGATCCTCCTCAACCTGGTCGGCAACGCCGTCAAATTCACCGCGCATGGCGAAGTGGTGCTGGCCATCACCATGGTGGCCGAGGATGCGGCCAGCGCCACGCTGGAGTTTTCCGTGCGCGACACGGGCATCGGCATAGCCGCGGCCGAACAGGAACGCATCTTCGACGCGTTTTCCCAGGGCGATAGCGGTACCAGCCGCAAATACGGCGGCACGGGACTGGGGCTGGCCATCTGCCGGCGCATGGTGGAATTGATGGGTGGCAAACTCAGCGTGACAAGCGCGCTGGGCCAGGGTTCCGACTTCCGCTTCAGCTGCCGCTTCGACAAGGTGGCGCCGCCGCCCGAGCCGCCCGGCAAGAGTATGCCCAAGGCCCTGTCGCTGCTGATCATCGACGACAATGCCAGCGTGCGCGCCATGCTGGAAGACTGGTGCGCGGCGCAGGGCTGGCACAGCCGCAGCGCCGACAGCGGCGCGGCCGGCCTGGCGCTGCTGCGCGCCAGCGCCAGCGGCCTGGACGGCTTGCCGCCGGCAGATCTTGTGCTGCTCGACGTGGCCATGCCCGGCATGGATGGCATTTCCATGCTCACCGAGGCGCGCGCCGACGAACACCTGGCGCTGCCGCCCGTGATCATGCTGGTGGCCGACCAGGACAGCGAAAACCTCGAACGCCTGGCCGACAGCCTGATGCTGGCCGGCATCGTTTCGAAACCGGCCACCCCGGCGCGCCTGCTGGCGGCCGTGACGGCCGTGCGGGATGGACGCAATGGCCGCAGCGCTCCGTCCGCGCTGCCCGTGTCCACTCCCCTGTCGGGCTTGCTGGAAGGCATGCGCGTGCTGCTGGTGGAAGACAATGAAATCAACCAGGAAGTGGCGCAGTACATCTTGCTGCACTCGGGCGCGCAGGTGGCCATGGCCGCCAACGGCCAGCTGGCCGTCGACTTGCTCACCAACACGCCGCACGCCTGGGACGTGGTGCTGATGGATTTGCAGATGCCCGTCATGAATGGCTATGACGCCACGCTGGCCATCCGCGCGCTGGGCTTGCCGGACTTGCCCATCATCGCCATGACGGCCAATGCCATGCACGAGGACCGCCTGCGCGCCATCGCCAGCGGCATGAATGCGCACGTGGCCAAGCCCATCGATGTCGACGAAATGATCGAGACCCTGATCCGGCTGGTACCGGCGCCCCTGGGAGGCAGCGGCGGCACCGTCCCGGCCGGCCATGCCGTCGCACCCATGCCGGAGGTGCCGGCCACGGTGCCCGGCATCGACCTGGCGGCGGCCCTGCAGCGCTTCGGCGGCGACTACGGCGCCTTCCTGGCCCTGCTCAAACGCTTTGAGAATTCGCAAGGCGACGCAGTCGAAGAAACACGGCGCCTGCTGGCCGCTGGCCAGACGCAGCAGGCGGCGCAGTTGCTGCACCGCGTCTGCGGCGTGGCCGCCAACCTGGGCGCCACGCACGTCGCCCGCCTGGCCGCCGAGGCGGAGAAAATGCTGAAAACGGGGCAATCGCACGCCACGGCCGCCTTGCTGGGACAGCTGGAACTGGCGATGGCCGAAGTCATCAAAGCGACGCGTGCCCTGCCCTCGCCCCTGCGGCGCGGCCAGCCGCCAGTTGCCGCGCCCGGCAGCGCGCCGCTCGACGTGCGCGCCAGCCTGGCCGAACTGCTCGTCCTGATCCGTAACAACAACCTGAAGGCGCTGGCACACTTCCACGCCCTGCAGCCCGCCCTGCAACAGTCAGACCGGGAAGCGGCGCTGGCGATGGCAAACGCGATCGAGACCCTGAATTTTTCCGAAGCGGAAAAACTCGTGCTCGATCAGCTGAAACGAGAGGAAAACAAGTGAGCTGGACCAACCTTGCCATGAACGGGCGCATCCTCATCGTCGATGACGCCATGGAAAACATCCAGATCCTGCACCAGCTGCTGCGCGAGGAACACGAGGTGCTGTTCGCCCTGAGCGGCGAGAAGGCGCTGGAAATCGCACATAATCAACTGCCGGACCTGATTCTGCTCGACGCCGTCATGCCCGGCATGGATGGCTACGCCGTGTGCAGCGCGCTGCGCGAATCGGCCATCCTCTGCGCCATTCCCGTCATTTTCGTCACGGCCCTGAACCAGCCCGAAGACGAGACGCGGGCGCTGGAAGCGGGCGCCGTCGATTTCATCACGAAGCCGTTCAACGCGGCCGTCGTGCGGGCCCGCGTACGCAGCCAGCTGACCATCAAGCGCCAGGCCGACGCCATGCGTGAACTGTCGCTGACGGACTCGCTGACGGGCGTGGCCAACCGGCGCAGCTTCAACGAGACCATGGACAGCGAATGGCGGCGCTGCGCACGCGACGGCGTGCCGATGGCCCTCATCATGGCCGACATCGACCATTTCAAGGACTACAACGATACGTATGGCCACCAGGCGGGCGACCTGTGCCTGCAGCAGGTAAGCGCCGCCCTGCGCCGCTGCGCCGTGCGCCCGCCCGACCTGCTGGCACGCTATGGCGGCGAGGAATTCATCATCCTGCTGCCGCAGGAAACGCGCGACGGCGCCGAAGTGGTAGCCCAGCGCATCCTCGACGAAGTGCGCGCCCTGGAAATTGCCCACGCCAGGTCCAGTGTCGGCCCGCACGTCACCGTCAGCCTGGGCATGGCCAGCGTCATGCCGACCGAAGGCATGGACCCCAGCACCCTGATCCGCGCCGCCGATGCCCTGCTGTACCGCGCCAAGCATACGGGGCGGGACAGGTATTGCTCGGCGGAGGGGGAGTGAGGAGGCAGGCTATCGGCTCTTTGTGTCGGCTTACGCCCTGCGGGCTAAGCCGACCTACGCCGACCTACTCCGACCTACGCCAACCTACCCCACCTACGCGGCGAGCCAGGCTTATCCCTCAGGGATAGCAGCGCATCAGGAACTCCGCCACGCACACGGGTTTCGCGTCGCCTTCCCGCTCCATGGTGACGGCCCAGTTCACTTGCGCGCCTTCCGGCAGGTCGTCGACGGACAGGATGTCGAGCCGCGCGCGCAGGCGGCTGCCGACGGGCACGGGCGCGGGAAAGCGCACCTTGTTCAAGCCATAGTTGATGGCCATGCGGATGCCAGCCATATTCAAAGCACCCTGCAGCATGGCGGGCAGCAAGGACAGTGTGAGAAAGCCGTGCGCCACGGTGCAGCCGTAGGGCGACTCGCGCGTGCAGCGCTCGGCGTCCACATGAATCCACTGGTGGTCGTCCGTGGCATCGGCAAAGGTGTCGATGCGCTGCTGGGTGATGGTAAGCCAGTCGGAAACGGCCACGTGCTGCCCGGCCAATGCCTGGAAACCGGCGATACCGGCGATATCACGCATGGTGCTCTCCTGCCGGGCGGCGGCCGAACATGCCCATGCCTTCGACGGTGGTCACCACCTCGCCGTGCTGGTTGCGCACGCTCCACACGGAAATGACGATGCCGCGGTCCGGCTTCGACGTGGACGGGCGCACTTCCTTGACCTGGTAGGTCAGCTGAAGGGTGTCGCCGGCGCGCACGGGTTTGAGCCAGCGGATGCTGTCCAGGCCGGGCGAGCCCATGCTGGACGAGTGCTTGAGCAGATTATCCACCACCAGGCGCATCATCATGCCGCAGGTATGCCAGCCGCTGGCGATGACGCCCTTGAAGATGGTTTTTTCTGCGGCAGCATGGTCGACGTGAAACGGCTGCGGGTCGAAATCCGTGGCGAAGGCGATGATTTCCTTTTCCGTCACGTGGCGCTGGCCCAGGTCGATTTCCAGGCCCTGCGTAAAGTCTTCGAAATACCAATGCTTGGGTTTGATTTCCGTCAATGCGGTCATGCGGTCTCCGTCGGCAAGAAGCCCGGCTGGGCGATAAAGCGCTCGATATGGTGCTCCACGTCGCCCAGAGTCAGGGCGATCATGCTCAAACGCTTGAAATGGTGGGCGGCGGGCAATTCGTCCGTCACACCCATGCCGCCATGCAATTGCACGGCTTGCTGGCCGACAAAGGTGGCGGCCAGCCCGACTCTCGCCTTGGCGGCGGAGACCGTGCGGCGGCGCTCAGACGCATCCGCGCTGTCGACCTTGGCGGCGGCCAGCATGGCCATCGAACGGGCCTGCTCCAGGTGGATGAACATGTCGGCCATGCGGTGCTGCAAGGCCTGGAACTTGCCGATCGGCGCGCCGAACTGCTGGCGCGCTTTTAAGTATTCGAGCGTGGCGGCAAAGATGGCGTCCATGGCGCCCACGGCTTCCGCGCACAGCAGGGCGGCGCCATAGTCGAGCGCTGCGTCCAGCACGGGCCAGCCCTGCCCCGCTTGGCCCACCAGGGCGTCGTGCCCCAGCACCACTTGCACCAGGGTCACGGTGGCGGCGCGCTGGCCGTCGATGGTGCGGTAGTCGCGCACGGAAACGCCGGGCGCGTCACTTGGCACGAGGAACAGCGAGATGCCGTCCGTATCCATCTGGCCGCCGCCGCTGCGCGCCGAGACGACAAGCGCGCCCGCCTGGGCACCGTGGATGACGACGGTTTTCTCGCCATCCAGCACGAAACCGTCGCCGCTGGCGATGGCCGTGGTGGCGATAGCGTGCATATCGTGGCGCGACTGGCGCTCGCCCAGCGCGCAAGCGAGCTTCAGGCTGCCGCTGGCCACCTGCTCCAGCACGCCATCATGGCCGCCCGCCAACGTGAGGAAACGCGCGCCCAGCACGGTGGCGAAATACGGTTCGACCACCAGGCCACGGCCCAGTTCCTGCATCACCAGCAACATGTCGACGGCCGTGCCGTCGAAGCCGCCCGCGCCGGCCGGCAGCGGCAAGGCCGTCATGCCCAGTTCGGCCAGGGTGGCCCAGGCCGCATCGGACGTGCCTGTGGCCGAGTGGATGATTTTTTGCCGCGTTTCGAAGCGGTAATCCTTGTCGACCCAGCGCCTGAGCGCGTCGGCAAATTGCTGCTGTTCCTGATTAAAATGGAAGTCCATGTCGTCTCCTTCTGGCTTACAGGCCCAGGATCATCTGCGTGATGATGTTTTTCTGGATTTCATTCGAGCCGCCATAGATCGATGTCTTGCGGTAGTTGAAGTAATACGCGGCCAGCGGCGCGGCCAGGTCGTCGCCACCACTGCTGTGCGGCGCGCTGCCGTCAAGAAATGCCGGGTCGAAGGGCAAGGCTTGCGGGCCGATGGCTTCCACCATCAGTTCCGTCAGCTGCTGCTGCAGCTCTGAGCCGCGCACCTTCAGCATCGAGGCCTGCGGTCCCGGCCCCTTGCCCTCGTCGCTGATGACGCGCAAGACCGTCATTTCCAGCGCCATCAATTCGATTTCCAGGTGGGCCACCTTGGCGGCAAAGGCGGGATCGTGCAACAGCGGCGCGCCGCGCTTGGTTTGCTGCATGGCCAGCTGCTTGAGGAACGTCAGCTCGCGCTTGGAGCGGCCAACGGCGGCGATGCCCGTGCGTTCGTGCCCCAGCAGATACTTGGCGTAAGTCCAGCCCTTGTTTTCCTGGCCGACCAGATTGCTGACGGGCACGCGCACGTTGTCAAAAAAGACTTCGTTCACTTCATGTTCTTCATCGAGCATGATGATGGGGCGCACGGTGATGCCCGGCGTTTTCATGTCGATCAGCAAGAAACTGATGCCTTCCTGTTTGCGCACCGTGCTATCCGTGCGCACCAGGCAAAAGATCATGTCCGCGTGCTGGCCCAGGGTGGTCCAGGTTTTCTGGCCATTCACGATGTAATGCTCGCCGTCGCGCTCGGCCGTGGTTTTCAGAGAAGCGAGGTCGGAACCGGCGCCCGGCTCCGAATAGCCCTGGCACCACCAGTCGTCGCAATTGAGGATGCGCGGCAGATAATAGGCTTTTTGCTCGGCGTTAGCGAAAGCCATGATGACGGGCGCCACCATATTGACGCCGAAAGGCAGGATGGGCGGCGTGGCGGCACGCGCGCACTCGTCTTCCCAGATGTGGCGCTGCACGGACGTCCAGCCCGTGCCGCCGTATTCGACGGGCCAGGCCGGCGCGGCCCAGCCTTGCTGCGCGACAATCTTGTGCCAGCGCACGTAATCATCCTTGGCCAAGCGCAAATGCTGGCGCACCTTGCGCTGCAAGTCCACCGGCAGATGGGTATCGAGGAAGGCGCGCAGCGTGTCGCGGAAAGCCGTCTCCTCGGCCGTGTAATGCAGGTCCATGTCTGTCTCCTTGTTCTTATCGGTTGCCGTGATGACTGCACGCAAGGATGCTCAGCGCACAAAAAAGCACGACCGTTCTCAAGGATTGTACAACAGAATGGGAGACGCGCCAGGCCTTTTACACAGGCCGGCGCTCAGGAGCAAAATGCCTGGCAGGCGCGTCTGCGACTAGGACAGGTGCCCTAGCCTTGGCTGCTTGCCGCGCCGATCATCATCAAACGCTCGCAGCGCGGCCGAGGTCCGCGCCGAGCTTGTCCACAAAGCGTTCCATGGTTTCCTCGCCCAGATCGACCGCCTTGGCCCCGCCGCCGGCAACGAAGGTCACGTCGCTGATACCGATCACGCCAAGTACCAGGCGCAGATATTGGGTGGCGATGTCGCGATGCTGGATGGGCGAACCCTCGGTATACACGCCACCCGATGCGATCAATACGCTTGCCTTCTTGCCCGTCACCAGGCCGCGTCCATCGAAGCCCAGCGTCAATCCCTTGCGCACGATATGGTCGATCCATGCCTTGAGCACTGCCGGAACATTATAGTTATAGACGGGCGTTGCAATGACAATGTGATCGGCGGCCAGCAATTCCGCAACGAGTTCGTCCGACAGCTGTAACTCATTCGCCATCGCGGGAGTGTGTTGTTCCACCGGGGTGAAGTAGGCTTGCAACCAGGCAGCGTTGACAAACTGAAGTCCGGCATCCATGAGGTCACGTTCGATCACTGCGCCATCCGGGTGCGCGGCACGCCAGTCCTGCACGAAACGACGCGTCATGTTGCGCGACACGGAGTGTTTGCCACGCGGACTGGTCTCGATTACCAATAGCTTAGTCATACCATCATCCTTAAAAGTGTATTGCGGGAAAGGCCTGAAGCGAGCTCGTCGATCAGGCTGCTTATGTGCCTACAATATATCGCCGCGAATATATTTCTAATAGAGATTAAAATGTGATGATATCCATCGAAAATTGTGATGGATTTCACCATGGAGACGCTATTGTGATTGGAAGTCTGACGCTGGATCAGTTGCGGGTGCTGGTGACGATCGCCGATACGGGCAGTTTTTCTGCCGCCGGTCGACAACTTGGTCGCGTGCAATCGGCCATCAGCCAGGCCATAGCGACGCTGGAGGATGTGCAAGGCGTGCTGCTGTTTGACCGCAGTGGCCATCGACCGCGCCTGACCGAGACTGGCAGGGTTCTCGTTGAGCAGGCGCGCCTGGTGTTGGCAAGCGCTGCCCGCTTCGAGGGCGTGGCAATGGGGACGCGCGCAGGCCTGGAACCGGAACTCGTCATTGCGATCGATCCTCTGGTGCCGACGGCACCCTTGATCGAAAGCCTGTCGGCACTGAGCCGGACGTTTCCCAATCTGCCCGTCAGCTTTTCGACAGAAGGCCTGGGCGGTTCGCTGCGGCGCCTGCGAAATGACCCGGCCGCCATCGGCATTTGCCTGCTGCTGCCGTCCATTCCAGACGACATTGCCGCCTATCCGCTGCTGCGCGTCGGCATGCAGGCTGTCGTGGCGCCAGGGCACCCACTTGCTGTGTTAGGGCATCCGGCGACGCAGACCGATCTGGAGCCGCATGTCCAGCTGGTGCTGTCAGACCCCGTCAATCCGGGCAGTGAAAACTTTGGGCTGGCAAGTGGGAAACTTTGGCGCTTCGTCGATCTTGGCCGCCGCCTGGACTTCCTGCTCGGCGGTTTCGGCTGGTGCCGCATGCCCGACCATCTCGTGTTGCCCTTCATTGCCGCCGGGCGCCTGATTGGCATTGAAATCGAACACGATCCAACGCCCCGCGAGGGACTGACGATTTATGCGGCGCATCAGCGAGGCCGCACACTCGGGCCTGCCGGGCGATGGTTGCTGGACGACCTCACCCGACGCCTGTCTTGATCGATCCTGACCGCAATCAGCCATACAGATGCAGCAACACCTGCACGGCGACGATCTTGACGATGGTCATGCTGGGGAAAATCATGGCGTAGCCCAGGTTCGGGCGGTCCGACTTGGCCAGGCGGTTGGCGAACACCAGCACGGCCGGGTTGCCCGTGGCGCCGGCTGCAATGCCCAGCAATTCAGGAAACGGCAGGCGCAGGAAGATCTTGCCCAAAATCACCACGAGAGCTACCACCACCAGCACCGTCACGGCACCGAGCACCAGCATGGGCAAGCCATCGGCGCCCACCTGCTGCACGAACGGCAAACCGGAGGCCATGCCGACGGAGGCGAGGAAAATCGTCAAGCCATAGTTGCGCATGACCAGGTTGGCCGACAGGGGCAAGCGCCAGCTGATCTTGCCCACTCTGCCCAGGCGGCCCAAAATCAGCGCCATCACCAGCGGCCCACCCGCCAGGCCCAGGCTGAACGAGCCTATCCACGGCAATGGGATCGGCACCAGGCCCAGCAGCACGCCCAGCACCATGCCCATGCCCAGCGAGACATAGCTGAACTCGGCTGTGGCCGTGATGGAATTGCCGAACAGCTTGCGCACGTCGGCCGCATGTTTCGCTGGAGCAATAGCCATCACCCTGTCGCCAAATTCCAGCGTCAGGAACGGGTGCGGCAAGATCATGGCGTCGCCACGGCGTATGAACGCGATCTGCAGGGGGAAGTCTTTTGCCAGGTTCAGCTCACCCAGGGGCACGCCGACGATTTCCGCGTCCGACACGAACACTTCCGTGCCGTCGAACGCGCTGCGGTCCTTCATCAAGCGGCCCGGGTCCAGGTGGCCCAGCGCCGTGCGCGCCGCTTCCACGCCCGCCACCGTGCCCGATACCATCAGCGCGTCGCCCACGCCGAGCACGAGGCTCGGATCGGGCAAGCGGTTCTGGTGACCCTGGCGCACGCCGATCACTTGCACGCCCGCCAGCGGGCCATCGGCCAGTTCGGACAGGGCCGCACCCGCCAATTTCGCTTCATCGATGGTAATTTCCGACACGACGATGGGCGCAGGCGGCGGCGTCAGCACGGGTTTTAATATGCGCCCGGCCAGGTACAGGCCCAGCATGGGGCCGACGACGCCAAACGGATACGCGACGGCATAGCCGACGGCCGCATCGCCATTGCCGTGCGACGCTTCCAGCGCCGCCTGCAGGGCGGCCGTGCTGGTCATGGCGCCGGCAAACACGCCGCTGGCCATGCGCAACGAGATATCGATCCACTGCCCGCCCCAGACGGACACGGCCAGGCCGCCCATGACGGCGGCAAAGGCGATCAGATTGTGTTTCTGCCCCGCGCCGCGCAAACCGGCGAAAAATTGCACGCCATACTGCACGCCTATGCCATACAGAAACAACAGCAGGCCGATGGAGCCGACCATCGGCGGCGGTACGGCCCCAGGAGCAAAGGCGCCCAGCGCCAGCCCCGCGAACAGCACGCCCCCCACGCCCAGCGAAAAACCGAACACGCTGATGCGCCCCAGCGCATAACCGGCGCCGATGACGAGAAACAGGGCGAGGATCGGCGTGGACTCCAGCGTGTGGCGAAATAATTGAAGCATCAAACAACCTTGATCTGGAGAAAGCCCAGTTTAGCATGCACAAAAGCAACACGATGGCGATGATGACAAGCAAGCGTGCGCACGTTGATGCGGCAAAAACGGGCAAAAAAAAGCCCGCTACGGGAGCGGGCTGAATCTAATTCCTGTGAGGAAGTAGAGGAGACAGGTGCAATGATGCCGCGTTGCAGCATAACAATCTAATTGTATGTTGTGATGATAGAAATATGATTTATCAATATCTCAGGCCCGCTGCCGCGCCGCTTCCCTGTGCATGGCTTCGCGCACGGCCGGCCTCGCGCCTATGCTTGCCAGCAACGCCCTCACCTGCGGGAAAGCGTCCAGGTCGACTCTGGCAACATCCGACCAACTGAGGATGGTGTACAGATAGGCATCGGCCACGGTAAAGGTGTCGCCCAGCAGCCAGGGGCCGCCGGCCGCCAGGTGCCGCTCGACGTGGTCGAGCCGCGCGGCGATGCGCGAGCGGGCCACGTCCTGCGCCTGGGTGCCGTATTCCGGGTGGAACAGCCAGGGACTGAAGGCCTTGTGCAGCTCGGTGGCGATAAACCCCAGCCACGATTGCAGCCGCACGCGCGCCAATGAGCCCGGCGGCGGCGCCAGGCCGCTGTCCGGCGCCAGGTCGGCCAGGTATTCCACGATGGCTGTGCCTTCCAGCAAGATGGTGCCATCGTCCAGCGCCAGCGCTGGCACATACAGGTTCGGATTCACCTGCGCGTAATCGGCGCCCGTTTCCGTGACGCGTGGAATCTTGCGGATGTCGACTCTTTCCAGTTCCAGCGCGATGCCCGCCTCGATGGCCACGATGTGCGGCGACAGGGAACATGTTCCCGTTGCGTAATACAGTTTCATGCTGCACTCCTCGAAAAAGTTAGACGGACGCGGGATCAAGTTTTTCCACGTCGATGCCGTATCGGGCGATGGCCTCGCTAACCTTGCTGCGCGGCAGTTGTCCTGCGTCGGCCAGCGCCGTCAGCGCGGCCAGCACGATGAAATGGCGGTCCACTTCAAAGAAGGTGCGCAGGGATTCGCGCGTATCGGAACGACCGAAGCCATCCGTGCCCAGGGCAACAAAGCGCCGGTCCGTCACGAAGGGGCGCACCTGGTCAGCCACGATCTTCATGTAGTCGGTGGCGATCACCACGGGGCCTTGCCGGCTGGCCAGGCATTGCTGGATATACGCCACGCGTGGTTCGCTGCCAGGGTGCAGCATGTTCCAGCGCTCCACCGCCAGGCCGTCGCGCCGCACTTGCGTCAGGCTGGTGGCGCTCCACACGTCGGCCGCCACGCCGAAATCCTGCTGCAGCAGCGCGCTGGCAGCCTGCACTTCGCGCAGGATGGAACCGCTGCCCATCAGTTGCACGCGGGGCAAGGAGACTGCCGGGCTTTCCTGCAGCAGATACAAGCCCTGCAAGATGCCCGCCTCGGCTCCTTCCGGCATGGCCGGATGCGGATAGTTTTCATTGAGCAAGGTGATGTAATAAAAAATATCTTCCTGCTCGGCAAACATGCGGCGCATGCCGTCGTGGATGATCACCGCCAGTTCGTAGGCATAGGTGGGATCGTAGGAAATGCAGTTGGGAATCACGGACGACAGCACGTGGCTGTGGCCATCGTCATGCTGGAGTCCTTCGCCCATCAGCGTCGTGCGGCCCGACGTGGCCCCCAGCAGGAAGCCGCGCGTGCGGGCATCGGCTGCTGCCCAGGCCAGGTCGCCCACGCGCTGCAAGCCGAACATCGAATAGAAGATGTAGAACGGAATGGTCGCCAGGCCATGGTTGCTGTAGGACGTGCCGGCCGCGATCCACGAAGAAATCGCACCCGATTCGTTGATGCCCTCCTGCAAGATCTGCCCATCCTTGGCTTCCTTGTAATAGCTGAGCTGGCCCGCATCCTGCGGCGTGTACAGCTGGCCCAGGTAGGAATGGATGCCGATCTGGCGGAACAGGCCCTCCATGCCGAAGGTGCGCGACTCGTCCGGCACGATGGGCACGATGATCCTGCTCAAGGCGGGGTCTTTCAGCAGGGTGCCCAAAATGCGCACGAAGGCCATGGTGGTGGACGCGCCCCGTTCGCCGCTATCCTTGAGCTGGGTGGCGAAGGCGGACAGCGGCGGTATGGGCAGGGGCGCCACCTTGCTGATGCGGGCGGGAATGTAGCCGCCCAGCTGCGCCCGGCGCGCCGCGAAGTAGCGCGCTTCCTCGCTGTCCGGCGCTGGTTTCAGATACGGCATCTCTTCCAGCTGGGCATCGCTGACGGGCAGCGCGAAGCGGTCGCGGAAGGCGCGCACGGCGTCGGCGCTCATCTTTTTCAGTTGATGGTTGATGTTCTGCCCTTCGCCCGCCTCGCCCATGCCGAAACCCTTGACGGTTTTCGCCAGGATCACGGTCGGGCGCCCCGGCGTGCGCATGGCTTCCGCGTAAGCCGCGTGGACCTTTTCGGGATCGTGACCGCCGCGCGTCAGTTGCCAGATGTCGTCGTCGGACATGTGCGCCACCAGCGCCAGCAGTTCCGGATACTTGCCAAAGAAATGCTCGCGCACATACGCGCCATTCTGCGATTTGAAGGTCTGGTAATCGCCGTCCACGCATTCCATCATGCGCTGGCGCAACAAGCCGCTCGTATCGCGCGCCAACAAGTCATCCCAACCGCTACCCCAGATGACCTTGATGACATGCCAGCCCGCCGCGCGGAAGGTGCCCTCCAGCTCCTGAATGACCTTGCTGTTGCCGCGCACGGGACCATCCAGGCGCTGCAAGTTGCAGTTGACGACGAAGATCAGGTTATCGAGGCGCTCGCGGCCGCCCAGGGAAATGGCGGCCAGCGATTCCGGCTGATCCATCTCGCCGTCGCCGAGGAAAGCCCACACCTTGCGGCCCTGGTGCGGCTTCAAGTCGCGGTACTCGAGGTAACGCATGAAACGCGCCTGGTAGGCGGCCGTCAGCGGCCCCAGTCCCATCGATACCGTGGGGAATTGCCAGAAATCGGGCATCAAACGGGGATGCGGATACGAGGACAGGCCCTCGCGCCCCGCTTCGCGGCGGTAATTGTCCAGCTGCGCCTCCGTGATGCGGCCTTCCAGATAGGCGCGGCCGTAGATGCCCGGCGCGGAATGGCCCTGGATGTAGACCAGGTCGCCGGCAAACTGGTCAGTATGGCCGCGGAAGAAATGGCTGAAGCCCACGTCGTACAGCACGGCCGCCGACTGGTAGGTGGCGATGTGGCCGCCCACGTTCGAATGCTTGGCTGCGCGCAACACCATCACCATGGCGTTCCAGCGGATGTAGGCATTCAGGCGGCGCTCGATGGCCAGGTCGCCTGGATAAGCGGGCTGGCGCGCCGTGGCGATGCTGTTGGTGTAGGCGGTGGTGACGCGGCCGTGCATGCCGCCGTGCTGCGCGGCATCAATATCGACGAGCTGGTCGAGCAGGTAGTGGGCGCGCGGACGCCCTTCCACGGCGACGACGGCCTGCATCGCTTCCAGCCATTCTTTGGTTTCCTGCGGATCGATATCGGGTACAGCGAGGGATGAGGTCATGGCAGTCTCCTGGGGGTGGGCATTCATCGTCATGATCGATTGCCACTGCAATCATTGCATTTGCAATCGTTATGCCGGCCATTGTATAGCGCTATAATTGCATTTGCAACTGTGATCGTTTTGGAGGAATACCGATGTCTGCAACTGAGTCTGCAAGCAAGTCCGCAACCGCGCCCGACCTGTGGTTTTCCTTCGTGCGCACGCACCGCTTGATGATCCGCGAGATCGAGCGCCGCCTGGCGGCGGCCGACCTGCCCGTGTATGCGTGGTATGACGTGCTGTGGGGACTCGAAAGCGGCCCGGACGGTTCGCGCCGCATGCACGAACTGGCCGACGCGCTGGCCATCGAACGCTACAACCTGACGCGCCTGGTGGACAAGCTGGAAACGGACCGGCTGGTGACGCGCACGCGTTCGATGGAAGACGGGCGCGCCGCCTTCGTGTCCATCACGGAAGATGGCAAGGTCTTGCGCAAGAAGATGTGGGCCGTGTACCAGGCCACCGTGGCCGATCTGTTCCTGGCGCAATTTGACAGCGGCGAGCAGCAGGACTTCAGCGCCGCCCTGGCCCGCGCCGCCGAGGCGGCACGCCATGCCGCTCAGAGCAAGGCGTAACGCCGCAGCGCGTATTCGACGAACTGCAGGGGCAGCGCACCGTCGTCGGCCAGAGCCTTCAAGGCGGTGACGGCCAGCCATGGCGCGCTGACCTCCATCATGGCATCCGCGCCGACGGCGATGAAACGCCCGCGCACGTAGCCGCCGATCTGCCCCGCGATGTGCTGCCCGTAGCCGGTGACGGCGATGACGGGTGCGGCACTGTCGTCGAGGCAGCGCCGCACATGGGCCAGCCTTGGAGTGGCGCGCGGGTGACGCAGGTTCCACTGCTCCGCCGCCTGCGCATCGCGCGCCAGGCGCGTATAGCTGGGGCAACTCCACACTTGCGTGGCGATATCCCAGTCTTCCTTCAGCAAGCGGGCGGCATCGGCAACGACGGCCAGCATCCGTCCCGCTCCACACAGGCGCACCCGGCCTGGCGCCGGACTCGGCGGCGACACGCGGTACATGCCAAGACTGGCCGCTGCCGCATCGGCGGCCGACAAGGGCGCCGCCGCATCTTCATCCGCACCTTCGTCCGCATCTTCGTCATGTATGGCCAGATAGTAATAGCCTGACTGCTGATCCAGGTACAGCGTTTCCAGCGCCGAGCGCAGGATGGCGCGCACTTCCTCGCCCGTCGCCGGATCGAACGGGGTGCAATTGTGCTGCGCGGCCAGCCAGGCGGGCAGCGCGGGCTGCACGCCTTTCGGCCAGCGCGAGGCGTGCGTTTCCGCATCGTTGCAGACGATGCCTCGCTCACCCGACTCGACCAGCAGCGCGCGCAAGGCCTGCAGCGAGGCGGGGCTGCACAGGTAAAGCAGCGGCTTTTCCGCCTGCGTCGCGGCAGGGCGATAGCGCACAGCCCAGGCGCCCGCAGATGCCCCCACGTCCCAAGAGTCGCCGTCCGGAACTGGAAGCGCCGGCGTACCCACCTTGCGCATCCGCGCCACCACGGCGCCGCCCTGCTTCAGGCTGCCCGCCATGACGCCCAGCGCGCGGCGCGGCGAAGCATGTGGTAGTGGCAAGCCTGACGTTGGCGCCAGCGCGGCCAGGCAGGCTTGAAAGGCGTGGCCCGTTTCGCCGCCTGGCAGTGGCGGCTGGAACAATGAAGGGGGTGTATGCATGGCGGCTCCTGTCTCGGTATCGCTTGCGCATGGCAGACATTGCCTATACGATTGCAAATGCAATGATTGTAGTTGCAATCCTTTGCGCGAACAAGGGACACACGAGCCAACCGAAATTCCTGCCTTCAAGGTGAAAAATGACGCTGAACAATCCTGAAACCGTGCGCATGGCCTATGCCGTGAAGCTGACGAATGCGCAAGTCGAGGCGGCCAAGCGCCTGTATGCCGCGCATTTTGGCTCCATGGACAACCCGCAGGCGCTGGCCGCCATCATCGCGGCACTGGCGCGCAACTACAGCTCGGCCGTGGCGGCGAACGTGCTGTAACCGATGAGACAGGCAAAAAAAAGCCCGCTGCGGGAGCGGGCTGAATCTAATTCCTGTGAGGAAGTAGAGGAGACAGGTGCAATGATGCCGCGTTGCAGCATAACAATCCAATTGCATGTTGTGATGATAGAAATATGTTTTATCAATATCTCGTCAGGCCGTTCCGAAAATAATGAGTTTTCGATGCGATCCTGGTTCACGCGTCACCAGCACGCGGGCTTGCTCTACGGTTACGCAATCCTGCGGCGCAAACCCCGCTGGCACTGTCTGCACATCGCGCGCGATGCGTTGCGGATCATTGATCACGTCATAGTCTGCACGCTTGAAAAACAGCTGCTCGATACCGGCGTCTCCCTGCGGCAGCGGCTTGACGACGATGAGCGACCAACGGCCTTCATCCCCCAGAAAATGCTTTTGCTTCAGGAACAAGTTGACGCGATCTGCATGAGGTGCCGAGTCGCTCAGCTCGCTCTGATAAAGACCCATCGGACACAGCAGCGTGCCGGCTGGCCACCCCATATCGGGCAGCGCTGTGACCGTGTCCGGCCGCAACTGGGCCAGATGGCGGTCGAACGGGTGTTTTTCCGCCGAACAGGCACCGAGCGCCATCAGCGCAAGCATGCCCACGGCGCGCAACAAAGAAATCATCAACTTGCCTCCTTTATGTGTATGGTCAAGCAAGGGTATCTTAAGCGATGAAGCAAAAAAAAGCCCGCTGCGGGAGCGGGCTGAATCTATTTCCTTGGAGGAAGTAGAGGAGACAGATGAATGATGCCGCATCGCAGCATCATTATCCAATTGCATGTTGTGATGATAGAAATAGCTATTCCCTATATCTACCCTCTCCCCCCGCTCAGCCTCAAGCCGCGTTATCGCCGCGCAAGGTTTTCGCCGCCGCCACCATGTTCGCCAGCGCGGGAATGACCTCTTTCCAGCCGCGCGTCTTCAGTCCGCAATCGGGGTTGACCCACAGGCGCTGCGCGGGGATGCGCTCGGCCGCCTTGCGCATCAGTTTCACCATCTGTTCCTGGCTTGGAATGTTGGGCGAGTGTATGTCGTAGACGCCGGGGCCGATGTCGTTCGGATAGTTGAAGTCATCGAAGGCGTCCAGCAATTCCATGTCGGAACGCGAGGTTTCGATGGTGATCACGTCCGCATCCATGTCGGCGATCTGCGCGATGATGTCGTTGAATTCCGAATAGCACATGTGCGTGTGGATTTGCGTTTCGTCCGCCACGCCATTGGCCGTGATGCGGAACGATTCCACGGCCCAGCGCAGGTATTCGGCCCATTGCGACTTGCGTAGTGGCAAGCCTTCGCGCAGTGCCGCCTCGTCGATCTGGATCACGCGGATGCCGGCCTGTTCCAGGTCCAGCACTTCGGCGCGCATGGCCAGCGCCAGCTGGTAGCACGATACGGAGCGGGGCTGATCGTCGCGCACGAAGGACCAGTTCAGGATGGTGACGGGACCCGTCAGCATGCCTTTCATCGGCTTGTCCGTCAGCGACTGGGCGTAGGTACTCCACTCGACCGTCATGGCGCGGGGGCGGCTGATGTCGCCGAACAAAATGGGCGGCTTCACGCAGCGCGATCCATACGATTGCACCCAGCCGAACTGGCTGAAGGCGTAGCCATCGAGCTGTTCGCCGAAATATTCCACCATGTCATTGCGTTCTGCTTCGCCGTGCACGAAGACGTCCAGGCCCAGGGTTTCCTGTTCCTTGACGCAATGGGCGATTTCCGCCTGCATCAGCTTTTTGTAGCTGGCTTCGTCCAGCTGGCCGCTGCGGAACTGGCTGCGCGCCTGGCGGATTTCCGTCGTCTGCGGGAAGGAGCCGATGGTCGTCGTCGGATACAGCGGCAGTTGCAGCAGCGCAGCTTGCTTGGCCGCACGCTCGGCATAGCCGCTGGCGCGCTGGCCCAACGTGGCATCGATGCGCGCCACGGCCGCTTTCACTTCCGGATTGTGCACGCGCGGCGACTGGCGGCGCGCTTGCACGGCCGCATGATTGGCATCGAGCGCCGCCTGCACGGAGGCGCGGCCATGGTTCAGGGCGCCGGCAATGGTGTGCACTTCATCGAGTTTTTGACGGGCAAAGGCCAGCCAGGAGCGGATATCGGCATCGAGCTTTTGTTCGCTATCCAGATCGGCGGGCACGTGCAGCAGCGAGCACGACGGCGCGATCCACAGGCGCGATTGCAGGCTGGCATGCACGGGTTCCAGCCATGCCAGCACCTCATTCAAATCCGTCTTCCAGATATTGCGGCCATTCACCACACCCAGCGACAAGACGCTGGTGGCGGGCAATTGGGCGATCACTTGCCCCACTTCATCGCGGGCATTGATGGCGTCGAGATGCAAACCTTGCACGGGCAGCTTGCACGCCAGTTCCAGGTTATCTTGCAGCTTGCCAAAATACGTGGCCAGCAGCAGTTTGACGTGATTGACCTTGCTCAAGGCATCGTAGGCCGTGACCAGCGCTTGCTGCCACTCACTGCCCAGTTCCGTGACGAGTATCGGTTCGTCGATCTGCACCCACTCGACGCCCTGGGTGGCCAGTTCCTGCAATAGTTGAACGTAGACGGGCAGCAAGCCTTGCAGCAGCGCCAGCTTGTCGGAATCATCCTTGGCCTTGCCCAGCCACAAATAGGTGACGGGGCCGATCAGCACGGGCTTGGCTTTCACACCCAGTTGCCGGGCTTGCGCCAGTTGCTGCAACAGGCGGCTGCTGTCGAGCTTGAATTGCGTGTCGGCCGCAAATTCCGGCACGATGTAGTGATAATTCGTGTCGAACCATTTCGTCATTTCACCGGCATGGACGCAGCTGCAATCGCTGTCGCTGGCCGAGCGGCCACGCGCCACACGAAAATAGTTGTCGAGCGCCGCGCCTTCCAGGCCACGCACGCGCTGCGGCAAGTTACCCAGGGTAAAACTCAGGTCCAGCACCTGGTCATAGAAGGAAAAGTCGCCCACGGGCGCGAAGTCCAGCGCGTTCTGCTCTTGCCAGTGGCGCTGGCGCAACTCCGCGCCTTGGCCTTCCAGCGCGTCCAGGCTGCTTTGGCCCTTCCAGTAATCTTCCAGGGCGAATTTCAGTTCGCGTTTGGCGCCGATGCGCGGGTAGCCCAGATTGTGTGTCGTGACGGTCATGACGGTGCTCCTTATGAAGTATGCACACATCATAGAAGGTTCCATCCATTAAAAATAATGATAATATTTTATATATCCATGAATACTACTCATGTGAGATCATACTCGAATGCATCTGGCCGTCTTGCGCGGGTCATGCCTGAACCGCTGAAACGGACGACGGCATCGACCACCAGCACTGTGTGGTGGCGATGGGCAAAAAAAAGCCCGCTGCGGGAGCGGGCTGAATCTATTTTCTTGGAGGAAGATAGAGGAGACAGATGCATGATGCCGCATCGCAGCATATCAATCCAATGACATGTTGTGATAGCGGAGATATGAATTATCCATATCTCGTACAAGTTGCGAAACAGGCAGCGACATCAACGGCAGTTGCGGCCACTATTCAATCCTGGGGCGGCGAACAAAAGGCAAAGCGTTGCCGATGCATGCGCAGATAATATTTCTGTTCTTCCCTCAAAACGATACGCAACGGAGCAGGCAAACCGATGAGTTCACGATGCCGCCCCAGCAGCGAGGGGGAGCACAACATGGCGCCATCATCAGCAAAGCTGATCAGGCCCCGATCGAACAAGGCATCCAGGGTCGCGATCAGCGGCAAACCATTATGGGGATCAAGGCGCTGCTGATCAGTGGCCCCTTGCCAGGACAGCGCATGCGAAGCACGCAGAACCGGCTCAAGATCGCACCCCGTTACCGCACATTTTCTATCCCACAATGCGAGCAATTCGTCCCGATACCTGCCTTGGCCCCGCCGGGCCTGGCACAGTATTTCTATCTCCGTTGATCGCCCCTTCCCCCTCGAAAGCAAATCATGGATATCATTTTGCTCCACCCTGCTGGCGATCAATGCGAGGATGGCTTCCTTCCCTTTGTTCAAGGCCCCGAAAGCTTGTCGGGGATTGGTGCCGTGAAAAACGACGACTTCGGCCGAGGAGACAGGCGTACTGCGCAGATCAGCATACCAGCGCACCATGCGGTGATACTCTTCTGGTTCATTCGGACTGACCACTCCCCCGCCGCGATACACGATGACTGGCGCGTCATCGAGCACTGTGCCAGCAGCAACGATGCCGATCTTGTTTACCCATAACAGCAGGGTGTCACCGCGCTTGGGCCGCTTGATCTTTTCCAGGAACTCGGGGCCGCCACTGGTCACCGCAACGCCCCTGACTAACCATTCGTTATGAAAACTGAACTCATTATTGGACGTTGCATCGCTATTGATGAAAAACGTGTCCGCCTCAGGAACTTTTTGCTGTCCTTTGCTCAGATTTTCATGTGCCATGTCGGACTTTCATAGGAGGATAGCCGCGCATTGAAACATGCATTGCCACCAACGTCCACAGAATACTCTTCAGACAACAAATATGAATTTCCAGGCAAAAAAAAGCCCGCTGCGGGAGCGGGCTGAATCTATTTCCTTGGAGGAAGATAGAGGAGACAGATGAATGATGCCGCGTCGCAGCATATAAAACCACTTTATATTCGTGATGTCAGAAATACGCGGTAGTGATATTAGGGGCAACAGATCATTCCATGCGGCAACCTTTTACGTTGCCGCATGCGCTTTCCCGTCGCCAGAACGCAACATATTCTTGATGCCCCGCAACGCTTGCCGTACGCGGGCCTCATTTTCGATCAGGGCGAAGCGCACGTATTCGTCGCCGTACTCGCCGAAACCGATGCCGGGAGAGACGCTCACCTTGGCTTTTTGCAGCAGCAGCTTGGCAAACTCCAGCGAACCCAGGTGGCGGTAAGCCTCGGGGATATGCGCCCAGATGTACATCGACGCCTTCGGCTTTTCCACCATCCAGCCCGCTTCATGCAAACCTTTCACCAGCACGTCGCGGCGGCGCTGGTACTGGGCGCAGATTTCCGTCACGCAGCTTTGATCGCCTTCCAGCGCGGCAATGGCCGCCACTTGCACGGGCGTAAAACTGCCGTAGTCGTGATAGCTCTTGATGCGCGCCAGGGCCGACACCAATTCCGCGTTGCCGACCATGAAGCCGATGCGCCAGCCCGCCATGTTGTAGCTTTTCGACATGGTGAAAAACTCCACGGCCACGTCGCGCGCACCGGGCACCTGCATGATGGACGGCGCCTTCCAGCCATCGAAGGTGATGTCGGCATACGCCAGGTCATGCACCACCAGAATATTGTGCTGCTTCGCCAGCGCGACAACGCGCTCGAAAAACTCCAGTTCCACGCATTGCGCCGTGGGGTTGGACGGAAAACCCAGCACCATCATCTTCGGTTTCGGGTAGCTTTCGCGGATGGCCCGTTCCAGTTCGGCAAAGAAATCCACGCCCGGCCCCATGCGCACGGAACGGATGTCGGCGCCCGCGATCACGGCGCCCCAGATGTGGATGGGGTAGCTGGGATTGGGTACCAGCACCGTGTCGCCACGGTCCAGCGTCGCCAGCATCAAATGCGCCAGGCCCTCTTTCGAGCCGATGGTGACGATGGCTTCGCTGTCCGGGTCGATATCGACCTCGTAGCGCTTCTTGTACCAATGGGCAATGGCGCGGCGCAGCCGCGGAATACCTTTTGACGCGGAATAGCCGTGCGTGTCGGGGCGTTTCACCGTTTCGACCAGCTTGTCCACGATGTGCGCCGGCGTGGCGCCATCGGGATTACCCATCGACATGTCGATGATGTCCTCGCCACGGCGGCGCGCGGCCATCTTGAGCTCGGCGGTGATATTGAAAACGTAGGGGGGAAGGCGATTGATGCGCGAAAAGCTGCGCGGAGCTTGGCTGTCGGTCATGATATCTCTATACGTAAGCGCCCGGATCCGTCCGAGCGACGTTGGCGCAGTGGCTGTGCCTGCAACGATATTAACCCGGTTTATCCAGCACTGGCAAGGGTGCTGCAGAGCCGTTACAATGCAGGCTGATCGAAAATGAGCGCACCGGTTGGTAACCCGGTAAGTGCCCGGCACCGTCCGGCATGCTCCCGCCCACGCGGACCCACGGCGCTGACCCTTGGCTGTTACACCAGCCGGGGAGGTGTTCTGGTTCGTGCATTTCCCGCCGCGCCATCCCTCCCCTGCTTTTTTACTTTAGGAATGAGACGGATGGCAACACACGACACCGCAGCAAGCAGCATGACCCTGGACCGCGCCGGCATGGAGCAGCAACTGGCGCAATCAGTGCACCACTTCATCGATTGCGCCTTCGATGGCGAAGACTTGTCGCGCCTCGATTTGCAAGGTTGCACGTTTGAACGCTGCACCTTTGCCGAAACCAGCTTGTTCGCCAGCAAGCTGGCGCGCAGCACCTGGCGCCGCTGCCGCGCCGGCAGCGCCGATTTCGAATCCGTCGACGCCGTCGACGCCACGTTCGAAGGCTGCGACCTGAACAACACAAAATGGCGGCGCGCCAAGCTGGCCTCAGTCACCTACCGGGGCTGCAAGCTGACGGGCGCCTCGTTCGAGGAAGTAGCCCACCTGGGCCTCACCTTCGAGGACAGCCTGCTGGTGGGCGCCGACTTGCGCGGCTTTTCTTTCCGCAAGGCCATCTTGAAACAGCTGGATTTTTCCGATGCCTATCTGGCCGGCTGCGACTTCCGCGACGCCGTCTTCGAAGGGGGCAGCTTGCGCAACGCCACCATCAAACTGGCAAAGTTCCAGGGCGCGGACTTGCGCGGCGCCGATATCGACGGTTTCAAACTGAGCGAAGCGGCGCTGCTGAAAGGCGCCGTCATCACGCATGCGCAGGCAGCCAACTTCATGCGCGCGCTCGATCTGGTAGTCATCTAATTGGTATTGATTTAATTTCAACAGGCAAAAAAAAGCCCGCTACGGGAGCGGGCTGAATCTATTTCCTTGGAGGAGATAGAGGAGACAAGTGCATCTTGCGGCATCGCGGCATATCACGCCACTTTATATTCATGATGATAGAAATTCCTGCCAGTGATAATGAGACGGCATCAGGGTTTCAAGCCGGGCGGCGCGTGGCCAGCGGTAAAAATTCTGCCAGCCACACCAGCAGGGCCAGGCCCGGAAACGCCATGCCAGTCAGCAAGGTCGCTGGCCAGCCGTAGCTGGCATACACCCAGGCGCCGACGGCCGAACCGGCCGCACCGCCGGCAAAGAACAGCGCGAAATACAGGCCATTCAGGCGACCCCGCACTTCCGCGCCCAGGCTGAAGATGGCGCGCTGGCCCAGTACCAGATTCGCCGCCACGCCCATGTCGAGCACGATGGAAGCGACCACCAGCAAGCCCAGCGCCAGGTGCTTCGATGTTGGCGCGAACATCGGCAAGGCAAACGCGACGATGCCCAGCGCCAGCGCGGCAGCCGTGGCCGGCAAGGTATGGCCCGCATCGGCCAGGCGGCCGGCGATGGGCGAGGCAATGGCGCCCGCCATGCCCACCAGGGCAAAGATGGCGATGCCCGTTTGCGACAGGCCGAACGCGGGGCTGGCCAGCACCAGCGGCGTGACGGTCCAGAACAGGCTGAAGGCGCCAAACAGGCCCGCGTGATAGGCGGCGCGGCGGCGCAGCACGGGTGTGCCCAGCAGCAAGTGCCACAGCGAGGCCATCAGGGCCGGATATTTCATGTTCGAGACGGGCTGGCGCACGGGCAAGGCGCGGCGCAACACCAGCGCCAGCAGCAGCATCAGCACGGCGGCGCCGCCAAACACCACGTGCCAGCTGGCGTGCGCGGCCACCAATGACGCCACGGGACGGGCCAGCATGATGCCCAGCAACAAACCGCTGACCACCTTGCCCACCGTCTGGCCCCGCGTCGCTTCCTGCGACAGGTGGGCGGCAAACGGCACGATCACTTGCGCCGCCACGGAACCGAGGCCGATGGCCAGTGCAGCGGCCAGGAACACGATGGCGCCCGTGCTCATGGCCGCGACCACCAGGGCGGTGGCCGTCACCAGCAGGGCCGTGATGATCAGGCGGCGGTTTTCCAGCAAATCACCGAGGGGCACGACAAACAGCAGGCCCAGGGTATAGCCGACTTGCGTCAGCGTGACGATCAGCCCGGCCGCCTTGGCCGACAGGCCCGTCGAGGCGCTGATGGGCCCGACGAGGGTTTGCGCGTAATACAGATTGGCCACGATCAGGCCGGAAGCGACGGCCAGCAGCAGCACCATGGCTGGCGCAATGTCGTGGGGAGTAATAGATGAAGATGAGGCCTTGTTCATGTTGTTTCCTCGGTTCGGTAGAGATGTTGCCATTCTAGGCAAAACCGGGGCAAAGATAATTAGCGCATAATCTACCTACACTTTTCACATAAGATGAACAACGGAAGCTATCCTATGGACAAGATCAAGGCCATGCAGACCTTCGTGCGCATCGTCGAAGCCAACAGCTTTTCCAAGGCGGCCGAGACATTGAATTTGCCGCGCGCCGCGCTGACGGCCACCCTGCAAAAGCTGGAAGCCTACCTGGGCACGCAATTGCTGCAGCGAACCACGCGCCGCCTGTCCCTGACGCCGGAAGGGGCCGAGTACTTTCGCCACTGCATCGATATCTTGAAGGCTGTCGACACGGCGGAACTGGCCTTTCGTGGCCCCGACGCGACAAAACCGCGCGGCTTGTTGCGCATCAACTTGCCCAATACGGTGGGCCGCAGGCTGGTCGTACCGCATATCGCACACTTCCACGCCGCCTGGCCGGACGTGCAATTGCAGCTGAGCCTGACGGACCGCCTGGTCGACCTGACGCAGGAAGGCATCGATTGCGCCTTGCGCGTGGGCACCTTGCAAGATTCCGCCTTCATCGGCAAACAGGTCGGCCTGATGCGCTTTGTCACGTGCGCCTCGCCCGCCTACCTGGCGCGGCACGGCACGCCGCACACCCTGGCGGACTTGGCCACGCACAGCGGCGTCATGCATTACTCGGGCCGCACGGGGCGCGCTTTCGACTGGGATTTTCAACAAGGCAAGGAGGTCGTGCGCGTGCAGATGGCCGGCCCCATCGCCGTCAACGATGCCGACGCCAGCGTCGCCTGCGCCTTGCAGGGGCTGGGACTGGCGCAGGCGGCCATGTACCAGGTGCGCGAGCACCTCGACAGCGGCGCGCTGGTCGCCGTACTGGCCGACCACCCGCCGACGCCCATGCCCATGTCGCTGCTGACGCCGCAAGGGCGGCTGGCCACGCCCAAGCTGCAGGCGTTTGCCGGCTGGCTCACGGCCCTGCTGGCCGCGAATGCGGATGTGCAAACGCCGCACGGCGCCCCAGCGTAGTGGCGACGGCGGCGATGGCGGCTCAAGGCATGGCCGTGCTCAGCTCGGCCGGCAGCAAGATGCCCCGCTCAAGCACGCTCAACTGTAAGCCGGGCAGCACATTGCGGGACACTGCGCCGTTCGCGCCAGCCATGACAGGCGCGGCAACGATGGTGGTGGAGGCCTTGTTCTCCACGCCCCGGACATGTTCCGCGACCACCATATTGCCTGCCCGCGGCACGGCAGACACGGCGGCCACAGCCGCTGTCACCGCGCTTTGCACCGCTTCGGTCGGATTGACTTTCAGCGTGCCGTCGACATAGCGAATGGCATAGTTATTCGACGTCAAGCCCGATGCGGCGATCTTGTAAGTGCCGGATGGTGAGGCGGTGCCTGCGAGGGTGTCGAACAGCAAGGAACCGTTCAGTTCGGAAGCCACGCTGTCGCCGGCCAGCCAGCCCGCATAACTGGCGTCAAACACGGGATTGGGCCGGCCCTGGCCTTTCTCGGCATTATTGGCGGTCACCGTCAGCTGCGCTTGCGCAATATCGGCGCGCGTCGTTGCGCGCGCGCTGACCACGTAATTTCCGGCGTCCAGGCCGCTCAGGCGTATACCGTCCATACTCACCAGCTTGCCCTGCCCCGCCTGCTTGTCGACAAATTGTGCGGCATTGCCGGCAACGCTCAACTGGTCGCCCGCGAGGCGGTCATCGCGCCAGCTCACGCTGGCATTGGCGGTGGCATCGTAGACCTTGTTGCCCGCCGTGATGCTGACCGTCAATGTGGCTGGCGTAATGCTGGCCGTCAAGCCGGTCGGATCGCTGAGCGTGTAATTGCCAGCCGCGCCGCTGGCGGTACTGAACAGAGTAGCGCCTTTTACCGTCACCGTCTTGTCCTTGCCCGCGTCCTTGTCGCTGAACTTCCCGCTCAAACCGGCGAAGCCCAATGTTTCCGAATCAACCAGGCCGGACAGGCTGCCGCCGCTGAGGCTGGCGACCGTGCTGCCGTCATACACCTTGTTGCCGGCGACAATGCCGGCCAGCGTCAGGGCCTTCGGCGTGATGCTGGCGCTCAAGTCCGTGGGCTCGGCCACCACATAGTTGCTGGCCAGGCCGCTGGCCATGTCGAGCAGGGTCGTGCCCGTGACAATGACCGCCTTGCCATTGCCGACATTCTTGTCGCCGAAGTTGCCCGTCAGGCCGGCCAGCCCTACGCTCTCGCCGGCGACCAGCCCGGACAGCACGCCGCCGCTGAGGCTGGCCTGGCGATTGCCATCATAGACTTTATCGCCCGCCACCACGCCGCTCAGGGTCAGGCTGCGGGCCGTAATGTCGGCCGCGGTGCTGGCCACATCGGTGCCCAGCACATAGTTGCCGGCGTCCGCGCCGCTCAAGGCCAGGCCGCCGATATGCACCGTCTTGCCGCTGGCCGCATTCTTGTCGCTGAAAACGCCGCTGGCACTGGCCAGGCCCAGGCTATCGCCCGCCACCATGCCGTAGAAACTGGCGCTGCGGGTATCGAGCAACACGCTGCTGTTGCCGTCATAGACCTTGTTGCCCGCCTTGATGCCGCCGATGCCGCCGATGACGGCCCGGCTGATCTCGGCCGTCAAACCGGTCGGATTGCCGAGCGTGTAATTGCTGGCCAGGCCATGCGCCGTATCGCGCAAGGTGGCGCCGCTCACTGTGACGGCCTTGTCCTTGCCCGCATGCTTGTCCGCAAAAACAGCGTTCAAACCGGCCAGCTCCAGGGTTTCCATCTCCACCAGGCCACTCAGGAAGGCGCCCGACAAGCTGGCCTTGCTGCTACCGTCATACACCTTGTTATTGGCGACAATGCCGGCCAGCGTCAGGGCCTTCGGCGTGATGCTGGCAGTCAAGCCCGTGGGCTCGGCCACCACATAGTTGCTGGCCAGGCCGCTGGCCGTGTCGAGCAGGGTCGTGCCCGTGACAATGACCGCCTTGCCATTGCCGACATTCTTGTCGCCGAAGCTGCCCGTCAGGCCGGCCAACCCCACGCTCTCGCCGGCGACCAGCCCGGACAGCACGCCACCGCTGAGGCTGGCATGGCGATTGCCGTCATAGACTTTATCGCCCGCCACCACGCCGCTCAGGGTCAGGCTGCGGGCCGTAATGTCGGCCGTGGTGCTGGCCACATCGGTGCCCAGCACATAGTTGCCGGCGTCCGCGCCGCTCAAGGCCAGGCCGCCGATATGCACCGTCTTGCCGCTGGCCGCATTCTTGTCGCTGAAAACGCCGCTGGCACTGGCCAGGCCCAGGCTATCGCCCGCCACCATGCCGTAGAAACTGGCGCTGCGGGTATCGAGCAACACGCTGCTGTTGCCGTCATAGACCTTGTTGCCCGCCTTGATGCCGCCGATGCCGCCGATGACGGCCCGGCTGATCTCGGCCGTCAAACCGGTCGGATTGCCGAGCGTGTAATTGCTGGCCAGGCCATGCGCCGTATCGCGCAAGGTGGCGCCGCTCACTGTGACGGCCTTGTCCTTGCCCGCATGCTTGTCCGCAAAAACAGCGTTCAAACCGGCCAGCTCCAGGGTTTCCATCTCCACCAGGCCACTCAGGAAGGCGCCCGACAAGCTGGCCTTGCTGCTACCGTCATACACCTTGTTATTGGCGACAATGCCGGCCAGCGTCAGGGCCTTCGGCGTGATGCTGGCGCTCAAGCCCGTGGGCTCGGCCACCACATAGTTGCTGGCCAGGCCGCTGGCCGTATCGAGCAGGGTCGTGCCACTGACGCTCACGCGCTTGCCCGCGCCCGCATTTTTGTCGCCAAACTGGCCATGCATGCCCGTCATGCCCAGGGTCTCCATGCCCACCAGTCCGCTCAAAGTGCCGCCCGACAGCGACGCCGTGGCGTTGCCGTCATAAATCTTGTCGCCGGCAGTCACTGCGTCCAGCGTCAACACCTTGCGCGTGATGTCGGCCGTCGCGGTGGCGCTGCTGCTGGCCAGTACATAATTGCCCGCGTCCGCGCCGGTCAGGGTGATGCCGCCGACATGCACGGTCTTGTTGCTGCCGGCATTCTTGTCACTGAAAGCGGCGGCGCTACTGTTGAATGCCAGGTCGTCGCCGCTGATCTTGCCGTTAAGCAAGCCGCTGTGCGCCTTCACCGTGGCATCTACGGTGCCGTCATACGTCTTGCTATTGACCGTAATGTCCGTCACGGCGCTGATGGTGGCCTTGCTGATGTTACCCGTCACGCTGTGCGGCGTTGCCAGCACATAATTACTGGCCACACCAGCGGTGGCGCCGCTGCCGGCGTCTGCAAAGAGCGCCTCGCCGATGGTGACGGCCTTGTCATTGCCCGCGTTCTTGTCCGCATACGTGCCCTTGCCCGTGACGCCCAGGGTTTCGGTACCGACCAGGCCATTCAACACACCGCCGCTGAAGCTCACTTGATGATTGCCGTCATACACCTTGTCGGCGATGCTGGCGAGCGTCAATGCCTTGGGCGTGATATCGGCGCTGGTGCTGGCCGAGCTGATGGCAAGCGCATAGTTGCCCGCATCGGCGCCGCCCAACTGCAGGCCGCTGATGTTGACCGTCTTGCCCTGGCCTGCGTTCTTGTCGCTGAACGCGCCCACACCGTCGATCGTCAGCACGTCTGCGGCTATCTTGCCGCCAAACACCGCTGCGCTGGTATCGATGGTGGCGCCCGTCAAACCGTTGTAGACCTTGTTGCGCGCCAGAATGCCGCCTATGCTGGTGATCAGCGCCGGCGTAATGTCGCCGTACATGTCGCTCAAGGGTGCCAGGATATAGTTGCCGCTGGCACTGCCACCCAAGGTGGCGTTGCCAGCGATGGAGATGTGCGTGCCGACGTTCTTGCTGGCATAGCTACCGGACAGCGAAAGGCTCAGCCTGGCCAGGTCATCGCCCACTACACCAACCAGGTTTCCGCCGCGCAAGATGGCAGAGGTCGTGCCGTCGTACACCTTGCTGTCCGCCGAGACGCTGCCCAGGCTGATCTGGCGCGGTGTAATAGTCAGGCTGCCATCGACATAGCTGATCAGGTAGCCATTCTGGGCGGTGGAATACAAGCCGCTGACCCGCACCGCATGGGTGCCGACATTCACCGCGTCGCCGTTCTTGCCGCTCAATACCGCTGTGCCCAGCAGCAGTGCAGGGTCGACCGGCCTGGAATACGAAATGCCGCTCGCGTTGCCGCCCGGTGTCCCATCGTAAACTTTGCTGGCGTTGGAGGCCGTGACGAGCAACGGCGTCATGAACGAACGCAGCAAGGGTGCGCTGTGTCCATCATAGACAACCCAGATGTTGTTCAAATCCCAGGCCGGACTGCTGGTGCCATTGTAGTTGGCCAGGTTTTTCAGTTGCGCCGTGGTCAAGCCCGTGCCGCCCAAGCTGCTGGCCTGCCCGCTGATCTGCGTATCCCAGTAGCTGCTGCTGATCCGGGACGATACCGATGTTCCTCCAGCCAGTCCGCCTAGCGCCCCTGCGCCGCGGACGACAACAGCTGCATAGCTATTGCCGATGGCGCCGAAGTTGTTTTCGCCAGCCAGCCCGCCGACGCTCATGCCGCCCGTCGCACTGCCCGTCGCATAGCTGTTTTGAATCTCGCCATAATTCCTACCCACCAGCGCGCCCACTGCCTTGCTGCCTGAAATAGTGCCACTGACAAAACTGCCGCTGATCTTGCCAGCGTTTTCACCGGCGAAGCCGCCGACATAGTCCGTCCCTTTGATGTTGACGTCGCTCAAACCGAGGGCCGAGATACGGCCGCTCCTGCCGATGTTGCCGATCAGACCGGTGGCATTGTTGCCGGCATTGTTCATGTACAAGCCAGAAATAATATGCCCCGCGCCATTCACGCTGCCACGGAAGTCGCTCCAGATGTCGCCGATCGGCACGAAACCGGCACGCCCCCATACATCGCCGCCGGCCGTGCCGGCGGCGCTGAAGCTGCTGCCCACGCTATACGCTGCCATCCTGTCCATCGTCATCAATTGCAGTTGATGGGCGGAGTTGATGGTGGTCGAATACTCGCTGCTCAGCATTGGCAGGGTGCCGCCGATGCCATTGAGCATGGTATCCGCTCCCACCGTGACCCAGTTATTGCCGCTACGGCCCGATGTCGTGGTGAAGGTGAACCCCGCAAAGCTGGCCGGATTGCGCATCTGCGCTTCCGTCAATCCCGTGGCGCCCGTGCCGCCTCCCGCATTCGACTGGCCGATGCCTTGCAAGCCGGCATTCGCGCTGCTGTTGAAATAGGCGTTCGTGATGCGACCGTTGCTGTAGCCCGCGACACCACCCGGGAGAGCCTGCTGCGCAGTTACCTTGCCGAAAGCATACACATTGTTGAGCGTGCCGCGGTTCCAGCCGACGACGCCGCCGGCAAAGTTTGTGCCGCTGACCGCGCCGATGGCATAGCTATTGCTGATCACCGTCGCTGACTCGGTCGTTCCCACCAGGCCGCCGTAGCCGAAATCGGAGACGCCGTTGCCGCTGGAAATAACCTTGCCAATTGCGTAACTATTGTTGATCGTTAACGGACCCGCAAATCCGACCAATCCCCCCAGAGAGCCCGAGCCCGTCACGGCACCGGTCGCATGGCTTTCCGAAATCGTGCCCCAGGCGTTCGCCACCAGACCGCCTGCCGCATTAGCGCCCGTCACCGCGCCTGTCGCAAAGCTCTTTGTGATGGCGCCCATGTTGGTTTCCACCAAGCCTCCGGCAGCGCCTCCCGTCACCGTGACGCGCATGCTGCTGCTGCTATTGCTGATGACGCCTTCCTCGCCATTGGTATGCACCAGGCCACCCGCTCCCTGCCCGGTACCGGAAAAGTAATCGACACTGCCACTGGTGCGGCTGCCGGTGATTGTGCCATCATTGGCACCGACCAAGCCGCCGAACGGATAGCTTCCACTCAGCGACACGTTACCGTGTGCGCTCACATTCTCGATCAGGCCCGCATTGACCCCCGCCAGCATGCCCATATACGACCAGCCAAAAGCGTTGCTATCGGTGCGCATGACTGTATTGATCAGATTAACATTGCGCACCACGCCGCTGCTCGCGATCGCGTTGAACATGCCAATAGACATGCCATCCTGGGGCTGACGAAACGTCAAACCGACGATGTCGTGGCCCAGTCCATCAAATTTCCCCATGAAGGGCATGCCCAGGATCGGGCTTTGCACGCCGCCCAAGGGCGAGAAACCCGTGCCCCCATTCCAGTCAGCGGTGGCGCTGGCGTCGATATGGCTGCCCAGGACATAGTTGCCCTGCATATTCCCATTAATCCCCTGCAAATCGGTACCGCTGAGGCTGCCAGCCACACCGACACTGTTGATGACCTTGTAGTTAACGAGGTCGCCATCGTTTCCCTGCCTGGTGCTGAAATTATTGCCTGTTGGCAAATCCACCGTTGCATTGACATAGTAGCCGCCGCCATTGCCTTGCGCGCCAGCCCGTTGGCCATATTCGAGAGCCAGGCTGGCCGTGCCGGAACCGCGCAGCGGCGCATTGATATGGATGTTATTGTGCGCGGTCAGGGTCAGCTTGTTGGCCGACCATGAAATCGTATCGTTGACATTGATATCGCCTGCGGCGCCGCCGCTGGCGACAGTGGCGATGCTGACATTGCTGGACTTGAGCGCATTGCTGTAAAACGCGCCAGTCTGGTCGCCACCGGAGGCCGCGATTGTAAAGTCCGTCGGGTCGATCAGCCACATGCCCGTCAAGCCTTTGGGAGCGGCCGTCGTCACCTTCAGCGCATCATCGATCTTGACGTGCGCGGCCGAGGTGTCGACAAAGCCGCCATTGCCCGTCAGGGGCGCGCTGGCGTCCAGCGTGCCGCCCGCGTTCACCGTTCCGCTCTGCATGTCGCCCAGCAATTTGATCGTGCCGCTGCGCGTATCGATCGTCTGCGCCTCGATCACGCCCGTGTTGTTGACGACGGTTTTCAGCAAGTCGCCGGCTGCCTGCGCCGTCAATACCACGCTGCCGCCGTCCGCCCGGATCATGCCGCCATTGTTGACCAAAGCACCCACGGCGCCCGCGTTGACGGCGACATTGAGCAAGCCGTCGCCCGCCACATCCAGCGTGATGGCCCTGCCCGCCGCCAGGGCCACCTAGCCCAGGCGTGCCTGGATCGTGCCCTCGTTCGACACGTTGGCGCCCAGCAAGGCCACATAGCCGCCCGGCGCGCTGATCGAACCTTGGTTCAGCACCTTGCCGGTGCCATTGCCGGAAAATTGGTACTTGCCGGCCATGAAGTCGGCGTTGTTGATATCGAGCGTGGACGCCACCAGGCCGGCCGTGTTCACGGACGCGCCCTGGCCGAACAGCACGCCGTTCGGGTTGACGATAAACACCTTGCCGTTGGCCGACAAGTTGCCGAGGATGGTCGTGCCATCGCTGCCCAGTACGCGGTTCAGGGCCACCGCATTGCTGTTCGGCTGCTGGAATTGCACCGATTCGCCCTTGCCGACATTAAAACTGGCCCAGTTGATGACGGCGTTCTGGCTGCCCTGATTGATCACCGTGGCGCCCGGTGTGCCGTTGATCGTTGCCTGCCCCGCCACCACCGTGCCACCTGTGGGCCCCGCCAGAGCCAGCGAGCCATAGCCGAGCATCAGCGCCGCCGCCATGCTGGTCAGAACGAAGCGGGATGCGGTGCCACCCGAGCCAGGCAAGGAACGCTTGCCAGCCGAATTGACGTTTTCGGACACGGCGGCATAGGCGCCCGTGGCCTGGTTCCAGATGGAACGATAGATGCGATTCATGACAATATCCTGATGATTTGATCTGTTTAGAAGTACTTGACTGCTTGCAGCCAGAAGCGGCCTGCCGCATCCGGTGCCGAGGTCGCCTTGGCATTGCCCAGCTTGTGTGCGTAATACGCTTTCAGGACGAGCGCATTGGCGCCCGTCCACGTCACGCCCACGCCGGCGCCGCTCAGGGTGCGGCGGTTTTCGCCGGCGCTCCAGGCGTCGCGGTTCAGCTTGACGGTGCCCGTGTCGGCAAAGGCCAGCACCTGCAGCTGGCCGGGCAAGGCCGTGAAGGCCGTCACGTTCTGGCGCAGTTCCAGGTTCAGCACGTAACCCTGGTCGCCATATGCTTCGCCGCCCGGATAGGCGCGCACGCCGCCCATGCCGCCGATGCCCATCTTTTCCGACACGTCGAGATTTTTCGACGCCGCCTGGCCGCTGAGGGTGCCGAACAAGCTCGTCTCGCCGCCCAGGCTTTGCACGCGCGCCGCGTTGAAGGCGAGCTTGTGGAAGCTGCCGTGGGTGTCTACCGTCAGCCTGTCGATCAGGCGTGCCAGCGGCGTCTCGATATCGATCTTGCCCGTGGTGTAAGTGATGGAATACGTGCTCACGCCACCGCCGCCCCAGCCATCCTTGGCGTCGCCGTTCAGGTTCAGCATCCACACCCTGGCCGTCTTGTCGTTGACGCTGCCCGTCGATTCCGTGCGGTCCTGGAAGGTCTTGTCGTCGTAGCTGACTTGCGCATACAGGTTGCTGCTGCGCGAGCGGATCAGCGGATAACTGCCATACGCACTGGCGATCTTCGCCGTGCCCTTGGCGTCGAGCACGGCAAATTCCTTGCCCAGCTTGTAATCCATGTACGTGTAGGCGCCGCCCAGGCGCAGCAAACCGGCCTGGCCCTGATACGCCAGGCGGCCATAGTTCAAGCCGTCGGCCGAAGTGAACGCGCGCACGCTGGCCACGTCGCCGATGCCGGCCAGTTCATTGATGTTCAGGGTGGCGCCGATGCGGTTGCGGCCCGTGTAGCGGTTGCCCTGGTTATCGACGTCGATGCTGCCGTTGAAACGCGCACCCGGCTGCACCTCGACGATGAGGTCGGACGCGCCCAGCGACGCCCCCGGCGCCAGGGTCGAGCTGACCTGCACGCCCGGCAAGTCCGACAGCAGCAGCAAGCGCCGCTCCAGCGGCGGCGTGGAAATCACTTGCCCGTCGAGACCGGCCAATATCGTGCCGGCCAGGCCGTCCGACAAATTGCTCTGGTTGCGCAGCTGCACTTGCCCATACTGGCCCGGCAGCACGCTGATTTGCACCACGCCATCCTCAATGTCCTGTGCCGGCAGATACGCCTGCGCGAGGAAATAGCCACGGTTCTGGTAATAGCTGGCAATTTTTGACGCCATGGCGCGCAGCTCGCCCAGGGTCAGCTCGCTGCCCGGCACGAAACCCGTGCTGGCGACCAGTTCGCTCTCGGTAAACACGGGCGGCGCCGCGATCTGCAGGCGCTGCACGGTGATGCGGGTGGTATCGCCCACCGTGGTGGCCGGCACATTGCCCTGCTGCACGCGGATGGCCGGCGGCGCTTTCGGCAACTGGGGCGCGACGGGAATCTGCTGCAGCTGGCTGCCGGCGTTCGGAGGATCGACGGCCCAGGCGGACTGGATCGCCAATAACAGGGTCAGGGGAAGGAGTTTACAACGCACAATAAGCCTCTCGGCCGCCGCTGGCGGCACAACGTACATGAAATAGGGAAAGCATGCGGCACCGGCGCCCGGTACCATTGCAGAAAGCCAAAAAAAAATTCTTTGCGGGAATATAACAAACGTGAAGAATTTATAACCAAGCAAACCTGAGCGATTCTTGACAAATTTAGTCAGGAATAGCGCGGCACAAGGGCAGGAAGACGGGGAAAAGCAGATTTGAGGGAGTGTGGCGGCCGAGGCGTGAAAAGCAGGCAAAAAAAAGCCCGCTACGAGAGCGGGCTGAATCTATTTTCTTGGAGGAGAATAGAGGAGACAAGTGCATTATGCTGCATCGCGGCATATCAATCCAATTGATTGTTGGAATGATAGAAATACGCGAAACAGATAACTCCTCCCTTACTCCACGTTCATTACTTCGATGTCGCCGCCACCGGCGTCGCCTTCACATCGGCTGCATATGGCAAGACCTTCGATGCCATGCGGGTATCGGCCTTGATGAGCGCCACTTCGTCGGCCAGGATGCGCGCCGCTTCGTTCAGCAACACGTCCTTGGCGCTCTTGGCGGCCGTTTCGGCATCGAGTTCGGCGCTGAGGGCGCGCTCGTCGCCCTGCAAGCCGTCGTCGGTGCGCAAGGCGCCCTTCACGGCGGCGATCTGCTTGGCCGTCTTGCTGGCCGCTTTCGCGCCCTTCAGCACGTCTTTCGGATCGGGAATCACCACCAGGTCGTCGGCAGGATTCGAAATCTGCGCGATCAGGCGCTTTTCACGCGCCTTGGCGCGCGCTTCCTGGGCATCGCGCTCCTTGCGGCGCACGGTTTCATTGAGCGAAATCTGGTTTTCCTTGCGCTGCTTGACGACGAGGGCTATGTCATCGAGCAAGTACTGGAAATCCTTGTCCTTGGCCACGCGCGCTTCATGTTTCTTGTCCAGCAGCGGCACGATATCCTTCAGGTCGCCCGTCGGCATGTATTGCGCCGGCTTGATGGCCACCCATGGCAGGGCATTGTCATAGCTCGATTCGCCGAAGTTTTCCGTGTCCGACATGGCTGGCAGCTTGATGTCGGGGGTGACGCCGCGCAACTGCGTGGTGCCGCCATTGATGCGGAAAAATTGCGCGATGGTCATTTTCAGCTCGCCGAAGCGGGCTTTCTCGCTGCCGCCGAAACGGTCCAGGTTGAACAAGGTTTGTACCGTACCCTTGCCGAAGCTGCCTTCGCCGATGATGACGCCACGGCCATAGTCCTGCACGGCGGCGGCGAAAATTTCGGAGGCCGATGCCGAGCCACGATTGATCAGCACGCCCATCGGGCCGTCCCATGCCAGGCCCGCATTCGTATCGCTTTCCACGTCGACCTTGCCTTCGGCATTGCGCTGCATCACGACCGGGCCCTTGTCGATGAACAGGCCCGTCAGTTCGACGGCTTCGTTCAGCGAACCGCCGCCGTTGTTGCGCAAGTCGATGAGGACGTTGTCAACCTTATCCTTCTTCAACTCGGCCAGCAAACGGCTGACGTCGCGCGTGGCGCTCTTAAAGTCTTTGTCGCCACGGCGGCGCGCTTCGAAATCCTGGTAGAAGGTCGGCAGGGAAATGACGCCGATGCGGCGCTTGACGCCGTTTTCACGCACTTCGATGACCGATTTCTTCGCCGCCTGCTCTTCCATGCTGATTTTCTTGCGCACCAGCGGCAAGACCAGGTGCTTGGCGTCCGGGCCGGCGTCGGCCGGCAGGATGTCGAGGCGCACCACGGAATCCTTGGCGCCGCGGATCAGCTGCACCACGTCGTCGATGCGCATGCCCAGCACTTCGGTGATGGGGCCGCTTTCGCCCTGCCCCACGCCGACAATACGGTCGCCCACTTTCAGCTTGCCCGACAGGCCGGCCGGACTGCCCGGCACGACTTCGCGCACCACCGTGTATTCATCGCGCGTCTGCAGCACGGCGCCGATGCCTTCGAGCGACAAACGCATGGCGATGTCGAAGTTGTCCGAGGCGCGCGGGCCCAGGTAATTGGTATGCGGTTCGATCGACATCGCATAGGCATTCATGAAGATCTGGAACACGTCTTCGCTGTTGAGCTTGCGCGAACGGGTGGTGTAGCTTTCATAGCGCTTGTCCAGCGTTTCGCGGATGGCCTTGTCTTCCTTGCCCGCCAGTTTCAGGCGCAGCCAGTCGTTCTTGACACGCTTGCGCCACAGGTCGCGCACTTCCTCGTCGTTCTTCGGCCAGGCAGCCTTTTCGCGGTCGATCTGGTAGCTCTCGTCGGCGGCAAAATCGAACTTGGTTTTGAGTAATTCACGCGCATACGCCATGCGCTCATCGAACCGCTGCTGGTACAGGTTGTAGATGGCAAACGGCGCCGTCAGATCTTCATTGATGATGGCGTCATCGAGCCTGGTGCGCAGCGGGGCGAAACGGTCGATGTCGGCCTGCACGAAAAACAGTTTTTCCGCGTCCAGGGACTTGAAATAGCGGTCGAAGATTTTCTCCGACATGGCGTCGTCGAGCGGCATGGCCTTGTAATGGACGCGCGTCAAGACGCGCGATGCCCACAAGGCGGCCTGCGTTTGCTGGGCCAGCGGCTTCATGGTGAGCGGAGGAGCGGCGCTCTTGTCCGTCTGGGCTGCGCCAGCGTGGGCTGACAGGGCAAGCACCAGGGTGACCAGCATCATTTGCTTCTTCATCGGCTTCTCCGAAAATTAGTTGAATCAATTCCAGGCGGCGCAGCTATGCATGCGCCAGCCAGCAAGACAGTAAGGGGAATACACGACTGGTCTGCATATTATTCTACAGGATACGGCCAGGCAGTCTCCCATGGAAGATCAGTTTCTTCCTGGAAGCTTAAACGCGGATTAAAGGCCGCGTCTCATTCATTACAAAGTGAAACATTCGTGACAAAAATCGCATCCCCCGCCAGCGATGAAGATCAACATGCTCGATTGAAATCAAAAAAGTCAATAGGCCGCTTTCGCGATCCTTGATGCAGATGATGTTTTTACGCGAAAAAGTGATTCCTGCGGGAAACACTTAGTAACAAAAGGCAAGCAACATGCTATCATCGCGCCCTGAAATTTTGCTTGCACGCGCGCAGCTCCCGAACGGGCACGCCTCCGCTTCAAGCGCATTCCCACCAGATCCCCTCCCCGCGTGTCATGTCATGACCAGGAATGGCCGAGCTGATTACCCTTTGCCAGACTCACACTATGCCTACAATTTCGTTCTCCCCCCGCCACTGGAGTGTCGGGGGCAAGATTACCGTCTTCACGTTTGCCCTCGTCAGCCTGATCCTCGCCAGCCTGACGACCTTGATCGGTATCCGCACCTCAAATGTCCTGGAACAGCGCGCTGAAGCGGCCGTCACCAGCGAACTCAATAGCGTCATGACGACCACCCAAGTGTTCCACACGGCCATGGTCAACGAGGCGGCCAGCTTCGCGCGCCTGTTCGCGGCCGAATTTCCCGGCCCGTTCACGGTCGACACGGGCGCCATGGTGGCCGTGGCCGGCAAGGCCACGCCGGCCCTGGCCAACGGCGGCAAGGTGCTCAACCTCGACACGGCCCTGGTCGACCGCTACACGGCGCAGACGGGCGTAATCGCCACCATCTTTGCCGCCAACGGCGATGAATTCGTGCGCATCAGCACCTCGCTGAAAAAGCAGGATGGCGAACGGGCCATCGGCACCCAGCTCGACCACAACCACCCGAGCTATGCGCCGCTGCGCGCAGGCCAGCGCTTCGTCGGCATGGCCACCTTGTTTGGCAAGCAATACATCACCCAGTACGACCCCGTGCGCGATGCGGGCGGCAAGGTGGTGGGCGTGCTGTTCATTGGCCTCGATATCAGCAAGAATCTGGCCATGCTGAAAGAGAAGATTCGCCAGGTCAAGATCGGCCAGACGGGCTACATCTATATCGTCGACACGGCGCCCGGCGCCAATTACGGCCACCTGGTGCTGCACCCGAACAGCGAAGGCAAGAGCGCGCTCGAGTTCAAGGCCAGCGACGGGCGCCTGTTCATCCAGGAAATGCTGGCGCAAAAAGACGGCGCCATGCGTTATACGTGGACGGCGCCGGGCGAAACGAGTGCCAGCGCGCGCGAAAAGCAGCTGTATTACCGTCAATTCAAGGATTGGCAATGGATCATCGCGGGCGGCACGTTCACGGACGAGATCACCCTGGAAGCGCGCCAGCTGCGCAACCAGCTGGCCATTTCCGGCTTCATCGCCCTGCTCGTCTTCGCCCTGTTGCTGTACTGGCTGGTGCGCACGCTCGTGTCGCGCCCGCTGGCCGCCGCCGAAACGGCCGCCGCGCAAATCGCCGCCGGCGACCTGACGGTGCACCTCGATACGACCAGCCTGGACGAAATCGGCCGCCTGCTGCGCGCCATGAACCGCATCAGCGACAAGCTGTCGCAAGTGGTCGGCAATGTGCGCGGCAGCGCCGGGCAGATCGCCACCGCGTCCGGTGAAATCGCCAGCGGCAACCTGGATTTGTCGAGCCGCACGGAACAGCAAGCCAGTTCGCTGGAAGAAACGGCCGCCTCGATGGAAGAACTCAGTTCCACCGTGCGGCAGAACGTCGATCACGCGCAGCAGGCAAGCCGGCTGGCGCGCGACTCGTCGACCCTGGCAGCCGGAGGCGGCGCGGCCGTGGCGCAAGTGGCCAGCACCATGGACGCCATCCGCAACTCCTCAAACAAGATCGCCGACATCATCGGCGTCATCGACGGCATCGCCTTCCAGACGAATATCCTGGCCTTGAACGCTGCCGTAGAAGCGGCTAGGGCCGGCGAGCAGGGACGCGGCTTCGCCGTCGTCGCCACCGAGGTGCGCACCCTGGCGCAGCGCTCGACGGCCGCCGCGAAAGACATCAAGGATTTGATCCAGGCGTCCGCCAGCACGGTGGACCTGGGCCACGCCCAAGTGAGCCAGGCCAGCGCCACCATGGATACCGTGGTGGCCAGCGTGCAGCAACTGAGCACCATCATGGCCGAGATCGCGCAGGCCAGCGACGAGCAGCGCAGCGGCATCGAGCAAGTCAACCAGGCCATCGCCCAGATGGACCAGGTGACCCAGCAGAACGCAGCCCTGGTGGAGGAAGCGGCCGCAGCGGCAGACGCCTTGCAGGAGCAGGCGCAGGAGCTGAACCAGGTGGTGGGCGTGTTCAAGCTGTAGTTCAAACCTGATGCTAAGATGGGGACGAATCCACCTTGCCAGGAGGCACCATGCACGACGACTACGTTTTAATAGCCCGGCTGATGATCCCCACGGATGCGCACGTCATCCGCGGCTGCCTGGCAGCGGCAGGCATCGATGTGCTGCTGACGGACGACCAGCACATGCAGGCCGACATGCTGCTGGCGGCCGCCATCGGCGGCGCCCGCGTCATGGTGCGCGAACACGACGTGGCGCGCGCCAATGAAATCCTGGCCGCCTTCGAGCGGGGCGATCTGGCGCTGGCGGACGACGCCGATGTCGGTGCGCCCGTCGTCGAATAAGGAATAAGTTTACGAGTAGAAACAGCGCCCGCACGCCTGGCGATAACTCTCGTTGCCGCCAATACTGATCTGCTCGCCTTCCTTGATGCGGCGGCCCTGCTCGTCCACGCGGATGTTCATCGTGGCCTTCTTGCCGCAAGTACAGATATTCTTCAATTCCTCGATATCGTCGGCCAGCGCCAGCAAATAGGCCGAGCCGGGGAACGGTTCGCCCTTGAAATCCGTGCGCAAGCCGTAGCAGATGACGGGCACGCCCTTCACTTGCGCCAGCTGGTGCAGTTGCTGCACCTGGGCCGTGCTGAGAAATTGCGCTTCATCGACCAGCAAACAGGCGACCTGGGGAATATCGTCGAGGAAATTCGTGTCGGCATGGAAGATATCGACCTGGCGCTGCGGGCCCAGGCGCGAGGTGACGCGGCCTACGCCGTAGCGGCTGTCGATGGCGGCCGTGTACAGGCGCACCTGCTGGCCCTGCTCTTCATAGTTGTGCGCGACTTGCAACAAGGCCGTCGACTTGCCCGCGTTCATCGCGGAATACCGGAAATAAAGTTTTGCCACTGCCGCCTGCCCTGTCTGTCTGATTATTCTGGATACTGTTTAGCACCTTTTCGAGGCGTGATTATAAATCGCAATGGAGGACTTGCGGCAGCTTAATAGTCCTGCCTTTGGCGCGGCAAGCGGGCGAAAAACGGCGCATACTCGCATCGCGCACCTTGCCGACTATATGCGCAGGGCGCATATGCAAGCATATAAACATTCGTTCGCCGCACTCGTCCACCCGCCTACACTGCGCGGCACGGAAGGCTGCTCGGGACACAATCCGGAGCGGCTGTTTCTCTGACAGGAGCCACCATGAATGATCGAATGCCATCCCCATCCCAGCCGCCAGCGCTATACAAGCTGATCGGCAATACCCCACTGGTCGAAGTCACCAGGCTCGATACGGGCCTGTGCCAGCTGTTCCTGAAACTGGAATCGCAAAATCCCGGCGGTTCCATCAAGGACCGCATCGGCCTGTCCATCATCGAAGCGGCCGAAGCCGACGGCCGCTTGCAGCCGGGCGGCACCATCGTCGAGGCCACCGCCGGCAACACCGGCATCGGCCTGGCCCTGGTGGGCCGCATCAAGGGCTACCGCGTGATTTTAGTCGTGCCCGACAAGATGTCGACGGAAAAAGTGCTGCACCTGAAAGCCCTGGGCGCGGAAGTGCACACCACGCGCTCGGACGTGGGCAAGGGCCATCCCGAGTACTACCAGGATTACGCGGCGCGCCTGGCGCGCGAACTGCCGGGCGCCTTCTTCGCCGACCAGTTCAACAATCCCGCCAATCCGCTGGCCCACGAAACGACGACGGCCCCCGAAATCTGGGAGCAAAGCGGCCATGACGTCGACGCCATCGTCGTCGGCGTCGGCTCGTCCGGCACCCTGACGGGCCTGACACGCTACTTCCGCAAGGTGCAGCCGAAGCTCGAATTCGTGCTGGCCGACCCGCAAGGCTCCATCCTCACGGAATACATCGAGTCCGGCAAAGTGTCCGACACGAGCGGGTCGTGGGCCGTGGAAGGCATCGGCGAAGATTTTATCCCGGCCATCGCCGACATGGACAGCGTCACCAAGGCCTACACCATCAGCGACCAGGAAAGTTTTGATTCCGCGCGCGCCCTGCTGCGCGCCGAAGGCATTTTAGGCGGCTCGTCCACCGGCACCCTGCTGGCAGCCGCCCTCAAATACTGCCGCGAACAGACCACGCCAAAGCGCGTCGTCACGTTCGTGTGCGACACGGGGACGCGCTACCTGTCGAAGGTCTACAACGACGGCTGGATGCGCGACCAGGGCTTGTTGCAGCGGGCGCCCTCGGGCGACTTGCGCGACCTGATCGGGCGCCGCTACGACGAGGGCGACGTCGTCAGCGTGGCGCCGGGCGACACCCTGCTGACCGCCTTCAACCGCATGCGCGCCAGCGACCTGGCGCAGCTGCCCGTCATCGATGGCGGCCAGCTGGTCGGCATCCTCGACGAATCGGACCTGCTGCTGCACGTCTCGGGCGACGCCGCCCATTTCGCGGGTCTGGTGGGCGCCACCATGACGACGCAGATCGAAACCCTGGCGCCCTCAAGCGGCTTGCCCGCCCTGCGCGCCACCCTGGACCGGGGCTTGACGGCCGTCGTCGCCGACGCTGACGCCTTCTATGGCCTGATCACCCGCTTCGACCTTCTCAATCACTTACGCAGGACACTATCTTGAGCCAAGAAACCACCCGCAAGAGCCACCTCGCCACGCGTGTCATCCACGCCGGCCAGTCGCCCGATCCGTCGACGGGCGCCATCATGCCGCCCATTTACGCCACCTCCACCTTTGTGCAGGAAAGCCCCGGCGTGCACAAGGGCTTGGACTACGGCCGCTCGCACAATCCCACGCGCTGGGCGCTCGAGCGCTGCGTGGCCGACCTGGAAGGCGGCAGCGCGGCCTTCGCGTTCGCCTCGGGCCTGGCCGCCATCTCGTCCGTGCTGGAATTGCTGGACGCTGGCAGCCACATCGTCGCCGGCGACGACATGTACGGCGGCACCTACCGTTTATTTGAGCGCGTGCGCCGGCGCTCGGCCGGCCACGAATTCACGTATGTGGATTTGACCAATCCGGAAAACCTGCTGGCCGCGCTGCGCCCGGAAACGAAGATGGTGTGGGTGGAAACGCCCACCAACCCCATGCTGAAACTGGCCGACCTGCGCGCGATTGCCGACATCTGCCGCGCACGGGGCATCATCGCCGTGGCCGACAACACCTTCGCCAGCCCGCTGGTGCAGCGCCCCCTGGAACACGGTTTTGATATCGTCGTCCACTCGACCACCAAGTATCTGAACGGCCACTCGGACATCATCGGCGGCATCGCCATCGTCGGCGCGGAAGAACGCCAGGCCGAATGGCGCGAGCAGCTGGGCTTCTTGCAAAACTCGGTGGGCGCGATTGCCGGGCCGTTCGACAGCTTTTTGGCCTTGCGCGGCATCAAGACGCTGGCCATCCGCATGCAGCGCCATTGCGAAAGCGCGCTGGCGCTGGCGCAGTGGCTGGAGCAGCAAAAGGAAGTGAAAAGCGTGTTTTATCCGGGCCTGGCCTCGCACCCGCAGCACGCACTGGCGCAGCGCCAGATGGATGGCTTCGGCGGCATCATCTCGATCGACCTCGATACGGATCTGGCCGGCGCGCGCCGCTTCCTGGAGCGCTGTGAAGTGTTCGCCCTGGCCGAAAGCCTGGGCGGCGTGGAAAGCCTGATCGAACACCCTGCCCTGATGACGCACGCCAGCATCCCGCCCGAACAGCGGGCCAAGCTGGGCATCGGCGACGGCTTGATCCGCCTGTCCGTGGGCATCGAAGACATCGAAGACCTGCGGCATGACTTGCGCACGGCACTTGATGCGATTTGAGGTGGTGATTTGTCGGATTACGCTCCGCTAATCCGACCTACGGTATGCCGAGGGCGGTAGGTCGGATTAGCCCGCAAGGGCGTAATCCGACACACCACAAACCTCACTCCCCCGGCCGGTACCTGCGCTCCAGGTGCTGTTCCACCTGCTCGGGATAAAACAGCACCTCCTTGAATTCCCCGCGCGCGTACATGGCTGCCTGGTCCTGGAAGTGCGGCGACTTCGGGTCGCCGCTCTGACCACCGGCAAGGATGCTTTTCGCCTTGATGCGGGGGCCAAATTCCACGGCCGCCACAAAGCTGTTACCGCGCTCGCCATACATGCGTCGCGTCGTACTCTTGCTGCTCTGTCCATACGCCGCCAGCGCGCCCCAGTTGCCCGACGCGTAAGGCACGGCCAAGCTGGCTTGTGCATCATCAAACGGCTGCACCACGTCGCCCGTCAGGCGCTGGTAGCGGTTGATCTCGCCCCATGGCGTTTGCCAGTGGCCGAAATCGCGCTGCAGTTTATCGACGGCGCTGGCCAAGGCCGCCAGGCGCTGTGCCGCAGTGACCTTCTCCGTCGCCATGAAGTCGACCACGGGCACGCCCTGCTCACGCGCCTGTTTGCCTGCTAGCTCGGCCAATTCCTGGCCCCAGAACACGGCCAGCGATGTCGCCGTCGACGTCAGCGCATAGCGCCAGTCCCAGGCCCGCAGCAGCGCGACCTTGTCGGCCAGCGCCAGCTTTTGCGCAGAATTCTCCGGCAGCGCATCGAAGGCGGCGAACAGCGGCGGCAGCAGCGCTTCGAATGCCGTCAGTTCGCTGTCGTAGGAGGCGGCGATCAGGCTGTCCAGGGTAAAACCCGTCCTGTTCTGGAAAACCTTGACGGCATGCAGGCCGCGCGCATTTTCGCCATACACGGACATGTACGCGGGATAATCCTGCTGGCGTGGGCTGTTGGCGCCGGCAGCCGAATATGGCCAGTTATTGGTGTTCTGTATCCAGCCATTCTTCGGATTGAACAGGGTGATGGTTTGCGCCACCGTGTGCAGCCCTTGCCATTCCGTGGCCGGGTCGCTGCCGTCGACAGGCTGCTTCCAGTTGAAGCGCGGATCGCGCACGGGGATGAAATTACCGTGAAAATAGGCAATATTGCCGTCCGCATCCGCATATACCGTATTGTTCGACGAATTCGTGCGCAGTTCCATGGTCTTGTAAAACGCCGCGTAATCGCGCGCCTTGGTGCGCGTGTACGATTGTATGAGCGCCTTCAAGGGCGAGTGCATCAGGCGCACGGCCACCCAGCGCCCGTCCTGCGCGCGCACGATGGGACCGTGGTGGCTGTAGTAGACGGTGATGGTTTTGGAGCCCATGGCGCCACTCGCCAGTTTATATGGCAAGGTAATCGGCACGGCTTTCAGGGGCCGCAGCACGCCGTCATAGCGGTAGAACCATGCGCCATCACGGTCGACGATGCTTTCCAGGTATTCGTCGATGACGTCGCCGCCGCCCGAGGTATGCATCCAGCCGAGGCGCTCGTTGAAACCCTGGTAGACGAAGAACTGGCCCCAGGTGACGGCGCCATACGCGTTCAAGCCTTCACCGCTGGTGACTTGCACTTCGGGACGAAAGTAAAAGGACGTGTGCGGATTGATCATCAGCAGCGCGTGGCCATTTTTCGTGATCGCGGGCGCGATGGCGAAGCCGTTCGAACCGCTCGGTTCGGGGTCCAAGCCGGACGCCAACCCGGCATCGATGCTGGCCAGCGCCACGGTAGCTGGCCTGGCTTGCTGCCCATAAAACGCTTCGAGCTGCGCCAGGTTGACGGACTCGATATCACCGCCGATGCTGCCTTCGCTGAAACTGAGGGCCATCCACGGCTCGAAATGCGCGATCAGCCGCGGTTTCACCTGCGGGTGCGTGGCCAGGTAAAAATTGAGGCCATCGGCAAAGGCATCCATCAATGTGCGCAGCCACGGCGGGCTGGCGCGGTACTGCGCTTGCAGCTCCTGCAGATCGATGAAAAGCTTCATGCGCAGGTCGCGGTACAGTTCCCGCTCGCCCTCCACTTCCGCCAGCCGCCCCATGGCATTGATATAGTTCAACTCTACGCGGGGAAAATCATCCTCGGCTTGCGCATACATCAAGCCAAAGACGGCATCCGCATCCGTCTTGCCCGTCACATGGGGAATGCCCCAGGTGTCGCGCGCGATGCTGACATTGGCGGCCTGCGCCTGCCAGCGGGCCATGTCCGTGACAGATGCAGCGGGTGCTGCCAGCGCGGGAGCACTGGCAACGATGCCGCAGGCGATGGCGGCGAACAGGGCGCGGCGGACTGGCATGCAATACTCCAGGGTCAGGATGCGTCGATCAAGGCTGCTATGCGCTGGTTCAACTCCGTATTTTCCGCCTGCAGCTGCGCCACCCGCTGTTTTAGGCTGGCGATCTCGCCGCGCAGGCGTTCCGCTTCGGACGGCGCCTGGGCTGCATTCTCGGCCCACGGCTCGTTGCCCGTTTCCGGCGTATCTTGCGAGACGTGGACTTTCGGCTCGCGCGGCGTGCGCGTGGCGGCGCGCTGTTCGCGGATTTCCTTGGCCGCCTGGCGTAATAACTTCTTGCCACCGGCGACGGCCGCCACCTGCTCTTCCGGCGGCAGGGACGCCACGGTGGCCGCCGCATTGATGGAAATCGTGCCCGAGCGGACCGCTTCCACCAGCTCCGGCGCGGCGGCCTTCTGGATTTTTTCGATCTGACTGATCTGGTTGCTGCTCAAGCGCGCCGCCTTGGCCACCTCTTCGCGCGTGCTCATGGGGGGTTTCGGCGCGTTTTCGCCGTCCGGCGCATCAGCCGCGCTGACAGGCGCCGGGCTGCGCGCGGCGACGATTTCCTTCTTGCGCAGGGCCAGCACGCCGCGCTGGAAGTCCGACACGCTGCGGCGCGCCAAATGATTGTCGATCATCCACAGCATGACGTCGTCGAGCGAAGTAAAGCTGGTGTTCTGGATGGTCTTGAATTCGATGCCGTGCTGGCGGCAGATGGCGTAGCGGTTATGCCCGTCGATCAGCACGTCGTTCCACAGCACCAGCGCGTCGCGGCAGCCTTCGGCCAGCAGGCTGCGCTCGAGCGCCGCGTACTCACTGGCGGTGAGCGGATCGATATACGACTGCAGCACCTGATTGATAGTGATATTCATGGTTGTCCTCAATATTGCGGCGCGATGGTCCGCGCCGGCACGAATGCTACACCATCCACCGCCCCTGGCCGGGTAAAATCACGGCGGCACAGCTCATACAAAAACACGGACCATGAAAAGAAAGTACGCCACCGCGATCATTTTTAGCGTTGCCGCCATCGGCTTCACCTGGGTCAGCCCCTACATCGCCATGTACCGCATCAGCATCGCGGCGAAATCCGTGCGCCTGGAAAACCTGGCGCAGCAGGCCGACCTGCCCGCCGTGCGCGCCAGCGTGGCGCGCCAGTTGCGGGCGGCCGGCGAAACGGCCAATGACGAGGATTTCAAGGAAATGCTCGACACCATCGTCTCGCCGCCCGGCATCACGGTGTTGATCCTGCACGGCAAGCAAGGGGCGGATGGCAAGCGCCACGACTTCGGCATGGCGTACCGCTCGTGGAACGAAGTGGTGCTGCGGCGCAGCGGCGCCGGCCCCGCCGCCAGCCAGTTTTTGCTGCGCCGGCATGGCATCTGGGATTGGAAATTGGCGGATATTACCTTGCCGCCGGAATTACTCTGACGAAACTTGATCTAAAACAACACTTACCTAAACCGCCATATTGATTTTGGGAAATATTATGTAGAATGCTAGCACTTCAGGCGCACCGGGTCGCCAGGCATCCAAGAGATTGCACGATGAAAAGAATGTTGCTTCTCGCTCTAGTGGCACTGGTCGCGCTGGCCGGCGCCTTCTATGGCAGCCCGTATTTCACCATGAACAAGATCCGCGCGGCAACCATGGACGAGGATACCCAGGCCCTGGCTGCGCAAATCGACCTGGCGCAACTGCGCGGCAGCCTGGGGCAACAACTGCATGCCCTGTTCTCGGCACCGGAAGTGGCCGACGACATCAGCCCCGACGTCATCGACCCCTTGCTCGATACCATGCTGATGCCTGAAGGCATCGTCGCCTTGATGAAGCTCAATGACCGCTACGAAAAGCCGATCGCCAAGGTCAGCGACATCAGCGGCCGCAAGCGCAATGCCAAACCCGACTACAAGCTGCGCTACACCTCCTGGGACAAGGTCGTGGTGCAGCGCGCCCATAGCAAAAGCCATATCGGCGAGCTGACCCTGACGCGCGACGGCCTGTGGCGCTGGAAACTGGTGTCGGTGGCGCTGCCCAAGAATCTGCTGGCCGACGCGTAAGGCGCGGGCCCGGCGTATCGGCAAACAGCGGCTGGGCGACACTGCTATCATCGGGTTTTGATTTCCATCGGAGGCAGCATGTCAGACCTGGTACAACACGCACTGGCCCACGCGGGCAAACCGGCCACCACGCCCTGGGTGGTGACCCTGGTCAGCGGCGAAAAACTCACCGGCCCCATTTCCCCGCTCAGCGACGGCTGCTACGCCATCGGCCTGGGACAAATCAAGTATTTTTCTAGCGACAAGGTCGCCTGTCTGAATGTATCGGGCGCGGGCGCGTTTCCCATCTGATCACGGATCGCCAGGGCCAACGACCTTCAAGCCCTTTGCCGCTTGACCGTCTCGCCGGCCAGTGCCCCCGACATTGGCCGTCCATGCTAAATAGTTGTTTTTTGGCACGAAAATTTCATTGATTTACTGATTTTTTTGTGCAAAAATGAATTTAATAAATAAAACAAATAAATTATTGGAATCAGTTTTTAAGTAACACGATCCTCACACCACGAATCCGTGTTCTGGATAGAGATGCACTGCGCAAGGCGCGGCCCATTGGCCAACAATATCTATGGCTACCGGCACCACACGAGCGCCGTTTCTAATTTCATAACGTATTCTGGGAGAGGCATCATGGATAAATTCACTGTTCGCAAGCAACTGACCCTGGCCTTCGGCCTGCTGGTCTTTTTCCTCATCGGTATCTCGATCCTGTCCGTGCGGAGTCTGTCCAACTCCAACGCCGACTTTGAGCAGTATGTCAACGGCATCATGGCGCGTGCCAATACGGCGCACCGCGTGCGTGACGCGATCGACATGCGCGCCGTGGCGGCCAGGAACCTGGTACTGCTTACCAAGCCGGAAGAGCTGGACATCGAACGCAAACACATCATGCAGGCGCATGCCAATGTCGCCAAGAACATGCAGCAGTTGCTGCAGCTGGCACAGCAGCCGGAGGTATCGGACGAGGAACGCGCCATCATCAACAAGATCGACAACATCGAAAAACGCTATGCTCCCGTGGCACTGGCCATCGTGGACCTGGCGCAGCAAAAGAAAACCGAACTAGCCATCGTCAAGATGAACGAGGAATGCCGTCCGCTGCTGGCCGCCCTCGTCGCCGCCAGCGATGAATATTTCGCCCTGACGGAACAGCGCTCCACCCTCATCCTGCAGAAAGACGACGCGCATTACCTGCTCAACCGGAACATCCTCATTGGCGCCAGCGTGCTGTCCATCGTGCTGGCGGCCCTGGCGGGCTGGCTCATCACGCGCCACTTGCTCAAGGCACTCGGTGCCGAACCGCGCCAGCTGTGCGACGCCGTCAGCCTGCTTGCCGGCGGCGACCTGACAGGAAAACTCTGCGTCGCGCCGAACGATAGCGTCAGCGTGCTGTCGGCGCTGCAACGCATGCAGGTGTCGCTGACCTCGGTAGTCTCATCCGTCCGCCAGGATTCCGACACGGTAGCCCTTGCCGCCGAGGAGATTTCCACCGGCAACAACGATCTGTCGCTGCGCACGGAACAGCAAGCCAGTTCACTGGAAGAAACGGCTTCCTCGATGGAAGAGCTCACCAGCACAGTGCGCAAGAATGCGGACAATGCCCGCGAAGCCAATGTGCTGGCGACAACGGCATCGGACGTCGCCAGCAAGGGCGGCGCCGTGGTGGGGCAAGTGATGGGCACCATGGACCTGATCAGCGAATCGTCGCGCAAGATTGTCGACATCATCAGCGTCATCGACAGCATCGCCTTCCAGACCAATATCCTGGCCCTGAATGCCGCAGTGGAAGCGGCGCGTGCCGGCGAACAGGGCCGTGGCTTCGCCGTCGTGGCAACCGAGGTGCGCGGCCTGGCCCAGCGCAGCGCCAGCGCGGCCAAGGAAATCAAGACGTTGATCGACGATTCCGTGAGCCGCGTCGATGCGGGCGCCAAGCTGGCGGCGCAAGCGGGCACGACGATGTCCGAGGTAGTCGCCAGTGTCGCCAGCGTCAGCAACATCATCGCCGAGATCACGATGGCCAGCCAGGAACAGTCCGCCGGGATCGAGCAGATCAATCAGGCGGTGGCGCAGATGGATAGCGTCACGCAACAAAATGCGGCGCTGGTGGAAGAAGCGGCGGCGGCGGCCGAATCGCTGCGCGACCAGGCCAGCAACCTGGTGCAAACCGTGAGCATCTTCAAGACACACGACGGCCAGGTGGCGGCACCGGCGCGCACGACGGCAGCAGCACGCGCCGGCGCAAAACCGCTGCGCCTGGTACCGGCTGCGGCCAGCAGCACCGTCAAGCGCCAGGCCGCGCCGGCAAAACCCCGTGCGGTGCAAGCGCAAGCCGTGACGGCCGGCGATTGGGAAGAGTTTTAAGCAGCTCACAGGTACAGGGGAATGCCGCAACTGGCACCGCCCCTGTCACGTTGCAACAACACGCCAGCCCGCGCTCACGCCGTCAGGCACTCGTTCTGCGGCTGCGCGAGATCGGGCAAGCCGGCCAGCGCCACTTTCAAGGCGGCAAAACACTGCGCGTCGATGGCTGTGCCCACGGTCTCGGCCATGATCTCGAGCGCTTTCGGAATGGGAATTGGCCCCCGATATGGCCGGTCGGCCGTGATGGCGTCGAAAATATCGGCCGTGGTGATGATGCGCGTTTCCAGGCTGATGTCGTCGGCCGTCAAGCCGCGCGGATAGCCCTTGCCATCGAGCCGCTCATGGTGCGCAGCGGCCACGACAGCCAGTTCGGCAAACGCATCAATGCGTGACAAAATCGTTTGCGTATAGTGTGCGTGCTGCTGCACGGCCAGCCACTCATCCGCGTCGAGTTTGCCGGCCTTGTCCAGCACGCTATTGCTGACGCCAAGTTTCCCGACGTCATGCAGCAAGGCACCCCGCTTGAGCCAGCGACGCCGCTCCGGCGTCACGCCCAAGGTTTCGGCGATCATGTCCGCATACAAGGCTACCCTGGCGCTGTGCCCGCTCGTGTACGGGCTTTTCGAATCGACCACCTGACCGAACGCGGCAGCGATGTCGTCGAGATAATCCTCATCCACCGGCACGCAACGGTTGGCCGGCTCCAGCGCCGCCACGGCGGCCGTCAGGTCCTGCGACCGCAACATGGACCAGAACGCGGACGACTGCGCCACCCGTTCGAACGCCAGCACCAGTTGCGGGTCAAACCAGCTGCCCGCGCGCTGGCGCACCTCTGCCTGGGCGGCGCGCGCGCCATCGGCCGTATGAAACACGTCGATCACCTGTGCCAGCAGGGCAATGCGCGAAAACAAGGGAATCGCCTGGCCTGCCAGTTTGTCCGGCTTGCCCTGGCCGTTGTAGTGTTCGTCGAGGCTGTAGATGCCCTGTGCCACGGATTCCGGAAAGCGCAGCAGGCGCGCGATGTCGGCGCCGCGCTGGCAACGCGTGGCGATCAGCTCCTGCGCGATGTGCGCGCCGTCGCGCAAGATCGTCATCACGGCGCGGAAGCGCTCGGCCAGGCCCGCCTTCAGGCCCGTGTGCTTGAGGACGAATTTGAGCACTTGCGGCAGGCTGTCGCCCACCGTCTTGAAGCCTTGTTTGAAAGACAGATCGTCCGTCAGGTAGAGCTCGCAGATGCGCGCTGCATTGCTGCTGCAGCCCAGGTCCTTCAGCAGCAGGGTGTAATACAGATTCCACAGGTCTTCATCCGCCATGCCCAGCTCGCGTCCCACGTGCATGCCGATCCAGCAACAGCGGATGCAATGGCCTTCTGGCTGTCCCTCCGTGATGTCCAGGGCCTGGCTCAGGGCGGCGATCAGTTCGGAAAGCCGGATACCGTCAACGGGCGGCGCACTTGCGGATAAGATTAACATGGTAGAAATATAAGTTTCTAATTTGCAATAATTTATATTCTACGCCAGATCTTGCCTGTAACTACCTTGAGGCAACATCATTGTTTGTGCATGCGCCGCGCCCGGCAGCTGGCAGGCAAGATGCCATCCCATGATGTGGCAACACAACAACATCGCATGGCAGAAGAAAAAAGGGGAATTGTCGTATTTTCCGCACTGCACACTGAGCGCTGGCACGCCATGGCGCCGGCATGTTTGCGCTGTAGCAGGGAAAGATTTCGGTGGCCAAGCCATCCTTTGCGCTGGCACAAGCCTGCCGGCACCCCCACTATGCACCCGCCCGATATTGACGACAAATACGATTTTATTCACGTATTGAGTCGAAACGCATATAAATAGTCTTGCCTGGAAAATGGCATGAATACCAAAACTTTCCGTGCTAGCATGATTTTTCGTCTAGCGGACTTGCGCCTGCCTGGACCTTACGAACAACCTTGACCGACAGGAGCCGTTTCATGATGACACCGCATGCCAGCACACACGCCAGCACCATACGCCACACCCTGATTGCCCTGGCAATCACTGCTGCCTTTCCCCTGCAGGCAATGGCGCAGGACAGCGTCCCGGCGCCGGCCGCACCAGCGGCACAGGCCGGTCCTGGCCAGCTGGAAACGGTGATCGTGACGGCACAGCGGCGCGCGGAAAACATCAAGGACGTGCCCATGTCCATCGCCACCCTGAAAGGCGACAAGCTCGACACCCTGACGGCCGGCGGCGCCGACATCCGCTTCCTCAACAGCCGCTCGCCCAGCGTCTCGGTCGAATCGGATTACGGCCGTACCTTTCCCCGCTTCTACATTCGCGGCCTGGGCAACACCGACTTCGACCTGAACGCCTCGCAGCCAGTGGGCCTGGTGATGGATGACGTGGTGCAGGAAAACGCCATGCTCAAGGGCTTTCCCGTGTTTGACGTGGACCAGGTCGAGGTGCTGCGCGGCCCGCAAGGCACCTTGTTCGGCCGTAACTCGCCGGCCGGCGTGATTAAGTTCGATTCCGCCAAGCCCGTCTTCAAGACGGAAGGCTACCTGAGCGGCGGCTTCGGCAAGGATGGCATGAAGAACCTGGAAGGCGCCTTCAACGTGCCCGTCAGCGACACCGTGGCCCTGCGCTTTTCCGGCCAGACGCAGCGCCGCGACGACCGCGTGCATAACCCGCGTCCCACCGGCACGCGCGACTTCGAAGGCTATGAAGACAGCGCCGCCCGCCTGCAAGTGCTGGTCAAGCCCACACGCGACTTCACGGCCCTGTTCAACGTGCACGCGCGCAACCTCGATGGCACGGCGACGCTGTTTCGCGCCAACATCCTGAAACAGGGCACCAACGACCTGGTCGACAATTTCGATTATGGCTCCTACCCTACCGATGGCATCAACCGCCAGCACCTGAAAACCAAGGGTGGCAGCATGCGCCTGAAATGGGACTTGCCGGGCATCACCCTGCATTCCATCACCGGCTATGAAAAACTCGATTTCTTCAGCCGCGCCGACGTCGACGGCGGCTATGGCGCCGTGTACGCGCCGCCGATGGGCCCCGGCTTCATCCCCTTCGTCGTGGAAACGGCCGACGTGATCCCGAACCACAAGCAGATTTCGCAGGAATTCCGCGCCGAATCGAGCGCAAAGGGCCCGCTGCAATGGATAGGCGGCCTGTTTTACTTCAAGGAAGACATCCAGATCGACAGCATCAGCTTTGACAGCCTGGCGCCCGGCAATCCGCAAAACAGCGCCTACGCCACGCAAAACCAGAGCTCGAAGTCGTACGCGGCCTTCGGCTCGCTCAACTACACGGTCTCGGACGCCCTGAAACTGCGCGCCGGCCTGCGCTACACGAGCGACAAGAAGGATTTCTCGGCCAAGCGCGTGGAAGCGACCACGGCCGGCCCGTTCAACCTGAATGACACCTCGCACAACGTCAGCTGGGACTTGAGCGGCACCTATGTGCTGACGCCGGAAACGAACGCCTACGCGCGCATCGCCACCGGCTACCGCGCGCCATCGATGCAGGGCCGCCTGAACGGCCTGGCCGACCGCCCCTCGCAGGCCGGCGCCGAAAAAGTGCTGTCGGTGGAAGCGGGCATCAAGCAAGACCTGTTCGACAAGCGTGCCCGCCTGAGCCTGGCCGTATTCCAGTATCGCGTGAAAGACAAGCAACTGACGGCCGGCAGCGGCGTCGTCAACATGAACCGCCTGCTCAATGCCGAGAAGGCCACCGGCCAGGGCGTGGAGCTGGACTTCCAGGCCAACCTCAGCGACTCGCTCAGCATGACCCTGGGCGGCAGCTACAACCACACCGAGATCCAGGACAAAAAGCTGTACGTGCAAAGCTGCGGCAACGCCCAGAACACCCCCGCCAGCGGCTGCACCGTCACCGACCCCGTCGGCCCCTTCGTGGGCACGGCCTACATCGACGGCAACCCGCTGCCGCGCGCACCCGAATGGCAAACCAACTTCACCTTGAAATACAGCATCCCCCTCGCCAATGGCGAGTTCTACGCCTACACGGACTGGGCCTATCGCACCAGCTACAACTTCTTCCTGTATGAAGCAAAGGAATACAAGGCCAAGGAATTGCTGGAAGGCGGCTTGCGCGTTGGCTACAAATGGGACCGCTACGAACTCTCGGCATACGGCCGCAACATCACCAACCAGGTCCAGGCACTGGGCGCCATCGAATTCAACAACCTGACGGGCATGGTCAACGAGCCGCGCACGTATGGGGTGCAGTTCAAGGCGACGTTTTGACGGCGGCTAGATAAAACTAGGCTGTCCGCTGCAAACCGGACAGCCTGGCTCAGGCACAAGATGGCGTGATGCGCATCACCTGTGCTAGAATCTCGCCGCGCTGCCCGGATGGTGAAACTGGTAGACACTGGAGACTTAAAATCTCCCGCCTGTAAGGGCGTGCCGGTTCGATTCCGGCTCCGGGCACCAGCGCACAAAATTCAGAAACATCAAAAAAGCCATTAAACTCAATAAAATCAACGAGTTAGTGGCTTTTTTTACGTCCCAGAATTTCCCTTAATCCAGATTAAACCCGACAAAAACCAGTAGCGATTACGCCAAATTGACGCCATGATTACGCCGCAACGAGAGGAACGGATGGCTTCATTCAGGTAGCAGTTTGGCGTCTGGCGGGCATAAATCGCCATCCGAGGCACACGCGAATCTAAAACATTCAGCACCAAGGCCGAGGCTGTGGCCTGGGCGTCGGAACGTGAAACCGAAATCCGGCGCGGCGCCGACAGTGGCATCGTCATCGGGAAAAGCTGCGGCGATGCATTTTACCGGTATGGAAGAAGTCTCCATCCACAAGCGCGGCGAGCGCTGGGAGAGGCTGCGCCTCAATGCCATTGGCGAAGTGGGCATTGGCGGCCAGAAAATCAAAGATATCAAACTGGCCAACAGTTCGGTTCAGTCCAGCCGACAAGGCCGTGTGGACTTCACTGCGCCAGCGTTCCAGCTGCTCCACCAGCAATCCCTTGCGACGGCAGTACGACACCAATTCAGCCTCGTTCAAAGGGACAGTCTCCAGCGCCCCCGCGAACTTGTCGGCGGAACACCATTGCTCGGAGTTTTGTCAATCGCCGGGCACCGCGCGGCCTTGCTCGCGCGCCTGCTTGCGCACAGCGTGAATTCCGGCACACCGGTGAGCTGTGCCACTTCGGCCACAGGCTTGTTTGCGGCGCGTTCATCTGGCTGAGCGCGTGCTCTTTCTTCTCAATGGTGTATTTCGTCATCGTCAAATCCATCGCCCCAAGACTAATTAGAACTCCAAATGCCGGATTGCGGACCTACATGCTGGTGTAGCCAGGTCCGACGCGCGAGATGCCACGATCATGCCGAAGCCACATGCTCCTTGATGAATGGCCTGCTTGCGCAGCTTCATCCTGTACTTGGCCACCGGCTGGATCATTTTTCAGTACTGAATCTGCTACATAAATGGGGCGGCTTTAAGAACTATTCATCCAAACTCCATAGATTCTCCATGTTGCATCGCTACAGTCAATCGCTGACGCATTTCTCGCCAGCGCATTCGTCCCCTCCCTCATGCAAGCCATGACAGTTGCCGATAGGCGTGATGCATTCATGACGCGCTGGACAGTACCTGAAAAATATAGAGAACATGAAATTAGAAGCCATCACCACGTCGGAATCACTGCACGAAACCAGTCCTTCCACACTAAAGAAAATTTTCTCAATTGCCGTGCTGATACATGCGATCATCTGGATTATATTGCCATTGTTATTTCAAAGCAATATTGCACTCGACATGGCCGAGGGTTTAGCCTGGGGAAAAGAGTGGCAACTTGGCTATGAGAAAGATCCACCATTATTTCCGTGGGTCATACAGACTCTCACATCTTGGTCAAATAGAGGGCTATGGATAAGCTATCTTGCAGGACAATTGTGCGTTATTACAGTTTTCTTTGCCGTGTGGCAGTTGGGGCGGCGGGTTGCCACTGAAATGCAGGCATTGACCGGTGCTTTGCTGTTGGAAGGTATTTATTATATCAATCTTCCGGTTTTGGAATTGAATGACATCGTTTTGCAAATGCCATTTTCCGCCCTGTTTGGTTGGTTGCTACATAAGGCGATCCAGGATGATAAGCTGAGGCACTGGATTCTTGCAGGATTGGTTTCCGGCTTAGGTTTGTTGTCGCGCTATTCCATGGGTGCATATATCGTCCCCATTGCGCTATTTGTTGTTGCTCATCCAGCCTCGCGGCGGCGCCTGCACTCAAAAGCACCGTGGTTGCTCATGCTGACATCCACACTGGTATTTCTTCCACATTTATACTGGATCATTAAAAGCGATTTTATTTCGATAAAATATGTCGGAGATAGAGCACCTGAAATTCCACATGCATTTACTTTTATAAAAGAGTACTTTTCATTCATCGGCGCGCAGTTTTTAGCACTCTTACCCATGCTGATAGTGGCATCATTTTTGTGGCGATGGAGGTCATCTCGTGTTTGGCTAAGGGCGCGATGGCACGACTTTGACTTTTGCTATATTGCTGTTTTAGCTCTAGGGCCTGCTATTTTTTCCTTGTTGCTATCTTTGCTAGCACAACGTCCATTGAGGGCCATGTGGGGTGCACCGCTGTGGTTTTTTACGGGGATTTTTATCGTTCTTCTTTTTCAGCCAATCTTGACGCAAAAACGTTTTCGTCACTTTATCTATTCTTGGATTGTACTATTGATATTTCCTTCTTCTTTCTTTATTGTGGAGAAAATTTATGGAACTGACATTACCGGCAATGAACAGGCCGTCAATTTTCCCGGCGAAAGTTTTGGTAACGCTATCAATAACAGGTGGTACACAATGACAGAGCGACCATTGAAATATGTGATTGGGAATACCTGGGATGCTGGAAATGTCGCATTTTATGCAAGAGACCGGCCATCTATCATATTCTCTCATGCCGATCTCCGTGTAAGCCCTTGGGTAAAAATCAAGGACCTCAAACAAGCAGGGGCTGTCATCGTGTGGAACATGCAAGAGGAAGGCAGCGCGCTGCCTCAGTATCTTGCCGCCAGATTTCCAGATGCAATTGTTCAGCCCGCGTTGACTGTGAAAGGGAAACGGTTCCATCATTTCGGTGTCGCCTACCTTTTGCCGCAGTGACTGCACACACAGTACGTTTTTCGGCTCATAACAAAGCATATTGATGGAAAACCGCTCATTCGATAGCTGTTTAGTTTCGTGCAATCATATTCCTCGTCGCAGCATGCCCCTGTTCCGCGCCAGAGCTGTGCTTGACGAGTTGATCGGCGGTTTGCCACCGAGATCGTCCCACCGGTTACAGAGCATCGCATAAACTTCAGTCCATGAGCTCACGCATTCATCCCCAAGCCCGCACCACCCCGAAGATCCGGCAGGAAATCAAGGACTCCGGACTGTCCGACCGCGAGGCCGCCAAGGTCTTCAACATCACTCCTGCCACGGCTGCCAAGTGGCTCAAGCGGGACGATGTGCAAGACCGTTCGCACCGAGCCCGTACGCTGCATACGACCCTGAGCGCGACGCAGGAGGCCATCGTGCTGTCACTGCGCCAATCGCTCTATCTGCCGCTCGACGACCTGCTGTACATTACCCGGCAATACATCAATCCCGACGTCTCGCGCTCGGGCATTGCCCGTTTGCTCAAGCGCGAAGGCATGGCCCGCCTGGAAGATGTCATTCCCAAGGCTGGGGGAGAAACGATCTCGGCCAAGAAGACCTTCAAGGACTACGAACCCGGCTTTGTTCAAGTCGACATCAAATACTTGCCGCAGATGCCGGACGAAACCTCGCGCCGCTATCTGTTCGTGGCCATCGACCGCGCCACGCGTTGGGTGTTCCTGCATATCTACGGTGATATGACAGACAAAAGCAGCGTCGACTTCCTGCACCGGCTCAAGCTGGCCTCGCCGATCAAGATCATCAAACTGCTGACTGACAACGGCTCGCAATTCACCGACCGCCTCACAACAAAAGACAGGAAGCCCAGTGGCCAGCACGCCTTCGATAAAGTCTGCGCCGCCATGGGTATCGAACACCGCCTGGCACCGCCCAGGCATCCGCAAACGAATGGCATGGTCGAACGATTCAACGGCCGTATCAACGAACTGTTGCAGCAGACCCGATTCGACAGTCGGGCCGATCTGGAGGCTACCTTGCTCAACTATTTAAAGCTTTACAACCACCATATTCCACAACGGGCCATCGGTGCCAAAACACCCATCCAGGCGCTCAAAGAATGGCAGTAAAAGAAGCCGGACCTATTCGTTAAGCGCGTTTATGATCAAACGGGACTGGACAGCTAAACTACTGAAAGCATCATCAGCTACTAGATCACTCGCTGGGCACTTCTCGCCAATAGCCTGAAGGTATCTTTAGCAACTCTCCTCCTCCTCCTCCACCACCTCCTCCGCCGCCACCACCGGCACTGCCTCCGCCTCCTTCAGTGGGAACAGGAGGTGGATAAAATTTTGGTGGCAAGCCACCTTTATTAGCAAAATTTTCACAATATTTTTGATACATAGGGCTGGCTTGATATTTCGCTTTTGCGGTTGCAATCGCTGCGTTTTCATATAGGATTGATCCAGGAGTCAGATCTGCTACCGAAGCCGCCATTAGACTATAAAGGTCGGCGGGGATCCCTGGCCCGGGAACCACTAAAGATCCACTAGTTATTCCTCGATCAACAAGATAATCAAAAACAAAGAGAGACGCCAATGCCTCTCGCTTATAGCACCAATCAACAATTTTAGCCGGATCTGTTTGATAATCAAGAGCAACTCTTGTTGCGTAAAACGCATGACCCAACTCATGAAGCAGAACGGAGTCGTATGCTTTGAGATATGGCAGGCCGCCTATCGCGTTGGCCAATGCTGTCACATCATGAGGATTTATAAAAATGGAACCCGGTTCCGAAATACCATTTTTCATCTCTCCAGGTTGATAATTGCTCGAACCATTATAATTATTTTTCGCTATACCTTTAGCAATAATATTATCAATAAATGAAATCGTTTTAGGACTACGCAAAGCTTGGAGCCGTGAAACAGGGTTTGGTGGATTGGAAGGCGTCTTTATAGGCATACTATCTTTTAATAGGTGGATGAATGGCGGATAAATCAATGGATATCACACAATTATTGACTGACTTTACTAATATATACACATAGGGAAATGAAGGGTTTATTTTCCGGTAAGCCTCATATTTCAACGGCGGACGGTCTTCCGATCCTGCAAAAAAATCGGGGAAGTAGAAAGGCTGCTCACCAGATGGCTCCCCCCAAACTTTTGTAAGAAGATCGTTTGGTATGCAGGCATATTCTGGCGAAATTTCAAGACTCACTTCTGCACCGCCATCAGACTCCACTTTGAAAGTGAAAGTTCTCAGTGAGTTAAAACGTATGTCAGAGGTGGCAGATCGGTCTTCATTGTAGAAACAGGAGTCACCGTATTTGGTCTTTTCGACGCAGTGGGTCGAATTAAAACTGGCACTTCCTGTGCCAATGATGTTAGCCAGAACGATACGCTCTGGTCGTTGAGACATATCGACAAGAAAACCCACCAGCTCCTCCACCCGACGACGCTGTAAAGGTGTTGCAGAACCAGTGATTGCCTTTGCAATGAGGCCTATCTCTAGAGACTGCGCGGCTGATGTATCAGCGGCACAAAAAACAACCAGCATAGCAGTAATTAAGAAGTTAATTTTCACTCGCATACATCCCCCATAAATGACGATGTTTCCGTTACGCGCTAAAAATTGATGCATGTGCAATTTAATGAAATTTATTATGCATCAAATCCACATTCAACTCTACACATTTCATCGGCGGCCGTAGCCGAATGGCAGCGCATCCTGCGCGGCCTGGCCACCTTTGAAATGAGCCTGGCCCTGGGCAACCCGGCCGTGTTCCCGCAATCGCCCGTCACCGTGACAGGCTTCAAGCCCGAGATCGACGCCACCGAATGGCTATCGGTCAAGGTCACGCACAGCCTGGGCTGCAACGGCTTTACCACGCGGGTGGAATTTGAAACGAAGACGAAAGCGGTCGAGGCAGAACGCGAGGACGAGAAAGACCCGGATGAGGGCATCACGGGCGTGGTGGCCAAGTGGAAGGACGTGGCGGCGAAGAAGAAAAAGGCAGGGTAGGAGCAGGCTGGTGCCATGGGCAAGCTTAAGACGCTGGAGCACACTTACAAGAGCAAGCAGGCCGCGAGGGGCTACTGGACAAGATCAGTAAGAAGGGAGCAAAGCACACCTACCCTGCCCGCCCACTTTTGGGACTGAACGAAGCGGATCGAACGTTGATACGAGAATCCTTAATGTATCATTTGACAAAAATTTAGGCTATGTCACCGTCAGATGTGGAAATGCTCCCAGGGTTGCCTTCAATAATGTTTCTGGTGAGCGGATGCGCCGGGCGTCAAGGATCCAGCGCCATCCCAGGTAGTTCGGCAGGTAACGCGTCGCCACGCCGTGAAACGGCCGTAGCCATTCGCGCAAGCGGCTGTGATACGCATTGACGTTCTGCACATGGGCGGCGCCCCGCACGCGGATGCCGGCGCGCAAGTTGACGGCCTGATGGCTGATGCCCGCCTCCCTGGCGAAGGCGCGGTAGGCGGCATGGCCATCGGTCACCAGCAAAACATCCTTGTCGATGACGGGCAACAAACAATGGTGTAACTGCGCCTTCGTCAGGGCCCCTTTGCCCGTGACAAAATCGAGGGTTTGTCCCGTGCGGTCGCGCGCCACCAGGATACAGACCTGTTCATTGGAAATGCCGCGTTGGCGGGCATGGCCGCCCCGGCGGCGGGCTGGACGCGTCATCCGCCTGGCTCCCTTTTCCGATTCCAGCAGATATAACTCGTCGGCCTCGGCGATGCCATGCAGGCCATGCGGCCGGTCCGTCTTGGCGACCGTTAAAAAACGGTGGCGCCAGCGAAAGGTGGTGTTGCGGTGCACACCCAGCTGCTGAGCGGCCTGGCGCACCGAGGCGGAGTCGAGCAGACAATCGGCATACTCGAGCCAAAGCGCCTTGTGGCGCAAGCGGGCCAGCGGCGTGCCCGTCAAGGCATTGAAGGTACGCCCGCACGGCACGCAGCGGTAGCGCTGCAAGCCGTGTGCATGGCCATGCCGGTGCAGCTGAGGCGAGTGGCAGGCGGGACAGGCCAATCGCGGTTGCGCCACACTTTCCAGCAGCGCGACGGTCGCGTCGTGTGGGGCATTGCCACGCAGCAGCGCCATTCCAGCCTGCCGCTGGCGTCGGTTCAACTGCGCAAACTGGGCGATAAAGCTGATCCATTCGGCTGCCTGCATGATCTGCTCCCTGTCAGGTGAGTATGCAGAGTCAGACAGCACTGTCAACGGAAGATTCCGGCATTTACCCTACTTACCGATGACAGAGCCAAAATTTAAGGACTCTCAACCTTGCCAACAGCAGATTATTTTTGTAAAAGCTGCTATCTTTCTTATCGTTCATCACCCACTTCTCCTCACCACAACTTTCACATTAATGTTTTAAGAAAACCATTGGAAGAAATATGTCATCACAAAGTCGATCAAATCATATACTTGAACTTGCAAAGGAACTTTTGGACGACATTGAACTAGGAAGAGTTGACGCAGAACATTTGATTTTGAAAGCATCTCGTCTGGCCCGCTGGGTCGGTTCGGATGAAGTCCGACACTGGTTAAAGTTAGAACTTAAGGGATATAACTCCAACGAACCAGTATCACTTAAATATATGACACTTACGGGTCGATGGACGGATAAAGAAAAAGGACTGGGGCTTTGGGGGCCATTAGCATTGCAGGAAGCCACAATTCTTGCTGAAAAAGCAAAATTGGCAATGCTCCGTATACCTGACTCTAGTAGTGACTATATCAATATTACCATTCGGCAAATCACAGACAAAATGACGGTAGCGAGCAACACTATTGTTCGTGCTAGCGGCGTACGCTCGCGAGTGCTTGCTTATCTTCACGAATTTATCAGTGAAATTTACTATGAAAAAGAATTCGAAAATCTTTCCGAATCCATTTTTGAGCGTTACAAATCAAACGTAGACAAATTAATTTTTCAACATTGCGGAGAAATACTAGAAAAAATTCCTGCAGTAATGTCTCGTCTTGCAGACGGAGAAGAAGAATCAATAAGTCAAGCCCTGAGCACCTGTCGTAGGATCATCGAATCATTTTCCGACTCAATTTTCCCACCGACTGAAGATACGATGGACATTAATGGCAACACTCTTAAACTGGATGCAGGAAAGCACCAAAACCGCATTAATGCTTATATTCATACAAGAACCCAGAGTCAATCACGAAAACAACGTCTTCGACAAAATTTGGCAAATCTATTTGATCGTGTTTCGACAGGTGTACATAAAGACGTATCCTCGGAAGAGGCACATTCTCTTTTTCTAAATACTTACTTATTTCTGGGTGAAGTACTTCACTTACCTGAAGAGGGCAGTAAATCCATATCTATTGTTGCCAACGTAAGCCCGTAGTACTTACCGGCGAAGTCGTTTTTGAATTAATTCCGCTCAATGAGGATTATCCCATGCCCCGAAACGATGAACGCCCATGGTCACTATTTATAGGTGATATGGCGAAGCATGGTCGGAAGACAAGACGCCGGAAAACATAATGATTTTTCACAATAGCAAGCTGAGGAAAGTATGAATTTAGAAAAAGAAATGCCATCATCCGCCGATGGCAACATGGCTCCTGCTGTAGATAGAGCATTTGTCAGAAACCTGGCTGTTAAAAACTTTGAAGCGCTACAGGCAGCCGCCATCGCTGGGAAGAATACTCACCAACTAGCCCTTGACCAGAGCGACGAAATAGAAGACTTCATCAAAACATTGCCGTCTGAAGATAGATCAAAATTCTCCACTCTCTACGAACAGGAGTTGAATGCGGCCACCCAAGCCTCGATCGACAAGACCATGGCGATTAATTCACAAACTGCCAATCAACTTTTAGATAACGCTACAAAAACGAACAACGTCTCTATCTGGATCAGCATTATTGTCTTTTTCATTGTCCTTATCGGCTTCATAAAAATGATAAAAAGCTAAATCACCCCGCCACCGCGTGCGTCCGCACGTGCATTTTGGCATCATGCATTGCATGAACGCCTACCTGTCCGGCCAAGTCATCACCCTGGCCGTGCCCGTAAAACAAGCAAGCGTCGCACGCGCCCCCATCGACCGAGCCAGTTGCCGGCGCCCGGCGTAGTGGAAGTACCGGACTTCAGAACCATCGCCGCCACATCCAAGGAATACCTGGTCAGCCTGCTGCGTGAAGCCCGGCACGCGGCCGTCACAGCCCTGCCGGCTTTTATACAACACCGCCCAGCGCACCACGTGCCACGCCCTCACTCCTCGGCTGCCTACTGATATAATACTTACAATCAAGTAATACTTCGAAATGTGCGCCTCAAGGCTCCCGCAACCGTCTGTGTATCGCTAGCCCAGCCCATGAGCTCTCTTTTCGACCACGAGATCATCAAACAGCTGCACAACGGTGGCCGCTCGCGGGTGTATCGCGCCAGGGCCGCTGATGGCACTGCGCTGATCGTCAAGAAGCCCAATCAGCAGTTCCCTTCCTTTCAGCAACTGGCACAATTCAAGCGCGAGTATGCGATCGCGCGCCGCTGCCGCCATCCTGGCGTGGTGCATCCGCTTGCGCTGCAGTTGCACGGCGGGTGCTGGACGATGATCCTGGAAGATAGCGGCGGCCAGGCGCTCGACCAGATTCTGCGCGCGCAGGCGGCGGTGCGCAGGACGCCGGCGCAGCCTGCGTTGGCGCTGGACGATTTTTTCGACATCGCGCTGCAACTGTGCGCGGCGCTGGAAGAGGTCCATCGTCATGGCGTGATCCACAAGGACATCAATCCCTCCAATCTGGTGTGGAATGCCGACCGGCGTCTGCTGCAGCTGACCGATTTCGGCATCGCCTGTGAACTGCCATACGAAAGCCATGGCATCGTCAATCTCCAGGCCCTGGAAGGCACGCTGCGCTACATGGCGCCGGAACAGACGGGGCGCATGAATCGGCGGGTCGACTGGCGCGCTGATTTCTACGCGCTCGGCGCCACCCTGTACGAACTGCTGGCCGGCCAGGCGCCGTTCGAGGCGGGCGACGAGATGGAACTCGTGCATTGCCACATTGCCCGCAGTCCCGACTGGTCGCACCCGGCGTTCGCAGACTTGCCCGGCCAGTTGCTGCCGATCATCCAGCGCCTGCTGGAAAAAAATGCCGAGCAACGCTACCAGAGCTTGCAAGGCCTGCGCAGCGACCTCGAAGCATGCCGCGCGAAAAAGCCGGCGCAGCCGCTCAAGCTGTCCGACCACAATGGCCGCTTCCTTGTGCCGCAGACGCTGCATGGGCGCGAGGATGCCATCGCCATGCTGCTGGCGGCGTTTGAACGCAGTGCCGCAGGTCGCTGCGAGATGCTGCTGCTGGCCGGCCATTCAGGCATCGGCAAGTCAGCGGTCGTCAACGAGGTACAGAAACCGATCATCGCCCGGCGCGGCTGCTTCCTGTCCGGCAAATTTGACCAGCTCCAGCGCGACGTACCGTATGCCTCGCTGATCCAGGCCTTCCAGGGCCTGGTGCACCAGTTGCTGGGCCAGCCCGAAGCAACGCTGCGGCAGTGGTCCGCAAAACTGCACGGCGCCCTGGGCGATGGCATCGGCGTGCTGGTCGAACTGATTCCCCAACTGGCGTTGATCGTCGGCCCCACCGACGCCCTGCCCGCGCCGGCGCCGGCACAGGCCCAGCTGCGCCTGGACCGCCTGTTCCCCCGCTTCGTCGAAGTTTTCGCCTGCACCGGGCATCCGCTGGTGCTGTTCCTGGACGACCTGCAATGGGCCGATGCGGCCACGCTGCGGATGATCGAGCTGCTCATGCTCTCCTGCGACAAATGCTGCCTGCTGTTCATCGGCGCGTACCGCGACAACGAAGTGAGCGCCGCGCACCCCCTCATCGCGCTGCGCGACAAGCTGCTCGCACGCGAGGTGCGCCTGTCCACGCTGTTTTTGAGCCCCCTGAGCGAAGCGCAAGTTGCGCAAATGGTAGCGGCCACCGTACGCGTGGCGGCACCCGACTGCGCGCCACTGACCCGCATTTGCTACACCAAGACGGCCGGCAATCCATTTTTCCTCAACCAGTTCCTCGCTACGCTCAATGAGACGGGCCATCTGCGCTACCGCGCAGCCGACGATTGCTGGGACTGGGACCTGCGCGCGATACAACAGGTCAAATATACCGACAACGTGGTCGAGGTGCTGCTGGAGAAAATCCACCGTCTGCCCACGGCAACGCAGCACCTGCTGCAACTGGCCGCCTCCAGCGGCAACCGCTTCACGCTCGACACGCTTGCGCTGGCAGTGGACCGCTCGCCCCGGCACACGCAGCAAACCTTGTGGCCGGCGCTGCATGCAGGACTGGTCCAGCCGCTCGACGAACGCTATAAATACGTCAATGGCGACACCCGTGCCGGCCACAGCGACGTCCATTACCGCTTCCTGCACGATCGGGTGCAGCAGGCAGCCTACCTGGTCGCCGATGCCGCTACCCGCGCGGCCAACCATCTTCGCATCGGCCGCCTGCTGCTGCGGCATGCGACACCGGAGCGTCAGGATGGTGCACTGTTCGAGATCGTCGAACAGCTCAACGCCGGCCGTGCGCTGCTCGACGACGCAGATGAGCGCGTGCAGTTGGCGGCGCTCAATCTACAGGCCGGCGTCAAGGCGCGACGCTCGGCCGCGTTCCAGGCCACCCTGGAGCACATGCGAATTGGTCTGGGCCTGCTGCCGGCGGAGGCGTGGAGCGTCCACGCCGACCTCTGGCTCGACCTGCAGCTGGGCGCGGCCGAAGCGGCGTACCTGTGCGGGCAGTTCGATGCCGCCGAGGCGATCTATCCGCTGGTGCGCGCCCGCACCTTGCACCCGCTGCTGCAGCTACGCTGCATTGCCATCCAGGCGCACCAGTATCAATTGCAGGGTCGCCTGCTCGACGCCATCGCCGTGCAGCGCGAAGGCCTGGCGCAGTTGAACATCGCCATTCCGCACGATGTCGCGCACATGAAGGCGCGCTTCGACGACATCCGTGCCGACATCGGGCAGCAGCCAGGCGCGCAGGCGCCCGACACCTTGTTGGCGGCGGGCGACATGTGCGCGCCGGACGCAGTGGCCGCGATGCAGATGATGCAGGGCCTGTGGATGGCCAGCTATTACGCCGGCCAGCAGGATCTCAGCGCACTGATGGTGGTATCGATGACGCGGCTGTCCATGCAGCGGGGGAACAGCGATTTCAGCGCCGTCGCCTATGTCGGCTACGCGCTGATGCTGGCGCTGTACGGCGGCGACGTGGCGCGCGGCTACGACTTCGGCGCGATGGCGATGGCGCTGGCCAGGCGGCGTGCCAATCTGCAGACGCGCACACTCACGGGCCTGATGTTCGGTGCGCTCATCAGCCACTGGACGCAGCCACTGCGCAGCTCCGATGCCCTGTACGAAGAAGCCTTTGGCTGGGCCCTGGAAATCGCCGATTTCGTGCAGGTCGGCGTGGTGGCGGCCGTGCGCGCCACCGAACGGATGATCCTCGGCGACTACCTGCCGCACCTGATGCACGACATCGAGCACGACCTGGCGCTGATGCGCGCCAACGGCCAGCAGGCGATGGCCGATTGCTGTGTCGCCGCCGCGGTCCAGCCGATCAAATGCCTGATGGGCTGCCTGCCCCGTCACGATAGCTACGATGATGCGACGTTCAGCGAGGCGCGTTTCCTCGAACAGTATGGCGATTCGCAGCTGTACCGCGCCTACTATTTGCAAGGCAAGATCCGCAACGCCTACCTGTTCGACGGCGCCGACGCCGAGCTGCTGGCAGGCCAGCTCGGCATCGTCACCCAGATCATGCGCGGCCAGGCCAAGGTTGCCGAGTCGAGCTTCTACGCCGCGCTGATATGGCTGCGTGCCTTGCGGCGCGACCCGGCGCGACCCGATGCGGGCGCTGTGCTGAGCGTGATCGATGCACTGCAGGCGAGCCTCACCGAGTGGGCCAGGCAAGGATCGGACAATAGCGCTGCCAAACATCTGCTGGTGATGGCCGAGATGGCACGCTACCGGGACGACCTGCAGCTGGCCACACGCCATTACCGGCAGGCGATCGACGCCGCCGGTCTGGCAGGCTACGTCAACGTGCAAGCGCTGGGCAATGAGCTGTGCGGCGAATACTGGTCCGAGCAGGGCCACGCGCGCGTGGCCGGCGTCTTCATCCAGGACGCCATCGCGCACTACGGCCAGTGGGGCGCAGAGGGCAAGGTGACGCAACTGCGGGAGCGCCACGCTGCGCTGCTGTCAAGGATGGATGGCCGCAGCACGCAGCGGCATTCGGTCTCCCACACGCACGGCAGTTCCGCGCTCGACCTGGTGTCGCTGCTGAAGGCGGCACAGATCCTGTCAAACGAAGTCGGCCTGCGCAATGTGCTGACGCGCCTCATTTCCATCGTGTGCGAAAACGCTGGCGGGCAAGTGGCGCGCCTGCTGCTGCTGTCCGAAGGCAGCTACCAGCTGGAGGCCAATATCGATGGCGATGGCGTCACCGTCCTGCAAGCGCGGCGGCTCGACCTGAACGCCGCCAGCGACCCGCAGTTCCCGCTGACGCTGCTGCGCTACGTGATCCGCACTGGCGCGGAGGTGATCGAAGACAGCATCACAGGCGTGTCGCGCTTTGCCGCCGACCCGTACGTGCAGCTGCAGCGGCCGCGTGCCGTCATGTGCCTGCCGATCCGGCACGGCGGCCAGATCGACGGCATCCTGTACTTCGAGAACCGGCTTGCGGAAGCCTCGTTCACGCAGGAGCGCGTCGCCTTCCTGCGCATGCTCGGTGTACAGGCGATGATCTCGATCTCCAGCGCCAGGCTGCATGACAGCCTGGAACGGCGCGTTGCCGAACGCACGGAACAGCTGGAAGACGCCAACCGCAAACTGGCAACCCTGTCCATCACCGACGGCCTGACGGGCCTGTCGAACCGGCGCCATTTCGACGACGTGCTGCGCGCCGAATGTGCGCGCGCCACGCGCGTCGGCCAGCCGCTGGCCGTCGTCATGCTCGATGTCGACTACTTCAAGCGCTTCAACGACCGGCATGGCCACCAGGCCGGCGACGCGTGCCTGATCCGCGTCGCGCAGGCGCTGGCGGCCGGCATGCGGCGCGCGGGCGACCTGACGGCGCGCTACGGCGGCGAAGAGTTTTCGATCGTGCTGCCGAACACGGGCGCAGACGACGCGCGCCAGATCGGCGAAGCGCTGCGGCGCGCCATCGAAGATCTGGGCATCCCCCATGCGAGTGCGGATGCAGCACAGGTGACGATCAGCGTCGGCATCGCGGTCCAGTCGCCACCGGGCGCCGCCGATCCCGACGCCCTGCTGCGCCTGGCCGACGCCGCGCTGTACCACGCCAAGGATGCGGGGCGCAATTGCGTGGTACTGAGGATGCTGCCGTCCGGCTGATCCGCATTCACGCTACAGGGCGGCGCCTCAATCGCTGCCGTGACTATTTTCGCGCGCCTGCTCCCTCGCTTTTTCGCTTGAGGCCAGGCCGTTGAAGAACAGATTGAGCAGCACGGCAACGATGGCGGCCAGCAGGATACCGCTGTGCAGCAACGGCGACAGGGCCTTGGGCATGTGCTGCGCATATTGCTCTGCCACCAGCGGCAGCATGCCAAAGCCGATCGACAAGGCCACGATGAACAGGTTGTTGCGGTTGCTCTTGTAGTCGACGCCGGCCAGGATGCGGATGCCGGTGGCGGCCACCATGCCGAACATCACCAGCCCTGCACCGCCCAGCACGAACGCCGGCACGGACTCGGCCGTCTGCGCGATCTTCGGGATCACGCCCATGACGAGCAGGATGAGGCCGGCCGCCACGCAGACCCAGCGGCTGCGCACGCCCGTCACGCCCACCAGGCCTACGTTTTGCGAGAACGAGGTGTACGGGAAGGTATTGAAGATGCCGCCGATCAGGGTGCCCAGGCCATCGACGCGCAAGCCGCGGCTGATGTCGTCTTGCGTGATGCGCTTGTCCGTCATTTCGCCCAGCGCCAAAAACATGCCCAAGGACTCAATCATGACGACGATCATCACCAGGCTCATGGTGACGATGGCGACCACGTCGAAGGTCGGCATGCCGAACTGGAACGGCGTGACGATGGCAAAGGCCTTGGCGCTGGCCACCTTGGCAAAATCGGCCTTGCCCATGGCAAACGACAGGGCCGTGCCGGCGATGATGCCGATCAATACCGCGATATTCGACAGGAACCCCCGGCCATACTTGGCCACCAGCAAGATGACGGCCAGCACGAAGAAGGCGATGCCCATGTTATCCAGCGCGCCGTAGCCGGGATTGGCGATCAGCGGCACGGGGCCAAGCGGCGCAGGCAAGCCGGCCGCCGTGGCGGCAGCGGCCATCTTGAGGAAGGCAGGATCGGCAATTTGCGCCATGGCGGGCGGCCCGCCCATGGCCCAGTTCACGCCCACGCGCATCAGCGACACGCCGATCACGGCGATGATGCTGCCGGTGACCACGGGCGGAAACAGGGCCAGCAGGCGGCTGATGAAGGGCGCGATCAGCATGGAAACGACGCCGGCGCCGATCACGGCGCCAAAGATGCCAGTGATGCCCAGGGCCGGGTTGTTCGCCATGGCCAGCATGGGACTGACGGCGGCAAATGTCACGCCCATCATCACGGGCAGGCGGATGCCGAAGTACTTGCCGATGCCCAGGGACTGAATCAGGGTCACCAGGCCGCAGCAGAACAGGTCGGCACTGATCAATGCCGCCACCTGCTCGGGCGGCAGCTTAAGGGCACGGCCGACGATCAGCGGCACGGCGATGGCACCCGCATACATGACGAGCACATGTTGCAAACCCAGGGCGAACAACTTGCCGGCTGGCAGGATTTCATCCACGGGCGATGGCGCGGCAGGCGTGCTGCCCGGAACGCTGCGGTGGATGGATTTCAAGCGGGGAGAGGCCATTTACGCTCCATTTCCTGGGTTACCGCGACCCGGATGGGTGCAGGTGAAAGGGAAAAGCAAGAGAGAAACGGGAAGACAGGAACACACTGGCGGTGGATGAGGCATGCGAAGCTCCTTGGATGGGATGACCAAGGTATGCCATGCACGCTTCGTGCCAGGTGAAATTGTATACAGTTTGTGGCGACAAACCAGCATGAGGCGCGTGGCGCCCTCCCCCTTCGCACCGATTTCAGGCACGCTGCCATGAGCATGCACTAAAAGGGGACGCCAGCGCCGTCAGCGTCGCATCCGCACCTCCTTGACGGCAGCGGCCGCATCCGCCGCCAGTTCACCGATATCCTTGTCGCGGCGCCGGTCGAACCAGCGCACGCTGGCACTCACCAGCCACCACGCCGGCAAACCGACGAGCGCCATCAGCGGTGCGGCAATGAACAGAAAGCCCGTGGCCGGATCACAGCCATACAGCGCCGCCACCGTTTGCGCGCTGTCAAACAAGCCGGGCCACCACGCCAGCACCGCCGACACCAGGACGGGACCGGCAAACGTGGCAATGATGATGCTGGAGCAAATACGGATGAGCGCCTCCTTGCAGTTGCGTGGCCACATGACCATGAAGCTGAGCAAGGTGGCAAAGAAGGCGGCCAGCAAGGGGACGCCCAGCAGCTTGATCCAGGCAGCCCCTGCGGCGGTGATATCGATATGCATGATGTGCTTTCAGTTGCGGCAAAAAAAGCTGCGCTTGGCAGCTTGCTTGCTGTCATTCATTTGAGAAGGCGGCTTGCTGCCCTACCCTTGCGCCGGTCCGAACAGGGCCGCCACCAGCGGATCGCGGCGCGCCGCACCGCGTGGCCAGCTGGCCGTACGGCGCACCTGCGGCGGCAGTTCGGCCCAGCCGTCGACCTCCTCGTCCTGTTCGCCCAGCGCGTACAGGGCGGGCCGCTGGCGTCCCGGTTCCGTGCAATGGCGCTGCGCCAGGTGAATCTGTCCCATGCCGCACATGTGGCGCAAATAGCGGCTCATGGTGCCCGCATCGAGTCCCAGCAAGGCGGACAATTGCGCCGCGCTGGCCTGGCCCTGCTCGCGTATGTACTGCGCGATGCGGGCGATATGCAGCTGCGACTTCTTGCTGCGTCCCTGTAACTGGCGCCCCTGGCGTGGCACCACCCTGCTTTCCACCAACTGACTGCTGTTCAACATCTGCCTGACCTCCCGTGGTGTCGCCCATCGGCAGACGCTGTAGTGCGTTTGCGACAGGCAACGAGTGGACTTTATCAATCGCTAATGTTAAAGTCAAGCATTTGGTAATTTATCAAACGGTAAATTTCGGGTTTAATGTGGAGATGAATATGTATCAATACAGACGCGACCGCCTGCTGGCCCTGATCCGCGAGCACTACGACAACACGCGCAAGAAAATTTCCGACGTCAGCGGCTGGAGCGAGGCGCGCATCTCGCAAATCCTCTCGCCCACCTACCGCGAGGGACGCGCCTTCAGCGAAAAAATCGCGCGCAAGCTGGAAGCGGACCTGCAACTCGACAGCATGTACTTCGACCAGGGTGCGGCACCCGATCAAGCAGAGCTGGCGGCACGCGCGCTGGGAGAGGTACAGCCTGTGGTGGTGCTCGATGGCGAAGATGCGCGCTTCTACCCGATCCGCAAGGTCAAATTGCGCCTGTCGGCAGGTATCACAGGCTTTGCCATCGAACCGGAAACGCACGACGGCAGCAGCATCAGCGTGCCGCGCAGCTGGGTCGAGCGCAATGGCTACCACCCTGAAAAACTGGTGGCCATCAAGGTCAAGGGCGAGAGCATGGAGCCGGCCCTGTACGAGGACGACGTGGTGATCATCAATACGGCCGACAAGCGGCCGGCCGATGGCATTGTGTTTGCCATCAATTACGAAGGCGAACCGGTGGTCAAGCGCATGGCGCGCGATATCGGCGAATGGTGGCTGACCTCGGACAACCCGGACCAGCGCAAATACCACCGCAAGCTGTGCCGTGGCAATGAATGCCTGATCGTGGGCAGGGTCGTGCGCAAGGAAAGCGACCGGATTTGAGAATAATGTTTATCGTTTGATAAACTTCATTCTCATCATGACGTTTACACCAATGCGGCCTGAATCTGCTGCAGCGATGCCGGATCGTCCATCGACGTCAGGTCGCCCGGGCTGCGCCCTTCGCAGATGGCCTGGATCGAGCGGCGCAGCAGCTTGCCCGAACGCGTCTTCGGCAACTGTGCCACGAACAGCACGCGCGCGGGCCGCGCCACGGCGCCCAGCTGGCGGTCTACCACGGCCATCACTTCGCGTTCCAGTGCCGCTTTCGCTTCAACGCTGTCGAAACCCTGCGGGTTTTTCAGGATCACAAAAGCCATCGCCACCTGGCCTTTGAGCTTGTCTTCCACACCCACCACGGCCACTTCCGACACGTTCGGATGGCTGGTGATGCTTTCCTCGATTTCGCGCGTGCCCAGTCGGTGGCCGGCCACGTTGATCACGTCATCGGTGCGGCCCAGGATGAAGTAATAGCCGTCCGCATCGCGCACGCCCCAGTCGAAGGTGGAATACACTTGCCGGCCGCTGAAGGTGGACCAGTAGGTCTCGACGAAACGCTCGTCGTCGCCGTACACCGTCTGCATGCAGCCGGGCGGCAGCGGGCCTTCCAGCACCAGCACGCCCTTCTCGTTGGCGCCGCACTCCTCGCCCGTCGCTTCGTTGAGCAGCTTGACCTGGTAGCCGTACATGGCCATGCCCGGGCTGCCCAGGCGCGTCGGCGTATCGGCCACGCCTTTTGCCACCGAGAGGATCGGCCAGCCCGTCTCCGTCTGCCAATAGTTGTCGATGATGTCCACTTTGAGTTCATCGGCGATCCATTGCGAGGTGGTTTCATCGAGCGGCTCGCCCGCCAGGTACAGCGCCTTCAGGGAAGACAGGTCGTACTTGCGCATCAATTCCACCGGATGCTTGCGCAGCACGCGGATGGCCGTGGGCGCCGAGAACATGCGCGTGACCTTGTATTTTTCGACGATGCTCCACCAGATGCCCGCATCGGGACAGATCGGCAAACCCTCGTACAGGATGGTGGCCATGCCGGCGATCAGCGGGCCATACACGATGTAGGAATGCCCCACTACCCAGCCGATATCCGAGGTGGCAAAGAAGGTTTCGCCGGGCTTGCCGCAGAAGTTGTACTGCATCGACGACGCCAGCGCCACCGCATAGCCGCCCACGTCGCGCTGCACGCCCTTCGGTTTACCCGTCGTGCCCGAGGTGTACAGCACGTACGACGGCTCGTTCGATTCGAGCCAGGTGACGGGCACCTGCGCGTCCAGGTGCTGCTCGCGCAGGGTCGCGTAATCGACGTCGCGGCCCGGCGTCAGTTGCATCGGCACCAGGTGGCGGTCGACCAGCAGCACCTGCTGCGGCTTGTGCGCGGCGATGCGGATGGCTTCGTCGAGCAGCGGCTTGTAGGCGATCGCCTTGCCATTGCGCGAACCGGCATCGGCGGAGAACACCAGTTTTGGCCGCGCATCGTCGATGCGGCTGGCCAGGCTGTTGGCGGCAAAACCACCGAACACCACGGAATGCACGGCGCCGATGCGCGCGCACGCCAGCATGGCGAAGGCCGCCTCGGCGATCATCGGCATGTAGATCAGGACGCGGTCGCCCTTGACCACGCCCAGCGACAGCAAAATAGCGGCGCAGCGTTCCACTTCGCGCTGCAGCTCGCGGAAGCTGTAAGTGCGCTCGGTATTCGTTTCGGTGGAGATGGCAATCAGCGCGGCGGCATCGCCCTGGCTGTGCACCCAGCGGTCGACGGCGTTGTGACACAAATTGGTGGTGCCGCCGACGAACCATTTGGCGAACGGCGGGCGGGAATAATCAAGCACTTGCGAAAATGGGCTATGCCAATCGATCTTTTCCGCTTCCTCGCGCCAAAAAGCATCAGGCGTGTCGATCGAGCGTTGATAAAATGCTGCGAAATTCATGTCTCCTCCGGTAGGCGTGCAATCTGTGTCGGACCTGGGCCAACTGGCCTGGCCGCCGCATTATGTGTACGATCTGTGTAGCATCTGCCTGCGTATTTCTGCCTAAAACGCGTCGCCTGGAATGCGCACGACACCTTCCATCAGCACGCGTGCGCTGCGGCTCATGATGGCTTTGGTGACGCTCCATGCGCCATCGACCAGCGCCGCTTCCGCACCCACCATCAGGGTGCCGGACGGGTGGCCGAAGCGCACGCTGGTTTTTTCGCCGCCGCCCGCCGCCAGGTTCACCAGGGTGCCGGGAATGGCTGCCGCCGTGCCGATGGCGACAGCGGCCGTACCCATCATGGCGTGGTGCAGCTTGCCCATCGACATGGCGCGCACCAGCAGGTCGATCTCGCCCGCTGCCACCTGCTTGCCGCTGGACGAGACATAGCTGGCCGGTTTGGCGACAAAAGCCACTTTCGGCGTGTGCTGGCGCTTCGCCGCTTCATCCAGGTGGGCAATGAGACCCATGCGCAGGGCGCCATGCGCGCGGATGGTCTCGAAACGGGCCAGTGCGGTCGGATCGCCATTGATGGCGTCCTGCAGTTCCGTGCCCGTGTAGCCGATGGCCTGCGCATCGACAAAAATCGTCGGGATGCCGGCATTGATCATCGTGACTTTCAAGGTGCCGATGCCGGGCACGTCGAGGTCATCGACCAGGTTGCCAGTGGGGAACATAGCGCCACCGCCGCCCTCTTCCTCGGCGGCCGGGTCGAGGAATTCCAGTTTCACTTCGGCGGCCGGGAAGGTCACGCCATCGAGCTCGAAGTCGCCCGTTTCCTGCACTTCGCCATGCGTCACGGGGACGTGGGCGATGATGGTCTTGCCGATATTGGCTTGCCAGATGCGCACCGTGGCGACACCATTTTCAGGCACGCGCGCGGCGTCCACCAGGCCGCTGGCAATGGCGAACGAGCCGACGGCGGCCGACAGGTTGCCGCAATTGCCGCTCCAGTCGACAAACGGCTTGTCGATGGAGACCTGGCCGAACAGATAATCGACATCGTGCTCCGGCTTGCTACTTTTTGCCAGGATCACCGTCTTGCTGGTGCTGGAGGTGGCGCCGCCCATGCCGTCGATCTGCTTGCCGTACGGGTCGGGACTGCCGATCACGCGCAGCAGCAGCGCATCGCGTGCCGCGCCCGGCACTTGCGCGCTGGCGGGCAAATCCTGCAGGCGGAAAAACACGCCCTTGCTGGTGCCGCCGCGCATGTAGGTGGCGGGGATTTTGATTTGGGGTACGTGGGTCATGGAAATTCCTGCGTTGAATGGCTGATTAAACCCAACGGCGAAATGCCGGGGTCGGACCCTGAGGGTCCGACCCCAGACCTTGCCTTTGGGGTGAATTGCGCGATCACATCGCCATTACGCCGCCTTGGACGACTCGAGGAAATCCTGCGCGAAGCGTTGAAGAACACCGCCCGCCTCGTAGATCGACACCTCTTCCGCCGTGTCGAGGCGGCAGGTGACGGGCACTTCGAGCGTTTCGCCGTTCTTGCGGTGAACGAGCAGGGTCAACGTGGAGCGCGGCGTGCGCTCGCCCACGACGTCGTAGGTTTCACTGCCATCGATGCCCAGGGTCTTGCGGTTCACGCCTGGCAAAAACTCCAGCGGCAGCACGCCCATACCCACCAGGTTGGTGCGGTGGATGCGCTCGAAGCCTTCGGCCACGATGGCTTCCACGCCGGCCAGGCGCACGCCCTTGGCGGCCCAGTCGCGCGAGGAACCCTGGCCGTAGTCGGCGCCGGCGATGATGATCAGGGGCTGCTTGCGCTCCATGTACACCTCGATGGCTTCCCACATGCGCGAAATCGTGCCTTCCGGCTCGATGCGCGTGAGCGAACCGGCTTTGACTTTGCCATCCTCGATGACCATCTCGTTCTTCAGGGTCGGGTTGGCAAACGTGGCGCGCTGCGCCGTCAGATGGTCGCCCCGGTGCGTGGCGTAGGAATTGAAGTCTTCTTCGGGCAAACCCATCTTCGCCAGATATTCGCCAGCCGCGCTATCGAGCATGATGGCGTTCGATGGCGACAAATGGTCGGTGGTGATGTTGTCGCCCAGGACGGCCAGCGGACGCATGCCTTTCAATGGACGTGCGCCAGCCAGCGCGCCTTCCCAGTATGGCGGACGGCGGATGTACGTCGTCTGCGGACGCCAGTCGTACAGGGGGCTGACCTTGATGCCGTCGTCCACCTGCGCGGCAAACATCGGGATGTACACCTTGCGGAACTGCTCCGGCTTGACGCTGGAAGCGACGATGGCGTCGATTTCCTCGTCGGATGGCCAGATATCCTTCAACTGGATAGCCTTGCCGTCCGGGGCGATGCCCAGCACGTCCTTTTCGATGTCGAAGCGGATGGTGCCGGCAATCGCGTAGGCCACCACCAGCGGCGGCGAGGCGAGGAAAGCCTGTTTCGCGTACGGGTGGATGCGGCCGTCGAAGTTGCGGTTGCCCGACAAGACAGCCGTGGCGTACAGATCGCGCGACACCACTTCTTCCTGGATGACGGGATCGAGCGCGCCCGACATGCCGTTGCACGAGGTGCAGGCAAACGCCACTACGCCGAAGCCCAATGTTTCGAGCTCGGTCATCAGGCCCGCTTCCTGCAGGTACAGCTCCACCGTTTTCGAGCCAGGTGCCAGCGACGATTTGACCCATGGTTTGCGCGTCAGGCCGAGGCGGTTCGCATTGCGCGCGATCAGGCCGGCGGCGATCATGTTGCGCGGATTGTTCGTGTTGGTGCAGCTGGTAATCGCCGCGATGATGACGGCGCCGTCCGGCATCTTGCCCGGCTCGTTTTCCACCACGCCGGAGATCCCGCGCGCGGCCAGTTCCGACGTCGGCACGCGGTTGTGCGGATTCGACGGCCCGGCGATATTGCGCACCACGGACGACAGATCGAACGTCAGCACGCGCTCGTACTCGGCGTCGACCAGGCTGTCGGCCCACAGGCCAGTCTCTTTGGCGTACAGCTCCACCAGTTTCACCAGTTCGTCGTCGCGGCCCGTCAGTTTCAAATACTTGATGGTCTGTGCATCGATGTAGAACATGGCGGCCGTGGCGCCGAATTCCGGCGCCATGTTGGAAATCGTGGCGCGGTCGCCCAGGGTCAGGTGCGACGCTCCCTCGCCGTAGAATTCCAGGTAGGACGAGACGACCTTCTGCTTGCGCAAAAATTCCGTCAGCGCCAGCACGGTATCGGTGGCCGTGATGCCCGGCTGCGGTTTGCCCGTCAGCTTGACGCCGATGATGTCGGGCAGGCGCATCCACGAAGCGCGGCCCAGCATCACGCTTTCCGCTTCCAGGCCACCCACGCCGATGGCGATCACGCCCAGCGCATCGACCATCGGCGTGTGCGAATCCGTGCCCACCAGGGTATCGGGATAGGCGACGCCATTTTGCACCTGGATCACGGGCGACATGCGCTCCAGATTGATCTGGTGCAGGATGCCGTTGCCTGGCGGGATCACGTCGACATTTTTAAAGGCTTTCTTGGTCCAGTCGATGAAATCAAAGCGGTCTTCGTTGCGGCGGTCTTCGATGGCGCGGTTCTTGGCGAAGGCGTCGGGGTCAAAACCACCGCATTCGACGGCCAGCGAGTGGTCGACCACCAGCTGCGTCGGCACGACGGGGTTGACCAGGGCAGGGTCGCCGCCCTGGGCCGCGATGGCGTCGCGCAGGCCGGCCAGGTCCACCAGGGCCGTCTGGCCCAGGATGTCATGGCAGACGACGCGCGCCGGGAACCACGGGAAATCGAGGTCGCGGCGGCGTTCGATGAACTGGCTCAGCGAGGCGTTCAGGGTGGCAGGGTCGCAGCGGCGCACAAGGTTTTCGGCCAGTACGCGCGAGGTGTAGGGCAAGGTGGCGTAGGCGCCTGGCTGGATCGCATCGACGGCGGCGCGCGTGTCGAAATAGTCTAGCTGGGTGCCCGGCAAGGGCTTGCGGTGCAGCGTATTCATCGGGGTAGTCATTGCAGTGCTCATTATTTGCGGTCCTTGATCGGCACGAATTCCAGGTCTTCCGGGCCCACGTAGTTGGCGCTCGGGCGGATGATCTTGTTGTCGATGCGCTGTTCGATGATGTGAGCGGCCCAGCCCGAGGTGCGCGAAATGACGAACAGCGGCGTAAACATCGCCGTCGGCACGCCCATCATGTGGTACGACACGGCCGAGAACCAGTCCAGGTTCGGGAACATGTTCTTGATTTCCCACATCACCGATTCCAGGCGCTCGGCGATGTCGAACATTTTCGTGGAACCGGCTTCCTGCGACAGCGAACGCGCCACTTCCTTGATGACTTTATTGCGCGGGTCCGAAATCGTGTAGACGGGGTGGCCGAAGCCGATCACCACTTCCTTGTTGGCGACGCGCTCGCGGATGTCCGCTTCCGCTTCGTCGGGATTGTCGTAACGCTTCTGGATGTCCAGCGCCACTTCGTTCGCGCCGCCGTGTTTCGGGCCGCGCAGCGCGCCGATGGCGCCCGTGATGGCCGAATGGATGTCCGAACCCGTGCCGGCGATGACGCGGCTGGTGAAGGTCGACGCATTGAATTCGTGTTCCGCGTACAAGATCAAGGACGTGTGCATGGCTTTTTCCCACGACGCCGACGGTTTTTCGCCGTGCAGCAGGTGCAGAAAGTGGCCGCCGATCGAGTCGTCGTCCGTTTCCACTTCGATGCGCTTGCCGTTATGGCTGTAGTGGTACCAGTACAGCAGCATGGAGCCGAACGACGCCATCAGGCGGTCGGCGATGTCGCGCGCGCCAGGCGCGTTATGGTCGTCTTTTTCCGGCAGCGTGCAACCCAGCACGGACACGCCCGTGCGCATCACGTCCATCGGGTGGGCGGCGGCCGGCAGCGCTTCCAGGGCCGACTTGACTGCCGACGGCAAGCCGCGCAGGGATTTCAGCTTGGCTTTGTAGCCTTTCAATTCGGCGGCGGTCGGCAGCTTGCCGTGCACCAGCAGGTAGGCGATTTCCTCGAACTCGCAGCTGTCGGCCACGTCCAGGATGTCATAGCCGCGGTAGTGCAAATCGTTGCCGGTCTTGCCGACCGAGCACAGCGCCGTGTTGCCGGCAGTAACGCCGGACAGGGCGACGGATTTTTTAGGCTTGAAAGTAGCGACTTGCGGTGCGGTCATAGTGTTCTCCAGAAGATGATTGTCAGTCCAGTGCGGCGGGCTTGGACCTCCCAAGGCCCGCTCTTGTATAGGTGCTTACTTCTTTTGCGCGGCGAACAGCGCATCGAGCTTTTGCTCGAAGTCGTGGTAGTTGATCGATTCATACAGCTCCATGCGCGTCTGCATGGTGTCGACGACATTTTTTTGCGTGCCGTCGCGGCGCAGGGCGCGGTAGACGTTGTCGGCCGCCTTGTTCATGGCGCGGAAAGCCGACAGCGGATACAGGGCCAGGCCCACGTGGGCGCTGCGCAGTTCGTCCAGCGTGAACAGCGGCGTGGAACCGAATTCCGTGATGTTGGCCAGGATAGGCACGTTGACGGCCTTGGCGAACGTGGCATACATGTCCAGGTCCGTGATGGCTTCCGGGAAGATCATGTCGGCGCCCGCTTCGACGCAGGCGACGGCGCGTTCCAGTGCCGCTTCCAGGCCATCGACGGCCAGCGCATCGGTGCGCGCCATGATGACGAAGTTCGGGTCCGTGCGCGCATCGACGGCCGCCTTGATGCGGTCGACCATTTCTTCCTTGCTGACGATTTCCTTGCCCGGACGGTGGCCGCAGCGCTTGGCGCCCACCTGGTCTTCGATATGCAGGCCGGCAGCGCCAAACTTGATCATCGATTTCACGGTGCGCGCCACGTTGAAGGCGGACGAACCGAAGCCCGTGTCGGCATCGACCAGTAGCGGCAGGTCGCACACGTCGGTGATGCGGCGGATATCGGTCAGCACGTCGTCCAGGCTGGAAATGCCCAGGTCGGGCAAGCCCAGCGAGCCGGCCGCGACACCGCCGCCGGACAAATAAATGGCTTTATAACCGGCGCGCTTGGCCAGCAAGGCGTGGTTGGCGTTGATGGCGCCGACGACTTGCAACGGGGATTCTTCCTGGACGGCCTTGCGGAATGCGGCACCTGCGGAGTATTGAGTCATGTGTTCACCTTATGGGATTCGGGTCGTCCCGAATGTTTCATGGACTTGCTATGAGCATCACTATTGCAAATGCCGTGCCAGGGCCGCGCGTCCACCCGGAAAGTACGCCAGTACGCAGTGAGATAAGGGGGAAACGGCCATGTATCGGCATGGCGTGCAGTGTCACGCAAGGGAACAAGCATGTCACGATGCATGTCAATGATGTTTCAAATATGTTTCAATCATTCCATTTGAAACATTGAAACATGAAACATACCAGACTGCCACCGGGCGGAACTCCGGACGGGACGGCGGGCGCGCACATAAAAAAACAGCCGGCGGGCGCCGGCTGCAGGTTTGCTGGAAATGCTGGAACTAAGCCAGCCGCACCAGCGGATTGGCGATGATGTTGTCGATCTGGCGCACGGCTTCTTCGCAGGCGGCGGCAATGGCGCCATCCTCGTCGTCGCGCACGAACTGCATGGTCGAGCCTTCGAATACTTCCAGGCCTTCCGCTGTGGCGCGTTCGATGTCGCAGCTGGCAGACCATTTGCCATCGGTGGTGGGCACGGCCAGGGGAACGATTTCCCAGCCTTTATAGTGAATTTTAGAACTGTTTTCCATGGGGTGCCTCCTTCGTGACTGACTCAATAGTGGAAATCGTAGCATGAAGCGCGACCGCTAGCGACGTGTTTCAGGCGCCAGCGTGCGGTCAGGCTGACTTTCCGGCTAAACGATTTACGCTGGCTCAAGGACGCAACAGATTATCCACTTCCGTCCTGGCCACTTCTATCCCGGCCGTGCAAGCCGTCTCAGGCGCCGCATAGCCGCCCAGGGTGCGGCTGCGCGTGATCGCTTGCGCCGCGCTCTCGCCCTCGCGCTGCAGGTGGTAGGTAAAATCCCATAAATCGTCGTTGTCCTTTTGCGGGGTCACCGAAATCGTAAAACCGCGGTACTGTTCGCTGCGTGCAGTAATATCGTTCATGAATTTCTCCTTGTAGGATGAGGTTACCACGCTGCAAGCGCCAGGGTGCGCACGACTGCCGCGCACTCCTTATCTGTTTTTCGCATGCCAAAGGTCAATTCTCAGCATTTTTTTGGCGCACTCTGGCGATATAATGCCCTTCCCTGTCCGTACTTTGCCGCCGCGATGACCCCACAAATCCAAGCTTTCTTCGATCCCGCCACCGCCACCGTCACCTATGTTGTGTACGAGGCCGATGGCCAGGACTGCGCCATCATCGATTCCGTGCTCGACTACGACCCGAAAGCGGGCCGCACCTCGACCACCTCGGCCGACAAGGTGATCGCCTTCGTGCGCGAACACGGCTTGCAGTGCCGCTGGCTGCTGGAAACCCACGCGCATGCCGATCACCTGTCCGCCGCGCCCTACCTGCAACAGCAGCTGGGCGGCGACGTGGCCATCGGTGCCGCCATCCAGACGGTGCAGCAGGCGTTCGCGGCCGTCTACCACCAGGATGACGCCAGGGCCGACGGCTCGCAGTTCGACCAGCTGTTCGCGCCCGACCAGGTGTTTCATATCGGCAAGCTGGAAGTGCGCGCGCTGCACGTGCCCGGCCATACGCCGGCCGACCTGGCTTACCAGATCGGCGACACCGTCTTCGTCGGCGACACCCTGTTCATGCCGGACGTGGGTTCGGCCCGCTGCGACTTTCCAGGGGGCTCCGCGTCCCTGTTATACCGCTCCGTGCAGCGCCTGCTGGCGCTGCCGCCGCAAACGCGGCTGTTCATGTGCCACGACTATCCACCGAACGGCCGCGCGCCGCGCTGGGAAGTGACGGTGGCGGAACAGCGCGCCAGCAACATCCACTTGCGCGACGGCATCACGGAAGAACAGTTCGTGGCCATGCGCACGGGCCGCGACGCCACACTGGACATGCCGACCCTGATCCTGCCCGCCATCCAGGTCAACATCAACGCGGGCAAGCTGCCCGAGCCGGAAGACAACGGCGTGCGCTACCTCAAAATACCGCTGAACGCGATCTGATTGCCTGGGGCACTCCCCGCCCCTCGCACCGCCTTTCTTGACACCACGCAAGTTCCACCTAAGGCAATCCGCATACAGTGCAGATTGCCTGAGTTCACTTTGGCGCCGCCTTTTCCTGCTTGACGCTGACGGAGCGCCCGCATGTCGCCCGACCCTACGCTCGATAGCAATTGCATCCTGCTCGCCGAAGCCGAAGGCACGACCTTGTTCAGCCATGCGCTGCCCATGCTCGCCGCTTTCTCCCTATTTGCGCTATTGACGGCATGCGCCATGAAACCTGCGCAGAAAGAAGACGATCTCCCAAGAAACACTGCCCACGCTCCCTTCCGGGCACAAGTGGTGGGCCTGCAGTGGCTCAATCCCCTGCAGCGGCTCGACTATCCGACCGAGTGGCAGCTGCTATGGACGTTGGGATTGGCCAAGCCCAACGAAAATGACGATATGGTCAGGACGGATCCCAGGGGCTTCAGTACCTTGCAGGCCGTCGCCCCCATTGCTCACGATCTCGATGGCACGGAAACGTTCAAGGGCTATCACTATAAATATGTGCGGAAATTAACCAGCCTATTTCATGACATTTACTACTCCAGTCCCACCTACTTTTATCGGGTCTATCCCAAGGATCAAAAACAGAACTGGCGGGAACTGGCAGGCATCCGCGTGGAATATGCCCTGCCTGCGGGTAAGTTGGACCCAGAAGAGGCAAGAAACACTACGCGCGAACGCATCACCGACACCTTCAACATCGGCAATGTCAATTTCCCCACCCTCTGGACCCGCGCCACCCCACCCGACGTGCGCATCACCCTGGGTGGCAACAATGCGGGCTTCGTCTCCCTGCAAGCCGCGCTGGCCTACCTGGAAGCGCATCCGCAGCAAACCGTATGGGTCATGAACTGGGATGCGCCGAGCCGGCCGAAAACCATGCAGATCAATGAAAACCTCGTGCTGCTGGTGCTGGCCGGCCCTGATTACAAAACGGAGCGGGCGGCGCTGGCGTGGATAGGCTATCCGGCCACGAAAAATGTGGCGGACTTTGAACTGGCCAAGGACAAGCCGCCGCGCGCCGTGCAGGCGTGGCAGGCGCTATTTTCCGAAGCGGCGCGCCAGGGCGGCAAGACGGAGACCGACATCGGCTACGTCATCCACGACGCCAACAGGACGTTGCCCAGCTCCTCCGACCGGCTGGGCCAGCTGGCGCAGGCGCTGACCCTGGAGGTGACGGAATTCGACTTCCTGCCGCAGACCTTCAATACGCCGGCGCTGCTGGGCGAGATGGGCGCCGGCACGGCGCTGACCAATGTCGCCCTGGGCATCGCCCATGCGAACCACGTCGGCAAGAGCGTGCTGGTGGCGGGCACCAGCGATCCTGCCAGCGTCATGGGCGTGCTGGTGTCGCCGCCCGCCACGGTGCGGCCCATCAATCACGACCAGCCGTGGTTCCGCGCGCGCGGCGAAAACCATGCGTATCTGCCGTGGTGGGGCATCCGCCACGACACGGCGGACGCTATGCAGGGTTATTCAGATTGAAGTCCGAAGGCACCGCTCCTCACATGGCGTCAAACGCAATAACACAATGCAAATGATGCGTCTTCCGCCATGCCATATCCCTCAGTACCATGTGGTGACCCTATTCGAGGATCAGCCACGCCATGCAACCACCGTCAAAACCCGTACCGCCCGGCCAGCAGACCACTCAGGCCGATAGCGTCACAATGCCCATGCACGGCGCGCTTGCCAGCCTGTCCCTGGCGATGCTGCTGCCCGCGCTGGGCACCAGCATCGCCAACGTGGGCTTGCCCGACATGGCCAAGGCCCTGCAGGCACCGTTCCAGGATGTGCAATGGATCGTGCTGGCGTATCTGCTGGCCATCACCGCCCTGATCGTCAGCGTGGGGCGGCTCGGCGACATGCTCGGCCGGCGCCGCCTGCTGCTGGCCGGCATCGCGCTGTTTGCCCTTGCCTCCATCCTGTGCGCCCTGGCGCCCACCTTGTGGCTGCTGGTTGCCGCGCGCGCCCTGCAAGGCCTGGGCGCTTCCGTCATGATGGCGCTGACCATGGCCTTTGTCGGCAGCACCGTGCCCAAGGCAAGGACGGGCAGCGCCATGGGCCTGCTCGGCACCATGTCGGCGGTCGGCACCACGCTCGGCCCCGCGCTGGGCGGCCTGCTGATCGCGCACTTCGGCTGGCAAGCCATTTTCCTCGTCAACGTGCCGCTGGCTGCCGTGGCGCTGCTGCTGGCCTGGCGCTACCTGCCGGCCGACCAGCGCGGCGCGCACGCCAAGCGTCCCGTATTCGACCACCGCGGCACCGTGCTGCTGGCGCTGACCCTGGGCACGTATGCGCTGGCCATGACCCTGGGCCGCGGCCATTTCGGCGTGCGCAACGCGGCGCTGCTGCTGGCCGCCTGCGTCGGCGCCATCCTGTTCGTCCGCGTCGAACTGAAGGCGCCGGCGCCGCTGATACGCCTGGCCATGCTGCGCGCGCCCGTGCTCAGCGCCGGCCTGGCGACCAGCATGCTGGTCTCGACGGTCATGATGTCCACCCTGGTGGTCGGTCCCTTCTACCTGGCGCGCGGCCTGGGCCTGGGCGCCGCCGTCACCGGCATGGTGCTGGCGGCCGGGCCGCTGGTGGCGGCGTTCTGCGGCGTGCCGTCCGGCTGGCTGGTGGACCGCTACGGCGCACAGCGCATGGGCGGCGCGGGCCTGTGCGGCGCGGCCGGCGCCTGCCTGGCGCTGGCCCTGCTGCCCGCCAGCCTGGGTATTCCAGGCTATGTCGCGCCCATCATGCTGCTCACGGCCAGCTACGCGCTGTTCCAGGCCGCCAACAATACCGCCGTGATGGGCGACATCGTTCCCGATCAGCGCGGCGTTATCTCCGGCATGCTCAATCTGTCGCGCAATCTGGGCCTCGTCACGGGCGCCTCCGTGATGGGCGCCGTCTTCGCTGCCAGCGCCGGCGATATCACCGGCGCCCAGCCAGCCGCCATGATCCGTGGCATGCACGCCAGCTTTGCCGTCGCCAGCGCGCTGATACTCGCCGCGCTGGCCATTTTCGTGCTCGGCCGCGCTCTGAGCAAGCCCTGACCTGCCGCTGCCGGCGGCATCAACTGGCGTTGATCCGGGCCGCGCAGGCGTCGACCACGCAGCCGCGCAGCCAGCGGTGGGCAGGGTCGGCATCCATGCGTGGATGCCACATCAGCGACACGGTCAGGTCGGGCATGCCTAGCGGCAGCGCAAAACTGAACATACCGGCGCGCAGATTGCCCGTATGCCGTTCCGGCACGGTGGCGATCAGGTCGGAGCCGGCGGCCAGCGCCAGCGCCGCCGTAAAGCCGCCGACGATGCTGGCGATCGTGCGCTGCAGTCCCAGCGCGGCCAGGGCGTCGTCCATCGGTCCCGTATCCTGGTCGCGCCGCGCCACCAGCACGTGCTGGCCGGCCGCATAACGCTCGGCGCTGATGTCGCCCTGCGCCAGCGCATGGCCGCTGCGCACCACGCCCACGAAACGGTCGCCGAACAGCCTGCGCGTGCGCACTTCAGGGCTGGTAAGACTGCCGATCACGCCCGTCTCCAGGTCGATGCTGCCCTCGCGCAGCTGCACACTTTCCCGGTCGACCTTTTGCACGAAGCGCAGACGCACGCCAGGCGCCTGTGCGCCGATGTGCGCCAGCAGCGCCGGGCCGAAATTTTCCACGAAACCGTCGCTCGAACGCAGCGTAAATGTTTGCGCCAGCTGGCGCGGGTCCAGCTGCTCCGCCGGACGCAGTACGGCCAGCACCTCGCCTAACAGGGGCCCCACTCTTGCGCGCAGCTCCAGCGCGCGCGGCGTGGGCACCAGTTCACGCCCGGCGCGCACCAGCAACGGATCGCCGGTCGTCTCGCGCAGACGCGCCAGGGCGCGGCTCATGGCCGAGGGGCTCAAACGCAAGCGCCGCGCCGCGCGCGTGACGCTGCCTTCGGCCAGCAGCACGTCAAGGGTGATCAACAGGTTCAGATCGGGTAGCGACATTGGCGCTTACTCGCCCTGCTCCGGCGCGCGGCCGATCTCGCCGTCGATATTGGCCAGGAACCAGGCCAGCGATGACATCAGCGCCACGTTGCGCTTCAGGTTATCCGGGTCGACCTTGTCCAGCGTGTCGGCCGGCGTATGGTGGTAGTGGAAGTAGCTGTGGCTGTCGACCAGCGGCTCGAAGCTGGGCACGCCGCCCGTTTCCAGGCGGTGCAAGTCGCCCGTGCCCAGCGCGTCGCGGCGCGTGAACGCGTGCGCGCCCATCGGTTGCAGGACGGCCAGCAACGGCGCAAACAGTTTTTCCGCCTTCGGCCCCACGCTGGCCTTGATGCCGAACGGACGGCCAGCGCCGCTATCCATCTCGATGGCCGCATATTGTTTGCCGAGCGCCTGCTTGTGGGCCTCGAAATAGGCCTGGCCGCCACGCCCGCCGTTTTCCTCGTTCATCCAGGCGATCACGCGGATGGTGCGGCGCGGGCGGTAGTCGAGCTTTTTCAGGGTTTCCACCACGCCCATGGCCGCCACCACGCCGGCGCCGTCGTCGTGCGCGCCCGTCGCCAGGTCCCAGGAATCGAGGTGGCCCGAGACCACCACCACTTCGTCGGCCTTGTCCGTGCCCGGCCAGTCGGCGATGACGTTGTAGCTGTCCGCCTCGGGCAGGTTTTGTGGCGTCAGGGTCAGGTGCATTTTCATCGGGCCGCGTGCGGCCAGGCGGCCGATCAGCAAGGCGTCTTCCACGGTGACGGCGGCGGCGGGAATGCGCTTGTTGTCATCGAGGCCCGTGGCGCCCGCATGCGGGATGCGGAAGTTCGCGCCGCCGATCGAGCGCACCAGCGCGGCGGCGGCGCCCAGATCGGCCGCCGCCTTCGGTCCATTGAAACGGAAGCGCGAGCCCTGGCCGTAGGTGACGCCGGCCAGACCCCGCTCGGCCATCTCCTGGTCGAACGGCGTGTCGATCAGCACGATGGCGCCCTTCACTTGCGCCGCGCGCGCCTTGAGTTCCTCGAAGCTTTTGACGATGATGAGGGGCGCCGTCAGGCCGGCGGCCGGCGTGGCGCCCGAACCGCCCAGGGCGGTCAGCACCACGCGCTGCGATACCCCCTGCGGACGGCCCGCATAATCGACGATTTCCGCCGTTTCCACGCCGCGCACCCAGTGCGGCACTTTCACGGGCTGCAAGGTGACGGTAGCGCCCAGCTGGCGCATGGTGTCGGCCACCTGCTGCACGGCGGCGGCCGCGCCGGCGGAGCCGGACAGGCGCGGGCCGATCAGATCCGTCATGTCGGCCAGGCGCGCATACGCCCAGTCGCTGTGCAGCGCCGTGTCGCGCACCTGCGCCAGCGCTTGCGGCGCATTACCTGGCGCGGCGGCAAAGGCGCCGGCGCTGACAGCGCAGCCAAGGGCGATGAATAAAGCGGAACGGCGCAGTGGCGCGCCAGTCAGGATGCTATGCATGTAATGTCAATTCCAGTCAACGAGGTCGAAGCGGATACGCCGTGGCCAGGGGCAAGGCGCGGCTTTCTACGATAGCGTATTTATTCTGTCGTTGCAGCAACTTTTACGGGATCGATTGCCTCTCCCCCCGGAGTCGATTACCATCAAGATCGTGATCGCTACCGGATACCGCCATGCTCAAGGGAACACTCTGTAACGTCCGGCATGTGCAGGCCGCCGACCTGAATGCCTATATTTCCCTCGTCAACGACCTGCCCTCGCGCGGCGAGTTTTTCTCGATGCAATTCAAGTCGCCCGAGGCCATGCGGCGCGACTTCCTGCAATCGGGTTTTGTCACCGAGGACAGCGAATTGTTCCTCATCGAAGACAAAGCCCAGCACATCATCGGCACGATCACGCACTTCAAGAGCCGCACGCCAGCCTCGCGCGAGATCGGTTACCGCCTGTTCGACCGGCAGCGGGACGGGCGCGGCTACATCAGCGAAGCGACGCGCCTGGTGGTCGATTACCTGTTCAACGCCTATGCGTATCATCGGCTGGAGCTGCTGATGGACCCGCTGAACATCGGCTCCGAGCGCATCGCGCAAAAGAACGGCTTTACCGAGGAAGGCTTGATGCGCCAGGCGTTTTTTATCAATGGCGCGATGCGCGATGTCAAAATGTACAGCCTGCTGCGGCCCGAATGGCAGGCGCGCCTGCGCTGACTTGTTACCATCGGGGCAGGAATGTAAGAAGTTGTATTAGACGTGGAACAAGCTGGTGACAGCAGCTATAGTCCAGTCCATGCAGATCATTGTGATCTCGCCGGAATGGAAGGAAATGCCATGTTGAACAAGAAACTCCTGGGTGCGGTAATGGTAGCTGCAGTGGCTGTGTCTTCGGCCGCAGTCGCCGGCGACCGCGACTTCAATACCGTTGCAGGCGCCGTTGTCGGAGCTGCCATTGGCAACAGCACCGGCGGGCGCAATGGCGCGATCGTCGGTGGCGTGCTTGGCGCCGCCGTCGGCAACAGCATCAGCACGAATGACCGCCATTATGACCGTGGCGGCTATCGCGGCGGCTACCGCGAAACCTATTACGCGCCTGCGCCGCAACCGGTGTACTACGCGCCGGCACCGCAGCCCGTGTATTACGCGCCGCCACCACGCTACTACGGCCCACCGGCTGTCGTCTACGTGCAACCGGGCCGCGGCTACTACCGCGACCATGGCCGCCGCGACTACTATGACCGAGACTACCATGACCGCGGCCACGGCCACGGCTGGGGCCATCGCCGTTAAGCGCCGCCCTGCACCATGAAAAACCTGCGCCAGCCTGCTGCCGCAGGTTTTTTTGTTAGATAAGCAAGGTATCGCCCCTGCACAATTTCGGCTAAGCTGTGTCCTATGATCAACATTGCTGGCCGCCTGGACCGTTCAACCGATGCATTTAATCAAAGACGCGCTTGACTTCGGCCCCTGGCTCGATGCCGCCGCCGGCAGCAGCATGGGCGCCGGCCCCGTGCCGCGGCGCGAGAACCAGGACAACTTCCTGCTGATCGATGCCAGCGGCCACGCCGTCTGCCTGTCGCGGCAGGCGCCATTCCACTGCCAGGTGCCGGGCTGGCCGCGCGGCCATGTGCGCGCAGCCGTGCTCGACGGCATGGGCGGCCACGGCCAGGGGCGCGAAGCGGCGGAAGCGGCCGTGCAAGGCTTGCTGGCCATGCCTGCCTGCCTCGACACGGCCAGCCTGGCAGCCAGGCTCGATGCTCTGCACACGCGCTTGCAGGATGGTTTCGCCAGGAGCACGCCCGCCCAGGCGCGTCCGCCCGGCACCACCCTGACCTTGCTGGAAGTGCCGCCCGGCGAAGCGCCGCTGCTGTATCACGTGGGCGATTCGCGCCTGTATGAACTTGCCGATGGCGTGGCCAGCATCCTCACCATCGACCACGTGCCGGCCACCGTGTACGCCATGCGCGGCGCGCTCGACGAGACGCGCTGGCGCGCCGCCGTGCACGGCGAGCACCATCCGCAAATCTCGCAGGCATTTATTTTAGGCAACGCCCTAAGCGACAGCTTGCAGCTCGACAAGCCCCTGCGCGGCCTCGATGCATCCACCTTGCCACCCTTCCTGGCGCACCTGGGCGACCGCCGCGTGCTGCGCGTGCGCCCCGGCGCCCACTATGTGCTGGCCAGCGACGGCTTCTGGGCCTGTGACGATCCGCTGGCGCTCACGGCCCGCTGGCCCGCCTTGTGTGCCGGCAAGAGTGCTGCCCAGGCCGTCAGCGCCCTGTTCGACGACTTCCTCTCCGATCCGCCAACAGGTTTACATAGCGACAACATTACCTTGCTCGCGCTGCGCTTCGATGCGGCGTTCAGCGCCCCAGGCGGCTAGCAGCCAGATAACCGGCCGTCGCCGACACGGCCGACAGCACGGCGCCCCAGGTCATGTCGATCGCCGTCAGGCCCAGCGGCCAGTCGCGCAAGGTGGCATAGTTGCTCAAATCATAGGTGCCATAGGCAAGCAGTCCAAGCAGCGCACCCAGCGCCGCCGCCGTGCGCCCGCGGCGCGCGCGCAGTCCGGGCAAGATGGCAAAGACCAGCAGCCCCGCCACGTACAGCATATAAAACAACACGGCCGGCGCCCAGCGCGGAGACTCCGCCAGCAGCGGCCCCAGCGCCGCCGCGTACACAGGCTTCATCAGCACCGCCAGCCACAGGGCATCGATGGCCAGGAAGACGCACAAGGTGGCGCCATAGGCAATGACAAGCTGTAGCGGGCGTTGGACAGGCATGCTCTTCTCTCGATTCAAGCGTTAGGGGGAACGGCCAGCATAATGCAAAACGCCCCAGGCTCGCATCGCGGGCGTAAAAATGCCCGGCCGGCGCGCACGCGCATTGATGGGAAGCGATTCCATGCAATATCAAAATAACATATCCAGAAAAACATAATATGTGTTTTTGAGCAATAGTTTCCATGGCATATATGAAGGGGGGTGACCAGGGACATGAATTTGGGCAAAAAGTGCGCATTCCGGGGCCGCGAAAGTTGCCAAGCAGGCGCAAAAGCGCGTAAGCTCTCATGTAGAACAGAGGGCGAAATGTCCCCGCTCGATTCGAGTCAGAATGTCATGAAAAAATGCAGCAACCCGGAGCACCCGCACTGTACGTTCTGGGTCTTGCCTGGGGATACAGTCTGTGCGGGCAACCACCCGCAAGCGACGACTGCTCCCAGCAGCTACGACCTGTTGACCGCACTGCGCAGCGCCCGTTCCGAGCCATCGGCAACGGCGCTTTCGCACGCCCCTGCGCATGATTCTGATACTCGTGATACTGTTATTCGCGATGCTGCCATTCAAACGGTAAGCCGCTCCTCACCGGCGGCCGCCGCCCCGGCATTCACGCCAGCGCCCGTTGCGCCTGCAACGGTGCCGCCCGCCTACCAGCCGGTGCAAGCCCACCTGCACATCAGCGGCTTCGATCCGCGCGCGGCAGGCGGACGGCAAACCCTGAAGATGGAATTGCGCGGCATGAGCGCCGCCTGCGCACCGCAGTTGACCTTGCGCCTGCGCTCGGATCTGATCCCGCGCGGTGCCGTGCAACATGATTTCGTGCGCACCACGCGCGGCGACTGGCGCCCCGTGTTTGTCGAGTTTTCCTCGCGCAACAAGGAACACGGGCAATACCAGATCGAAGTGGAAGTGCACAGCCATGTCGATGGCGCCGTGGCGCAAAAATGGGTGTGCACCTTCGTCATCCTGGTGCCGCGCCGCGACGCCACGCTGACGGAAATCCACCAGATCTTCCTCAGCACGCACAAGAATGTGCGCGTGATGGCGGACGACGCCTCGATCGCCCGCGTGACGGGCGGCGACGGCTGCAACCTCGACGTGACGGCGCGCAATGCCGGCATTGCCCACGTGGACTTGTCCGCGCCGCAAGGCAAGATCGACATGGGCTTTACCACCATTGCCTGGGACGAGGAGTTGATCGAAGTCGACCTGCCCGCCGCCAACCACTGCCATCCGCACCCGAGCCAGGCCGCCTGCCTCGTCAATGCGGCGCCGGAAGCGGGCGAGCAGCGCCAGATCCGCCTGTTCGCGCTGGAAGAATGCATGCTGGGCCGCTTCGAGCTGGTGGACCCGGAAGCGGACGTGCTGCTCAGCCATTTCAGTCCCGACGGCCAGGACAACAACGGCCTGACGCGCCGCCTGTCGGGCCGCCATGCCATCATCCGGCGCAGCGGGCAAGGTTTTGAAATCGAGGATGTATCGCGCTATGGCGTGCTGCTCGACGGCGTATGGCCCGGCAAGCACAAACCCGTCGCCCTGCGCCTGGGCATGCGCATCGAATTGTCTGCCAGCATCAAGGGCATCGTCGTGCTCAGCGTCACGGCCATCCTGGCGCACGGCGTGATCCTGCACCGCATCGACCACGGCGCCCGCGCCGAATGCTTTTACCTGCTGCTGCCGGAAGCCCAGCCTTCGCTGGCCAGCCACCTGGCCACGCCGCAGGCCAGCTGCCTGCCCGTGCTATTTCACCGCAACGGCGGTTTCTGGCATATCGATACCGCCAGCGGCAAGGAAACCGCGCTGGCCCCCGCCACTGCTCTGGATAAACTCAGCGGCTTCGCGCGGCACAACCGCTTCGCCAGCGAACCGTATCCGGAATGCTGGATCATCCGCACCGAGGGTGCGGCGCTGTGCGATAGTGTGCTAACCGCATAGAAACACTGAACCAAACCTACTGCGCGTCGGTATAGGCGGCCTGCGATGCTCACCGTACTAGAGTACGGTTGCGCTTCTCGACCACCTCTCCCTTCCGCTCGCTACGGTTTTGTTCAGTGTTGTAAGTCTGCAGTTATCCGCAAGGCACTAGCGGGGTACCAGTACAAGGAAAATCATCGACAAGCCCAGAATAAACACCGCTTCCAGCGTAAACACGATGGCGGGAATCTGCAATTCGCGCGGGATTTTCATGGCGAGACCTCTTCAAAACGTGGGACTACTTTCAGCATAGCGCGCCCTGCGCCAATTACATTATCAGCCGCACAACACACTTGAACGCCCGGCATGACTTGCCGAGTCCGCTAGCCAGGCCCTGCCGACACATAATTTAACAAATTATCGCCAGATATTCTGCAAATAGCACCCCTCCACGCCCTTGCATACTGTATATTCATCCAGTTAATATCCCCCTGTATTTCACACAACGCCCGCATGGCGTTTTACATTTTCTATGGCTTCCAACAAAGCGCATCATGCGACCGGTTGGGCTGCCGGCGTGATCGCCGCGGCCCTGGTCGCGCACGCTGGCGCCGGTGGCCCCTACCAAGTGCTGAGCATGCTCGCCTTTGTCATGGGCGCACTGGGCGGCACGGCGCCGGACTGGCTGGAAGTGGCCTGGTGGGCGCGCACGCACCGGCTGTGGATCACGCACCGCACCTGGACGCACTGGGGCCTGGCCTGGATCGCCCTGCTCGTCTACACGTATCTGCAATTGCCGCACCACCTGTGGGCGCCGCCCCTGTTCGGCTTTGCCGCAGGCGGCATCATGCATCTGCTGGCCGACTGGCCCAATCCGCTGGGCGTGCCGTGGATTTTCCGCCGCCACTCGTTGCGCTGGTGGAAAAGCGGCCGCCACGACATCATCGTCATCCTCGCCGCCTGGCTGGCCGCCACCGTCGTGGCCGACCACGTGTTTTTTGATGGCATCCACCTGCGCCGCACCGTGCTGGCGTTTGACAGCCTGCTGCACTGGTCCGCTGGCGCACTCCAGACGACCTGGGCGGATCTGCAACAGTGGCAAGAGCGCTGGCGCCTCGGCGGCTGACGCCAATTGACGCCGGCGGCATGGCAATGTGATAATGAGTATCATTCTCAAACAGCCCAGCCAGCCGGCACCCCGCGTTCCGTCAGCCCAGCTCATCCCTTGCCTGGAGAACGCAGTGAGCACCGTCAGTCCCACCTATGCCAGCCCCCTGACCACCCTGTACAGCGAACACCACGGCTGGCTGTATGGCTGGCTGCGCGGCAAGCTGGGCAACCGCGCCGAGGCGGCCGACCTGGCGCAGGACACGTTTTTACGCCTGCTGGGCAAACGCGAGGTGACACCGCTGGCGCCCCTGCGCGAGCCGCGCGGCTACCTGGCAACCATCGCACGCGGCTTGCTGATCGACCGCTACCGGCGCCAGGCGCTGGAACACGCCTATCTGGAAGCGCTGGCGCAGCAGGCGGAGCCGACAACGATGTGCGCCGAAACGCATGCCATCATCATCGAAACCCTGCTCGCAGTCGACCGTCTGCTCGACCGCCTCGGGGCGCGCACGCGGACCATCTTCCTGCTGGCGCAAATCGAAGAGCTCAGCTATGTGGACATCAGCCGACGCCTCGGTGTCTCCCTGCCCACCGTCAAGAAGCACCTGGTGCGCGCCTACACGGAATGCCTGCTGCTGGCGGCCGGCTGATGTTTGGCGCCACCACCGCCCCTTCCACGCCTATCGCCCGCAAGGTGCTGGCCGCCGCCGCCCACTGGCATGTGGAACTCCAATGCGGCAGTGCAGACGCAGCCGCCGTGCAGGCATGGCGCGACGCCAGCGCCGAGCATGAACGGGCCTGGCAGCTGCTGCAGCGCATGGACGGCCAGCTGGGCGCGATACCGACAGCGCTGGCGATTCCCGCGCTGCAGGCGGCGCAGCAGCGCCGGCGCGCGGCCGCCAAGATACTCGCCGTGCTGGTGGCGGCTGGCGGCGGCATCGCGCTGGGCCAGGCGGGCCTGCAATCGGGCCCATGGCAAGCCCTGACGGCGTCCTTGCGCACGGCGCCGGGCCACCGCCGCCACGTGCCCCTGGCCGATGGCGGGCGCCTGGAGATGAATACGGATAGCGCCGTGGATGTCGCTTACAGCGCCACACAGCGTCGGATCCGCCTGCACCAGGGCGAAATCATCATCACGACGGCATCCGATGCCCGCCCCTTCCTGGTCGACACCCCGCACGGCGTGATCCGCGCGCTGGGCACGCGCTTCGGCGTGCGCTGCGATGCGGACGGCAGCGTCGTCAGCGTCTTCGAACACGCGGTGGAAGTGCGCTGCGCGGCGCGCCCGGACGCCGTGCGGCGCCTGGAAGCGGGCCAGCAGTTGCGCTTCTCCGACACTGGCTTGGCAGCCGTACTGGCCATGCCAGCGCACCAGGACAGCTGGCTGCGCGGCATGCTGGTGGCCGCCGACTGGCCCCTGCAGCAACTGCTGCGGGAACTGGCGCGCTACCGGCGCGGGCGCCTCGCCTGCGACGCCAAGGTGGCGCAGCGTCCCGTCACGGGCACCTACCGCCTCGACGATATCGACGCCGTACTGGAAAGCCTGTGCGCCTCGCACGGCCTGCAAGTGACGTACTTCACGCGCTACTGGGCCACGGTGTCGGCCCGGCCGGCATAATTATTTTCAGTTTTTTTGCGCCAGGGGTTGGTGTTTCGATGCGCTGCTTCGGCTTCATGGATAAGTAGCCGATTCATCCTCCATTGACCATACCCTGAACCGAAAGACCGAGCATGCAGCTGACCACCCCCGTCCTCCATCCCGCCGCGCGCGCCATCCGCCTGGCCGTCCTCGCCATGGCGTGCGCCGCCCCCGCCGCCTTCCTCGCCGCGCCCGCGCTGGCGCAAGGCCAGGCCGCCACCACCGCGCCGCAAGCCTACGCCATTGCGGCCGGCCCGCTGGCCACCGCCCTCAACGATTTTGCCGTCGCCGCCGGCGTCAGCCTGTCGACCGATCCCTCTCAGACGCGCGGCCTGCGCTCGGCCGGCGTGCGCGGCAGCTTCAACGTCAGCCAGGGCTTTGCGCAGGTGCTGGCCGGCAGCGGCCTGGAAGCGCTGCAGTTGCCGAACGGCGCCTACGTGCTGCGCCAGGCGGCGCCAACCTCCGCCTCGGCGACCGGCGTGGAAAAGACCATGGCGCCCGTGATGGTCAGCGCCAGCATGGAGCGCGACCCTGTCAGTGAACACAGCAACTCGTACGCGGCGCGCGCCGTCACCGTCGGCAAGGGCGTGCAAACCCTGCGCGAGATTCCGCTATCCGTCAGCGTCGTCACGCGCCAGAAAATGGACGACCAGAACCTCAACACCATCGATGCCGTGCTGGCCAATACCACCGGCATCACCATGTACGACAGCCCGATGGGCGGACGCTATGTGTATTCGCGCGGCTTCATGGTCGAAACGTACCAGTTCGACGGCGTGAACCGCGCCATGTACTACCCGCAGGCGAACAGCTTTACCAGCAATACAGCCATGCTCGACCGCGTGGAAATCGTGCGCGGCGCCACGGGCCTGCTGCAGGGCACGGGCTCTCCTGGTGCGGCCATCAACATGGTGCGCAAACGCCCGCTGGCGGAAAAGCAGGTACAGCTGGCGCTCGGCGCGGGCCGCTGGAACGACGTGCGTGGCGAAGTCGATGTCACCGGCCCCCTGAACGAATCGGGCAGCATCCGCGGCCGCGCCGTGGCCGCGCACGACCAGCGCGATTATTTCTATGACGTGGCCGACAGCCGCACCGACGTGCTGTACGGCGTGCTGGAATTCGACCTGGCGCCGGGCAGCAAACTGACGACGGGCGCCAGCCATGAAAAACTGAAGTCAACGCCATTTTTCTCGGGCATGCCCCGCTACCGCGATGGCAGCGACCCGAAACTGCCCCGCGAGACCTTCCTCGGCGCCGACTGGAACCGCTGGAATAGCAAGCAAACGGCCGTCTTCGCCGAATTCGAACACCGCTTCGATGCCGACTGGTCGTTGAAAGCCAGTGCCAACTACACGCGCGAGCGGCATGACGTGAAATACATGTTCAGCCAGGGTGCACTCGATCCCGCCACCATGGCCGGCATGATGATGTACGGCGGCGTCTTCGACTACGGCAGCACCAACAAGGGCATCGACCTGTCGCTCGATGGCAAATTCAACGCCTTCGGCCGCCGCCACGGTTTCAGCGCCGGTGTCAGCACCAACCGCCTGGAAAGCGACAGCGATTTCAGTCTGGCCCTGCTGCAGAAGCCGAACAACCCGCTGCAACCGAATCGCGGTGTGGCCGAGCCGAGCGACACCTGGTTCCGTGAAAACAGCTATCGGGGCGATCCCAGTGTAACGAAGATGACGCAGACGGGCGCGTATGGCGTGGCCCGCTTCAGCGTCAGCGACCCGCTCACCGTGGTGGCGGGCGCGCGCGTGTCGAACTACAAATGGAGCAGCGTGTACCGCGACACGGGCGAGGTGTATATCGATCCGTACCGCGAAAACGGCGTCGTCACGCCATATGGCGGCGTGATTTACGCATTCGACAAGCGCTGGTCGGGCTACGCCAGCGTGTCCGACATCTTCCAGCCGCAAAACCAGCGCACGGCCGAAGGCGCCCTGCTCGACCCGCTCAAGGGGCGCAACCTGGAATTGGGCGTGAAAGGTGAGCTGTTCGATGGCAAGGTGAATGCCTCGCTGGCGCTGTTCCGCATCGAGCAGCGCAACCGCGCAGAGCTCGACCTGGTCAACACCTGTTCCAGCGGCACGGAGTGCTATTTCTCGGCGGGCAAGGTGCGCAGTGAAGGCGTCGATGCGGAAATCAGCGGCGAAGTGGCGCCGGGCTGGCAGCTGTTCGCCGGCTATACCCTGAACAATTTCAAGTACCTGGAGCAGACCTCGAATGCGGGCGTGATGTTTGCCAGCACCTACTCGCCGCGCCACATGCTGCGCGCGTGGAGCGACTACCGCCTGCCCGGCGCCTTGCAGAAGTGGAGCGTGGGCGGCGGCGTGAACTTCCAGACGCAGAGCTCGCGCGTGACGCGCGACGTGACCGTGGCGCAAGGCGCGTATGCACTGTGGAGCGCGCGCGCCGCCTGGCAGATCGACCGCAACTGGACGGCGGCACTGTCCGTGACGAACCTGCTCGACAAGCGCTACTACCAGACGGTCGGTGCGCCGGCGTGGGGCAATTTCTACGGCGAGCCGCGCAAGGCCGCATTGACCCTGCGCGCGCGCTTCTAAACCAAGCGCCTAGGTTGCCGGGCGCAGGGGCGCCTTCGGCAACGGGATGAATTCCGTCTCGCCCGGCACTTGTCCCATGCGCTGGGCGCTCCAGTCGTCGGCCGCCTGCGACAAACGCTCTTTGCTCGACGAGACGAAATTCCAGAACAGGAAGCGGTGGCCGTCCAGCGGCTCGCCGCCGATGACGACGAATTGCACCGGGCCGCTGCCTGCCGTCACCACGGGCACGGCGCCGGCCTCCAGCAGCGCCATGGTATGCGGCACCAGCGCCACGCCATCGATCAGCACGTCCCCGCTGATCGGATACACCGCCGCTTCCGGCGGCAAGCCCTCCAGGCGCAACTCGCGCCCCGCCTGCAGCGCCACGTCCAGGTACAAGGTCTGCATGTAGGTGCGCACGGGCGAGGTCTGGCCAAAGGCCGTGCCGATCAACACTTTCACGACGGAGCCATCGAGCGGCACGACAGGAATGTCGGCCTGCGGCGTGTGCGTGAAACTTGGTTCGTCTTCTTCATGCGCCTTGGGCAGCGCGGCCCACAGCTGCAAGCCGTGCGTGCGGTGCGGCTGGCCCGCCAGGTCGAGCGGCGTGCGCTCGGAATGCACGATGCCGCGCCCGGCCGTCATCCAATTGATGGCACCCGGCTCGATGCGCTGGTAAGAGCCGATGCTGTCGCGGTGGTCGATCGCACCTTCGAACAGATAGGTGACGGTGGCCAGGCCGATATGCGGATGGGGACGCACGTCGTGGTTGGCATCGGGCGCCACGTCGATGGGGCCGAAATGGTCAAAGAAAATGAAAGGGCCGACGGCCTGCTTGACGGCCGAGGGCAGCAAACGCCGCACGACGAAACCGCCGCCCAGGTCCTTTTCGTGGCTTTTCAGGATGGCCGCGCTCATGCCAGCACCGTCGTCACTTCGGTGGTCACAGCCGTCATCAATTTATGCAGCGGGCATTTGCCGGCCGCGGCGAGCAATTCCTGGCGCTGCGCGTCGCTCAAGTCACCGGTCAGGTGCAGGGTGGCGGCCAGGCGGTACACGCCCTTGCGCTCTTCGCTGGCATCGCGCTCGGTCGACACTTCCACATGTTCCAGGGGAATGCCCTTGTGTTTGGCGTACCAGACCACCGTGAGCGCCTTGCAGGCCGACAGGGCCGCGTCATACAGGTCGTGCGGCGAGGGACCGGCATCGCCGCCGCCTTCAGCGACCGAGGCGTCGGCGGAAATGATGTGATCGCGCACGTGCACGATGTGGCGCATGGGTTGCGACTGGTCGCGGATGGCTTTGATGGTCATGGCGTTCCTTGGTGCGTTTGGAAAGCCACAATTTACACCGTTTGCCCGCTTTGCGCAGCCAGCTCCCCTGCTACCGGCTCATTTGATACGGAACACGGCGTCGACCGTCTGCGCCATTTTGAGGCTGGTGACCATCAGCATGTCGTCGGGATTTTGCCGCTGGCGGCTGTTCGCGCGCTGGTAACGGTCGGACGGCACCAGGCCCACCGCATTACCCAGGTTTTTCAGCTGGTCCGAGGAGATGCCAGCCACGGCGCCCACGCGCTTGCCGAAGCCGCGCGCCATGGCGTCGGCCTTGCGCTGTGCATCCTTGACGGCTTCGCCCATCAACTCCTCTTCCAGGCGGATGCGTTCGGTGGCGCCGAAGGTGACGGCAAACGCATCGAGGTTGGGCATGGCCAGCAGCGGACGCATGACGGCGGGCCATTTCGACAGGTCCATCACGTTGATATGCACGCTGGCCTTGATCAGGTATTGCGGGTTGGCCGGGTCCTGTTCCGCGCCCTTGCGGATTTCCTTGCGCACGTCGCGCACCTCGATGCCGGCAGCCGCCTCGGGCAAGCCCTGCTCCACCAGCAGCGCCTTGACTTCCGTAATACGCGTCTGCACGAGGAGCGTGGCCGCTTCGGGCGAGGGGTCGAAGACGCTGACGTCGAAATCGATCTCGCCCAGGTCGGGCAAGACAAAGCTGAACGCCGTCCCCGTCGCATGGATGAAGGGATAGGAGGGCAAGTCGCCGGCCAGGGCGGAGACGGGCAGGCAGGCGAACAGCAAGGACAGCAGGCGGCGTTTGAACACGGACACTCCGGCACGGTTAGGATGCATGAAGTATCCGCCAAGATGACAGATTTAACAATAAATTAATCGAGCGTGCGCGCCACCCGAAAGCCCACGATATCGTTCGACAGCACGGTGGAAAAAGCGTTGCGCAGGGCCGAGCGCAGATAGCGCGGGTGATACAACCAGGAGCCGCCGCGCAGGATGCGCCGGCTGCTGTCGCTGCCCTCTTCCCACGCGCTGCCGTCGACTGGCGCGCCGTCGTAATTGTCGTGCACCACGTCCTGCACCCATTCCCACACATTGCCATGCATGTCGAACAGGCCCCAGGAATTCGGCGCGAAGCTGCCCAGCGGCGTGGTGCCGCCCCGGTACACGCCGCGTGGGCCGCCGTTGTAGACATACAGGCCGTCGTAATTGGCTTGCTCGGTGCTGATCGTGTCGCCCACGTTGAAGGCCGTGCGCGTACCGGCGCGGCAGGCGTATTCCCACTCTGCTTCGCTGGGCAGGCGATACTGCCGCCCGGTGCGCTCGCTGAGCCAGGCCAGGTATAGCTGCGCGTCATTCCAGCTCACGCCCACCACCGGGTGCAGGTCGTTCTGCACGAAGCCGGGATTGTCCCAGTCCGTCTCGGAACCGCCCGCCCAGCCGGTCGCCTTGACGAAAGCGCGCCATTCGCCCACGCTGACGGGGTGGCGCGCCAGCGCGAATGGGCGCTCGATGCCAACCCAGTGCTGCGGCGTTTCGCGCTCCAGCCATGCCTGCTGCGAGCCGGCCTGGATGGCAGCCTTGTGCTCCGTCTCGTGCGCGCCCATCTGGAAGCGGCCGCTGGGAATGAGCACCAGTTCCGGACCCTGCCCCGCGCCATCGAGAAAATCGTCGCGCAAGATGCCTTCGGCATTGGCCACCGGTTGCACATGTTCGGGTTCCGATTCCGCTTCTGGCGCCGGCGCGGATGCTGGCGCAGGGACAGACGCGGCGGCGCGGCTGGCCTCTGCGCGACGCGCGCGTTCCTGCTCGGCGCGATAGGCCGCCTCCGCCTTGGCGACGATGGCCTTGCGCTGCAATTCCTGATGTTCCTGCAAGGCGGTGGCGGCATCGGCTTCGCGGCGCGCGCGCAACTGGCCGCGCAGCGCTTCCTTGCGCAGCTTGCGCGCCTCTTCCGCTTCGAAATGGCGCTGCGCTTCCTGCTCGCGGCGCAGTTTGTCCTGCCGCTGCTTTTCCAGCGCAGCGGCATGGATTTCCGCCTTGCGCCGCTGGTCCAGTTCTTCCTGGCGTATCCGGGCCCGCTTGATCTCTTCTTCGCGCGCCTGTTCGGCGGCCAGCGCCGCCTGCCGTTGTTGCTGCGCCGTGCGCGCCTGCTGCTGGCGCGCCTGTTCCGCCAGTTCTTCCGGCGACGGCCCGGCGGCACGCTCCAGATTTTCCAGCAAGGCTTGCACCGATAGCGGCCGCAATTCTGCCGTCAGCGAAAAACCGTTCTGCAGCACTTGCCACTGCGCCGCATTGAGCGCCTGCGGTGGCGAGGGCAGATGGCTGGCGCTGCGCGCATCGTCGAAGGGCATGCGCCCTTCCAGCATCTGGTAAATCATCACGGCCACCGCATACACGTCCAGGCGCGGGCTGGGCTGGCGCTGGTTGGCGCCTGCCTCGGGCGCCCGATAACCGTGCGTGCCCGCATTCGGCATGTCCAGCGCCAGGCTGCTGTCCGCATTGCGCACGCGCGTCGCGATGCCGTAATCGAGCAATTTGATATCGCCTTTCGCCGTCAGGAAGACATTGCCCGGCTTGATGTCGCGGTGCACCAGCTTGTGCTTTTCCCACGCATACGACAGGGCCTCGGCCACCGGCTGCAGCAATTCCTGCACCCTGGAGAGCGGCAGCGCGCCCTGGCGGCCCAGGTAGTGCTCGAGGTCTTCGCCATCGAGGCATTCCATGATGATGAAATAGCTGGCCGTGGCCGGATCCTGCGCCCACTCGTAGACGCGCACGATGTTCTCATGCGCGAGTTTTCTCGCCTGGGTCGCTTCCTCGATCAGCAACTTGGCGTGCGTGGCGCTTTGCGTCAGCTGCGGCGGCAAGATCTTCAGCGCCACCATTTCGCTGCTGCCCAGCTCCGCGTGCGTGGCCAGGTCGGTGGCTTGCCACACCTGCCCCATGCCGCCCGTGCCGATCAGCCGTTCGAGCCGGTAGCGGCGGTTTTGCGGGCCGATTTCCTGGCCCGTCATGAAGCCCAGCTCCGTGCCCTGGCGCACCGGCAGCGGCACGGCCACGGGTGCTGCGCCTGGCGGCGCGTACTCGGCGTCGAGGATGGCGTTTTTGCGGCGTTCAAATTCCTGCTCGCTGAGCAGCCCGTCGTCATGGAGGGCGCGCAGTTCCCGCAGTTTGTCTCGTGCTTTTTGCATCATCTGGGGTGAAACGCTTCCATCAAGGCTGCAGGGCGACGCCACAGGCGGCGCAGAATTTATCTTCCGGATGGCCCGCGCGCTGCGCATGGCCGTTCTTGCAGCGGGCCGGCGCGGCAGAGGCAGCGCCTGGCTGCAGCGCCTGCGCCACGGCCACGCCCAGCTGCGCCTGCGCCGACAGGCCATGCGCGTGCGCCGCGTTCTGCAAGTTGATCAGGTCGAGCTGCTGGCGCCGTTCGCGTTCCGCCTGGCCTTCCAGGTAGCTGCGCTCCTGCGCCACACTGTCCTGCGCCATGCGCATGGCGTCCAGCGGCGCGACGCCGTTCTCGGCCGCCGCCAGCGCCGCCAGCGCGTGAATCTGCTCGGCGCTCATGCCGGCCTGCAGCTGCGTTTTCAGCACTTGCGCCAGCGCGGCCGCGTTCTGCCCGGCGGCCATGGCCAGCTTGCCCGTGTCGCTCAAGCTGCCGATTTTCTCGATGCGGTCGATGTCGATGCGCGCCAGTGCGGCCGCATGCGCCTGCTGCGCCAGCAAGGCCTCGTACTCGCCCTTCCAGCGCGCGTAATCGCTTTCGCGCTGCTGCGCCATGGCCAGCAAATCGCGCTGCCATTGCGCTTCCTGTTCCAGCTGGCGCAGCTGCTGGCGCTGTTCCTCGATGGCCAGCGCATCGAGCTGCGCCAGCTGCGTTTGCTGCTGCAGCTGGCGCGCGTGCACGCCGTCGGCCTCGATGGTGCGCAACAGCTTTTCCTGCTGCGCGATGGCGTCTTCGCGCGCGCCGCCGCGCCGCAGCGCCGCCACTTTTTCCGCGATTTCCGCCGCCTGCACCTGCGCCGCTTCATCCTTGTGCGCCTCGGCGCGCAGCAATTCGCGCTGGCGCGCCAGCTGCATCTGGTCTTCCCACTCCTGCACCCGCTCGGCCTCGCGCTTGCGCGCCGCATTTGCCAGCATCAGGCCCTGCCAGGCGGCCTGGTGCTGCTCCGCCTCCAGTTGCGCCTCACGCTGGGCCGCATCCGCTTGCGCCTGGCGCAGGCGCGCCAGCTGGGTGCGGCGGCCCGTCTCGTCGTCGATCAGCAGCGCGCTTTCGATCTGCTGCGCTATCGACTGCAAGTGGACTTGATGCGTAAAACGCTGCTGCGCCAGCTGGATCTGCTCGCGCCCATGCAGCTGCGACAATTCCAGCTCGCTGCGCATCTTGATGGCGGCCAGCGCGCGCACGTGTTCCCAGTTGGCCGTTTCATCGGCGCGCTGCGCGCCCTTTTGCGCCAGTTCCTGTTCCAGCTCGCCCAGCGCCAGCGCGGCGCCGTGGTCGAGCGCCTGGCGCCGCGATTTCGCTTCCAGAATGCGGCCATACAGGTCGATCTGGCGTCCGCGCAGCGCTTGCAGGCGCTCCGCTTCCTGGTGGCCCAGCTCGGCTTTTTCCAGCGTCGCATCCTGCCGCAGTTCGGTGCGCCGGTGCGCATGGCGCGCCGCCAGTTCTTCGCGGCGGATGCGCTGCCACTCTTCCTCGTCATACAGCTGGTCGAGCTGCTTCATGCGTTCCAGGCTGTGCTGTTCCAGTTCCTGCGCCGGCAAGCCACCCAGCCACAGCGTGCCGATGGCGGCGTCGGCGTTGCCGTCGCGCTTGTCATGGCGTAGCGCCAGCGTCTCCACGCGCGCCACGGCCAGGCCGGATGGCGCCAGGCGCTGGGTCAGCGCCGATTGCAGGCGTTCGTTCAATTCGGGCCGCAAGTCGGCATTCGCGTCCATCTCGCGCAGCGCGCGGCTGCCGATGAATTCCAGCGCAATCTGGCGCACGGACGGCAGCAGCAAGGCGTGCAGGTGGGCGCGCGTGACGGCGCCCGGCGCGCGCATGAACTGGCGCGCGAACGCATCGGGCTGGCCCAGCGCGATATCGATACGCAAGGACGCGGCGACGTTAAGCAGTTCCGTGCTGGCCAGGCCGGGCAGGTCGAATTCGAGATGCACGGCATCGGCGCGCGCGATCAGCACTTCGGCCGGACGCGCCGGCAGCAGCGCGGGCAGGCGCGCAAAGAAGGCGGCGCTGTCGTAGTCGCCGGCCGGTATCAAGGTGAAAGCGTCCGATTGCACGATCCAGGCGCGTGACTCGGCGGGCACCTGCAGGCGGCGCGCCGCGCCGCCGAACAGCGAGGACAGTTCGCGCACGCCGAAGAACAGGGCCAGTTGCCCATCAGCAAGATGCCATTGGTTGGCATGCAGCACCGCGTCGCTGTCGGGGGCGCCCAGCGACAAGCCGCATTGCGCGCAATAGCCGGCGGCAGCGCCGTTCTTGTGCTCGCAGCGCGGGCAGCGGGCGCCGCCAAAACCAAACAATTGGAACATGTGTGACTCCTGATGAGAATGATTGTGTGCGCAAGTGTGCGCAACACGGCTGCCATGCCGATTCTAGCAGGACAGCTGGCGCAGCACCTGCCGCGCGCCGCGTGTGCAGAACTCGGCGCACAACAGGCGCACAACACTGTGCAGTGTCAAATAATGCCATAGAGCAATTGCATTCATATGCACGGATACAGGGCTAATTAGGCCTCAATTCAAGCGGTCGCCCGCCAGCCCTGGTGCAGGCATTTCAGCGCCGTTTTTTTGCAGGCCATCCCGCCAAAACCACGGCTGGTCGCATCTGCATGGCACGCTGGCGCGCCCTTGGCTACAGTGCATGCATACCCACCCGCCACCCGAAAGGAACCATCATGAAAACGTTGAAAAACATGGAAGCCATCTTCACCGTCGCCGTCGCCGTCGCCTGCGGCGCCAGCTATGTCAGCTTCATGCAGCCATCGGCAGCCAGGACCGCCGCTGTGGCGCAAGCGAGCGCCATCCCCGTCGTGGTGGTCAGCGCCAAGCGCCTGACGGAACAGGAAAAGAAAATCTCGCTGATCGAGGAACGGCAAGCCTTGCTGGGCAACACCACCGCCAGCACCTTGTGAGCCATCCATGCTGACCGTATGCCGCCTGGCGCAGCGTAAATAGCCACGCGCCAGGCCGCCATTTGTATCCGCCACGGATACACGGACACACAGCATTGTGTCAATTGTAATAAGTTGAATCAAAGGCGAAAAACCGCCAGCAAACGCCTATAGTCCATTTCACGCAATCACCGAAATGGAGCACACCATGAAACCCATCGCACTCTACGCAGCAGCCATGCTCGCCATCAGCACCGCGGCTTTTTTGCCGGCGCAGGCGATGGCACAGAATCAGCTCGGCGTGAGCATTGTCGTCGGCAACGCCCCGCCTCCACCACGCTTTGAAAGCGCCCCCGCACCGCGCGCCGGCTATGTCTGGGCACCGGGCTACTGGAACTGGGACGGCCAGCGCCATGTCTGGAGCGGCGGCGAATGGCTGCGCGAACGGGGTGGCAACCAGTACCGCCGCGCCGCCTGGATACAAGAGAACAACCGCTGGCGCCTGGACCGTGGTGGCTGGGTCGCCGCGCAAGTGCAGCCCGTGCGCTATGACGACATCCGCATCGCCCCGCCGCCACCGCGCCGCGAAGCCATGCCGCGCGCCCGCCATGGCTATGTCTGGGCCCCGGGTCACTGGGAATGGCGCAGCCAGCGCTACGCCTGGACGCCGGGTGTGTGGATCGCCGAACGCCCCGGCTATGCGTATGCGCCACCCGCCTGGAACCAGCGCGATGGCCGCTGGCAGATGGAGCAAGGCCGCTGGTCGCCACGCGGTCCGAACGGCGACCGCGACCGCGACGGCATCCCCAACCGCTATGACCGCGACAATGGCAACCGCCACGACCGCGACGGCGATGGCGTACCGAACCGCGATGACCGGCGTCCGGATAACCCCCGCCGCAATTAATACGCATCTGTAGTCCAGACAAGGCCACCCATCGCGGTGGCCTTGTCATTTTCCGGACACATCCGTGTATTAAAATCGCGCGACGATCAATCACACTGCGCGAGAAAGATTCACGATGGCGATGGAAACTGCCGGTTTTACTTACGGCTCGGATACCTCGGGCCTGGTCTGGGGCTTCCTGTTTGGCCGCGAGGCGCAACCGCTGGCGCTCGACTCGGCGGCGGCGCTGGCCTGGCTGGCCGATGGCGCGGCCAGGCCGGCGCAGGAATTCGTCTGGCTGCATTTCAATTTATCGCACGCAGCCAGCGAAAAATGGCTGATGACGCATACGCAGCTGGCCGACGAATTCTATGAGACGCTGCACCAGGGTTCCCGCTCGACGCGCATCGAACAGGCGGAAAACACCCTCATCGCCGTGGTCAACGATGTGGTGCACAATTTCTCGTTCGAAGCGTCGGACATTTCCACCATGTGGGCCAGCGTGGCGCAAGACCTCGTCATCACGGCGCGCCGCGCGCCGCTGCAGTCGATCGAGCGCTTGCGCCAGGCCGTCATCAAGAACCACGAGCCGATCCGCTCGTCGGTGGAATTGCTGATCCATTTGCTGCGCGACCAGGCCGACGTGCTGGTCAATATCGTGCGCGATGCCGTGGCGCGGGTCGACGATATCGAAGACCACTTGCTGGCCGGGCGCCTGGTGCCCAAGCGCGAAGACCTGGGCGCCATGCGGCGCGTGCTGGTGCGGCTGCAGCGCCTGCTGGCGCCGGAACCGGCAGCCCTGTTCCGCCTGCTGCAACGCCCGCCTTCATGGGTGTCGGAGCTGGACAGTCTGGAACTGCGCCAGTCGACGGAAGAATTTTCCGTGGTGCTCAGCGATATGTCATCCTTGCAAGAACGCATCAAGCTGCTGCAGGAAGAGATTGCCGCCAGGGTCAACGAGGAAAACAGCCGCAGCCTGTTCGTGCTGACCATCGTCACCGTGCTGGCCTTGCCGATCAATATCATCGCCGGCATGCTGGGCATGAATGTGGGGGGAATTCCGCTGGCCCAGCACCCGCAGGGCTTCTGGATCATCGTTGCCATCATCGTCACGTTTACTGTCGTGGCGGGATGGCTGGTGGTGCGCGTGCAGAGAAACAGTTAAATCCGCTCCCGGCACGGCCTGGCAGGCGAACGGCAGGCGCCGTCCGCCATCTGCGCATCGATGCCTAGCGGTGGTATTCGCCGGCCCGTTCAGGCTGATACACGATTTCCTCGATCTTCACCTTCACCACGCCACCAGGCATGGGCCAGGCGATGCTGTCGCCCACAGACAAGCCCAGCAGCGCGCTGCCGACTGGCGCCAGCACGGAAATGCGGTCGGCCTGGCCGTCCACATCCTTCGGATACACGAGCGTCAGGCAGAATTCCTCCTTGTTTTCCACCGTGAAGCGCACGGTGGAATTCATCGTCACAACGGTGGGCGGTATTTCTTGCGGCTCGAGCACCTCGGCACGACCCAGCTCATCGAGCAAGGCGGCCTTGTCCGGCGACAAGTTATTTCCCAAGGCATACAACAACGCTTCCAGTCGTTCCAGGTCTTGTGACGACAAAATAATTTTTGGTTTTTTTTCCAAGATATCCTCACTATTGATCATTAGGGCGACGTCCGGTTTTGCTGGCGGCAGTTTACTTGGCCGCAGCAGACAAAATAAACAGCATCAGAACGTCCATCATCAGCGGATTATGGACGAACTCGCGGAGCAAGGCCATAGCGTTCTCGCATTCTTCATTAAAATTTATTAAAATCAATGACTTGCAATGGCCGATACGGACAAAAAGTTAATCCCTGCCGTGACGGCTGCAGGCATTCAAGTTACTCTGCATGACATTTTGTTTACCTTCAGCATGTTTTTAGGGGAAAAAACCCGCCGCTAAAAAAAGGATTAAAATTCAGATTACATTATTATTAGAAAGACACGCCCCGCCTTTTCCGCCTGACTTGTCGCCTTGCATGCGGCTACCGGCCTGCGGCATGGCGACTAAATTGCCGCGTGCCCTGTACTTTCACGCTGCGAAATGACAATATATCGGCCTTAACAACACGTTGAGAGTTCCGGCTCACTTCGGTTTTCATCAGACTGGAACGTAAAGTATGGCAGGGCGAGGCGGGATCACACGGGGTGGCGGCAAGCGTGGCCGGCAGGAGAATGCGTCATGATGGTGCCATTGATGCTACCCTCGGTGCAGTTGCGCGGTGACCGGATAGCCAGGCTGAACCTGCTGGCCGCAGCGGCCATGCTGGCCACGGCCAGCCTGCTGCTGATCCTCTTCCAGTTGTTTTCCCTCCAGGCATCGCTCCAGCGCGACCTGCGCATCCAGGCCGACATGCTGGCGCCAGCCGCTACCCAGGCCATGCGCCACGATGATCGCCTTGCGGCGCAACAGGTGCTCGCTCCCCTCGCCGCCGCCCCGCATGTCCGGCAAGCACTGCTCTACAGTCCGTATGGCACGCCATTCGCCCGCTACGCGCGCAGCGCCAGCGATACCGTGCCCACGGCGCCGCGCAACGGTCAGCAAATCGATTACCTGGACGGCAGCGCCGCCCTCCTGCAAAACCTGCCCGGCGGCGGCGCACTGTATCTGCGCGCCAGCCTGGCGCCGCTGTTCGGCAGCCTGGCGCAATTTGCCGCCTTCACCCTGCTGGTCTGCCTGTGTGCGTTCGGCCTGACGGTCCTGATGGTGCGCCGCACGCGCACCGCTGTCCAGCAAGCGGAAAGCCATTTGCACTACCTGGCCCACGTCGATCCTGTCACGCAACTGCCGAACCGCCATGAATTCAACGGCGCCCTGGCCTACGCGCTGGCGCGCGCCGACCGCCAGGACAGCAGCGTGGGACTGCTGCTGCTGGACCTGGACAACTTCAAGGTGGTCAACGACACGCTGGGCCACCACTGCGGCGACCAGCTGCTCAAACTCGTCGCAGAACGCCTGGTGGAGATCCTGCGCGGCACCGACATCATCTGCCGCATCGGCGGCGACGAATTCGTCGTCATCGTCGAACCGGCCGACGACGCTTCGGAAATGGCCAGTGTGGCGCGCAAGATCCTGGCCGTGCTGGCCGCGCCGTTCGCGCTGGAAGGCCACCAGCTGTATGTCAGCGCCAGCATCGGCGTGAGCCTGTATCCGTTCGATGCGCAGGACGTGGCCACCCTGACGCGCAATGCCGACACGGCCATGTACCACGCCAAGCACCAGGGCAAGAACCGCTATGCCGTGTTCAAGGCCGAAATGGAATTGCGCGCCCAGCGCCGCCTGCGCATGGAAGCGAACCTGCGCCGCGCCCTGCAAAACGAGGAGCTGTATCTGCACTACCAGCCGCAGATCGACTTGCGCAGCGGGCGCATCGTCGGCGTGGAAGCGCTGATACGCTGGAACTGCCGCGAGATGGGCCAGCTCAGCCCCAGCGAATTCATCCCCGTGGCCGAGGAAAGCGGCATCATCGTCGAGCTGGGACGCTGGGTGCTGCAAAGCGCCTGCCGCCAGGCGGCCAGCTGGTGCAAGGCCGGCCTGCTCGATTCGCTCGAACACGTGGCCGTCAACCTGTCGGCCTGCCAGGCGCGCGACCCGGGATTGATGGACGATATCCGCGCCATCCTGCACGAGACGCAGCTGCCGCATGGCTTGCTGGAGCTGGAAATCACGGAAGGGGTATTGATGGACAATATCCACGCCAACGTGGAACTGATGCGGCGCCTGCAGGACACGGGCATCCACCTGTCGATCGACGATTTCGGCACCGGCTATTCCTCGATGTCGTACCTGAAGCGCCTGCCGATCGATCAATTGAAAATTGACCGCAGCTTCGTGCACGACCTGCCCGGCGAAGGCGAAGCCATCGTCACGGCCATCATCGCTATGGCGCACAGCCTGCATCTGAAAGTGGTGGCCGAAGGCGTGGAAACGCTGCAGCAGGTGGAGTTTTTGAGAAAAGCCGGCTGCGACAACGTGCAGGGCTTTTTCTTTGCGCGCCCCATGACGGCGGCGCAGTTGACGGCATTGCTGCTGGAGCGGCGCGACTGGAGTACGCGCACCGTCATGTCGGCTTGAATTGCGCCAACGATGGTGTCGGATTACGCGGCGTGCCGCCGCTAATCCGACCTACACAATGAACAGGCAAGTCGGCGTAGGTCGGATTAGCGGGGCCGCCGAGGCGCGCAGCGCGTAATCCGACATCACCCGCACCTCAAAGCGCAGGTCGGGCTAGCGCGTAACCCGACGCCACCTCTACATCAAGCCAATTTCGCCGAATGCTCGCGCGTCGCGTGGAACGTCAGCTTCGGCCAGCGCTCTTCCGTCAGGCGCAGGTTCACGCCCGACGTGGCCAGATAAGCCATGTTGCCGGCCGCATCGTAGGCCACGTTGTGGCCCAGCGCGTTCTCGAAATCCTGCAGGATGCGCTTGTCGTCGCAGCTGACCCAACGCGCGCTGCTGATGCTGGTGCCTTCGAAGACGGCGTCGACGCCATACTCGTTGAGCAAGCGGCTCGCCACCACCTCGAACTGCAGCACGCCGACGGCGCCCAGTACCAGTTCGCCGCCCTGCACCGGCTTGAAGACCTGCACTGCACCCTCTTCGCCCAGCTGCTGCAAACCCTTGTGCAACTGCTTGATCTTCAAGGGATTACGGATGCGCACTGAGCGGAAGAAGTCTGGCGCGAAGTAGGGAATGCCCGTAAAGGTCAGCATCTCGCCTTCGGAAAAACTGTCGCCGATCTGCATGTTGCCGTGGTTCGGCAAGCCGATGATGTCGCCCGCGTACGCCTCTTCCACCTGTTCGCGCGAGGAAGCCATGAAGGTCACCACGTTCGACACCTTGATCTCGCGCCCCAGGCGCAAGTGCTTGACCTTCATGCCGCGCTCGAAACGTCCCGAGCACACGCGCAAAAAGGCGATGCGGTCGCGGTGCGCCGGATCCATGTTCGCCTGGATCTTGAAGACGAAGCCCGTAAACGGCTGCTCGGACGGCGCCACCGACCGCACGGTCGCGTCGCGCTCGCGCGGCGCCGGCGCCCAGTCGACCAGCGCCGAGAGAATCTCGCGCACGCCGAAGTTGTTGATGGCCGAACCGAAGAACACGGGCGTCTGCACGCCGGAGAGGAATTCTTCCAGGTTGAACGGGTTCGACGCGCCGTGCACCAGCTCCACTTCCATGCGCAACTGGTCCATCTCCAGCGGGAACATCTCCTGCAGGCGCGGGTTGTCAATGCCCTTGATGATTTCGAAAGCGCCGTCGGCTTTTTCTTCGCCGGCCTTGAACAGCATGATCTCGTCGTTCAGCAGGTGATACACGCCGCGGAAGTTCTTGCCCATGCCGATAGGCCAGGTGACGGGCGCGCACTGGATCTTCAGCACCGATTCGAGTTCGTCGAGCAGGTCCAGCGGATCGCGCGTCTCGCGGTCCATCTTGTTCATGAACGTGACGATGGGCGTATTGCGCATGCGGCAGACAGCCAGCAGCTTGATCGTCTGCGCTTCCACGCCCTTGGCCGCATCGATCACCATCAGCGCCGAGTCGACTGCCGTCAGCACGCGGTAGGTATCTTCCGAGAAGTCCTGGTGGCCGGGGGTGTCGAGCAGGTTGACGACGTGGCCGCGAAATTCGAACTGCATCACCGAGGAGGCGACGGAAATGCCGCGTTGCTTCTCGATCTCCATCCAGTCCGACGTCGCGTGGCGGCCCGATTTACGCGCCTTGACGGTACCGGCCATCTGGATCGCGCCCGAGAACAGCAGCAGTTTTTCCGTCAGCGTGGTCTTGCCCGCATCCGGGTGGGAAATGATGCCGAAGGTGCGGCGGCGCGCCACTTCGCGCGCGATCACGGCAGGCGCCTTGCTGCTGGCTGACGCTGCGGCGTTGTCCGCATTGTCGCTGGAATCGGGGGTAGTGATGTCGTTCTCGTTGGCCATATTGGTGACCATAATATGGCCCTCGCAAAAAACCCTCGATTTTACAGAAGGATCGCACTTCCGTGTGAACTGCTTCACTCGGGCGGAAAGCAAAATTGCCCACTTCATCAAGGGGTCACAATCCGCAGGCAACATTGCATTGCAGAAATGTTGTCACCCTACCCTGGAAAACCGATGAAAATCCTCCTTACCCCCGCCATCCGCCTCATGCAGCGCTTGCGCCTGCTGCCCAAATTCATGCTGGTCTGCCTGGTCTTCCTGCTGCCGCTGGCGCTGGCGACCACCCTGCTGATCTCGGAGCTGGGCAAGTCGCTGGCGCAGGCGCAGGATGCGCAGCGGGGCGTGGCTTATGTGCGCCAACTGCAGGAAGGCACGCGGCTGCTGCAGCAACGGCGCGGCTTGGAACACTTGCGCCTGAGCGGCAAGGCGGGCATGGACAACTCGGCCCTGAATGCGCGCATCACGGCCGCGCTGGCGTCCCTGGCGCGCTTGCCGGCCGGCGCCGGCCTGCCCCAGGCGGCCGAGCTGACGAAGCAGTGGCAAGCCCTGCTGGGCCGCCAGGCGGGCCTCGCGGCGCGCGACAGCTACGCGGCGCACACGGCGCTGCTGCGCCAGGCGGCCAAACTGGGCCAGCTGGTGGCCGACCGTTCGCACCTGAGCCTCGACCCGGACGCGGGCGCCAACCACCTGAGCGCCGTCTTCACGGCCACCCTGCCCGACCTGGCCGAGAGCCTGTCCGACATCGCCGGGCGCGGCGCCGCCTACATCGACACGGGCCTGTTCGAAGCAAACGAAGATCAACTCGTCAACGCCAACGCCCTGATCGCGCGCCACGAACTGGAACGCCTGCCGGCCCGCTTCGACGAAATCCTCGCCGCCAAGCCGGCCTTGCGCGCCAGCCTGCAGCCGGCGCTGAAAGCCGTGCCGACGGCACTGGCCTTCCTCGAACGCACGAAAAATGAAGTGACGAATTCCTACGACCAGACCTCGGGCGCGCAATTCCACGCGGCCGGCATGCAAGCCATCGACGCCCTGCACGCGCTCTCCGGCGCCTCGGCCAGCGCGCTGGACGACTTGCTGGCGCAGCGCATCGCCCGCGACGAGGCGCGCCGCGGCCTGATCCTGGCCGCCATGCTGCTGGTGCTGCTGGCCGCCGCCTACCTGTGCGCGGGCTTCTATGCCGCGTTCGCGCGCGACGTGACGCAATTGCGCGTGGCCGTCGGCGCGGCGGCGGCCGGTGACCTGTCGCAGCGCATCACCTCGCAGGCGCATGATGAAATCGGCGACCTGGTGCGCGACTTCGGCGCCATGACACACGGCCTGGCCACCCTGGTGCAGGAAATCCGCGGCGGCGCGGCCGTCATCGCGGCGGCCGGCGCCGATATCGCGCAGGGCAATGCGGCCCTGTCCGGCCACACGGCCACGCAAGCGGACGCGCTGGGCGCCACGGTGGACTCGATGCGCGAGCTGACGGCCACCGTGGGCCGCAACGAAGCCCATGTGGGACAGGGACGCACCCTGGTGGCGACGGCGGCCGACGTGGCCCTGCGCGGCGGGCAAACGGTGGGTGCCGTGGTCGAGACCATGGCCTCGATCAAGGCCAGCTCGCACAAGATCGTCGACATCATCGGCGTCATCAACGGCATCGCCTTCCAGACGAATATCCTGGCCCTGAATGCGGCCGTGGAAGCGGCGCGCGCGGGCGAGCAAGGACGCGGCTTTGCCGTCGTCGCGTCCGAAGTGCGCAGCCTGGCGCAGCGCTCGAACGAAGCGGCGCTGGAAATCAAGCGCCTGATCGGCGATTCCGTGGCCACCGTGGATGCGGGCGGCGACCTCGTCAATGCCGCCGGCAACACCATGCGGCAAGTCGTCGATGCGGTGCAGCAGGTGGCCGTGGTGATCGGGCGCATCAGCAGCGCTGGCGCCGAGCAGAATGGCGAGATCGCCCGCATCAACCAGGCGCTGGCGCAAATCGACGACATGACGCGCCAGAACGCGGGCCTGGTCGACGAGGCGCGCGCCGGTTCGCAGCGCCTGCACCAGGAAGGCGAGGCGCTGACGCAGGCCGTCAGCCGCTTCCGCCTGGGCGAACACGAGGCGCCTGGTACGCGCCATACACCCGCCGCGAGCATGCGAGACGGCTTGCCCAGCGTGCGTCCGGCCGGCCTGTGGAGCGCCAATAAGCCGCGCGTCATATCACAAAATCGCGCAGAACGGCGCAAGGCTAGCTAGGCTAAAGTGTGCATGTAGGACAAGGACTACAATTTCGCCTCAAAAGAGACTACAAGGTGGCGACTGCTAATCTTATGTTCGCCACTTACATAAGCTTTTAAAGTAGCTACATCGCGATCTGCACCGCGCGGTTGAAAAAAACACTGTTATCCGATGGATGCGGCACAATTTTCAACCAGCAACGCGGCAGTCGCACTCCGATGTAAAAAGCCTGTGAGGAATACTATGAGCCATACTCAACTTATCACCCCGGTCCAGAAAAACCAGTTGCTGCCGCGCGCCATGCCGGCGGCTGGACGGGAAATCAAGCTTGCGTCGCGGGTTAGCCTCAGCAGTGCCCAACAAAATGAATTGCTGGCCGCCCTGCCACGCGCCGCGCTCGAATCGCTGTTCGAAGACCTGGAACTGGTGGAACTGCCTTTCGGCAAGGAACTGTATGCCTACGGTAACAACCTGGAATACAGCTATTTCCCCACCACCGCCATCATTTCGCTGCTGTACGTGATGGAAGATGGCGCCACGACGGAAATCGCTGTCGTCGGCCATGAAGGCGTGGCCGGTGCCTCGCTGCTGGCAGGCGAGCGCGCCATGTGCACGGCCGTCGTGCAAAGCGCCGGCTACGGCTATCGCCTGAAAACACAAAGCTTGCGCAACGCCTTCAATCAAGGCGGCGCCCTGCCCCAGTTGCTGATGCGCTACACCAACGCCCTGTTTGCACAAATGGCGCAGAACGCCGTCGGCGGCCGCCACAGCTCAATCGAGCAAAAACTGTGCCGCTGGCTGCTGGACCGCCTGGACCGTTCGCCATCGAACGAACTGAAAGTGACGCAAGAGCTCATTTCCATCATGCTGGGCGTGCGCCGCGAAAGCATCACGGCCGCCGCCGGCAAGCTGCAAGATGAAGGTTTGATTCACTATCGCCGCGGCAATATCACGGTGCTGGACCGCGCCGGCCTGGAATGCTATGCGGGCGAGTGCTACAAGGTGGCCAAGACGGAATACGACCGCTTGCTGCGCGACGTATCACGCTGCTGATCCGCTGCTGATCTGAATAGATAAAAAAATGGCCGGGCTACACGCCCGGCCATTTTTTCGTCCCTGCACAGTTAAACGCTGGCGTCTTCGTCGAGCTCTTCCGGCTCCGGCGTCAGCGGCAGCGGAATCACGGCTTCCACGCAAGTCCCCTTGCCTTCCGGCCCCTGGCGCACGGTGAGGGTGCCGCCCAGCAACAAGGCGCGCTCGCGCATGCCCAGCAAGCCGTGCGACATGGGTTTTTGCAGCGCATCTTCGGTGATGCCGATGCCGTCGTCGATGACGCGCAGCACCAGGCCGTGTTCATTGCGTTTCAAGGTCACGCTGACCATGCCGGCGCGCGCATATTTGAGGATATTCGTCAGCGATTCCTGCACGATGCGGAACAGGGCAATCGTCAGGGTGGCTTCGCGGTTATCGATATTGATGGCCACGTCCGTTTCGCAGCGAACCGAGCTCATGCGCGCAAAATCCTCGCAATAGCTTTCGATGGCGGCGCACAGACCCAGGTTGTCCAGCAGGCTGGGGCGCAAATCCTCGACGATGCGGCGCTTCAATTCTACCGTTTCCAGCAGGGTTGCCTTGGCGCGGCGCAATTGCGCGGCCAGTTCCGGCTGCGTGTGCGCCAGTTGCTGCGTGACGGCGCCCAGGTCCATGCTGATCGATGTCAAATGGGCACCCAGCTCATCGTGCAGCTCACGCGCCAGACGCGCCTTCTCCACTTCATTGACGCTGATCAAATGGCGCGATAGCACGGATAACTGCTCCGTGCGCTTGCTGACCGTCGATTCCAGGGTGTCGTTGGCATTTTGCAGGGCATACTCGACGGCCGCACGGTTCTGGAAGCTGCGCCGCACCAGCTGGTAAAACATGATCAGCACCAGGATGGCCAGGGCATTGATGCCGATACCGAGCAGCACGGCTTTCTGGTACTCATGGTAAAAGGCGGCGCTGCCGGACGACAGCGCTTCATTCTGCTCGCGCGTCATGATCACCACCTGCAGGCGGATTTCGTCCATGGTGGCGCGGTCATCGGTCACGCGCGAGATATTCACAATTTCAGCCAGCCCGCCCTGCTTATAGACGTCGATCGATTGTTGCAGCATCGACATCTTGCGACGGATCAAGCTCTTTAATTGCGCCAGATTTTTCAGCTGCGTGGGACTGCCCGCGAGCAAGGTTTGCAGCTCGTTGAATTCGTTGTCAATTTCGGTGGAAGCCGTCTTCGACGGTCCCAGATACGTTTCGGAGCCGGAAATGAAATAGCCGCGCAAGCTGCTTTCCGCGTCCAGCACCAGTACGTTCAAGTACTGCAGGCGGTCCGCCACGCGGGCGCTCTGGCTGAGCAAGGCATTCGTGCCCTTCAGCGACTGCAGATTATGATAGAGACTGAAACCATTGAGTACAAGCAGCAAGGCGCAAGTGACGCACAGGATCGTCTTGTACAGGGGCAGGCGGTGATTCGGGGCCGGTTCAACGGTGAAATACATCCTGATGTGCATCCTTAGCAAGGTTCGGCGCAAGAAAAAGCGCCGGCGCCGGCCAATTATAGTCCTCGCCACAGACTGCTGCACTGCACAAGTCGTGCTGGCTAGCTGGCTGAGCGATCATGTTTCCATGATCGCACCGCAGCGCTAGTCAAGCAAATTGTTTTTCATTGCGTAATAGGTCAAGTCGCTGTTCGATTGCAAGCCCATTTTTTCCATGATGCGCGTACGGTAAGTACTCACCGTCTTGATGCTCAGCGACAAGGCCACGCCGATATCGGACACGGTCGCACCACGCGCCAGGCGCAGGAAGACCTGGAACTCGCGGTCCGACAATTCCGTATGCAAGGCGGCATTCGTGTCGCGGTCGAACGACTGCGCCAGCAACTCGCCCACGGTGGAACTGACGTAGCGGCGCCCCTGGAATACGGTGCGCACGGCCGTCATCAGCTCATCGGCTTCGCATTCCTTGTTCAGATAGCCATTCGCGCCCATCTTGAACAGGTTCAGCGCGTATTGCTGCGCGGGATAGCCGCTGAGTATCAGCACGGGCAATTCCGGCTGGCCCTGGCGAATCGTGCGCAAGGTATCGATGCCGCTCTGATCGGGCATGGCGATATCGAGCAGCAATACATCGCATATTTCGCGGCGGGCGATGTCGAGCGCTTCACGCCCGGTACCGGCTTCCGCCACCACACTGAAATCGCTTGACGACGAAAAAATCTGCTTGAATCCAGCTCGTACTATTTGGTGATCATCACAAATGGCAACGCGTATCATTGTTTCCCCTTAAATTTTCCTGGCCTGGGAAAGACTACCGGAACCTGCACGCTGCTCCGGCTTAGCGTCACTAACAAAAACGCAACATTAACATTATATTCAAAATATGGCGCGCCGCAGAGTACCGGCAGCGGGCGCAAACCCATGCAAACTACTCGGCCGGTACCGGACAACCCGACCTATATTGGTACAAATCTTATTTTAGCAAGTTTAAAATCGCAATTAATTCATTGCGTATCCACACGCGGTCCAGCGGTACTTCCTGCGGCACGACAGGCATGGCCGGCAGCACAGGCAACTCGTCGACGATGGCATGCGATGCGCCACGGCTATCGAGTTTGTTGCGCGCGCCACTGATGGTAAAGCCCTGCTCATACAGTAATTCGCGGATCCGGCGTATCAGCAGCACCTCATGGTGCTGATAATAACGGCGGTTGCCACGTCGTTTGACCGGCTTGAGCTGGGAAAACTCCTGCTCCCAGTAGCGCAGTACGTGCGGTTTGACGCCGCACAACTCGCTCACCTCGCCGATCGTGAAATAGCGTTTCGCCGGAATGGGCGGCAAGGCGATCAACTCGGTTTTACTGATGCGCTCGTTCATCGCCACTCACTCAGGCAGCACGTGCCAGCGGACTGGTCTCTTCGACCATGCTTTTCAGCTTCTGGCTCGCATGAAAGGTCACGACACGGCGTGCCGTGATGGGAATCTCTTCGCCCGTCTTCGGATTGCGACCCGGCCGCTGCGGCTTGTCACGCAACTGGAAATTGCCGAAACCGGACAGCTTGACGGCCTCGCCGCGCTCGAGCGCATTGCGGATCTCGTCGAAAAAGGTCTCGACCATATCCTTCGCTTCGCGCTTGTTCAGGCCTACTTGCTCGAACAACAGTTCGGCCAGTTCCGCCTTGGTCAAGGTGGGTAAATCTTTTTCCGCTTCCTGGCGCACTTTGGCAACCAGCATGGCCCGATGCAGATCGGCGGCCAGTGCGGATTGCAGTACGGCGGAATCAACGTCGCTGTTATTAATTTTCCTGCCCTGCCTTTTCTGTGCGCCCGAACCCGCCACATGGCAAGCTCGTCTACGGTTGACGACGGAAAGGCCGTCACGCAAGGCGACGGCCAGTCCGGTATTACGAACGCAGTTTCGCGTCGTGGCCCTGCTTGGCCGCATCGATCAGGACAGCCATCAGGCCATCGACGACATCGTCTTGCAGAGTGTTTTGAGTATCTTGCAAGCTAATCCGGAAAGCAAGGCTTTTTTCATCCGTTTCAAGCCCTTTTCCACGATATTCATCAAATAAAACAATGGCTTGCACGATACGCGCTGCAGCGCTTGCCTTGGCGGCGGCGTGGAAGCTGTCGAGCAGATCCTGCACCGCTACCGATTGCTTGACGACCACGGCCAGGTCGCGGCTGGCGCCAGGGAATTTCGAGATTTCCTGGTACACGGGCACGATGCGTTGCGTCAGGGCAGCGGCGTCCACTTCGAACAGCACGGGCGCCAGCGGCAAGTCGTACTTTTGCATCCAGCGCGGGTGCAATTCGCCGATGAAACCGATGACCTTGCCATCGAGTTCCACGTTGGCCGAACGGCCCGGATGCAAGGCCGGGTGCTCCGCCTTGGTGAAACGCAAGACCAGCGGCGCGAACAGTGCTTCCAGGTCCGCCTTCACGTCGAAGAAGTCGACCGTGCGGGCGGGCTGTCCCCACTGCTCGTCGGCTACCGCGCCGTAGGCCATGGCCGCCACACGCTTCGGCTGGGCGTAGCCAGCCACCGACAAAGGACCGTTTTCCACGCTGTCGTCGCGCTGGTAGATGGCGCCCACTTCGAAGATGCGCACGCGGTTCGTCTTGCGGTTCAGGTTATAGCGCACATTGGCGATCAGGCTGCCGATCAGCGAGGAACGCATCACGCTCATCTGGCTGGCGATCGGATTCTGCAATTTGATCGGATTGGTGTTGCCCGAGAAATCGCGCTCCCATGCCGTATCGACAAAGCTCATGTTAACCACTTCCTGGAAGCCCAGGTCAGCCAGCTCATGACGTACCGCAAACAGGGAACGGGTATTTTCTGGTGCAATATGCATCACGTTCGCGGCCACGGGCGGCAGGGTCGGGATGTTTTCAAAGCCGTACACGCGCGCCACTTCCTCGATCAGGTCTTCCTCGATCTCGATGTCGAAACGGTAGCTGGGCGACGTCACGGAAAACACGCCGTCCGCCAGGGTGAATGGCAGGGCCAGACGCGTGAAGATATCGGCGATCAGCTCATCGTTGAGCGGCACGCCGATGACCTTTTGCGCGCGCGCCGTGCGCATCGATACAGGCTGACGTTGCGGCAAATTGACCACGTGATCGTCGACGGGGCCGACGGTGGTATCGGGCGTGCCGCAGATTTCCACAATCAGGGCCGTGATGCGCTCGATATGCTCGACGGTGGTGGCGAAATCGACGCCGCGCTCGAAGCGGTGCGCCGCATCGGTCGAGAAATTCAAACGGCGCGCGCGGCCTTGAATGGCGTTCGGCCACCAGAATGCCGCTTCCAGGTAGATGCTGTCCGTATCGTCCGAAACCGAGCTGGCGTCGCCGCCCATGATGCCGGCCAGCGATTCGATTTCCTGCTCATCGGCAATGACGCCGAGCCATTCGTCGACGGCGATGGTGTTGCCATTCAACAGCTTGACGGATTCGCCCGCCTTGCCCCAACGCACGTCGAGGCTGCCGTGGATCTTCGCCAGGTCAAACACGTGGCTAGGACGGCCCAGTTCCAGCATGACGTAGTTGGAAATGTCGACCAGGGCCGACAGCGGACGCTGGCCGCTGCGCTCGAGGCGCTGCTTCATCCAGTCCGGCGTGGCGGCACGGGCGTTCAAACCGCGGATGACACGGCCCGTGAAACGGCCGCACAGGTCCGGCGCGCTGACTTTGACGGGCAGGATTTCGTCGCTGGACACCGGCACGGTGCGGAACTGCGGCACATTCAGGGTCACACCCGTGAGAGCCGACACTTCGCGCGCCACACCCAGCACGGACAGGCAGTCCGCCTTGTTCGGCGTCAACTTGATGGTGAATTTCAAGTCGTTCAAGGCAAAGTAATCGCGGAAATTCTGGCCGATCGGCGCGTCGTCCGGCAATTCCATCAAGCCGGCGTTTTCTTCCGACAATTTCAACTCGCGCGCGGAGCACAGCATGCCTTGCGACTCGACGCCGCGCAGCTGGCCCACCTTGATTTCAAACGGCTTGCCATCGGCGCCAGGCGGCAGCACGGCGCCTGCCATGGCGCAGACGACTTTCAAGCCCGGGCGCACGTTGGGCGCGCCGCAAACGATATTGAGCATGGTGCCCGTGCCGACATCGACCTGGCACACATTCAGGCGGTCCGCATTCGGATGTTTTTCCATCTCCAGGACCAGACCTACCACCACGTTCGAGAATGGCGGGGCGACAGGATCGACGTCCTCGACTTCGAGACCGGACATGGTCAGCAGATGGGCCAGTTCGTCCGAAGTCATCTTCGGATCGACCATGGTACGGAGCCAGTTTTCGGAAAATTGCATAATCAAGCCTTCAAATGGTCAAAGCTCACAGCGCGAGCGCACAGGCGCTCAAGCGCCATGAATCAAACGGAACAACGCTTAGTTGAATTGCTTCAGGAAACGCAAGTCGCCTTCATAAAACAGGCGCAGGTCGTTGATGCCGTAACGCAGCATCGTCAAGCGTTCCAGGCCGGAGCCGAAAGCAAAACCGATGAATTTCTCGGGATCGAGGCCGAAGTTCTTCACCACGCTCGGATGCACCTGGCCAGCGCCCGACACTTCCAGCCAGCGGCCCTTCAAGGGACCCGAGCCGAAGGCGATGTCGATCTCGGCCGACGGTTCCGTAAACGGGAAGTACGATGGACGGAAGCGCACTTGCAGGTCGTCCGTTTCAAAGAAAGCCTTGACGAAATTCAGGTACACGCCCTTCAGGTCGGCAAAGCTGATGTCTTCGGCAATCCACAGGCCTTCGACCTGGTGGAACATCGGTGAATGGGTGGCATCGCTGTCAACGCGGTAGGTGCGGCCCGGCGCGATAACCTTGATCGGCGGCGTATGCGTGCGCGCATAGCGCACCTGCATCGGGCTGGTATGCGTGCGCAGCAGCAAAGGCTTGCCATCGGTGTCGTTGCCGTCGATGTAGAAGGTGTCTTGCATGGAACGGGCTGGATGGTTTTCCGGGCTGTTCAGCGCCGTGAAGTTGGTCCAGTCGTTCTCGATTTCAGGGCCGTCGGCCACGTCGAAGCCGATCGAACGGAAGATTTCCTCGACCCGCTCCCACGTGCGCATCACGGGATGGATGCCGCCGGGCATGCGGCCACGGCCTGGCAGGGTCACGTCGATCGCTTCAGCGTTCAGACGGCCTTGCATTTGGGCATCGGCCAGTGCATCACGGCGCGCCGTCAGCGCGTCCTCGATCTGCACTTTGACGGCGTTGATCAGGGCGCCCTGCGCCTTGCGCGCGTCCGGGTCCAGCTTGCCCAGGCCCTTCATCATTTCGGTAATCTGGCCAGTCTTGCCCAAGTAGCGGGCTTTGGCGTTTTCAAGTGCGGCAGCGTCTGCGGCGGCGATAAAGTCAGCCTGGGCCGAGACGACGAGTTCTTCTAGGGAGTTCATGCGGCTTTTCCTGTTTTGGAAATCAATCCTGGATTTAGTAATCTAGAACCCAACAATCAAAAACGGAAACGGGGCATAAGGTTCACACCCCTGCCCCGCTCTTTATAACGTCACCCTACGGATGACGTTGTGCAATCACCGATGCTTACGCAGCGATTTTTGCTTTAACTGCGTTGACAATCGCAGCGAATGCTGGCTTGTCCATCACAGCCATATCGGCCAGGACTTTACGGTCCAGTTCGATATTTGCTTTTTTCAAGCCGTTCATGAATACGCTGTACGTTACGCCATGCTCACGGGAAGCGGCGTTGATACGGGCGATCCACAGGCGGCGGAAAACGCGTTTCTTGTTGCGGCGATCGCGGTAAGCGTATTGGCCAGCGCGCATAACTGCTTGCTTGGCAACACGGTATACACGGCTGCGGCGACCACGGTAGCCTTTAGCTTGTACAAGAATCTTTTTATGACGGGCACGAGCTGTAACCCCACGTTTTACTCTAGGCATAGTAACTCCTTATATTGAGTGTGAGATTAAGCAGTCGGCATCATGCGGTAGACGGATTTCACGTCAGACGCAGCGACATTGGTGGTACCGCGCAGAGCGCGTTTCAGCTTGGTGGTTTTCTTGGTCAAGATGTGGCGTTTGAACGCATGACCACATTTAACAGTACCACCCGGGCGCACGCGAAAACGTTTTTTCGCAGAGCTTTTGGTCTTCATTTTAGGCATAGCAATCTGTCCTCTTACGGACAGCTCCATTTATAACAGGATTGCAGGTGGCAACACGACGCTGCGCTTAGATGCCTGCTTTCACATGCTGTGCAGCGGATGCGAGTCCGCTACAGTTCGCGCGGCCCGGACATTGCTGTCAGGGCCGCGCAAATTCTGCCTGGAATCTGGTGCTGCACCAAGACTGGCGCAAATCACGTCGACTCACAGTAAAACGCTATTGTAGCTTACTTCTTCTTCTTCGGCGAAAGAACCATGATCATTTGGCGGCCTTCCATCTTCGGGAACTGCTCGACCTGGCCATACGGCTCCAGATCGGCTTTCAGACGTTCCAGCATGCGGAAGCCAATATCCTGATGCGCCATCTCACGACCGCGGAAACGCAGCGTGATTTTGGTTTTATCACCTTCATCAAGGAACTTGATGAGATTACGCAACTTGATATTGTAGTCACCATCATCAGTCCCCGGACGGAATTTGACTTCCTTCACGAGGATGATCTTTTGCTTCAATTTGGCTTCGTGAGCTTTCTTTTGCTCCGAATACTTAAATTTGCCGTAGTCCATCAAACGGCAAACCGGTGGCTGCGCGGTAGGCGCAATTTCCACCAGGTCGACGTTTGCCTCTTCCGCCAGGCGGAAGGCTTCAGCCAAACTTACGATACCGAGTGGCTCGTTATCGACCCCGCTTAAACGCATTTCAGGGGCAGTGATTTCGCCATTGATGCGATGTGACTTGTCAGTAGCTATTGTAATTTCCTTTAAAAATCTTGTAAGACGGTCGTGCAGCGAGTTTCCTCGTCAGGCCTTGGTGTCGACTTCATGTTTGAGTCGCTCAATCAGGGCATCGACGGACATTACGCCCAGATCGATATTGCCCCGCGCCCGCACGGCCACTGTATTTGCATCCCGCTCTTTGTCGCCAATTACTAAGATGTAAGGCAATTTTTGTACGGAATGTTCACGTATTTTATAGGTAATCTTCTCGTTACGCAAATCAGCCTGTACGCGCAGCCCCGCTTTGCGCAGTTTTGTTGTAACTTCCTGTACATAGTCGGCTTGAGCGTCGGAAATATTCAACACCGACACTTGCACTGGCGACAACCACAACGGCATGGCGCCCGCATAGTGTTCGATCAGGATACCGATAAAACGTTCCAGCGAACCCACGATCGCGCGATGCAGCATGATCGGCACCTGGCGCGTGTTGTCCACGGCCACGTATTCGGCGCCCAGGCGACCCGGCATCGACGGATCGATCTGCACGGTGCCCACTTGCCATGCGCGACCCAGACTGTCTTTCAGATGGTATTCGATCTTCGGACCATAAAAAGCGCCCTCGCCCGGCAATTCCGTCCATTCCACGCCACAGGCACGCAGGGCCGAACGCAAGGATTCCTCGGCGAAATCCCACGACTCTTCCGTACCGATGCGATTATCGGGACGCAAGGCCAGCTTCACGTCGATATTCGTGAAACCAAACGCCGTGTACACATCCATCGCCTGCTGGTGGAAAGCCGTCACTTCGCCGGCGATCTGCTCTTCCAGACAGAAGATGTGACCGTCATCCTGCGTAAAGCCACGCACACGCATCATGCCGTGCAAGGCGCCCGACGGCTCGTTGCGGTGGCACTGGCCGAATTCGCCGTAGCGCAATGGCAGGTCGCGGTAGCTGCGCATGCCATTGTTGAAAATCTGGATGTGGCCAGGGCAATTCATCGGCTTCAGCGCATACGCGCGATTTTCCGATTCCGTGATGAACATGTTTTCACGGTAATTGTCCCAGTGACCGGTTTTTTCCCACAGGCCACGGTCAAGAATTTGCGGCGCCTTGACTTCCTGGTAGCCGTTAACCTGGTACACATTGCGCATGTATTGCTCGACTTGCTGCCAGATTGACCAGCCTTTCGGGTGCCAGAAGATCAGGCCTGGCGCCTCTTCCTGGAAATGGAAGAAATCGAGCTGCTTGCCCAGCTTGCGGTGATCGCGCTTTTCCGCCTCTTCCAGGTTATGCAGATACAGTTCCTGATCTTCCTTCTTGGCCCAGGCCGTGCCATAGATACGCTGCAGCATCTCGTTTTTCGAGTCGCCGCGCCAGTAGGCACCGGCCAGCTTCATCAGCTTGAACACTTTCAGCTTGCCCGTCGATGGCACGTGGGGGCCGCGGCACAAGTCCGTGAATTTGCCTTCGGAATACAGCGACACTTCCTGGTCGGCCGGAATCGAACCGATCAGCTCTGCCTTGTAGGCTTCGCCGATACCCTTGAAGTACTCGATGGCTTCGTCGCGGGCAACAACCTTACGCGTGACTTGCTCATCCTTCTTGGCCAGTTCCGCCATTTTCTTTTCGATCGCGACCAGATCTTCCGGCGTGAACGGACGCTTGTAGGCGAAGTCGTAGTAAAAGCCGTTATCGATCACGGGACCAATGGTCACCTGTGCGTCCGGGAACAATTCCTTGACGGCATACGCCAGCAAGTGGGCCGTCGAGTGGCGGATCACTTCCAGGCCATCGGCATCCTTGTCCGTGACAATCGCCAATTCCGCGTCTTGCTCGATCAGATAGGAGGTATCGACCAGCTTGCCGTCGACCTTGCCGGCCAGGGCAGCCTTGGCCAGGCCGGTACCAATATTGGCCGCAACCTGGGCCACGGTGACCGGGCCGTCAAATTGACGGGCGGAACCATCGGGAAGTCGGATTGTAAGCATATTGATCTCCATATCGGCGCTGGCGCCAGGTAAAACTGCGATGTGATGGGTAAAATAACTGAAAGGAAAACGCAGACGCAAAAAAACGCGGACTAGCCGCGTTTTTCACTTTCTTGAGACAAAGGAAACCCGTTCGACTAGCGTCACTCCCAAAGCTTGGTAGTAGTTCGCGGTGTCATAACCGGTTTTACCTTTCTCTCTAACTGCATTCTGGTGGGCGGTGAGGAATTCGAATCCCCGACCCCTTGGATGTCGACCAAGTATTCTAACCAGCTGAACTAACCGCCCGTAAAACTTTTGTGATCATTGTATTTCAAATGACCGCTTGCGGCTTGCGCCAGCTTAAAAACTATCTACTGCCAAATTCTGGTGGGCGGTGAGGAATTCGAATCCCCGACCCCTTGGATGTCGACCAAGTATTCTAACCAGCTGAACTAACCGCCCCGAAGACCAGCATTATAGAGAGGCTTTCCCAGAATGACAAGGGCTGTTTTACAGGAAACTTTAATCTGTTTTTGATCCGCTTCCCGGGCGTCAGCCCTCTTTATACAGAGTCGGCCCGGCACACGCGGAATGCCGCTAGAATCGCGGCATGAACTCCACTATATTAGCCTGGCTGAAAACCCTGAGCCGCATCTGCGGTTTCGAAACGGCCGACTCCTTCCCGCCCAATCACCTCTACGCGCGCACGCGCTGGGACGCCGCGTACTTCGATATCGCCTCCGACGTGAAGCCCGACGAGATCGAGCGGCGCATCTGCGCGGCCATCGCCAACACGCCGAGCGTCTTCGCCTACATCACCAACCCCACGCCGCGTATGCAGCGCGCGCTGCTGAACGTGATCCACGACCGGCTGCGGCGCCAGCCTGGCGCGGGCGCTACGGACCTGGTCTTGTTATTGATCAATGCCTACGCCAGCGACCACATCACAGAAGCCGTGCCCGGCCTGCGCACCCTGATCTTCAACACGGAACATGAAGACACGAATCTGCGCGTGCATGCGATCCTGGAATTGCTGGTGGGCACGCCACGGGGACTGGACGTCATCGACATCTAGCCGTCACGCATGATTGGCGGGAACATAGCGCGCCCGCAAGCGCATGAACGGCGTTTCCACCAATCTGTACAAGAGCCAGCCCGTGACGATGCTGAGCAGTATCATCACCAGCATGGCCGGCAGGCTGTCCGGCCCGTAACCGATATCCTGCAAGAGCGGGCGCAGCAGGATGCACAGCTGCTTGTGCAGCAAATAAATCGCATACGACCACAGCGCCAGGCTGGCCGCGCCCGGCACGCGCAGTTGATATAGCGCACTGGCGGGACTGAGCGCGGCGATCAGCAATAAAGTAAAACTGGCAGCCAGGGCCGGATAGCCGAGCACCGTCACCCAATAACCATAGTGATCGGTGAGAAACACGTAAAATATCAGCGCCGTGCCAGCGATTCCCGCCAGCAAGATGCGGTTGCCGTAGGACGTGAGGCGCGTCCAGGCGATGGGATGGTAATTCTTCAGCAGCGCCAGCGCCACGCCCGCCACCAGTTCGTCGAAGCGGCACCACGACGCATAGTAAATGTACTTGTAATAGCCGAGGCCGCCGCGCGGCACTTGCACATATTCATCCCACAAATACGCGCGCAGCAGCATGCCGACGATCAAGCTGGCGGCCACTGCCAGCCACGCCCACAGCAGCGACTTGCGGCAGGCGGCGATCAGCAACGCCACGGCCGGCAGCAACACATAGAACTGCTCTTCCACGCACAAGGACCACGCATGCGAGAACGCCGTGCCCGGCGTCAGATTGATGTTTTGCGTAAAGGTCAGGAATTTCCACAGCGGCAATAGATCACTGTCACCGCGAAATGCGGGCCACAAATAGTACAGCGCCAGCACGGCATAGAAACTGGGCAAGGTGCGCAGGAAGCGCCGCGCATAGAAACGCGGCAAGGAAAAGCCTTGCTCGCTGCGCAGGGCCGCAAAGATCTGGTTGCCGATCAGATAGCCACTGAGGGCAAAGAACAGGTCCACCCCGACCCAGCCGATTTCGCCCCAGAAACCAAACGCCCCGCCCTCGCTGACGAACAGCACATAATGATTCATGAAGACGAGCACGATGGCCAGCGCGCGCAAGGTATCGAGGCCATACAGGCGGGAAGGATGGGAAGTGCTGGACATGAAATCGGCAAGAGAAAACAACGGTGGCGCCGATCATGCCACGCCGCACCTTGCCATGGCCAACTTTTTGCAGGCGTGCACGGCGAATCCCGCTAAAATATGCCGACCCCGCTTTCCCTTCCCGCAACAGCATAGGATATGTCCAGCATGAGCAGCGCACTCCACTTCACATCCATCAACTATACGGGCCAGGGCAGCGGCCCGCGCCTGATCGTCACGGGCGCCGTGCACGGCAATGAAACCTGCGGCACCAAGGGCATCCACCGCGTGATGGCTGAACTCGACAGCGGCGCCCTCTCCATCGTGGCCGGCAGCGTCACCTTCGTGCCCATCACCAATCCACTCGCTTATGCCAAGGGCGTGCGCAGCGGCGACCGCAACCTGAACCGCAACCTGTTCCCGAACGACCATCCACAGGATTTCGAAGACCGCATCGCCAACTGGCTGTGCCCCTTGCTGGGCCAGCACGACGTGCTGCTGGACTTGCATTCATTCAATGCCGACAGCCAGCCCTTCGTCATGGTGGGACCGCGCAACAACGATGGCCCGCTGCAACCGTTTCAACATGAAGACAAGGAACGCGCGCTGGCGCGCCGCCTGGGCGTGCGCCGCTTCGTCGATGGCTGGCTGCATGCGTATGGCCAGGGCGTGCAGCGCCGCCTGGGCAATAGCGACCAGGTGGGCCTGGTCTTGCGCTACGGCGTGGGCACCACCGAATACATGCGCTCGACGGGTGGCTATGCGCTGACCCTGGAATGCGGCCAGCACGCAGACCCGGCCGCGCCAGATGTTGCCTACCGCGCCATCATGAACACCTTGGCCTTCCTCGGCTTTATCGATGCGCCACAGCCTGAACCGATCGCCGACGCCGACATGGAAGCGCTGAACATGGTCGTCGTGCACGACAAGCTGCACGCGGATGACCGCTTCATCAAGACCTGGTCCAGCTTTGACAAGGTCAAACAGGGTGATCAAATTGGCGTGCGCGCGGACGGCACGCCCGTGACGGCCGAGTTCGACGCCTACATCCTCTTCCCGGACGTCAACGCGCAAGCCAATGCCGAGTGGTATTACCTGGCGCGGGTAGCCAGCAGCTTTTGATTAGAGCCTATTCCAGTAGGGAGCGTCATCTGCTGGTAGTTCATCAGGAGCGCGGACAAGGCGTGAGGAGGACGCGTGGCGAGCCACGCGACGACGATCAACGCAGTCCCCGCTTCTGAGGGGCGCCAGCAGGGGATGTATTCATCTACTGGGATAGGCTCTTAGTGGCCGACGGACTTTGAAAACAAATTGATCACTAACACGCCGGCAATGATCAGCCCCAGGCCAATCAAGGCCGGCGTATCGAGGCTTTGCTTGAACCAGAACCAGCCGACGGCGGAAATGAGCACGATGCCCACGCCGGACCAGATCGCATACACGATGCCGGTAGGAATGACCTTCAAGGTCAGGGACAAGCACCAGAAGGCGATGCTGTAGCCGACCACAGTGATGACACTGGGCCACAAACGGCTGAAGCCCTCGGACGCCTTCAAGGCGCTGGTGGCGATGACTTCGGCGATGATGGCGATGGCCAGGTAGAAATACGTCATGGCGAGGCTCATACTGGTATCCTTTATTGAGGGCTGAGCAGTTTCAAGCCCAGGATGCCCGACACGATCAATGCGATGCAGGCGATGCGCGCGGCGCTGGCCGGTTCACCCAGCACCATGATGCCGAAGATGGCCGTGCCGACGGTGCCGATGCCCGTCCAGATGGCATACGCCGTGCCCAACGGCAAGGTGCGCAAGGCCAGGCCCAGCATCACCACGCTGCCCAGCATGGAAACAGCCGTCAGTACGGACGGCACCAGGCGGGTAAACCCCGCGCTGTATTTGAGGCCGATGGCCCAGCCGATTTCCAGCAAACCGGCAAGTACCAGGATGATCCACGCCATACACACTCTCCTGAGGCGGCAGGGTCGTCCCCGCCATACAGCCCCCACATCGAGCGGGGTCGTCCCCACAGGAGCAAAAGGAAAAGTATACCATCGGGTGAAGGCTCTTGCCGCCAGCACATTTTTTCTGGTGATGTTGCCAAAAAACAGGCACTTGGCAGCATAATTGCCGCACCTATTCACTCTCGGAAACAATGATGCTGCTTCTGGCCCAAATCCTTACCGCCCTCATCCTGCTGCTGCACGTCTACATCGTGCTGCTGGAAACCGTGCTGTTCGATACGCGCGGACGCAAGGTGTTTGGCCTGTCCAGGGAAAAAGCGGAGATCGTGCGTCCGGCCATGTCGAACCAGGGTTGCTACAACGGCTTTCTCGTCGCCGCGCTGGCGCTGGGTTTTTTTCACCCGGACGCGGCTATCGCCCATGCGTTCACCGTCTTCGGCCTGGCCTGCATCGCCGTGGCCGGCGTGTGGGGCGCGGTGACTGTCATGACGCGCATCCTCTACCTGCAAACGGTGCCCGCCGTCATCGCCCTGCTGCTGTTCCACTTCGCCTGATTCCTGCCGGGCGGCCCTGCTTGAAAAATCCACACCGCCAGCAGGCTTTTTACTTATATCGTAAAATGACGATATTGAAATTCACAAAAGACGAACCATATATCGTCTGCAGACGAACATCGATCAGGAGAAACACCATGGACATCGACGCCATCCACAAGGCGCTGGCCAATCCCGTGCGGCGACAGATCCTGCAATGGCTGAAGGAGCCGGAGCAATATTTTTGCGAGCAAGAGCATCCGCTCGACTTCGGCGTCTGTGCCGGACTGATAGGCCGCAAGCTGGGCCTGTCGCAATCGACGGTCTCGGCCCACCTGGCCACCTTGCAAAAGGCCGATTTGATTTCAGCCAGGAAAGTTGGCCAATGGAGCTTTTTTAAACGCAACGAAGCCACCCTCCAGGCTTTTCTGGAACATATGCAGCAAGGTTTGTAACCGCAGCCCCATCCATATCGCCGCCCGCGGCACTCTCGACAGGAAAGATAGTAATCATGGTAACTTTATTTGACCCCATCACCATTGGCAGCCTGCAACTGAAAAACCGCATCATCATGGCGCCGCTGACGCGTTCGCGCGCCGGCAATCCGGGCCGCGTACCCAACGCCCTGATGGCCGAGTACTACACGCAGCGCGCTTCGGCCGGCATGATCATCTCGGAAGCGACGGCCGTCACGCCGCAGGGCGTGGGCTATGCGGACACGCCGGGCATCTGGTCCGAGGAACAGGTGGAAGGCTGGAAACACATCACCAAGGCCGTGCATGACGCGGGCGGCCTGATCGTACTGCAACTATGGCATGTGGGCCGCATTTCCGCGCCCGTCTTTCTCGATGGCGACCTGCCCGTGGCGCCCAGCGCCGTCAAGCCAGCCGGCCATGTCAGCCTGCTGCGCCCGAAACAGGAATTCGTCACGCCGCGCGCGCTCGATACGGAAGAAATTCCCGGCATCGTGGCGGCCTACCGCCTGGGTGCCGAGAATGCGAAAAAAGCCGGTTTCGACGGCGTGGAAATCCACGGCGCGAATGGTTATTTGCTCGACCAGTTCCTGCAAGACAGCACTAACTTGCGCACCGACAACTACGGCGGTTCGATTGAAAACCGTGCCCGCCTGATGCTGGAAGTGACGGATGCGTGCATCGAGGTGTGGGGCGCCGACAAGGTGGGCATGCATTTGGCGCCGCGCCGCGATGCGCACGACATGGGAGATTCCGACCCGCGCGCCACCTTCGGCTACGTGGCACGCGAGCTGGGCAAGCGCGGCATCGCCTTCATCTGCGCGCGCGAAGCGCTCGGTGACGACCGCCTGGGTCCGTACCTGAAACAGGAGTTCGGCGGCGTGTACATTGCCAACGAGAAAATGGACAAGGCGGCGGCCGAAGCCCTGCTGGCCAAGGGCGAAGCCGATGCCATCGCCTTCGGCCTGTGGTTCATCGCCAATCCCGACCTGCCCATCCGCCTGCACAGTGACGCGCCCTTGAATCCCCTGAACCCGGACACCCTGTACGCACCCGATGCGGCCGGCTACACGGACTACCCGGCACTGGCAGCACTGGCTTAAACAACACTCCGGACAACAGCAGCGGCACGTCGTCGCTGTTGCCTGCCCTTCAGCGCCATCGGCGCCGGGCCGGCCGGGCCGGACGGCGCGCCTGTACGCTGCTGAACACACGGCGTATCACCTCGGCCGGCACCGCGTGCTCACGCAAGTAAGCTGTCGCCACCGTCCGCCCGAGGGCGTGATGAAACGCCACGCCACGCTCGACGAGCTCGGCCATCACTTTGTCCGTTCGGACATGCTCCCCACGTACATCCTCGATACTGTTTTTCATGCCATGGCTCCCTGTCGGGTGGATCAATGCTGCATCAAGTTTTGACCACATTGTGTGCATTTAGTGCCCGCCACAGTGGCAAAGCATCGTTAAAATAGCAGCAACAGCCGGCTCGACACCGCATGGATAGCGACCTCGGCTGCTTGTCGCCACCGCCAGCCCCGTATAGAATGCCTGCGCAGAATTTTTGCTTCAAGGAAAATGGCCAGCAGCGCCATCCGATTAAAAACAGTGTCACTGAAGGGTATCAATGGACGATTTATTTGTACAAGCGGGCGACTTGCCGACCTGGCACCAGCGCTGCGCGTTGCGCGTGCTGGGGCTGTTTGGCTGGCGCATGCGCTTCCGTCCCCTGCCGGGGCCGCGCGGCATCGTCGTCGTCTACCCGCACACGTCGAACTGGGATTTCATGGTGGGCCTGTTCGGCAAATGGGCACTGTCGCTGCCGTTCCGCTGGCTGGCCAAGGACTCCTTGTTCCGCGGCCCGATGGGCAAGGTGCTGCGCTACCTGGGCGGCGAACCCGTCGACCGCAGCACCACCAGCGGCACGATTCAACGCCAGGCCGAGCGCATGCTGGCCGCCGACTGGTACTGGCTGGCCATCACGCCGGAAGCGACGCGCAGCTACCGCCCGAACTGGAAAAGCGGCTTTTATCACCTGGCCCTGGCTGCCAAGGTGCCGCTGTTGCTGGTGTATATCGACTACCCGAACAAGGTGCTGGGCGTCGTCGACCATATCTACTTGACGGGCGACAAGGAGGCCGACATGGCCGCCATCGCCGCCGTGTATGCGGGCCATCAGGGCTTGCACCCGGAAAAGGCGGCGCCCATCGTGCTGTCCGAGAAGCGCCCCGGCTCTTAGTTCACTCCCATCAGCACCACGCCGGCGGCCGTCAAGGCCACGCCGGCCACGCGCAGCACGCGCCCGGCCAGCACCTGGCCGGCGAAACGTCCCGCACACAGCAGCATGGCCGAAGCGAGCAGGAAGCCGCACGCGGCCGAGGCAGCCGGTAATTCCTGTCCATGCGCATTGCCATGCGCCAGCGCAAACACACCCACGAGCAGCATGCCGAGCCAGTTCGGCAGAGTCAGCGCCAGCGCGATGGCCAGCCCCACCAAGGCCACCGTAGCGGCGATGCCCGTTTCCAGACCGGGCACCGTCAAGCCCGCCATGCCGGCCAGCGCGCCGAGCAGCATCATGCCAAGAAAAGTGGCGGGCTGGGCCAGGCCACGGCGCTGCTGCCCGCCCCAGAGGCCCACGCCCAGCATGGCCAGCAAATGGTCGATGCCCGTGAACGGATGGGCGAAACCGGCCAGAAAACCCACGCTGTCGCCATGGCCGGGGTGGGCCATGGCGGGCAGCGCCAGCAGGCACAGTGCCGCCACGGCGGCCGTTTTTGTCATCAGTCTTGCGCTCATTGCAGCTCCTTGCCTGGTTGATCGAGCAAACCTTGCTCGCGAATAAAATCGATGACCACCTGCACGCCGTCGCCGCTGCGCAAGTTGGTAAACACGAAGGGGCGCTCGCCGCGCATGCGCCTGGCGTCCTGCGCCATCACGTCGAGATTGGCGCCCACGTACGGCGCCAGGTCCGTCTTGTTGATAATGAGCAAATCGGAGCGCGTGATGCCGGGCCCGCCCTTGCGCGGGATTTTTTCGCCGCCCGCCACGTCGATCACGTAAATCGTCAGGTCCGACAGTTCTGGGCTGAAGGTGGCGGCCAGGTTATCGCCGCCCGATTCGACCAGGATCAAGTCGAGATGCGGAAAATCTGCCTGCATGCGCGCAATCGCTTCCAGGTTGATCGACGCGTCTTCGCGAATCGCCGTGTGCGGGCAGCCGCCCGTCTCCACGCCCATCAAACGCTCGGCCGGCAAGGCGTCGGCGCGCAGCAGGATTTCCATGTCTTCCTTGGTGTAGATGTCATTCGTGATGACGGCCATGTCGTAGCGCTCGCGCATGCCCTTGCATAGCATTTCGCACAGTGCCGTCTTGCCCGAGCCGACCGGGCCGCCGATGCCTACGCGCAGGGGATTGGAGGTAATCGATGTCATGTTTGCTCTCTCATTGAATAGTTCAGGAACGGTACAGGCGGCTGTACTGCACTTCGTGCCGCATCGACAGCAGCGACAGGCCCGGTGCCCAGTTGCCCATCTCGTCGTCTTGCAAGGTTTGCGCCGTCAGCGCCGCCGCTTCCAATTCCGGGCGCAGCGACAACAGCAAACGCTGGCCCGCCACCTGCCCCAGCGGCACGGACTTCACGCAGACGAGCACCTGGTTTTCCGCCCAGGCAAACAGCATGGCCAGCAGCGCCTCTTCGCGCGGAATCGCCAGCGCCGCCACGGCGCAGGCATAGGCCGTGGGCAGCGCCACTTCCGGCTGCCCCTGCAGCATGTCGATCAACACGCCGTCGGCCACGCCCAGTTCGGCCAGCAATTTGGTCAAGGAATACCCCATCTGGATGGTTTCTGCGCGAAATTCCGCCGTATCGCGCGAAGCGATGAAACGCTCGCTCCAGCGCTGCAGGGCGCACAGATCCTGTGCTGCAAAGGCCTGCATCAAGCGCCAGCACAGGGGCGCTTCCCAGCGCGCCACCACCAAGGTCAGATGCTCGGCGATCCACGCGCGCGCCGTGGCCGCGTCGTGCACCAGGCCGGATTCGAGCGCTGCTTCCAGCCCCTGCGAATAGCTGTAGGCGCCGATCGGCAGGGCCGGGCTGGCGAACTGCAGCAAATGCAGCAGGGCCGACGCCTGCATCATGCGGCGCCTGGCACATCGCCGGGACGGTGGATTTTCTGCCGCAGCGGCACGGGTGCCAGCAAGTGCTGGCCGTGGCCGTCGTGGTGGCCATGGCCGCCGCCATACGCGCCCGCCTCCGGCTCGAACGGCGCGCCTTCCTCCGTCACGGTCGCCTGCAAGCCTTGCAGCATCTCTTTTAAAACGGGGTCTTTGCGGATGCGCAGAAAGCCGTTGCCCACCTGCGCCTGCGTGTGGCGATTCCCCAAATGAAAAGCGCAGCGCAGCAGGGTGTGCGCATCCGCGCAGCGTACCAGGTAGGTCGGTTCGCGCGCGGCGACGATCTGCACCACCTGCCCTTCCGGCCCCGTCATGCGCTCGCCGTCGCGCAGCACCGTGCCGCGCACGGTGAACACGGCCACCTCGTCGCCATTCGACAGCACGGCGCGCAGCCGGCATTTTTCGCGCTGGTCGTAGGGCAGCACCAGTTGAGCAACGGCGGCGCGAGTATCGTCAGCCGCCAGTTTGGTATGCAAAGTCAGCATGCTTGTCTCCTGCTTAAAATAGAAAATAGCGCTGCGCCATCGGCAGCACGGCGGCGGCCTCGCACACCAGCAGCTGGCCGTCGGCGCGCACGGCGTAGGTTTCCGGGTCCACTTCCATGTGTGGCGTGGCGCTGTTATGGATCATGTCGTGCTTGCGCAAGCCGCGCATGTTTTTCACGGCGATGACGGATTTATTCAGTTTGAGTTGATGCCCGATATCGAGGTCGTAGGCCGCCTGCGAGACAAAGGTGAACGACTTTTTCAGGCCGCCGCCGAAGGCGCCGAACATCATGCGGTAATGCACGGGCTGCGGCGTGGGAATCGAGGCGTTCGGGTCGCCCATCTGCGCGGCGGCGATCATGCCGCCCTTTAAAATCATCGATGGCTTGACGCCGAAAAAGGCCGGCTTCCACAGCACGAGGTCGGCGATCTTGCCCGCCTCGATGGAACCAACCACATGGGAAATCCCATGCGTGATGGCCGGATTGATCGTGTACTTGGCGATATAGCGCTTGGCGCGGAAATTGTCGCTGCGCGCCGTGTCGGGCGCCAGCGGCCCCCGCTGCACCTTCATCTTGTGCGCCGTCTGCCAGGTGCGCATGATCACTTCACCGACACGCCCCATGGCTTGCGAGTCGGACGACATCATCGAAATGGCGCCGATATCGTGCAAAATGTCTTCGGCGGCGATGGTTTCGCGGCGGATGCGCGACTCGGCAAACGCCACGTCTTCGGCAATCGCAGGGTCCAGGTGGTGGCACACCATCAGCATGTCCAGGTGCTCGTCGAGCGTGTTGACGGTAAACGGCCGCGTCGGGTTGGTCGACGACGGCAAGACGTTGGACTGGCCCACGGCGGCGATGATGTCGGGCGCATGGCCGCCGCCCGCCCCTTCCGTGTGAAAGGTGTGGATGGTGCGGTCCTTGAAGGCGGCCAGGGTGTGCTCCAGAAAGCCGCCCTCATTCAGGGTATCGCTGTGCAGCGCCACCTGCACGTCCATGCGGTCGGCCACGGACAGGCAGTTGTCGATGGCGGCCGGCGTGCTGCCCCAGTCCTCGTGCAGTTTCAGGCCGATGGCGCCCGCGCGCACCTGCTCTTCCAGCGGCAGCGGCAAGCTGACGTTACCTTTTCCCATGAAGCCCAGGTTCATCGGGAAGGCGTCGGCGGCCGCCAGCATGGCGTGCAAATGCCATGGTCCCGGCGTGCAGGTGGTGGCGGCCGTGCCCACGGCCGGTCCCGTGCCACCGCCCAGCATGGTGGTCACGCCGCTCATCAACGCTTCCTCGATCTGCTGCGGACAGACGAAGTGGATGTGCGTGTCGACGCCGCCGGCCGTGACGATCAGGCCCTCGCCGGCGATGATTTCCGTGGCGCCGCCGATGGGCAAAGTCACGCCGGGCTGGATGTCCGGGTTGCCCGCCTTGCCGATGCCGAAGATCAGGCCATTTTTCAGGCCGATATCGGCTTTCACGATGCCCCAGTGGTCGAGGATGACGGCATTCGTGATGACGGTATCCATCACCTCGGCCGCGCAGCGCTGCGACTGGCCCATGCCGTCGCGGATCACCTTGCCGCCGCCGAATTTCACCTCTTCGCCGTAGATCGCATAGTCATGCTCGATCTCGATGAACAATTCCGTGTCGGCCAGGCGGATGCGGTCGCCCTTGGTGGGGCCGAACATTTCGGCATACGCGCTGCGGGGAATGCTGGCCATCTCAATCCTTTCCTGGTGGAGTGTCTTGCAGGTCACCCATCACTGCGCCATTGAAGCCGTAGACCTTGCGTTCGCCCGCCAGCGCCACCAGTTCCACCGTGCGTTGCTGGCCAGGTTCGAAGCGCACGGCCGTGCCGGCCGTGATATTGAGGCGCATGCCGTAGGCGCGCCAGCGCTCGAAGGCCAGCGCCGGATTGACTTCAAAAAAGTGAAAGTGCGAGCCCACCTGGATCGGCCGGTCGCCCCGGTTGGCCACCACCACGGTGGCCGTGGCGCGCCCGGCATTCAAGCTGATTTCGCCTTCTTCCAATTTGTATTCACCTGGGGTCATGACCGGCTCCTGTAAATGTCGCTTGTGTGGTTAGGGTATCGGGTGGTGCACGGTCACCAGCTTGCTGCCATCGGGGAAGGTCGCTTCCACCTGGATATCGGGGATCATCTCGGCGATGCCGTCCATGACGTCGGCGCGCGAGAGTATTTTGCTACCGTCCGACATCAGCTGCGCCACCGACTTGCCATCGCGCGCGCCTTCCATGATGGCGGCGCTGATCAGGGCCACCGCTTCCGGATAATTCAATTTCAAGCCGCGCGCCAGGCGCCGTTCGGCCAGCAGCGCGGCCGTAAAAATGAGCAGCTTGTCTTTTTCGCGGGGAGTCAGGTCCATGGTTTTCCTTGTCTTTCCTGTTCAAGTGTTCCAGATGCGGGGCACGACGGCGTCGCGCCCCAGCATGGCGGGGCGCAGCAGAAGCCAGGCGGCCAGCATGATCCGGCGCGCCGCCTCGCTGTCGCCGCACAGCAGGCGCACTACCACCAGCGCTTTCATGTGCGTGGCGCCAAACACGGCGCCGGCCGGCACGGCGATCTCGCGCACGGCCGCCAGTACTGATGGAGAAACGGGTGTGCCGACGGCGATCAGGGTGGCGCATACCGTGTGGCCGGCCAGCCCCAGGGGACTGGCCATCAGGGCGCCGCCTCCCGCCAGCACGCCCTGCTCCCACCACAGCAGCTTGCCGCCACGGCGGATCTGCACCTGCTGGCTGATGCTGCCCGTGTTGAAAACTTCGCCCGAGGCGCTGCGGCCCAGGCAGACGATGTCGCAGCCGATGTAGCTGGCGTCCTGCGCCAGTTCCACTTCATGGCGCAGGTGCACGCAAGCCCGGTCGAAGAAAATGCTTTCCTGCGGCAGCCACTCGATGGCGGCGCCGGTACCGGCGCGCAGCACGATGTGCTGACCCGAGACGTGGCCATTCGCGCGGTACCACTTGGCGGCCCCCGGCGAGGTCAGCAAGGCATGCGCGCCTGCGCCCACCGTGGCGTCGACGGCCAGCTGGTCGCCGCCCACCACGCCGCCGGGCGGATGGATGATGATGGCGTGGCAGACGGCATCGCCTTCCGGGTACAGGGGCTTTTGCACGCGCAAAGGACCGCGATGCGTGCGCTCGACGAGGCGGCTGACGCCATCGTGCAGCGCAAAGCCCAGGCGCAAATGCGCCTGCCAGGCGCCGTGTGCGCTGGACTGTGAAGGCATGGCTGGATGGGTACTGTCTGGCATGCGGGGCAATCGCGTAAATAAGCGATTACCTAAGCAGGATATGTGCCAGCGTCAGGGGATGGAAAAGTGAGAATCCTGCACCGCGCTGCTGCGAATGCACCGGCATGGTGCAGCGGCCGCACCGCGGCGTGTATGCTCAGGCCACAGCCAGGGTGCGCCGCTCACGCAGCAAGGCCGTGAATGGTGCGGCAGCCAGGGGCCGGCTGAAATAATAGCCCTGCATTTCGTCGCAGCCGTGTTCCGTCAGGAAGTCCACCTGTTCGCGCGTTTCCACGCCTTCGGCGATGACGCGCATGTCCAGGTTGTGTGCCAGCGAGATGACGGAACGGGCGATGGCCGCATCGCTGCTGCTGGTGGTGACGTCGTCGACGAAGGATTTGTCGATCTTCAGCACATCGATGGGAAAACGCTTCAGGTAGCCCAGGCTGGAATAGCCGGTGCCGAAGTCGTCGAGCGAAATACCCACGCCGATATCCTTCAGGCGCGTGAGCGCCGCCACCGCCTTGTCAGGGTCGCCCATCACCGTGCTTTCCGTGATCTCGATGCCGAGGCAGGCGGGCGCGATGCCGTATTTACGCAATACGGCCTCGACGAAAGGCACCGTGCGATCCTGCGCGAACTGTTTACCGGACAGGTTGACAGCCACCTTGATGCTGCCCAGGCCTGCGTCGTGCCAGGCGCGGATCTGCGCGCAGACGCTTTCCAGCACCCATTCGCCGATGGCCGTGATCAAGCCGTACTCCTCGGCCAGCGCGATGAACAGGCCGGGCGACACCTTGCCCAGCACCGGGTTCTCCCAGCGCAGCAGGGCTTCCGCGCCCAGCAAGGTGCCCGTGCGCAAGCACATCTGCGGCTGGTAGTGCACTGCGAATTCATCGCGGCAGATGGCGCCGCGCAGCTGCTGCTGCATGGCCAGGCGGGCGCGGATATCGCTGCCCATGCGCTCCGTGAAGAAGGCGTAATGGTCGCGCCCCATTTCCTTGGCGCGCACCAGGGCCGTGTCGGCGTGGCGCAGCACGTCATCGAGGCTGTCGCCATCGGCCGGGCACATGGCGATGCCGATGCTGGTGGTCAGCGCCAGGCGCTCGCCACCAACACTGAGCTCTTCGCGCAAGCCGGCCAGAATGGTTTGCGCCAGCGCCAGCGTGCGGCCCAACAGGGCATCGTCCTGCAGCAGGATCTGGAATTCGTCGCCGCCCTGGCGTACCACGGTGTCGCCCTCGCGCACGCAGCCGGAGAGGAAACGCGCCACCACTTGCAGCGCCTTGTCGCCCACGGCCTGGCCGTGCGAATCGTTGATGTTCTTGAAGCGGTCCAGATCCAGGCACATCAGCACCACTTGCTGGCTGTCGCGCAGGGCGTTCGCGCGCGCCTGTTCGAAACGTTCGCGCAGCAGCACGCGGTTTGGCAAACCCGTCAGCGCGTCGTGGTAAGAGAGGAAATCGATCAAGTGCTGCTCGGCCTTGCGCTCGCTGATATCGAGGAAGACGCCCACATAGTTGACGACGGCGCCATCGGGCCCGTACACGGTGGACGCACTGAGCAAACAGGGATAGGTGTCGCCGCTCTTGCGCCGCGTTTGTACTTCGCCCGACCAGCAGCCGCTGCTGCGCAAGCCTTGGCGCAGGGCCTGCAACACCGCTTCGCCCGTGTGTCCGGCATGCAGGCGCATGATGTCCGTGCCCACCACTTCCTGCGCCGCGTAGCCGGTGATGCGTGTAAAGGCGGGATTGGCCGTGACGATGGTGCCGGCCGGATCGGTGATCAAAATGGCGTCCTGGGTGGCTTCGAAGACCTGGCCCGACAGGCGCAGCAATTCCTCATTGGCGCGGCGGATCTGCACTTCGCGCGCCAGGGTGCTGGCCACCTGTTCCAGTTCGGCCGTGCGTTCGGCCACGCGCCGCTCCAGGTTGGCGCGCTCCTGCGCCAACTGCAGCTGCGCCCGCGCCAGGCGCACGTGCGCGTCGGTACGGGCGAGGATTTCCTCGGCCTGGAAGGGCTTGGCGATGAAATCGACGGCGCCCAGCGCAAAGCCGCGCACCTTGTCGTCCGTATCGTACTGGGCCGACAGGAAGATCACCGGCACCTGGCGCAGGGACGGTATCTCCTTCAGGCGGCGGCAGACTTCAAAGCCGTCGAGGCCCGGCATGCGCACGTCGAGCAGAATCAGCTCCGGCGGGCGCGCCTGGGCCGTCCACAGGGCCAGTTCACCGTTCGGCGCCTGACGCACCGCATAGCCGGCGCCGCCCAGCAAATCGCTCAACAACTTCAGCGAAGCCGGCGTATCTTCAACGATCAGTACTTCGCCCTTCGAATTCACTTCCGAAAAATCGCGGTGCATGTAGCAGTTCTCTCAGCTTTGGATGAGGCGCGGCGCTCGATTGCCACGCTGGACAAGACATTTCTTTGCGATGAACTACGTACTATCATCATAATCTTTATTGCAATTTAGCACCATCCATCCACGGCACTTAGTCCGTCTTTTCATCGAATCCGATGTTGTCAGTCCACACTTTTCAAGCGCGCACCAGCGCGCCCTCGCTCTCCAGCAAGACGCATAGCTGACGGTACTGGTGCTGCTCCAGCATGGCCTGCAGCGGCGCCAGCAACGGCGCCGCCGACGCCGGCAGGGCCGCCAGCAGCTGCGCCACCCTGGCCAGATTCAATTCGCGCAGCGCCACCAGCAAGGCGGCGCGCTCTGCTCCGGCCAGCAACAGCAAGTCTTGCGCCTGCAGTGCCGGCAGCACTGCCGCCTGCGCCGGCATGGCCGGCGGCGCGGGAGCCTGCACTGGCGCCTGCGCCGCCTGCGCGGGTATGCTGAAACGGAAGGTGGCGCCCTGCCCCGGCATGGACTCCAGCGTCAGTTCGCCTTTCATCAACTGCACCAATTCGCGCGAGATGGCCAGGCCCAGGCCCGTGCCATCCTTCGGCCCCGCGCTGTCGGCCTGCACGAAGGGCTCAAAAATGCGCTGCTGGTCTTCCAGGGCGATGCCGATGCCCGTGTCGCTGACGGCGAACGACAGGCGCCACGTGGCGTCATCAAGCCGCTCGCCGCGCACGCGCAAGGTAACCTCGCCGCTGCCGGCGAACTTGACGGCATTCGACATCAGGTTCAACAGCACCTGGCGCAAGCGCGTCGCATCGAGCAGCACCGCCGCCGGCAGGTCCGCGCAATCGAGGCGCAGGGCCAGCCCCTGCTGCTCGGCGCGCATGCCCAGCATGTCCATCACTTCCTGCAACAGGGGCGCCAGCGCCACCACAGTCGCCTGCGCCTGCAAGCGCCCCGCCTCGCCCTTCGACAGTTCGAGGATTTCATTGATCAGGGCGAGCAAATGATTGCCGGAGCGGTGGATGATGGCCAGGTTGCGCTTTTCATCGTCCTGCATGTTGGGCGAGGCGGCCATCAGGCGCGAAAAGCCGATCACGGAATTCAAGGGCGTGCGCAGTTCATGGCTCATGTTTGCCAGGAAGGTACTCTTGGCGCGGTTCGCCGCCTGCGCCTGGCTGACGGCTACCGACAGGGCGCTCGTGCGCTCGGCCACCAGTTCTTCCAGGTGGTGGCGGTGGCGCAGCAGTTCCAGTTCGGCCTCGCGGTGCGCCGTGATATCGTAGTTGGAGCCCACCAGGCGCATGGGCAAGCCCCGCCCGTCGCGGAAGATCACGGCGTCGGCCTTGATGTAGCGGATGGCGCCATCGGGCCACAGGATGCGGTACTCGTGCGTGAACGCCTGGCCGGCGCCCAGCGCGGCGCGCAGGGCCTCCTTGGCCGCCGGCACGTCGTCCGGCATCAGCGCCGCGCGCCAGATCGCCGCCGGCGACATGCTGCTGGCCGCATCGGCCTTGAACTGCGCGTACATCTGTTCATCCCATTGCAATGCGTCGCTGTTGACGTTCCAGTCCCAGATGCCGATGCTGGCCGCGCCGGTGGCCATCTGCACGCGCTCCTCGCTGCGCTGCAGGGCGCGGTAACGGCTGTCGAGCAGCGCCACCATGTCGCGGATGGAGCGGTACAGGGTGCGCAGCTCACCCAGAAACCACGCTTTCGGCGGCGTGCCGAACGCTTCGCCCTGCCCCGCCTTGACGCCGGCCGCGTACTGGCCGATGGCCTTCAACGGCTTGAGCATCAGACACCACAGGAGCAGCCAGATACAGGCCACGAGGATCACGTCGAGCGCCACGATCATGGCGCCGATGCCCAGCGCGCGCTGACGCAGCTGCGCGTGCAGCAGGGCCGGCGTGGCATACACGGCAACGCTGCCGATGACTTGTCCGCCTGCCGTCACGGAGCGCCGCTGCACCAGCCAGTCCGCTTCGACCGATAACGCGGCGAGGCTCTCGATGGCGCCGTCCGCGGTGCGGCGCAGGACCAGGGCCTCCTTGCCAATGCCCGGCGTGAGGGAACTGGCCACCAGTTCGCGCTTGCCCAGCATGCTGCGCATGATGGCCTGCATCTGCTTTTCATCCAGGTTCCACAAGGGCAGTTCGATGGCCACGGCCAGCTGGTCCGCGCTGACGGCCAGGCTGCGATGCAGCTGCTGCCAGCGCTGCTCGCGTTCGGACTGGTAAAACAGCACGGCAAACACCAGCAGCAGCGCGGTGACGACACAGGTCAGCGCCACGCTGACGGCCAGCACGATGGATACGCTGCCCAGGTGCCAGCCCTTGGGTAGGTGAAAAGTCATGCGTCTTCGCCCTGCGGTTCGCTGGCCAGCTGCGCCAGCAAGGCGCACAGCGGCTGGTACTGGTGCTGTTCCAGCATGGCGGCGATGTGCGCGGACAGCTGCGGCAGGCCGGTCGCCACGCTGGCCAGCACGATGGCGCTGCGCCGCAAATCGAGGGCCTGCACGGATTCGAGCAGCGCCTGCCGTTCGGCCGCGCCCAGCTGGCCCAGCGCCTGCTGCAAGTCAAAGGCTGGCGCCGGCACGCGCGGCGGCGCGGCGGTGGTGCGCTGGAAGCGCACGCCCAGTTGCTGCTCCAGCATGGCGAACAGGTGTTCCTGCTCGATCGGCTTGCGCAGGAAGCCGTCGGCGCCGGCTGCCAGCGCCTCCTGCTTTTCTTCTTCGAAGGCGGAGGCGGTCATGATCACCAGGCGCGGCTGCACCAGCGCCGGCTGCGCGCGCAGCCAGCGCGTCAGCGCCAGGCCATCCATGTCCGGCATGCGCCAGTCGCTCAGCACCATGTCATAGCGCTGCGCCGCCAGCATGGTTTGCGCCTGCGCGCCGCCCGCCGCTTCCTGCAGATGGAAACCCAGCGGCGCCAGCAAGCCGGCCAGCAGCTTGCGGCAGTTGTCGTCATCGTCGACCAGCAGCACCATGCGCCCGCGCTGACCCGGCGGCAGGCGCGCCACGCGGCCCGGCGCCAGCGCCGCGATGGCCGGCTGCTGCAGCACCGGCGCGCGCAGGTCAAAACGGAATACGGAGCCGGCCCCCAAGGTGGAGTCGACGCGCAGCTCGCCGCCCATCAGGCGCACGAATTCGCGCGAAATGGTCAGCCCCAGTCCCGTGCCGGCCTGCGCCACGGCGCTGTCGGCCTGCACGAACGGTTCAAAGATGCGCTCCAGGTCCGCTTGCGCGATGCCGCTGCCCGTATCGCGCACGGCGAAGGCCAGCGCCATCTGCCCACCTTCCGTCGCCTGGCACGCCAGCGACAAGGTCACGCTGCCCTGCTCGATGAACTTGAGCGCGTTCGACAGCAAATTGAGCAGCACCTGGCGCAGCTTGGCGCCATCGAGGCGCACCAGCGGCGGCACGCCGGAACGTTCGAGCTGCAGCGCGATGCCCTGGTCGCTCGAGCGCATGCGCACCATCTCGAGCACCTCGTCGAGCAAGCCATTCAAGTCCACGGGTCCCGTTTGCAGCTGCATGCGGCCCGCTTCGATTTTCGACAGTTCGAGGATGTCGTTGATCAAGGTCAGCAAATGATGGCCAGCGCGGTTGATGATGGCCAGGTTATGCTTTTCTTCCTCGAACATGCTGCTCGAATCGGCCATCATCTGCGAAAAACCGATCACGGAATTCAAGGGCGTGCGCAGTTCGTGGCTCATGTTGGCCAGGAAGACGCTTTTCGCGCGATTTGCCGATTCGGCCTCGGTGACGGCCACGGACAGGGCCGCCGTGCGCTGCTGCACCAGTTCTTCCAGGTGGTCGCGGTAGCCAAGCAATTCCTGCTCGCCGTGTTTGCGCTCGGAAATGTCGACGATGCCGCTGCGCACCAGGCGCCGCCCTTCCATGGGCAATTTGACCAGCCGCACCTCGCAGGGAAAAATGCTGCCGTCGGCACGCCGCACATTGCGCTCCACCAGGATAGGCTCGCCCAGCATGGCGCGGCGCAGATGCTCTTCCATCATCAGCCCCAGCGGCAAGCCATCGGGCTGCTTGCCGGTATACAGGTCGAACGGCCCGCGTGCCAGCAGCGCTGCGCGCGACAGGCCCAGCATGCGCTGCGCGCTGCTGTTGGCGTCGACGAAGCGGTCCAGGTCCAGGTCGTACACCAGGATGGCTTCCGGCGCATGCTCGACCAGGATGCGGAAGCGCTGCTCGCTCTCGCGCGCTTCGCTCTCGGCGCGCCGCAGGCGCCGCCGCTGTAGCAGCAAGGCGCTCAGCAAGCCGGCCATCACGATAAAAACGCCGCCCACCAGCAGCACGGCGACGCGGTGTTCATGCCACAGTTGCGGCGGCCGGTTGAGGAACAGCGTGTGCGGCGGCAGCCGGCTGATGTCGGCATCCCAGCGCTGCAGCTGTTCCCAGTCGTACATGGGCACCGGGCGGGCCGGCGGCAGCAAGGCGCCCGGCGCGGCGGGCGCCTTGCCATCCAACACGGCCAGCGACATCTGCGCCACCTGCTGCGCGGCCTGTTCGATGTGCAGGATGGAGCCACCCAGGATGCCCTTGCCGACCGTCGCGTTGTACATGCCGAAGGTGGGCACATTCGCCAGCCGCGCCAGCTGCACGGAAAACGGCACGGGCGTGGCGATGATGCCGGCCACGTCGCGGTTGACATTGCCGGCCACCAGCACGCTATCAGCGGGCAAGTGCGCCACCGCCGCGCGCATCTGCTCCAGGGTCAGGTCATCGAGGTAGCGCATGGCCAGCTTGCCCTGCCACGCCAGCGCCGCCTGCTGCATATTGCGCTTCAAGGCCTGGTCGGCCTCGCTGGTGCCGACGGCCATGACGATGGTTTTGGTCTCCGGGAACAGCGCCATGGCTTGCGCCAGCGTGCCGGGAAAATCGACATTCGCCTTTTGCTGCCAGATGGCAGCCGGACTGCCCGCCGGCAAGGCCTTGCCCGAGGTGTTAATCGCCAGCACGGGCACGCCGCGCGCCAGCGGCGCCAGGTCCGACAGCAAAAAATCGAGCGCGGGCTGCTGCATGGCGATGATCAGGTCGGCCTTGCGCCCCATCATCTGGGTGTATCTTAAAAGCAACAAATCACGCATTTCGTTGCGCAGCGCCGGGTCGCCCTGGGTATTCAGGTTCAGGTGTTCGACCATGATGTCTTCGCTGGCCAGGCCTGCGGCCACCATGGCGGTCACATAGGTACGCGTGTACGATTCCACGCCGGCGCGGCCATAATCGTAAGCGTTGAGGAACAGCACGCGCTGACCCTGGTGCGGCGGCGCGACGCTGGGCGCCGCTGCCGGCAAGGCGGCGCAGGGCGCGGTGACACACAACGCCAGCAGCAATGCGCGGCAGCAGCGGCGCACCGCTGCCCTGCCCTGCCCACCGCCCGGCCGCAAGCCGCCCGGCAGATCACGCATCATTCGCCATGCCCATGCTCACTCCCGCCTGTCACCATGTTTCACCCATGCGCTGGCTGATCAGCCACCGACACTTACAAAAACATGATAACGTCAACTGCAGGGGCAAGTCTATTCCTTAGGGCAATCTTTTGACAACCCACCCACTCGCCATGCCAAGCTTCGTTACGCGGCGGTACCGCTGATACCGAATAATTCCAGCTTCAGCCCTTTTATGCCAGACGGCACATAGATCGCAATCGCCTGGGCCTTGATCATGCTGTCATAAATACTGCCCTTGCCAGCGATGGAAAAATAATATGTGTTCGGCCGCACCGGCACTTCAGCAGGAACCTGGGCCATATGACGCAACTCGGCACCCGGAAGTGCCCGGCTCAGTAATAGCTCGATATTGTCCGGAGATGAAATCTTGAACTGCAACGGCACCGTGGCGACCAGTTCCAGCGCCGGCATATCGGCGTTTACCGCAAGACAGAGTTCGGTCTGGCGGTCAATCCGCTTGGCATCGAGCAAGCCGTGATAGTGGGTGTTTTGTTGCGCGTCGTTGGACAGCGCAATCGGGAAGTAGCGCGACAGGAGTACCGTATCGATCAGGTCGCGAATGATGCCATCAAGCTTGCCGAAACCGGGAGCCGCGTCATCATGAGAATATGCCGGCAAGTCGTTCAGTGTGTATTTTTTCGAAAACGTCATCAAGCCACCGGCCAATGCCATCAATTTTTCAAACAAATACACGGGATGGTGGCGCCGGTAACTGGCGCAATGACTGAGCGTGGCGCTGGCCGTGCTCAATGTATTGAGCATCCAGAACGAGGAAACATCGCCGCCATGAAATTCCACCGTATTGTTACCGGGCTGGCGGTGGCGGCTGTACAGCGCTTCAATTTTCGCGCCCATGCGATCGATCAGCGACTCGAGCATTTTCTGCAGCGAAGACTCGGCGCTGATGGTCAGGCCAGGTGGAATGAAGGAAGTATCGACTTCGAAGCCGCCGTTGCCGGCACGGTACAAACGAATCACCGGGATGGCAAGGTAATCATTCAGGGGGGCCAGTTGCGACAGCAGGTACACGCGTTTTTTCAGGTAAGCCACCTCGATGCTGACTGCTTCGCTGTACAGATCCGGAGTCTCGATATCCGCCTGGACATAGCGCGCGCCTGCAGAGCTCACATTGCCGCCATGTGCCTGCAGCGCCGGTAGCGCGGCATAAAAAGTGAAACTATGTTCGCTGGAAGGCAGCTTGGACAGGTCAACGGCACTGGGCAATATATCGCCAAGCGGCGCCTCAAACAGTTCTCCATCCTGAAAGACGAGCGACATGGCGTCCGCCCGCAAGCTATTGTTGGCCAGTGCATCCGCATTCCAGCTGACGCCATGCACGCCCCATAAATGGGGATTAATCAACGAGGCCAGACGCTGCAGGCGCGCTTCATGGTAGCGGTCCAGTTGCTGGAATTGCTGGGGACCGATGGCCAGGCCTTCGGACCAAAGTAATTTGGATGGCAATGTCATGGCGTTCTCCATGTTGACCGTTGGAATCATGCTGCCTTGCCAGTCTGATGTTGTTAGCTTGGAAGCCCTTGATGTTGCGCAGCACCCTGTTCAATTACTTGCGCAAACGCAATTTACCTTTGAGAAAACGCTTGGATACTGGTCATTCCAGCGCAAAGACACAGGAAAAAAGAGATGGAGGATTTGCTGCCGTATTTCGAGCGAGAGCTGGTGATGCTGCGGCGACATTGCCGGGAGTTTGCCGACCGCTATCCGAGAATCGCCGGCAAATTGCACATGTCCGGCGAAGCTTGCGAAGATCCGCACGTCGAACACCTGATCGAATCGGTGGCCATGCTGGCGGCACGCATCTCAAAACGTCTCGATGACGACTATCCGCAATTTACCGAAGCCTTGTTCGAAGCCCTGTTCCCACACTATCTGCGGCCCTTTCCATCGTGCAGCATCGTGCACCAGCCCGCCCCGGCGGCCGGAGCGGGCATATTGCACCTGCCAGCCGGCAGTGAAATGGATGCAACGCCCGTGCGCGGCGTGCGCTGCCGCTTCAAAACGGTCTACGACATGACGACAGGAGCATCGGTACTGGAAAGCGCGGCTTTCGATGCCATGATCAAGGCACCGCCAGGCGTACGCCTGCCAGCATCAGCGACTTCCTCGCTGAACATCGGCATCCGGCATCTCGACGCGGCACCCGCATCGCTGCGCGTTTTCGTCGATGGCGAAGCGTCTTTTTCCGCCGCATTGCGCGATGCCTTGTTCATGCATACCGTCTGCGCTTTCGTGTCGAGCGACACGCTGCAATGGATGGCCTTGCCCGCCGTGCCTGTGACGCCCGTCGGCTTCGCCGACACGGATGGCTTGATACCTTTCGGTGCGCGTTCGCAGCCAGCCTACCGCGTGCTGAGCGAGTATTTTGCGTATCCGGAAAAATTCAATTTCTTTGACATCGATATCGCGGCGCTGAGTGCCGCCCTGCCGCCTGCTTGCCAGCGCTTTACCCTGCATCTGTGCATGGCCGGTTTGCGGCCCGATTCCGCTGCGGCGCGCATGTTGTCCAGCATTTCCAGCGAAAACTTGAGGCTGGGCTGCAGTCCGGCGGTCAATCTCTTCCTCCAGGAAGGCGTGCCGATTTCCGTCACCCGGCAGAAAACCGACTACTCCGTGCTGGCCCATGCTACCCATGCGCATGGCTATGAAGTCGTCTCCGTCGATGCGGTGCGTTTGTTGCGCCAACGGGGAGGCGAAAGCACGCTGACCGAATTTCGCCCCCTGTACAGCCTGCGCCATGGCGAGGGCACGGCGCAACAGGGCCATTACTGGGTCATGCGCCACGATACGGCTTTGGCCATCAAAAGTCCTGGCCACGAAAAGAAAATCACGCTGGTCGATAGCGACTTCAATCCCTTGATCCATGAAAAGGCCAGCTTGTCGCTGTCGCTGACGTGCAGCAACCGCGATCTCCCGCTGTCGCTCAAATACGGCCAGCCGCAAGGAGACTTGCAACCGTGCGGCGGCGGCCCCATGCTGCACATGCTGCGACGCCCCAGCCAGCCGCGCCGCTTTTCGCCGGGCGCGGGCCTGCACTGGCGCCTGATTTCGCACCTGGCGCTGAATCATCACGCGCTGGTCCAGGAGGGCCTGCCGGCGCTGCGCGAAATGCTCACGCTGTATGACTTGTCCCAATCGGCAAGCTCGCAACGCCAGATCGGCGGCATCGCCGCGCTGGCGCACTCGCCGACCACGACATGGCTGCGGCACAAGCGCGGCACCTCGCTGGCGCATGGCGTGGAGGTGCGTATCACGCTGGACGAGGAAGCGTTCGTCGGCAGCGGCATGCACCTGTTTGTGCAAGTGATCGATCACTTCCTTGGGCTGTATGTACAAATCAACAGTTTTATCGAACTGGTGGTGCTGTCACTGCAAAGTGGAGAGGAGCTGATCCGATGCAAACCAAGAAGCGGACTGCAGAATCTGGTGTGATCCAGCACTTGCTGGCCGAGCCATACCGCTACCAGTTCATCCAGGCGGTGCGTATTCTGCTGTGCTGGCTACGCAGCCAGAACGTGTCCCATGTGCAAGCTTTCGGCCAGGTATTGCGCTTCAAAAACAGCTTGTCCTTGCGTTTTCCCGCCAGTGAAATCGAACAGCTTTCGCTTGACGAGAATGAACAGCTGGCCCTGATACCGACGTTCATGCGTTTTCTGGGCGTCGGCGGCACCTTGCCCTTGCATCACTCGGAACGCATCGCCGCCTACCGCTTGTCGAGCAAGGATGCCGGCGTCTCGGCCTTTCTCGATATCTTTTCGCACCGCATGGTCGCGCTGTATTACCAGGCGTGGGAAAAGTATCGGCTGGAATCGACGCTCCAGACCCAGGCAACCGATGCACAATTGCCTTTGCTGCTGGCACTGGCCGGCGTGCGGCGCACTGCGCTGCCGCCGAGGGCTGAACCGGATGCCGTGACGCAGGACGTCGCGGCCTGGTACGCGGGTCTGCTGCGCTGCCGTCCCGTCTCCGCGCAAGCGATTGGCCGCGTGCTGACCGAATACTGCGGCGTACCCGTCACCTTGCAACAATTTGTCGGTGGCTGGGACTATCTGGAAAAAAACCGGCGCAGCCAGCTAGGCAGTGTCAATTTTACGCTGGCGCGCGGCGCAACGCTGGGCCTGCGGCTGTGGCGCCAGGACATGCGCATCTGCCTGCATATCGGGCCGCTGGATCCCGCTGGCCTGCAACGTTTCCTGCCGCGCAGCGCAGGTGCGGCGGCCCTGGCAAAGATGCTGACGCTGTTTGGCGTGCCGGACTTGCAATATGAAGTGCGGCTGATATTGAGTCCGCCATGCATTACCCCCCTGCTCCTGAGCGCCAACCCGTCAGAAAGACGGCGCCTTGGCTGGACGACGTTCTTGCAAACGGCACAAGGCAAGGCAGGCGGTGCCGAAGTACCTTATTTGCTGCAACTGGCTTGAGCAGTCATCCCTGGAAAGCGAGGCAAGCATGAAACATGCGGGACGCGGCGTCATCCGGCTCGGAGACGCAACCGATCATGGCGGCAAGGTCACCAGCGCATCATCCGGCACCACCGTGATGGGGAAGACGGCGGCGCTGGCCGATGACACAACCTTCTGCCCCAAGTGCAAGGGCAGCTTTCCCATCAAGCCGGACGGCGCCGGCGCAAAACACATGGGCAAGCCGTACGCCTATGACGGCGATGCCACCGCCTGCGGCGCCCACCTGATCACATCGCTATAACGGAGGCAGGCCATGCATGCAAGCATCCAGGCGGCGCTATCGGCCTTCGACCTCGCCGCGCAAGAGCGGCGCCTGCTGAAGATCGAGTTCCCCCATGAAGATGGACCGGCCGGCGCCATCCTGCTGGTCAATTCTCTGACTGCAAGCGAAGAGGTATCGCGCGACTTCCGTTTCGAAGCCGAATTGCTGTCCGATGACGCGCACATCGCGCTCAAGGCCATGATGGGCCGCATGGTGAGCATTTCCATGCTGCGCGACGATGGCACGCTGCGCTACTTTAACGGCTATGTGGGCGAGTTTTGCCTGCTGCGCGCCGATGGCGGCTTTGCGTGGTACCGGATGGTGCTGCAACCATGGCTGGCCTTTGCCCGGCTGCGCCAGGACAATATGTCCTTTCATGGCCAAAGCGTGATGCAGCTGACCGAGACGACCTTTACCCACTACGGGAAGCGCGACTGGAAAACCAGCATCCATGGCGACGATCCGCAAATCACCTGCGCCAATCAGCACAATGAAACCGACTACAACCACCTGCACCGGCGCTGGGAGGCATTAGGCTGGCATTACTGGTACGAACACCGCGCCGACGGGCATACGCTGTGGCTCGCAGACAACAGCACCCTGGCGGACATGATCGCCACGCTATCGGGCGACGGCGCCATGCGTTTCCACTCCGAGTCGGGCTCCATGGAAGACGATGGCCTGCAACAGTGGCAAGCCGTGCGCCGGATCGGCTCCGGGCAGCTGACCTTGGCCAGTTTCGACTATAAAAATCCGCAGCCACGCCTTGCCAGCGGCTACTCCCTGAACCGCCAGGGTGATGTATTTGCCCATGAGTTGTATGAAAACACGGGCGCCTATGGCTACAAGAATGTCGATGATGGGGAAGCTCTGGCACAACGCCGCATGGAAGAAAGCGACCATCTGCGCCAGTATTTCGAGGCAGCCGGCAATCACCGTGGCGCACAGCCCGGCCTTTGCTTCCGCCTCGATGGCCATTTCAGCGCCGAAGAAAAACGCTACCAGCCTGGCCAGGAGCGCCCTGACAGTATTGCCGAACGCGAATACCTGATCCTGTCAGTGCTGCATAGCGCCAGCAATAATTATCAGGTCGGCCCGAACGCCCCCTCCCACTATGTCAACAATATGCTGTGCGTGCGCCGGGACATCCGCTGGCGGCCGGGCCGTGGCTACAACAGCACGCCATGCATCGTTGCCGGCGTGCAGACGGCGCTGGTGGTCGGGCCGGCCGGGGAGGAAATCCATACCGATGCCCTGGGACGCATCCGCCTGCAATTTCACTGGGACCGCCTGGGTACATTCGATGAACGCAGCTCGCCATGGATAAGAGTCATGATGCCGATGGCGGGCCCGCAAATGGGGCAAATCGCCTTGCCCCGTGTAGGCCAGGAAGTCGTCGTGCAATTCCAGGACGGCAATATCGACCACCCCATCGTCATCGGCGTGGTCTACAACAGCGCCAATCCGCCGCCATGGCAATTGCCACAGCAGCGTGCTCTGTCCGGCTTGCGCAGCCGAGAACTGGGCGCCCGCAGCGCCAACCATCTCGTGCTCGACGATACCAAGGGGGAGATCCAGGCACAGCTGCGCAGCGAGCACCAGGATAGCCGGCTTTCATTGGGCAACATCACGCGCATCGACGACAACGCCGGCCGCAAGGAGGCGCGCGGTGTGGGTTTTGAACTGGCCAGCAGCGCCTGGGGCGCCCTGCGCGCAGCCAAAGGCATGCTGATCACCACCGAAACATCAACAGGAACGGGATCAGTCAAACAGCTCGACGACACACACGCCCGCCTGGCGCAGGCACGCCAACTGCAGCAAGGCTTGGCCGGCATGGCCGTCGACGCGGGTGCGCAAGACAGCGCCGCACAACAGGGCGCCGTGGCCGATTCCATCCAGCGGCAAAACGCCGCCATCAAAGGTGCCGGCGGCGATTTCCCGGAGCTGTCCGAACCACATCTACTGCTGGCCAGTCCGGCCGGCATCGAGCTGAGCACGGCCCAGTCCATCCACCTGGCCGCCAGCGAGCATGTGGCGCTTACCAGCAGCAAGCATATTTCACTCGCCAGCGGCGACAGCATGTTTGCCAGCATCGCCAGGAGCTTCAGCCTGTTCGTGCACAAGGCCGGCATGAAACTGATCGCCGCCAGCGGCAAGGTGTCCATCCAGGCCCACAGCGACGAGGTGGAAATCCTCGCCCAAAAAGTGCTGTCGCTGATCAGCGAAGCGGACTGGGTCAACATCAAGGGCAAGAAAGGCATACGCCTGCACGGCGCCAACCACATGCTGGAAATCAGCGACAAGGTGCAGTTCTTCACCTCATCCCCCGTACTCTTCAACGGCAACCTGGAAACCCTGGCGCCAAAGAGCGTGTCGCAGGAATTTAATGAACGGCCAGTAGCGCGTTTTGATCAGGCCGTTCGACTGCTGCAAGTCGATGGCACACCCGCTCCCGATATAGCTTTTGAGTTAATACGCGAAGATGGCCACAGAATCAGTGAAAAAAGTAGCAGTGACGGGCTCACCCCAGTACAGAAAGGAGACGGCATGGATAGCTACACAATACGCTATAAGGGAGAACTTCCATGAGTGACGATACGGATCTGAATGAACACGGCAATCACCAAGGCGAATTTCGGCAGACTGTTGGCGGATGGGCTGAGTACACCGTCAATATGACTGAAATAAACGACACGATTCGTCATGACGTAACCATTCCTCCTGGGAAAATAATTCCTATCATCTTTTTACCAGGCGTGATGGGTAGTAATTTACGCATGAGCAAGGTACGCCAGAAAGAGCTGGACAAAAGCGATAACATTTCCTGGAGGCCAGATGACATGATGAGCGTGGCCGGAAAATGGAGTGTCGTAGAAGGTTATGGCATCGGTGGATGGTATAAAAATGCATCACCGAGAGATCGACAGATGGCCCTCGATCCAAATGAAACCGAGGTCGAATATTATATTTACAGCACAAATCAAGGAAGATTTGAACCAAGTGGCAACATCACAGGACTTTCCGATTTTCGTCACACCAACATTCCACATGATTTTGCTGGAGTGCCGCCATTGATTGCCATTAGTCCAAGAAAAATAAAAGAGAATGCAAAGTACAACATTCCAGGAATAGTAGATACCTCCTTACCCCCAGCCTTGCGTGAAACACCGGCACAAATTGCACGTTGGCGCGGCTGGAGCGAGATACTTTTTATTGGGGCTTATGGTGAAATGCTAAAGACTGCGGAATTTTTCATGAATAACATTGTCAAAGACAAAAATATTCTTCCCCATTGGCAGATAAGAGATATTCACTCTAAGAAAAATCAAGGTCCATATCCTGAAATTTCAAAATTAGTGCTACAAGCACCCAGCGCCTTCGGTGCCACATCCGGTACTGCAATTACCGAGGCTGATCTAAAAAAAATATCTCCATGCTGGTATCCTGTTCACGCCATGGGCTACAACTTCTTGCAGAGCAATGCTACCTCTGCTGGCGTCATCGCTGAGCGGATACGTGGACTTGTCAAAGGCTATGTGGGCTGCGGATTCAAATGCGAAGAGGTCATTCTCGTCACACATAGCATGGGAGGTTTGCTTGCCCGCACCTTAATGCATCCAAGTTATGGAAATCTTGTTAACGACAAGGAAGTAAAAGTACTTGGCGTCTATCATAATGTCATGCCGTCGATAGGTGCCGCAAGCGCCTATAAACGTATGCGCTTCGGTTTTCTGGAAAAATCTGGCCCATTCAATAAAAAGACGGCACAAGTTCTGGGAATTAACGGAGAGCATGCAACTGCAATGGTAGCAAATGCTCCAGCTGCATTGGAAATGATGCCGAGCGTTGCCTACGGCGCGAATTGGCTCAAAGTCGTGGACGACAAAGATCGAATTTTATGGAGCTGGCCGCAAGAAGCTCAGAACGCACTCGATAGCATTTATCTACGACCAAGCAGTAATTGGTGGCGTCTAATTAATCCAATGTGGGTAAATTCAGCAAACATTCCCCATGAAAAAGGTGGCGGACTAAAAAATGTAACCCAGCGAATAAAAGATGCCTTTGCATTTTCACACTCCATCGAAAAATACTTCCACAAACAAACATACGCTAGTTACTGCGAATCAAAAGACTACCTGTCTTATGGCGAGGTAATCTTCAAAGTTACTGATGGCATGGGTGGTGGACTGACAGATTTTTTTAAGAAATTTACTCCTCCTCATGCAGAGAAATGGAAACTAATCAACGATGATGCAAAAGGAATCCTAACCGTTCAAACTGGATCACGCATACTAAAACTCAAGTTGCAGCCTGCAAAAGAGCTTGGAGATGAAACAGTTCCAGCAATCCGGTCTGCCCGCCATATTACAGGAAATATTTTTCGTCATGGATTAGCAGATGGTAGCGGCTATGAACACCAAAATAGTTACTTGAACAAAAACGTGCTGGCATCTATGCTTTACTCCATAATTCAAATTGCAAAATTAGCAAATTGGGATAAAAAATGAAATCAATTTTTATTAAATATATTTTAATGATTTTCATATTTTTCCCCATAATTGCTTGCACAAAAAATTCCATGATTAAGGAGGAAATTATGCCTAAAAAAACGAAATTGAATGGGCGATTGGAAAAAATGTTTTTAAAAACTAAATTATTATGTTTCGGCCGCTATGCATTGGAAGTTCCAGTCGAATCAAAACTTATTATTGGAAGCAATACTATTGACGTGGAAAAAATAACAACACATAATTTGCATTTTAAAATAGAAAAAGACATAGAAGAAATTCTTAAAAAAAACAAGAGCGCAGAAATCACATACAACCTTGAAGGCCCAATTAAAAATAGTTGGCAATTACGCTATTACAACAGCATTCATGCGAAGGAAATGAAATTTCTATTTTTTAAAACTTATATTACAAAAGGAGATTTTACATTTATTGCTGGAGATGCTGTAGATGTGGATATCGGGGAACGAGAAGAAGAAATTGCTCGTCGACAGCTGCTTCTCGCAAAAAACATACGGCTGCGTGATATGGACGAAATTCCTTCAGACCCTGGGGTTTGCTTCGAACATGGCTTCCTGGCAGAAAATTTATATAAAGAGCAAGAGATTGACAACGTCGGAATTCATTTTCCAAGTATCCCTGATATAACTTTTTCGGTGAGTTCCAATAAGGATGCATACGGCGATTACTCTTCAGAAGAATTTGAGAAGCGACTACGTGGCGAATTATCCTTGCTCAACCGCATACAGAGTGCAAAAGACATACAGGGGGCGACTTATCCCAAGCGGAACTTGTTACGCGAAGGGAAGCGGGACGTTCAGCATTGGAAGGGGGAAGAGTCACTCATCCTGCGCCCTGATGGAGTACATGATTTTGAATGGGCATTGGTAGGCAAGCCGAAAGACATCGCAAATCCATCTGTACTGGAAGTCAAGATGTACACCAAAGTCGCCCACAACATGGTCGGCGCCGCCGAAGCCGCGTCGCTGACCGACGAAGAGGCCATCGCCTTGTGGGACAAGCTGCTGTCCGGCTTGAAGTTCCGGGTGAAAGTGCCGGGTGCGCCGCCGGGCTCGTACTACATCGATCCGGACAAGCCGGCGCAGTGACGGCTAGGTAAACGCGGCATCAGCATAGCATTGACGGTCTTCACAGCGGCTCTAACGATCCATGGAATAAATTCGAGCCGCTACCTGAAAAATGGAAGTTACTTGAAGATGATAACAAGGGGCAACTCCTCGTCCAGGCCGGAGGTAAATTCTTAAAGTTAAAGCTACAAGCAGCTAATGCACGCGGTGATGGAACGATGCCGTCACCGGCACATGACAGGCACACTTTTCGTACATGGCACGACGGAAGCGAATGGTTATGACCACCAGAGCAGCTATGCCGATACAAATGTAATGGCATCCATGCTGTATTCCATCGTGCAAATTGCCAAAACGGCAAAGTGGGAGTAAGCCATGAATAATAAGATAAAGAAAACAATTTTCCTCACGATCACAGTTATTGCGACGGTATTCCTATCCGCCTACGCGAAAAAAAATTCAGCCACGGAGACCATAATGCCTGGACATTTTAAGCTTAGCAAACGCTTGGAAACACTATTTTTAAAAACAAAAATTGTATGCTTCGGACGCTATGCCCTAGAGGTTCCGCAAGAAGCACAACTCATATCAGGAGGAACAACAATTCTTTCGGAAATTAAAACCATACCAGGCGGAATAACAGAAAAAAACGAACGCATTGCAGAAGAAATTGAAAGAATAAAAAAAAGCGACCGAACATCTGAAATTATACACAATGGAAAAGGACCCATAGAAAATAGCTGGCAACTTCAATACTATGATGGAGAATTCTCCAAAGAAGGTGGGCGTTTAATATTCAAGACATACATCATAAAAGGAAACCATATATTCATTCTTGACGGATCAACACGAAAAGGTGAAGCAATAGCAGATTCCATAGGAAATCAAATGGTCCGCGCTAATAACTTACGTCTGCGCGATGAAAATGAAGTTCCCAAGGAACCAGGCTATTGCGTCAAAAATGGTTTTATGAGCGACAACAAATATGACAGTCAGGAAATGGCGGATGCAGGCCTGTATTTCCCCAGCTTTCCAGACGTGACTTTTTCCATCACTGCGAATAAAAATGCCTACGGTGACTATCCTCCTGCTGAATACGATGCAAAAGTACGTGGGAAATTATCATTACTTGCTCGCATCCAGGAAGCAAAAGACCAGCAAGGCAAGAACTACCCTCCTCGTACTCTGCTACGCGAGGGCAAGCGTGACGTGCAGCACTGGCATGGCGAGGAATCGTTGATACGGCGTACCGATGGCGTGCATGATTTTGAATGGACGCTGGTGGGTACGCCGCGCGATATCGCCTATCCAGCGGTATTGGAAGCATCCATGTACACCAAAGTCGCCCACAACATGGTCGGCGCCGCCGAAGCCGCGTCGCTGACGGACGAAGAGGCCATCGCCTTGTGGGACAAGCTGCTGTCCGGCTTGAAGTTCCGGGTGAAAGTGCCGGGTGCGCCGCCAGGCTCGTACTACATCGATCCGGACAAGCCGGCGCAGTGACGGCTGGACAAGCTCATGCTGGTGCCATGCCAGCCATTGCGCTAGCATGCGCTTTTGCCCCGAAAGCCGCCATGCTCATCACCCTGCGCCCCGCCCTGCCCCTTGACATCGACGCCCTGTGGGCCCTGCGCACGGTGGCCGTGCGCGTCGGTTGCGCCACGCACTATGCGCCGGAACAAATCGCCGTGTGGACAGCCTCGCCCGTACCGGACTCTTATGCCGCCATGCTGGCTGCCGGTGGCGGCATCGTGGCGATGCAGGACGAGGCCATTGCCGGCTACGCCATGCTCGATGCGGACAAGCAGGAAGTCGATGCCGTATTCGTCGATCCGGCCCGTGCGGGCCTGGGCATCGGCAAGCGGCTGCTGGCGGCGCTGGAGCAGCTGGCGCGCGAGCGCGGCATGGCGCGCCTGCACCTGTCCGCATCGCTCAACGCCGTGCCGTTTTATCGCGCCGCCGGCTTCATCGCCTTGCGCGAGGAAGCGTATGCGCATCCGAGCGGCATCAGCCTGGCCAGCGTGGCGATGGAAAAGGTGCTGGCGGCCGCCTGAGCCGTCAGTCTTCTGTGGCAGCAGCTTCGGACTCGGCCAGACATTGCTGCAGCTTCGCGATCAGCGCGCGCACTTCGTCGTCGCCCAGGTCCAGCGGATCACCGTGCGCGCCGACGGCGATCAGGCAAATGGCCGAGCCGTCGTACCAGGCGTCCAGGCGTTCTTCCTGATTATTCATATTGTCTGGATTCCTCTCGCAGGTAGGCAAGCAGATCGGCAGGCGCCGCGACGCTGGCGCCGTCTTGCGGCACGGGGAACACGAAAGCCAGTTGATCATTGCCCGCCATGCCGGGTAGCCACTTGGTCAGAAAATCATCGAGCGCGATGGCGCGCGGCTGGAAATCCATCCAGTCGCCGCTGGCGCACGCTTGCGCAAAGGCAGCTTCCGGCCAGAACGGGATGGCGACCTTGCCGTAGGCTTGCGCCGTGGCCCAGCCTGCATGGTACAAGCCCCACACTTCTTGCGTATCAGCTACCTTGCGCACAAAATAGGTATGGCGTTCGGCCGTTGGCAGCCCCGCCACCTGCTTGAACTTTTCAGGATGCACGGTTTTCCCCCACCCCGTCCCATACCCGCAGCTGCGGCGTGCACCAGCCCGTCACCATGTCGAGGGCGTCCAGTATCACGTCTTCCAGCGGGCCCTCCTGCGTGGCTGGACGCAGTTCGTGCAGCAAGGCGGCCACCTGCGCCGCCGTCACGCCGCTGGCCTTATAGCGCAGCAAGATGGCACGCAGCGTTAATAAACCTGCCCTGGCGTCCAGCGCGGCGAGCAAGTCCCTGTCGATGTCGGCGAGGATGGTTTGCGTGGTTTGCAGCATATCAATCCGCCTCCCACGCGATGCTGGCCGGCTGCGCGCCGCCTGTCCTGAAAAACGCGACAAAGGCACGCTGGCAATGTTCCACCTCCACGCACCACGCTTCCGGATACTCGTCCACCTGGCCATTCGACAGCAGATAGCTGCAAACGCCGTCTACCTCCTCGTCGCCCAGCGAGTGAAAACTCAGGTCATCCTGCCCCGACAGATACATCAGCCAGGCGTTGCCGCCATTGCGCAGCATGCACAGGGCCGGGCCCTGCTCCGCCTCGGTGGCCAGGGTCAGCCACAGTTCGCACTGCGCCAGCGCGCGCGCGTCGGTCAGCGCCTGTTCCAGCGCAAGGAGGCTATCCATCACATGCGGCTCGCCATGCAGATTCAGTTCCATCCTCATGCATGTTCTCCACTTAAATCAGCCGTCGCCAGCGCCGTGCTCAAGTACAGCTTGCCGCTCAGGTCTTGCAACAGGCTGCTCTGGCGCAGGCGGTCCATCACAGGCCCCTTCACTTCGGCCAGGTTCAGGCTGATGCCGCGCTTGATCAGCGCGCCGTTGAGTTCGATCAAGCCCAGCAAGGCAGTGCTGTCGATCTGGTTGACGGCCGACAGCACCAGCACCAGGTGGCGCGCCGTCGGGTGTCCCCGCAATTCGTCTTCCACGCGCTCGGTGACGGCTTCCACATTGCCGAAAAACAGCCCCGCATCGATGCGCAGCAGCAAGACGTCTGGTAACGTTTGCGCCTCGTAGCGTTCCACGTTGCGGAAGTGCTCGCTATTCGGAATGCGCCCCAGCACGGCGATGTGCGGACGGCTGGCGCGCCAGATCAGGGTGCCCATCGACAGCAGCACGCCGATCACCACGCCCGCTTCCACGCCCAGCACCAGCACGCCGGCCGTCGTCGCCAGCAGGGCCAGTGCATCGCTGCGGTCGTAGCGCCACGACAGTTTCAAGGTATCCCAGTCCAGCAGGCTGGCCACGGCAAAGATGATGGTGGCCGCCAAGACCGGCAGCGGCAGCAGGGCCAGCCAGCCCGTGGGCGCCACCAGCGCCAGCGCCAGCAAGCCCGCCGTGATGATGCTGGCCAGCGGCGTGTTGGCACCCGCCTGGAAATTGACGGCCGAGCGCGAGATGGAACCGGTGACGGGGAAGCCGCCCGACAGTGCGCTGGCCACGTTGGCGGCGCCCAGGCCCAGCAATTCGCGGTTCGTGTGCAATTTTTCACCGCGCTTTTGCGCCAGGGTCTGGGCGGCGGACATGCTCATTAAAAAGATGATGAAGGCGATCAAGAGCGCCGGCGACAGCAAGGTGCGCCAATGGGCGCCAGAGGTGGCCAGGTTCAGGCCCGGCAAGCCGCTGGGCACATGGCCCGTCGTCTGCACGCCCATCGCTTCCAGGCCGCCATAGGCGACAAGCGCGATGCCGGCCAGCACCAGCGCCATCGGCGCCAGGCGCGCACCCACATCGGCCGCCACCGGGTTCAAGCCACAGCGCTGCAGCAGGCGCGACGCGTAGCGCTTGGCCAGCCACAGGAACAGCAGACCGCCCAGCCCGAGGACCAGGCTGGGCGTGTGCCAGTGGGGAATGCTGGCGCCCAGCAAGGGCGTGATCTGGCCCCAGATGATCAGGATGGCCGCGCCATTGCTGAAACCGCTGATCACGGGACGCGACAAAAAGCTGGCCATGAAGCCCAGGCGCAGCACGCCACACAGCAGCAGGACCAGGCCGCTGATGAAGGCCAGCTGGGCGGCCAGGACGATATACAAGGAGGAGCCGGGGTCGGCCAGCGGCGCCAGGGCGGCGGCCGTCATCAGCGAGACGATGGCCATGGGGCCCACCGATTGCGTCATGCTGCTGCCGAACAAGGCGTACAGCACGGGCGGCAAGATGCTGGCATAGATGCCCACCACGGGCGGCAAGCCGGCCACCAGCGCGTAGGCCATGCCCTGCGGCACCATCATCATGGCGACAACGATACCGGCGGTAATGTCTCCGGCCAACAGAGGACGCCGGTATTGCCTGAGCCAGAGCAGCATGAATGATCCCGAAATCTGAAAACCGAAGCCTATCATGCGACGCGGCCGGCTGACAGAGGGATATGTTCAGTCTGGCAGCAATTGCGCCTTCACGGCGTCGAGGATTTCGGCCGACAGGGCCTCGTCATCGACGGAACGGGCCAGCACCATGGCGCCCACCATGGCCGCAAACGTGGAAATGGCCTGCTGGCGCAGCTCTTCCGCTGCGCCGTCGGGCAGCAAGCCTTGCAGCAAGGCGAACTGCTGCTGCGTGGCTTGCGTAAACGCGGGACGCGCGCCGGGCGACATGCGCGCCGCATCGACGCCCATGGCCGCCGCCGGACAGCCGCCGCCGGGCTGGTCGCGGTGCCTGGTGGTCAGATAGTTCTCGATAATGGCCGGCAGCGCCCGCTGCGGGTCGCTGGCGACCTTCGCCCGCCAGCCTTCCAGCGACTTGTTCAAGGCATGCTGGCACGCTTCGATCATCAAGTCTTCCTTGGACGCGAAATGGCCATAGAAGCCGCCATGCGTGAGGCCCGCGTTCTTCATCAGGTCGGCCACGCCGATGCCGTCGTACCCCTTTTCGCGGAACAGTCTGGCCGCCACGTCCACGATGCGCTCGCGGTTCAGCGCCGCCTGCTCCCTGCTCACCTTCATGCTGCTCTCCCACTATGATGTCAATCATCATCTAATCTTACACCCGTTTGCGCCACTCTGTTAGCAAGCGCACCGTTCGATGCCAGTGCCGCGCCGATACTGGAGTTTCGTTTCCACGGAGGCCAGCATGAACGAGAACAAGGACCAGTCCGCCGGTAACTTGCAGCGCGCCATCCAGCAGGAGCAAGATGGCCGCGACGCCGCAGCAGAAAGCAAGCGGGACAGCAAGCCTCCCGTCCAAACGGGCAGTCGCAGCCAGCCGATTCCTCCCCTGCCCGCCCAGCACCTGGCCAAGCCCGGCAGCGAAGCGCAAATGTCATTGAAACCCCGCTTCCTGGCGCCCGACTACTGCGGCAGCGGCAAGCTGGCCGGCATGGTGGCCATCATCACGGGCGGCGATTCGGGCATCGGCCGCGCCGTGGCCGTGCTGTACGCGCGCGAAGGGGCCGATGTCGTCATCATTTACCTGAACGAACACGCGGACGCCAACGAAACGAAGCGCTATGTGGAAGCGGAAGGCCAGAGCTGCCTGTTGATTCCCGGCGACGTGCGCGACCAGGGCTTTTGCCAGCAAGCCGTCAATCAGGTGCTGGAACGGTTCACACACATCGACATACTGGTCAACAACGCCGCCTTCCAGGAACACGCGGAGTCCTTGCTGGACCTGAGCGAGGAGCGCTTCGACCTCACCATGAAAACCAATGTCTACGGTTACTTTCACATGGCCAAGGCCGTGTTGCCCCATCTGCAGCGCGGTGCCTCCATCATCAACACGGGGTCCGTGACGGGTTTGCATGGTTCCAAGCACTTGCTCGATTATTCCACCACCAAGGGCGCCATCCATGCGTTCACCATGGCGCTGGCCGGCAATCTGCTCGACAAGGGCATCCGCGTCAACGCCATCGCACCGGGGCCCGTCTGGACGCCGCTCAACCCGGCCGACAAGACGCCCGAGGACATCGCGAAATTTGGCGCCGACACGGACATGCGCCGCCCGGCCCAGCCCGAGGAATTGTCGCCCGCCTACGTCTTCCTGGCCTCGCCCGCCTGTTCCAGCTACATCACGGGCATCATCCTGCCCATCACCGGCAGCGTGGGGAACTAGGCCATGGCGCGCGCACTATGGAAAGGCGCCATCAGCTTCGGCCTCGTGCACATCCCCGTCGAGCTGATTTCAGCCAGTCTCGACCATGAACTGGATTTATCCATGCTGGACCGGCGCGACTTCGCGCCCATCGGCTACAAGCGCTACAACAAGCGCACGGGCAAGGAAGTCGAGTGGGACGACATCATCAAGGGCTATGAATACAAGACCGATGAGTACGTGGTGCTGTCCGAAGAAGACTTGAAACAGGCGAATGTGAAGTCCACGCAAACCATCGCCATCGACACCTTTGTCGATGCGGTCGAGGTGCCGCTGACCTTTTACGCGCACCCGTATTATTTGCTGCCCGCCAAGGGCGGCGAGAAAGTCTATGCGCTGCTGCGCGAAACCTTGCGCAAGGCTAATAAAGTGGCTATCGCCAGCGTAGTCATGCGCACCAAGCAGCATTTGTGCGCGCTCGTTTGCGTCGGCGACGCCATCGTGCTCAACACCCTGCGCTACGCCGATGAGCTGCGCCCCACGGATGACCTGGACTTGCCCGGCAGTACCCTGAAGGCGGCGGGCATTACCGACAAGGAACTCAAGATGGCCCTGTCACTGGTGGAGGGCATGAGCGAAACGTGGCAACCCGGGCAATACCACGACAGCTACCGCGAAGACGTGCTGGCGCTGGTGAAAAAAAAGATCAAGGCGAAACAGACCAAGACCATCACCCCACCCTCGCCCGCGCCGGAAACAGAGCACGGCAGCAATGTGATCGACCTGGTCGCCCTGCTGCAGCAAAGCCTGGGCAAGAAGGCGCCAGCCGTGCCCGCCCGCAAGCGCGCGGCCTCGTCCGCCTCCCGCAAACCGCCGCCCGCCAGGCGCAAGGCGGCCTGATACTCGTGTCCCGCCCGGGATACTCTTCAATCATAATTTCGTTGACTTTGATCAAGCTTCTCGCTAGCGTATGCACACAGCCTGCCGCCCGGCAAGCTCTGTCATGCGTGCGGGAAAACAATGGATGCCGAGTTAGATCAGCTTATCCTCAGTGGCGCCCCTGGCGGCGTTGTCATCACGAATGAAGAGCATGTCGTCGTGCGCTGGACGATCGGAGCGCAGCGCATCTTCGGCTATGCCAGCGATGAGGCACTGGGCCGCACGCTGTGGGAACTGATCTCGCTGCCGGGACAGGCCGAAGCGGCCCCGCTGATCGACGAGAAACTGGCGCTGCATGGCAGCTATGACCGCGAATCGCTGCGGCGGCGCAAGGATGGCGAACTCATCTACGTCGATGTGGCCTGCCAGGCCGCACGCGCCACGCCGGACGCCCCCTGCTACCTGATTTCCACCATGAAGGACACGACCTTGCTGAAGGCGGCGCGCGACGCCCAGTTTGTCGACGTGCGCTACCGGGTGCTGTTCGAATCGACCCCGGACAGCGTCATCATGGTCAATGCCACCGGCGCCATCGTGCTGGCCAACCAGCAGGCGCAGCGCCTGTTCGGCTATGCGGAAGGCGAATTGAGTGGCAGGCAAATCGATACCCTGTTGCCGCAACGCCTGCGCCACGCGCACGTGGGACACCGCGCACGCTATTTCGACCAGCCCCGTACGCGCACCATGGGCGCCGACCTGGAGTTGCTGGGTTTACGCAAGGACAACGTCGAGTTCCCCGTCGAAATCAGCCTCTCGCCCATCCAGACGGAGATCGGCACCTTCGTCATCAGCGCCATCCGCGACGTCAGCGACCGGCGCCGGGCCGAGCAGAAGTTTCGCGGCTTGCTCGAATCGGCGCCGGACGCCATCGTCATCGTCAATGGCGATGGCGAGATCGTGCTCGTCAACTCGCAAACGGAACGCCTGTTCGGCTATTCGCGCGCGGAGCTGCTGGGACGCAATGTGGAAGTGCTGATCCCGGCCCGCTACGCGCATGACCATCCGCACCACCGGCAAGCCTTTTCCACGGCGCCGCGCGCCCGCTCCATGGGCGCGGGCCTGGAACTGTATGGCTTGCGCCGCGATGGCACCGAGTTTCCCGTCGAAATCAGCCTGTCGCCGCTGGAAACGGACGAAGGCGTGCTGGTGTCGTCAGCCATCCGCGACATCACCGAGCGCAAGCGCATCGAACACACGCTCAATGAACAGAAAATCGAACTGCAGCGGGCCAGCCAGGCAAAGGACCGCTTTCTCACCAGCATGTCGCACGAGTTACGCACGCCACTGAATGCCATCCTCGGCTTTGCCCAGCTGCTGGCCAACGAATCGCTGCCCGCGACGGTGCAGCAAAAACGCGCCTTCGTGCAAAACATCGTCACCTCGGGCCGCCACCTGCTCACCTTGATCAATGAAATCCTCGACCTGGCGAAGATCGAGTCAGGCAGCCTGAGCCTGTCGATCGAGGCGGTGGCGCTGCCCGCGCTGATCGAGGAAGTGCGCGTGATGGTGCAAGAACAGGCGCAGCAGCGCCAGCTCGAAATGGTCTTTTCGGTCTGCGAGCCGCTGACCGTCAAGGCCGACCATACGCGCCTCAAGCAAGTGCTGCTGAACCTGCTGTCGAACGCCATCAAGTACAACCGCCCGGCCGGCAAGGTGGAGCTGGAAATCTCGCAACCCACTGCGCAGCGCGTGCGCATCGCCATCCGCGACACGGGCAAGGGCCTGGACGACGCGCAGATAGCCGAACTGTTCCAGCCGTTTAACCGGCTGGGCCAGGAGGCGGGCAGCGAGGAAGGCACGGGCATCGGCCTGGTCGTCACCAAGCGCCTGATCGAGCTGATGGGCGGCGCCATGGGCGTGCACAGCTGCGTCGGCGTGGGCAGCGTCTTCTGGATCGAACTCGACACCATGGCCGCGCCGCCCGCCAGGATGCCGCTGGACACGGAGGGGCTGGTCGAACCTGCTGGCGACGCTGCCGACGATGCCGGCGGCCAGGCTCTGCTGCTGTACGTGGAAGACAATCCGGCCAGCCTGCGACTGGTGGAAGACATCATCAGCTTCCTGCCCCATCTGCGCATGATCTCGGCCACCGATGCGCGCCATGGCATTGCGCTGGCGCTGGAGCGCCGCCCCGATGTGATCTTGATGGATATCAACCTGCCCGGCATGAATGGCAACCAGGCGCAGCGCATCCTGCGCAACGATCCGCGCACAGCCACATCCCCGTCATCGCGCTGACGGCCAATGCCATGAAGGGCGACATCCACCACGGCCTGGCTGTAGGATTTTTCCGCTACCTGACCAAACCCGTCGAGATTCCCCAGCTCAACGCTGCCATCGACGAAGCCCTGCAACTGGCGCGCGCCAGCCTGCCGCTCAGGCCGGCGCAGTAAAACCCAGTTTCTGCATGGCCTTATCGATGCCCCTGGCGCTGCGCGCATAGCCAGCCCAGGGCGCATTGCCCACGTCGAGGCGGCTGTGGACATTGCCCACGTTCCATTGATCGCCCGCCTTCAGCTTGTCGAGCTCCTCCCATGCCAGCGGCACGGAAATGCCCAGCCTGGAGCGCGTGCGGGCCGACCACGCACACACGGTGGTGGCTCCCCGTCCGTTGCGCAAATAATCGATGAAGATCTTGCCGACGCGGTTGGCGGGACCGCTCTTGACGACAAAACGCGCCGGTATCTGCTGCGCCATATGCGCCACGATGGCTTGCGAAAACGCCTTTACCGTGTCCCAGTCGTATTTCGGGCGGATCGGCACGACCACGTGCAAGCCCTTGCCACCGCTGGTTTTCAGCCAGGCGGGCAGCCCCAGCTCCGTCAGGAAGGCGCGCAGCAGCACGGCCGCTTCGCGGATCGCGGGCCAGGCCACGCCCTTGCCCGGGTCCAGGTCAAACACCAGGCGATTCGGCGTGTCATAGGCGCTGGCCAGCGCGTTTTGCGTGTGAAACTCCACCACATTCCACTGCGCCGCCGACAACAAGCCCTGTACGCTGGCCACTTCCAGCATGGCGGCATGCTCGGGATCGAGGCCGGGATCGAGTTGTTTGACACCGGGCATGGTCGCGGTATCAGCATGCTTCTGGAAAAACAGCTCGCCGCCTACGCCGGCCGGCGCGCGCACCAGCGACACGGGCCGGTCCCGCAAATGCACGAGCATCAGCTTGCCCACCAGCGCGTAATAGCGCACCAGATCGATCTTGCGCGCGCCGCTGTCCTTGTCGATCACCCGGTCCGCATGGCTGACCTTGAAACTGGCCGGCAAGACGCTGTCCGGCGTGGCCTGGTTTTGCATCGTCGTCTCCCTGTCGATCCGCTGTGCCCGCTCACGCACGATGGCGGCCGGTTTTTTATCTTCGCGCAAGCCGTGAAACACGGCATGGCGCACGGCGCCGCCACTGGTCCATTGCGCAAAACTCACTTCTGCCACCAGTTGCGGCTTGACCCAGATGGGCCGGCGCACGCCGCCCGCCTTGCCCGCGAACGCACTGGCATCAACGGCCAGCGCATCGAGGCGGCGCCGCAAGTCGCGCAGGGCCGCATCGTCAAAGCCGCTGCCCACATTGCCCGCGTAGCGCAGCTTGCCCTGCGCATCGTGCACGCCCAGCAGCAGCGACCCGATCCCTTCGCGCGCGCCCTGCGGCGCCGTATAGCCGCCGATGACGAATTCCTGGCGCAGCCCGCATTTAAGCTTGATCCAGTCGCCGGAACGCCGCGTGACGTAGGGCGAGCCGCGCCGCTTGCCAATCACCCCTTCCAGTCCCAGGCGGCAAGCATGGGCCAGCAACCGCTGCGGCGCAGCATCGAGCGCCACACTGAAACGCACCAGCGGCGAGGCGGGCAATTGTTCCAGCAACCCCTGCAGCAGAGCCCTGCGCGCCTCGACAGGCTGGCCCCGCACATCGTGTCCATCGAAATATGCCACATCGAACAGGTAATACACGATGGCGCTGGTCGCTTCCGCATCGAACGCGCGCTGCAAGGCGCCGAAATCCGGGTGACCGCTGGCGTCGTTGACGACGATTTCACCGTCATACCAGCCTGGCGGCAAGCCCAGCTGTTCCAGCGCCTGCCGCAGCTTCGGCAGTTTGGCCGTCCAGTCATTGCCATTGCGCGTCATCAGGCTGACCTGTTCGCCATCGCAACGCGCAAGGATGCGGTAGCCGTCGAATTTCGCCTCGAAAATCCAGTCTTGCGCATCTGGCGGCGGCGTATCGACGAGGGTGGCCAGTTGGGGCGACAGGGTAGCGGGTAAATCGGCATCCGGCGGCGCGGCAGCCACCTTGCGCTTGGGCAGGGCCTTGTTCTTGACGCTGTCGGGGAACTCGTCGACGACAGAAAATTCCAGTGCCGGCCGGGCATATCCGTCTTTTTCCTTGATCAGCAGCCAGGCTGGCTGCTTTTCGCTGCGCTTGTCTCCTTTACCCTTCATGCGCACCAGCACCCACTTGCCCTGCATCTTGTGGCCATGCAGGGTGAATTTCAGTTCGCCGGCCGCCAGCGCGGCGCGCGCGTCCGGCGTGGCCGCCTGCGCTTGCCATGTGCCCTTGTCCCAGATGATGACCTTGCCCGCGCCATACTGTTTTTCCGGGATCGTGCCTTCAAAACTGGCGTAAGCGAGGGGATGGTCTTCCACCTGCACCGCCATGCGCTTGTCGCGCGGGTCGTAGCTGGGTCCTTTCGGCACGGCCCAGCTTTTCAGCGTGCCATCGAGTTCCAGGCGAAAATCATAGTGCAAACGGCTGGCCCAATGCTTCTGGATGACGAAGGTGTGCACCTCGCCCGCAACCTCGCCGCCACCTGCCGGCTCGGGCGTGACGGCGAAATTGCGCTTGGCTTGATAGGTTTTCAGGGCGGCTTTCATGGCGGACCCATGCGGTGAGGATGGCATCCAGTCTAGGCTGCCGCTTGGCGTAGCGCGGTACGCCAGCTAACAGAGTACCTCGACGCGCGCAGCCATGCGGCAAGGCGGTCACACGGCAAGTGTAAGTATTTGTAATGGCGTGTCAACGCAATTGCCGCACGGCGCGTTTTTGGCTCAGTGACAGGGGAAATGCATCTCCTGAACTACAACCCACTTCTCGAGGAACTGCACCATGAAAAAAGTAATTGCTACTCTGATCGCCGGCTTGTTCGCTACCGCAGCCTTTGCTCAAACCCCAGCACCAGCAGCGCCGGCCAAGGCCGAAGCCAAGCACACCAAGGAAGTGGCCAAAGCAGAAGCAAAAGAAACCAAGGCCGTCGTGAAAGCCGATGCGAAAGAAGCCGTCGTGAAAGCCGATGCGAAAGCCGATGTCGCCAGCGCCAAGGCCGATGCCAGCGCCACCAAGGCCAAAGCCCATCACAAAGCGAAAAAAGCCAAGGCCAAGGCTGACGAAGCCAAAACTGAAGCGACCGCAGCAGCAGCCAAATAATCAGTTCCGCGCGTTTTCCGCGTCACTCAAAAAGACAGCTTCGGCTGTCTTTTTGTGCATGGACAGCGCTGTCGCTACATCTGCCGGAACTGGCGCGCAAACGCTTCACTGACAGAGAGTGAGCCATGTCCGCCCTTCAGACGGATATACATCGCCGTACCATCTTTGTCGATGCGTTCGATCGCATGCAGGTTGACGATGCTGCTGCGATGGATCTGCACAAACTGCGCCGGGTCCAGTTGCTCCAGCAATTCCTTCAGGCTCAGACGGATCAAGCTTGCGCCGCCAGCGCTGGCCACGCGCGTGTATTTTCCTTCGGATTGGAAAAAATCGATCTCGCTCACCAGCAGCAGGCGCAAGGTATTGCCAGCCGACGCCTTGATCCATTTCAGGTAGGACGGTGGCGGCGCAAACACTTGCTGCCACACGGCGGCCGCCGGCGGCGCTGCTGCCGCGCCGCGCGCCTGCAAGCGCCGTATCATCTGCAGCAGCCGCGCCGTCGCCAGCGGTTTAACCAGATAATCAACTGCCCCCGCATCGAACGCCGACAGCGCGTATTCCGCATACGCGGTAACAAAAACCACCTGGCAGCCGGCAGGCAGATGCTGTGCCACCTCCAGGCCATTCAAGCCTGGCATCTGTATATCGAGAAAAACGATGTCCGGCTGCTGCTCCGTGATCAAGGCCAGGGCCGCGATACCGTCGCCTGCCTCGCCCACAATCTGCAAGGATGGCCACAGCAACTGCAACTGGTCGCGCAGCTCCGCGCGCAGCAGCGGCTCATCTTCAACGATCAAGGCGCGCGACATCAGATAGCTCCTGACGAAACCGGCAAGCGCACGATGGCCGTCACTCCGCGCGGCTGTGCCTGCAGCACCTGCAGCGTGGCCGCATCGCCATACAATAATGCCAACCGGGCGTGGATATTCGACAGCCCTACTCCATGGCCATGTCCCGTGCTACCACCCAGACCAGCGCCGTCATCGTGGACAGTCACTTCCAGCGTGCCACTTTGCAGCACGGCGCCAATACGCAGCGAACCTGGATGCGGCAATCCCTGCAATCCATGCCGCAGCGCATTCTCCACCAGCGAAATGAGCATGGCCGGCGGCATCGGCAAGGCGCGCAGACCTTCCGGCACGTCGATGAAAAAGCGCAGACGCTGGCCCATGCGTATCTGCATGAGCGACAGGTAGGCGCGCGCCAAATCGATTTCGCGACCCAGGGTCGACGATATCGAGCGCATGTCGGGCAAGGCATTCTGCAGATAGGCAATCAGATGGTCGAGCATCTCCAGTGCCGCGGACGTGTCCGTGCGCATCAGGTATTTCAAATTGGCCAGGGTATTGAACAGGAAATGCGGCTCCACTTGTGCCTGCAGGGCAGACAGGCGTGCCTGCAAAGCTTCGCGTTCGGCCGCCTGTTCGCGCAACACGGCATCCTGAGCACGCCAACGCCGCGCAAGGCTGGCTTGCAATTGTGTTGTTACCGCTTCCACGGCGCGCAATGCGCTACCGGTCTGCATGCACAGGCATTGCGCACTCAGGATGCGCCGCACGCGGATGCGCACGCCTTGCCCTTCTTCGGCACATAGGCGCACCTCCGTGGCGCCGAAAATAAAAAATGGGCGCGATCGTCCCAGCACGATGATGCGTTTGAACGGATCATGAGCAAAGGCCGGCGGCCCCGCCAGACCCAGCGCCTGGCCCGTGGCCAAACCGGAAAGCGCTTCCGCGCACAGGTCGAAACTGGTAAAGATATCGAAGGGCGAGGCCAGCTCGCGCGAGACGCGGGCCGAGATCAGCTCCTCGCTGAGGGTAACGCCTTCTTCGCTGAACTTGCGCAACTGCTGAAGCACCATGGAGCGGGCGCCGATCGCAGGTAACAGCAGCATGTAAACACCACTCACCAGTTGCACCCAGCTGACCGTTCCGCCTTTCGGCAAGTACATCAACAACAGCATCATCATCACCATTACTGGCGCCAGCGGCAACAGTATTGCGCCGTAAAAACGCAGCAGGGTCTGCCGCATGTACAGGCGTACCAGGCGCGGATCGTGGCGTATGGGCGGCGCGGCAAAGGAAGGAAAAGAAGGCTCGGACATGGCAGGCGTTTGAGTGAATTTATCGTTATTCTAGCGCCCATCTCCCGGCACCAGGGAGGCATGCGACGGGCGGGGGCCGGTACGGCATGAAGTCCCCTCTACGGAGCATCAGTGCCACCTGCATGGATCGGAGTGTAAGCGATTGTAAGGTCCGTCAACGCAAGCGTTCGGGGGCGCGTTTTATGCTCAGTGACACGGGAATCATCCCGGCACCAACAGACATACCAGACAAACCACCACTGAGGACTGCACCATGAAAAAAGCAATTATTACCCTGATCGCCGGCCTGTTCGCTACCGCAGCCTTCGCCCAAACCCCTGCCACCCCGGCAGCGCCTGCCAAAGTGGAAGCGGCCCACACCAAGGCTGTCGTGAAAGCCGACGCCAAGGAAGCGCAAGCCGTCGTGAAAGCGGATGCCAAAGAAGCGAAAGCCGTCGTCGCCGCGAAAACGGAAGTGGCCAGCGCCAAAACGGAAGCAGTCACCACGAAAGCCAAGGCACACCACAAGGCCAAGCACACCAAGGCCAAGGCCGATGAAAAACTGGCTTCGGCCACCGCTGCAGCACCTGCTCCAGCACCAGCAGCAGCCAAGTAATCCTCGACGCACCATCACTTACCACTTGCCAGGAAAATAAAATGAAAAAAGTTATCGCCACCCTCGTCGCCAGCCTGTTCGCTACCGCAGCCTTCGCTCAAACCCCTGCCGCCCCGGCAGCGTCGGCTCCGGCCAAGGCGGAAGCGGCACACACGAAAGCCGTGGTCAAGGCAGAAGCCAAGGAAACCAAGGCTGTCGTGAAAGCCGACGCGAAAGAAGCGGTTGTCGCCGCCGATGCGAAAGCCGACGTCGCCAGCGCCAAGGCCGATGCCAAAGCCAGCAAGGCCAAGGCCCATCACAAGGCCAGCAAAGCCAAAGTGAAAGCGGATGCAGCGAAAGCGGCAGAAACCGTTCCGGCAACGCCAGCACCAGCGAAGTAATCGCGAACACAGCCACGGGAGCGCGTCCGCCGGGTCTGCGCTAACGTGGCCACTTCGCCTGCACTATCAGGGACAGCTTCGGCTGTCCTTTTTGCATGTTGCCTCTTGCACTGCGCCTTCATGCAAACTTCATCGAACAGGCCAGCTTGCGCGCGACAAAGCGACGCAGATGAGGGACACTGGCACTCCGACTATTGCCACGAAGCCCAGCCCATGCGCCACCTGCCCTTGCTATTGATTGCCGCCCTGTGCCTGCCCTGCGCCGTCAATGCGCAAGACACCCCCACAACCCTGGAACAAGTCCTGCAAGCCCAGGACCACGACAGCCATGGCGACTTGCGCGCCGTCGTCGTGCTGCGCGAGGGCGCCATCGTGGCCGAACGCTATTACAACGGCGAGACGGCCGACACCCTGCACGACATCCGTTCGGCCGGCAAGAGCATCACCGCGCTGCTGATGGGCGCGGCCGTGGCACGCGGCCAGCTGGCGACAACAAAAACCGTGGGCGACTACTGGCCCGAAGTGGCTGGCAGCCCGGCGGGCAGAGTCGCCCTCGACGACTTGCTGACCATGCGTTCGGGCCTGGCCGCCTTTGATGAAGACGAACAGTCGCCGGGCAATGAAGACAAGCTCGATGCGGCGTCCGACCCCGCCGCCTTCGTGCGCGACGTGCCGGCCGCAACAAAGCCGGGCAGCATCTACCGCTACAACTCGCTGGGTTCCTACATCGCCGGGAGAGTGGTGGAAAACGCCAGCGGCGCCGACCTGGAAGACTATGCCGCCAGGGTATTGTTCACTCCACTGGGCATCACGCGCTGGAGCTGGGGCCGCGACGTGGCCAAGCACCCGAAAGGCCAGGGCAATCTGTCGCTGCGCGCCCGCGATGCGGCGAAGATTGGCCAGATGGTGCTCGACGACGGCGTGGTCGATGGCCGGCCGGTGATCGATGCGGCATGGATCAAGGCCGCGCTGGCGCCGCGCGTGGCCATCGGCGCCGTGGACCGCTACGCCGACAGCTATGGCTATTTCTGGTACGCGAAGACGCAGGATATCGCCGGACAAAAGATCGCCGTGCATTTCGCCTCGGGCAACGGCGGCAACAAGATCTATGTGATCCCCGCGCGCCGCATGGTCGTCAGCATCGCATCGAGCGCATATGGCAAGGGTTATGGACAGCGCCGTTCGGAAGACATCCTGAAAGCCATCCTGAAGGCGGATGCAACGCAGATGTAAGCGTTTGTAATGACCGTCAACGCAAGCGTCCGGGGGCGCGTTTTATGCTCAGTGACACGGGAATCATCCCGCCACCAACAGACATACCAGACAAACCACCACCGAGGACTGCACCATGAAAAAAGTAATTGCTACCCTGATCGCCGGCCTGTTCGCAACCGCAGCCTTCGCTCAAACGCCCGCAGCTCCGGCAGCGCATGCTACCGCAGCAGCCTCGGTTCCCGCCAAAGTGGAAGCGGCCCATACCAAGGCCGTCGTGAAAGCGGACGCCAAGGAAGCGCAAACGGTCGTCAAAGCGGATGCGAAAGAAGCGAAAGCAGTCGTCGCCGCCAAAACGGACGTCGCCAGCGCCAAAGCGGAAGCTGCCACCACGAAAGCCAAGGCGCACCACACTGCGAAAAAAACCAAAGCCAAGGCTGACGAAAAGCTGGCATCGGCCACCGCCGCTGCCGCTGCCGCAGCTCCAGCTCCAGCTCCAGCCAAGTAATTCCGACACACCTGACTGACCACATATACCAAGGATCTTAAAATGAAAAAAGTTATCGCCACCCTGATCGCCAGCCTGTTCGCCACCGCCGCTTTCGCCCAGACGCCAGCCGTCGCGCCAGTCGCTCCAGTAGCACCGATTCCTGTCGTCGCCCCGGTCGTCAAGGCCGAAGCACCGGCAGCCGCCGTCAAGCCAGCGACGCACAAGAAAGCCAAGCATCACAAGGCGAAGAAAGCAGCACCGGCGACGCCAGCAGCTCCGGCCGCACCAGCAGCTTCCGTACCGGCAGCAGCGCCAGCCAAGTAATCAAGACCGCGCAAGCCAAAAAGACAGGGTTTTCCCTGTCTTTTTTTCGCCCGCTTTTTCGTGTATTTATTTCGGCATCAGCACCGTGTCGATCACATTGATCACGCCATTCGACTGGTACACGTCATAGGTGCTGATGTTGGCGCTGTTGCCGCCCTCGTCCATCACCACAATATTGTGCATGCCGTTCATGGCGAACATCAGCTTGCCCCCGCTGGCCGTGGGCAAAGTGGCTTTACCATCATGCATCTTGATTTCCCTGGCCAGCGCCTTGAAGTCATATTTTCCGGGCACCACGTGGTAGGTGAGGATTTTCGTCAGCGTCGCCTTGTTTTCCGGTTTGACCAGGGTCTCGACGGTGCCGGCCGGCAGTTTGCCGAACGCCGCATTCGTCGGTGCGAACACGGTAAACGGACCCTTGCCTTTCAAGGTATCGACCAGACCTGCGGCCTTGACGGCAGCCACCAGGGTCGTGTGGTCGGCCGAATTGACGGCGTTATCGACGATGTCCTTGGACGGATACATGCTCTGGCCACCGACCATGGTCGTCATATCGGCGGAAAAAGAGGTGCTGGCGGCCAGCATGGAAGTGAGGAACAATGCTGCAGGGATGAAGGTGCGCATGATGATATCTCCTGGATGACTGCGTTTGCGTGATTGCAGGAGTACTTACGCGGTCTGTCCGCAAACGGATTCAACTGATTGTCGGCTTACGCGCTGCGCGCTAAGCCGACCTACGCAAGCTATAAAAAAACGGCGCCGTGCAAGCGCACGACGCCGTTCCCGATATGCATCCCTTGCCGCGGGCCGGATTGATCCAGCCCGCGGTGCCGGGAAACTAGTTGGCCGCGACCTGCGGCTCCGTCTCGCCCCAGCCGCCGCCCAGGGCGCGGATCAGCGCCACCGTGGTGACGGCGCGGTTGCCGCGCAACTGCACGGCATTGCGCTCGATGGCCGCCAGGTTGCGTTGCGCGTCGAGCAGATCGAGGTAGCTGGAACGGCCCGCGTCGTACAGCTTTTGCGCCAGGTCGGCCGAGCGGCGCGCCGAAACGACGGCTTCGTCGATCTGCTGCGTCTGGCCCGACAGGATGCGCAGGCCGGCCAGGTTGTCTTCCACCTCGGCGAAGGCTACCAGCACGCTCTGGCGATACGTTGCCACCGACTCTTCCAGCTGCGCTTCGCTGCGGCTCACGGCCGCCTTGTTGCGGCCACCGTCGATGATGGGCATCGACATCAGGGCGCCCAGCAGCCAGGAGCGGCTGCTCCACTTGAAGATATCCGAGAAGGTATCGGACGCGCCGCCACCGGAGGCGTTCAAGGTCAACGCGGGGAACATGGCCGATTTGGCCACGCCGATGCGTGCATTCGACGCTTCCATGGTGCGCTGCGCCGACGCGATGTCGGGACGGCGTTCCAGCAGGGACGACGGCATGCCGGCCGGGATCACTGGCAGGAAGCCACTGTCTTGCAGCGGGTTGACGCCCGCAGTGAAGCTGGCGGCCGGTTTGCCCAGCAGGACGGCCAGCGCATGCTCGCCGGTGGCGCGCTGGCGCTGCAAGCCGATGGCTTCGGCGCGTACCGTCGACAGCTCCGTGCGGGCACGCGACAGATCGAATTCGCCGATGTCGCCCAGGTCATAGCGGCGCTGGTTCACATGCACGCTTTCTTCACGCAGGCGCACCGTCTGTTCCAGCGTCGCCAGTTCGGCGTCCGTGGCGCGCAGCTGGAAGTAGGTCTGCGCCACGTCGGCCTGCAAGGACAGCAGCACGGAGCGGTAGGTCGCTTCCACGGCCAGCGCATCGCTGCGCGAGGCGCTGACGTTCGATGCCACGCGGCCGAACAAATCGACTTCGTAGCTGGCCGTCAGGCTGGCCTGGTAGACGTTGGTCGCCGCTACCGGCGCGCCGTTCGGCAAGCCGAGCGACACGGCGGAAGCGCGGTTGCGCTGGCCGCCCACGTTCACGCCCACTTGCGGGATGCGGTCCGCTTCGGCGATACCGGCAATCGCCCTCGCCTGCTTGACGCGGGCGGCGGCCACCGCCAGGTTGGCATTCGCCTGCGTGGCTTCGCTGATCAGGCTAGTCAAGGCCGGATCGTTAAACGCCAGCCACCATTCGCCGCGCGCCTGGCGCTCGGCTGGCACGCCCTGCTTCCAACGCGTGCCGTCGGCCGCCGTCTGCACGGCAGGCGCTTGCGCTTCCTTGAACGCCGTCGGCGTCTCAATCTGCGGCTGCTTGAACTCCGGCGCCGCGCAGGCGGCCAGCAGAACTGCGGCGGCCATGGCGCTCAAGACGGGCGCTGCGCGCCGGATGATTGCATTGGTTTTCAATATATATCTCCTTCCAGGTCCAGCGCTGGCGCAGCGCTTGGCTTGGCGGCAGCGGTGGCTGGTTTTTTCTCAAAACGCTGCGCCAGGGTGCGCAGCAGTACGTAGAACACGGGCGTCAGGAACAGGCCGAAGAAGGTCACGCCCAGCATGCCGGCAAACACCGCCACGCCCATCGCATGGCGCATTTCCGAACCAGCGCCGTGCGAGAACACCAGGGGCACCACGCCCATGATGAAGGCGATCGACGTCATCAGAATCGGACGCAGGCGCAGGCGGCACGCTTCCAGCGCCGCTTGCACGACAGTGCGGCCATGCTCTTCCAGTTCGCGGGCAAATTCCACGATCAGGATCGCATTCTTCGACGCCAGCCCCACCAGCACGAACAGCGCGATCTGGGTGAACACGTTGTTGTCGCCGCCGGTCAGTTTCACGCCAAGCAAGGCGCAGAGGATCGACATCGGCACGATCAGAATCACGGCCAGCGGCAGGGTCCAGCTTTCGTACTGGGCGGCCAGCACCAGGAACACCAGCAGCACGCACAGCGGGAAGACATAGATCATCGTATTACCGGACAAGATGTCCTGGTAGGTCAGCTCCGTCCATTCATACGAAATCCCTTGCGGCAGCACTTCCTTGGCGATGCGTTCCAGCGCGGCTTGCGCCTGGCCGCTCGATACGCCAGGGGCGGCGCCGCCGTTGAAATCGGCTGCGGCGTAAGCGTTATAGCGCTGCACGCGGTCCGGACCATAGCTATCCTTGACGCGCATCAGCGACGACAGCGGGATCATTTCGCCTTTGTTACTACGCACCTTCAGCTGCGCGATATCCTGCGCATGTGAACGGAACGCCGCATCGGCCTGCACGCGCACCTGGTAGGTGCGGCCAAACTGGTTGAAGTCATTCACGTACAGCGAACCGAGGTTGATCTGCAAGGTCTGGTAGATGGTCGCCAGCGGCACGCCCATCTGCTTGGCCTTCACGCGGTCGACGTCGGCAAACAGCTGCGGCACGTTGATCTGGTAGCCCGAGAACACGCCCGCCAGTTCCGGCGTCTGGTAGGCCTTGGCGGCCAGCGCCTGGGTGGCGTTGTACAGCGCATCGTAACCGAGGTTGCCGCGGTCTTCGATCATCATCTTGAAGCCGCCGATGGTACCGAGGCCGTTGACCGGCGGTGGCGGGAAGACCATGATGAAGGCGTCCTGAATACCGCCCAGGCGCTTGTTGATCTCGGCCGCGATGGCGCCGCCCGACAATTCCTTGGTGGTACGTTCGTCGAACGGCTTCAGCGTGGCGAAGACAATGCCGGCGTTCGGCGCATTGGTAAAGTCGTTGATCGACAGGCCGGGGAAGGCGATGGTCGATTCGACGCCGGGCACCGATTTGATGACGTCGGACATGCGGCGCACGACATCTTCCGTGCGGTCCAGCGAAGCGGCGTCAGGCAATTGCGCAAAGCCCACCAGGTACTGCTTGTCCTGCGCTGGCACGAAGCCGGCCGGCACGGACTTGAAGGTGAAGATGGCGGCGACGACCAGCAGCGCATACACGCCCAGCGAGGCGCTCTTGCGGCCCAATACACCCTTCACGCCCGCTTCATAACGGTGCGAAGCGCGGCCGAAGAAGCGGTTGAACCAGGCGAAGAAGCGGCCGAAGACCATGTCCATGCCGCGCGTCAGCGCATCCTTCGGCGCATCGTGCGGTTTCAGCAGCGCGGCCGACAGGGCCGGCGCCAGGGTCAGCGAGCTGAAAGCGGAGATCACCGTCGAAATGGCGATGGTCAGCGCGAACTGGCGGTAGAACTCGCCCGACAGGCCGGGCACGAAAGCGATCGGCACGAACACGGCGCACAGCACCAGGGCGATGGCGACGATAGGACCGCTGACCTCTTTCATGGCCTGGATGGTGGCGTCGCGTGGCGAGAGGCCTTCCTCGATGTTGCGCTCGACGTTTTCCACCACTACGATGGCGTCATCGACGACGATACCGATGGCCAGCACGAGGCCGAACAGCGACAAGGTGTTGATCGAGAAGCCAAAGCCCAGCATCACGGCAAAGGTACCGACGATCGACACGGGAACGGCCAAGAGCGGAATGATCGAGGCGCGCCAGGTTTGCAGGAAGATGATCACCACCAGCACCACCAGTGCGATCGCTTCCAGCAGGGTGTGGATCACGGCTTCGATGGACGAACGCACGAACTGCGTGGGGTCGTACTCGATGCGGTATTCCACGCCTTGCGGGAAGTCTTTTTTCAGCTCTTCCATCTTGGAACGCACGTCGGACGACAATTGCAGCGCGTTGGCATTCGGCGCTTCGAAAATACCCATGCCGACGGCCGGATTATTGTTCAGCAGCGAACGCAGCGAGTAGCTGTTGGCGCCCATTTCCACGCGCGCCACGTCTTTCAGGTGCGTGATGGCGCCGTCGGCATTCGTGCGCACGATGATGGCGCCGAATTCCTCGGGCGTCTGCAGGCGGCCCTGGGTATTGACGGTCAGCTGGAAGTCCGAGTTCTTCGCTGGCGAGGCGCCGATCACGCCGGCGGCCACCTGCACGTTCTGCTCGCGGATGGCGTCGACGACGTCGTTCGCCGTCATGCCGCGTGCCGCTACCTTTTGCGGGTCGAGCCAGATGCGCATGGCATAGTCGCCGGCGCCGAAGATCTGGATGTCGCCCATGCCGGGCAGACGGGCCAATTGATCCTTGACGTTCAGCACCGCGTAGTTACGCAGGTACATATCGTCATAGCGCTTGTTCGGCGAAACCAGGTGCACCACCATGGTCAGATTCGGCGACGATTTCACCGTCGTTACGCCGATCTGGCGCACTTCCTCGGGCAGGCGCGGCAAGGCGCGCTGCACGCGGTTCTGCACCTGCGTCTCGGCCTGCTCGACGTTGGTACCGATCTTGAAGGTCACGGTCAGCATCATCGAACCATCGGACGTGTTTTGCGAGGACATGTAGAGCATGTTCTCGACGCCGTTGATCTGCTCTTCGAGCGGCGCGGCCACGGTTTCGGCGATCACTTTCGGGTTGGCGCCCGGATATTGCGCGCGCACCACCACGGATGGCGGCACGACGTCGGGATACTCGGAGATGGGCAGGCCGAATATCGACAGCAGCCCGGCCACGAATATGACTATCGACAGCACCGCCGCGAAAATCGGCTTGTCGATGAAAAAGCGGGAAAAATTCATGTTTATTCCTTGGAAGTCGATGCTGCTTTCGCGGCGATCTTGGCGTCTTTTGCTTCAGGTTTTGCGGGGGCGACGGGCGCGGTCGGATCGAAATCCATGGCCACCATCTGCGGCGTCACCGGGGCGCCAGGACGCACGCGCTGCAAGCCGTTGACGACGATCTTTTCGCCCGCTTTCAAGCCTTCGCGCACCACGCGCAAGCCGTCCGAGTTCGGGCCCAGCTTGACGGCGCGGTACTCAGCCTTGTTGTCAGCGCCCACCACGTAGACATACTTGCGGCTCTGGTCCGTGCCGACGGCGCGGTCGCTGATCAACAGCGCCGTGCTTTGCGCCTGCGGGCCATTGCCGCCGTCGAGCAAGATGCGCGCGAACAAGCCTGGCACCAGCTGGCGCTCGGCGTTGGCGAAGGTGGCGCGCATGCGCACGCTGCCCGTGGCCGGGTCGAGCTGGTTGTCGACGAATTCCAGCTTGCCTTCGTGCGGGAAGCCCGTTTCATTGGCCAGGCCCACCTTGACGGTGACGGGCGTGCCCTTTTGCGCCGTGCCGGCCACGCGCAGATACGTATCTTCATCGCCGTCGAAGCTGGCGTAGATGCGGTCCGTCGACACCACCGAGGTCAAAATGGCGGAAGCGTCGATCAGGTTGCCGACGGTGATTTCGGCCTTGCTGACACGGCCGCTGATCGGCGCCTGCACCTGCGTGTACGAAAGGTTCAGCTTGGCCGCTTCATAGGCGGCTTGCGCCGAGCGGGCGTTCGCGTCCAGCTCTTTCAGGCCCGAGGCCTTTTCATCGAATTCACGCTGGGCGATGGCTTTTTCGGCCAGCAGCTTTTCAGCACGCGACAATTCCAGCTTGGCCAGTTCGGCCTTGGCGCGGGCGGAAGCTGCCGTGCCTTCGGCGCGCGACACTTCGGCCTGGAATGGACGCGGATCGATGACGAACAGCACCTCGCCCTTTTTCACTTCGCTGCCCGGCTTGAAATTGACGGCGGTAATGAAGCCGCCGACTCGCGAGCGGATTTCCACGCGCTCGATCGCTTCCAGGCGGCCCGAGAATTCCTGCGTTTCCGTGATCTGTTTTTCAACGACGGCAGCGGCCGAGACGGGAGGGCCGCCAGCTGCTGGCGCGTCGGGCACCTTGCTATTGGCCGAATCGCAGCCGGCCAGGCTCACGGCCACCAGTCCTGCCAGCGCGAGCGAGGCAGCCAGGGGCTTCAGCAGAGTGGAAAATTGTTGAACGTTTTTCATTTTATTTCCCTGTTTTATGAAAATTTCTAATGGTATGGGCGGCAGGAAGCAACCCAGCTAAAAGTGGAAACTGCAGCGTATGGTGGTGCCATGGCGCCCGACGGCGCTCGATCAAAGGTAAACAGGCCGCCAGCGGGTTAAAAGCGGACGGGGACGACGAAGCTGGCTGTGCGAGCGCACAACGCAGACAAGATGGGAACTACACTGCGTAGTGTAGCAACCGAAACTCAAAAAGTAAACTAGTTAGTGTAAGTTTTTTTGCGGTGCCGCAGATGGCGGCTTTAAGACTCGGGCTCCTGCCCCAGTCCAGCGACAAAGCTGGCGATTTCACTCAATACCTGCACCTTGCAAGCGCACTCATTGCGTGCGCCGGCATCCTGCAGCGGCGCGGCGGCCATGCGCCGCACGGTGGTCTTGATGCCGCAGGCGATCAGTTTGCTGCCGTATTGTTCAGCTTCGTCGCGTAATGGATCGTCTTCGCTGGACAAGATCAAGGCTGGCGGCAGGTTCTTCAGGCGGCTCGACTGCAATGGCGACGCGTACGGATGGGTACGGTCAGCGGCATTCGGCAGGTAGCCACGGTAGGCGGCGGCGCATTGATCGGCCACTTCCGCCAGGTCGGGACAACTGGGCAAACTGCGCATCGAGCAGGTCGACAGGCCGGGGTCGAGCATGGGCATGATCAGCACCTGGCCCGCGAGGGGCGGTCCGCCCCGGTCGCGCGACATCATGGCGCACACGGCGGCCAGGTTGGCGCCCGCCTCGATGCCCGACACCACCATCTGCTTGCCCGTCCAGCCCAGCTTGGACTTGTTCTTTTTGGCCCACAGCAGCACGGCATGCGCGTCTTCCACGGCGGCGGGGAATGGCCGCACCTTCGCCAAGGTGTAGTTGGCGGCCAGCACCACGTGGTCGGGGTTGCTCAGCACGAGGCAGCGCAGGAAGTCGTCCGCGTCGTCCAGGTCGCCGTCGACAAAGCCACCGCCATGGAAGAAGACGATCAGGCTCGATTGCCTGGCGCCCGGCACGCCGGCAGTGTAGACGCGCGCGGCGAGCGCATCCTGCGCGCCCTGCACCTCGATGTCGCGTATCTTCAGCGCCTGGCCAGGTGCCAGTTCGGCCGCGGTGTCGGCAAAGCTCATTGCGCCACCACCGGCGGCACGGCAGCATCGAGCACCGTGTCGTTCAGGCACAACAGGGCGACGCCGCCCATCTCATGGGTCAGGGCGCTATAACCGCTGGCTTCGCTTTGCGCCGCCAACGAGTAGGCATCCGTCGATACCATCGCGGCCAGAGCGAGCGAGCTCATAGCGAGAGCAAGCACTGCAAAGATTCCATTCCGATGACCCATGATATTTCTCCTGTTGTACTTCCTGCGGCATCACTTATGCTGCAGTACAACAACTATAGACTTGATCTACAATCTGATAAAGAGTGCAATGACGAATTGATTGTTCAGGATTACGAACAATCCCGCATAACATGCTAAGGAATCAAGTGAATAAGCTGCAAGCCATGGAAGTTTTCATCCAAGTCGTCGATGCGGGCGGCTTTACGCGGGCGGCGGAAAACATGCAGTTGCCGAAAGCCACCGTGTCGACCCTGATCCAGTCGCTGGAAGCGAGCTTGTCGGTTAAATTGCTCAACCGCACCACGCGCCACGTCAGCATCACCTCCGACGGCGCCGCGTATTACGAACGCTGCGTGCGCATCCTGTCGGACGTGCGCGAAGCCGAGGAATCGCTGTCGCGCACGCGCTTGAGCCCCAGCGGGCGGCTGCGCGTGGATGCGCCCACGGCCCTGGCCAGCGAACTGATCATCCCCGCCCTGCCCGATTTCTTCGCCCGCTACCCCGACATCTCGCTGGAACTCGGTTGCAGCGACCGGCCCGTCGACCTGATCGAGGAAGGCGTCGACTGCGCCGTGCGCGGCGGAGAATTGGGCGATTTGAACCTGATCGCGCGCAGGGTCGGCGTATTGCATTTCATCACCTGCGCCGCGCCCGGCTATTTGGCGCGGTACGGCACGCCGCTGCACCCGAACGACCTGGCGCAGCACCGGGGCGTGAATTTTTTCTCCGCCAAGACGGGCAAAACGTTTGACTGGGATTTCACGCGCGCCGGCGAACGCATCCAGATGTCCATGCCCAGTCATATCGCCCTGAACGACTCGAACGCCTACGCGGCGGCCGGCCTGGCCGGCCTGGGTATCGTGCAAATGACGCATTTCATGCTTGCGCCGCTGATAGAACAGGGCAAAATGGTGGAATTGCTCGATGAATGGGAATCCGACCCGCTGCCCATCCACGTGATCTATCCGCCCAACCGCCATCTGTCCGCCAAGGTGCGCGTGTTTGTCGAATGGGTCGCCGACATGTTTACCAACCACCCGGCCACGCAACTGAAGGGCAAGAGCAATCTTCCCACGCGTGCCGCCCAGACCGAGGCCCAGCCATGACTGCAGCAAGCACATCGTCCCACCGCATCGTCTTCCTCGACCGCGACAGCCTGATCGCCACTGTGCGTCCGCCCGCCTTCGCGCACAGCTGGGAAGAGTATGCGCACACCAAGGGCAGCGAACAGACGGTGTCCCGTCTGCAAGGCGCCAGCATCGCCATCACGAACAAGGTGCCGCTGCGCGCAGCCGAGCTGGCCCAGTTGCCGGATTTAAAAATGATCGCCGTGGCCGCCACCGGCACGGATATCCTCGACCTGGCCGCCTGCCGGGAGAGGGGCATCGTGGTGGCGAATATCCGCGACTACGCGCGCGCCACCGTACCCGAGCATACCTTGGCCCTGATGCTGGCCCTGCGCCGCCAGCTGGTCGCCTATCGCGCGGATGTGGAAGCGGGACTGTGGCAGGCTTCGGAGCGCTTCTGCCTGTTCGGCCACCCGATCCGCGACCTGGCCGGCAGCCGCCTGGGTTTGCTCGGCTACGGCGCGCTGGGCAAGTCCGTGGCCCAGCTGGGGCGCGCCTTCGGCATGCAAGTGCAGGTGCACAATCGCTCGCCCATAGCCGACGACGGCGTGACGCAAGTGACGTTCGACGAGCTGCTGGCCACTTCCGACGTGCTGAGCCTGCACCTGCCCCTGACGGACAAGACGCGCAACATCATCGGTGCGCAAGAACTGGCGCGCATGCAGCCCACGTCCCTCTTGATCAACACGGCGCGGGGCGGCCTGGTCGACGAAGCGGCGCTGGCCACAGCGTTGACAAATGGCGTGATCGCCGGCGCCGGTTTCGACGTGTTATCGAAGGAGCCGCCGCCGCCCGACAACCCGCTGTTGAACTTGCGCTTGCCCAACTTCATCCTCACGCCGCACACGGCCTGGGCCAGTGGCGAGGCCATGCAGAAGCTGGCCGACATATTGATCGGCAACGTGGAAGCGTTTGAACGCGGGGCGCCCGTGAACGTGGTGGCATGAGCGTACTGCAGGAACTCGATGAACTGCTGTGCAGCGACGACGGTGAATACGACCGCCTCGACCTGTTTCTCGATGCGGACGAGCTGATCGGGCAACTGCAGTCCGCCGACGTGCCCGCGCTGCTGGGCCTGTGGCGCGTTCGCGGCCTATCCTGGCAACAACGCTACACGCAAGCGAGCAGCAACATCGACGGCGCTGTGCTGCGCGCCTTGCTGGCGGGTTTGCTGCAAATCAAGGACACCACCCACGGCGTGTTCGAACTGATGTCGCGCCTGCCGCCCGTGGCCGACACTTCTCCCCTCAGCGAGGCGCTGCTGGACTTTGCCGAGCAAGCCTGGCATGCGAAGCCGGAGCGGCAGCGGCAAATCCAGATCAGTTGCTGGAGCTGCGGGCTGTCGGGCCGGCTGTTGAAGCGGCTGGGGTTGCCCTCATGGAAAGACGCGGGCTTGTAGCAATTACGGCGCGGCTGGCGTCGCGAACGAAAAACCCGGTGCATAAGCGTGATAACCATCGAAATCGCCCTTGCCGATGGCCGCGCCGGCGCTACGCGCTATCGCATACGCCATGCCGAAGTGAAAGTAGAAATTCGGCAGGATGTATAAATTCAAATATTCATCGGCCGGCAGCACGATGTCGGCGAAGCCGGCGCGGTCGTGGCAGAGGCGCCCGGGCGGCCCGTCAAAGCGTTCCACGGGAATGGCCTTGAGATAGCGCACGGTCTGCGCGATCTGTTCCTGCAGGCTTGCCGCAGCGCTGAAATCGGCCACGTCCAAATCCGCCAGCGGGCAGCAGCCGCGCAGCGAAAAGCTCACGGCCGCGCGCACCTGCTGGGCGAAGGGCAGCATGTCCGGGTGCAGACGCGCCGCCAGCATCTGCGGTGCCGTGCCCGTCTTGTCGAGCATGGCGGACAACTGCGCCAGCGAACGGCAAAAGATGGCGGCGGGGTTGATCTGCGTCAGCTCCGTCATGACTGGCCCTCCTGTGCAGTAGCATCCTGGAGCGCAACCTTCTTCAACACGCGGATCAGCCGGCGTTCATGGCGGCCCACGGCATCCCAGTGCCAGGCGTCGGTCGGGCCGAATGCCGGGTAATGGGCTTGCCATTTTTCCGCGCGCTGCTGCGAATTGGCGCCCACGTTCGAGTCCGGGCCCTTGCCGCTGGACAAGCGCAGATACACGCGGATGACGCCCCAGCCTTCGCACACATAACGATACGTGAGGCCGCCGCACTGGGCCGGGTCGAGCGCGATGCGGCGCGGGGCAAACTGCCCGCCCATGTCCGGGTAATGCACGGCCAGCAGCACCTCGCTGGCCCCTTCGGCCTCCAGCCTGGCCGCATACGCGCACAGCTCGGCAGGCGAGTGAAAGTGCAGCGTTTCCTGTTCCGCCTCCGAGTACGCCTGCGCCACGGCCGCGCCGGGCTTGGCGAAGATTGCCTCGGCCATGGCCGCGATACCTGCCTCTGACATTCCCACCGTGCTCCCCCTCCCCTGATTTGCCGCATAGCACTGCAGCGATGGCCGCCATCCTAGCATGGCGTCAACGGCGATGGCGGCTGAAAAATTCCCACATCACCTCATTCGCATCGATGGCGCGTGTGGTCTTGCCGATGGGCAGGCCGATATTGAAGGCGTCGGTGCCAGGCCACGTGTGGCCGCCGTCCTTGACGGTGATCAAGGCCACCTGCTGCGCGCCATTGCCCTGCTCCACATGCGTCACTTGCGTATCGTCACCTGGCACGGTGGCTAGCAAGCGCGCCGGTGGCGCGGCGCCTTCGAGGCGGTTTTGCTTGCGCCAGTAGGCAAACGTGTCCTCGGCGGATAGATAGCCGCCATCCTTGCCCCCATACAAAACCACCTTGTCGGCCGTGCCCTGCATCAACAGCATGCCCACCGGCGAAGGCACGGCGTGGTGGGCAATGACGGGCACGGGCATCGGCGCGCCCACGGAAGCGACGGCCGCGAATTGCTGCGGCAGCTCGGCCGCCAGGCGCAGGGCAAAGAAGCCGCCGCGCGACAATCCCGTGGCATACACGCGCTTGTCATCGATGCGGTAATCCTGCTTGAGCTTGCTCAGCATCGCTTGCGTAAAACCGACATCATCGGTGCCCGCCAGGTAATCCATGCCAAAGCCCACGTTCCAGTCCTGCTTGATGCCTTGCGGATACACAACGATGAACCGGTGCCGCTCGGCCGCCTTGTTCATCTGCGTGTACAACATGTGTTCCGCCATGCTCATGCCGCCGCCATGGAAATTGAAGACGACGGGAAACGCTTGCTGCGGCTGGCTTTGATAAGCGGCAGGCGTATAGACGATGTAGCGGCGTTTTTCGTCTTTGTGAACGAGGCTGGTCACTTGCGCCAGCGCAGGAATGCAGGTGCAGGCCAGCACCAACAGGCTGATAAACAATTTCATGCGACTTTCTCCGTTGATCAAGAGCTTGCAGCTTAGGCAAGCGCCGGTGAAATCGCGGTGAAATCCGGTGACTTTATTGCGCCCGGGCTGGAACGATGGTGACACGGTACTCCCTCTCGCCGGGGTGGAAAACAATCTCCCAGCGCATGGCTTGTGCCAGGCGCAGCAGCAGGTTCTGTCCATGCGCGAAGCCCTGGACGCGCCGTGGCTGGCCCGCCGGCACGGTATTGCCGATGCTCAGGCAACCTTGCGCAAACGCAATACTGACGCGGCAAGCTGGGCCGCCATGGAACAGCGCATTGGCCAGGCAATTATTGATGAGCAACAGCATCAGTTGTCCGTTGCCGAGCACCTCCAGCCGCTCGGGCAAGTCCAGCGCCAGCAGGCTGGCATCCCAGCGATGGTCGTCCAGCAGGCGCAGCAGGCATTGCTCTATGCAGCCGCGCAACTCCACCAGCTCGCCGGGCAGCTGCTCGGCCCGTGCCAGCGCGAACAACACCTCGATGGTGGCGCGCATATCGTCCGTGGATTGCTGCAGCTGCGCCTGCGCCTGCCCGCCCAAAGGCTGCGCACCGGTCAGCGCAAGCGTGTTGTGCATCAGGGTCAGCGGCGTGCGCAGTTCGTGGCTGACGTCGCGCGCGAAGGCCTGTTCGCGCTGCAAGACCGCCTGCAGTTCGACAAAGGTAGTTTCCAGGCGGCGCGCCAGGAAACCGATCTCATCGGGGCGATCGCGCGCGCTGAAATGCACGGCGCTGCCGGGCGCCAGCTGGCGCGCTTCCTGGGCCAGTCTCTGCAAGGGCCGCACGAGACGCCGCGCCAGCCAGTAGGCCAGCAGCAGGGCCAGGGCGATCAGCGCCAGCGCCATGCCAGCAACGACACCGCCCACTTCCTGCGCCAGGCGCGACACTACCAGCACGGGTGCCACGTCAGCCAGCAGATACACGCGCTGCGGCTGGCCAGCGGCAACGAGGTCCAGCGCCAGCACGTGATAATGCTGGCCCGTCGTCGTGAACACCTCCCCGCGCGGGGCGGACGGCGGCACTTGCGCACGTACCGCCTGAGGCAATGCAAGGTAGCCGCCATAAACCGTGATGAGGTCGCTGCCAGACGGCGTCAGCTCACCTTGCTGGCGCCAGCGCTGGCTGACGGCCGCCGCTTCGCGCTCGAGCAGGCGCTGCACCAGCATGTCTTCCGTCACATAGGCGATCACCAGCGCCAGGCCCGTGTAGCACAGGCACAGCAGGACGGTGAAGCCGGCCAGGGCCGCGAACAGCTGGCGGCGGATCGACTTGCTCACGGAGACGCCGCAGATTCAAAGGCAAGGCGGTAGCCCAGCTGCGGGATGGTCACCAGCATGCCCGCCGCGCCAACCAGCTCCAGCTGCTTGCGCAGCGCGTAGATGTGCGATTTGAGCGCGTCGCTATCGGGCGGCTGGCTGCCCCACAGCTGCTGCAGCAAGGCCGAGCGCGACACGGCGTGCGGATGTTCGCGGCACAGCAGCAGCAAGATTTTAAAGCCCGTCTGCGTCAGCGGCAGCGCCGCATCGCCAACCAGGGCGCGTCCTGCGCGCGTCTGCAAGGTGAAGGGCCCCACGCGCATTTCCTGGTGCACGTGCAACTGCTGCCGGCGCGCCAGTGCTTCGCAGCGCAAGGCCACCTCGCGCAAGTCGAAGGGCTTGGTCAAATAGTCGTCGGCGCCATCGCGAAAACCGCGCGCCTTGTCTTCATAGGCGTCGCGCGCCGTCAGCATCAAAATCGGCACATTGCTGGGCGCGCCCGCCTTGATGGCGCGGCACACTTGCAAGCCATCGATGTCGGGCAGGTTCAGGTCCAGCAGCACCACGTCATAATTGTTGCGCGTGGCCAATTGCACCGCCAGCGCACCCGTGCCCGCATGGTCCGTCTGCCAGCCCAAGCCGTCGAGAAAATCGAGCACCTGGCGCGCGATGGCCAGGTGGTCTTCCACCAGCAGGATGCTCAGGGGAAGCTTGCTCATGGCACGACGGCAATGCGCGCAAGCAGCCAGAAGTTACCGGATCTTCCACGAATTTGCCGGTAGCAGCGCAAATAACCTTCCCGCTCGAAAGCGCAGCGTTCGAGCACGCGGATCGAACGTGCATTGCTCTCCAGCACGGTCGCCTGGATGCGCAGCAAGCCCAGACGCTGGAAACCCCAGTCCACGACAGCGTTCACGATGGCCGTGGCCACGCCCTGGCCCCAGACGGCGGGCGACAGGTCGTAGGCGATTTCCGCCGTGCGGTGCTGCGGGGAAATGGCATTCAAGCCGATGGTGCCCACCAGTTGGCCACCGTCGCGCAGCACCACGGCCAGACGCATGGGCGAGGACGGCTGGGCCGATGCGTAGTCATCGAAATTGGACTGCAGGTCGTCGATGCTGCGCAAGTCCCAGCTCGTGTGCTCCACGACAACAGGATCGGCCAGGTACGCGTACCAGGCGGGCGCGTCGCTACGCTCCAGGTGGCGCAAGGTCACCAGGGGATGATAGATGAGCGGCAATCGCGGCTTCCCGCAGTGGCTCACGCGGCGCCCTTGCGGCGCGCTTCCCACGTCCGCCGCAGCAAGCCGTACAGGGCCGAATCGCTGACCTGCCCGCCCACGATCCAGCGTTCGGGCAGGAAGCCTTCCTTGTTGAAACCCTGGCGTTCCAGGGCGCTGGCCGAAGCGGCGTTATGCGGATCGATGTCGGCTTCCAGGCGGTTCAGGTCGCGCTCGATGAAGGCGAATTCAAGCAGCGCCGACAAGGCTTCGTGCATATAGCCACGGCCCCAGTACGGACGGCCCAGCGCGTAGCCGATTTCGGCGCGGCGGTTCTGGCGGTGCTCGGAAAACAGGCTGCAGCTGCCCAGGTATTCGCCCGTCGCCTTCAGCTCGACGGCGAAGCGGAAGAATTCCTCTTTCTCGAAAGCGGCGATGTCTTCGGCAATCTGGCGCGTGGCGCGGCTGGCATCGGTCCACGGCGGTTCGCTGAAATAGCGCATCACTTCGGGGTCGGCATGCATGGCGAATTGGGCCGCTTCATCGGATGGCTGCGGCTTGCGCAGGATCAGGCGCGCAGTGGTGAGGATTTTCGTGTAGGCCATGCAACTCCAATCGAAGGTTGAAACGGACAATGCTTATTATTCCATGCAATTGTAATGATGTGGCAACTTTGCAGCGCGGCTTTTAATGTACTATGGCAATGTTTCTCCATATCATAGATGCAACTTCATGATCCGCTCATGCACGCAGTAAACGATGCAGCACACACCGAAGCCGACCATGTCCATCCCTAGAATCCACCTCACCATGCCGCTCGCCATCGGCGCACTGGCCATCTGGCTGGGCCTGAGCCTGGCAGGCCGCTGGCTGGAAGCGGCCGGCTACGCCTTGCCGGGCGCCGCCGTCACCGGGCGTATCGGCCTGTCGTGGGCGCTGGCCGCCATGTTCGCACTGGCGCTGCTGCTGGCATCAAGCCGGCGCCGCGAAGCAGGCCTGTGCGCGCCGCAGCCATGGAAAACGCTGTGGCTGGTCTGGCCGCCGCTGCTGTATGCCTTGCTGATGTTGCTGCTGGCCTGGGCCGGCGGCTGGCCGCAGCCGCGCGTGCTGCTGATCGTGGCGTGCAATGCGGCGCTGGTGGCCATCTCGGAAGAACTGATGTTCCGCGCCATCTTGCTGCAAGGCATGCTGGACCGCTACGCCGTCTGGCCCGCCGTCCTGATGTCATCGGTGCTGTTCGGCCTGGCCCACTTGGCCAACGGCCTGGCCACGGGCGACGTCAGCGGTGCCCTGTGGCAAGCCGTCGCCGCCACCCTGCAGGGCGTCGGCTATGCAGCCATACGCTTGCGCACCCGCTCGGTATGGCCCATGGTCCTCGTGCATGGACTGTGGGACTACGCGCTGGTGACGGCCACCTTGCCCAACCCGGCCGAAGACGGCGCGTCCATCCTGCCGACTATCGCCCTGCTGGCCGTGCTGCCCCTGTGCCTGTATGGCGTGTACCTGCTGCGCCCCAGCCAGAGGGCTGCCATATCTCAACTACAACGATAAGGAAGGTGCATGGCGTTTTTTTCCCGTGATTATGAGGTATTCCTGCTGCTGGCCGCGCCCGATGCGCCGCCGCTGTGGAATGCGGCGCAATGGACGCCGTTTGCCGCCAGCCTCGATGGTCTCATGGCGCAGGCGCGGGGCAAGGCGGGCGTGCGCAGCCATCAATACAATCCCAAGGGCAAGCCGATTCCCTTTGGCCGCCTGGGCTGGGACGACAAATCGCACGCGAAGTGGACGCACACGGCGGCCACGACGCAAGCGCGCTTCATGACCGTGGAAGCCTGGGCGCCCACCTGGACCCTCTGCGAAAAAGACGACCAGGCGCCCGATGTGTTCCTCGCACTGGCCAACGAATCGCTGCTGGGACTGGCCGGCAAGCCCCTGCAATTCGGCCAGCGCCTGGTGTGCGCCATCGCCACGGACATGGGGCCGGAGGCGGCCGCCACCTTGCGGCAAGCCCTGGCGCAACTGGCCGCGCAGCAAGACGCTGTCGTCTTCGCCCACACGCGGCGCCAGTGGGGCCGCGCCGCGCATGGCGGCTTCACGGGCGCCATCCAGGATATGCTGATCGGCGGCCTGTTCCAGCCGGACGACCCGCATGCGCGGCCGCTCGATGCGGCCACCTTCCGCGAAACCTGGACCTTGCTCGACATCCCCCATTCCTGAACGGACTCCCATGCCGCGCCTGACCTTCACCATCCTGCTGTGCTGCAGCGTCCATGCGGGCGCCTTCGAACTGAGCGGCGCCATCCGCAGCAACGGCCCACCGTTGCCGCCAGCCATCAGCATCGTTGCCGAGCGCATGCACGGCGAGCCGCAAATACATGGCACGGTCGAGAATGGCCGCTACCGCATTGATGTACCGGAAGGCACCACGCTGGCACTGCTCCTGCAATCGCCCGACTGGGAAGCGGAACCCAAGCTCATCTTCAGCGCGGCCACGGCGGGCGCGCTGGACTTCCTGCTGTATCCGGCGGCAGTGCCCGAAGAGACGCTGGCAGCCGAATTGCGGGCCATGGAACAGGAAGACCAGGCACTGCGCGCGGGATTCCCGCCAACGGGGCCGGACCTGGCCACACGCCAGCGCATGCTTGCCACGGATGGCGCACACGAGCAACGCTTGCGGCAAATCATCGCCAGCAAGGGCTGGCCCACGCAAACGATGGTGGGCTACAAGGCAGCGGGCAGCGCCTGGCTGATCGCCCAGCATGGTTCCAATGCCTTCCTCAAAAGCAGCCTGCCGCTGATGCGCGCAGCAGCGGCACGGGGGGAGATCACGCCATCGAAGCTGGCACTGGCGATCGACCGCGACTTGAGCAATGACAATCAGCCGCAGTTGTACGGCAGCCAGTTCCAGACTGGCAGCGACGGCAAGACGGTCCCCTTCCCCATCGACGATCCGCAGCGCCTGGAGCAGCGCCGCGCCAGCATGGGCATGGAACCGTATGCGCAATACCGGCAGTTATTCGAGCAGGACAATTGACAACGCCAACCGTCGCATGGCATCGTTGCGCCATGCCATCGCCATTCCCGCCCCTGCCATCGATTATTGCCGCCATTTCAAGCATGGTGGCTGGACAGGAATGACATTGACCGAGCCGCCTGCAAGGCGGCTTGGATCTGCAACAAACAATCAAGACGTCTCGCAGGCTTTGTTTTACTCACCTGAGCGAGCGACCATGCAAACCACTTCCAGCACCCCAGTTACCCCCACCCTGCACCTCGTGTGCGGCAAGATTGCATCCGGAAAATCCACGTTGACGGTCCGGCTGGCCTGCGCGCCGCAGACCGTGCGCATCAGCGAAGACAGCTTGCTGGCGCAGCTGTATCCGGGCCAGATCGCCAGCCTTGCCGACTATGTGGCGTGCGCGGCGCGGCTGCGCGCGGCCATCGCCCCTTTGGCCCTGCAGCTGCTGCAGGCGTGCGTGTCCGTCGTGCTCGATTTCCCCGCGAATACACCGGCCAGCCGCGCCTGGATGCGCGAACTGTTCCAGCAGGCGGGCACGCCGCACGTGCTGCATTACCTGGATGTACAGGATGAGGAATGCAAGGCGCGCTTGCGCCAGCGCAATGCCGGCGGATTGCACCCGTTCTCCACCAGCGACGCTGATTTTGACGCCATCACGCGCCACTTCGTGCCGCCCCAGGCGTCGGAAGGCTTTGATATTGTGCGGATAGAAGCTTAAAACGTCCCCGGCAGCAGGATTTTTTTATCCACATGCTGCAGGTCGCGCAAGCCGCAAAAGGCCATCGTCAGGTCGAGTTCATTGCGGATGATGTCCAGGCATTTGGTCACGCCCGGCCCGCCCATGGCACCCAGGCCGTACAGGAACGGGCGGCCGATGTACACGCCCTTGGCGCCCAGGGCCACGGCCTTGATCACGTCCTGGCCCGAGCGGATGCCCCCGTCCATGTGCACTTCAATCTGGCTGCCGACGGCGTCGACGATGGCGGGCAAGGCTTCGATCGACGATTGCGCGCCGTCGAGCTGGCGCCCGCCGTGGTTCGAGACGATCAGCGCGTCGGCGCCACTGTTGAAGGCCAGGCGCGCGTCTTCCGGGTCCATGATGCCCTTGATGATGAGTTTGCCGCCCCAGCGCTGCTTGATCCATTCCACGTCCGCCCACGACAGGCTCAGGTCGAACTGCTGCTGCGTCCAGGCTGACAGCGACGACATGTCGGAGACGGACGTGGCGTGGCCGACGATGTTGCCGAAGCCGCGCCGCTTCGTGCCCAGCATGCCCGCCACCCAGCGCGGCTTGGTGGCCATGTTGATGATGTTGGGAATCGTCAATTTCGGTGGCGCCGACAGGCCGTTGCGCAAATCCTTGTGGCGCTGGCCCAGCACCTGCAAGTCGAGCGTCAATACCAGCGCGCCGCACTTGGCCGCCTTGGCGCGGTCGATCAGGCGGTTGATGAATTCGCGGTCCTTCATCACGTACAGCTGGAACCAGAACGGTTTTGTCGTGTTCGCCGCCACGTCTTCGATCGAGCAAATGCTCATGGTCGACAGGGTGAACGGCACGCCGAAGCGCTCGGCGGCCTGGGCGGCGAGGATTTCGCCATCCGCATGCTGCATGCCCGTCAAGCCCGTGGGCGACAGGGCCACCGGCATCGAGACATGCTGTCCGACCATGGTCGAGGCCAGGCTGCGGTTTTCCAGGTTGACGGCCACGCGCTGGCGGAACTTGATCTTGGCGAAATCGCTGTTGTTGGCGCGGTACGTCGATTCTGTCCAGGAACCGGAATCGGCGTAGTCGTAAAACATGCGCGGCACCCGTTTCTGGGCCAGCACGCGCAAGTCTTCGATGCAGGTGATGATACTCATGCGTTTCCTCGGTCGATGGCAAGTCGAACCATGATCGTGCATTTACCCGCAATTGTCTATCCGGCAGGCAAGACTGGCGGACAGACCGTGGCTTACCAGTCGCGCGCGCCGAGGATCTGCTCGCCCAGCGCAGTCAAACGCGCCTGCGGATAGCGCAGCATTTCCTTTTCCTCGGGGTCGCCGGGAAACGCGTAGCCCTGCGGCGCGCTGCGCTCGCGCCAGCTTTGCACGCGCCAGTCGCGCAAAGCTTGATTGTCTTCCTGGGCGGGCGTGAAGGAAATATATTGCGCCAGGCGCACCTGGTCCGTGGACGTGTTCGGGCGGATGCCGTGCGCCAGCAGGCTGTTGAAGATCAACAACTCGCCTTTTTTCATGGCGATGAATTCCATCGGATATGGCACCGTCGCCAGGTCCGGCTGCCACGGGTTGCGATCCGCCGGCACGCTCTTGCGCCACGCGAGCAAGTTGTTGAACAGTTCCGGATAGCATTGAAAACCGCCGCTCTCGGGCGAGGTATCGGACAGGGCCAGCACACCCTGCACGTTGACGGGCAGCGGGTCGAGCGTGGTGTCGGCATCCCAGTGGATGAAGCCGCCAAACTTGCGCTTGCCATGGTTCGGCGTGTTCAGGTTGGCGCGGTCGATGGTCACCCACAAATCCTGACGGTCCCAGATGTCGACGAAGGCATCATATACCCGTTGGGTCTGGCGGTTATCCCACAGGGTCTGGTTGTGATAGGCCTCGACCATGCCGGAACCGTTGAGTTCCTTCATCGTGTGGTCGCGCAACTGGTCCCGGTTCCAGGTGGCAGCATCGTGCTGGTCCAGTCCTTGAAACTCCCACAGGAAATCTGTTGTGCGGCGCACTTGCTCGGGCGACACGGCATCCTTGACGATGACATAACCATAGGTTTGCCAGTGCAAAAAGTCGCTGTCGGACAGCACGCGCAGGGGCAGCTGTTTCTGGATGTCGCGCAACTGGGTTTGCTCCGTGTAGGCCACGGACGGGTTGCCGGGACGGTCTTCGCCGTATTGATATTTGTCTTGCATCGCTGTCTCCTGTGTTGGTATGAGACAGATTGTGCAATGGCACGGCGCCGTAAAATGCGCGCTGAGCGGCCAATACTGATACTATCCTGACTATTCATTCGCCTCAAACGTCACAATGACGCCTTTATTCGAACAAGTCACGATACCGACGGGCCACTCCTGGGGCTTGCTGTGGCGCGAACTCGACACCATTCCCTTCATCTGGCATTACCACCCGCAATTCGAGCTGACCCTCACCGTCAATGCGCGGGGACAACGCTATATCGGCGACCACCTGGGCGATTTCGAGCCGGGCGACCTGGTGCTGCTGGGGCCGAATTTGCCGCACACCTGGTCGGCCAGCGAGCGCATCGACGGCGCGCAGCCGATGCTGGCCGTCGTCGTATGGTTTTCATTGGAATGGGTGGAGCAACTGGCGGCCTGTTTTCCCGAGTTGCACAGCTTGCGGCAACTGGCGGCCCGCGCCGGCCCTGCCCTGCATTTTTCAGCGGAGACGAGCGCGCGCAGCGCAGATAAACTACTGCAACTGCATGCCCTGCCCGTGCCACAGCGCTTGCCGCTGCTGCTCGACGTGCTGCTGGATCTGGCCAGTGATGGCGGCGCACGGCCGCTGGCCTCGATGGCACAGGCGCCGCTGCCCGATGGGCAACACAAGCGCATGGCGAGTGTGTTTGATTTCATGCACGCGCATTTCCGGGAAGAAATCGCGCTGGAAATCCTGGCGCAGCGGGCGGCCCTGTCGCTGGGCGCGTTTCACCGCTGTTTCAAGCGCCACGCGCATTGCACGCCGGGCGAGTACCTGGCGCGGTTGCGCATCGGCCGCGCCTGCCAACAGCTGATCGAGAGCAATCTCGCCATCGCCGTCATCGCGCAAGAGGCGGGCTACCGCAACCTCGCACATTTCAACCGCCAGTTTCGCGCCGCCAGGCACGTCACGCCGCGCGCGTTCCGCCTGCAATACCGGCGCGGCGCCACAGGCGTATCGTAAAACCATTCGGGAACGAAAAAGGGGATCAGATTTTACAATCTGACCCCCAATATTCTGGTGCGGCTGGCAGGAATTGAACCCACGACCCCTTGGTTCGTAGCCAAGTACTCTATCCAGCTGAGCTACAGCCGCCTAAGACAAGATTATAGCAGGGCTTTGCAGAATGGCAAAGGGCGCCGTGCGGAAATTTCACAATTGCCCAGGCCGCCAGCATGACCGCTGTCTGCCCGCCGCGAGGACGAAAAAAAACCCGGAAAGCGAACTTTCCGGGTTTTTCCACTACTGCTGATACTGGTGCGGCTGGCAGGAATTGAACCCACGACCCCTTGGTTCGTAGCCAAGTACTCTATCCAGCTGAGCTACAGCCGCAAACTCTGACACACTTCGCCGGACGGCGCGAAGCTTGAAACTTTCATCAAAACGCAGCGAACTGCGTTTTGGCAATACTGGTGCGGCTGGCAGGAATTGAACCCACGACCCCTTGGTTCGTAGCCAAGTACTCTATCCAGCTGAGCTACAGCCGCAAAACTTCTACAACATTCCATTAACAACATGGAGATGAAACTTTTTACAACAAAACCAGGCAAAGTCTGATTTTCAGTATTCTGGTGCGGCTGGCAGGAATTGAACCCACGACCCCTTGGTTCGTAGCCAAGTACTCTATCCAGCTGAGCTACAGCCGCGCAGGCAAACATTATAGCGTATTCATTTCGCTTTGAAAAGTTCGATTTTTCAATCGCTTAGCTGATTTTGCAGAATACCGCCCCGCACCATCAGCCACCTTTTCACTGCCGAAAAGCGCACGCCTTTCATCGATGGACACAACGGCTTTCACAGTGGCATCCAGCGCATCGAGAAGTTGCTGTCTCGAAAGAAGCGGGATTATAGGGACTGCCTTCCCGTCTGTCCAGTGCTATCTGCAGGCGGCACGCAAGCGTGCGGTGGCGCCGCTCCGCTTGGAGCTACAATACCAGTCAGACAGGGGCGCTCGTGCCTCCTCTCATGCATGACGGCAGGCAGTTCCATCATGCCCCACTCACTGAGCTTAGCGATGGCGGCCAGGCGGGGCAACAGCCTGTGCGGCAGACTCACCGTTGCAGGATTTCCGATGGCTAAGCATGACCGCAAGCAAGATCTGCTCCCCCCATCAGCGCCGCTGAGCCTGTCAGACGAGCGCCTGGCCAACTTACTGGAGAGTATTACCGACGGCTTCTGCCTGCTCAACCAAGACTGGACCATCCGCTACATCAATACGCGCGGCGCCGACATGCTCGCACCGCAGCGTCCGCCCGGCAGCCGGCTGGCTGGCAGCAGCCTGTGGCAAGCCTGCCCCCACTTGAAGGGCACGGAACTGGAAGTGCAGTACCGGCGCAGCATGGCGCAGCAGCACAGCTGCAGTTTCGAGCTGTTGTATCCGCCGCTGGGGCGCTGGCTGGAAGTGCGCATCTTCCCGTCCAGCGAAGGCTTGACCACATATATCCAGGACATCAGTGAGCGCAAGGCGGCCGAGGAAAGCTTGCGCCACAGCGAAGAAGACTTGCGCGCGCTGGCCAATTCCATCCCGCAACTGGCCTGGATCGCCAGCTTCGACGGCACCATCGCCTGGTACAACCAGCGCTGGCACGACTACACGGGCACCAGCGCCGAACAGATGGCGGGCGAGGGCTGGAGCATCGCCTATGACGCGCAGCACTTGCCGCCCATGCTGCAAGGCTGGAAGGCCGCCTTGCGCGATGGCACGCCCTTCGAAATGGAGTTCCCCATTCGCGGCGCCGACGGCCAGTACCGCTGGTTCCTGACGCGTGCCAATCCCGTGCACGACCGGGGCGGCCAGCTGCTGCGCTGGTTTGGCACGAGCACCGACGTCGACCAGGTCAAGCGCGTGCAGGAAGCCTTGCGCGACGAGACGCGCGTACTGGAATTGCTCAACAACACGGGCGCGGCCCTGGCCAGCACCCTGGACTTGCCTGCCCTGCTGCAGGAAACCGTCGATGCGGCCACGCGCATCAGCGGCGCGCGCTTCGGCGCCTTGTATTATGACGAGGCGGGTGATGTCCACGACAGCCCCGGCGCCCTGCCTGCGCCGCGCGCCGTCAACGGCATCAGCCTGCGCCAGGCCGAAACCATCGCCGCGGAACTGCGCCAGGGACCGGCCATGCGCCAGAACGACTTGCTGGCCGCACCCGACGCCAGCGCCGATGACGCGCCGCCGTTGCGCAGTTGCCTGAGCCTGCCCATCAGCTCGCGCTCGGGCCTGTTGCTGGGCCGCTTGCTGCTCGGTCATCCGCAGGCGGGCATGTTCAGCGCGCGCAGCGAGCGCATCGTCTCGGCCATCGCGGCACAGGCCGCCGTCGCGCTCGACAATACGCGCCTGTACGCGGCCGCCACGCGCGCCGCCGACGAGCGCAAGGTGCTGCTCGACAGCGAACGCGAGGCGCGCGCCGAGGCCGAGCGCACGAATCGGCTGAAAGATGATTTTCTCGCCACCCTGTCGCATGAACTGCGCACGCCGCTGTCGGCCATCCTGGGCTGGGCCCAGGTGCTGCGGCGCGGCACGCGCGACCAGGCCGACCTGCACCGTGGCTTGCAAAGCATCGAACGCAATGCGCGCGCGCAGGCGCAACTGATCGAAGACTTGCTCGACATGAACCGCATCACCTCCGACAAGGTGCTGCTCGACCTGCAGCCCCTTGCGCCCGCCAGCGTCATCGCCTCGGCCATCGAAACCCTGCGCCCGGCAGCCGACGCCAAGCACATCGCCATCCACAGCAGCATCGCCAGCGATGCGGGCACGATCATGGGCGATCCCGGCCGTATCCAGCAAGTGATCTGGAACCTGCTGTCGAATGCCCTGAAGTTCACGCCGCAAGGGGGACGGGTCGATATCGGCGTGCGCCGCGAGGCGAGCCGCCTGGCCATCACGGTGGCCGACAACGGCGTGGGCATCAAGAAAGACTTCCTGCCCCACGTATTTGACCGCTTCCGCCAGGCAGACGCCTCCACCACGCGCCGGCATGGCGGCCTGGGACTGGGACTGGCGATCGTCAAGCACCTGGTGGAACAGCATGGCGGCACGGTCACGGTCAGCAGCGCCGGCGACATGCAGGGCGCCAGCTTTACCGTGCGCCTGCCCCTGGACACGCCGGCCGCTACCGCGCGCCAGGAGGGCGGCGCCCCGTCCGCCAGCCCTGACTTGCGCGGCGTCAGGGTGCTGCTGGTCGATGACGAAGCCGATGCACGCGAATTAACGGAACGCATCCTGCGCGATCACCACGCCGAAGTGCATGTCGCTGGCAGCGTGGCGCAAGCGCTGCAACTGCTGGAGCAGGTGCGCCCGCATGTATTGGTCAGCGACATCGGCATGCCCGATGCCGACGGCTTCGACTTGCTGGCGCACATCCGCGCGCACGCTCCCCCTGGCGCCGCCCGCCTGCCCGCGCTGGCGCTGACGGCATTCGCGCAATCGCAGGATCGCCAGCGGGCGCTGGCCAACGGCTTCCATGCCTGGGTCTCGAAACCGCTGGACCCGGCCGAATTGGTGGCGGCCGTGGCGCAACTGGCTACGGCGCACATCACGCCCCCCTTAAAAAGATGATGCAAAGAAAGACATAGTGCAGAACAAAATGGCTATTTTCGTGGGTTGACCTTCCTACTTCCAGACGCGGCACTGTCCTACAAGCAACTAAGCTGAAGTTTGCTACACTAAAATGCAGAAGCAAACCTGCACGGCAGGCAGGAGACAGGCAGCCTTGGCTGCCATCAGTGGCAGAAGCGAGTTCAAGCGCTGTTGTGCGCCGCATCTTGTTGCAAGGCGCTACTATCCTCCCCACCGCCGTCAGCCGATCATCAGCGGTAGAAGCCAGCGTTGCATAGACCGTATTAACCGAGACCCTACATGCCCAGCCAAGATGAGATTTTGAAAGCCAAAATTTTGGTCGTTGACGATTCGCCCGACAATGTCGACCTGATGCTGGAAATCCTGCGCGATGCCGGCTATACCAATGTCACGGCCACCATGCGTCCGGCCCAGGTCTGCCCCCTGCACCGGGAGCATTGCTACGACCTGATCTTGCTGGACCTGCAAATGCCGGAACTGAATGGTTTCCAGGTCATGAAAGGCTTGAAGGAGATCGAGCATGGCGGCTACCTGCCCGTGCTGGCCCTGACGGCACAGCCGAGTTTCAAGATCGCCGCCCTGGAAGCGGGGGCGCGCGACTTCATCAGCAAACCGTTCGACCTGATGGAAGTGCACAAGCGCATCCACAACATGCTGGAAGTGCGCCTGCTGTACAAGGAACTGGCACAATACAGCAAGCAGCAGCAGGAACTGGCGCTGCACGACCCGCTGACGGGCTTGCCGAACCGGCGCCTGCTGGAAGACCGCATCGAACACACGCTGCTGCAATCTGCCCGCAGCCGCGGCAAGTCGGCCATCCTGTACCTGGACCTGGACGGTTTCAAGACCATCAACGACAGTTACGGCCACGGCTATGGCGATGACATCCTGAAAATGGTGGCGGCCCGCCTGGTGGGCGCGTCGCGCAAGGAAGACACGGTAGCGCGCATCGGCGGCGACGAATTCGTCATCGTGCTGGGCAACCTGGCCGGCAAGGGCGATGCGCGCGAACCGGCCGCCAAGCTGATCGAAGTCATTTCGGAGCCGTATTTCATCAACGACCTGACCTTGCGCCTGTCGACCAGCATCGGCATCGCCATCTACCCGGACGACGCCAGCACCGTTGAATCCCTGCTGGGCGCGGCCGACACGGCCCTGTATGAAGCCAAGCGCGCCGGCAAGAACCGCTTTTGCTGCTCGCCCCACGAAGTGATCGCGTCGCAGGTCAACATGCAGAAAAGCAGCGTCGCCTCGATCGCCTGAAATTAATTCCGCGCGGCACATGAAAAAACCGGCTGGCCATCATCGGCCTGCCGGTTTTTTTCTGTCTGGCAGGTGTTATTTCTTGCCAGCCGTCACTTCATGCTGACCCGCATGCTGGTGATCCGTTTGCGCATTCACGGTGTCCGGCGCCACTTCGATACGCGTGATGCCGGCATCGACGGAAATCGGGTCGCTGGCGGGGAAAGTCATTTCGACGGCATCGTCGAGCAACTCTTCCTTGGCCCGCTCTTCGCCGCTCATGCCCTCTTCATCGGCCAGGATGGCCAGCGCGCTGGCCCATTTGACGAAATTGAGATTGGACAGTTCGCGCACGGTGGTCACGCCGAACGCCTGCTGCAAGGCCTTGGCATCCTTGGCGCTGACGCCGCGCAGGGCGCTGATGGGCGCATTGACGATGTCGCGGAAGCTTTTGTCGAGGTATTCCTTGTCGACGATGGTTTCGATATTCATGGCATGTCCTTTCGTTTCGGTAAACGGGCCGGTGCTGCACCCTGCGCCGCGGAGCGGCTATGCTGCATGGGGAGAATGCATGCCCCCACTATGGCAGCGCGCGGCACCCCGGTATGTGCGCAGCCGTACGCAACGGCGGGAACGGCACCCCTGGCGCAAACGATAATCTTGACTACGATATAAAAATGATGGGTGGAGATTAAAATTGTCGAAAAGACAGAAATTTTCCATCCATGCGCCTTGCGGTGAAATCCTCATGTATGATCCACCACTTGAATTTGGTCCACCTTTTACCATTCACGGGGCGCTATGTCCGCACAAACAGATCCGAACAAGGAAGCGGCCCAGGCCGATGCGGAACGCGCCGCCGATCTCAGCGAGTTGCTCGGTCATGTCAACACCAGCTGGGACAATGAACGGCGCGCCCTGTCGCGCCAGCTGCACGACAGCCTCGGTTCCTCGCTGACGGCGCTGACCATGCACTTGTCGCTGCTGACGCAAAAAATGCCGCAGGAAGCGGCCTTGCTCGACCGTGCGGCCACCATGAAGCAATTGCTGCTGAATGTGATTGAAACCAACCGGCAAATGCAGATGAAGCTGTGGAACGACAAACTGGAGTTTCTCGGCGTCAATGTCGCGCTGGGCGAACTGGCCGCGCAATTTGCCGACCAGCACAAAATTACCGTACGCTGCAGCCTGCCCGAGGATGAGCTGATTTGCCCGCGCAACGTGGGCGTGGCCCTGCTGCGCACCCTGGAAGAAGCGCTCAGCAACATCGCCACGCACGCCAACGCCACAGAAGTGGACATCATCATCGACGACAACGACGAAGCACTGATGATGACGGTCAAGGATAACGGCAGCGGCTTGCCGGCCAGCGAACCCGTCGAAATGAGCAAGCACGGCCTGCGCTCCGTGCGTGAACGCGTGCATTACCTGGGCGGCAACCTGAGCCTGGCGTCCAATCCGCAAGGCGGCACGGCGCTGACCGTCGTCCTGCCGCGCATTAGTCCGAAAGAATAGTCTTTGCCAGGCGCCCTCATACGCTGAACGCTTCGACGACAGGAGACCGCATGCAACGACTGATCCCCACCCTGCTGGCAGCACTGCTGACTCTGGGCAGCGCCCAGGCCGTCGAAAAAACCGTGCCACCGCCGGAAACCGTGGACAAGCTGGCCTGGCTGGCTGGCTGCTGGAATGTCGACGGCGCCGAACCCGGCTCCGGCGAACAATGGAGCACGGCCGCCGGCGGCACCATCCTGGGCACCAGCCGCACCGTCAAGGGCGGCAAGACAACGGCCTTTGAATTCGTGCAAATCCGCCTCACCGAGCCGGGCCAACTGGCCTACATCGTGCAGCCGTCGGGCCAGCCGCCCGTGATCTTCAACCTGCTACGCCAGGACAAGCCGAATGAATTCATCTTCGCCAATCTGGACAATGACTTTCCGAGCCGCATCCTCTACCGCCACGACAGCGAACGCATTTTGCACGCCAGCATCACCGGCACTTTGAAAGGCAAGCTCACCACCATCGATTTCCCCATGACGCGGGGCCGCTGCGAAGCGGCGCCGATTACGCGCAGCAAATAAAAAGGGGCCGCGAGGCCCCTTTTTCAGTTTGATATCAACGGCTTAATGCAGCTTCACCTGCGGCGTGCTGCGCTTGATCAGGAAGCGGCCCATGGCCATGACGGCCGTGCGCACGCTGCCCAGCACGGCGTTGTGGTGCATCAGGTGCAGGCTGACATACATCATGCGCGCCACAAAGCCTTCCACAAACCAGCTCAGGCCCTTCAGGGAGCCCATCAGGGTGCCCACCGAGGTGGTACGGCCGAACGACACCAGCGAACCGTAGTCCAGGTATTCATACGGCTTGGTTTGCGGCGGCTTGCCATTCGCTTGCAGCAGGAAGGTTTTCAGCAGGTAATCGGCCTGCTGGTGGGCTGCCTGGGCGCGCGGCGGCACCAGCTTGCCGTCCGGCCCCATACAGGCGGCGCAATCGCCCAGCGCGAAGATATTCGCATGGCCCTGCACATTGAGCATGCCCGTCACTTCCAGCTGGCCGGCGCGATTCGTCGGCAAGCCCAGGGTCGACAGGAATTCCGGCGCGCGGATGCCGGCGGCCCACACGCAAATGTCGGCCGCATAGCTGGTGCCGCTGGCCACCGTCACTTTGTCGGCTTCGATCGTGGTGACGCGCGTATCGGTCACCACGCTGATGCCATGTTGATGCAGCAGTTTCGAGGCGGCGATGGAGACGCGCTCGGGCAACGGCGCCAGGATGCGCGGCGCCCCTTCGAGCAGGGTGATGCGCACATCCTTGATGGCGTTGAGATTCTGAAAACCATACGCGGCATACACGCCGCTCGCTTCGCGCAATTCGGCCGCCAGCTCCACGCCCGTGGCGCCGCCACCGATGATGACGATATCGACACCGGGATGGCCCGCGTCGCCCTGGCGCTGCTCGGCCATGGCCAGCAGTTTCAGCAGGGTCAGACGGAAACGTTCGGCGTCTTCCGTGGCATTCAGGGAAATCGTGTTTTCCTTGGCGCCGGGCACGCCGAAGTAATTCGAGGTGCTGCCCACGGCCAGCACCAGCTGATCATAGTGGACCGTGCGCTGCGGCAAGAGCTGCTCATGCTTGTCGGTGGCGATGGCGCCTACGGTGAGGCTGTTCGAGGCGGTGTCGAGCGCGATCAGAGGGCCATAGACATAGGTAAAACCATTGTCATGCGCCAACATCTGGTACGACAGGCCCTCCTGGTGAATATCCAGGGTGCCGGCCGCCACCTCATGCAGCGACGGCTTCCAGATATGGTACAGGCGGCTGTCGACCAGGGTCACCTGGCCGGGGCCGAGCTTGCGGCTGAGTTTGCAGGCCAGCTCCAGGCCGCCTGCGCCGCCACCTACGATGACGATTTTACTATGCAAAGATCCTCCGGTTTGCGTGTTTAGTCCCTGCGCCCATTACCATTACCGTTGCCATGGCCCCTGCCCGGATTGTCGTCATGCTTGTCGCGCTTGCCCTCATGTTTTTCGCGCTTGTCATCATGCTTGTCAAAGTGCTTGTCATGCTTGTTGTCATGACGGTCGCGGTCGCCGTAATCGGGACGGCCATGGTCGCCATGCTGCTGACGATAGCGGGGCGCATATTGGTTGTTATACCAACTATCTTGGACGAAATAGACCTCTTGGTTACAGGCATTATACTTGCGGCAGTGCTTGGACCAGTTTTTCGCATGGCCGGGCGGCACGCGCAGGTAGATGGGGCGGGCCGAATAGTATTGCGGACGCTGCACGATGACGGGCTGGGCGTAGATCAATTGCGGCGCGGGATAGTCGCCTATGTCGATGCGTCCGTAAAAACCGGGCTGGCCGATGGTGACGGAGACCTGGGCAACAGCGGCGGTGGCGGCCGACAGCAAGACGGCGGCAAGAATCAGGGTTTTCATGGGGACACTCCTTTTATCAGTTATGCCTCGATTGTAGACCTCGTGCGCCACGCTGTTTGTTCGCAAGGACACATAAGGACCAGCGTTGCCATCTCACCACAGTTTTCCCAAAGGTACGACCAGCCCGCTGAACAGCGACCAGTCCGGCGACGCCGCCGTCAAGCCGCGCGCCATGCCGATATCGATGGCCAGCCGTGGCGTGGGACTGTAAGTGGCCGCCAGCAAGAGCTGCGCAGTGGCCGGCGCGCCGCGCAGGCGCGTGCCCGACAGTTCCGCCGTGGCACCCCAGCACGCGCTGACGGGCGTGGAAAAGGAGGCTGCCCAGCCCGTTTGCACCCTGCCAGTATGCGGGTCGGATGCGCCCAGGCGCGTGGCGTTCAGGTTGGCGTCCATGTGCACGGCGCCCAGGTCGCGGCTGAAAATGCCGTTCAGCGACACGTCGCTCTTGCCGCTGCCGATGCTGTCCTTGGCCGTCGGCAACTTCCAGCCCAGTTCCAGGCCCAGCGCCGTGGCGCTGTCGAGCAAGAAGGCGCGCTTGAGCACGACGGTCGTGTCGCCCACGCCCGTTTCGCGCCGGCCCGTGTCATCGCGCGCGCGCACGATGCCCTCACCTTCGAGCAGCACGCCCCATTCGGGCGTAAACGCCAGTTTGAACGTATAGGGCAGGCTGGCGCGGCGCGTATCGTCCGTTTTGGACAGCAAGCCGCCGGCCTCGAATTCCAGCTGGCCCGGCACGGGCAGCTGGGCGGGACTGGCCACGGAAGGCCGGTAAGGCAGGACGGGATCGCCCTCCTGCGCCTGCGCCAATGGCGCCAGGGACAGCAGGGAGAAACACAGCAACGGCAAGCAGAGAGAAGACATGGAAGACCCGGAAGTGGCAAATACGCAATAGCGACAGCCTACCACCAAGCCCAGCTGTGCGTGTTGCGCCGATCCTGCCGGGTTCAGGCCAGGCGCCGCACGCCCTGCCTGGCGGCGGGCACGGGCCGACGCAGCGGCGAGACATTGCTGGCCGGCGCCACGGGCAGCTGTTGCGCCCGGGCATGCAGGTGGAACACGCCCACCAAGTCCGTCAGGATCTGCGCCTGGTCTTGCAGCGATGCGGCGGCAGCCGCCGCCTCTTCCACCAGGGCCGCGTTCTGCTGCGTCACCTGGTCCATTTGCAGCACGGCCTGGTTGACTTGCTCGATGCCGGCGCTCTGTTCGGCGCTGGCGGCCGTGATTTCCTGCATGATGTCGGCCACCTGGCGCACACTGGTGACCACTTCATCCATCGTCTTGCCCGCGTCATGCACGAGCCTGGAGCCGATTTCCACCTGCTCGACGGAGTCGCCGATCAGGGTCTTGATTTCCTTGGCGGCACTGGCCGAGCGCTGGGCCAGGTTGCGCACCTCGGACGCCACGACGGCGAAACCGCGCCCCTCCTCGCCCGCCCTGGCCGCTTCCACGGCCGCGTTCAAGGCGAGGATGTTGGTCTGGAAGGCGATGCCGTCGATGACGCTGATGATGTCGACGATCTTGCGCGAGGAGGCATTGATCGATTCCATCGTCTGCACCACCTGCCCCACCGCCGCGCCGCCCTTGCCGGCCACGTCGGAAGCGGCGCCGGCCAGCGCATTGGCCTGGCGCGCATTGTCCGCATTCTGCCGCACGGCCGAGGTCAGCTGCTCCATCGAGGATGCCGTCTCTTCCAGAGAACTGGCCTGTTCTTCCGTGCGCGACGACAGGTCGAGATTGCCCTGGGCGATTTCGCTGGAGGCCGTATGGATGGTGTCCGTGCCCGAGCGCACCTGGCTGACAATGCCCACCAGCTTGTCGCGCATGGCTTTCATGGCAAACAGCAGGCTGGCGTTGTCATGGCTGGCCGTGCGGATATCGACAGTCAGGTCGCCCTCGGCGATGGCGCCTGCGATCTTGACGGCATACGCCGGTTCGCCGCCCAGCTGGCGCGTCAGTCCGCGCGTGATCAGCGCGCCCAGCGCCAGGCCTGCCGCCATGCTGCCCAGCACCAGCGCGAGCATGAAGCTGCGGCTGGCCTGATACACACCGGACGCCTGCTCGGCCGCCGCCTTGGCGCGCTCTTCCTTCTGCAGCGACAATTTATCCAGCACGCCGTCGAGTTCGTCCGCATGCTGGCGCGTCTGATTCAGCAAGCCGACAAGCTCGGCGCTGCGCTGGGCCAGCGGCTCGGTCCCCGCCAGGGACAGCGCCTGCGTCATGACGGTGATGTATTGCGCCTCGACGGCCGCGAAGCGGGCAAACAGTTCCTTGGCGGCCGGCGTGACGAACAGCGGCTGGGCCTTGACCAGGTGGCTTTTATTTAATTCGAGGAATTTGGCGATATCGGCCTGGCGCGTGGCGCGCTCCTCGGCGGTAGTGGCCAGCAAGAAATTACTACGGGCACGGCCCACCTTGATCAAGGCAATATTGGCTTCCTTGATATGCGACAGACCAAGCAACTCATTGTGGTACATCTGCCCGGCCATGGCGTCGATCTTGCCCATGTTGAAGATGCCGATGCCGGCCACGCTGGCCCCCATCAGTGCCAAGCAAAAAAACGCCGCGATCAGGCGCGTGCCCACCTTCATTTGACTCAACATGATTCCCCCATAGTCCGGCCACCAGTGCTCGAAGAAGCAGCGGAATGTCTTGAATATAAAGAAAATAGCGGAGTAGAAATACGCGCATTGTCACTAAACAACAATAGCTTGATCTATAACAACAAGCACCAGGACTTGCCGTGCTAGGCAAGCCCTTAATATTAATTTAAAAATAATAATATTATTAAGACATTAATGATCGTGCCTGAGCGGCTTGCGCACCGTCATCTCGACACCGCCCTTCGCCGCCGCCTTGCCTGCACCCTGGCTGCGCACCGGTTCCGGCAAGGCGCCCGTCCATTCATACGCCACGCTGCCGGCCGGGTGCTTGTACCAGCCCGGATCGCGGTAATCGCCCGGCTTCTGCTCCTTGCGCACCTTCACCGTGGTAAACATGCCGCCCATGCCGATGGCGCCGAACGGGCCGTCGCCGGCCATCATCGGCAAGGTGTTGTCGGGAATCGGCATCTGCATCTCGCCCATGTCGGCCATGCCCCGTTCGCCCATCACCATGTAGCCGGGCACGAGCTGGTTGATCTTCGCCGCCACGCCCTGGTGGTCGACACCGATCATGGTGGGCACGTCATGCCCCATGGCATTCATTGTGTGGTGCGACTTGTGGCAGTGGAAAGCCCAGTCGCCCAGGTCGGTGGCCGTAAATTCCACGGCGCGCATCTGCCCCACGGCCACGTCCGTCGTCACTTCGGGCCAGCGCGATTCGGGCCGGGTCCAGCCGCCATCCGTGCCCGTCACCTCGAATTCATGGCCATGCATGTGGATCGGGTGGTTGGTCATGGTCAGATTGCCCACGCGCACGCGCACCTTGTCGCCCTGGCGCACCACCATGGGGTCGATGCCGGGGAAGACGCGGCTATTAAACGTGAACAGATTAAAATCCGTCATGGTCATGATCTTCGGCGTGTAGCTGCCCGGATCGATATCGTAGTTGCTGAGCAAGAAGACGAAATCGCGGTCCACCTTCATGAAATTCGGGTCTTTCGGGTGCGTCACCCAGAACCCCATCATGCCCATGGCCATCTGCGTCATTTCATCGGCATGCGGGTGGTACATGAAGGTGCCGGGCCGCCTGGCAACAAACTCGTACACGAAAGTCTTGCCGGGAGGAATGCCCGGCTGGGTCAGGCCCGTGACGCCATCCATGCCGTTGGGCAAGCGCTGGCCATGCCAGTGCACGCTCGTGTGTTCCGGCAATTTATTCGTGACAAAGATGCGCACGCGGTCGCCCTCCACCACTTCGATGGTGGGGCCCGGTGACTGGCCGTTGTAGCCCCACAGGTTGGCTTGCATGCCGGGCGCCAGTTCGCGCACGACGGGTTCGGCCACCAGATGAAATTCCTTGACGTTGTTGTTCATGCGCCAGGGCAAGGACCAGCCATTCAGGGTGACGACGGGGTTGAATGGCCGCCCGTTCGGCGGCGGTGGCGGCGCTTTTGTTTCCGCACCGGCCGCGCTGACGGCTTCCGGCAACGAGGCAGCACCGACTCGGCTGACGGCCGCGGCGCTGAGGGCGACGGCGCCCGCATTCATGAAAAAGTTTCTACGTGTAATCATCATTATTCCTTTGCCGCAGTTGCCACGGGGCCGCTGCCATTGATGGCCGATTGCAATTCAGTTTGGGCGATCCAGAAATCGCGCTGGGTTTCGATGGCGCTGTTCACGCTGGCGACTTGCTCGCGCGCGTCGGCCAGCAACTCGAACACGCTGGCCAGCATGCCGTTGTAGCGCAGCAATACTTCATGCGAAATCGTCTTGCGTAGCGGCACGACTTCATCGCGGTAGTGGCGCGCCAGGTCGTACGCCGTGCGGTAGCTGGAATACGCCTCGCGCACTTCCGAGCGGGCCTGCACGGCCGTGCCCGCCGTGCGCTGCAGCGCTTGCTCGTACAGGGCTTGCGCCTTCGCATTGCGCGCCGAACCCCAGTCGAACAGGGGCAATTCCAGCGATACTTCATAGCCGTTTTCGCGCGGCGCCTTGCTGCTGCTCTTGTTGGTATAGCCCACGTCGAGCACATTGACGAAACCCGTCACCTTGGACAGGCCCAGCGCGTCGGCCGAGGCATGCGCGTCGAGTTTCGCTCTTTGCACGTCGAGGCGCTGTTCCATCGCCTGCGCCTCGATATTGCCCGCCTCAGCCGCCTGGGCCGGCAAGTCGGGCAGGCGCGACGGTAAAGTAAAGCTGGCCTGCTTGCCCCACAGGCCCAGCAAGCGCGTCAGGTGCTCGCGCGTCACCAATGCCTGATGGCGCGCGCGAGCCAGGTCGCCGACGGCGTCCGCGTAAAACACTTGCTGGCGCGCCTGGTCGAGGCGGCTCCAGTTGCCCGCCTGCCGCAAGCGCGTGGCCAGTTCGGCGCCCGCTTCGGCCGACAGCAGCGCGCGCTGCATGAACGCTTCCGTCTGCACGGCAGCCACCGCATTGAAGTAGGCACGGCGCGTGTCGGCAGCCAGTTGCACGGCGCTGCTGGCCGCCTGCAGCTTGGCTTGCTCGAAACGGCCCCGCTCGATGTTGATGCGCATCGGCATGGTCAGCAGTCCCGCCAGGTCGAAGCTGACGCCGCGGTCGATTTCATTGCCATGGCTGCCGTGCGAGCGGCCGAACGACAGACCGGGATTGCGCAAGCGCCCCGCCTGCACCAGGTCTGCCTCGGACGCGCCCAGCTGGGCCAGCGCCACTTTCATGCCGTGGTTGTTCATCAGGGCAATGCGCACGGCGCTGTCGGCGTCCAGGGGCTGGGCCAGCAGGGAGGCCAGCTTTTCCTCGCCACCCTGGTCGGCCAGCGCCGCAGGGGCACCCGTGCGGACGTCGGCCAGCGTGGACACCGTCCGCATGCCGCCATCCTCGCTGAAACTGGCGCAACCACTGAGCAGCAGGACGGCTGCCAGCGCCAGCGGCGTGAGGCAAGTTGATTGTGTGAAGCGGGCCATGTCAATGTCCTTCATGCTGGTGTGGCTGATGTTGCGGGGCCGGCTGGGCGGCCGGCTTCGCCTCCGGCTTGGGCATGGGCATGGCATGCTTCATCGGCATGGCGTGGCCCTTCATTTGATGGCCGTCCATCTGGTGGCCTTCCATCTTCATCATGCCCATGTGGCCGCCGGCCTTGCCGACTTTGTCGTTGACGGCGCGCCAGGTCTGATCGGGCGTGGCGTCTTCCTCGGCGGCGGGACGGTAGCCGGCGAAGGCGGAGTGGTAAGTGGTGGCCGGCACGGATGCTTGCGCCTCTTGCGGGGCGGGCTTGGGCTGGGACTGCGCTGCGGCGGCCAGCGGCAGTACAGCCAGCACGAAGCTGAACAGGTGTTTCATGGTATTCCTTGATTGACAGGGTATGGCGCGGCAGGTGCGCGACTGGAACGCTGGCGCGGCCGCTGCAACGTGCAGGGACGTGCGACGGCGGCACCGCCAGGTTCAACGGGCGGTCAGGCGGAGTGCGTGCTTCTCGGGGGACGTTCGGGACCAGGCGGGATATGCCCGGCGAACAGGGAATCGGGCGCCAGCACCGGTGGCGGCGCGCGCAGGGTCAAGGCGTGCAAGGCGGGCATGCCGGGCGGCGCCGTAGCGCCCACCGTGCAGGCGCCATGGTTGCTGCAATCGTGGCCATGCTGCATGGCGCCGCCATCATCCATGGCCATTGTCATCGGCTGGTGCGCGATCCGCATGTCGGCCGCATCGTTCATATCATGGCACTGGGGCGCCGACGCTGCCACAATGGTGACCGCTGCCGTCAGCTCGTCCACGCAGCAGCTGCGCATGGCCGACGCAAAGCCCTGCATGGGCAAGGTGACGGCCAGCAGCCAGAGCAGCGAGCGGGCGAGTGAGCGGAAAAAGGCACGGTTCATGGCACAACTATAAACCTTCCCACGCGAGGAAGGTCAAGTCCCTATTTGCGCACGTAGCCGTGGGTCAGCCAGATGACGTACTCGCCGTAATATCCCTGCCCTTCGAACAGGGCCTGGCCATCGGAAAAAGTCACTTTCTGCACTTCATTGATGGTGAAATACGCGCGGCCATCAGCCGCCTCCATGTCGCCCCAGTGGCGCGCGCGCGGTGGCCGGTAGCCGCTGGCGCGCCCGATGGCGGCCAACAGGTCGCCGATCATGAAGTCGAGCAACATGTCGGCCAGCAGCGGCCGGTGGCCCGCCAGCATGGCCGTGATGTCCGGGTAGCCCGCTTCCTTGAGTTCGGGCAAGTCGCTTTCCTCGTACTGCAGGTCGTCTGCGCGGCAAGTCTGGATAAAACTGTTGAACGGCTCGTCGAGCAGGCCCGCCAGCGCCGCTTCCGGCACGCTCAGGCGAAACGGCTGCAGCGGCAGCGCGCTGCGCTGGCCGTAGTTGAGTTCGCGGCAGCCGAGGAAGGCCAGCGGGTGCAACTGGCCACCGACCTCGCAGCGGATGCCTGTCAGCTGCCCATCCCCGCCGCCCGCATCAGCAGGCGCATCGCCCACGCGGCCAGGCCCAGGGTGGCCACGCTGGCCAGCCAGATGCCGGCCAGCCACGCCAGTCGTTTGCACCATGATTGTTGTCCCTGTTCAAATTGTTTCATCAGTGATAGCCATCGTCCGGGTGGACTTTGCCACGAAACACATAATATGACCACACCGTATACATCAGGATAACGGGGATGATGAACAGCGCCCCCACCAGGGTAAAACCCTGGCTTTGCGGCGGTGACGACGCCTCCCATATCGATACCGACGGCGGGATGATGTTGGGCCACACGCTGATGCCCAGGCCCGTGTAGCCGAGGAAGACCAGCGCCAGGGTCAGCAGGAAAGGCGCCGTCTGCCGCCCCCGCCGCACGGAGCGCAGCAGCAGCCAGCCCGCGCCCAGTACCAGCAGCGGCACGGGCAAAAACCAGAACAGTTGCGGCAGCGCAAACCAGCGCGCGGCGATGGCCGGATCGACAAAAGGCGTCCAGAGACTGATGACGGCGATCACGCCCAGCAGCAGCCAGACGAGCGTGCGCGTGATGCGCCCCGCGCGCGCCTGCAAACCGCCGTTCGTCTTCATGATCAGCCAGGTGCTGCCCAGCAAGGCATACGCCACCACCAGTCCCAGGCCCGTGAACAGCGAGAACGGCGTGAGCCAGTCCAGCGCGCCGCCCGCATAGCTGCGCTTGACTACCGGCATGCCCTGGATGTAGGCGCCCAGGGTCACGCCCTGGAAAAAGGCGGCCGCCACCGAGCCGCCGATAAACGCCTTGTCCCACACATGGCGCTCATGCTCGCGCGCCTTGAAGCGGAATTCGAAGGCCACGCCGCGGAAGATCAGGCCCATCAGCATGAAGCTGAGCGGCAGGTAGCAGGCGCTCAGCACCACGGAATAGGCGAGCGGAAAGGCCGCCAGCATGCCCGCGCCGCCCAGCACCAGCCAGGTTTCATTGCCGTCCCAGACGGGCGCGACCGTATTCATCATCACGTCGCGCTCGCTCTTCTCCTGGAAAAACGGATACAGGATGCCGATACCCAGGTCGAAGCCATCCATCACCACATACATCATGATGCTGAACAAGATAATGATGGCCCACAGTAGTGGCAGATCAATGCCCATGCGAATTTCCTCCTTGTGCTGCAGATAGTGGCCGCGCGGGTGTGCGCTCCTGGCCCGGTCCGCCGTGCTCGACGCGCTCGCCCTCATGCGGCTGCGGCCCCACGCGGATCAAACGCAGCAGGTAGCCGATGCCCGTGCCGAAGACGGCAAAATAAATGACAATGAACAGCACCAGGGTGATGCCCAGCTGCGTGGCGCCGTGCGCCGAGACGGCGTCTTGCGTGCGCAGCAAGCCGTACACGGTCCACGGCTGGCGGCCGATCTCGGTCGTGTACCAGCCGGCCAGCATGGCCACCAGGCCGCTGGGCCCCATCCACAGGGCGCAGCGCAGGAACAGGCGCGAGCGCCACAGGGTGCCGCGCCAGCGCAGCCACGCACTCCAGAGTCCCAGCGCGATCATCAGCATGCCCAGCCCCGCCATCAGGCGAAACGACCAGAATACGACGGCGGAAGGCGGCCGGTCGCGCGGAGCGAATTCTTTCAAGGCGGGAATCGTGCCATTCCAGTCATGCGCCAGGATCAGGCCGCCCAGGCGGGGGATTTCCACCTTGTACAGGGTTTCCTCGCGTTCCATGTCGGGCCAGCCGAACAGGATCAGCGGCGTGCCCTCGCCTCCTTTGTTTTCCCAGTGGCCTTCCATGGCGGCGATCTTCGCCGGCTGGTGCTCCAGCGTGTTCAAGCCATGCAGGTCGCCGATCACGGCCTGGATGGGCGCGACGATCAGCAGCATCGACAAACCCATCGTCATCATCTTGCGGATGGCCGCATTGTCATTGCCCCGCAGTAAATGCCAGGCGGCCGACGCCACCACCAGCAAGGCCGTGGCGAGGAAGGCGGCCACGCTCATGTGCAGCAGCCGGTAGGGGAACGAAGGATTGAAGATGACGGCCAGCCAGTCCACGGGCACGACCCGGCCGTCGATGATTTCATGGCCCTGCGGCGTCTGCATCCAGCTGTTCGAGGCAATGATCCAGGTGGCCGAGATCAAGGTGCCCAGCGCCACCATGGCCGTGGCGAACATGTGCAGGCCCGGCCCCACGCGGTGCCAGCCGAACAGCATCACGCCGAGAAAACCCGCTTCCAGGAAGAAGGCGGTCAGCACTTCGTAGGCCAGCAGCGGGCCCGTGATGCTGCCCGCATAATCGGAAAAGAAACTCCAGTTGGTGCCGAACTGGTAAGCCATGACGAGGCCGGAAACGACGCCCATGCCGAAATTGACGGCGAAAATCTTCGACCAGAAGTGGTACAGGTCGCGGTACACGCCATCCTGCGTGCGCAACCACGCCGCCTCCAGTACCGTCAGGTAACTGGCCAGGCCGATGGTGATGGCAGGAAAAATGATGTGAAACGAGATGGTGAAGCCGAACTGGACGCGCGCCAGTTCCAATGCAGTGAGCCCTAACATGTGTTGCCTTCCCGACGTGTGACGTCTGTTTTACCCAGGCCTCCACTCTAGGCTTTTCGAGTAAAACATAACAGACTCAGAAATCGGAGAAAACATAGGATCAGTTTGACGTTTGCCGAATGACAAGGTCAATCTGATCCGGCACAAAAACGCCTCAGGCGGGCTCGGCGAGGCCCACGCGGTTGCGTCCATTTTCCTTGGCCACATACAGGGCCGCGTCGGCCGCCAGCAGCACGGCGTCCGCACCGAGCACCTTGCCCGCCCCCTGTTCCGACGAGACGACGCCCAGCGAGACCGTGACGGGACCGGCGCCGGGGATCTCGGCGGCGGCCACGCGGGCGCGCAGGCGCTCGGCCACCTGCAGCGCCACGTCGAGGTCGGCCTCGGGCAGCAGCATGATGAATTCATCGCCGCCATTGCGGCACAGCACGTCGGCATCGCGCGAGCAGGCGCGCATCAGCTGCGCCAGGTGCAGGATGACTTCATCGCCCACCGCATGGCCCCAGCGGTCGTTGACTTGCTTGAAATGGTCGATGTCGATGGCGATGACGGAAAACGGCCGCGCCTGCGCCTGCCAGGCATCCAGCGCCGCCGCCATGCCGCGCCGGTTGGCCAGGCCCGTCAGCGGGTCCGTCTGCACGTCGAATTTCAGCTTGCCGATCTTTTTCTGCAGCAAGGACATTCCCACCAGCAAGGCGCGCTTGATCTGCGCCGCTTCCAGATACCAGGCGCGGATGCCGCCGATGCGCTCGGCCATGCCAGCCGCATCCATGCGGCTGGCGCCTTCGGCCAGCTGCATCAGGGGCCGTGAAATGAGGCGCGCCAGCCACCAGATGAACGGCAGGCTGAGCAAGGCAATGGGCAAGGAATACCACAGGGTGTTGAGCATCAGCTGGTTCAGCGGGGCCAAAGTGGCGGCCGTGGGCCGCTGGGCCACAATGCCCCAGCCCGTTGACGGCAGCACGGCATAGCCGGCCAGCATGTCCGTGCCCCGGCTGTTGACGGTGCTTCCGCTGCCGCTTTCCTGGCGCAGGATGGCGTCGATCACGGTATTCTTGCCGGCCACTTCGCCGACCCGCGAGGGATCGGGATGGTACAGCAGGCGCCGGCTCTGGTCGACCACATATAAATACGAACCATCGCGGTAGTAATGCTGTCCCAGCAAGGTGAACAGGATGTTTTTCTGCTTCAGGTAAATCGAACCGCCCACATAGCCCAGATAGCGTCCGCCGTGATCGAACACGGGATGGGAAATGAAGACCACCAGGTTGCCCACCGACGACATATACGGCCGGGTGATCAGCGGGCGGCGTTCGCGCAGCGCCAGGCGCGCCCCTTCCGAGGCCAGCTGGCTGTTCTGCAGGCCCAGCGTCTCGGGCGACACGCCCAGCACCTTGCCCTGCGCATCGACGATCAGGACGGAATTGAAGCTGTTAGTCTGCCCGCGCAAGCGTTCGGCTTCCGTCTTGAGGGCGGCCGGGTCGGCAAAATGCCGGGGCAGCTGGCCGGCGCTGTAGGCCAGTTGCTGGCGCGCCGCCAGCAGGAAGTTCTCCGTGCTGCTGGCCAGCTTCAGCGCATACGCGTAGTTCGCCTCCAGGGTCGTATCGATCAGCAACTGGCGCTGCACCTGATACGTGGCATAAAAGCTGTTAGCCAGGGAGATGACGGCGCTGGCAAACGCCACCAGCACGATCAGACGGCGCAGATTGATGCGCAACAGAGGTTGCGCCACAGGTTGAAGCGGCATGGAAGAGACGGGGCAGTGTAGGATTGCGCCTGAAAAAAAAGCCCATTATACATGTCCATACAGCAACAAAGTGCCATGGACAATGGTTTATTGCCCCATTTGTCCCCGCCCGACAAGCCTAGACCATTCAGGCATGCACGGCGTGCTTGCGTACCCAGTCCGCATAGCGCTGCATCCAGCCCTGGAAGAAGCCCAGGCTGGCCGGACCGATGCCGCCATGCTCGTCGAACAGGCCTTCCTTGGACTGGATAAACATTTCTGGTTGGCCCAGCAGCGGCACGTCCAGGTAAGCGAGCACATTGCGCAAATGCTGCTGCGCCAGGGCCGTGCCCGTGGCGCCCACGGAGACGCCCAGCACGGCGCCCGGCTTGCCGCCCCACACGCTCTGGCCATACGGGCGCGAGCCATGGTCGAGGGCGTTTTTCAGCACGCCGGGGATGGAACGGTTGTATTCGGGGGTGAGGAAGAGCAAGGCTTGCGATGTGGAAATGTCGGATTTGAGGCGCAGCACCTGTTCGGCTTGCGCGCCATCGTCATCCTGGTTGTACAGCGGCAAGTCACCGATCTCGATATGTTTGAAGGAAAACTCGGGCGGCGCCAGCTTGATGATGGCGTCGGCGAGCTTGCGGTTGAAGGAATCCTTGCGCAGGCTGCCGACGATGATTGCGACTTGATATTGGCTCATGAAAATCCCCGATGATGGTTAAGAAAAAGCCCTGAGGTGCGATGCACGTCAGGGCTATCTTGCCACACAATCATCGCTTTCGCGCTGCTTAGCGTGCGAAACCAGCGCACCTGAAAAAATGCTCAGGGCTAGGCGCCTTGCCGAAGACAGTACGAATGTACGGCAAGGCAAGGCAACAACGCCATGGGCGTTTTGGCAGGTGCGCTAACGTGCCAACCCCTGGTACTCGCGGTAGTAGCGTCCGCCCAGGTTCGTCAAGACCTCATAGCCGATGGTATTGGCCATGGCCGCCACGGCATCGACCGGGTGTTCGGCGCAGATCAGGTCGACCAGGCTGCCCGGCACGACGCGTTCCTGCGCGATGGCGCTGACGTCGAGCGTGATCGAGTCCATCGAGATGGCGCCGATCTGCGGCACTTTCACGCCATCGACGATGGCCAGGCCCTGATTGCTCATGCTGCGCAGCCAGCCATCGGCGTAGCCGACGGAAATCGTCGCCACCTGGCGCGGCTCGCTGGCCGTGTAGCGGCGGCTGTAGCCCACGTGGTCGCCAGCGGCGATGGTGCGCGTCTGCATGACCTTGCCTTGCAGCCGAACCACGGAGCGCAGGGGATTCGGTTCGCCGCCCTGCGGCGCGATGCCATACAGGGCCGCACCGGGGCGCACCAGGTCGAAGTGATAGTCGGGCGACAGGAAAATACCCGAGGAATTGGCCAGGCTGGCGCGGTACTGCGGCAAACGGGCGCGGATGGCGATGAAACGGGCCAGCTGCTCGCCATTCATGGGGTTGCTGCGCTCGTCGGCGCACGCCAGGTGGCTCATGATGTAGCGCACCTTGATGCCGTCAAGAAAGTGTGCATCCAGCAGCCAGGCGTCGATTTCCTGCGGCGACAAGCCCATGCGCGACATGCCCGTGTCCACCTGCACGATGGCGTCCAGGGTTTTCCCCAATGCCTTGGCGTGTGCGCGCCAGCCCGCCACCTGCGGCTCGCTGTTGAGCACTGGCGTCAGGCCATGGGCCGTGAATTCACCTTCCGTATCGACGGGCGGGCCGTGCAGCACGAAGATGGCCGCGTCGGGCGCCACGTGCGGGCGCAGGCTGATGCCCTCTTCCAGATGCGCCACAAAAAAGTGCCGGCAACCCTCTTCATACAGGGCCGCGCCCACTTGCGCGGCGCCCAGGCCATATGCGTCGGATTTGACGACGGCCGAGCAGGCGGCCGGGTGCGCCTTGTCGCGCAGCAAGCGGTAGTTGGCGCGCACGGCGTCCAAGTCTACCGTCAGGATGGCGCCGCTACGTTCCTTTGCAGGCATGCTGGCCGCCATCTCAGGCCACCGCGTGTTGCAGTTTGCCGCCGCGCTGCGCGCCGCTGTAGCGGCTGACGGACAGGTCATCGGCCAGAATTGCCGGCTGTTTCGACGACATCAGGTCGGCCAGCAATTGCGCCGAGCCGCAGGACATGGTCCAGCCCAGAGTGCCGTGGCCCGTGTTCAGGAACAGGTTGCGCAGCGGCGTGCGGCCGACGATCGGCGTGCCGTCCGGTGTCATCGGGCGCAAACCCGTCCAGAACGTGGCTTCCGCCGTGTTGCCGCCGCCGGGGAACAGGTCGTTGACGACCATTTCCAGGGTTTCGCGGCGGCGCGGGTTCAGGTCCAGGTTGTAGCCGGCGATTTCCGCCATGCCGCCCACGCGGATGCGGTCGTCGAAACGCGTCACGGCAATCTTGTAGGTTTCATCGAGAATGGTCGACACGGGCGCCTTGGCCGCGTTGACGATCGGCACGGTGATCGAATAGCCCTTCAATGGATACACGGGAATGTCCAGCAGCGGCTTCATGAAACCCGTCGAGTAGGAACCGAGGGCCACCACGTAGGAGTCGGCCTTGACGATTTCCGCGCCGCATTGCACGCCGGCGATCTCGTCGCCCTGCGTCAGCAGCGCGTCGATGGACACGCCATAGCGGAACTTCACGCCCAGCGCCACGGCCATTTCCGACAGGCGCGTGGTAAACAGCTGGCAATCGCCTGTTTCATCGTTAGGCAGGCGCAAGCCGCCGAACAGTTTATCCTTGACCGCTTCGAGGGCCGGCTCGGCGCGCGACAACTCGTTGCGCTGCAGCACTTCATACGGCACGCCCGCGTCTTTCAACACTTCGATATCCTTGGCGGCGTCGTTGTACTGCTTTTCAGTGCGGAACAATTGCATCGTGCCTTGCTGGCGGCCTTCATACGTGATGCCCGCTTCGGCGCGCAGCACCTTGAAGCAATCGCGGCTGTATTCAGCCAGGCGCACCATGCGTTCCTTGTTCACCGCATACGCTTCCGGTGTGCAATTACGCAACATCTGCCACATCCATTTGAGCTGGGCGGCGCTGCCGTCGAGCGAGATGGCCAGGGGCGCGTGGCGCTGCATCATCCACTTCACGGCTTTCAGGGGAATGCCGGGCGCGGCCCATGGCGAAGCGTAGCCGGGCGAGATTTGCCCCGCATTCGCGAAGCTGGTTTCCAGTGCCGGGCCCGGCTGGCGGTCGATGACGGTCACCTCATGTCCTGCCTTGGCCAGATAGTAAGCACTGGTGACGCCGATGACGCCGCTACCCAGAATCACGATACGCATAGTTTCCTCATTATATTTTTTAGGCTATTGCCAGATTAACCGCTATCATATTGGGAAAGAGCCAGTATTTGTTCACGTATAAATCGAGATATTCAGCAATAAATCATGAGAATCCTTAAAGAATCGGCACGTGGTCTCGACAAGCTGGACCGCCACATCCTGCGCATCCTGCAGCAGGATGGCCGCATCTCGATGAAAGACCTGGGCGAGCAGGTGGGCCTGTCGATCACGCCCTGCATCGAGCGGGTCAAGCGCATGGAGCGCGACGGCGTCATCACGGGCTACCACGCCAAGGTGAACCCGGCCGCGCTGGGCGCCAAGCTGCTCGTCTTCGTAGAGATTACTCTCAATCAAAAGTCGGCGTCCGCCTTCGAGCAATTCCGCCGCGAAGTGTTGCAGATTCCCGAAGTGCAGGAATGCCATCTGGTGTCGGGCGACTTCGATTACCTGATCAAGGCGCGCATCCATGAAATGGCCGAGTACCGCAAACTGCTGGGCGACATGCTGCTGCAACTGCCGGGCGCCGCGCAATCGAAAAGCTATGTGGTGATGGAAGAAATCAAGGAAACCCTGGCACTCTCGACCGACGTGCTGCAGAGCCGCTAAAGGTAGCACCAGCCGGCACCAAAGGCATCATTTTGTGCGCCTTTGTATAATCTTGTAGCACATTCGGCGCGACCCAAGCACACTCCCTCCTGACATCACGCCCGTCCCCTCTGAGATTGGAAGCAGTGATGCACACTGGGAGTCCGTATGAACACATTGATAAAACTGGCAGCTTCCTGCCTCGCGGGCCTGGCCGTGGCCATGTGCACCGCCAGTGAATACAAGGTCAACCGCGCGCCGGACAATGGCGCCATCTATCAGAACATCAAGGTCGGCAAGACCACCCGCCTCGACCTCGACGCGGCCCTGGGCAGCGCCACCGTCGTCAGCTTCGATCCCGGCTATGAAGTCTGGGTCTACAAGAACCAGTTGCAAACCCCCAAGGTGACGCGGCTGCTCCCCCTGCTGGGCGAAAAAGGCACGCGCGAAGTGGCCGTGATGTTCGACCAGGCGGGTGTCGTCAGGAAATTCCGGATACACGAGCCGCGCAAGTAGGTCGCGCAAGCACGCCACAGGGACGCGCCCGCCGCGTCCTCTTGTTCTACACTGGCGTTTTATACTCCGGTGCCCCCATGCAACTACCCGCAGCCCTCGCCCACATCTCGACAGACCAGGACTGGCGACACACGACAGCGTATCCACCGCTCGGCTTCACTCCCTTCTTTGAAGGTGCGCTGGGCAATGGCGACACCTTCGGCCTGTACTGGCCCATCGGGCGCGAAGCGTCCGAACCGATCGTCGTCGAGACCTGGCACGACGAGTGGCGCCTCCAGCCGCACTTTTCCAGCCTGGCGGCGTTTCTGCAAGCCCATGCAGCCGCGCAGGACGAGTATGTCGGCACGCCGTCGCTGGCCGATGATCCCGCCTCGCCGCGCGCCGCCTATCTGGAAGCCAAGGAATTGATTGCGCAGCGCAACCCGGAGGCGGCCATCGCGCTGCTGGAAGCGGCGCTGGCCCTCGTGCCCGAATATACGGACGCCCTGGTGCTGCTGCATGGCCAGTATGTGCGCGCGGGAAGAATCGGGGAAGCCGTCAAGGTGGCCATCCAGGCCATCATCTCGCCACCGTCGTTTGGCGGCCCGCCATTCAAGGCCTTGCAATGGCTGCGCATGCAGCCGGTGCCGGACGGGGAACTCGACCCCATCTGGCGCGCCTGCGGGCAGTTGTCGTTCAACTTTGGCGGCAGCAAGGAAAATGCCGATTACCCCGTGCTGCTGGCCGCCATCGCCACCTATGTGGAGCAAGGCAAGCATGTTTGCGCCTCGACCCTGATGCAGACGTATGCCGAACTGATGAGCGCGGAAACCGTGTCCTTCCAGGAACGCTACGCCTTCGAGCCAGCCGCCTTCATTGCACGGCAAATCGCCGTCAGTGCGAAACTGCCCCAGGGCAGCCGGGACCCGGCGACGCTATGGTCAAGCGACCTGGCCTAGCTGCTGCCGGAACAGCTTGCGGTACGCCGAAGGCGACGTCTGCAAGTTCGCGCGGAAATGCTGGCGCAGCGACAACGCCGTGCCGAAGCCGGCCTCTTGCGCCACGACATCGATCGAGGCCGCGCTTTTTTCCAGCATGCCTTGCGCATGTGCAAGACGCTGGCTCAGCAGCCATTGCTTGAAGGACGTACCCGTGGCCTGGCGGAAATGGCGCGTGAAGTTGCGCCGGCTCATGGCGGCCCGTGCGGCCAGCGCGTCGATGCTGTGCGCCTGGCCCAGGTTGGCCGTCACGCCAGCGAGCACCTCGGCAAAGCGCCCTTCGCTGCCGGACACGGGCAGCGGGCGCTCGATGAACTGCGCCTGCCCACCCTGGCGGTGCGGCGCCACCAGCAGCCGGCGCGCCACGCGGTTCGCCACCTCGGCGCCGGCCAGCTGGCGCAACAGATACAAACAGCAATCGAGGCCGGCCGCCACGCCGGCCGACGTCAGCACAGCGCCATCGTCCACGTACAGCACTTCGCGGTCCACCCTGACCCTGGGATAGCGGGCCGCCAGCTGCTCCGCCATGCCCCAGTGCGTGGCCGCGCGCTTGCCATCCAACAAGCCCGCCTGCGCCAGCGGAAACGCGCCCAGGCACAGGCCCACCATGCGCGCCCCGCGCCCGCTGGCCGCCTGCAGCGCCGCGACCAGCGACGGTGCAGCATCGCGGCAATCGTCGTGCCAGGCCGGCATGATGACGATATCGGCGCCCTCCAGCCCCTCCAGTCCGCACTCGGGCGTGATGCAAAAGCCGGCCGCCGTGCGCAAGGGTGCGGGATCGGCGGCACAGACGCGCACGTGAAAAGGCGGTAGATCGGCCTCGTCCGTCTGGGCGCCAAACACGAGGCAAGGCACGGACAAGTGAAATGGCGTCATGCCGTCGAAGGCGATCACGGCCACGCTCAAGGGGGCGGAAGAAGCAGGAATAGTAGGCATGGCCCGATTTTATCGTATAAAGTCCTTCAGGCCACTTTTTGTTTGCGCCGCGCGGGCCGAGAATGGCTGTGTCGAGGAAGCCCTTCCTCTTTCACCCATTCAGGAGAATCCATGTCCACCGAAATTTCCACCGCTCCACGCCGCGCCCTGCTCGTCATCGATGTGCAAAATGAATACTTCACGGGCGACATGCCCATCGAGTACCCATCCGTCGAGATTTCCCTGCCGAATATCGTCACCGCCATGGCCGCCGCCCGCGCCGCCGGCGTGCCCGTGATCGTCGTGCAGCACGATGCGCCGGAAGCTTCCCCCATCTTCGCCAGGGGCAGCGACGGCTGGCAGCTGCATCCGCAAGTGGCCGCCTTTGCCGCCGACCACCGCATCAACAAGAGCATGGGCAGCGCCTTTGCGGGCACGGACTTGCGCGCCTGGCTGGAGAACCACAACATCGACACCCTGACAGTGACCGGCTACATGACGCACAACTGCGATGCCGCCACCATCTACCACGCCGCGCACGACGGCTTGCAAGTCGAGTTCCTGCAGGACGCTACCGGCACCCTGCCCTACGCGAATGCGGGCGGCACGGCCAGCGCCGAGGAAATCCACCGCGTCTTCAGTACCGTGTTCCACTCGAATTTCGCCGCCGTCGCCAGCACGCAGGACTGGCTGGCTGCCGTGCGCGAAGGCAAGCCGCTGGAAAAGGATAATATTTATCTGTCGAACCAGCGCGCGCGACAAGCGGCCGGCGCCGCCTGAGTTGGCCCATTAAAAGCGCCGATGCCCGTCATCGGCGTCGCAGCAGCCGCCGAACTGGATCATGCCATCGACCGTGATCACGACGGCAGGACGGCTCAGTCTACTGAGCTGGAACGGGCGACGGATGGCATCGTGGCCGACGACGAGGGCCATCTGATCCCACCAGCCATTATTACTGCAGCCGTGGATCGGCAGAGCCGGCTGGAATATCAATTTATTGTCCGGATAAAAACTTTCTTGCGGTATTCTATTATGATCACAATCAACTAGGAATATGACATGGGCCGACGCTCTGGATTGGAAGGTTTCATCCGTGCCACGAGCAGAGCTATCGCAGCTGCCGAGAGGGAGCAAGCAAGACAAGTACGAGGCGCAGCCACGATACGGCGGGTTCATGAACGCAACGAACGCATGGCTGCTGCGCAATCGATGCGCGATACGAAGGCGGCAGAAAAACAGGCAAAGATCGACTATCTGGATTTAAGGCAGCAGGAGGTCGCCGACATGAATGAAGAGATTGAGGATTGCCTCGCTGGTTTGCGCGGAGTGCTGGTCCACACCCTTGATGTTGACGATACGATTAGTTTCGACAGTCTTCGGCCAACAGAAAAATTTGCCCCGTTTGAAATATCCCCCCGTTTATTCAGCACCTCCGCTCCGGACGAAGTTCTGCATCACCCGCCTCCTTCATGGTCAGCACTCATGCCCCATATCGCAAAGCGTCATGAACTTAACGTAAAAAAATCAGAAGAAAACTACCACAGGCAGTTAATCGCTTTCAGCATCCAGGAAATCGCCAAGAACTTTTTCAAGGATCAGGAACGCCGTGAATACGATGTGCGAAAAATGGCCTTCTATGCTGGCCAGGCCGAACGAAATAGTGCAATTGATCAGTTCAAGACAGAGTATTTCTCACACGACCGCGATGCCGTGGTCACCTATTGCGACATGGTGCTATCCAGATCAGAATACCCACTGAACGACTTTCCCCAGGAATTTCGCGTCGCCTACGACGGTTTGACTGGCACACTGGCTGTCGAATATGAGTTGCCCTTGATTTCCATCGTGCCCACGACATGCGAATTTCGCTACGTCAAAAGCAAGGACAGCATCGAATCAAAGATCCGCAAGCCATCGGAAATTCAGGACATTTACCGGCAGCTGATCGCTGAAATCGCCCTGCGCAGCTTGCATGAACTGTTTGAGGCGGATCAGGCATCGGCAATCAAAGTACTCGCCTTTACGGGAATTATTGATACCCATGACCCCGCGACGGGCCATGACATCCGAGTACCCGTCATTTCGGTGCGTGCGGCGCGTGACACGTTTCTTGCCATCAATTTGCAGCGGGCGGATCCCGTCGCATGCCTGCGTACTTTGGGCGCCCATGTTTCATCTCGTCCCGAGGAACTGCTGGCGGTCAAGCCGATCATCGAATTCAGTATGGTCGACAAGCGTTTCATTGTCCAGGGGGATGCCTTGAGCGAGTTGGATAACCGCTCCAACCTGCTTGAACTAAGCCCAACCCAATTTGAAGTCCTGGTCGCCAATTTGTTCAGCAAAATGGGACTCGATACCAAACTCACCCGCAGTTCCCGCGACGGCGGAGTTGATGCGGTGGCATTCGATATCCGCCCCGTGTTGGGTGGCAAGGTGGTCATTCAAGCCAAGCGATATAAGGATGCGGTTGGCGTGAGCGCCGTTCGCGATTTGTATGGAACCATGTTGAACGAAGGCGCGAGCAAAGGCATATTGGTCACGACCAGTCGTTATGGTCCCGACGCCTATGCCTTTTCATCCAATAAACCGATCGAACTGATAGACGGCTCAGCCTTGCTGTATCTGTTGCGCGAGCACGCCGATGTGAATGCCAGGATTGTCCCGCTGAGCTAAGTTGCAACTTTACTGGGCTGTTCACCGCGCCTGCAGAACAGACACTTGCAGGAGTGGGTGAGTATGATGCGTCCACTACAAGTTTCACCACCAACAATGCGAAAAATCATACTCCTGAGCTTGAGCGCTCTTGTTGTTTTCCTGCTGGCCACCGCCGCCTTGGTGCTGGCGGGCCTGCACGACAAACTGGCGCCCGCCGACGTGATCGTCGTGCCCGGCAACACCATCCTGCCCGACGGCACGCCCAGCCCCCGCCTGCAGGCACGGCTCGATGCTGCGCTGACGCAATTCCAGGCTGGACTGGCGCCGCGCATCCTCGTCAGCGGAGCGACGGGCAAGGAAGGTTTTGACGAGGCCGCATCGATGGCCCGCTATCTGCTCAAGCACGGCGTGCCGGCCAGCGCCATCATCGAAGATAGTCAAGGCTGGACCACGGACGCCACGGCCCGCAACGCGGCGTTTCTCATGCGCCAGCACGGCTGGAAGACAGCCATGGTCGCCACGCAATATTTTCATGTCCCCCGCTTCCGTCTGGCTTTGGAGCGGGCCGGCATCGCCGTCAGCGGCCAGGTGCACGCACCCTATTTCGAGCTGCGTGACCTGTATTCCGTACCGCGCGAAACGGTGGGGTACGCTGTGTATTTCGCGCGGCCCTGATCCCGCTGATTCCCCGGCTTTTTCCCAACTTACTCGCTCCAGTCGCGCGACCGCTCCACGGCGCGCCGCCACTTGTGCAGCCGCGTCAGGCGTTCGTCGGCCGCCATGGCCGGCTCAAAACGGCGCCCCACTTGCCACTGGGCGGCGATTTCTTCCTGCGATGCCCAGAAACCCACGGCCAGGCCCGCCAGGTAGGCGGCGCCCAGGGCCGTCGTTTCCGTCACCACGGGACGCACCACGGGCACATTCAAGATGTCGGCCTGGAACTGCATCAGCATGTCGTTGCGCGCCGCGCCGCCATCGACGCGCAATTCACTCAAGGCGATGCCCGCATCGTCCTGCATGGCGGACAGCACATCGACGTTCTGGTAAGCCACGCCTTCCAATGCGGCGCGCGCGATGTGCGCCTTGCCCGTGCCGCGCGTGATGCCGATCAGGGTGCCGCGCGCATACGGGTCCCAGTAGGGCGCGCCGAGGCCGGCGAACGCAGGCACGAAGACCAGGCCGCCCGAATCAGGCACGCTGGTGGCCAGCGCTTCCACTTCGGACGAGTCGCGGATGATGCCCAGCCCATCGCGCATCCATTGCACGGCTGCACCGGCGATAAAGGCGCTGCCTTCGAGCAAGTAATCGGTCTTGTCGCTACCCGCTCCCAGGCTCCAGCCCACCGTCGTCAACAACCGGTTTTTCGATGGCAAGGGGCGCTTGCCCACGTTCATCAGCATGAAGCAGCCCGTGCCGTAGGTATTTTTCGCCATGCCCGGCTTCAGACACACCTGGCCGAACGTCGCGGCCTGCTGGTCGCCCGCGATGCCGGCGATCGGCACGGAGATACCCAGCAAGTCCACGCGCGTGTGCGCCGCCACGCCGCTCGATGGCACGACGTCGGGCAGCAGGGAGGCGGGAATGTCGAGCAGCGCCAGCAGATCCGTGTCCCACTGCAAAGTATGAATGTTGAACAGCATGGTGCGCGCCGCGTTGCTCGTATCCGTCAAGTGGGCGCCGCTCATCTTGTAGATCAGCCAGCTGTCGATGGTGCCGAAGGCCAGTTCTCCCCGCTCGGCGCGCGCGCGGGCGCCGGGAACGTTGTCGAGCAGCCATTTCAATTTAGTCGCGGAAAAATAGGCATCCAGCACGAGTCCCGTCTTTTGCTGGATGAGGTCCGCCTTGCCCTGCCCGACCAGTTGCGCGCAATAGGCCGCATTTCTGCGGTCTTGCCAGACGATGGCGTTGGCGACGGGTTCGCCCGTGGCGCGGTCCCACAGCACCGTCGTTTCACGCTGGTTGGTCACGCCGATGGCGGCCACGTCGGATGCGGCCACGCCGCTGTCGCGCAGCACCTGCTGCAGCACGCCCTCTTGCGAGGCCCAGATTTCGTTCGCGTCATGCTCGACCCAGCCCGGCTGGGGGAAAATCTGGCGAAATTCGCGCTGTGCGCTGGCGTGCGGCCGGCCCGCATGGTCAAACAGGATGGCACGCGAGCTGGTGGTGCCCTGATCTAAAGCAAGTATGTATTTGGTCATGGTCGCTACTACGTCTATACAGTGAAGAGGCACGGGCAAGCGCCCGTGCCCCGGGACAACGGCGGCAGAAGTTTACACGACTACCTTACCTTGCCTTCTTTCCAAGCCTGCAATAATTTATCGTAGGCAATCGTTTCACCCTTCGGCTTTTCATTCGCCAGCTTTTTCCAGGGAGCGTGCTGGTCCGACAGATACTGGTTCGGATCGCCTTTCGGGTTCAGCTTGGGCGCGCACGCCTTCATGCCCGCCCGCTGCAGGCGCGCCATGACCTGGTCCATTTCCTCGGCCAGGTTATCCATGGCCGCTTGCGGCGTTTTTTCCGCCGTAATCGCCGTGGCCACGTTCTTCCACCACAGCTGCGCCAGCTTCGGATAGTCGGGCACGTTGTTGCCCGTCGGCGTCCACGCCACTCTGGCGGGACTGCGGTAGAACTCGATCAAGCCGCCGTATTCGTTCGCATGTTTCGTAAAATAATCGTGGCGGATATCGGAATCGCGAATAAAAGTCAGGCCGACGATGGATTTCTTCAGCGACACGGTTTTCGAGGTGACGAATTGCGCATACAGCCAGGCGGCGGCCTTGCGGTCGTCCGGCGTGGACTTGAACAGGAACCAGGAACCGACGTCCTGGTAGCCGTTCTGCATGCCCTCTTTCCAGTACGGGCCGTGCGGCGACGGCGCCATGCGCCATTTCGGCGTGCCGTCCTTGTTGACCACTGGCAAGCCCGGTTTCGTCATGCCAGCCGTAAACGCCGTGTACCAAAAGATTTGCTGGGCGATTTCACCCTGCGCCGGCACGGGACCCGCTTCCGAGAAATTCATGCCGTTCGCCTGCGGCGGCGCGTATTTCTTCATCCAGTCGATGTATTTCGTCAGCGCATACACGGCCGCCGGCGAATTGGTGGCGCCACCGCGTGAAACGGACGCGCCCACGGGCGTGCACTTGTCGGCCGCCACCTTGATGCCCCACTCGTCGACGGGCAAGCCGTTCGGGATGCCCTTGTCGGCCGCGCCAGCCATGGACAGCCAGGCATCGGTAAAGCGCCAGCCCAAGGAGGGATCTTTCTTGCCGTAATCCATGTGGCCATACACTTTCTTGCCGTCCAGTTCCTTCACGTCATTGGTAAAAAAGTCGGCAATGTCTTCATACGCGGACCAGTTCTGCGGCACGCCCAGCTCGTAGCCATACTTGGCCTTGAACTTGGCTTGCAAATCCTTGCGCGCGAACCAGTCGGCGCGGAACCAGTACAGGTTGGCAAATTGCTGGTCGGGCAGCTGGTACACCTTGCCATCGGGCGCCGTGGTAAAGCTGATGCCGATGAAATCTTTCAAGTCCAGGCCGGGATTGGTGAATTCCTTGCCCTTGGCGGCCATGTAGTCGGACAGTGGTTCGACGGCGCCATAGCGGTAATGCGTGCCGATCAGGTCGGAATCGGAAATCCAGCCGTCATAGATGCTCTTGCCGGACTGCATCGACGTTTGCAGCTTTTCCACCACGTCGCCTTCCTGGATGATGTCGTGGCGCACCTTGATGCCCGTGATTTCCTCGAAAGCCTTGGCCAGGGTCTTCGATTCGTAGACGTGGGTGTCGATGGTTTCCGAGACCACGGAAATTTCCTTGATGCCCTTGGCTTTCAGCTTGGCCGCCGCATCGATGAACCATTTCATTTCAGCAAGCTGTTGCTGCTTGCTCAGGCTGGATGGCTGGAATTCCTTGTCGATCCAGGTTTGCGCCTGTTTGGCGTCAGCCAGGGCCGCATTCGACACGAGCATGGCCACCGCCGCGAAGACCGTGAACTTCAATTTCATCGTGAATCTCCTTTTATTGTATTGCCGGCCGCCTGCTGACGGTCCGGCCTCCATCAACACCGGCAAGCCGGCTCACCCCCAACGCATTACCACTAATAAAAGTACAAAACTGATGGCAGCCCCGATGGCCTGCTGCATCTCCGTAAACCCCGCCCAGGCCAGGTTGACGTAGGCCGCCGTGAGCAAGCCGATGAACAAACGGTCGCCGCGCGTGGTGGGCATGGGCAAGAAGCCCTTGCGCGCGATGCTGGGCGAACGGATTTGCCACACCGTCATGCCCGCCAGCATCAAGCCGATACAGATGAAGAAAATGGCCACTTCCGGCGTCCACGCCATCCAGCCGAACAGGCTGGTTGTGCTATCGGTATTTTCCATGTCACACCCTCCCCATCGCGAAACCCTTGGCGATGTAATGCCGCACGAACCAGATCACCAGCGCACCGGGCACGATGGTCAGCACGCCCGCAGCCGCCAGCACGCCCCAGTCCATGCCGGCCGCCGAGACGGTGCGCGTCATGGTGGCGGCAATCGGCTTGGCGTTGACGGACGTCAAGGTACGCGCCAATAACAATTCCACCCAGCTGAACATGAAACAGAAGAAGGCCGTCACGCCCACGCCCGACTTGATCATCGGCAAGAAGATGCGGATGAAGAAGCGCGGGAAGCTGTAACCGTCGATATACGCCGTCTCGTCGATTTCCTTGGGTACGCCGGACATGAAGCCTTCCAATATCCACACGGCCAGCGGCACGTTGAAGACCATGTGCGCCAGCGCCACGGCCAGGTGCGTATCCATCAAGCCCACCGTCGAATACAGCTGGAAGAAGGGCACGAGAAAGACGGCGGGCGGCGTCATGCGGTTGGTCAACAGCCAGAAGAACAGGTGTTTATCGCCGACGAAGTTATAGCGCGAAAAGGCATACGCGGCCGGCAAGGCGACGGTGACCGACATCACCATGTTCAAGGCCACGTAAATCATGGAATTGATGTAGCCGCTGTACCACGATGGGTCCGTAAAGATGGTTTTGTAGTTGGCGAACGTCAGGTGCTCGGGCCACAGGCTCAGCACGCCGACGATTTCCTCATTGGTCTTGAGCGACATGTTGAGCATCCAATAGATGGGCAACAGGGATGCCAGCAAAAAGACGGCGAGGATGGTGGCACTGATTTTCTTGTGCATCATTTCTGGTCTCCCGTGCCGACGCGCTGCATCCACGTGTACAGCACAAAGCAGAACAGCAGGATGATGAGGAAATAGATCAGTGAGAAGGCGGAAGCCGGCCCCAGGTCGAACTGGCCCACGGCCTTTTGCGTCAGGTATTGCGACAAAAAGGTGGTGGCATTGCCCGGTCCGCCACCGGTCAGCACGAACGGTTCCGTGTAGATCATGAAACTGTCCATGAAGCGCAGCAAGACGGCGATCATCAGCACATTGCGCAGTTTCGGCAGCTGGATGTAGCGGAACACGGCCAGGCGCGAGGCGCCGTCGATGCGCGCCGCCTGGTAATACGCGTCGGGAATGGCGCGCAGACCCGCATAGCACAGCAGCACGACCAATGGCGTCCAGTGCCAGATATCCATCACCATCACCGTCAGCCAGGCGTCGAGCGAGTTGCCGTTGTAATTGTAATCAAAGCCCAATTGATTCAGGGTGTAACCCATCAGGCCGATGTCGCCGCGGCCAAAGATTTGCCAGATGGTGCCCACCACGTTCCACGGTATCAGCAGGGGCAGCGCGATCAGCACCAGCGCCAGCGAGGCTTTCCAGCCCTCGGCCGGCATGCACAGGGCGATCAAAATGCCGAGCGGAATCTGGATCGCCAGCACGGAGCCGGAAAACAGCAACTGGCGCAGCAAGGCGCTGTGCAAGTCGCCGTCGAGCATGACCATGCGGAACCACTCCGTACCCACGAACACCTTTTGCGTGGGACTCAGAATATCTTGCACGGAATAATTCACCACCGTCATCAACGGCAGAATGGCGGAAAAGGCCACGCACAGCAGCACGGGCAGGATCAACAGCCAGGCGCGGCGGTTGTTATCGGTTTTACCGTTATGTATCATCAGGCCACCCGCTTATCGTTGACGTAGTACAAGGTGCGTTGCTGGGGAAAGCGCAGCCGTACAGCCTCCCCCACCACGGCGTCGATGGCGCGCAGCTTGGCCGCCACCGTGGCGCCGCCCAGCTGGAATTCCGCCAGGTAATGCGTGCCCATGTTGCGCACGGCAGTCACCGTGGCGTCCAGGCAATGATCGTCCCCCGCGCCGCCCTCGCCCGCTTTCAGGCATTCGACGAATTCCGGTCGCACACCCAGCGTGATTTTCCCTTGCGCGCCAGCCAGCGCCGCGCGGGCGGCGGCGGACACGGCCAGCGGCTGGCCCGCCACCCTCGCCCCGCCATCGTCCAGAGTGCAATCGAGCAAGTTCATGCCCGGATTGCCGATGAAATAGCCGACAAACGTGTGTTCCGGTTCCTCGAACAGCGCTTGCGCGCTGCCCGTCTGCACCACTTCGCCCTGCGTCATGACGACCACCTGGTCGGCAAAGGTCAGCGCTTCCACCTGATCGTGCGTGACGTAGATCAAGGATAATTTCAGTTCGTGGTGGATTTCCTTGAGTTTCCGGCGCAACAGCCATTTCAGGTGCGGGTCGATCACCGTCAGCGGTTCATCGAACAGCACGGCCGCCACGTCGGGACGCACGAGACCGCGTCCCAGCGAAATCTTTTGCTTGGCGTCCACGGACAAGCCGCTGGCGCGCAATTTCAGGTCGCCCGTCAGTTCCAGCATCTGCGCCACCTGCTGCACGCGCTTTTTCACCTCGATCTCTTTCCAGCCGCGATTGCGCAGCGGAAACGCCAGGTTATCGTGCACGGTCATGGTGTCGTAGATGACGGGAAACTGGAACACTTGCGCGATATTGCGCGCCTCGGTCGGCAGCTGCGTCACATCCTTGCCGTCGAACAGCACCTTGCCATGCGACGGTTTCACCAGGCCGGAGATGATATTGAGCAAGGTCGTCTTGCCGCAGCCGGACGGCCCCAGCAAGGCGTAGGCGCCACCGTCATGCCACGCCATGCTCATGGGCCGCAGCGCATAGTCGGCGGGTGCCGTGGGGTTCGGTTTGTAGGCGTGGGCCAGGTCGACCAGTTCGATGCGCGCCATGTCACACTCCTCCTTGCACAGGGGCGAACAGCAGGCCGCCGTCATCCGCAAAGATCAGCAGCGCATGCGGCTGGCAATACACGGTGCAGGCGCTGCCGATCTCCAGCTTGTGCACGCCGCCCAGTTGCGCCACCAGGGCCAAGTCGCCACGGCGCGCATGCACATAGGTTTCCGAGCCGCTGATTTCCGCCAGGTCCACCGTAGCTGCGATGGCCACGTCGCCATCGGACTGGGGTGATAAATGCAGGCTGTGCGCGCGCACGCCGAGGATCACCTCCGTGCTGTCGCCCAGGCGGGCACGCTGTGCGCCGCTCAGGTGTATCGCCAGGCCGTCCGCCGCCTGCGCCACGCCCTGCGCATCGACGCGCGCGGGAATCAGGTTGATGGGCGGATCGCTGAAGGTGCGCGCCACATCGATGGAATTGGGCGCGTTGAAGACATCGAGTGTCGGCCCCTGCTGCAACAAGCGTCCCTCGTGCAGCACGGCCACGTGGCCGCCCAGCTGCAGCGCTTCCAGCGGCTCCGTGGTCGCGTACACGACCGTCGTGCTGCCGCTGGAAAACAGTTCCGTCAATTCGCGGCGCAATTCCTCACGCAATTTGTAGTCGAGGTTCACCAATGGCTCGTCGAGCAGCAACAGCGAGGCATCCTTGATCAGCGCGCGCCCCAGCGCCGTGCGCTGCTGCTGGCCGCCCGACAGTTCGCCGGGCGTGCGCTGCAGATACGGCGTGATATGCAGGCGCTCGGCCAGCGCCAGCACCTTGGTTCGTATCTGTTCTTCGGGCACCTTGCGCAAGCGCAAGGGCGAGGCGATATTGTCGTACACGGTAAAAGCCGGATAGTTGATGAATTGCTGGTACACCATGGCCAGATTGCGCTTACTGACGGGCACGCCCGTCACGTCGACGCCATCGGCCGTGACGGTGCCCCCGCTGGGCTTGTCCAGGCCCGCCATGACGCGCATCAGGGTCGTCTTGCCGGCACGCGTAGTGCCCAGCAAGACGTTGATGGCGCCCGGCACCAGCGCCAGCGACATCGGATATAAATAATCGTCAGCCCCTTGCTTCCTGCTGATCTTGTCCAGTACCAGTTGCACGCGCGTCTCCTCCAGTGATGGTTTCTTATTCTTCGCGGCACCCTCTGCGGGGCGTGGTCGCCAACGTGCTGCTTACGGCAAAGGGTGCTGCAACAGCCAGGCGTCGAGCCTGCCCGCCGTCTCGCGCGGCAGGTGCAGGCCCAGCTTGGAGCGCCGCCACAGGATGTCGGCCGCGCTGACGGCCCATTCATGGCGCCGCAAATAGTCCACTTCCGCCCCGTACAGGCCGGCGGCGATTTCCTCGCCCATGGCCGCTACATCCTTGCGCCCTTCGAGCAGCAGATGGATGCGCGTGCCGTAGGCGCGCGCATAGCGCGCCACCAGCGCCGCCGGCAGCCACGCATATTCGCGCTGCAAGCCTTGCACGAACTGGCCGAATTCGCGCACGGACCGGTTCTGCGGCACGCTGCCGAACACATCACCGCCGGGCAGGCAGGCATTGGCCGTCCAGGCTGGCCGTGTATTGCCCAGCAAGGGCGCCAGTAAATCGAGCGCTTCCTCGGCCAGCTTGCGAAAGGTGGTGATCTTGCCGCCGAAGATACTCAGCAGCGGCGCGCCTTCCTGGTCCAGTTCGAAGCGGTAATCGCGCGTGACGGCCTTGGCGTCGGCCGCCGCGTCTTCCACCAGCGGGCGCACGCCCGCATACGTCCAGACCACATCAGCCGGCACGACGGGCTTGCTGAAATAGTAACTGGAAAGCTCGCACAAGTAACGAATTTCCTCGTCGTCGATTTCCACCTTGCCGCGCTCGCCCTGGTAGTCGAGATCGGTGGTGCCGATCAGGGTGAAATCGTGCTCATACGGAATGGCAAACACGATGCGTCCGTCCGGATGCTGGAAGATATACGCATGATCATGCGCGAACAGACGCTTGACGACGATATGGCTGCCCTTGATCAAACGCAAATGCCGGCCCTGTCCGCCGGGCGCCGCCTGCTGCAGAAATTCCGCCGTCCACGGCCCGGCCGCATTGACGACGCTGCGCGCGCGCACGGCCAACTCACGTCCATCGCCTTGCTGCAGGGTCGCCTGCCAGGAAGCGTCCGCACCCGCGCCATCGCGCCGCAGGGCCGTGCAGCGCGTCTGCGTCAGCACGTGCGCGCCCTTGTCCGCCGCGTCGATGGCGTTCAGCACCACCAGACGCGCATCGTCGACCCAGCCATCGGAATACACGAAGCCACGCTTGAACTCAGGTTTTAACGGTTTTCCCGCCGCGTGACGCTCAAGGTCGATGCCTTGTGAGGCAGGCAGGATTTCGCGCTTCGCCAGCATGTCGTAGAGAAACAGGCCGGCGCGTATCAGCCAGGCGGGGCGCTGGCCTTGCGCATGCGGCATGACAAAGCGCAAAGGCCACATGATGTGCGGCGCCGAGCGCAGCAGCACTTCGCGCTCGATCAGCGCCTTGCGCACGAGGCCGAATTCATAGTATTCGAGGTAGCGCAGGCCGCCGTGTATCAGCTTGGTGGACGCGGACGAGGTGTGGGCGGCCAGGTCGTCTTTTTCGCACAGCACCACGGACAAGCCCCGCCCGGCCGCGTCGCGCGCGATGCCGGCGCCGTTGATGCCGCCACCCACCACCAGCACGTCACATGCCATCGCTGGCTGCGGTACTGCGTCGATTCCCTGCTGCATTGAGGACATCGGGACTCCATCGTTATCAAGGACAAGCGACCAAGAAAGACTAGGCACACCCGGCGACTGTGGTTAAGATCAATACGGATGTCATACGAATGCAATATGGATAAGATTACGCCATAAATCGAACTCATAGCAACATATTTTCACCCACATTTGTTCGATTTTGTTCGCTTATGGAATTTTAAAGAGACACGCCCATGAATTTGAATCCCCGCCAGCGCCGCTTGCTTGAAGTGGTGCGCCAGAAAGTCACCATGTCGGTCGAGGAGCTGGCCCAGCAACTCGACGTCACGCCGCAAACCGTGCGGCGCGACGTCAAGCAGATGGAAGAAGCGCGCCTGCTGGCCCGCTATCACGGCGGCGTGGGCTTGCCCTCGTCCGTGGAAAACATCGATTACAGCCAGCGCCAGGTATTCAACAGCGACGCCAAGCGGCGCATCGCCACCGCCGTGGCGGCGCAAGTGCCGCATGGCTGTTCGCTCCTGATCAATATCGGCACCACCACCGAAGAAGTGGCGCGCGCGCTGGGACAGCACACGGGCTTGCACGTGGTGACGAACAACTTGAACGTGGCCGCCATCCTGGCCGACAACGCCGCCTGCGAAGTCATCGTGGCCGGCGGCGTGGTGCGCGGACGCGACCGTGGCATCGTGGGTGAAGCCACCATCGACTTCATCCGCCAGTTCAAGGTCGACATCGGCATCATCGGCATTTCCAGCATCGACGAAGACGGCAGCCTGCGCGACTTCGACGCGCGCGAGGTGAAGGTGGCGCAAGCCATCATCGAGCAGTCGCGCGAAGTGTGGCTGGTGGCCGACCAGCATAAATTCGGCCGCAAGGCGCTGGTGCGCCTGGCCGATCTGGCGCAAATCGATATCTTGTTTACGGATGCGCCGCCGCCGGCCCGCTTTGCCCAGGTCTTGCGCGATGCCAACGTGAAAGTGCACGTGGCCACCTGACGGCGACTCTTCCACTGGCCGTGCCGGGCAGCATCACCGGGCAAGACCTGGCCTCCCCGGCTCAGTGCGCGATGGCAAGCTTGCCGAAGTGGCGTCCGCCGGCAGCCAGCTCCGCATACGCTTCGGCCGTGTCGTCGATGCTGAACACACGGTCGATGACGGGCACGATGCCATGCGCGGCGATGGCCTGCGCCGCCTGGGCCAGGTCCGCCACGCAACCGGTATTGTTGCCGACGATGCGCAAAGCCTTGACGATGACGGGCAGCAAGTCGATGCTGGCGGCCGTGCCGCCGACAAAGCCCACGGTGAAGACCGTGCCGCCCACCGCCGCCGCATTGAGCGAGCGCACGATGGTGGCGCCACCCACCGTCTCGACCACCAGGTCGGCGCCCCGCCCACCGGTCAGTTTCAGCACTTCCGCGTCCCAGGCGGGCGTGGCCCGATAGTTGATCAGATGATCGGCCCCCAACTGGCGCGCACGTTCCAGCTTTTCATCGCTGGACGACGCCAGGATCACTGTGGCGCCCGACGCCTTGGCGAACTGCAAAGCAAAGAGGCTGACGCCACCCGTTCCCAACAACAACACCACCGATCCGGGGCGCACTGGCGCCGAACGCACGGCGTTCCAGGCCGTCGTCGCCGCGATGGGCAGCGCCGCGCCCTGGACAAAATCAAGGTGGGCCGGCAAGGCGACCAGGCTGGCAACGGGGACGACCACGTACTCGGCCAGCGAGCCGGGCAAGGTGACGCCGCGCATCGCACCCACGTTGTGCGGCGTGATGGCCCCGCCCTGCCAATTCGGCATGAAATGGGGGATGACGCGGTCGCCGACGGCCAGGCCGCTGACGCCGTCGCCCAGCGCCGCCACTTCACCCGCGCCGTCGGCGACGGGGATCAGCGGAAAGGCCGCGCCGGCAAAATGACCTGTCGCAATGGCCACATCCAGGAAGTTCAGCGTGGCGGCGCGCAGGCGCAGCAGCACCTCCCCCCGGCCGGCCTGCGGCTGGGGCAGCTCGGTCGGGCGAAACGCGGTGAGGGAAGGAGCGGTCAGTTGTATGGCTTTCATGGTCTGTTCTCGGGCGATGTGTGTCAGGGTGGCCGCACGCTGGCGGGAAAAACATCAGTGTCATTTAAAATCATTAATAGATAAACTATGGTTTGATTCGATGATTTGACACTAGGGATTGCCAATGGATTTGCTCGACAGCATGAAGGTGTACGTACTGGCCGTTGAGAAAGGCAGCCTGAGCGCTGCTGCGGCCGCCTGCGGGATCTCCGCGACGATGGCCGGCAACCACCTGCGGACGCTGGAAAAACGCCTGGGCATGCAACTGCTCCAGCGCACCACCCGGCGCCAGCACCTGACCGCCTTCGGCGAGGATTACTATGCGCGCTGCAAGGAAATCCTCAGGCTGGTGGCAGAAACCGATGTGCAGGCGCAAAACCTGCAACTGGCGCCCGCCGGCAAGCTGCGCATCACGGCGCCCCTCACCTTCGGCGCGGAAGCGCTGATGCCCGCCATGGCCGTATACCTGGAGCGCTATCCCGAGGTGAGCATCGATGTGGTCCTGAGCGACCGCGTGGTCGACCTGGTGGAGGAAGGTTTCGAAGCCGCCATCCGTATCGGTCAGCTGCCCGATTCGTCGCTGATCGCCAGGCCGCTGGCACCCTACCGGCTGATGATCTGCGCCTCGCCCGACTACCTGGCGCGCAAGGGAACGCCGCGCCAGCCGGCCGACCTGAGCCAGCACGAATGCCTGTCCTTTTCTCCCGCCGCCCTGGCGCACTGGCGCCTGACGGGCCACCAGGACGACGTCTGCAGCGTGCCCGTCTCGGGTCGCCTGCAAGTCAACCACGGCCAGGCGCTGCGCGTTGCCGCATTGCATGGCATGGGCATCGTACTGCAACCGGCCTTCCTGCTGGAAACGGACGTGCGGGCGGGCCGCCTGGTCCAGCTGTTTCCCACGCATGCATTGCCCAGCCGCCCGTTAAGCGTGGTCTACCTGCCGGACCGCTACCGCTCGCCCAAGTTGCGCAGTTTCGTCGATTTTCTGGTGGAACGGTTCAGCTGAATGGCAGCAGTAACAAGCCGCTGTCATTCGACATCCATTTCAGTTGAAATATTTATCAATTCGGCAAAAAAGCTGTTACCATTGAGGCAACATGAGTTATTTTTTTAATCTTCCTCTCCGGCAATACGATTATTTGCTTGATATTGCTTTTTATCTATCCAGAGCAAGGAAATAAGGAAAAACTCTTTGCTGGTCAGTGATTTCCTGTGAAAACAGTGTTAAAACTACCTCAAGCACGATGATTGTTCCCAAACAAACCACTCGACAGCAAGCGTGAAGGCCTTGACCATGCCGGTAACGCCGCCCAGTGAAGGAAAAGAAATGAGCCATAATTTTGAAACGGCCGCCTCGCCGCAAGCCGCCCATCCCAACAGCGTTCCCGTCAGCGAGCTGGAAGCCCATCTCGGCTACTGGCTGCGTTTCGTCTCCAACCACGTTTCCCACAGCTTCCAGAAAAAGGCGGAAGCCAACGGCGTGACGGTGTCCGAATGGGTGGTGCTGCGCGAAATGTTCCGCCTGGGCTGCACCTCGCCCACGGTGCTGGCGCAAGTGTCCGGCATGAGCAAGGGCGCCGTGTCGAAGCTGATCGACCGCCTGGAAAGCAAGGGCATGGTCAGCAAGTCGATCCTGCTGGCGGACCGCCGCCAGCATTCGATCGAACTGACCACGGAAGGCGCAGCGCTGGTGCCCGTGCTGGCCGGGATGGCCGACCAGAACGACGAGGAGTTCTTCGGCAAGCTGCCGCGCCAGCTGCGCGACGACCTGCTCGCAGCAATGAAGCAAGTGGCGCGCACGCATCAGCTCAAGAGCGCGCCCCTGAATTAAAGCCGCTTGCGGCAAGGGTGGAACGGTGGCACGGGCGCTTCGGCTATGATGCTGGCCTGACCGTTTACCAGGAACACGCATGGCCCTGCACATCGAAACCCCTCTGCTCAACTCGCGCGCCCTGAGCCTGCACAGCGAACGCGCCATCTGGCTCAAGCTCGAAGCCTTGCAGCCGCCCGGCTCCTTCAAGATCCGCGGCATCGGCCTCGCCTGCGAAGAATACGCGCGGCGCGGCGCCAGCCGTTTCATCTCCTCTTCCGGCGGCAATGCCGGCATCGCCGTCGCCTATGCGGGACGCCAGCTGGGCATTCCCGTCATCGTCGTGGTGCCGGAAACGACCAGCGCGCGGGCCAGGGCCCTGATCGCGCAGGAAGGCGCCGAAGTCATCGTGCACGGCGCCGCCTGGCAAGAGGCCAACGCGCTGGCGCAAGCCATGCTAACGCCGCAAGACGCTTTCCTGCATCCGTTCGACGACCCGCTGCTGTGGCAGGGCCATGCAGGCATGATCGATGAAGTGGCCAGCGCTGGCCTGAAACCGGACGCGGTGGTGCTATCGGTGGGCGGCGGCGGCCTGCTGGCCGGCGTGGCCGAAGGCTTGCAGCGCAACGGCTGGGACGACGTGGCCCTGGTGGCCGTGGAAACCGAAGGCGCGGCCTCGCTGGCCGCCGCCGTGGCCGCGCGCGACCACGTGGCCCTGCCCGCCGTGAGCAGCATCGCCACTTCGCTGGCCGCGCGCCAGGTGTGCGCGCAAGCCTACGCCATCAGCCAGACGCGCCTGCTGCACAGCGTGGTGGTGTCGGACAAGGCCGCCGTCGATGCCTGCCAGCGTTTTATTGACGACCAGCGCCTGGTGGTGGAGCCGGCCTGCGGCGCGGCCCTGGCGGCCGTCTACGGCAAGGTGCCGCAACTGGCGCCCTACCGCAATGTGCTGGTCATCGTCTGCGGCGGCGTCACGGCCACCACGCAGCAGCTCGACCACTGGACTGCCACCCTGTAATACCTACGGGGCCGCCTCGCGCAGCGCCACGCCGTCGCGGCCCTGCCCCTTGGCGGCATACAGGGCCTGGTCCGCCTGGTCCAGCAACTGCGCCGGCGTCAGCGCGCCTTCGCGGAAGATGGCGATGCCGATGCTGGTCGTCACCGGCAGCGGGCCGCTGGCCAGCTCGAAGGGCTGGCGGATGGCGTCGATGATCTTCGCGCCGATCTGGCGCACTTCGGCCGCGCCGTTCACGCCTTCGAAAATGATCACGAATTCATCGCCGGCCAGGCGCGCCACCAGGTCGCTGGCGCGCACGCTGCGCACCAGACGCGCGGCGAATTCCTTCAGCACCTCGTCGCCCGTTTTGTGTCCCAGGCTGTCGTTGATGGCCTTGAAGCGGTCGATATCGAGATAGGCCAGCGCCATGGGCGCGCGCGCCACGCGCGTGCGCTGCATGCTTTGCGCCAGCTGTTCGTCGAAGCGGCGCCGGTTGGCGATGCCCGTCAGGGTGTCGGTGGCGGCGGCAAACTGCAGCGCCGTATGCTCCGCCTTGGTCTTGGTGATTTCGTGGATCAGGCCATACACGCCTTCCACCGCGCCGCTCTCGCCCACATCGGGCACATAGCTGGTCTGGAAGGAGCGCCGGCCCGCCTCCCCCTCGCCGTCGATGGTGAATTCATATTCGACCGCCTCGCCCGAGAAGGCGCGCTGCAGGTAGGCTTCGCGCAATTGATACGCTTCTTCGCCCAGCACGTCGCGTATCGACTGCATCATGCTTTCCTTGCGCGACCGGCCGAACCATTTTTCAAACGTGGCGTTGATGAACTGGTAGCGGTGCTCGCGGTCGATGTAGACGATCACCACGGGGACATGGTCCGTCAGCAGCTTCAAGCGCCGTTCGCTGTCGCGCGTCTGCGCCTCGGCGATTTCGCGCTCGGCCACCAGCGAGTAAAAATCGCGGCTCAAGTCGCCGATCTCGTCGCGCCGCTCGATTTGCAGCGCCTCGATGCCCAGGCGCTGGCGCCGGATTTCATGCACATGGTGGCGCAGGCGCTCCAAAGGCTGCAACAGGCGCAGCACCACGCGCCAGCCGGCCAGGCCCGACAGCGCCGCCAGCAGCACGGCGGCCAGCAGGATCTTGCTGCGGATGGCGTGCAGCGGCGCGAACGCGTCGCTCATGGGATAAACGGACGCCAGTATCCAGCCCGTCGAGGCGATGCGGTGATAGGCAAACAAGGCATCGACGCCTTGCGTGGTGGTGCCCGTCAGCCAGCCCTCGAAGCCCTGCAGGGCGCGCCGCGTCGGTTCGCTGATGCGGCCATGCGCGTCGATATGCTGCATGATGCGCGACTTGTCGGGATGCTCGACGATGACGCCTTCGCTGGTCATGATGTACAGATAGCCGCCCGTGCCCGGCTTGAGTGCGCCCAGGCGCCCCAGGAAATCGGGCTGGCGCAGGTTCACGCTGGCCGCCAGCACATAGCGCATGGCGCCGTGCGCGTCGAACACGGGCTGCGTCACCACCACCAGCGGCATGCCCGAAATGCTGCCGTTGAGCGGCGCGGAAATCACCGAACGCCGGGTCGCCAGCGTCTGGTCGAAATACGGGCGGCCTTTCAGGTTCATCCCCGCCTGCGGCTTGACGGGGCCCATGCTGGCCAGCAGGGAGCCATCGGTGGCCGCCACGCCGGCCGTGTAGAACTCCTTGCCCAGCACCGTTTGCGCGGCCAGGAAGCGCTGCAGGCCGGCGCCATCGTGCGCGCCGCTGGCCGCCAGGCTATCCGCCATCGCACGCAGCACATTGCGCTTCGCGTCAAGTTCTTCATCGATGAAAACGGCGGCGCTGGCCAGCGATACATACTGCTGGCGTCCCGTCACGTCGCGCATGCCGCGCTCGGCCACGCTCAGGGTGGCCAGTGCCAGCGAGGCCACTGCCGCCAGCACGAGCAGGAAGACGACCACGCTCATGCGCGCCTTCAGGCTGGCAGGCAGGCGTCGGCGCAGCAGTTTGCGCAATCTCATACGCATCGTCATCACGCCGTCACAGTCGCTGCTGCAAATGCCGGCACAGGCGCTCGACCGACTCGTCCAGCGCCAGCATGCCCGTGTCCAGGGTCAGCGCGGCAGCCAGCGGCGCTTCATAAGGCGCGGAAATGCCCGTGAATTGCGCCAGCTGCCCCGCGCGCGCCTTCGCATACAAGCCCTTGGGATCGCGCGCCTCGCACACGGCCAGCGGCGTGCTGACGTGGACCTCGATGAAATGCGCCGCGCCGACGATGTCGGCGGCCATGGCCCGGTCGGTGCGGTACGGCGAAATGAAGGCGGCGATGACGGTCAATCCCGCCGCGTTCATCAGGCGCGCCACTTCGGCCGTGCGGCGGATGTTTTCATGCCGGTCTTGCGGTGTAAAACCGAGGTCGCGGTTCAGGCCATGGCGCAGCTGGTCGCCGTCGAGCAGCGCCACGGCGCGGCCCTGCGCCTTGAGCGCTTGCGCCAGCGCCAGCGCGATGCTGGTCTTGCCGGCGCCGCTCAAGCCCGTCAGCCAGACCGTGGGGTGTTGTGCTACTGTCATCACACTGCCTCTCTATTATAGAGCTGGCAATATAACAAAGCCGTGCCGGAAAGGACAGATTTTCAGGCCGCGCTGCGCACCTCAAACAGCAACTGTCGTATCTCGGGCACGCAGGAGCCGCAATTGCCGCCCGCCTTGACGCAGGCCGTCACCTGCGCCGTCGTCGTCAGCTTTTGATCCACGATGGCGGCACAAATGGTGTTGCGCCCCACGCCAAAGCACGAGCACACAGTGGGCCCGGCGTCGACGCCCTTGCCGATGGGCTGGCCCAGCAGCACGCCGGCGCGGTCCGCCGCATCCATTTGCGCATGCGCAAACAGGCCCGCCAGCCAGCTGCGCGACGGCAGGTCGGGGCGGGGCGAGACATACACGCATTGCGCGATGCGCCCTTCGTCCAGGTGCACGGCGCGGTACACGCCGGCGCTGGCGTCGGCATAATCGAGCCAGTCGGCATTGTCGTCCGTGACGCCGAGCAGCGCGCGCGCCCAGGCGCCGAGATCCCCGATGCGCTGGCGGCCCGCCAACTCGTAGCGCAGGAACTGCTCGCCCTGGATGCGCGTCCAGTGCGCCACGCCGTCCAGGTTCAAGGGCGTGCGGCTCAACACGAAAGCATGCCAGTGCACGCGGAACTGCTCGATGCGCACGGGCGTGTGCTTGAATTCGGGCTCGCCCGAGACGGGATCGACGACCGGGTTGACGACGGCGCCCACGCGCGCATCGGACGCATTCGCGTCGCTCCAGTGGATCGGCACGAAGACCTGGCCGCGCGCGATGCCGCCGCCGTGCACGACGCGCGCCACCATCGCGCCCCAGGCGCTGGAAATGCGCGCCAGCTCGCCTTCGCGCACGCTGTACAGCAGCGCATCCTGCGGGTGGAGGTCGATGAAGGCCTCGGCGACGTGACCGGACAATTTCGGCGCCTTGCCCGTGCGCGTCATCGTATGCCACTGGTCGCGCACCCGGCCCGTGTTGAGGATCAGCGGATACTCTTCGTCGGGCGCATTGCGCGGTGCGCGCGGCGGCGTCGGCACGAAACGCGCGCGGCCATCCACATGGGCGAAACGGCCATCGCCGAACAGCCGTGCCCTGCCCTGCGGCCACTGCTGCGGCGCCAGGGCGTCGTATTGCGCCGCATCCAGCTTGTCGAGGCCAGCCAGATTGAACAGGCGCGCCTGCTCGCCCACATTGCGGAAGGTGGACAGGCGCGCGTGTTCGTCGAAGATAGCCTGCGGCGAGGTAAAATCGAAGCCAGCATAGCCCATGCGCGTGGCCACCTCGCACAGCACGTCCCAATCGGCGCGCGCCGCGCCGGGCACCGGCAAGAAGGCGCGCTGGCGCGAGATGCGCCGCTCGGAATTGGTCACCGTTCCATCTTTCTCGCCCCAGCCCAGCGCAGGCAGCAGCACATCGGCATGCGCATTCGTGTCCGATTCGGCGCTGATGTCCGACACCACCACCAGTTCGCACTTGGCCAGCGCGCGGCGCACCTGGTCCGCGTCCGGCATGCTGACCAGGGGATTGGTGGCGATGATCCACACAGCTTTGACCTTGCCCGATTCGATCGCGTGGAACAGGTCCACGGCTTTCAGGCCAGGCTTGTTAGCGATACGCGGCGAGTCCCAGAACGTTTGCACGGTGTCGCGGTGCAGGGGATTATCCAGTTCCAGGTGGCCGGCCAGCATATTGGCTAGCCCCCCCACTTCGCGTCCGCCCATGGCGTTCGGCTGGCCCGTCAGCGAAAACGGCCCCATGCCGGGCTGGCCGATGCGCCCTGTCGCCAGATGGCAGTTGATGATGCTGTTGACCTTGTCCGTGCCGCTCGATGACTGGTTCACGCCCTGCGAAAAGGCCGTGACGACCTTGCGCGTGGCGGCAAACGCCTGGTAAAACGCCAGCAAGGCGTGCGCATCGACCTTGCAGATTTTCGCCACCTGCAAGGGGTCGCTGCAATCCACGTGCGCGGCCGCCAGCGCCGCATCCAGTCCCGCACTGTGCTGCGTGACGAACGCATCGTCGATCACGCCTGCCTGCGCCAGATAGCACAGCAAGCCGTTGAACAGCCACACGTCGGTACCCGGCTTCACGGGCAAATGAACATCGGCCAGCTCGCAGGTGGCCGTGCGGCGCGGGTCGATCACCACCAGTTTCATCTCCGGCCGGGTTTCCCGGATGCGGGCGATGCGCTGAAACAGGATCGGATGGCACCAGGCCGTGTTCGACCCCACCAGCACCACCATGTCGGCCAGTTCCAGGTCTTCATAGCAGCCCGGCACGATATCCTCGCCGAACGCGCGCTTGTGTCCAGCCACGGCCGACGACATGCACAGGCGCGAATTGGTGTCGATATTCGCGCTGCCCACATAGCCCTTCATGAACTTGTTGGCCACGTAATAATCTTCCGTCAGCAGCTGGCCCGAGACATACAGGGCGACGGCGTCGGGTCCGTGTGCATCGATGATGGCGCGCAAGCCGCCGGCCACCCGGTCCAGCGCGGCATCCCAGGAAGCCGGCTGCAAGACGCCCTCGACGCGCACCTGCGGCTGCAGCAAACGGTTGTCCAGATCCAGGGTGTCGCCCAGCGCCGAGCCTTTCACGCACAGGCGCCCCAGGTTGGCCGGGTGCGCGGCGTCGCCGGCGATGCGGATGGCGCCATCGGGCAAGCGTGTCGCTTCCACGCCGCAGCCGACGCCGCAGTACGGGCAAGTGGTTTTTACGGGCGTGCAGCTTGTCATGAGATGTCCTGTCAGGCAGCCTGGCCGCACAGGGCCTGGCCAAACAATAAATGGGAGCGCAGCGCGCTGATGTCGCGGCGCTGCTGGATCAGGTCGAAATACCAGGGACCGTCCTGCACCTCGCCATACAGTACGGCGCCCACCAGGCGGCTGCCCTGCACCACCAGGCGCTTGTAGACACCGCGACGCGGATCGCGCAGCACCAGGTCTTCGCTGCCCTCGCCGCCGATGATGTCGCCGGCCGAGTACAGGTCGATGCCCGTCACTTTCAATTTGGTGGCGCTGGCCTGCTGCACGTAGCGCCGGTGTCCCGCGCCGGCCAGGTGCGCACCGCACACGCGCGCCTGTTCCCATATTGGCGCCACCAGGCCGAAGGTGGCGCGGCGGTGCTGCACGCATTCGCCCACCGCGTACACGCGCGGGTCATAGCTTTGCAGGCAGTCATCGACGACGATGGCCCGCTCGCAGTGCAGGCCGGCCGCTTGCGCCAGCGCGATGTTGGGGCGCACGCCGGCCGTCATCACCACCAGGTCGGCCGGGATCGACGTACCGTCGGCAAAGCGAACACCCTGCACCCGGTCGGTGCCAAGGATTTCCGCCGTTTGCGCCTGCATCAAAAACCGCAGGCCGCGCGCTTCCAGCGCCGTTTTCAGCAGCATCGATGCGGGTGCGTCCAGCTGCTGGTTCATCAGGGCGCCGCTCATGTGCACCACCGTCACATCCATGCCCTGGCGCTGCAAGCCGTTGGCCGCTTCCAGCCCCAGCAGGCCGCCGCCGATGACCACCGCGTGGCGGTGCGTGCGCGCCGCCTGCAGCATGGTGTCGACGTCGCTGATATCGCGAAAACCGATCACGCCGGGCAGCGCGTGGCCCGGCACGGGCACGATGAACGGCGTCGAGCCGGTGGCCAGCAGCAACCGGTCGTAGGCTACCGTGACGCCGGACCGCGCCTCTACCTTTCGCGCCTGGCGGTCGATGCGCACCACGGGGTCGCCCGCGTGCAGGGTGATGCCGTTTTGCGCATACCAGTGGCGCGTGTGCAGCATGATGTCGTCCACCGTCTTTTCACCGGCCAGTACGGGAGACAGCAAAATGCGGTTGTAATTGCCATGCGGTTCGGCGCCGAACACGGTGATGTCGTACAGGTCGGGGGCCAGTTTCAGCAACTCCTCGACCGTGCGCATGCCGGCCATGCCATTGCCGACCACGACTAAAGATGGCCGCGCGGCGGTGTTCACAGCGCCACCCATACCATGCCGCCGAACACGCGCGCCGGCCAGGCGGCGACCGAATGCTCGGGCGCTTCCAGACACTCGCCGCTGGCCAGGTCGAAGTGCTGCTTGTAGATGGGCGAGGCGACGACGACGCGCTCGCCGATGCTGCCCACCAGGCCCCGCGAGAGCACGGAAGCGCCCGCGTTCGGGTCGACATTGTCGATCGCGTACACGCGCGGCGCGGCATCGCCGACGCGGAACACGGCCACGTGGCGCCCGTTCAACAATGCGCACACGCCCGTGTCGGGCACGATGTCGGTCAAGGGGCAGATGGCCACCCAGTTGTCGGCGCTGGCGCCGGACAGTTCATTCATCGCGTTCATGGCTCAAGCCTCCACGGCAAGGATGGGGATCACGCTGCTGCGGCGTTCACTCGGCGTGGCGGGCCGGATCTGGCCCCGCTCCTCCACGAACACCACGTTTTCATCGTGCTTCTCGCTGTTGACGAAGTGGCGGAAGCGCTGGCGCACGGCGGGGTCGGTGACGGCCGCTTTCCATTCACAGGCGTAGGTGTCGACCACGTGCTGCATCTCCGCTTCCAGTTCGGCGCCCAAGCCCAGGCTGTCGTCAATGATGACGCGCTTGAGGTAATCGAGGCCCCCTTCCAGGTTGTCACGCCACACGCTGGTGCGCTGCAGGCGGTCGGCCGTGCGCACGTAAAACATCAGGAAGCGGTCGACATAGCGCACCAGGGTCGCTTCATCGAGATCGGACGCCAGCAGTTCCGCGTGGCGCGGCTTCATGCCGCCATTGCCGCACACGTACAGGTTCCAGCCCTTTTCCGTGGCGATCAGGCCGATATCCTTGCCTTGCGCCTCGGCGCATTCGCGCGTGCAGCCGGAGACGCCGAACTTGATCTTGTGCGGCGTGCGCAAGCCCTTGTAGCGATTTTCCAGCTGGATCGCAAAACCCACGCTGTCGGCCACGCCATAGCGGCACCAGGTGGAACCGACGCATGATTTCACCGTGCGCAAGGATTTGCCGTAGGCGTGGCCCGATTCGAAGCCGGCCCCGATCAGCTCTTCCCAGATGGCCGGCAATTGATCGACGCGCGCACCGAACAGGTCGACCCGCTGGCCGCCCGTGATCTTGGTGTACAGGCCGTATTTCTTCGCCACCGTGCCCACGGCGATCAGGCCGTCGGCCGTCACTTCGCCGCCCGGCATGCGCGGCACCACCGAATACGTGCCATCCTTCTGGATATTGCCGAGAAAGTAATCGTTACTGTCCTGCAGGCTGGCGTGCACGGGCGACAGGACGAAATCGTTCCAGCACGAGGCCAGGATATTTGCCGCCACGGGCTTGCACACATCGCAGCCGAGACCCTGGCCATGCGCGCCCAGGAGTTCTCCGAAGCTGCGGATCTTGCCGACGCGCACCAGGTGGTGCAATTCCTGGCGCGAGTAGGCAAAGTGCTCGCACACGTGGTTGTTCACCATCAGGCCCTGCTTCTGCATTTCCGCCTTCATGATCTGCGTCACCAGGGGCACGCAGCCGCCGCAGGCGGTGCCCGCCTTGGTGCAGCTTTTGAGCGCGCCGATGCTGGTGGCGCCCTCGGCCACGGCCGCGCACAGCGCACCTTTCGAGACGTCGTTGCACGAGCAGATTTGCGCCGCATCGGGCAAGGCATCGACGCCCAGGCCCACCTTTTGCTGGCCGTCGGCCTGCGGCAGGATCAGGAATTCGGGGGATGCCGGCAGCTCGATTTTATTCAACATCATTTGCAAGAGCGTGCCGTATTCGCTGGCGTCGCCCACCATCACGCCGCCCAGCAGGTACTTGCCGCAATCGGAGACGACGATCTTCTTGTAGATCTGCTTGCGCTCATCCATGAACTGGTAGGAGCGGCTGCCCGGCGCATTGCCGTGCGGGTCGCCCAGGCTGGCCACGTCCACGCCCATCAACTTGAGCTTGGTGCTCATGTCGGCGCCCTTGAACGACGCTTCGCCCTCTTCCTGCAACAGGTGGCGCGCCGCGATGCGCGCCATTTCATAGCCGGGCGCCACCAGGCCGAACACCAGGCCGCCCCACAGCGCGCATTCGCCGATCGCATAAATATCCGGGTCGGAGGTGACGCAGCTGTCGTTGATGGCGATGCCGCCGCGCGGCCCCACGTCCAGGCCGCAGGCGCGCGCCAGTTCGTCACGGGGACGGATGCCGGCCGAGAAGACGATCATGTCCGCTTCCAGGTGGCTGCCGTCGGCGAACTGCATGCGATGCGTGGCCGCCTCGCCGTCGACGATGGCCAAGGTGTTCTTTTGCGTGTGCACGGTCACGCCCAGTTCCTCGATCTTGCGGCGCAGGACGCGCGCGCCGCCTTCATCGACTTGCACGGCCATCAGGCGCGGGGCGAATTCCACCACATGGGTGTCGAGTTTCAAATCGCGCAAGGCCTTCGCGCATTCGAGGCCCAGCAGCCCGCCGCCGATGACCACGCCCGTGGTGGACTTGGCGCCCCAGGCCAGCATGGCTTCCAGGTCTTCGATGGTGCGGTAGACGAAGCAGCCATCGCGCTCCTTGCCCGGCAGCGGCGGCACGAACGGCGTGGAACCGGTGGCGAACACCAGCTTGTCGTAGGCCAGCACTTCGCCCGTGCTGACGGTGACGCTTTTCGCCACGCGGTCGATGGACACGGCCCGCGCATTCAGTTTCAGGACGACGTTGCCCTTGTCGAAGAAGCCGGGTGCCACCAGCGACAGATCCTCGGCCGATTTGCCGTTGAAAAATTCGGACAGGTGCACGCGATCGTAGGCGGGGCGCGGTTCTTCGCACAAGACCGTGACGTGCAGGTGCGGCGCGTTTTCCAGGGCCAGGCGTTCGAGGAATTTGTGCCCGACCATGCCATGGCCGAGGACGACGATGTTCAAGGGGTGGTTCATGCTTGTCTCCTCAGGCCGCAGCCATGTTCGGTTCGGCCGCCAGACCAGTGAAACGGGCGGCGATGGCGCACAGGGCAGAGATCACCACCAGCGCGCTCAAGATGATCAGGGTCTGGCGGATGTCGCCCGTACCCTTCATCAGGAAGCCGGCCGCCACGGCGCCCACGTTGCCGCCGGCGCCGATGATGCCGGCCACGCCGCCCAGCGCCTTACTGTCGATGAAGGGCACCAGCGCATACGTGGCGCCGCAAGCCATGTGGGTGAACAGGCCGAAGACCAGCATGGCGATGACGGCATAGGTGACGCTGTCGACTTTCGCAAACCACAGCAAGCCCACGCCTTCGCCGATCATCAGCATGAACAGCAGGGTCACGCGGCTGTTCAGGTTGCCGCGCAGGGCCAGCTTGTCGGACATCCAGCCACCGAGGGCGCGGGCAAACAGGGCCAGCAAGCCGAAGCTGCCGGCGGCAAGACCCGCCGACTTCAGGGACAGGCCGAAATGGTCGACGTAGTACACGGCGGCGATGTTGTGGATGAAAATCTCGATGCCGAAGCAGGCGCCGTAGGTGACGAACAGCAGCCACACGCGATAGTTGGAACTGGCTGCCTTGAAGCTGGCCCAGCCACCCTTTTTCCCACCCTCGATGGCGGTGCCGGCGGCGCGCAAGTCCGAGTAATTGCCTTCAGGGCAATCCTGCGTATAGCGCCAGTACAACACGGCCATCACCAGCATCAGCACGCCCGGCACCAGCAGGGCGATGCGCCAGCCCAGCGATTCGGACACGCCCAGCATCAGCACGGCGCCGAGCAGCAGCGGCATCAGCGCCTGCGCCGCGCCACCACCCGCATTGCCCCAGCCGGCGGCGGCGGCATTCGCCGTGCCCACCACGCGGGGCGCAAACATCACGGAGGTGTGATATTGCGTAATGACAAAGCTGGCACCCACGGCGCCGATGCCCAGGCGAAAGAACAGAAAGCTTTCATAGCTTTGCGAGGCGGCCACGCCCAGCACGGGAATGGCGCCCAGCAGCAGCAAGCCCGTGTACGTCTTGCGCGGGCCGTAGCGGTCGCACAATGGCCCGACGATCAGGCGCACGAGGATGGTGATGGCGACGGCCGCGATATTGATGTTCGCCACTTGCGCCAGGGAAAGGCCAAACTCGCCCTTGATGACCGGCATCAGCGGCGCACAGGCGAACCAGGCGAAGAAACACACGAAAAATGCCATCCACGTCAGGTGGAATGCCCGCATGGGTGGCGTGGCGAGGGAGAAGAGCGCGATGCGCGTTGCTTTTTGGCTGGCCATGATAGGTTCCCGAAGTATCCCGAAAATAACAAAAATGCAAACAAAAACGGCGCCCGCCCCCGCCGATGAAAAAAATCAGCCAGAGCGGACGCCGTTGTCCATGTGGTCCGTCGTTGGACCGTTGTGCGTTTATTCAGGGGATCGCCGTTGATCCGTATCTCTTGTGTAGCAAGCGCCGTGCCAGCTTCCCTGAGGGCACGCAGCGCCATTTGCGCTGGCTTTGCGCCAGATCATGGCACCTGACGGTGCAAGGGCGCCACTTGCTGGTGCATGCGGGAACCAGTACGTGGCAATTCTTGTCTAACTGCCATCTGAAGCAGACACGGGAGGCCACGATGGTCAAGATACTGCGCCGCTGGCGGCCACCGTGGCTGGCTTGCGCGTGCGCCGGCGTGTTGCTCATTACGTGGAGCAACACTGCCGCCGCGCAAGAGCCGAAGGAACACAGCGAACTCGATGCCACTGTCCTCGCGCCCTTTCACGCCTCTCGCGGCGAGCGAGTCACGCAGGCGCGCACGTTTGTCGTGCGGCTCGCCTATCCCGACGAGGGGCGCACGCACGCCGTGCACTGGACACTGACCTTGTCCGGCCCCGGCCCGCAAGGTGCCGTGCTGCGGCGCTGGTCGGGCACGCAACAGGTGGGCGCCGACGGCAAGAGCGTGAACTTGCCTTGGGATGGCCGCGCCGACGCCGATGCGCGCAAGCGGCGTATGCTGGCACCCGATGGCTTGTACCAGCTGCGCCTGCTGGCCGTGGCCGATGCGGGCACGCCGCAAGAGGCGCAAGTGGAACAGCAATGGCACATCCAGGTGCAGCGGGGCGCCAGCACGGCACCCAAGGTGCCCGCCTTCCAGGCCGGCCTGCAACACCTGTCCCGCCTGGATGGCCAGGTGGATTACCGCATCGTCTACGCCAACCTGCACAGCCAGACGCGCCACAGCGACGGCGGCGCGGCTCTGGACGCTTGCCGTGGCGCGCAGGAACCGCAAACGGCGCCCTTCGGCCCCATCGATGCGTACAAGTATGCGCAAGATCACGGCCTGGACGCCTTGCTGGCCTCCGAGCACAACCATATGTATGACGGTTCGGACGGCACCAACGCCGCCGCCGTGCCGGCAGAGGCCAAGGCCTTGTACCAGACGGGACTGGCCGAAGCGGCCGCCTATACGGCTGCCCACCCGGGCTTCCTGGCCCTGTACGGCATGGAATGGGGCGTCATCAACAAGGGCGGCCACCTGAACATTGTCAACAGCGAGCAGTTGCTGGGCTGGGAAAGGAATGCCGGCGGAGAATTGCTGGCCGATGTGGAAACGCCGAAAAGCGACTACGCCGCCCTGTATGCGCTGATGCGCGAACGGGGCTGGCTGGGCCAGTTCAACCACCCGGCGCAAACGGGCCAGTTTCTCGTCAACGGCCAGCCGCTGGGCTACACACAAGATGGCGACGCGGCCATGGTGCTGTGCGAAGTGATGAACACGTCCGCCTTTTCCACCAACGACAAGGAAACGGAGACGCGGCGCAGCAATTACGAGGCGGCTTGCAACCGGGCCCTGGCCGCCGGCTACCACGTGGCCTTCAGCAGCAACCAGGACAACCACTGCGCCAACTGGGGCGCCGCCTACGGCAACCGCACGGCCGTGCTGGTGGCCAACCCGGCTGCCGGCATGCCCGTGACACGCGACAGCTTCATCGACGCACTGCGCGCGCGCCGCGTCTTTGCCACCATGGACAAGCACGCACAGCTGCTGTTCACGGCGAATGACAGGCTGATGGGCGAGCGCTTCGAGAACCGGGGACCGCTGCACCTGGCCACCCATTTCAGCAACAGCTCGGGGCGGCAAGCGGCGGCCATCGCCATCTTGCACGGTGTGCCGGGCGGCAACGGCTCCGTCACCGCCATATCGGACCAGGCCGAGACCACCCTCACGCCCGCGCCCGGCCCGCACTTCTATTACGCGCGCCTGACGCAGGATGACGGCAATATCGTCTGGTCGGCGCCCGTGTGGGTCAATCAGTTGCCGTGAACGCCGCGGGTCAGCGTACGGCAACAGCCACCGAATCGATTATTTTTTCGCAGGCGTCGTGTTGTTATACTCATGCAATAAAACTGCTGATTCTTGATTTTACTTTCATGCATTCCATTAAATTCATTCTGGCATTCATCGCGCTTCTCACGCCACTCGTGGGCTGCCATGAAAAAGCGGAAAAATACCAAGGACTGGCCGAGCGCGCAGTCATCAGCCCAGCGACTGTCAATGGTACGGCATGCGAAAATCATGGCTCGGTATCTTATTCCTATGTGATCAATGGGAAAAGATATTACGGCTGGACTTCTAATGCGGAATTATCGCTTTCCTCGTGTTCAGATATCAGGCCTGGCCATGCTTTTTCCATTTATTACGACCCTCTGCATCCATCGGTCAATTCGATCAAGGAACCATGGGAAGAATATGAACGGAGACGAGGCTACTATATCCCGGGATGGCTGATATATTTCCTGCCGCTTTTTATTCCCTTTTTCGTACTCGGCATTGAAGTACTGAAAGACAAACAAAACGACACGGGCGCAGCTACACATGGCGATCGCTAGACAAGCGTGTGCCCTCTGACTTCCATAACGTCCGCCGGGCAACAGCACGGACTGGCGCCCCCTGAAGAGCCAACACGCCGCAGATTCTACGGCCTCGCTCTTTTTCAGCAAACAATATTGGAAAAGTAACTATTTTTTTAAGTAGCCGTCCATAGACACTGGTTCCCCACAGCAATCCATGGCACCATGGCTGCGCCGTTTTGCCTGCAACGCGGCCTCCATCGGACCAACCAGGAACCCTACATGTCGTCATATCGCAATCTCGCCGGCAGCATGCTGCTCGGCCTGGCCGCAGCGGGCATCGCCCATGCACAAGCACCCACGCCCGCCGCTGCCACTGCTCCGGCTGATCCCCACCTGTGGCTGGAAGAAGTCCTCGGCGACAAGCCGCTGGCCTGGGTCAAACAGCACAATGCCGTCACCACCAAAGAATTGGAAGCCCAACCCGGCTTCCCGGCCCTGCAGGCGCGCCTGAAAACCATCCTCAACTCGAAGGAACGCATTCCCTACGTCAGCAAGGAAGGCGAGTTTTACTACAATTTCTGGCGCGACGCCCAGCATGTGCGCGGCATCTGGCGCCGTACCACGCTGGCGCAGTACCAGCTGGCCGAACCCGCCTGGGAAACCGTGATCGACCTCGACCAGCTGGCCGCTGGCGAGCATGAAAACTGGGTCTGGGGCGGCGCGTCCTGCCTGTATCCGAAGGGCGAACGCTGCCTCATTTCCCTGTCGCGCGGCGGCGGCGACGCCAAGGTGGTGCGCGAATACGACGTGGCAAAACGCGCCTTTGTCGACGGCGGTTTTACCCTGCCCGAAGCGAAGGGCAGCGCCAGCTGGATCGACCAGGACACCCTGTTCGTCTCCACCGATTTCGGCCCCGGCACGATGACCAGCTCCGGCTACCCGCGCATCATCAAAGAGTGGCAGCGCGGCACGCCGCTGGCGCAAGCGCAAACGCTGTACGAAGCCAAGGCCGACGACCTGAGCGCCGGCGCCTACAAGGACTTCACGCCCGGCTACGAACACCAGTTCGTCGAGCGGCAAATCGATTTCTACAGCGGCGAAATGTTTCTGCGCGACGGCGCCGAGTTGAAGAAAGTGCCGAAGCCGGACGACGCGACGGCCTTCACCGTGCGCGACCAATTGATCATCACCCTGCGCTCGGACTGGAAAGTGAACGGCAAGACCTACCTGCAAGGCTCATTGCTGGCGACCGACTTCAAGGGCTTCATGCAGGGCAAGCAGGAGCTGGAAGTGCTGTACGCGCCCACGGCCACGTCGTCGCTGGACAATGTCACGCCGACCAAGTCAGCCATCCTCGTGACGACTCTGGACAAGGTCAAGAACCGCCTGACGGAACTGCGCCACGTGAACGGCAAGTGGCAGCGCCGCGCCGTCGATGCGCCGAAACTGGGCACCCTGGCCGTCAGCGCGCTCGATCCCGTCGACTCGGACCAGTACTTCCTGACGGTGACGGACTTCCTCAACCCGACCACCCTGTACCTGGCCACGGCGCAGAGCGACAAGCGCACGAAAATCAAGTCGCTGCCCGCCTACTACGACGCGACGCCGTACAAGGTGGAGCAATTCGAATCGACGTCGAAGGATGGCACCAGGGTGCCGTATTTCGCCATCATGAACAAGAAGACGAAGTTAGACGGCAGCAACCCCACCGTGCTGTATGGCTACGGCGGCTTTGAAGTATCGCTGAAACCAAGCTACAGCGGCACCACGGGCGTGGCGTGGCTGGAAAAAGGCGGCGTGTACGTGCTGGCAAATATCCGCGGCGGCGGCGAATTCGGCCCCCGCTGGCACCAGGCGGCCTTGAAGGAAAACCGCCAGCGCGCATATGACGACTTCATCTCCGTGGCGCAAGACCTGATCAAGCGCAAGGTCACCAGTCCGCGCCACCTGGGCATCATGGGCGGCAGCAATGGCGGCCTGCTGACGGGCGCCGTGCTGGTGCAGCGTCCCGACCTGTTCAACGCCGTCGTCAGCCAGGTGCCGCTGCTCGACATGCGCCGCTATAACAAGATGCTGGCGGGCGCCTCGTGGATGGGAGAGTACGGCGACCCGGACGTGCCGGAACAATGGGCCTACATCAGCAAGTACTCGCCATACCAGAACGTCTTCAAGGACAAAAAGTATCCGCGCGTGCTGTTTACCACCTCCACGCGCGACGACCGGGTCCACCCCGGCCATGCGCGCAAGATGGTGGCAAAGATGGAAGAGCAAGGCCACGACGTGCTGTACTGGGAAAACACGGAAGGCGGCCATGCGGGCGCCGCCAATAACGACCAGCAGGCGCTGATGTGGGCGCTGACCTACACCTTCCTGCTGGAGCAGCTGAAGTAATGTGGTGGTGTCGGATTACGCGTTCCGCCAATCCGACCTACCGGGCGAAAGCGGCCGCCGCAGGCAAGGCTTACTTCACCTGCGCGCTGGGGCGCTCGGCGATGCGGTCGCGGTAGGCTTGCAGGTTCTGTAACCCTTCCGCGCCCGGCCGGTACTTCATCAGGCCGCGCGCAAATTCCAGCGCGCAGAAGGCCGTGATGTCGGCAATCGTAAAGCGCTCGCCGGCGATGTAGGGCCGGCCGGCCAGCACCTGGTCCAGCCATTGCGCCGTTTCGCGCAGCTTGCCCGCCTGCGCCGTGGCGAAATCGGGAAACTGCGGGTTTTCCAGCGCCACCAGGGCCGGATGTCCATGGCGTACCCAGTTGGCGGCGGCGCTGAACAGGTGCAGTTCCACGCGGCGGTCGGCCATTTCAATGAAGGCGCGCTCCTCGAAGCCTTCGCCCATCAGGTTGGGCTGCGGGTGCAAGCCTTCCAGGTAGGTGCAGATGGCGCGCGTCTCGGTCAGCACGCGCCCGTCCGCCAGTTCCAGCACGGGCACGCGGCCCAGCGGGTTTTTCGCCAGGAAGGCGGGGTCGCGGTGCTGGCCCGCCATCAGGTCGAGCGCCACTTCCTCGATGCCGGTGATGCCTTTCTCGGCGATGAACATGGTGACGCGGCGCGGATTGGGCGTGCGGGGGCTGATAGTCAGTTTCATGTGCGTGGGTCTCGTCTCGTTATGGTGTTGGACAGTCAACTGCGGCTCCAGCCTGTGGCAATGCAGTCAGGCAACCATCATACCAGCGCGCGGCAGGCGTGCGCCGCCCCTGGCGCGTTGACTTTGCCCCCGTTTCACCTTAGATTGCGCTACGGGAACGCTGGCCACCAGTTCCAGCGATGTCCCCCAACCGTCATCAACGCCCGCAGCCTATCCGGCTGGCGGGCGTTTTATCCATGAACCAAGGGCATACCATGCATCGCACACCGACTCCGCGCTTCCGGCGCAGCCAACTGGCCGCCGCCGTCCTGGCACTGACTGCCGTCACCGCACTCCACCCTGGCCACGCCGCTCCCGCTGTCAAGTACGCCTCGGCCAGCCATGCCGCCACGACCACCACGCAGCTGCCGCGCGGCGTCACACCCTTGCACTATATCGTGTCGATCACGCCGGACGCCGCCGCCTCCACCTTCAAGGGTGAAGCCGCCATCAAGGTGGCCGTCGACAGGCCAACGGCCAGCATCACCTTCAATGCCCTGAACCTGGCGTTTACGGCCGCCGCCATCGAAGGCCAGGGCGGCAGCAAGCAGGTGACGCGCAAGATCGAGTTCGATGCAGACAAGCAGACGGCCAGCGTGCATTTTGCCGAGCCACTGGCCAAGGGCGAGTACCTGTTGCGCATCGATTACAGCGGCAAGATCGGCACGCAGGCCACGGGCCTGTTCTCGCTCGACTACGACACGCCGCAAGGGCGCCAGCGCGCGCTGTACACGCAGTTCGAAAATTCCGATGCGCGCAGCATGCTGCCGTCGTGGGATGAACCGGATTACAAGGCCACCTTCGATCTCAGTGTGGTCGTGCCGAGCAGCCAGATGGCCGTCAGCAACATGCCGATTGCCCGCAGCGAGGAGATGGGCTATGGCATGAAGCACGTGTACTTCGCCACCACGCCGCGCATGTCGACGTATCTGCTGTTCTTCGGCCTGGGCGACTTCGAGCGCGCCACGGCCATGAGCGACGGTACGGAAATAGGCGTCATCACGAAGAAAGGCGCGCTGGCGCAAAGCCGCTTCGCGCTCGACGAGTCAAGCGCCCTGCTGCGCGAATACAACGATTATTTTGGCGTGCGCTACGCGCTGCCCAAGCTCGACAACATCGCCGCGCCGGGCCGCAGCCAGTTCTTCGGCGCCATGGAAAACTGGGGCGCCGTCTTCACCTTCGAATACGGCCTGCTGCTCGACCCGGCCATCTCGACCCAGTCCGACAAGGAAAACATCTACACCACGCTGTCGCATGAAATGGCGCACCAGTGGTTCGGCGACCTGGTCACCATGCGCTGGTGGGACGACCTGTGGCTCAACGAAGGTTTTGCGTCGTGGATGGAAAGCCGCACCACGGAGCGTCTGCACCCCGAGTGGAACACGGCCCTCTCAAGCGTCGGCGGGCGCGAGTCGGCCATGAGCCAGGACGCGCTGCGCACCACGCACCCGGTGGTGCAGCGTATCGCCACCGTGGAACAGGCCAGCCAGGCGTTCGACGGCATCACCTATCAAAAGGGCGAGGCGGTGATACGCATGCTCGAAGCGTATGTGGGCGCCGACACCTGGCGCACGGCCGTGCGCAACTACATGCGCAAGCATGCGTATGGCAATACGGTGTCGGACGACCTGTGGCGCGAAGTCGATGCGGCCGCCGGCAAGCCCGTCAGCGCCATCGCCCATGATTTCACCCTGCAGCCTGGCGTACCGATGATCACGGTGGGCGACGCCGTGTGCAGGAAGGGCCGCACGCGCGTGAGCCTGACGCAGACGGAATTTTCCAAGGACCAGCCGGACAAGAAACCGTTGTCGTGGAAAGTGCCGGTGATCGCCTCGACGGTCGGCAGCCACAAGCAGGCGCGCGTGCTGGTCAAGAATGGCAAGGCGACCCTGAACGTGCCCGGCTGCGGCGCCTTGCTGGTGAACGCGGGCCAGAGCGGCTACTACCGCACCGTGTACGCGCCCGCCAACACGCGCGCGCTGGCCGGCAGCTTTGCGCGCCTGGCGCCGATCGATCAGCTGGGCTTGCTGGCGGACAGCCAGTCGCTGGGCCTGGCGGGCGCGCAAAACCTGGCCGACTTCCTGGAAATGGTGAAAGCGACGCCCCTGTCGGCCGATCCGCAGGTGCTGGGCCGGGTGGCCGGCTCCCTGGGCAGCCTGTATGAACAGTATGCGGGCGACAGCGTGGAAAGCAAAGCGCGCCAGCAGGCCTTCGGCCGCTTTGCCGTGGCGCGCCTGGCGCCGATGATGGCGCAGACGGGTTGGGAAGCACGCGCGGGCGAAGCATCCAGCGTGGCGACCCTGCGCGGACACCTGATTGCCATCCTCGGCGACATGGGCGAGCCCGGCGTACTGCTAGAGGCGCGCCGCCGCTATGCAGCCAGCGAACAGGATCCCGCCGCCATGCCCGCGCCGCTGCGCCGCACCATCCTGGGCGTGGTGGCGCAGCATGCGGATGCAGCCACCTGGGAGCAGTTGCACGCCAGGGCTCAGCAGGAAAAGACGCCGCTGGTCAAGAACCAGTTGTACGACCTGCTGGCATCGAGCGACGATCCGGCCCTGGCGCAGCGCGCGCTGGCCCTGGCGCTGACGGAGGAACCGGGCGTGACCAACAGCCCGGCCATGATCTCGCGCGTGGCACGCACGCATCCCGAGCTGGCCTTCGACTTCGCGCTGGCGCACCTGGAGCAAGTCAATGCACGCGTCGACGCCAGCTCGCGCAGCCGCTACTTCCCGCGCCTGGCGGCCGCTTCGGCGCAGCCGGACATGATCGCCAAACTGGAAGCGTACGCGCAAGCGCACCTGCCGGCCGGCGCGCGCGGCGACGCCGACAGCTCAGTGGCTGGCATCAAGTACCGCATCAAGCTGCGCACCGAACGGCTGCCAGCCGTCGATGCGTGGCTGGCGAAGCAGGCGGGATAAGAAAGGCTCCCGGCGCTGTGCTGCCGGGAGGCAGGAAACGCAGGCAAAAAAAAACCGGCTTCGCAGATTGCGGTAGCCGGTTGAAACGCTGTTTCAGAGCGCAGGGATAAACTGGGGAAAACAGAAAAAGCGGAAATCGTGCCGGTCATTGAGGTGTCCGGCAACCCTGCGCCCGGGGTTTCCGTGCGCCATGTGTCCACTATGCCAGCCCTTGCCTGTGACAGGCTTAGGACTTCATTAAATCCCCGTCCGATTCCCGCATTTCCCCTGCCCCGCCCTGCGATCATTACAATAAAACAAGTTTCACGTGTCTGGTGCCGATGGTTGAGCTCACCGGCTAAGCTGTTGAGTCATGCCTGCATCCTATCGCTCCCGGAGCGTAGTGATCTGCGCACCGCATGCTGTGTGCCAACAAAAGCATCATAACAGCGGCATATGACCGCCACATGACGTAACGCTATGGTGCGCCGCCCTCCTTCGCGGAACTTTTGATACCCGTCAATTCAATTTCCACGCGGCGGTTCGGCTGCAGGCAGTCGATCAGGGCAGCGCGCGGCATCACCTTTTCGCAGGCGGCGACGGGTTCGGCCTTGCCCTTGCCATAGGCGCTGATGACATTGGCGATGCCTTGCTCGCGCAGCAACTGTTTCACGGTCAACGCGCGGCGCTCGGACAAGGCCTGGTTATAGCTGTCCGTGCCCAGGCGGTCCGTATGGCCCGTCACGGATAGGGTGTCGATCTGCACGTAGCCCTGCTTCAGGCGCGCCGCCAGTTCCCGGATTTTCTCGACGCCCTGGGGCAGCACGTCTGCCGCGCCCGCCTTGTCGAAGCGAAACAAGGCGTCCATGTCGAGCGTGATGCGTTCATGCGTGATGCGCGGCGGCAAAGGATCGGGCTGCGGCTGCGGTTTCGGCTTGTCAGCCGGGCACGCGGCCGCGGCAGACTGGGCGGCAGTCTGCGCATCTTCGGCCAGCTGCACGTAGGGATTCGCGTGACGCCAGCCCTGCTGCTTGTATTCATTGCCCGCATGCACCAGTTCCACCTCGCCGCACGCTACCTTCTGTGCCGCGCAGGCGAAGCCGGGCGACGCGCGCAGCGTTCCAAAGCTGGACCACAGATCGTCGCGCAGGCGCGTGGCATCGTTCACCAGCGGCGTGGCGTCGCCAGGATTGGGCGTGCTGCCATCTTCCAGCGCGGCGACGATCTTTGCCGATTCCTGCAAGGCTTGCAGGGGAAAGGCCGAGCGGTCGTTGCGCGTGTATTCGTGGAAAGACACGTCGAGCCAGCATTGCGCCTTGGACAAGTAATAATCGCCCACGCGCACACCGCCGTCGTTGAGCTTCTTGATGCGTTCCTGCAGCAAACGATAAGCCTGCTGGTCGGCAGAGACGGCCTGATCGCTGATGCGCAGCTGGGGCATGGCCAGCGGCGCCGTTGGCAGGGTGGGCGTAGTCGCCTGGGCCAGGCCCATGGCCAGCAGGCTGGCGAGCGGTATCAGTTTCATCATCGGGGTCATTTTTGGAGTCATGGTAGTTTTCATGGCCGGGCCAGAGTACGGTTGATGGTGGCGTCTTTGCCTTTGAACAGGTTTTCATCGAACTTGAAGCGCAGGCGCAGGTAGGGGCCGCGCGCCGTGTAGTCGGCGCCCGTCAGGTCGCGGTCGGAAAAGCCTGACCAGTTGTGGCCGGCCGACAGCCACAGGTTTTGCGCCAGCAGATAGCCCACTTCAACGCCGTTCGCCCACTGGCGGCTGCCCCCTTGCGGGCTGCCCATCACGGCCGCCAGCACGCCGATGTCCCAGTTCTTGCTGATGTCGTACACGGTGCGCCCGGAAAACAGCCACGCCGTGTACTTTTCCTGCCCGGCAGGCAAGTTCTTGTCATTGTTGTGCTTGGCGGCGACCCTGCCCGTGAACCACCAAGGACGGCTGGGGTGGTAATCGAGGTGCGTGGAAACGATATGCGCGCGGTAATTGTCGCCATCGATCAGTGACTGGTCGCGCACGGTCTTGTATTCGTAGCGGGCCAGACCATTGAAACGGTTATCGTCCACCGGACGCCAGGCAAAGCCCAGCTGCGCCCGGTCCTGCAGCACGTTGCCGACGGGCGCGCCGCTGGCGTCGTCGTTGTTGCGCGTGTACAGAAGGTAATTGCGCGCAAGCAAGGTCCAGTCGCGGCTCAGCTTGCGCGCCCAGGCGATGGTATTGAGCCATTGGTCCTGGCGCTGGTTGCCGGGCGCAATCTCGCTGTCGAACAATCGCCGGTACTCGAGCTTGATGGAGCCGCGCCACAGGGGATTGGCCGAATAGTCGAGTCCTGCCGCCACTGCCACGGCTTGCTGTTGCTGGCCGTTCATGACTTTCAGGTATTCGATATTCGTGTTCGCCGCCAGGCCTTCGCCCAGGTTCCACGTGTTGCGCAAGCCTGACGCCAGCTGCAAGTCGCGCTGGTTGCTCAGGCTGTAATCCATGGCGTCGCGCATGCGGTACTCGCCAAACACGGTGCCGCCCGGCATGTAGCCCGTATCCGCGCCGGCGACAAAGCTGGTGCTGCGGTCCGCCGGATTGAGCGAGTAGGCGGACGCCAGCCCCGTCTGGTTTTCATAGCGCGCGTACAAGCGGCTGCGCTCGGCCAGCTGGTATTGCGCGCCCAGGCCGTAGCGGTGCTGGTCCGCGTCCGAGATGCTTTTTTCCACATCGCCGTTCAAGGTCCAGCGCTCCGTGGCCTTGTATTGCGCCCCCAGGCGCACGGTGGTGGCGTCCAGCGGCACCGTCGTGCCCGCCCCCGCGCCGGGATTGATAGGCGCAAACGTGGTGATGCTGCCGCCCGTGACGGGGTCGATGGCCGTGTTCGCCGTACCATTGCCAAAGAAGCCGCCCGTGGGATTCAAGCCCGTGCCCAGCGGCGAGGTATTGGGCGCGATGCCGGCCGTCGACGGCATGCCGCCGCTCTCCTTCATGTGCTGGACGGAGACGTCGAGCAGCCAGCGTTCGCTGGCATTCCACGCCACGCCCAGGCGCTGCGCATCGCGGCGCGCGTCCGTGCTGCGCTCATCGCTGCGGATGGCCTCGCCATACACGGTGACGGCGGGACTGAGCTTGTAGCCAGCCTTCACGCCCGCCTCGCCCCGTCCGCCCGTGATGCCGGCCGCCGTGTTATTGAAATCCTTGTCGGAGCGGCTCCAGAAGACTTTCGCTTCCAGCTTGTCATCCTTGTGCTGCAGCTCGACCCGGGCCGCATTGCCGCTGACTTCATCGCGCAGCTCGCCCGCCTGGCCCGACGGCGTCGTGTAGATGCTGCCGCCCGCGCTGTAGCTGGTGGACGTGGTGCGCGCCACTTCGAGCACCAGCAGGCTGTGCTCGCCGAAGCGCAAGCCCGCATTGACGCTGTGCAATTTGTACGGCGACAAGGGATTCTTGTCTTCCACGGCCGAGCCGCCGAGCGAGACCATCTTGCCCAGCTGTACTTGCCCATCCACGCCCATGGTCCAGAATTTTTCGCCGCCCTGATCTACCTCATAGCTGATGCGGATCGATTGCGGGTCGCCATTCGGCGTCAGCGCGGGAATCGCCTGCTTGAACAGGATGCGCCCGCTGAACGGCTCGAAGCTGTAATCCTCGAAGCGGCGCAGCTGCGTCACTTGCACGATATTGCCGTTCTGGTTCTTGTCGCGCACCACGATCTCGATCTTTTCCGAGTTTTCGATGGCGTTGTTGTTGCGCACCGCGAACGGCCCCGAGGTGCCATTCGCCCGGTATTCCTCGACCACCTGCTTCAGGCTATCGTTGATGGCGAAGGCATTGGCGACGATGCCATCCTGTTCGTAATGGCCGCGCCCGCCCGTGGCCGTGCGGTTGTACTGGCCCAGTTTTCTCTGCTGCAGGCTGGCCACGGCGCCGCCGCCCGTCATCTGGCTGAAGCCGTCGCCGGTGGCGAAGTCGCCATACAGCACATAGCTTTTTTGCTGGTCGATGCGCACGTACAGGCGGTCGCTGGAGCGGGCGTCGAAATTGCGCACGGAACTGTCGCCGTAGACGGGATAAAACTCTTCCGGATTGACATCGCGCAAGAGGCGCGCGCGCGTATCCTTGTCCGAGTCGTAGGCGGCCGTCAGCAAGGCGTCGCCACGGATGGTTCCCTTCAGGAACATGGCTGCGCGGCCCGCCACGTTGGCCTTGCCATTGTTGAACGCCCGGCTCCAGCGCTGGATGTCGCGCTCGAAACCGTCATTGAAACGCGACGGTGCAATCGCATCGCTCGACAGGCTGCGCTTGCTGATGATGCCGTCGATCAAGCCCACGGCCAGCATGTCGCGCAGTTCCGGCAGGAAACTGATCGTGCCCTGCGCCGCCACCTTGCCGGCCGACACGCGCAGCAGCACGTCCTGCGGCGTGGCCGGGGCCAGCAGGCTGAAGCTCGCCACACCATTTTCCACCGTCAGTTGCGTGCCGGGCGTGACCTTGTCGGCGTCGCGCCGCTCGGGGCCCAGCTCGTCCGTGCGGGCCCCGGGCAGCAGGATGCGCCCACCGCTGGCCTCGATGGTCAACAGCGCCGTGCCCGCCAGCGGCTTGCCGTGCTCGTCGTACAGCCTGACCGTCACCGTGACGGGGCTCTGGCCATCGGCCGGCACGTCGTTCCTGTCCGTCTCGACGGCGATGCGCGCCACGCCCCCGTTGATCGCGTAGTCGGTGCCGCCCACCTTGCCTGCAAGGAAGGATGGCGCCGCCACGGCGGAGCCTGCCGCACTGTCCGGCAAGGGCAATTGCGCCAGGCTGGCCACCGGGAAGGCCAGCAGGGCCAGCGCGGCGGCCATGCGCCGGGGCGCGGGGAGAGTTCTCTTCATGGCTTGTTTCTCTTTAGCAGCATTGGCAAGCGGCAGGTAAGGTGAAAGAGGCTTATTGCGCATGGCTGCCTCCTGCGGCTGGCTGGGCGGCGGGCGTGGACACGCGGGGCGCGACGACAGGCTGGTTGGCGCTGTCCGTCGCCTGCGCGGGCGCGCTAGCGGGCTGGCTGCTGAAACTCAGTCCCGGCCCCGCCCTGCCCTCCCTTTCCACGCTGCGCACCTCGCCCTGCGCGCGGCGCGCCTTGACTTGCTCGAGCACGGGATTCGAGCACGAGCCTTCGATGAAGTCGGCGCGCAGCAGCTCGCCGTTCTTGGTATCGAGGAACAGGCTGTGCGGATCGCCCAGGTTGCGGTTCGACGCTTCCATCATGCGGCTGGCGCGCGGCAACGTTGCGCCATCGACCTTGATGACATGGCTGTTCGGCGTGATACCGCAATAGCTGTATTTGCCTTCCACGTCCGTGGTGAAGTTCGTGCCATCCTCCATGTACAGGCGCACGCCCGGGATGCCCAGTTCCTCGCCGTCCTGCACGTGGTTGTTGTTGCAATCGACAAACACCTTGCCGGCGATGCAGGCATCCGTGGTGAACACGCCGCCCGTCACTTTCACTTTCGCGCGCGCCTCGTTCGAGGGCGGGCCGTTGGTGGTCGATGCCTGGGCGCGGTTGATGCCGTCACCCTGCAGCGAACCGACGCCCACGCGCAGGCGGTAGCGGAAACTGGCGCTGGCGTTCGGCGCCAGCGATTCCAGCTTGAAGTTCAGCTGCGGGCCAGGCTTGCCGGATGGATCCGGCTGCACCACATTGTTGCGCGTGGTGGTACCGTCGATATAGCGGAAGCCGGCCGGCAGTTTATCGAGCACGCTAACGCCAAACGCCGTCGCCACGCCCGTATTCTTCACCTCGATCGTGTATTGCAGGCTGTCGCCGATCTCGGCCTGGGTCTTGTTGACGCTCTTGCTGATCAACAACATCGGCTTGTCCGTCGTGTTGAACACCACGGGCGTGAAGCTCGGCGGCGTGGCGCCGGGCGTGGCCGGCAGCAGCAAGGTGTCGGCCGAGCTGGCCAGGGCCAGCACGCTGGCGGGCGCCACCGGCGTCGTCGACGTGCCCGTGCCGCTGTAGCTGTGGCCGATGTTACGCCCGCCTGTTTCCGTGCCCAGCATGGTGCTCGCATACACCTGGTTCAGCTGCGGCACGGTGGGAATCGCCGCCACGCTGCCGAAGTCGACCAGCACCGTGAAGCCGATGTTGCAGCTTTCCTGCGGCTGCAAGTCGCCCTTGCCATTCAACAAGCCAAACACGGTGGCGCCGTTGAAGTCGGGATTGGCGACGCAGGCCGTGGCGCTGGCAGGTCGCGCCGTGACGGCCAGGCTGCCCGGCTTGAGGGTGACACTGGTCGCCGTGGGGAAGACGGCCCTCAGGTTTTCCGCCACCTGCACCATGGTCGAGGTCGGGTAGCCGGCAGGATAGCGGTTGGCCGCCTGCACCGTGTAGCTGATCTCGAACTTGCTGGCATCGACTTGCTGCTGGGCCGAAACCGCCTTGATGACATCGACCACTTGCCGCAGCAAGACCACGGGCGTGGGCGTGTCTTCGCCCGTGAAGGCGACGCCGCCCACGGTATCCGAGGCATTGCCGTTGCGGTTGGGGTCGACTTTTTCCACCAGTGCGGCCACGTCGGCGGCCGTGGCCACGGCGCCCGCATGGCTGCCGCCATTGTTGGAAGCGTCAAACACGAGGCTGCCCGCGGGCGGCGTGTAGGCCGGATTGGCCGCGATGACGCCTGCTGCCGGCGCCGGTGGCACGCTGATGGCCCCGCCCGCATTGGCGACATTGCCGCCCAGCGCGCTGACAAACACGCTGTTGTTGTACTGCGGCAAAGTCGTATCCTGCACCGTGATTTCCACAGTGAAAGTGATGACGCTCAACTCGCCCTCGCCCAGGGCTGCGTCGCCGCTGAGCAAACGCAGGTCGCTGCCGCCGCAACCGCCCGTGAAGCCCGGGTTGACGGCCAGCTGCCTGCTGCCGCCAATGGCGGGCGCGGCAGGTGGCGCGACGATGCGGCACGTGACGGGTTCGGGGAAGGCGGCGCGCAGGCTGTCGAGCGCCTGCACATTCGACGCCGTGCCCTTGCCCACATTCCGGATCACCACCGTGTAGGGCACAGTGAAGACCCTGGCCGACAGCTGGGCCACCTTGCCCACGCCCAGCGCCACGCCGATGGCCGGATTCGCCACGTCCGTGACAGCCGTGCAGTCAGATGCCTGTGCGCAACGTGGCAAGTCCGTGCCGGTCGGCACGATGGTATTGCTCAGGGTGCCGCTGGCGGCCACTTTCGCGCTCACCGTGACGGCGGCCACGGCATTGGGCGCCAGGCCTGCCGGGACCGTGCAGACCAGTTTATTTGCGGCCAGCGGCGCGCAAGTGGTGGGCGCGGCGGGCGTGACGACGATCTCCGTCAAGCTGGCGGCCAGGTCATCCGTCAAAGTGATGGCAGCCGTGGTGGCGCCGCTGCCGGCGTTGGTCGCCGTCATCGTCCAGCTGACGGTGTCGCCGATGCTGGCGTTGGCCTTGTCCGCCACTTTCTTCACCATCACGCTGGGGCTGGTGACATTGGTGCTGGTCTGGCAATCAGCTGGTGCCAGGCACAGCGGCGCATCGGGACCCGACGGCACGACGCGGTTCAGCGCCGCGCCGGGCTGGGTGACGGTGGCCGACACTTCCACGCTGGCTTCGCCGCCATTGCCTATCAGTCCGGCAGGCACGCTGCAGGTCAGCACATTGCCGGCCACGGGTGCGCAAGTGGCGCGCACAGGCGTGACCAGCACGTTCGTCAAGCCGGCCGGCAAGGTGTCGACCAGGGTCATCACGGCGCGCGTGGGGCCGCTGCCCGTGTTGCTGGCCGTGATGGTCCACACGATGGTGTCGCCCACGTTGGCGCTGGCGCGGTTGACGCTTTTCCGCACTGCCACCTTGGGTCCCGTCAGCACGATGCTGGACTCGCAATTGCTTCCCTGCGCGCAGCTTGGATTATCCGGACCGCTTGGCAGCACGCGATTCGACAGCGTGCCTTCCAGCGTACCGGTAGCCGTCACGCGCACGCTGCGCGTGCCATTGCCGATAGCCAGTTGACCAGCAGCAATGCTGCAGCTTTGCACGCTGTTCGCCACCCAGTTCGCCAGCGGCGGGCACGTCACGCCAGCGTCGGCATTGACCGCCAGCACCGTCAGGTTCGGTGGCAGGATATCGGCCAGGGTCACCACGCCCTGGTTGGCCACACCGCCGCTGTTGACGGCAGTAATGGTCCAGATGATGCTGTCGCCCACGTTGGCGTTGCTGCGGTTGGCCGTCTTGCTGACGCGGATGACGGGACCCGGCATGGTCACCGTGGCCGTGTTCGGCAAGTCGTACTGCACCTCCGCCGAGCTGGTGGCGATGATGCTGACGATGGTCGAGACATTGCTGGCCGGCTGGATGTAGGACAGGCTAAAGCTGTGCAACTCGTTGGGCGCCAGGCTGGCGGGCAAGCCCGTCACCGTCACCACGCCGCTGACGGCGTCATAACTGCCGGCCACGCCGCTCAGGGTCACGCCCATCAGGCCCTGCGCCAGTTTCAGGCTGTAGGTCACGTTCTCGGCCGTCCCGGGACCGGCATTGCTGAAGCTGACGATGCCGCTGATCTGGTCGCCGGCGCTGGTGCTGCCGGGGAAACCGTTGAGGGTGGTGGTCACGTCGACCAGCAGCTTGATGGCCGTGGTGCTGGTGCTGCAGTCCGCCGCCTGTACGCAGACTGGATTGTCCGGGCCGCTTGGCAGCACCGTGTTCTGCAGCACGCCAGCGGCGCTGGCCGTGGCGCGCAATACCACTTGCGCCTGTCCGCCTGGCGCCAGGCCTGCCGTCACGCTGCATGTGACGATATTGCCGGCCACGGGCGCGCAGGTGGCCAGCTGCGTGGACAGCACTTGCACGCCGCTGACGCCGGCTGGCAGGTTGTCGGTCAGCACGATGGCGGATTTGGTCGCGCCCGTGCCGCCATTGCTGGCAGTGATGGTCCAGGTCAGCAAGTCGCCCACATTGACATTGCTCTTGTCGACGCTCTTGCGCACCGTCACTTGCGGCGCCACGAGGGTCGACGTGGCCTGGCAGGCGCTCGCCTGTTCGCAGGCGGGATTGTCGCCACCGCTGGGCAAGACACGATTCGACAGGGTGCCGCCCAGGGTGCCGCGTCCCGTGACGACGACCTTGCGGCTGCCGTTACCGGCAGCCAACTGACCTGCCGCAACCGTGCATGCCTGCACGCTGCCAGCCGTCCAGCTGGCGGCCGGCGGGCAGCTCACGCCCGCGTCTGGCGTCACGCTGAGCACGACGATGTTGGCAGGCAGCACATCGCTGACGACGACCGGGTTTTGATTCGGCAAGTTGCCCGTGTTCGTCGCCGTGATGGTCCAGGTCAGGATGTCGCCCACTGCCGCGTTTACCTTGTCGACGGACTTGCTGGCGCGGATCACCGGGCCAGGCAAGTTCGTCGTCGCCGTATTCGGCAAGTCATTGACGATTTCCGTAGAGCTGGTGCCCACCACGCTGCTGATGCGCGAGCTGTTGCTGGCCGGCTGGGTGTAGAACAGGTTGAAGCTGGCGCTCTGCCCGCTGATCAGGGTGGCCGGCAAGCCGCTCAGCACATACAGGCCCGTGCCGCTGTTATAGACGCCGCTGATGCCGGGCGCGCCGCTGACGGGGCTGACGGAAACGCCGCTCAATCCCGCTTCCAGCTGCAGGCTGTAAGTCATCGTTTCCGCCACGCCAGGACCCACGTTGGCAAATGTCACCACGCCACGGATGGCGTCGCCCGCATTGCTGCTGGAGGGGAAGCCGTTCAGGGTCGTGGTCACGTCGACCAGCAGTTTCGACACCACCGTCGTGGTCTGGCAATCGCCGGGGACGGCGCAAACGGGGTTGTCCGGTCCTCCCGGCAGCAGCGCATTGACGAGGCTGCCCGACAGGGTGGCCGTGGCGCTCAGCTTGACGCTGGCGCTGGTGCCGGCGGTCAGGCCGGCCGGCACGCTGCAACTGACGACATTGCCCGCCGGCGCGGCGCAAGTGACGGGCGCCGTCGGCGTCACCAGCACGTTCGCCAAGCCCGCAGGCAGAGTATCGCTCAGGGTGGCGACGGCCGTGCTGGGACCGCTGCCGCTATTGCGCAAGGTCAAGGTCCACGTCAGGGTGTCGCCCACGTTGGCTGCCGTCTTGTCGACGCTCTTGCTGGCGTTCAGCAAGGGCGCGCTGACGGTGCTGGTGGTGCTGCAATCGCCCGCCTGCAGACAGGCCGGGTTATCCGTGCCGCTGGCGCTGACGCCATTGACGAGGCTGCCTGCTGCGGCGGCGCGCGCCGTCACTTGCAGCGTAGCATTGGCGCCGGCGGCCAGGCCGGCCGGCACGCTGCACGTGAGGATATTGCCGGCCAGCGGAGCGCAGGTGACGGGCGCCGCTGGCGTGACGACAATATTTGCCAGGCCGGCCGGCAAGGTATCGGTAATGGTGGCGACGGCCGTGCTGGCGCCCGTGCCGCTGTTGGCCAGGGTGACCGTCCACGTCAGGCTGTCGCCGATATTCAGGGCCAGCTTGTCGACGCTCTTGCTCAGCGCCAGGCTGGGGCTGGTAATGGTGGTTTGCGTCTTGCAGCTGCTGGCCTGGAAGCAGGCTGGATTGTCCGGGCCGCTTGGCATGACCTGGTTGGCCAAGGTGCCGCCCGCGCTGGCCTTGCCGGTCAGCACGATCTGGCGCTGGCCATTGCCTGCCGCCAGCTGGCCGATGGCCACGCTGCAACTCTGGCTGCTGTTGGCCACCCAGCTGGCCAGCGGCGGACAGGTGACGCCGCTGTCGGGCGCCACATTGGTGACAATGATATTGGCCGGCAGCAAGTCCGTCAAAATGACGGCGCCCTGGTTGGCCAGGCTGCCCGTGTTGCTGGCAGTAATCGTCCAGATAATTTCTTCGCCCACGTTGGCCACGGCCTTGTTGGCCGTCTTGCTGACGCGGATGATGGAGCCGGGCATGGTGACGGTCGCCACGTTGGGCTGGTCGTTCGGCACTTCCGTCGACGTCGTGGCAATGCGGCTGACCACGGTCGACAGGTTGCTGGCCGGCTGGATGTAGCCGAGCTGGAAGCTGAAGCCCTGCCCCGCCGCCAAGGTGGCCGGTACGCCGCTGAAGGTCACCAGGCCGGAGCCTGCGTTATAGCTGCCTGTCACGCCGCTGATGTTCACGCCGGCCAGGCCGGGCGCCAGCTGCAGGCTGTACGTCACGCCTTCGGCCGGCCCGGGACCGATGTTGCTGAAATTGACCGTGCCGGCTATCGCGTCACCCGCTTGCGTGCTGCCGGGGAAGCCGTTCAGCGTGGTGGTCACGTCGACCAGCAGTTTCACAGCCGTGCTGGTGGTGCTGCAATCGCCGGGCTGCAGGCAGACAGGATTGTCGGGGCCGCTCGGCACGACAGTATTGACATAGGCGCCGGCCGCATTGGCCACGCCCTTGACGACGATATTCAACGTGGAAGCGGCGGTCATGCCGGCAGGAATCGAGCACACCAACTGGTTGCCGCTAGGCACCGCACAGGTGGCGGGCGACGCGGGCAGCACCTGCCACAGGGTCAGGTTGGCCGGCAAGGTGTCGGTCAGGGTGACCACACCCGTGGTCGCGCCCGTGCCCGTATTGGCCACGGCAATGGTCCAGGTCAGCGCATCGCCGACATTGATATTGCTCTTGTCGACGGTTTTATGCACGGCCACTTGCGGGCTGAGGATGGTGGTGGTGGTCTGGCAGGAAGCTGCCTGCGCGCAGGCCGGATTATCGGGGCCGCTCGGCAAGACTTTGTTGCCCAGGCTGCCGCCGGCCGTGCCCCTGGCTGTAATGACGATGCTGCGGCTGCCATTCACGGCAGCCAGTTGGCCAGCCGCGACGGTACACGCTTGCGCGCTGTTGGCCAGCCAGCTGGCCAGCGGCGGACAGCTGACGCCGGCGCCCGGTGCGACGGACAACACCACCACGTTGGCGGGCAGGATATCCGTCAGAGTCACCGCGCCCAGGTTGGCCAGGCTGCCCGTATTCGTCGCCGTGATGCTCCAGGTGACCGTCTCGCCCACGTTGGCCGTCGTCTTGTCGGCCAGTTTCGTCACGCGGATGATGGGACCGGGCACGGTGGCCATGGCCGTGTTCGGCAAGTGGTTCGGCACTTCCACCGACGTGGTGGCAATGCTCGACGTCACCATCGACAGGTTGTCGGCCGGCTGCGTGTAGCTGACGTTGAAACTGGTGCTCTGGCCATTCGCCAGGCCTGCGGGCAAGCCGCTCAGGGTCACGACGCCCGTGGCGGGATTGTAGCTGCCCACGGCGCCCGTCAAGGTGACGTTGCCCAGGCCCGGCGTCAGCTGCAGGGTGTACGTCACGCCTTCGGCCGGGCCCGGTCCCACGTTGGCGTAAGTGACGGTGCCGGAAATCGTGTCGCCCGCCAGCGTATTCGGCGGGAAATTGTTCAGGGTGGTGGTGACATCGACCAGCAGCTTGACCACCGTGGTGGTGGTGCCGCAGTCCCCGGGCAGCACGCAGGCAGGATTGTCCGGCCCGGATGGCAGCACGCTGTTGACGGCAGACCCGGCCAGGGTGGCCGTGGCGCTGACGATGACCTTCGCCGAGGCGCCGGAGGCCAGGCCGGCCGGCACGCTGCACGTCAGGTTCTGGCCCGCCACGGGCGCGCAGGTGACGGGCGCCTGCGGGCTGACGACGATGTTCGCCAGGCCGGCCGGCAAGGTGTCGGCCAGCGTGACGGCGCCAGTGCTGGCGCCAGTGCCGCTATTGTTCACCGTCAAGGTCCACGTGAGCGTGTCGCCCACGTTGACGCTGGCCTTGTCGACGGTTTTCTTCACGGTCACGTTCGGGCTGGTGACGGTGGTGGTGGTCTGGCAATCGGCCGGCGTGGCGCACGCGGGCGTGTCGACGCCGCTCGGCACGAGGCTGTTGGCGACGCTGCCGGGCGCATTCGCCACGGCCTTGATGAGCACCGTCGCCTGCATGCCGCTGGCCAGCCCTGGCGGCACGGTGCAAGTGAGCGTGGTGCCGGCGGGCACGCCGCAACTGGCGGGCGCCACCGGCAGGATCTGCAGCGCACCCACGTTCGCGGGCAAGCTGTCCGTCAGGGTAATCGGGCCATTCGTCGGACCGCTGCCGCTGTTGATGGCTTTCAGGGTCCACGTGATGGTGTCGCCAAGGTTGACGGTGGTCTTGTCGACGCTTTTCGTCACGGCCACGCTGGGGCTGGTCACCGTGCTGGTGGTGGCGCAGTCGGCGGGCGTGGCGCAGGCAGGATTGTCGGTACCGGATGGCACGACGCTGTTGGCGTAGGTACCCGCCGCGGCAGGCTGGGCCGTGACGGTGAAGCCGGCCACACCGCCGTTCGCGGCCAGGCCGGCCGGCACCGTGCAGGTGAGGATATTACCCACGGGCACGGCGCAGGTGGCGCTGCCGACCAGCGCCACATTCAGGCCCACCAGGTTGGCCGGCAAGGTGTCGGTCAGGGTGATGGGCGCGGTGCTCACGCCATCGCCGCTGTTCGTCGCCGTGACGCTCCAGGCCAGGGTGGCGCCGATATTGATGCTGGCATGGTCGACGGTTTTCTTCACCGCCACTTTCGGACTGGTGATGGTGCTCGTCGTCTGGCATACGCTGGCCGAGCTGCAAGCCGGGTTGTCCGGACCGCTGGGCATGATGCGGTTCGACAGGCTGCCGGCGGCCGTGGCGTGCGCGGTGATGATGACCGTGCGGCTGCCGTTCAGGGCGGCCAGCTGGCCGGCAGCGACCGTACACGTCTGCGTGCTCGACGCCACCCAGCTGGCCAGCGGCGGGCACGTCACGCCCGGTGCGGCCACCACGCTGGTCACCACCAGGTTCGGCGGCAACAAATCGGCGAGGCTGACGACGCCCTGGTTGGCGACATTGCCCGTATTGCTGGCCGTGATCGTCCAGACGATATTCTCGCCCAGGTTGGCCGTGGCCTTGTCGGCCGTCTTGGTGACGCGCACGTTCGGTCCCGGCACCGTCACCGTGGCCGTGTTCGGGTAATCGTTCGCCACCTCGGTGGAAGTGGTGGCGATGATGCTGGTCACCGAGGAAATATTGCTGCCAGGCTGGGTGTACGACAGGTTGAAACTGACGCTCTGCCCTGGCGTCAGGGTCGCGGGCAAGCCCGTGAACGTGATGAGGCCGGTGCCCGCGTTATACGTGCCGCTCACGCCTGTGACCGATACGCCGGCCAGACCTGTGGCCAGTTGCAGGCTGTACGTCACGCCTTCGGCCGCGCCCGGTCCCAGGTTGGCATAGGTCACGACGCCAGCAATGACATCGCCCGCGTTCGAGGTGCCGGGGAAACCGTTCAGTGTCGTGGTCACGTCGACCAGCGGCTTGCTGACGACGGTCGTCGTCTGGCAGGCGGCCGGCGTGACGCAGCCGGCGCCGTTGCCTCCCGACGGCAGCACGCTGTTGATGAAATTGCCTGCCGCCGTCGGCACGCCAGTGATGCTGACCTGGGCGCTGGCGCCCGGCGCCAGGCCCGCGGCTATCGTGCAGGTGAGCGTATTGCCGGCCAGCGGCGCGCAGGTGGCGGGCGCCGTGGGCGTGACGACGATGCTGGCCAGGTTGGCCGGCAGGGTATCGGCGAGGGTCAGGATGGCCGTGGTGGCGCCCGTGCCGGTATTGTTCGCCGTCAGGGTCCACCGCACGGTGTCGCCGATGAAGGCGCTGCTCTTGTCGACGCTTTTTTGCACGCGCACGAGCGGGCTGACGATGCCCAGCGTGTCGCTGTCGACGTTATTCGCGGGAATGGGGTCCAGCGTGGTCGCGCCGGCCGTCGTGGTGATCGTCAGGCTGCCGCTGGCGGGCAGGTTGAAGGTCGAACTGCAATTGATGCGCGAGCCGGGAATGAAGGGCGACACGGGGACGCTGCAGCTGGCCGTGGCGCCGGCTGGCAAGCCGCTCATCACGCAGGTGGGCGCGGCCGCATTGTCGGGGCCGTTATTCGTGCACACCCCCGTCACCGTCACGGGGGAACCGGCATCGTAGGGACCGGCTGGTACCGTGGTGACGGCTTGCATGTCCGCCTGCAGGCGGCGGTTGCTGATGGTGCAGGTGACGGGCGCCTCGGGCATGGTGAAGTTGCCGGCGTTGGCGGCGCCGGCTCCGATGATTGCGGCCGTATCCGTGCGCGCGCAGCTGTAGCTGCTCTGGTACTGCGCCAGGTTGGTGGCCGTGCCCGCGTTCTCCGCGAACGTTGCAAGGTTGCCCACGCGCACTACGGCGCTGGCCGTGGCACCGTTGCCGCCCTGCACGCCAGCCGTGCCGTTGGCATTCATGATGAACAGGCCGCTGTCGCTGGCGGGCGCCAGCACCTTGAGCACCGTCAAGGTATTCGTCCTGGCCGTGGCCGTGGTGCTGCTGCTGTTATTGCTGAGATCGCTATCCGTTTCATTGGGCGAGACGATCACATTGGCCGTATTCACTATGCTGGCCGCGTCGCCCGGCGTGGCCGTGATCGTCACGGTCAGGTAGGAACCCGTGGTGGGGTCGCTGACGGCCGCATTCACGGGCAAATTACCCATGGTAATGCCGACGCTGTTGCTGCCCGAACCCGAGGTTTTCGTGCCGCAGGAAGCGCTGCCGCTGGCGGCGCACGTCCAGCTGACATTGCTCAAGCTGGCGGGCAGCACATCGTTGAAGGTAGCGCCCGTGCTGAGGGCCGGGCCGCGGTTCCAGACTTTCACGGTGTAGCTCAAGGGCTTGCCGATAGAAAACTGCGCCGGACCCACCTTGCCGACGGCCAGGTCGGTCTTGCTATTGGTGCAATTGGTATAGGAACTGGCCAGGCTGGGGTCGCGCAATTGCGCTGCAGGAATAATTTCCGTCACATTGTCAGGACGCGTCCAACGCATGTGCAAATAATTGATGCCGCCCACGTTATTCCACAGCACGCGGGCCAGATAACAGCCGCCCGGCGTGGCGCTATTGAAATTGCCGGCCAGATTCTGGAAATCCGTTTCATTATTCGAATATTCGGCCACGCTGCCCACGGGCACGTTGTACACGGTATTGCGGTAATTGGTCGAGTACTGGGTCGAGAAATCGACTTTCACGTCATCATCATGCGCAACGCTGAATTTGTAATTTCCCGCCTGTGGAAAGACCACCAGCGTGTACATCACGCGGCCCATGATCCAGGCCCGGCAGGCAGCCGACGTTTGCTGCGTATCGAGGTTGCATAGCTGCGCAGGATTGGCGGGGGTGCCATTGGCCCAGTCCAGCTGCGGCGAGGTGCCCGTGCGCGCCGCGTTGGCGGAGGGATTCGTGGCCAGCGCCGCCAAACTGGTGAGCCGGCCGGTGCTGCCCGCGTTGAAGCCATTGTTGTAATTGGGCGCGGACGGATTGGCCGGTACCCGCTCGATGCCGCGGTAATCCTCCCACAACACTTGCGCACTGGCGGGCGCAGCGGCGCCCAGCAGCAGGGAAGCGAGGGCCAGCGGCAGAGCATGAGACCTGGAAAACTGGGGCAAGCGGGCGCGGCGCACAATCGCAGCCAGCTTCCCGATGTAGCCTCCGGCTGGAGAAAAAGCTGCATGGCGGCCAGAACGGCCTGCCGTTTCCTGTAGTGTTTTGATCATGTTGTCCGCTAAGAAATGTACCGCTATACGGCTTATATACATATGAAAATGACATTTAATTGTCATGATTATATGAACAAGTAACAGTTCAAGCGTACGACAACAGTGACTTTTTTGTTTTCAACAAAGAAATTAAATTATCTCGTTGATATTTCACAACACAATCATCAAATTAATCATGTAGTGATACTGGTATTTTATTTCCTGCCGCATACTGATCAGCTCGACATAATATTTAAATTATCATTTATATAATCATGCGAAACTATCAAATGCATAGTTTGTTTTTCAAAAGAAATTATTAATGCTAATTATCACCAATTATTTCAATACGTATGCCCTTTCCACGGCCAACTGCCCATAATTCGATCCTGCGCTGCCTCCCATTCATTCTCAAACGCCTGCGTTAATACCAATTTCACTTTATTCACGCATGCCGCCCTGCGAAAGAGGGTATGCGGAAGGCCGAATTGGTCTTGCAAAACGGCCGCGCACACGATCCTGCTATCGCGCCGGTGCCAGGATCGCTTACTATCGCCCCATTGCGCCCTGCGCCACCACCGTGAGTCCTCATTGATGCCACATGTTCACCACCGCACGCTGCTGGCCTGCGCCTTGCTCGCGGCCTGCACCCCGTTCGCCCCGCCGCCCGCAGCCTCGCTACCAGCCTCGCCAGTTCCGGCACCAGCCATGCAAGCGCCAGCGTGGCAACAGCAGGGCGTGCAGGTGCTGCACATCGTCCCGCAAGAATCCCTGTTGACCATCACCGTGCGCCGTGGCGGCGCGCTGGCGCGGCTGGGACATGACCATGTGATCGCCAGCCGCAGCCTGCAGGGCGTGGTGGCGCCCGCGCCGGGACGCACGCAATTTCGCTTTCGGCTGGACGAGATGAGTGTGGATGAAGCAAGCTTGCGCCAGGCGGCCGGCTTGACGACGACGCCGTCGGCCGACGCCGTCGCCGGCACGCGCCACAACATGCTGGTGCGCGTGCTCGAGGCCGAGCGTTACCCGTGGGTCAGCATCAAGGCGCGCCGCACGGGCGACAAAGAAGTGTTTGAGGCCGACATCACCCTGCATGGCGTGACGCGCACCGTGCAGCTGCCGGTGCGGATAGCGGAAACGGCCGATGGGCGCGGCCTGCAGGCCAGCGGCAGCCTGCTGCTGAAACAGAGCGACTTCGGCATCGTGCCGTTCGCCATCCTGGGCGGCGCCATGGCCGTGCAGGACCAGATGGAACTGGCGTTTCGCATTACCGCCCGGCAAGAACTCAGCGCGCCAGGATCAGGCGCAAGCCCAGGCCGATGAAGATGGTGCCGGCCACGCGGTCCAGCCACAGGCCGGCGCGCGGGCGGCAGTTGAGCCACAGGCCGACGGCGCCGGAAAAATAGCCGAGCAGGCTGAACAGCACGCAAGCCTGCGCCGTAAAGACCAGGCCCAGCTGCGCCGTCTGCCAGCTGGCATTGCCCTGGCCCGCGACGATAAACTGCGGCAAGAACGAGAGAAAAAACAGCACGACTTTCGGATTGATACTGTTGGCAAACAGTCCTTTGCCGAACAAGCGCACCAAGGACTCGTCGGGCAAGGCGCCCGCGCCATCGACTCTGGCACCGCCACGGCTGCGCAAGGCGCCGATGCCCAGCCACACCAGGTACAGGCCGCCAACCACTTTCAGCGCCGTAAATGCGGTGGGCGAGGCGGCCAGCAGGGCCGACACGCCGATGGTCGCCAGCAGCGTGTGCGTGAGGCAGCCAAGGGCGCAGCCCAGGCCGAATACCATGCCCTGGCGGCGCCCGCGCGACATGCCCACGCCCAGCACCATCAGGTTGTCGGGGCCGGGACTGGCGGTGATCAAAACGGCGGCGGCCAGGAAGGCCAGGAACTGGTCGGGACTGAGCATGAATATCTCGCGGGCAAAAGGCGCCATGATACCGGAGCGGGCGCCATGCCGGCAGGACATGAGTGCCCGTGCGCCACCGAGAGTCGATTAAAATGGCTACTCCACAGCAAACGGCGTTGCCGCCAATTCCCGCGCGACCATCACCACACTCATCGATGCCTATCCACCCGCCCCCCTCCAGCCACCGCGCTTCGCGCTCCCGCGTCAGCGCCTGGCTATGCGGCTGGGCGCTCCTGTTCGGCCTGCTGTTCGCTCTGCTGGGTCTGGCGGGTGCGGCGCAGGCGGCGCCATTACCCCTGGGCAAGCAAGGCATCGCGCACCTGGGCAGCGGTGGGCAACTGTTTTTCGCCGGAAGTGAAGCCGCGCCTGCCGATGCCGCCGCCCTGCCAGCCTGGCTGGCGCGCCAGCGCCCGGCCGACCAGGTCGACCTGTTCGGCGGCGCCTACTGGCTGCATGCGCAAGTGCGCAACGACAGCAGCATAGCGGCCTGGGTAATCGACCCGAACGACACCCTGATCGACCTGGTCGATCTGCACGTCTATGGCCCCGGGCAACGGACGGCGCCGCAGACCTTGCTCACGGGCTACCAGCGTCCGCACGAATATTTGTTGCACTACGGCAGGAACGTGCAGCTGGCGCCGGGTGCCACGTATGACATCCTGATCCGATTTTCCAGCCCCTACTATGCGCGCGCGCCCATGTTCGGCGTGAAGACGCAGCAGGATTACCGCAAGCTGGTGGGCAAGGAAAACTTCCTGATGGTGGCGTCCATCGGTGCCCTGCTGGCGCTGGGTCTGTTCAATTTCTTCATTTTTTCCATCACCCTGGAAAAAGCCTCGGTCTATTACGCGCTGTACGTGCTGACCTATGGCCTGGCCTGGGCCATGACCTTCCACGTCTTTGCCGACCTGTTCGACTGGCACATGCTACAGCTGCATTACGTGCCGTTTTTCGTGCTGCCCGTCTTCAGCACCCTGTTCTACACGCATTTCCTGCACCTGCGCGACTACTCGCCCCTGCTGTACCGGATCAGCAAGGTCAACCTGGTGCTGCCCTTGCTGCTCTTGCCCAGCTGCTTCTTCGCCCTGTCGTATGCGCACACCCTGGCCACCATCGCCATCAGCATCTGGATGCTGCTGGCGCTCGTTTGCGGCATCGTCGTCTGGTGCCGCGGCTACCAGCCGGCGCGCTTCTTCGTGCTGGCCTTCGTCGCCCTGATGCTGCCCGGCTTCTTGATCCTGCCGGCCAACCTGGGCCTGATGCCGGCCATGGTGGCCAACGCCCAGCTGGTCACCCTGCTCGGCGGCACCTTCGACGGCTTGCTGCTGGCCTTTGCCCTGGCCGACCAGATCCGCCTGCTGCGCAACAACCTGGAACAGCGCGTGCAGGAACGCACCCTGGCGCTCACCCTCAGCAACGACGCCTTGCTGAAGGCCAAGGAACACGCGGAAGTGGTCAGCCGCCACCGCATCGATTTTCTTTCCGCCATGAGCCACGACATCCGCACGCCGCTGGCTGGCGTGATCGGCATGCTGAAATTCGCCCTGCGCGACCAGTCCGTGCGCGGCCGTACACAGGAATACCTGCGCATAGGCCTGCATAATGGCGTCTCGCTATTGACCATCCTCAATGACATCCTCGATTTCTCGAAGATCGACGCGGGCAAGCTGACCCTGGAAACCGTGGACTTCGACCTGGTGGCGCTGATCGGCGACGCGGCCGGCATCGTGCAGGGCCAGGCCGATGCCAAGAGCCTGCTGCTGCGCCGCGAACTGGCGCTGGACCTGCCGCGCTACGTGCGCGCCGATCCCACGCGCCTGAGGCAAATCCTCATCAACCTGCTGGGGAACGCACTGAAATTCACGGCCAATGGCGAAGTGCTGCTGGAAGTGCGGCGCGCCCGCACGCCGCCGCGCCAAGATGGCCGCAGCGAAATCGAATTCATCATCAGCGATACGGGTCCCGGCATCGACGCGGACACCTTGCCCCGTTTGTTCCAGAAATTCGAGCAAGCCGACCACTCCACCACGCGCCGCTACGGCGGCACGGGCCTGGGCCTGGCCATCTGCAAGGAACTGGTCGAACTGATGAAAGGCACGATCGGCGTGGAAAGCCGGGTCGGCATCGGCTCGCGCTTCCATTTCACCTTGCCGCTGACGCCTGGCAGCGCGCCGGCGGCCGACGCGCGCCGGCCGGCACGCCATGCGCGCCACGCCTGCCGCCTGCGCATCCTGTGCGCCGAAGACGTGCGCACCAACCAGATCATCATCGGCACCCTGCTGGAAAGCATGGGACATGCCGTGACCATCGTGGAAAACGGCGAGCAAGCCTTGCGCGCGCTGGGTACAGGCGCCTACGATTGCGTGCTGATGGATGGCCGCATGCCGCTGATGGATGGCGAACAGGCCGCGCGCCTGATCCGCGACGGCGGCAACGGCCAATTCCCCATTCCCGACGCGCACATCCCCATCCTCGCGCTGACGGCCAACGCCAGCGAACATGACCGGCAACGCTACCTGGCCGCCGGCATGGACGACTTCCTCAGCAAGCCCGTCGACGAAGCGCTGCTGTTCGAGAAAATCGACGCCGTCATCGACCTGCTGCTGGCGCGCGGCCACGCGCTGCCACCCGCCATGCCCACCGCGGACGATACCCTGGCGCGCCAGTTCGGCCTGGACGACGCCGCCGACGAGTCACCCGCGCCGGCAGATCCCATGACGGCGCCCGTGCACATCCTGCCGCTGGCAGGCCTGTCGCCGCAGCACTTGCAGCGCATCGCGCAAGCGTTCCTGATGGAAGCGCCACGGCGCCTGGACCTGGCCTGCCACGCCGTGCGCGATGGCAACGCCAGCGCGGCCGCGGCCGCCTTCCACGCCTTGAAAGGCAGCGCCGGCTACCTGAGCCGCCCCACCCTGCACGGCCTGTGCCACCAGATGGAAACCCTGGCCTCGAACGGCCAGCTCGATAACGTGGAGCCATTCCTGCCACAGCTGCAGGCGGCGCTGGACATAGCGCGGCGCGACCTGGAAACTCAGCCCGGAGCTTGAGCCATCCAGCCATGCGATCGCAGCCACGCCAGCAACAGTTGCGGCCACGCGGCCGGCTCGCTGCGCGGCTTGCCCAGGCCCCAGCCATGGCCGCCGCTCTGAAACTGGTGCAGCTCGACGGGCACGCCCGCGCGGCGCAGGGCCGCGGCCATCCATAGACTGTTCTCAGGCGGCGCAATCGGGTCATCGAGCGCCTGCGCGATGAAGATGGGCGGCGTGCGCGCATCGACGTGCAATTCCACCGACAGCGCGTCGCGCGCCGCCTGCGTGGGGTGGCTTCCCAGCAGCTGCTGCTTCGCATGCGTCGTGTCGAATGGCCGCTGCATGGTCAGCACGGGGTACAGCAGCACGGCAAAGTCGGGCCGCGCCGATACGCCATCGATCGCGTCGACGGGCGCATAGCGCGCGGCGTCCGGCTGGACAGCCGTCATGCCGGCCAGGTGCGCACCGGCAGAGAACCCCAGCATGCCGATGCGCGCCGGGTCGATGCGCCACTCGGCGGCGCGCGCGCGGATCACGCGCATGGCCCGCTGGCCATCCTGGAATGGCGCGGCCACCCCGCCGCCCTCCTGCGGCAAGCGGTACACGAGTTCAAACGCCGTGACGCCCTGCGCCTGCAGCCAACTGGCGGCCGGGCCGCTTTCCTTGCCCGCCTCGATATGCGCATAACCGCCGCCGCTGACCAGCAGGATGGCCATGCCATTCGGCTGCACCGGACGGTGCACGATCAAATACGGTTGTTCGACCTGCGTGATGGAACCCCTGGCGCTATCGCACTGCGGGCGCCGCGCCGCGCCGCCGGGCGGCGCGCCGGGCCATAGCAGAAGCGCGCCGGCCGGTGCGGCAGCTGCGTGCGGGTGGCCCAGGACAAGACACAACAGCATCAGGCGTCGCATGGCTAGAAATCCGTCTCGCCCTGGATCACGGCCGGATAACCCGTCATCGCGCGCGAGGTCTGCATGCCCGCCATCACGGCCGCTTCCACGCAGCCCGCGTTGAGACCCGTCCTGATCCAGTCGCCCGTGAGGAACAGGTTACGGAAGCCCGACTGGTCGGTGGCCAGCCGGTACTGCGTGCTGTTCACCACCGACATCACGTAGCGCTCGGACGGGTCGACGTTGGCGCGCCAGTACTGGCTGTCGAAGCGCGCCGGCCCCGTGCCGGCTTTCGCATCGACCAGCCATTGCCACGGAAACGCGCCAGGCGCGCCCGCCTCTGGCCATAGCGCGCCAATCTCCCGCTCCAGCTGGTGCAGTGCGCCCTGTTTCGCCCTGGCCGCGCAGCGTGCGGGAAAGCCCGTGTCGGTGACGGGCGGGTAGCTGTCGACGGGGAAGGCGCTGCAAAAGTACGAGACGTTTTTCGGTTCCAGCCCCGCCGGCCAGTCTTCGTGCGCCAGCAATTGATCCATCGGCGCCCACGTGTCGTACGGCTCCGTGAAGGCCGACAGCACCGGTTGCTGCCCTTTCGGCTGCGTGGTCCAGCCCATCTGCGCCAGGTTTTTGTTCAGCCACACCTGATAGGCCTGCGTGGCCACGGTTTTCACCTTCTCGGCCGCCAGTTGCAGGGCCGGGCTTTGCGCCAGCAGTTGCGGGCATAGGGCGGGCAGCGAGCCGATGGAAATGCCGAACACCACCTTGTCAAAGTCGACGCCCTTCTTCAAGACCCTGGCGGGCAGCTGGCGGCCGAACGCCTGCTGATACTGCTGCGGCCAGTCGCTCCAGTACGATTCCAGGTTGACTTCCTGCGCTTGCAGCAGCGCCGCCTGGGCCGGCTCGATCTGTGCGTAATCGGGTGCGCTGGGCCAGCAAGCCAGGCCTTTCACGTCCACCAGCGGCGCGTAGCCGGCGGCAGGGTCCTTCAATTGCACCTGCTGCGTGATGCGGATGCTGTCGATGTCGCCCGCGCCCGGCACCAGCTCTTCCACGCGCTGGAAGAATTTGAATTCCACGCCCCTTTTTTTCAGCACTTCGTACATCGGCGTAAAAATCGTGTCGCCCATACCGGCCTGCATCTTGAACATGATGCCGCCCTTGTAGGCCAGACCGATGCGCGCCATCGCCCGCAACAGCGTCCCTGCCTCGATGTTCGGCTTGGCAAAATCGCCGCCCTCGTAGGCAAACACCAGGTCATAAAAACCCCGCACGGGCGCCGACTTGACGCTGAACTGCTCGTCGCCGCCATGTTTTTTCAGCCAGGCGCGGAAATCGATATCGTTGATGACGTCAAAGCCGTGCTTGAACACGCCATCCTCGAACATGCCCTTCATGACCGTGATGCCCAGGTCCAGGCAGGTGAACAGGCGGCGCAATTCATCGTCGCCGTCGATCAGCGCGCGGTAGCGCAGGCGCAGCCAGGCGCGGATGCCGTTCAGGGTGCTGGCCAGCAGCTGGTGGCGGGCCTGGTCGTGGCGTGTGGAGTCCGGCGCCAGGTCGGCCACCAGCGCCGCCAGCGCGCCCACGGACAGGCCCACGTCCAGCCCCAGTTCATCGGCCTGCCCCACCACTTCGTCGGCCAGGCGGCGCAGCCAGCCCGGCCACACGCCCTCGCCTTGCGAGGCGATGGCGCTGGCACTGGCACGCTCTATGCGCGCGTCGGCGTCCGCCACTTGCCGGATCTGGCGCAGCCACTGCTCGATCCAGCCCACCATGGCGATGGCCATCTGCCACAGGGTGATGTCTTCGCCGCCCTCGCCCGGCTCGCCCGGCAAGGTGGGAAAGACGATGGACCAGTTGCGCCACTGGCCCTTGACGTCTTCCGACAGGGCCACGTAATCGTGCTGCTTGAAGGCGTCGCGCCAGGTGGCCAGCGGCGCGCCGGGCGGGCGTTCCAGGCTCGCATACGCTTCCTTGATCATCTTGAAGGCGTTGGCGTAAAAGCCGAACCAGATGTGCAGGCCGTGCTCCTCGATGCGCTGGCCCACTTGCGCATTGCGGCCGCTGGCGCCCTTGCCGCCCAGGCGCCAGCCCAGCTGGTAGACGGTGATGGCGTGCCGGTTTTGCCAGCCCGGCTGGCTCGTCAAATAATACGCGGTGGTCATGGCCGCCACGCCGCCGCCGAGGATGGCGATCTTTTCCGGCGCGATGCGGGAATTGTCGACCAGTTCCTCGCCCGGCATGGCCGTGAAGTCGAAGTTCACATGGAACGGCAATATCGCCGCCTGCGGCCCCAGCTGCAAGCCCAGGGTCTGGTCCAGCGGAAAGCTGTCAAACGCATGCAAGGTGCACTCGTATTCATAACCGAGCAGGCGCGCGCTGTGCAGGCGGTTGATCTCGGCCGGCGCGGCCAGCAGGGCCTGGTACACGGCTTTCACGCCAGCGCTGTCGGGGAACTGCTTGAGGAAGATCTGGTCGATGCGCGGCTTGCGCAGCAAGGACAAAATATCGGCCCAGCCGGCCTGGTCCATGTCGAAGAAATCGGGGATGGAGAGGAAAATCTGGAAGGCCTGCTCGATGAGTTCGAGGAAACTGTTGACGGACTTGTGCTGCCCCGTCTGCACGGTGGCATTGACTTCCAGCAGCGGGTGCAGCGCCAGTTTCGTTTCCGGCGAAAAATGCTGGAAACCCTTGGCGGCGACGGAACAGCGCAGCGGCTCGCTGCCGGTGGCGGGAATTTCGTAGTCGCACAGGTATTTCGGATAGCCGAACAGCTCGCGCCCGTTGATCAGGGCCATCGCGTCATCGACGAAAATATGGCACGGGTACCAATAGATATGCGCGAGCTTGCCGTGCTCATCCATCTGGCCCACCATGATCCAGGTGACGATATCGACTTCCGTGATCCAGCCCTTGGCCTGGTCGACGGGGTTGGCAGAGTCCGCATGGTTGACGCGCGTAAACGTCAGCATCACGTACGGCGACAGCGCTTTCAGGGTCATGCGCTTGCCCGCCACCTGGTTCAAGGTGGTATTCACGGTCGTTTGCAGCTTGGCCAAGTCGCCCCTGACGAAATAGCCGTACATTTCCGACTGTTTCAATTGCAGCGGCGAGTGCATCATCACCGAACCGCCCTGATAGATATACGAAGGTCTTGCCGAAGGTTGCGCCGTCATTGCCCTGCCCCTGTGAAGTTTCAGACAAACAAGATTGCTATAGTGTATTGAGAAAGAACAATGAATGATATGAAATAAATGAAAGGATTTGCCAAGATGCATAGGCTCAGCAGCGCGCCACACGCGTGGCGGCCGGGGCAAGCCTGTGCCATCGGGTGTACGATAAGCCATCTTGCATATCCGAGCACAGGCAATGATTACCACCGACTACGTTTCCACTTATTCCGGCAACCGTTTTTATCCCTTGCGTCCGCATATCGACAAGGTAGTCATTGAAGACATTGCCCACGGCCTGGCGTACCAGTGCCGCTTCAATGGACAGACGCAAGAGTTTTACTCGGTCGCCCAGCACAGCCTGATCGTCGCCGGGCTGGTGCCGCCCCATTTGCGCCTGGCCGCCCTGCTGCACGACGCGGCCGAAGCCTACCTGGGCGACATGGTGAAACCTTTGAAAGTGCTGCTGCCGGAATTTGCCGTGCTGGAAGACAAGGTCAGCGCCATCATCGCCGCCACGTATGGCCTGGATTTTTCCGATTACGCGCCCATCAAGCGGGCCGACCTGATCGCGCTGGCCACGGAAAAGCGCGACCTGATGCCCCACTCGGCCGAGCGCTGGGCCTACCTTGACGGCATCGCCCCCTTGCCCGGTATAATCGAAGCCATGGGTCCAGCCGAAGCCAAGCAGCGCTTCCTGCATGCCTTTGCCCAGTTGGGCGGGTTGGGTCTGGCGGCGTGAATGCTGCCGCACGAACGGCGCTAAGCCCCGGTTTTTGCACGGCTTTTTCAGATATCCACAGCAACTGTGGATAAAGTTGTTGATAAGCCCCTCTTGACAAGCCGCAACGCGAGTATAGATGCGGCTTTCAACAATTTGCTGATTTCACAGGCAATTTTTTACCCCAATGAAATCAATGACTTAGAATCATGATTTTGCGCCAGAGCAAAGTTGCTCGAGCACCATGAAAATATATTTTTCTGTGCGTAAGCAATCCTGCTCCAGGCTGCCTTGCCTGAACCGCATTGTTTTGACAAACCCCGCAGACTGGCATAGTGTGGAGTGAGTGAGCACGATCAACGGTGGATAAATGCATGAATATGGATAGCGACAATGCCGCCACGGGAGCGGACGAACCCGACTGGCTGGTCGAGGGGCCACTCGGGCGGGCAGAGGCGGCAGCAGAGTCCGCCAACACGGCGCCATGGCGCGTGCTGATTGTCGATGATGATGTCGATGTGCACGTGGTGACCAAGTTCGCCCTCAGCCAGGCCAGTTTCCAGGGCCGCAGGCTGAGCTTTCTGCACGCGTATTCGGGCGCCGAGGCGCTCAGCTTGCTGCGCGGCACACAAGATATCGCCGTGGTGCTGCTCGATGTCATCATGGAAACCCAGGATGCGGGGCTGCAAGTGGCGCGCCAGATCCGCGAAGACTTGCACAACAGCGCCGTACGCATCATCCTGCGCACGGGCCAGCCTGGCCAGGCGCTGGAACACCGCATCATCATCGACTACGACATCAATGATTTCTGGTGCAAGACCGACCTGACCACACGCAAGCTGTTTACCACCGTGATCGCCTCGCTGCGCACCTACGCCACCTTGCGCGAAGCGCAGCAACAAGTCGCCGACCTCGCCGCCGCCCTGGCCCACTGCGGCGACGCGCCAGCGGAACCGGCCGGCGGCACGCCCTGACCATCCGCCGCTACTTTCAGTCATAAAAACAAGAGCACTGGATAGGCATACAGGCTTGTGGCATGCCCCATTCTGATCCATTTTGCTGGCCGACGGCATGCGCTGACCGGCCCCACTTCCTAAGTAGCGGATTGTTAAGCGCTTTTTCAGATATCCACACGGACTGTGGATATCTTTGTGGATAAGCGCCTATTGACAGGCCTCAAAGCCACAGCCCGTGCGGCTTTCAATAAACTGCTCAATCAAACAGCAAAAATAAAATCCATTAAAATCAACTACTTAGAAATCCACACATAATCACAAGAAAATTATTTCGCCAGTTTCGCTAACCCATCATTTGTGCATAACTGAGCCGTAATGATCAATTCGACAACGCCAGAGTGGCGCTGCCGGCAACACAGTTGCCGTGTGGATACTCAATGCATAGTCTGGCGGCGCTGCTCCGGATGCAGCAGCACGCGTTCGATCAGTTCGGGGGCGACATTGTATGACTTCAGGTATTCCAGCGCACACAAGGTACTGAAGGCCGCCTGCACGGCGATGCCCAGATTGACGATGTCGCACATCTTCTGATCGACCCGGGCATGTGGCACCACGGTTTTGACGGGCATATGCAGCGTTTCTGTGGAATTAGGCATGATGAACAACTCCTGCGAAGGGGAACGGAGGGGTGGAGACGGCGTAGCGGTACAAACCGCACCAGCGCTGACAGGAACAGTGGTCGTGTTGCCGATAAAGTATTGCTGATAAACTCTCGATGTCAATGGCAGGGAAACATGAGCCACGGTTTTTTTCTTGCAGGCACAACTGGAGCCGAAAGCGATGGACAAGCGCAATCGGCCACGGCGATAATCAGCCATGCCCTCATCCCCCCTTTCCGCCCGCCCGCCTGACCTGCCCCGCCCGCAACCGGCCTCGCTGGCCGACCTGTTCTTCTCGTTCACCTGGCTGGCCTTGCAGGGGTTCGGCGGCGTGCTGGCCGTGATCCAGCGCGAAATGGTCGAGCGCAAGCGCTGGCTGACGCAAGAGGAATTCCTGGAAGACTGGGCCGTGGCGCAAATCATGCCCGGACCGAATGTCGTCAACCTGTCGCTGATGGTGGGTGGGCGCTATTTCGGCTTGCGTGGCGCGCTGGCGGCGCTGGCCGGCATGCTGGCCGTACCCCTCGTCATCGTGCTCGTGCTGGGCGTGCTGTACACGCGCTTTGGCGACAACCCGCAGATGGCGGGCGCCTTGCGCGGCATGGCCGCCGTGTCGGCCGGCATGATCGCCGCCACGGGTGTGAAACTGGCGACCGCGCTGGCCAGGCATCCGCTGCCCCTGTGGCTGACCTTGTCCATCACCGTGCTGGGCGTGCTGATGGTGGCCGTGCTGCGCTGGCCCCTGCTGTACATCCTGCTGGGCCTGGGCGGCATCGGCTGCCTGCTGACGTATCGAAAGCTGTCCGCATGAATCCGCCACTGCAACTGGTGCTGAGCACGGGCGACTGGCTGAACCTGTTCGGCCACTACCTGATGCTGTCGCTGATGTCGATCGGCGGCGCCATTTCCACCACCTCCGAAATGCACCGCTTCCTCGTCGAGCAGCATGGCTGGCTGACGCAGGCGCAATTCAATGAGTCGATCGCCATCGCCCAGGCCGCGCCCGGCCCGAACGTGCTGTTCGTCGCCCTGATGGGCTGGAACGTGGGCATGAATGCGGGCAGCTACACAGCCGCGTACCTGGGCGTGCTGGTGACCATGGTGGGCATCATGCTGCCCAGCACCACCCTCACCTACGTGGCAGCCCAGTGGGGCTACCGCAACCGCGACCTGCGCCCCGTGCGTGCCTTCAAACAAGGCATGGCGCCCATCGTCGTCGCCCTGCTGATTTCCACGGGCATGATACTGGGCGGCGCCAACCATGACCTCCGCACGGACTGGCCCCTGTGGAGCCTGTCCATCGTGGCCGGCCTGATCATCTGGCGCACGAAGATCCATTTATTGTGGCTGCTGGCGGCCGGCGCCGTACTAGGCTGGTTCCAGCTGGTTTAGTACGCCTATCAAAACCTACTGCGCGTCGTAATTTGCGGCCTGCGATGCTCACTGTACATTCGTACAGTTGCGCTTCTCGACCACAACTTCCTTCCGCTCGCTACGGTTTTGTTAGGCGTTGTTAAGCCAGTTATTAAGCCTACACGGCCAAATGGCGCTTCACATCGTCACCATCCATCTGTTCCGCCGTGCCGCTGGCGACCACGCTGCCGCGCGACAGCACGATGAAGTCGTCGGCCAGTTCGCGGGCAAAATCAAAATACTGTTCGCACAGCACGATGGCCATGTCGCCCCGCTGCTTCAACAAAGAAATGACCCTGCCGATATCCTTGATGACGGAGGGCTGTATACCCTCCGTCGGCTCGTCGAAGATGATCAATTGCGGTTCGGCCAGCAGCGCGCGGGCGATAGCCAGCTGCTGCTGTTGCCCACCCGACAAATCGCCGCCACGCCGCTGCAGCATCTCTTTGAGTACGGGAAACAGTTCATACACGTGGGGATCGATGCGCGAGGCTTGCCTGCCCCGCTTCACCGCCATACCCATCAGCAAGTTTTCCTCGACCGTCAGGCGCGCAAAGATGTCGCGCCCCTGCGGCACGTAGGCGATGCCCAGCTTTGCCCGCGCATGCGGCGCCAGCTTCGTGATGTCGCGCCCGTTAAAGGCCACCGTGCCCTGCGCCACGGGCAGCACGCCCATCAGGCATTTCAACAAGGTCGTCTTGCCCACGCCATTCCTGCCCAGCAAGGCCAGACACTCGCCCTTGCGCGCCGCCAGGTTGATGCCGCGCAAGGTGTGCGAGGAGCCATAGTATTGATTTAACTGTTGTACTTCGAGCATGGTTACCTCCCCAGATAGACTTCGATGACCCGCTCGTCGGCTTGCACTTCGTCCATGCGGCCCTGCGCCAGCAGGGCACCTTCATGCAGCACGGTGACGATGCCTTGCTGGGCAATGTCCGTGACGAAACCCATGTCGTGTTCGACTACCATGATCGAATGCTTGCCGCGCAATTCATTGAGCAACTCCGCCGTGCGCGCCGTTTCCGCGTCCGACATGCCGGCCACCGGTTCGTCCAGCAGGATCAGCTGCGGCTCCTGCATCAAGAGCATGCCGATTTCCAGCCACTGCTTTTGCCCGTGCGACAGCAAGCCCGCCGGCCGCGCCTCGTGACCATTAAGGCGTATCAAACGCAATATGGCTTCGATCTTGCCCTCCTGCTCCGACGTGAGGCGCGCAAACAGGGTGGGCGCCACGCGCTTGTCCATCTTCATGGCCAGTTCCAGGTTATCGAAGACCGTGTGCTGCTCGAACACGGTGGGGCGCTGGAACTTGCGGCCGATGCCCGCGTGGGCGATTTGCGCTTCCGTCATCGTGGCCAGATTCATGGTCTGGCCGAACCAGGCCGTGCCGGACGTGGGCCGCGTCTTGCCCGTAATGACGTCCATCATCGTCGTCTTGCCCGCCCCGTTAGGGCCGATGATGCAGCGCAACTCGCCCACGGAAATATCCAGGCTCAGCTTGTTAATCGCCTTGAAGCCGTCGAACGACACGCTGATGTCTTCCAGATACAAAATGGCGCCATGCGTCGTATCGACGCCCTCGCCTTTCACGCGCGAATACGTGGGGCCAGCTTCGGCGCTGGCCATGCCGGGCAACATGCGGATGCTCATGCGGCCTCCTCTGCCACGACGGGCTTGCGTTTGAGCTTGCTCAACACGCCCAGCATGCCTTGCTGCATGAACAGGGTGACGACGATGAACAGCAGGCCCAGCGCGAACAGCCACAGCTCCGGCAAGGCAGCCGTGAACCAGCTCTTCAAGCCATTCACGGTGAACGCGCCCAGGATGGGACCAATCAAGGTGCCGCGTCCGCCCACGGCCACCCACACGACCATTTCGATGGAGTTGGCGGGCGACATTTCGGACGGATTGATGATGCCCACCTGCGGCACGTACAGAGCACCGGCGATGCCGCACAGCACGGCGGATAAAGTCCAGACGAACAGCTTGAACCATAGCGGGTTATAGCCAAGAAACATCAGCCGCGCCTCGCTGTCGCGCACGCCCTGCAGCACCCGGCCCAATTTCGAGCGGACGATGGCGCGCGCGCCCACCAGCGCCGCCAGCAGGAAGGCCAGGGTCAGCAGGAACAGCACGGCCCGGGTAGCAGGCGCCGTGACGCTATGGCCGAGGATGGTCTTGAAATCCGTGAAACCGTTGTTGCCGCCAAAGCCGGTGTCATTGCGGAAGAACAAGAGCATGAAGGCATACGTCATCGCTTGCGTGATGATGGAAAAATACACGCCCTTGATGCGCGAGCGAAACGCAAAGTAACCAAAGACAAAAGCCAGCACGCCCGGCACCAGCACGACGAGCGCCATGCAATACCAGAAATGTTCGGTAAATGCCCAGTACCACGGGTAAGTTTTCCAGTCGAGAAAGACCATGAAGTCGGGCAAGCTGCTGTGGTACTGGCCCTGGTCGCCGATGGCGCGCATCAGATACATGCCGTGCGCATACGCGCCCAGCGCAAAGAACACGCCGTGGCCCAGGGACAGGATGCCCGTGTAGCCCCAGACGAGGTCCAGCGCCAGCGCGGCCAGCGCGTAGCACATGAACTTGCCCACCAGCGCCACCGTATAGGCGGACACGTGCAGCGCATGCCCTTCGGCAAACACCAGATTAAAAATCGGCAACAGTGCCGCCAGCAGCGTGCATGCGGCAATGGCCAGCCAGACGGGCCGCGTAAACAGGCCCTGCTTTATCGGATAGGAGGTAGTCATTCGACGCTGCGTCCCTTCATGGCAAACAGGCCCTGCGGCCGGCGCTGGATAAAGATGATGATGAACACGAGAATGGCGATCTTCGCCAGCACGGCACCCGCCACCGGTTCGAGGAATTTGTTCACTTCGCCCAGGCCCAGCGCGGCGATCACGGTGCCGGCCAGCTGGCCCACGCCGCCCAGCACCACCACCATGAAGGAGTCGACGATATAGCTTTGGCCCAGGTCCGGCCCCACATTGCCCAGCTGCGACAGCGCTACGCCGCCCAGTCCCGCGATGCCGGAACCGAGGCCGAAAGTCAGCATGTCGACCTTGCCCGTGGCCACGCCCACGCAATCGGCCATGCGGCGGTTTTGCGTGACGGCCCGCACGAACAGGCCCAGCCGTGTCTTGTTCAGGATCAGCCACACGGCCACCACGACGATGACGGCAAAGCCGATGATGGCCAGCCGGTTGTACGGCAGCACGAGGCCGCCCAGCACGCTGACGCCGCCCGACATCCAGGCCGGGTTCGCCACTTCCACGTTTTGCGCACCGAAGATCGTACGCACCGTCTGCATCAGGATCAGGCTGATGCCCCAGGTGGCCAGCAGGGTTTCCAGCGGCCGCCCGTATAGCCAGCGGATCACCGTGCGTTCCAGTGCCACGCCCACCAGGCCGGCGACGAAGAAAGCGGCAGGCAAGGCGGCCAGCAAATACCAGTCCTGCATGGCCGGCAAGTAACTGCGGAAAAACAGCTGGCACAGATACGTCGTGTAAGCGCCTATCATCAGCAATTCGCCATGCGCCATGTTGATGATGCCCATCAAGCCGAAGGTGATGGCCAGGCCCAGCGCGGCCAGCAGCAGCACGCTGCCCAGCGAAATGCCGTAGAACACATTGCCGGCAAATTCCATGCGCGACACTCGTCCCTTGATCTGGCGCATGGTCTCGATGGCGGCCAGCTGCACGGACTCGTCCGGCTCGCCGGCCTTGCCGTCTGGCCCTTTATCCAGCATGGCTTGCAGCACGGGCAACAAGCGCGCATCGCTGCTGCCGGCCAGGTCCTGCACGGCGGCCTTGCGCGTGGCCGCGTCCGGCGCATGCAGGTTGGCGCTGGCGATCAACACTTGCAAGATCTGTTTGATGTCAGCATCGTTTTCCCGTGCCAGCGCCGTGCGGATCAGGGGGATTTGCGCGGGATCGACCGCCTTTTGCAAGGCTTGCGCGGCCGCCAACCGGGCGCTGCGTTCCGGCGCCAGCAACTGCAAGCCCGACAAGGCGCCCGCCACGGCCGCGCGCAAGCGGTTGTTGACCATCACGCCGTCGATGCCGTCCGGCACGGCACCCAGCTGACCCGTGGCCGGATCGTAGGCTTGCTCGCCATCGACGACATACACCTTGCCATCGGGCGCGGCATACAAGGCGTCGCCCTGCAATGCCTGCAATACGCGGGCGGCCTCGGGCGTGGCCAGGGCGGCGATCCGGGCGACGGCCGCAACTCTGGCATCGGGGTCATCGCCGGATAGCGGCTTGAGCAATTCTGGAGGGATGGCGGCCTGCGCCAGCGAGGATAGCAACAGGCAGGCGAGGACCAGCAGTTTGGGGAGGAGCTGCATGCGCATGGATTCCATGTAGTAAAGCCGATGTCTTGATAAGTATCCTTCCCCCAAAGACAAGGACAGGGGTCAGACCCGGCGGGTCTGCCCCCAGCTCTTTGCCTGGGGTTGCGATGACGATTCGACGCGCAAGCTCTTTACAACTTCTGCTTGCCCTCATTGCCCTTGATAAACGGGCTCCACGGCTGGGCGCGGATCGGTTCCTTGGTTTTCCACACGACATTGAATTGCCCATCGGCCTTGATCTCGCCGATCATCACGGGCTTGTGCAGGTGGTGATTCGTCGCATCCATGGTGAGGGTGAAGCCCGAAGGCGCTTTGACGCTCTGGCCAGCCATGGCGGCGATCACCTTGTCCGTCTCCGTCGACTTGGCCTTTTCCACGGCTTGCGCCCACATGTGGATGCCCACATACGTCGCTTCCATGGGGTCGTTCGTCACGACGGAACCCGCGTTCGGCAACTTTTGCGCCACCGCATACGCCTTCCACTGCTTGATGAAAGCCGTATTCACGGGATTCTTGACGGATTCAAAATAATTCCAGGCCGCTAGGTGACCGAGCAGCGGCTTGGTATCGATGCCGCGCAGCTCTTCCTCGCCCACGGAAAACGCGACGACGGGCACGTCCGTGGCTTTCAAGCCCGCATTGCCCAGTTCCTTGTAGAACGGCACGTTGGAATCGCCATTGATGGTGGAAATGACGGCCGTCTTGCCGCCCGTGGAAAACTTCTTGATATTGGCGACGATGGTTTGATAGTCGGCGTGGCCGAACGGCGTGTAGACCTCGCTGATGTCGCTATCCTTGACCCCTTTGCTTTTCAGGAAGGCGCGCAAGATCTTGTTGGTAGTGCGCGGATACACATAGTCCGTGCCCAGCAGCACGAAACGCTTGGCGCCGCCGCCATCCTTGCTCATCAGGTATTCCACCGCCGGGATCGCCTGCTGGTTCGGTGCGGCGCCCGTATAAAACACATTCTTTTCCAGCTCCTCGCCCTCGTATTGCACCGGGTAAAACAGCAGGCTGTTGAGTTCCTTGAACACGGGTAACACCGATTTGCGCGACACGGACGTCCAGCAGCCGAACACCACGGCCACTTTATCTTGCGCCACCAACTGGCGCGCTTTTTCCGCAAACAGGGGCCAGTTCGATGCGGGATCGACCACCACGGCTTCCAGCTTCTTGCCCAGCACGCCACCCTTGGCATTGATCTCGGCGATCGTCATCAGCGCCACATCCTTGAGCGACGTTTCGGAAATGGCCATGGTGCCCGACAGGGAGTGCAAGATGCCCACCTTGATGGTATCGGCGGCCAAGGCTGCCTGCATGTAAGTGGACGTGGCCAGGGCCAGTGCGCCGGCGGCGGCCGCTTTCAGGATGATGCGTCGTGACATGGGGACTCCTGTGAATGATTCGTGAGGGGACGGACTGGGCCTACGATGTTGTTAAAGCAGAATGCATGCCAGCGCCGGCAGGCGTCCGCCATGGTGCACGCGACCAGCGCCGCACGAAAAAAAACCTGGCTGCACAAGGACTGTGCAGCCAGGTTTCAAATTGCCGTAAAACGGTGCGCCGGACGCGGCTATCCTTGCGCTTTAATCATTGCGCGGTGTTCCTCTCAGGCGGCGCCAGCCCTTGCGGCCCAACGGGAACAGCAGCACGAACGCGATCAGCCATGGCAGGATATACGCCATGGCCGTGATGGCGTTGGCCACGCCTTCCGACAGGTTTTCCGTGAAATTGCCCAGCGCCCGCTTGACGGGACGCCAGAACGATTGCTTGCCTTCGGCGCTGATGGCCACGTTCAGCAAGTCCGTGTCGATGCGCTGCATCAACAGCGCATTGGCCGCCGTCGCCTGCTCCAGTTCCACTTGCACGGTGGCCAGTTCCTTGGTCACCTTGATCAAGGCATCGACGTTCGCGCCCGAGCGCTTTTCCAGGTCCTGCAATTGCGCCTGGTACTGCTTGAGCATTTCCAGGCGTTTCTTGCTGTCGAGCACGGGACGCCCCAGGTCTTCCACCTTGGTGCCCTGGCTGGTGACGTCGCCGCCGGCCGCGACCAGCGCGACGAGCTTTTTGATGCCGGCCGGCTTGGCGCGCATGCTGATACGCGCGTGCACATAGCGGCCGCCGTCGATGCTGGAATCGAGCAGCAGGCAGCCGTTTTCCGTGTCGGCCTTGCAGGCGGCGACCACTTTTTCATACAGGGGCCGTACTTGCGCCTCATTCGTATCGACGCTGACATTGTGTTCATAGGCAAGAAACTCGCTGCCCTTTTCCTTGCCATCGAGACGCGCAGCGCTGGACTGGCCCGCGCTCTCGCCCTTGCTGCCGCAACCGGCCAGCAGCAACAGGCCGATCAAGCTGATATACACTTTTTTCATGATTTCTTTCTTTGAATTATTTTCGAACCGGCAACATCTCAACATCGGGCAAATGCGCCGCCACATCCTGCACCGTGGCGTAACCGGTCAGGGACGCCACCACCTGCGGCAGCGGTGCCGGCCAGATTTCCGGTAAATCGCGTTCCTCGGGCGCCAGCACGGGAAAAGCCAGCTGTTCCTGCGGTGGCGTGAAGGCGGCAGCGACGCCGGGCTTGTTGCCGCGCGCATCGATGCGGTACCAGCCAAACTCTTGCAGATACACGGCGTTCAAGCCGTGCAGGCAGAACGGCGGCCCCACTTCGCCCACGGCCAGGCGCTGGTAGCACAGGCCGGCAGGAATGCCGTTGGCGCGCAGCAGCGCGGCCAGCAAATGGCTCTTTGCATAACAGTAACCCGTGCCATGCTGCAAGACGTCGGAAGCGCGGCAGGTAACGGGATTGCGCTGGTAATCCCAGCTGTGGGCAATCTCGTCGCGCACGAAGGCAAAGCAGCGGGCCGCGATGGCGGCGTCGCCCACCGCGCCGGCTGCCAGTGCGGCCGCCCTGGCGCGCACGGCCGGATGCTCGCTGTCGATATACGTGCTGCTGGCCAGATAGATGGAAAAGTCGGGGGAAAAGTCGGTAACCATGGCATCAAGATCATGCAAAAAGATAATGCGCGATTCTAGTCGAAACGGCACGAAATCGAGCGTTTCCTTGCGCAGGAACAAAGAAAATCCATGCGTCAGGCTGGCTGCGCCGGGGCCGGCGGCTTTGGCGGCGGCCCGGTAGCTGGTATCATGCGGGCAAACGCAGCCGGCCCGATATGTACGACGGGCCCGGCACCTGCACTACCCTGCGAAGCGGCCACGCCACCCGGCGCGCCGCCGACGCCACCCTACAGATCAGAGAAATGAGTTCCTATGAGCACACCATCGTCCCACCCATCGTTCTGGCGCCGCGTCCCGCTGGCTTTTGGCGCCTTCTTCAGCACCCTGTCGGACGCCGCCTATGCGGCCCGCGTGGAAAAACTGTCCTTGCCCGAAGTGGCGCCGGTGGCCCCTGCTCCTGCGCCAGCCCCCGCGCCGACGCCGGCCGCCGCGCCCGTCATATTAAAAGAAGCCACGCCGGACGCCGCCCTGCAATTGCTGGCCCTGCTGCAACGCGAAGCGCGCCTGATCGACTTCACCCAGGAAAACCTGGGCAGCCATGCCGATGCCGACATCGGCGCGGCCGCCCGCGTGGTGCACGAAGGCTGCGCCAAGGTCATGCGCGAGTATTTCACCATCGAGGCCGTGCGCCAGGAAGCCGAGGGCAGCCGCATCGTCCTGCAGGAAGGGTTTGATTCCGCGCAAGTACGCCTGACGGGCAACGTGGTCGGCTCGGCGCCATTCACGGGCACCCTCAGCCACCGCGGCTGGCGCGCTTCGAGCGTGCGCCTGCCGAAACTGAGCGAGCAGCACGACGCCGCCATCCTGGCACCGGCCGAGGTGGAACTGTGAGCGACACGATCAACCCTACCCCGCGCTACGCCATCGGCATCGACCTGGGTACCACCCACAGCGCCCTGTCGTATGTGAACCTGGTCGAGAGCGACGGCGAAAAGTCCAGCCACGGCGTGCTGAAAGTGCCGCAGCTGTCGGCGCCGGGCACGGTAGAAGAATTGTCACTGCTGCCATCGTTCGTGTATCTGCCGCACGCCGATGAAGTGGCGGCGGGCGACCTGGCCCTGCCCTGGGTCACCGAGGAAGCCGAAGCGCCGTTCGTCGTTGGCGAAATGGCCCGCAGCCGTGGCGCCACCACGCCCATCCGTCTGGTCTCCAGTGCGAAAAGCTGGCTGTGCCACCCGGGCGTGGACCGCCGCGCGGCGATTTTGCCGAACGACGCGCCGGCCGAAGTCGCACGCATTTCACCGATCACGGCCGCCACGCGCTACCTGACGCACTTGCGCCAGGCCTGGGACAACGCCCACCCACAAGCGCCGTTCGCCGAGCAGGAAATCACCGTCACCATCCCCGCCTCGTTCGATCCGGCCGCGCGCGAGCTGACGATGGAAGCGGCGCAGGCGGCCGGCTACACTTCGCTCACCTTGCTGGAAGAGCCGCAAGCGGCCCTGTACAGCTGGATCCAGACCAGCGAAGGACGCTGGCGCAAGGAAGTCAAGCCGGGCGACATCATTTTAGTCGTCGACGTGGGCGGCGGCACCAGCGACTTTTCGCTGATCGCCGTGCTGGAGCGCGACGGCGTGCTGGAACCGCACCGCGTGGCCGTCGGTGAACACATCCTGCTCGGTGGCGACAATATGGACCTGGCGCTGGCCCACCTGGTGGCACGCAAGCTGGCCGCCAACGGCACCCAACTCGACGCCTGGCAAATGCGCGCACTCACTTACGGCTGCCGCAGCGCCAAGGAAAGCCTGCTGGCCGACAGCGGCCTCGATGTGGCACCGATCGTCGTGCCGAGCCGCGGCTCGAAACTGATCGGCGGCTCCATCCGCACGGAACTGACGCGCGCCGAAGTGTCCACCTTCATTCTCGACGGCTTCTTCCCGCAGGTGGAAGCATCGAGCCGCCCTGCCGTGCGCACGCGCGCCGGCCTGACGCAACTGGGCTTGCCGTATGCGCAGGACGCGGCCATCACGCGCCACCTGGCCGCCTTCCTGGGCCGGCAAGTGGCGGCCACCAGCGAACTGGAAGGCTTTGCCGGCCGCCAGTCGCAAGATGCCAGCTTCTTGCATCCGACGGCCGTGCTGTTCAACGGCGGCGTCTTCAAGTCCGACTTGCTGGTGCAGCGCATCATGGCGACCGTCAACGACTGGCTGTACCTGGAAGGCGCGGAACCGGCACGCATGCTGGCCGGGGCCGACCTGGACCTGGCCGTCGCGCGCGGCGCCGCCTACTACAGCTACGTGCGGCGCGGCCATGGCGTGCGCATCCGCGGCGGCACGGCCAGCGCCTTCTATGTGGCCATCGAATCGGCCATGCCCGCCATTCCCGGCATGGAACCGCCGATCCAGGCCCTGTGCGTGGCGCCGTTCGGCATGGAAGAAGGCAGCGAACTGGAATTGCCGGGCCAGCAATTCGGCCTGGTGGTGGGCGAACCTGTGCACTTCCGCTTCTTCGCCTCGTCCACGCGGCGCAACGACCAGATCGGCGACTTGCTGGACTTCTGGGGTCCCGATGAATTGCAGGAACTGAGCGAAATCCAGGCGACGTTATCGGCCGAAGGCCGCTCGGCTGGCGACGTGGTGCAAGTGAAATTGCACGCACGCGTGACGGAAGCGGGCACCCTGGAGCTGCTGGCCGTTTCCCCTGACGGCGCCGAGCGCTGGAAAGTGGAATTCGACGTGCGCGGCACGCCGCAGCAATAAACGTGGCTAGCGCTGTGGGCAAGCCGGCCTGGCTGGTCGGCATCGACCTGGGCACCACCAACACGGTGGTGGCCTATACCAATGCGGCCGATGCGCAGGCAGGCATACAGCTGTTCGCCATCGAGCAGCTGCTCGCTCCCGGCGAAGTGGGCGCACGCCCCCTGCTGCCGTCCTTGCGCTACCATCCTGCCGCCGGCGAACTGGCGGCAGGCGACTTGCAGCTGCCGTGGCCACAGGACGATGTCACCAGCGCGGAACACCCCGTGCTGGGCGCCCTGGCGCGCCAGCTCGGCGCGCAGGTGCCAGGCCGGCTGGTCACCAGCGCGAAGAGCTGGCTATCGCATGCGAACGTGGACCGCCAGGCGCCGATTTTGCCATGGGGTGCCGACGCCGACGTGGCCAAGGTGTCGCCCGTGGCGGCCAGCGCCAGCTACCTCGCGTATGTGCGCGCCGCCTGGAATCACCGCTTCCCGCAGGCTCCGCTCGAAGAGCAGGAACTGGTGCTGACCATCCCCGCCTCGTTCGACGAGGGTGCGCGCGCACTCACACTGGAGGCGGCGCGCCTGGCGGGCTTGCCGGGTGCAAATTCGCTGCGCCTGGTGGAAGAGCCGCAGGCGGCCTTTTATGATTACCTGCAGCGCAGGCGCGCCACCTTGCGCGCCGACCTGGCCAATACGCGCCGCATTCTAGTCTGCGACGTGGGCGGCGGCACCACCGATTTCAGCCTGATCGACGTCGCCTTCGATGACGATGGCGCACCCCAGCTCACACGCAGCAGCGTGGGCAACCATTTGATACTCGGCGGCGACAATATGGACCTGGCGCTGGCCCACCTGGTGGAAACGCGCATGGCGGCAAGCGTCGAAGGTGGCATGAAGCTGTCCGCCGCGCGATTGTCGCAGCTGATGGAGCGCTGCCGCGCCGCCAAGGAACTGCTGCTCTCCAGCGACGCACCAGACAAGGCCAGCGTCACTCTGCTGGGCGCCGGCTCGCGCCTGATCGGTGGCCGCCGTTCCGCCGACGTCACGCGCGAGGAAGTGGCGGCCCTGGTGGTCGACGGCTTCTTCCCCAAGGTGGAACTGGGCGATACGGCGAAAAAAGGCCGCGCCGGCATCGTCGAATTCGGCTTGCCGTATGCGCAGGACGCGGCCATCACGCGCCACCTGGCCAGCTTTTTACAACAACATCAGGGCGCACTGCCCGACACCCTGCTGCTGAATGGCGGCGTGTTCCGCGCCGACGCGCTGGCGCGCCGCCTGGCCGCCACCCTGGAACACTGGAGGGGTCAGCCCCTTACCATCCTGCACAACGATAATCCCGACGTGGCCGTGGCGCGTGGTGCCGTTGCCTACGCGCTGGCCCGACGTGGCCAGGCGCCGCGCATCGGCGGCGGCTCGCCGCGCAGCTATTTTCTCGTGCTGGGCGAGGCGGGCAAAGACAACCGTGCCGTCTGTATCCTGCCCCGTGGCAGCGCCAGCGGCGAGGAAATCCGCCTGACGGAGCGCCTGTTCGCGCTGCGCCTGGGCCGGCCCGTGCGCTTCCACCTGGCCACTTCCCTCTTTGAGGCGGGCACGCCGCCCAAGCTGGGCGAGATCGTCGACCTGGATGCCGGCGAATACCTGCGGCTGCCGCCGCTGGCCAGCGTGCTGCACGATAAACAGGATGCCGGCGACAAGCGCGAAATCACCGTGCAACTGGCGACAGTCATGACCGAGGTAGGGACTTTGGAAGTGCATTGTGTGGCCGAAGCCGATGCCGGCCAGCGCTGGCTGCTGGAATTCCAGTTACGGGGCGAAGAGGAAAACCATGCCGTAACGTCCACTGCCTCGCCGCGCGTGAAGGAAGCCATCGAAAAAATCGAGCGCATCTTCGGCGGCAAGGCGCAAAAGGTCGACACCAAAGAAGTGCGCCAGTTGCGCCAGCACCTGGAGCGGGGGCTGGGCGGACGCGAAAGCTGGGAGACGCCGCTGCTGCGACAGCTGTTCGACGCCTTGCTACAACGCGCGCGTGGACGGCGCCGCTCCGCCGAACATGAGCGTGTCTGGCTGAACCTGGCCGGCTACTGTTTGCGTCCCGGCTATGGCGACGCGCTCGACCCGTGGCGCATCGAGCAACTGTGGGCCCTGTTCGACACGGGCATCCAGCACCACAAGGACAACCAGGTGTGCGCCGAATGGTGGACCCTGTGGCGCAGGGTTGCCGGCGGCTTGAGCACGCAGCAGCAACTGCGCCTGCTCGACGACTTCGCCTTCAACCTGCAAGCCGATGCGGCCCAGCGCGGCAGCCGCCCCGTCACCCTGGTCGACGGCAGCGACGACGACATGCTGCGCCTGGGCGCCTCACTCGAGCGCATCCCCGGCGCCTACAAGGCGGAAGTGGGCGCCTGGCTGATCAAGCGTCTGCAGAAGGCTGATAAAAAGGGCGAAGCAGCGGATACGAATACCCTGTGGGCGCTGGCCAGGGTCGGCGCGCGCCAGCCCTTCCACGGCAGCGCGCACGAAGTGGTCGACAGCGCCACCGTGGCCGAATGGCTCACGATGCTGCTGGCGCTGGACTGGAAAAAAGTGGAGCCGGCGGCGTTTGCCGCCACCCACCTGGCGCGCATGACGGGCGACCGCTCGCGCGACATCGCCGACGACTTGCGCGCCACCATCCTGGCCCGCCTGAAAGCCGTCGGTGCCCCGCCCCTGTGGCAGGCGATGGTCAGCGAAGTGACGCAGCTGGACGAAGCTGTTACCCGCCGCATGCTGGGCGAGGCGCTGCCGCCGGGCTTGAAACTGATCGGCTGAAACCATGGGTCACGTAGGTCGGATTAGCGTAGCGTCATCCGACAGGCATCGCCAACAATGTTGTCGGATGACGGCCTGCGGCCTGATCCGACCTACCCTTCGCTGCGCGCGCCGCAATACCGCGGCAAACTATCGGCCAGCCATACCCAGGCCATTGCGGCACGCCGCCCTGCGCTAAATCACGGCGATGATCAACAGCACCACCGCCAGCGGCGCCTGCACCAGCACGATGCCGGGATGCGTGCGGCGCAGCTGGGCCCACACGGACAGGCCCGGCACTTCTTCGTGCGGGTGGCGGGCTTCGTCGCGCAGCGACATCGCGTGCAGGAACATGCCGGCGATCAGGGGGCCGGGGTTGACCCACCAGCCCTGCTCCAGCAAGCCGCGCGACAAGTAGATGGCCAGCGCGCCGATGACGAACGGCGAGGCCCACACCAGCGCCAGCATCAGGCGGATGCCATAGAATTCGAACAGGGTACCCAGGCGGTGCAAGCGGCTGAAATCGTGGTCTTCCATGCGCGTGTCGATGGCCAGTTCGGCGCGGCCGTACAGGGTCCACAAGCCGCCGAACAGGCAACCCAGCAGCACGCCGATAACGATGTCGGCCACGAACACCGCATATTTGTTGACGTCGGCCGTGCCGATGCCCAGCGACGTGTGAGCGGCCGCGTGCAGGTGCAGGCCGGCCTGTTCGCCTTCGGCCGTCGTATAGCGGTCGCGCACGTCATAGGTGCTGCCGATGTACACGACGTTCTTGCGCAGTGCGTCGGCCGCCACGCCGGCCTGGCCATCGACCAGTTTGACGCGCGTGCGCGTGGGGTTCAGAAATTGCGGCGCCACGGCGGCAGGGTGAAACGGCGCGGTGACGGCGTTCTGTTCGGCCGCATCCTTCGCGTCGCCGTGGATGACGGGTTCGAACGCCCAGCGGGCCAATTCCTTTTCGCTGCCTGTGCGCCGGGCCAGCTGGCACACGCGGCCGGCCAGCGCCAGCACTTCCTTTTGCTCGGACAAGACGGCCGGCATGGGCTGCTTCTGCTCCTGCTCATCGGCGCCATGCGCCAGTTCGAAGGCCACGGCTGCCAGCACGGGGCTTTTCAGCTCAATGCGCGTGACGGCGCCCATGCGTTCGCGGATCTGCGGGCTGGCAAAGTGGATGCCGGCGGCGCAGCGCGCGCGTATCCACGGCAGGTTCGCATTCCGGTCCGATTGTTCGGGCAGGATCAGCACCAGTTGCCGGCCATCGGCGGCCAGCTGGTCGAGCAGGCTGTCCAGCGGCCGCTCGCCCGCCTTGTGCTGTTCATACACGGCAGGCGCCAGGTCGAGGTCGATGGCAAGCACCTTGCTGCCGCGCGCGGCGACACTCGCAATCAATTGCTCCAGGCGTGAACGCTCCAGCGGTTCGCGCTCGTCGAAGACCTGTTCGAACGCGGGCTGGTCGATTTCGATGATGCCGGGCCGGTAGGCGGCGCCCGGGTCCTTGTCCCGCTCCAGCAGCTGCCCCTGTTCCGCGCTGGCGCGCAGCATGGCCGCATCGAGCCATTCGAGCACGTGAAAACCTTCCAGCACCAGCATCAGCGCGGCGATCAGGCTGGCGCCGATCACGTGGTGCAGCAGATGCGTGCCCGTCAGCTTGAAGGCCGAGCCCAGCTGGGCGACCGGCCACAGCAGGCGCCGCCAGAGCGGCGGGCGCGGTTGATCTGGCGGACTGGTTTCCACAGTGTGCTTCCCTTGCGTGCGGTGCGTGAATTACTATTCAGGCAACAATTAATGACGAAAGGACAGTGTATTCCAGTTGTGCCCAGCCCGCCGCACGGCTGGCAGCCTATTTCGGTTTGGCCAGCAACAGCTTGCCCAGCGCTTCGAAGGCCGGCGTGGTGGTCGGATCGTTGGCCGCATTGGCCGCCGTCGGCGTCGACGCAAAACGCACGATCACCATTTCCGCCTTCGGATCGACATAGATGCGCTGGCCGTACACGCCGCGCGCCATGTAAGCGCCATGGTCGTTATGCGTGACCCACCACATGTCGCGGTAGCTCCAGCCCTTGAGCAAATCGTAGCCGCCCTTGGCGAACAGCTGCTTGTCGCCGCCGCGACGGATATCGTCGACGGCCGCCTTGGGCACAATCTGCTGGCCATTGTAGCGGCCATCGTTGCGCAGCATTTCGCCGAAGCGGGCCAGGTCGCGCAAGCCCGCATTCAAGCCGCCGCCGGCAAACGGCGTGCCCGTCGAATCGACCGTCATGTAGGCATCCTGCTCGGCGCCCAGCTTTTGCCAGACGCGCTCGGACAGATATTCGTTGACGTTCTGCCCCGTGACACGGGCGATGATCCAGCCCAGCACGTCGGAGTTGACCGTGCGGTAGCCAAACGCCTCGCCATGCCGGCCTTCGTGCTGCACCGTTTGCAGGTACTCGAAATAGCTGCGCGGCCCCGTGTAATCCTTCGGCTTGGGCAGCGGGCTGCCGGCCGCCGCGTGCTGCCACACTTCCGCTTTCGGGTCGGCGTAATCTTCGCTGAATTTCAGGCCCGTGGTCATGTCGAGCACCTGGCGCACGGTGGCGTCGCCAAACGCCGACTTGGCCAGCTCCGGCACATACTCGGCCACTTTTTTGTCCGCATCGAGCTTGCCTTCGGCCACCAGCGCCGCGCCGATGGTGCCCATCACGGATTTGGTTACCGACATGGCGCCATGCTGGCCGCCTTCCTTCAGCACGCCAAAGTAACGCTCATACACGATGCGGCCCCGGTGCAGCACCACGATGCCGTCCGTGTAGTTGGCGCCCAGCGACTGCTCCCAGGTCATCGTTTCCTTCGCGCCCAGGGGCGTGAAGCGCAGGCTGTCGATATCCTTGCGCAGCGCGCGTTTCAATGGCACGGGCGCCTTCAAGCCGCGCGCGACGTCCACCGTCGGCATCAGCTGGCGGAAGTGCGACACGCTCCAGCGCAGCTGCGGGAAATTGAAATAGCTGCCATCGTCGAAGCGGATGATTTTATCGGCCGGCGGCGGCGCGCCCACCATCCATTGCAATGCAGCCGGATCGCTGGCGGCCGCTGACAGCGGGGTGGCAGCCCCCTTGGTCGTCTCCGCCGCGTGGGCACCGGCGGCCAGCGCCAGGCAGGCGGCGGCCAGGGCCAGGCGTTTCATGCTGGAAAAATCGTTCATGCGATGCTCTCCTTGATAAACAGTATATTTAATAAACCCACACGATATTCGCCAGCCAGCCCGTCCACGTTTTGGCCTGGCCATTCACCAACTGGTTGACGCCCGACTGTGCGAACGATGCGCTGAAACCCAGGGTCAGATAGGTATTCGGGTTCACCACGCGCACATACTTGACGAAGACATCGTTGGCCAGCATCGGGCGCAGCACGCCGGCGATCACCACGGGGGCGTCGCCCGGCACGTCGAGGCGCGTGGCCTGGCCGAACTGCAGCGGGCTGCCCATCTGGTTGGCCCGCACCTGAGCCAGGTAGGCGGTCACGGTATCTTTCGGCGTCGGGTGCAGCTCGATGGTGGCCTGCAGCGCGTTCACGTTGGCATTCACGAAAACCCAGGTCGCCTTGCTGCCTGAAGCCCAGGCACCCGGCGTGCCTTCGAAGAACAGCGGGTCGAAGCGCTCGTTGCGCGCCGTGTGCGGATCGTCGCCGGAAAAACTCTGGTAGCCAAGGGTGAACTTCGGCGTCCACGCCACGTCGGGCAGCGAAAAGCCCCCTTCCGTACGCCAGCCCCAGCCCCGCATCGGCTCGCGCGTATTCCATTCGCGCGCCGCATCGACGCCGAACCAGCCTTTCGACAACAGCGTGGGCAGCACGGGAACGCGCGCATAGCCATACACGAACTGCAGATCCTTGCGGCCATCGGGCACGGCCAGCGGTGCGCCGATGCCTCCCGGCGCCGCCTGCGGATACGCGGCATGCGAACGCGGTACCTTGCCGTACGCGATGCCGGCCTTGCGGTCGTTCGCGGGCGCGTAGCTGACATCCACGCCGACGACGCGCGTGCCGCTATCGTTGTCGGGGTTTTCATTCGGGTCGAGATAAAACGCCTGGGCGCTGAACGCATCCTGGCTTATTTTGGCCACCACGGAATTCTGGAAGGCCTTGCGCGGGCCGAGCTTCAGCGCGCCGCGGTCAAAGCCGTTCGAGCCGCCATTGGCGATCAGCATGCCCGTGCCCAGCGTGAAATTCTGCGCGCCGGCAGACAGGTCGAGCATCGCGCGCGTGCCGCCGATCGGCATGCGGATGCCGGCGACGAATTCCTCGATCGAGATGCGGCCCGTGTCGCCCGCACCAAACGGGTCGTGGCGCAAGGTGCCCGAGCCGACGGCGGACACGCGTGCATACAGCTGCCTGCCGTCGCCGAAATTGCGTTTGAAGCCGAGCGCCGGCTTGACATAGAACTCGTACCAGTAGGGTTTGAAATCGAAGTCGGGATTGCGCGCCGGCGTATTCGACAGCTTCCAGAACAGATTGCTCTCGCCGGCCACCTGCACGCCCGCTTCCACGGAACGCGTCATGTGCCAGCTGGCGACTATGGCCGGTTCTACGGCGGCGCGCCGCGCCACCTCTTTTTCCATGTTGCTCTGGCCATCGGGATCGAGCTGGCCGGCGGCGCCGCAGGCGGCGCTCGCTCCCAGCAAGGCCAGCACCATCGCTCTGCGTATCAGGAACATCGCTTGCATTGCCATAGATATCCCTTGCGATAACCGACTGTCAATTTGAGCCGATGTTATCAGAGATGCTCTTTTTTATTGTTGTAAAGCATTCTATTGTGCGGGCCACGCGCTGAGACGATCGTCTCACGCGTGCGCCATGCTGCAACGCAGGATGCGCGGCCCGGCACTTCGTGCTACAAACGGAAAACAATCCAAACACCAGCATCAGAGACACTGGAGAGCGCCATGCCCTACGTCCGCCAGACCAGCCATATCGACCGCGTGCGCGACCTGATCGCCGGCCGTATCGTCAATCCTGGCGCCGACACGGCCAGGCTGGCCTCGTCGTACCGGCGCTCGCTGGACGACTACCGGCTCGACCCCGCCTCCACCACGGGGCCGCGCATCCTGACGGGCGCCGAACTGCGCGCCATCCAGCAATCCGAGGAAGGCTTTCTGCGTTCCACGGGACAGTGCCTGCCACGCCTGCACGCCATGGTGCGCGAAGCGGGCTATTGCGTCATCCTGGCCAATGCGCGCGGCGTGACGATCGACTACGTGGTCGACACGGACCAGCGCAAGGACTTCAAGAAGGCGGGCCTGTATCCGGGTTCGTGCTGGTCGGAAGAAGAGGAAGGCACGTGCGGCATCGCCTCCGTGCTGCTCGACCAGGAAGCCATCACCGTGCACAAGAGCGACCATTTTCGCGCCGCGTTCACGGGCCTGACCTGCAGCGCCGCGCCGATTTTTTCGCCGCACGGCGACTTGATCGGCGTGCTCGATGCCTCGGCACTGAACTCGCCCGACGCGCGCGACAGCCAGCGCCTGGTGAAACAGCTGGTGCGCCAGGGCGCGACCCTGATCGAGGATGGCTTCTTTCTCAAGTCCTACAGCCATTGCTGCATCCTGCTGGCACACCGCAACCGCCACTTCGTGGAAGTGCAGCCGGAGATGCTGCTCGCCATCGACGAACATGGCAACGTCATCGCCGCCAACGGCTGCGCGCGCGACGTCATCGGGGGTCTCGACACCCTGCCACGCCCCATAGCCGAGGTGCTGGAAGTGCGCGCCGAGCGGCTGTTCGATGCGCGCGCGGGACACAATCTGCTGTCGCTGCGCCTGACCGGCGGCAGCACCTGGCTGCACGTCCGCGTGCGCGCACCGCTGCGCCAGGCCAGCGCGCGCCTGCGCGCCACACGCGAGGCGCCCGTCGCGGACGGCGTACCGGAATACACGCCGCCGGAGCTGGCCGAGCGCACGCGCATCGTCCACGCCATGAACGCCGCCAAATGGCATCCGCTGCAGGCGGCCGCCATGCTGGGCGTCTCGCGCGCCACCTTGTACCGCCGCCTCAAGCACTTGAAAATCGTGGCGCCGCACCGGCAGTAAGCAACAGAAAAAGCTGAGACTTCCGTCTCAATAGCAGCCATGCTGCGCTGCAGGATGCGGGGCCAGAACGCCAGTGTTACAACATCGTCAGCGGCAACACAGCCGCATCCCATCATAAAGTCAGCAGACTTGGAGGAGACACGATGCAAACCGATAGCAACCCGCACGACCTGGCCGTGGCCAGCATCCTGGAGCAGCTCGAAGGCTGTCTTCGCACCAGTGACAGCACGGGCGCCGCACAGCTGTTCGAACCAGACGGCTACTGGCGCGACCTGGTGCTGTTTACCTGGAACTTGAAAACCCTGGAAGGCCGCGAGCAGATCGCCGCCATGCTGGCCGCCCAGCTGGGCGCCGTGCAGCCCGTTTCCATCCGCATCGCCGACGGCGAACATGCAGTGGAAGCCGGTGGCGTGCTGCAAAGCTGGATCACGGTGGAAACGAACGTGGCGCGCGGCGTGGGCTTCATCCGCATCCGCGACGGCAAAATCTGGACCCTGCTCACCACCATGAGCGAATTGAAGGGTTTTGAAGAAGCCAAGGGCGGCCGGCGGCCCATGGGCGCGGAACACGGCGCGCGCACGGACCGCAGCAGCTGGCTGGAACAGCGCGAGCAGGAAGCGACGGAACTGGGCTACGCGCGCCAGCCCTACTGCGTCATCATCGGCGGCGGCCAGGGCGGCATCGCGCTCGGCGCGCGGCTGCGCCAGCTGAACGTCCCCACCATCATCATCGAGAAAAACGCGCGCCCGGGCGACAGCTGGCGCAAGCGCTACAAGTCCTTGTGCCTGCACGACCCCGTCTGGTACGACCACATGCCGTATATCCCGTTCCCCGACAACTGGCCCGTCTTCACGCCGAAGGACAAGGTCGGCGACTGGCTGGAAATGTACACCAAGGTGATGGAGCTGAACTACTGGGGTTCGACGTCATGCGAGTCGGCCAGCTTCGACGCAGCCAGCGGCGAGTGGACGGTGCAAGTGCTGCGCGACGGCCAGCCCGTCACCCTGAAGCCGAAACAGCTGGTGCTGGCCACGGGCATGTCGGGTAAGGCGAACATGCCGAAGTTCAAGGGCATGGACGTGTTCCAGGGCGAGCAGCAGCACTCGTCGCAGCATCCGGGGCCGGACGCGTATGTGGGCAAGAAGGTGGTGGTGGTCGGCGCGAACAATTCCGCGCACGATATCTGCGCCGCCCTGTGGGAAGCGGGCGTGGACGTGACCATGGTGCAGCGCTCGTCGACGCACATCGTCAAGTCCGATTCCTTGATGGACCTGGCCTTGGGCGACCTGTATTCGGAACGGGCGCTGGCGGCCGGCATGACCACAAACAAGGCCGACCTGACGTTCGCCTCGATCCCCTATAAAATCCTGGCTGACTTCCAGAAACCCGTCTTCAAGGCCATCCGCGAGCGCGATGCGGACTTTTATGCGCGCCTGGAAGAACGGGGTTTCATGCTCGACTTCGGCGACGACGATTCCGGCCTGTTCATGAAATACCTGCGCCGCGGCTCCGGCTACTACATCGATGTGGGCGCTTCCGAGCTGGTCGCCGACGGCAAGATCAAGCTGAAAAGCGGCGTCGGCGTGCAGGAGCTGAAAAGCCATTCCATCGTGCTGTCCGACGGCACGGAACTGCCGGCCGACCTGGTGGTGTACGCCACCGGCTACGGCTCCATGAATGGCTGGGCGGCCGACCTGATCTCGCCCGAAGTGGCGAATAAAGTGGGCAAGGTGTGGGGACTGGGTTCGGCCACGACGAAGGACCCGGGCCCGTGGGAGGGAGAACAGCGCAATATGTGGAAGCCCACGCAGCAGCAAGCGCTGTGGTTCCACGGCGGTAACCTGCACCAGTCGCGCCACTATTCGCAGTACCTGTCGCTGCAGTTGAAGGCGCGCATGGAAGGTTTGAACACGCCCGTGTATGGACAGCAGGAGGTGCATCACCTGGCGTGATCGTCTTGCATGCCGGCTCATGTCGGATTACGTGCGGCTTTGCCGCACTAATCCGACCTACCAATGATAAAAAATGGCGGCGGACCGAAGTCCACCGCCATTTTACGTTGCAGCGAAAATGTGGGGTCAGACCCGCCGGGGGAATGTTACCCAATGGGGGAACATTCCAATCACGCAGTGACTGACCCCAGCAGTTTATTGCTTGATCGCTTCGATGGCGAAAGTCAAAGTGACATCATCGCTGACAGCTGGCGCATATTTGCCGGCGTTGAATTCCGAGCGCTTGATCTTGGCCGTGGCGTTGGCGCCGCAGGCGTCTTTCTTCAGCATCGGGTGCGGTGCGCAGGCGAACGAGGTGACGGTCAGTGTCACTGGCTTGGTCACGCCTTTCAGGGTCAGGTTGCCTTCCACGGAGGCCAGCTTGTCGCCGTCGAAATTGAACTTGGTCGATTTGTAGGTGGCGACCGGGTACTTGGCCGTGTCGAGGAAGTCTTCACCCTGGATGTGCGAGTTGAACAGGGTCGAACCCGTATCGACGGACTTGGTGTCGATCAGCACTTCGACGGCACCCGTCTTGGCGGCGCGGTCCAGCGTGACCTTGCCGGTGGTGTTATTGAAACGGCTTTGCTGCGTCGAGAAGCCCATGTGGGTGTACTCGAAACGGGGGAAAGTGTGGCTGCCATCGATGACATAGACTTCAGGCGCGGCAACGGCGGACAGCGAGAAGCCGGCGGCGGCGATAAAAGCGAGCAGTTTTTTCATTGTAGATTCCTGATAGAAAGTGGAGGATGTCAAAACCGCAAGCAGCTGCAGGCGGGAAGCGCTGCGGCTGATTGTCTGGCTTCAGTTACAACAGATTATGCATGGCATGAAGATCGATGTAAAACGCAAAATATACCTAGTTAGCATCGATAAAATCGATAATAACAACGATGATGTCCATGACAGCGCCTTCTGCTGCCGATTATTGTCTGCATTGCCCAAAATATCCAGCGTTATCCGGCGCCACAGTATGCATCAAATGAGAATGATTCTTGTTATTATTATGCAGGGTGGTTATCATCGCGGCCTTGGCACGCATGCAGCGTCACCTTGATTCATCCATAATAGAGCCGAAAACAGAGCAGAACCCAGAGCAGAAAAACATGACGGCCACCCACCACACCCGCCACGATATGCGCACCTTGAACGCCCATCCTGCCGCCTCCCCGCTCCGCAGCCAGGGCTTGAGCACCGGCGCCTTCGCCTGATGCGGGAGACGCACGCCCGGATCCCACTGCGCGAAGCGCACGGCGCGCGCCTGCGCCGCTGGGCTTGGACCGCCGCCGGCGCCCTGATGGTGCTGCTGGGGCTCATCGGCGCCATGCTGCCCGTCATGCCAACGACGATTTTCCTGATCCTCGCCCTGGCCTGCTTCAGCCGCGCCTCGCCGCGCCTCGAGCACTGGTTGCTGCAGCATCCACGCTTCGGCCCGCCGCTGCGCCAGTGGCGCGAACACCGCGCCGTCTCGCGGCGCGGCAAGGCCATGGCTTGCCTGGGCATGGCCATCGGCTTTGTCGCCATGTGCCTGGGCCATCCGCCGTGGTGGGTCATCGCCATGGTGGGCGCCATGGAAATCGCCGTCCTCGTCTACCTGTTGCGCCGTCCCGAAGGCCCTGCCGCCAGCGGAGCAGAATCTGCCCACGAAGAGGACAATGGCAGGCAATAAACGGCCCCGCCCACGTCAAAAAAACACCAAGTCAGCCGAACCACACATAAAAGCACCGCGATGCCCGCGCAGGGCGCGTCGAACTTTTCACCAAGAAGTGGCTTCGCTGCGCCAGTCCACGCGATTAAATTCGGCAAGAGCGCTGATTTCCCGCTTTTTCAACTTGAAAACCGGCGCATAGACATTATTTGCATATTCAAAGCAAGATTCTGTCGTAGGAGTAATAACACGATCGGAGGTATACTACGCAACCGACGTAGCAGGCCGGGCGATTTGGCCCCTGCAAGCAAGCCTGTCACGGTCCAATAAAAAAGGAAACACTGCATGACCACACCACACCGTACGCCGGTGATTCGCATCGATGGCGCGAACAAGACCTTCGCGCTGCCCAAGGGCGAACAATTCCACGCGGTCAAATCGGTCACGCTGGAAGTCTATCCCGGTGATATTTTCGGCCTGATCGGCAAGAGCGGCGCCGGCAAATCCACCTTGCTGCGCCTGATTAACCTGCTGGAGCGTCCCGACAGCGGCACCATTACCGTGGCCGGGCGCGAACTGACCCGCCTGGGCAAGAGCGAATTGCGCGACGCGCGCCAGAACATCGGCATGATTTTCCAGCAATTCAACCTGCTGCAAAACGCCAGCGTCTTCGACAACGTCGCCTTCCCCTTGAAAATCCATGGCACGACCAAGGGCGAGCAGATCGCCGCCCGGGTCGAGGAGTGCCTGGCCCTGGTGGGCCTGTCCGACAAGCTGCACAGCTATCCGGCGCAATTGTCCGGCGGGCAGAAACAGCGCGTGGCGATTGCGCGCGCCCTGGCCAGCCACCCCGATGTGCTGCTGTGCGACGAGCCGACGTCCGCGCTGGACGCGGAAACCACGCGCGCCCTGCTCGACACCCTGCGCGACATCAACGCGCGCCTTGGCGTGACCATCGTCATCGTCAGCCATGAGCTGTCGGTGCTGGGCGCCATCTGCAACCGCGTCGCCGTCGTGGAAAACGGCGCCATCGCCGAACAATTCGATTTGAGCGACACGGCCACCCCACGCAAGACGGCGCTGGGACGCGAGCTGGCGTATTACGGCACCGAGGCGTTTGAAGCCACCGCATGGAAGGATGCAACACATGTTTGAAGAATCGATCAATAACGTCGTCAACCTGCTGCCGGAAATCTCGGTGGCGCTGGGCCAGACAATGACCATGCTGGGCATCGGATTGAGTGCCGCCATCCTGATCGGCGGCCCGCTGGGCATTGTGCTGTTCCTCGTCTCGGAAGGCCAGTCGCTGGAAAACCGTCCGTTGTCGATGATCCTCGGCTGGCTGGTGAATACCGTGCGCAGCTTCCCGTTCATTATCTTGCTGGTCGCCCTGACGCCGTTTACACGCATCATCGCGGGCACCTCGATCGGCCCGCTGGCAGCTGCCGTGCCCCTGTCGTTCGCCGCCATTCCCTACCTGGCGCGCCTGGTGGAACAGAACCTGCGCGAAGTGCCGCGCGGCGTGATCGAGGCGGCGCACGCCATGGGCGCGTCGGAAATGCAGATCATTTTCCGCGTGCTGCTGGTGGAAGCGCGCTCCGGCCTGGTGCTGGCCCTGACCGTGCTGTCGATCAGCTTCCTGTCGTATTCGGCCGTGGCCGGCGTGGTGGGCGGCGGCGGCATCGGCGACCTGGCCATCCGCTACGGCTACTACCGCTTCGAGACGGACATCATGGTCGTCACCGTGGCCATCCTGATCGTGCTGGTGCAAACCATCCAGTTCGCCGGCACGCGCATCGCCAAGCGCCTCGACAAACGTTAATTCATATTCAGTATTTCAGTACAAGGAAAAGCATGAAACAACTTCGCCGCAATCTGCTCCTGGCCGCCGCCAGCCTGGCCTTCGCCACCGCCGCCCACGCCAAGGACCCAAAAGAGCTCGTCATCGGTACCAGCTCCGGCCCGTATTCGGACCAGCTGAAGCTGGGCATCAAGCCTATCCTGGAAAAACAGGGCTACAAGGTCAGGATCGTCGAATTCAACGACTACGTGCAGCCGAACTACGCGCTGGCCGAGGGCTCGCTGGACGCCAACGTGTTCCAGCACATCGTGTATCTGACCAAGTTCGCCACCGATAACAAGCTGCCCTTGAGCGCATTGATCACCGTGCCGACCATGCCGATCGGCCTGTACGGCGGCAAGCAAAAAACCCTGGCGGAAGTCAAAAACGGCGCCACCATCACCATGCCGAACGACCCGACCAACCAGGCGCGCGCGCTGGTGATGCTGGCCAAGATGGGCTGGATCAAGCTGAAACCGAACGTCGACCCGCTGCGCGCTTCCGAGCGCGACGTGCTGGAAAACCCGAAGAAGCTGAAACTGGTGCCGCTGGAAGCGGCGCAGCTGCCACGTTCGCTGGCCGACGCCGACTACGCTTTCGTCAATGGCAATTTCGCCCTGGCCGCCGGCATGAAGCTGACCTCGGCCCTTAGCGTGGAAAAGATCTCGGACAGCTACATCAACCTGGTCGCCATCCGCACGGCCGACAAGGCCAAGCCATGGGTCAAGGACCTGGAAGCGGCCTATCGTTCGCGCGCCTTCCTCGACGCGACGAACAAATACCTGGCCGGCTACGAAAAGACGGATTATCAGCTGGCGCTGGAAAAGACGCTGAAAAAATAAGGCGCAAGCAAAGCGCTGCACGCAAAAAGACGGCCAGGTTCACACCTGGCCGTCTTTTTTTGCGCCCGCGCTGCGCGGGCATCTTCAATACTTGCAACGCCTAACAAAACCGTAGCGAGCGGAAGGAAGGCTCGGCGCCCCCGTTGGCTTGAGAAGCGCAACTGTACGAAGGTACAGTGAGCATCGCAGACCGCAAATTACGACGCGCAGTAGGTTTTGATAGGTGTCCCTAGAAGCGGTAGCCGACGCCTACACCGATCAGGATAGGATCGATCTTGACTTCGCTGATCTTGGCACCGGCAGCGGTCATGACGTCGCTGCGGATCTGCACTTTCTTGATATCGAAGTTCAGCGACCAGTTTTTATCGAGCTTGTAGTCGACACCGGCTTGCAGGGCGAAACCCCAGCTGTCGTGTTCCAGGCGCAGGCCGCCCAGTTTGACAGCCGAGATATTCGTGTAGTTCACGCCGGCGCCCACGTAAGGGCTGAGCTGTTTTTCAGGCATGAAGTGGTATTGCAGCGACAGGGTCGGTGGCAGGTGCTTGAAGGTGCCGACTTGGCCGCCGTCGAGCTTGACGTCATGTTTTTGCGGGTAGGTCAGGATCAGCTCGGCAGCAATATTCGGCGTGAAAAAGTACGAAATATCGATTTCAGGAATCGTCTTGCTGCTGACCGTCAGGCGGTCGGATGCGCCGACGCCACCAACAGGGGTAGATTTATCGGCCGGATCGATGTGCACGGCGCGCGCGCGCACCAGCCATGGGCTTTCCTGCGCCATTGCATTACCGGCGAATGCGCCGATGGCGGCCAGGACGATTGCTGCTGCAGTTGCGGACGTTTTCATTATGTTTTCCTCTGTCGTTAAGTAACGCTGCGAAGTTTAAGAGTGCAGTGCAACAAAAACTTTGATCCACATCAAATAGTGCTAGATGGCATCACTACAGGGATTTTTTTCTTTGCCAAGGTCAAGAAAATGCGGCATTGCAGAATCAAGCTGGCTCGGCGAACAGACTGGCGAGCCAGTCGGCAAACACGCGCACGCGCGGCGACAATTGCCGCTGATGGGGATACAGCACGGACACGGGCAGCGGGTCGGGACGCATGGCCGACAACACTTCCACCAGCTCGCCGGCGGCCAGCGCCTGCTCCAGATGGTAGCGAGGCGCCTGGATCAGGCCCAGGCCCGCGCGGCAGCAGGCGTGATACGCGTCGGCATTGTTGACGGACACGGTGCCCGGCAAGGCCACGCTGTGGTGCTGGCCAGTCACCTTGAAATCGAAGGGCCAGACCTTGCCCGTCTGGGCGGAAAAGAAATTGACGGCGCGGTGGCCATCGAGCTGCGCCAGATTCTGCGGCGTGCCGTGCGCGGCCAGGTAGGCGGGGCTGGCGCACGTCATTTGTTCCAGCAGCGCCACGCGGCGCGCCACCATCGACGAGTCGCTCAATGCCCCCACGCGCAGCACGCAGTCGACGCCTTCGCGCACCAGGTCGACGAGGCGGTCGCCCATGCCGATTTCCAGTTCGATCAAGGGATAGCGGGCACAGAACCGGTCCAGCACGGGCAGGACGAAATGCATGGCCAGGGTCGCGTGCAGGTCGATGCGCAGCTTGCCGGCCGGCTGCTGCATCGCCGAGGAAAACACGGCTTCCGTTTCTTCCAGGTCCGCCAGCAGGCGCACGCAGCGCTGATAATATGCCTCGCCATCGGGCGTGGGCATCACTTGCCGCGTGGTCCGTTGCAGCAGGCGCACGCGCAGCCGCGCTTCGAGTTGCTTGATCGCATGCGTGACGGTGGCCTTCGGGTAGCCAAGGTCATGCGCCGCCTGCGTGAAACTGCGCAACTCGACGATGCGGGTAAACAGACGCATCGCATCAAATCGGTCCATGCCCCCCTCCATTGTTATTGCCTGCTGGACAGTGTAACGATTCGAGCGCCACTTTTCCATATTGAACAATAACCTTGGCAGCAGTTGTCCGCCACGCAATGGCCACTTGCGCCGATGTCACTGGATACCCAACTGGCTACACCGCATACTATTTTCAGTTCGCACATGCGAATGGTAATGATTATCATTTGCGATATAATGCAGGTTCACGCTTAAGCGCTCGCTCAGGCGATCATAAAAAGGAATGGGAGACATGGATATATTGAGGGAACTGCGTGAATCGGGCTTGAAAGTGACCATCCCCCGCTTGCGGATTCTGCAGCTGTTTCAAGAAGGCACGATCAAGCACCTGAGTGCGGACGATGTCTACAAACTCTTGCTGGCTGAAAAAATCGACGTGGGCCTGGCCACCATCTACCGCGTGCTGATGCAGTTTGCCGAAGCGGGCATTTTGTTTCGCCGGCATTTCGAATCGGGCCATGCCGTCTTCGAACTGAATGAAGGCCAGCACCACGATCACCTGGTCTGCACGGGCTGCGGCAAAGTCGATGAATTCGTCGATGAAGGCATCGAACTGCGCCAGAACGAGATCGCCACCGAGCGGGGCTTCGTGCTGCACGAGCACGCGCTGTCGCTGTACGGCACCTGTGCCGAGTGCACGGCGAAGAAAGTCCCGCCGCGCAAGGCCTCCTGAGGCAGCGCGCAAGGTAGCGCCTGGCAAGCCACCTGCGCTACACTGCGTGCGCCGCAGCTCAACAAGGGACAAGCATGTACATCGGAGAAATCGCCCGCCTGGCGGGCACCTCGCCCAAGGCCTTGCGCCACTATGAAACGCTGGGCTTGCTGGGCGACGTGCGCCGTTCCGGCGCCTACCGCGTCTACACGCAGCAAGACCTGGCGCAAGTCAGACTGATACGCCAGGCGCAAGCGCTGGGCTTCCGCCTGGCCGAACTGCTGCCCATCCTGGCCGGCGAAGAGACCGACTGGGCCGCCCTGTCGCAGCACATCGCCGCCAAGCGCGCGCAGATACAGCAGGAGTTCGCCCGTCTGCGCCAGCTCGACGCGCAATTGGCCGACATCGACACAGAAATCCGCGACTGCCTGGCGCGCCAGCACCTTCCAGCGGCCGCTTGACTCTGCCACTAGGGGCAGGCTTTAGCATGCAAGCTGTTCTTTAACGGAAAGCCTGCAGCATGAGCAACATTACACCGAAACGCATTTTAATTCTCCTCGGCCACCCGTCCAGCGACAGTTTCTGCGCCGCCCTGGCCGAGGCCTACGCCGCCACGGCCCGCAGCGCAGGCCACAGCGTGCGCGAGCTGCGTCTGGGCCAGCTGGACTTCGATCCCATCCTGCACGAAGGCTATCGCCAGGTACAGCCGCTGGAAGCGGACTTGCTGGCGGCCCAGGAAGCCATCAGCTGGGCCGAACACCTGGTGTTCGCCTACCCGATCTGGTGGGGCGGCGCGCCGGCCCTGCTGAAAGGCTTTGTCGACCGCGTCTTCCTGCCCGGCTTTGCCTTCAAGTATCGCCCGGGCAAGGCTTTCCCGGCCCAGTTGCTGAAGGGCCGCACGGCCCAGCTCCTGGTGACGATGGATACGCCGCCCTGGTATTTCCGCTGGGTCTACCACATGCCTGGCATCCACCAGCTGCGCAAGACGACGCTGGAATTTTGCGGCGTCAAGCCCGTCAAGGTAGCCAGCTTCGGCCCCATCCTCGATTCCACCGAAGTGCAGCGCGCGCGCTGGCTGGAACAGGCGCAGGCGCTGGCCCGGCGCCTGTAGGGCCGGAAACGGCTTGCCATGCAGCCATCTTGCATACGGTTTTGACAAGCTGGTAATCAAGCCGTCACATTCCAGGGCTACCATGATGATATTGCCTGTTTGTCAGTCGCCTTGCCGTCGCGACAACAAGGGTCCGCTCGTCATGTAAAGGTAGCCGCTGTGGAGTTCAACGCTTCTCGATTGCATCTTCCCCGTTATCGCACCTCCGTGGCGTTTGATCTGTGCATACCCACGGAATCGGTGCAGGCCGACGCCAGCAATTTCGCCGTGCTGGAACTGTTCACGGAACGGCGCGACATGATGAGCTTGCCCGTCACGGAGCAGCAGAAACCCATCGGCTTGATCAGTCGCAATATCTTCATGTCGCAGATGTCCAAGCCCTTCTATCACGAGGTGTACGGCAAGAAGAGCTGCATCGCCTTCATGGACAAGGAACCGCTGATCGTCGATGGTGCCATGAGCATCGAAGACCTCACCTTCCGCGCCGTGGAAGCGGGCGAAAAGGCGCTGGCCGACGGCTTCATCATCACGGAAGGTGGCGCGCTGGCCGGCGTGGGCTTCGGCTTGCAGTTGATGAACGTGGTAGCCACCATGCAGGCGGAAAAGAACCGGCAAATCATGCACAGCATCGATTACGCCAGCGTGATCCAGCGCGCCCGGCTGCGCACATCGGACGCGGAATTGCGCGCCACCCTGCCCGACGCGCACCTGGAATGGCAGCCGCGCGACGTCGTCGGCGGCGATTTTTACTTCTTCGAGCGCCACGCGGGCGGCTGGTTCGCCGCCATCGCCGACTGCACCGGCCATGGCGTGCCGGGCGCCTTCATGACCCTGATCGCCTCGTCGGCCCTGAGCCAGGCACTGCGCGAACTGGGGCCGCGCGATCCGGCCGCCCTGATCGGCGCCGTCAGCCGCTCCATCAAGACCTTGCTGGGCCAGGACGGCGCCGCCAGCGGCCATCACGCCGGTTCGAACGACGGCATGGATTGCGCCTTCCTGTGTTACGACGACGCCAGCGCCAGCCTGCGTTTCGCGGGGGCGAAACTGGCGCTGTACGTGGTGGTGCCAGGCGAAGAGGCCGTGCGCGCCATCGACGGCGCGCGCATGGGCGTGGGCTATGTCGACACGCCGCCCGGCTACTGCTGGCACAACGAGACGCTCGCCATACCCGCCGGCAGCCTGCTGTTCATCACGACCGACGGCTTGCTCGACCAGATCGGCGGCGCGCGCGACATCGCCTATGGCAAGCGGCGCATGCGCGAGCAGCTGCTGGCGCAGCGCGACGCTCCCGCTGGCGACGTGGCGGCGGCACTGCTGCAGGACAGCGCGGCCTGGCAAGGCAAGCAGCCGCGCCGCGACGACCTGACCTTTTTCTGTTTCCGCCTGTAGTTTTGGCGCCATCGAACCACATTATCAACAAGAAACCGGGTCACCGGCTAGCCAGGAGCACGGACGTGCTGTACGAAGAATTCAACGAGTTTTGGGATGTGGCGCGCAAGCGCAACATCATCTTTTTTTACGTGGGCTATTTCTCGCAGCACGTGGTGAGCGCCATTTCCGAAACCATCAAGGCGCGCCTCGATACGGCCGGCGCGGCCGGACCCACGCGGCGGCGCATCTTTTCCTCGTTCATCGAGATGTCGCAAAATATCATGCACTATTCCGCCGACAGCCTGACGCCCGATGCGCAGCTGGACCAGCAGATGCGGCGCGGCTCGTTTTGCATCGGCACGCGCGGCGACAGCTTTTTTCTGCTGTGCGCCAACCCCGTCTCGACGGACAACGTGGCGCAGATCCGCGCCCGCCTGGAGCCGCTGCACACGATGACGATGGAAGAAATCCGCCTGGCCTACAAGAAGGCCCTGCGCGAGGAAGCGCCGGCCGACAGCAAGGGCGCGGGCCTGGGTTTTCTCACCATGGCGCGCGACGCCAGCGAGCCGCTGGAATTCGAATTCGTCCAGGACCCACAGGAGCCGGGGCACACCATCTTCTGCATCAAAGCCATCATTTGAAAGAGCCGACTCAGGAAAGCATATGCAATTACCGTCACCACTGTTCATCGCCGCGACCCCGTGTTCGCCCGAAATCGACTTCCGTTTCGAGCAGCACACCCTGTCGATCAAGGGCGAGTCCTATCCGGAAAACGCGGCCGCCTTCTATGGCCCGCTGATCGCCACCGTGCGCGCCTACCTGGACGCCTGCCGCGAGAGCACCATCACCGTCAACGTCTCGCTGGCCTACTTCAACAGCTCCAGCACGAAGATGCTGTTTACCCTGTTCGACACCCTGAATCAGGCCGCCATCGACGGCAACCAGGTGCGCCTGAACTGGTATCACGACGAAGACGACGACACCATCCTGGAGTTCGGCCAGGAGCTGCAGCAAGATTTCACGGCACTCGATTTCTGCGACCATCCCGTGCGAGGCAGCTAGAGCATGCACGCCGCCATCTCCGAGTCCGGCCTGGAACCCGACCTGTTCACCGTGGAAGCGGCGGCGCTGGCTGCCGCGCGGCGCATGCACGCCGACGTCCATGCCAGCGGCGAGGCGCAGCGCCGCGTGCTCGGTGAACTGATCAATCACTACGAACGGCTGATGCGCGAGACGCGGCGCCTGATCGGCCGCAGCGACCGCGCCGAGCGCGACATGCATTTGCTGAACCGGCAATTGCAAACCCTGGCCGGCCAGCTCGAATACCGCGCCACGCACGATCCGCTGACGGGCGCCCTGAACCGCGGTGCCGTGATCGAGCATGCCTCGCGCTGCCTGGCGAAGGGCGACATGGCCCTGATCGTGCTCGACATCGACCTGTTCAAGCAGGTCAATGACGATTTCGGCCACCCGGCCGGCGACGGCGTGATCCAGGCCGTGGTCGACTGCCTGAAGGGATTATTGGGACAGGAGACGGCCATCGGCCGGGTCGGCGGTGAAGAGTTTTCCGTGGTCTGGCCCACCTCCTCGCGCGACGAGGCGGTGCAAGTCGCGCAGCGCATCTGCGAAAGCATCGGCCGCCAGCGCCACGCGGCGCCCATCACGCGCGCCATCACCGTCAGCGTGGGCCTGAGCTGGAACCGCGCCGGCACGCCGTTCGAAACGGCCTACAGCCATGCGGACCAGGCCCTGTACCAGGCCAAGCGCGAAGGACGCAACTGCGTGCGCCAGTGGCTGGAAAGCTGACTCAATGCACTGAGTCAGCGCAGCTGTTCGCGCGCCATGCTGCCGTCGCGGCGCATGGCGGCAGCGGCGCGCTGCATGGCAGCCACCTGCGCCTCGGGCACCTTGAGGTTACAGGCCAGGTAAGTCTGCACGCGATTAAAGATCAGCAACGGCTCCACCTTGCCCTCCCACTCCTTGCCGGCAAACGGTTTGCTGCCCACCGCCATGCCCACGGCCCACAGATCGATGCGCCCGAGCAGCAGCTTTTGCGGATTGAGCCACTCCTGCGTCACTGGCGCCACGCTCAAGCCACGCTGGCGCAGGTAGTCATCGCGCGCGTCGCCCAGCACCGTGCCGATCACCAGGCCGCGCGCATCGGCCAGCGTGCGCAGCGTCAGATGCCGCTCGACCAGGCCATACAGTATCCACTCCGCTTCGTTGAGGGGGCCGATCCAGCGAAATTGCGCTTCGCGCTCTTGCGTGCGGCTGGTGGAAAAGATGCAGGTGTCGGCTTCGCGCAGCGCCTGCGCGTACGCGCGCTTCCACGGCAACAACTCGATGCTGTAGGCGATGCCGGCGCGCGCCATGATGTCGCGCACCTTCGTCGTTTCGCGTCCCACGACGACATTGCCTTCCATCATGCTCGATGGCGGCAAGTGCTCGCCGACGATGCGCAGACCAGCCGCCGCGGCCAGCGCCGGCATCAGCAGCGCCACTGCCAGCAGCCGTGCCATGCTTGCTTGTTTCATGCTTGCTTTCATCTGCGACAGGAGATTCAAGCCGATGTTACCATCGCCCCGCGCCGGCATCGCCGCATATTATCAATTACACCATGTATTTTCCGCAACGTGGCAACAGGCCAACGCCGGGACGATCAGCATGCAGGGGGGAAGGGAAGAATCACTGGCGGAAAACAGTAGGAGTCGAACCTACGGGAGAACGTCTGACGCCCTCCACCGGGTTTGAAGCCCGGCCACATCACCGGATGAGTGTGCTTTCCGCGGTGCCTGAGCTAGTACTTAGCTGTTGGGCAAGGCTGCAGTGTAGGACCACAGCGCTTGCGGGCGCAATAGATGCCCATTGCCAACACGGCGAGTATAACCGACGCGGTCAAAGAATTCCAGGACCTGGATCGCCCGCTTGCGGCCCAGACCGCTGGCATCGCGGAAGGTGGCCGCACCCACAGCGCCATTGCCGGGCGGTAGACCTTCATCCTGTTCGGCTTTTCCAGCCAGACTGCGCACCAGTTGCGCCAGCTCGGCCAGCGCCGCCTGGTGATAAAACAGGTCGTGCACCACCTGGCTGATCTGCCCTGCCTTGGCAAGTTTACGCAACAGCCGGCGCGCGTCATCCTCGGCCAGGCCGAAGTCGCGCGCCAGGTCGCGCGTCCACGGCGGCTCGAAGCGCCCCTGTTCCAACGCTGCCAGCAAGGGCTCGGCCAGCGCCTGCTCCTGCGGCGTCAGTTCCACGCTGTGCGTCGGCAGATGCAGGCTGGCGCCGCGCGCCAGGAGCTCGCCGCGCGCCAGCAAGGCTTCGACCAGATGGCTCCACAAGGCGTCTTCCATCTCCGCGTCGACGATGCGCTTCAGGCGCCACAGTTCCGGCCCCGCCTCGTCGGGGGCGCGCGCATGGAACACCGCCAGGGCAGCCAGCACCCTCTCTTCAAGCGCCAGAAGCGCCGGCGGCGCCAGCAGCAGGGCGTCGCCACCGCGCAGGGCGATGCGCCGCGTGTCGGCCGGCAGCGCGATGGCGTTCGCCGGCAGCAGCGACAGGCGCACCAGCAGCGACTCGCGCAGCCCCAGCGGGCTTTGCGCCAGCAAGGCAGCAATATCGCCCTGTGCGACAAAGGCGGCCAGCGCGTCCAGCCAGCTTAAGCGCGCCGGGCTGCGGCGCTTGCGCGCGGGGCCGAACGGGTCGAGCACCATGCCGCCGCCCACCGTCTGCGTCGCTTGCGCATTGCGCACGACGAAGCGGTCGCCCGGCACGCCGTGCATGGGCGACTCGAACACCAGTTGTACCCTGCCCGTCTGCCCCGGCGACAGGGTTTCGCCATCGAGCATGACGGCGCGCGCCAGCTGGTGCGCCGCGCCCAGGTGCACGTGCAGCGGCGACCAGGCTTTCAGTTGCACGCCGGCGTCGGGCAGCAAGGTCAGTTCCACATCGAGGCGTTCGGAACACTGCGCCAGCTCGGGCGCGACGATCCAGTTACCCCGTTCGATGCGTTCGCGCTCGATGCCGGCCAGGTTCAGCGCCAGGCGCTGGCCCGCCATGCCCGTCTCGGCCGCGCGGTTCTGTGCATGGATGCTGCGCACGCGTGCTTGCGCGCCGCCGGGCGCCAGTTGCAGCATGTCACCAACCTGCGCGCGTCCCGCCAGCGCCGTGCCGGTGACGATGGTGCCCTGTCCCGACAAGGTGAACACGCGGTCCACGCCGAGGCGGAACAAGCGCCGCTCATCGCGCTGCGGCAGGCTGCGCGACACTTGCGTCAGGTGCGCCAGCAAGGCCGCCACGCCGGGATCGTTGTCGCGGCTGGCGGCTGTGGGGAAGATGGGGCTGCCCGCCAGCGGCGTGCCGGCCAGCAGCGCCTCGATGTCCGCCTCCACCTGCGCCACGCGGGCGCCATCGGCGCGGTCGATCTTGGTCAGCGCCACGGCGCCGCGCGTCACGCCCAGCAGCTGCAAAATGGCCAGGTGCTCGTGCGTCTGCGGCATGATGCCGTCGTCGGCCGCCACCACCAGCAGGGCGAAGTCGATGCCCGTCACGCCGGACGCCATGGTGCGGATGAATTTTTCGTGTCCCGGCACGTCGATCACGCCCAGCACCGTGCCATCCGCCAGCGGCAGATAGGCGTAGCCGAGTTCTATCGAGATGCCGCGCGCCTGCTCTTCCTTCAGGCGGTCCGTGTGCACGCCCGTCAGCGCGCGCGTGAGCGTCGTCTTGCCATGGTCGATATGGCCTGCGGTGCCGACGATCATGCGGACAACTCGGCGAGCTGCGCGATGAAGGCCGTTTCGTGCGCCGGCTCCAGGCAGCGCAGATCGAGCCACAGGGTGTCTTGCCCGATGCGCCCGATCACGGGACACGGCAAGGCGCGCAGGCGCTGTTCCAGCGCGCCCAGGGGGTTGCTCAGGCGCGAACCGGGTGTGCTGCGGACGGCCAGGCCAAAGCTGGGCAGCTGGTCGACGGGCAAGGCGCCGCTGCCGATCTGGCTTTTCATCGCTTCGGCCGTCACCACGTAAGAGGTACCCAGCGCACCTTGCAGCAGCGGCAGCAGGGTTTGCGCCTGCGCGCGCATGGCGGCCGCGGGGCGCGTCAGCAAGCGCAAGGTGGTCAGGCGTTCGGCCAGCAAGTCCGGCGCGCGGTACAGCTGCAGCACGGGGGCCAATGCGGCCAGGGTCAGTTTGCCCACACGCAGCGCACGTTTCAGGGGGTTGCGCTTGATCTTCGCGATCAAATCGGCGCGTCCGACGATGACGCCGCATTGCGGCCCGCCCAGCAATTTATCGCCGCTGAAGGTCACCAGGTCGGCGCCCGCTGCGATGGTTTCGCGCACCGTCGTTTCATGTGGCAAGCCATACTGCGCCAGATCGACCAGGGTACCGCTGCCCAGGTCCACGGCCGTCGGCACGCCGTGTTTGGATGCCAGCGGCACCAGTTCGTCGAGTTCCACGCTTTTCGTGAACCCCGTGATCGCGTAATTGCTGCAATGGACCTTCATCAAGAGGGCCGTGTCTTCATTCACGCCATTGGCGTAATCGGCCAGGTGGGTGCGGTTGGTGCTGCCCACTTCGCGCAGCACGGCGCCCGCGCGCGTCATCACGTCAGGGATGCGGAAGGCGCCGCCGATTTCCACCAGTTCGCCGCGCGAGACGATGACCTCTTTATTCTGCGCCAAGGTGTTCAGCATCAGCAGCACGGCGGCCGCATTGTTGTTGACGATGGTGGCCGCTTCGGCGCCCGTCAGTTCGCGCAGCAATTCCTCGACTAGGTCGTCTCTATCGCCGCGCTTGCCCGTTTCCAGGTCGAATTCCAGGTTCATCGGCCACTGCAGCGCTTCCACCACGGCTTGTACGGCCGCGTCGGGCAGCAGCGCGCGGCCCAGATTCGTGTGCAGCACGGTGCCCGTCAGGTTGAACACGGCGCGCAGCTGCGAGCGCGATTGGGCTTGCAGGCGCTCGCCCATGTGCGCGGCGATGGCGGCAAGCGATGCGCCCTCCTCGCACACTGCGCCGGCCAGCATGGCCGTGCGCAGTTCGGCCAGCACGGCGCGCGCGCAGGCCAGGGTTTGCACGCGGCCGTAATGTGCAATCAGATCAAGGCAAGCCGCGTCGCCCAGGATGCGGTCGACCGACGGCAGGCGCACGGTTTGCCCTGTCGTCATGCTGGCTGGCCCTCGCCGCTGTCGTTCTTCCCCAGCCACAGCAGCGGATTGCCGCTGGCGCGCTGGTAGCCCGCTTCGCCCACCAGCAGGTCGAGCATCAGGCTGGCCAGGTCGTCGGCCAGCGGTTCGACGTTGTAATCGTGTTCCTGGTTGAAGACTTTGCGATAGGTATGGCAGTCGTCGCAGGTTTCCGCGCGCGCCACCTTCTTCGGATCATTCGCCTTGTTAGGCAATTTGTCGTCCTTCGCCGCCACGGGGTCGAACGGCTTTGCGTCGGCCGCGTCCAGGCCCTGGTAGGCGATCTTGCCATTCTGTTCACAAGTCGAGCACTTCACGCGCACCATGTGCCATTCGCTTTCGCAAATGCCGCAGTGCAGATAGCGGTAACCCTGCGACTGGCCGCCGATGCGGATCACGCTGGCGACGGGATGCGAACCGCAGACGGGGCACAGGGTACCCGTTTCCAGGTCCGGCACGCGCGCGGCGCGCAGTTCGCTGGCCGACACCGACCATAAAATCTGCAGCGCGGCGGCGACGAACGGCGCGTGCATGGGATTGAGGTTGTCGCCGTTTTCATCGAGCACGGCATCGGCGCAGGCATCCAGCGCAGGCGCGTCGAGCGCGCGCAGCTGCGCCAGCACCTGGGTCAGGCCGCCCGACAATGCCGGCTGGCTGGCCGCCGTGCTCGCCAATTCATCGAGCAGGCTGGCAAAGATGTCGCGCCAGACGGGCGGACGGGCGCCATTCACGGGCAACACCGGCATGCGGTGCTGCATCGCGCGGCGCAGCGCGTCGGGGTCGGCGGCAGGCACGGCGCCGGGCGCCAGTTTTCCCACCACGGCGGCCTGCGCATCGGCCAGCGCGGCCATCAGCACCAGGTAACCCTGCATGCCCGCGTCGACGGGGATGCCCTTGATATTGCCTTGCGCCAGCTCGCGCAAGCGCAAGGCACGCGCCTTGAACAGGCTGTCAGGCTGCGGCAGCAGCAGGCGCGGAATCGCGTTGTGGTCCAGGCCTTCTATTTCGCCTGGCTGAAGAATGCGTTGTACCAATGGAGTTTTCCCATCAAAAAAAGCAAGGCAGAGCCAGCGGAGTTGGCTGTGCTGTAAAAGTATTTTAATCGATAAAAAGAAAGGGGCCAGTCCTGGGGGACTGGCCCTGGCATACGAAAACGTCGGCGGCGGAGCATGTCGGCTTACGCGAAGCTAAGCCGACCTACCCTGCTGCCTACTTTCTCGTATTACGGATCACCGCTTCAAACCACTTCGGATGGTGCTTGCGCGCCCAGCCGTAGGTGACGGTGCCGCGCACCATGGCGCCGACCGAGCCCTTGACCCAGATCGCCGCATAGATATGCACGATGATGGCGCAGATGATGGCAAAAGCGCAACCGGCATGCAACAAGGCGGCAAAACGCACCACGTCGATCGGGAAGTAGAACGCGAAATACGCGCGCCAGATCACGATGCCCGACAGCAGCAAGCCGATCATGCTGACCAGCAACACGAAGAACAGGATCTTCTGGCCGGCATTGTATTTGCCGATCTTCGGAAGCTTTTCCTCACGGTTGTTGAGCACGTCGTCCATTTGCTTGAGCCACTGCTTGTCGCCGTCCTCGAACTTGTTGTGGTGCCAGAAGCGCACCACCAGGATCGCGAACGAGACAAACATCACCAGGCCGGCAAACGGATGCAAGATGCGCGTCCATTGCCCGCCGCCGAACAGGTTCGCCAGCCACGCCATCGAGGGATGGAACATGGCCAGGCCGGACAGGGCCAGCATGACGAAAGTGATGGCGGTGACCCAGTGATTCGTGCGCTCGTTCGGGTTGTAGCGTTCGATCAAGGGATTGCCATCCTTGTCGCGCAGCTTGCCATCGTGATGTTCACTATGCTTCATGCTGTTCCTCCCGGATGCGCTTGGCCTCTTCCAAGGCTTCGTGCTCTTCGTCCTTGCTCACTTCGTTCGGACCGACACGCGTGTAATGGAACAGGCCTGCCAGCGCCGTGACAGCCATGCCGGCTACTGCCAGCGGCTTGGACCAACCCTTCCAGAAGCCCACCATCGGGCTGATGCGCGGACGTTCCGGCAAGTTCGAATACAGCTTCGGCTTGTCGGCATGGTGCAGCACGTACATCACGTGCGTACCGCCCACGCCCAGCGGATCGTACAGGCCCGCGTTCTCGAAACCGCGCGACTTCAGGTCGACGATGCGCTCTTCCGCATGCACCTTCATGTCTTCCTTGGTGCCGAAGAGGATGGCGCCCGTCGGACAGGTTTTCACGCAGGCCGGTTCCTGGCCCACGGCCACGCGGTCCGAGCAGAGCGTGCACTTGTAGGCGCGGTCGTCCTTTTTCGAAATGCGGGGCACGTCGAAAGGACAGCCGGCCACGCAGTAGCCGCAGCCGATGCAGTTTTCCTGGTGGAAATCGACGATGCCGTTCGTGTACTGCACGATGGCGCCCGGCGCCGGACAGGCCTTCAGGCAGCCCGGGTCCTCGCAGTGCATGCAGCCATCCTTGCGGATCAGCCACTCGAGGTTGCCGTCGTTGTCTTCGTGTTCGGCAAAACGCATCACCGTCCACGATTGCGGCGTCAAGTCCGTCGGATTGTCATAGGTGCCATGGTTTTCGCCGACTTCATCGCGCAAGTCGTTCCATTCCATGCACGCCGTCTGGCAAGCCTTGCAGCCGATGCATTTCGACACATCGATCAGCTTGGCCACGGTACCCGTCACCGGGCTGCGTGCTTGCGGTGGCGTCACCGTGGTAGCCGACAGGCGCCGGATATCTAAGGATTGCAGTGCCATTATTGAGCTCCCATCATGCTTTTTCCACCTTCACGAGGAAGGACTTGAATTCCGGCGTTTGCGAATTCGCATCCCCCACGCCCGGTGTCAGGGTATTGATCAGATACCCCGGCTTGGCCACACCCGTAAAGCCCCAGTGCAGCGGCAGGCCCACGGTATGCACCTGCTTGCCCTCGATCATCAACGCCTTGATGCGCTTGGTGACCACGGCCTTGGCGATGATGTGCCCGCGCTTGGAACTGACGCGCACTTCACCGCCGGCAACGACGCCGATGCTCTTGGCCAGCTCTTCGCCGATTTCAACGAATTGCTGCGGCTGGATGATGGCGTTCAGGCGCGCATGCTTGGTCCAGTAGTGGAAATGCTCGGTCAGGCGGTAGCTGGTCGCCACATGCGGATATTCCTCGTGCGTGCCGAACATTTTCCGATCATCGGCGAACACGCGCGCGGCCGGATTGCTGGTCGCTTGCGGGTTTTTCGGATGCATGGGGTTGTAGCCCAGCGGATTTTCGAACGGCTCGTAATGCTCGGGGAACGGCCCCTCGGCCATGGCGCCACGCGCAAAGAAGCGCGCCACGCCTTCGCCCAGCATGATGAACGGACCCATGCCGTTTTCCGGCGGTTCGTCGACCTTGAAGTCGGGAATATCGGCCCCGCTCCAATTGGTGCCATTCCACTCGATCAGCTTGCGCGTCGGGTCGAAAGGCTTGCCCTTCAAGTCGCACGAAGCGCGGTTGTACAGCACGCGGCGGTTCGCCGGCCACGCCCAGGCCCAGCCCAGCGTCTGGCCGATGCCGGTCGGGTCGCTATTGTCGCGCCGTCCCATCTGGTTGCCCGCCTGCGTCCAGCTGCCGGCGAAGATCCAGCAACCGCTGGTGGTGGTGCCATCGTCGCGCAATTGCGCAAACGAGGCCAGCTGCTCGCCCTTTTTCACCAGCAGCTTGGTCGGATCCTTGAGATCGTACAAGTCGGCCAGCGCACGGCCGTTGAATTCGCGGGCGATTTCTTCCGGCTGCGGGTTTTCCGGCTGCGCATAATTCCACGTCAGGTTGAGAATAGGATCGGGGAACTTGCCGCCCTCTTTCTTGTACATGCTACGCATGCGCAAGAACAGGCCCGACATGATCTCCAGGTCGCTGCGCGCCTGGCCCGGCGGTTCGGCCGCCTGCCAGTGCCACTGCAGCACGCGCGAGGAACTCACCAGCGAACCGCGTTCTTCGGCGAAGCAGCTGGTCGGCAAGCGGAACACTTCCGTCATGATCTTGGTGGGATCGACTTCGTGATATTGCCCGTGCGGCTTCCAGAATTCGCCCGTTTCCACGGCCAGCGGGTCCATGATGACGAGGAACTTCAGCTTCGACAGCGCTTCCGTGACCTTCTGCTTGTTCGGCGCGGACGCCAGCACATTGAAGCCCTGGCAGATATAGCCCGTCATCTTGCCTTGGTGCATGTTCTCGATGGCTTGCATCAAGTCATACGGCTTGTCGAGTTTCGGCAGGTAATCGAAGGCGTAATTGTTCTCGGCCGTGGCGAAATCACCCCACCACGTCTTCATGAAGCTGACGTGGAACTTGCGGTAATTGCTCCAGTAGCTGAGCTGGTTTGGCCGCAGCGGCTTGGTGGCGCGCGCGCCGATATACGCATCGAAGTCCTGTTCGGCCTCGTTCGGCAGCGTCATATAACCTGGCAACAGGTTCGACATCAGGCCCAGATCGGTCAAGCCCTGGATGTTCGAGTGGCCGCGCAAGGCGTTCATGCCGCCGCCCGCGATACCCATATTACCCAGCAACAGCTGCACCATGGCGCCCGTGCGGATGGTTTGCGCACCCGTCGAGTGGTGCGTCCAGCCCAGTGCGTACAAGATGGTGCCGGCGCGTCCCGGCACGGCGGTCGAAGCCAGGGCTTCCGCCACCTTGTGGAACTTGTCGGGTGACACGCCGCACGTCCGTTCGACCATTTCGGTCGTGTAACGTGAGTAGTGCTTCTTCATCATCTGGTAGACGCAGCGCGGGTGTTCCAGGGTCGGGTCGACCTTGGCGTAGCCGTCGTCGCCGATCTCGTAATCCCAGGTGGCCTTGTTGGTGTACTTGCCTTTTTCTTTGTCGAAACCCGAGAACAGACCATCTTCGAACGCATAGTCTTCGCGCACGATGAAAGGCATGTCCGTGTAGTTGCGCACGTACTCATGCTGGATCTTGTCGTTCGTCAGCAGATAATTGATGATCGCGCCGAGGAAGACGATGTCCGTGCCGGTACGCGTGGCGCAGTAGTAATCTGCCACGGATGCGGTACGGGTAAAACGCGGATCGACAACGATCAGCTTGGCCTTGTTATGCGCCTTCGCTTCCGTGACCCATTTGAATCCGCAAGGATGTGCTTCTGCTGCATTGCCGCCCATGACCAAAATCACATCGGCATTCTTGATATCGACCCAATGATTCGTCATCGCGCCACGGCCAAACGTCGGGGCAAGACCTGCCACCGTCGGTCCGTGTCATACACGCGCCTGATTATCAAAGGTCAGCATTCCCATGCTGCGCACTGTCTTGTGGGTCAGGTAACCGACCTCGTTGCTGCCGGCGGACGCGGCCAGCATGCCGGTGGAGAGCCAGCGGTTGACGGTCTTGCCGTCGGCATTCTTTTCGATCAGGTTGGCATCGCGGTCATCCTTCATCAGGCGCGCGATCTTGTCGAGCGCCACATCCCAGGAGATCGGTTGCCATTCCGTGCCGCCCGGTGCGCGGTATTCGGGCACTTTCAGGCGGTTCGGGCTGTGGATGAAGTCGACCAGACTGGCGCCTTTCGGGCACAAGGTGCCGCGGTTCACCGGGTGATCGGCATCGCCTTCCACGTGGATGATGCTGGAGACGGCATTTTTTGCGCCGTCGCCCAGACCATACAGCAGGACGCCACATCCTACCGAACAGTAAGGACAGGTATTGCGTGTCTCGGTGGTGCGAGACAGCTTGTATTGCCGCACTTCCGCCATCGCCTGGCCCGGTGCGAAACCGAGCAGGGCGAGGCTGGAACCAGCAATGGTCGCGCCAGTTACCCGAAGGAACTGGCGCCTGGACATCTGAACCATATTCAGGCCTCTATGATGTGAGTAAATAAAAAGTCATACAACGTCGTAGTGGTGTCATATCACTAAGATATAAGCACCATGCCTGTGCCGTATGACAGTATTTTACCCCTCAAACCCCGTCAAGGCTCAGTCCGCCGGAGAAAATTGCACATAGTCAACATTATTTGAGCGGTACCGAATAGTTCCTCTAAACAATGGCAGCCCGCCCGGCCCAGCTCCCCCCATGAAAAAACCCGCTCGTGAGCGGGTTTTGGGGATGGGACCGAACTTACTACAAGCTGATTTACAGGCTGTAGCGCAAGGTCAGCGCCACGTTGCGCGGCGCGCCCGGCAAGCTCAGGTTCGGGCTGGAACCGTGGCCGGAAACGATGTAGCGCGTATCGCCGATATTGTTGACGTTCAGCTGCACTTCATAACGGCCCGTGCGGTACGCAGCCATGGCGTCGGCCGTCACGTAACCGGGCAAGACCACCGTGTTGCCCGGATTGGCGAAACGGCTGCCGACGGCATTCGCGCCGCCGCCCACGGTGAAGCCGTGGCCCAGGTCTTTCGTCAGCCACAGATTGGCCGTGTTGCGCGCAGTCAGGGTGGCGCGCTTGCCCTTGATGGCGACGGAACTGGCCGTCGTCGTGCCCGGCGCATTCACGCTCTTGTCGACGGCGATGGAATCGGTGATCGTGGCGTCCAGGTAAGCATAGCCGGCCATCATTTTCCAGCCATCGTGCAAATCCGCGTTGAAGGTCAGTTCCAGGCCGTCCGTGCGCTGCGTGCCGACGGGCACGATGCGGTTCGTGATCGGATCGCTGGTCTTGATGTTGTCGCGCTCCAGGCGGAACAGCGATACGGTGGCATTCGCGCGGCCGCCCCACAGGTCGTACTTGGCGCCCACTTCCGTGTTGCGCGTGGTTTCCGGCGCCAGGTCGGCGTTATTCGCGGCCAGGGCGAAGTTCTCGCCGCTGGGCTGGAAGGAGCGGCTCCACGAGGCGTAGTAGGACTGCGCCGCGCTGGGTTGCCAGACGAGGCCGGCGCGGGGGCTGTAGGCCGAATCCGTGCGTGACAAGTCTGCCGTCGTCACGCCAGCCGCATTGGCCAGGCGCGACTGCTGCTGGTAGCGGTCATAGCGCAAGCCGGCCAACGCCTTCCACTCGTCGCTGAAAGCGATGGCATCCTGCACGTAGGCGGCCGCCGTGTCGTAGGTACCGAAGGTATCGCTGCGCACGCCCAGCTTGCTGCGGTTGACCACAGGCAGGACGGGATTGAAGATCGAGACATTCGTCGCCACCACGGTCGAGGCCCAGCTGTTGGCATCCTTGTTTTGCTTGCCGAACTCGGCGCCGTACAGCACTTCATGGCGCAAGGTGCCCGTGACCAGCTTTTGCGTCAGTTCCGTCTGGTTAAACCAGCCGCTCTCGTCGCGGTTCAACTTGGCGTGACCGAGGCTCATCGTGCCTTTGACTTCGTTGACGTTGCCGGAAATATTCGTGTTATTGCGGTCCAGGTGGTAATCGTAGTAGCGGAAGGCATTACGCAATGACAAGCTATCGCTGAACTTGTGCGTCAGCGTGGCGGCCGTGGAGACCACACGCGACTGGCTGAAATCGGCATCGCGGGCGTTGGCGGCGCCATAATAGGTGCCCGCATCGACGGCGACGGGACGGCCGTGCCAGGACGGGATGCCGAAGTCCGTCAGGCGGCGGTCTTCCAGGTAGTCGCCCTGCAGCAGCAATTTGGTGGCGCCAGAGAGGCGGATGGCCACCGATGGCGCCAGCGCCGTGCGGTTGATGAATTGCTGCTCGCGGTAGCTGTCGGACACTTCGCGCGCGCCCGTGACACGCCAGTCCACCGTCTCGCCCACTCGGCCCACGTCGACTTCGCCGCGGCGCCCTTTTGTATTCGTCAGGCTCAGGGCCACGTCCGTGATATCGATACCCGGTTTTTTGGTGATGCGGTTGACCAGGCCGCCCGAGGAACCGCGACCGTACAGCACGGCAGCCGGCCCCTTGATCACTTCCAGCCGCTCCACATTCGACAGGTCGCGGAAATACAGCGCGTCATCGCGGAAGCCGTCGACAAACTGGTCGCCGATGGCCGTGAAGCCGCGGATGAACACCTGGTCGCGCTGGCCATCGCCGGTGGACAAGCCCACGCCGGGGATGTTCTTCATGATGTCCTGGATCGACATGGCGTTCTGGTCGCGGATGACGGCAGCCGGCACCACGTTGATCGTCTGCGGCACGTCGCGCAGGGCCATTTCCGTCTTGGTACCGCTGGCGGACGTGCCGGCGACATAGCCATCCTTGTCCTTCGACGCCGTCACCGTGACGGCGGGCAAGCTTTCCTGAGCCCAGGCCGCCAATGGCACGGCGCCGAAGGTCAAGGCGCCCAGTACGGCGAGCGTGATCGGTTTACATCCTGGCTTGCGCTGTTGCTGCATACAATTCCCTGGTCGATTATTTAATACGAATGATTATCATTAGTATTTTATCAGCCGGCGCGGCAAAAAGTAAGGCGAAATGTAAGTGATAGTACTTATGAACTAGGTACTTGATGTAAAAAAGCAACAATGAATTAATATCAATAAGTAATTAAAATTGCTTTGAAAAACTATTTCCGTGCGTCAATGCTATACTTGCGGTTGCTGGTCAGCGGCTCCCCACGCCGTCACACCCCTTGCTTTACCTCCAACGCCGTGCACAGCGCGGCGCGCCGCAATGCAATCACGCGGCACCCGAAGACCCCGATCCCCTGCGCCTTGCGGCGCCTGTCCGCCCCTGCTGGCGGCGGCGATCATGACTATTAAATTGTTAGGACTTACATGAAAAACCTGAACATCGGCAGCCGCCTTGGCGTCGGCTTTGCTGTCGTATTGCTGTTGCTTGCCGCCTTGACCATCACCGCCCTGGTGCGCATGCAAACGGCCAGCGACCTGACCTACCGCCTCATCAATACCAGCATCAAGAACCAGCGCATGGTGGCCGAATGGTCGAAGATCATTGAATTGAACAGCGTGCGCGGCGTGGCCTCGTTTGAAATCACCGATCCTGTCGTGCGCGCCAAGATCGAGGCAGACTTGAAAGTCGATGCGGACCGCTCCAGCAAGCTGCAGGACGACATCATCGCCTCGCTGCTCAACCCTGCCGTGATCGAGCAGTTCAAGGTCGTGCGCAAGGTGCGCACCGACTATGTGACGACGCGCGCACGCGCCTTCAAGATGAAGGCCGACGGCGACGTGGCAGGCGCCAAGGAAGTGTTCGAGAAGGAAGTCGCGCCGATCACCGTGGCTTACCTGGCCGAAGTGAAGCGTTTTTCCGGCATGCAGATCAAGGCCGCCGACGGCGTCGGCGCCAGCATCATCGAAGCCTACAGCAGCACCCGCATCTTCCTCATCACCATGGGCGTGCTGGCCGTGCTGATGGGCATCGGTTTCGCCTGGTGGATCACGCGTTCGATCACCGGCCCCATCCGCGATGCCGTGAAAGTGGCGGAAACCGTGGCAGCAGGCGACCTGAGCAGCGTCATCACGGTGCAAGGCCGCGATGAAACGGGCCAGCTGATGCATGCACTGAAAACCATGAACGACAGCCTGGTGGGCATCGTCGGCCAGGTGCGCAGCGGCACCGACACCATCGCCACGGCGTCCGCAGAAATTGCCGCCGGCAACCAGGACCTGTCGTCGCGCACGGAACAGCAAGCCAGCTCGCTGGAAGAAACCGCGTCGTCGATGGAAGAATTGACCAGCACCGTGAAGCAGAATGCGGACAATGCGCGCCAGGCAAATAAACTGGCCGGCGACGCCGCCGGCATCGCCAGCCGCGGCGGCGCCGTGGTGGCCGAAGTGGTTGCCACCATGGGCGAGATCAATACCTCGTCGAAGAAAATCGTCGACATCATTTCCGTCATCGACGGCATCGCCTTCCAGACCAACATCCTGGCCCTGAACGCGGCCGTGGAAGCGGCACGCGCCGGCGAACAGGGTCGCGGCTTTGCCGTGGTGGCAACAGAAGTGCGCAACCTGGCGCAGCGCTCGGCAGCGGCGGCGAAAGAAATCAAGGGCTTGATCGACGACTCCGTACAAAAGGTCGACGTGGGCACGGATCTGGTCGACAAGGCCGGCAAGACGATGGAAGAAATCGTGCAAAGCATCGGCTTCGTCACCTCCATCATGAGCGAGATCAGCAACGCCAGCGAAGAGCAGAGCGCGGGCATCGAGCAAGTCAACCAGGCCATTTCCGAAATGGACCAGGTGACGCAGCAAAATGCAGCCCTGGTGGAAGAAGCCTCGGCCGCAGCCGAAGCGATGCAGGAGCAGGCGAGCGAACTGGCGCAGGTGGTCAGCGTCTTCCGCCTGGACGCGAATGCGGCGGCGACCGACCGTTTCAGCATGAAAGCGGCGCAGCGCAGCGCGCCGGCCGCGCCTGCCGCATCCGTCCGCAAGGCCTCGGCCCCTGCCCTGCGCCTGCCCGTGACGCGCAAGAGCAGCAAGGCGCCGGCGCCGGTCGAAGGCGAGTGGGAAGAGTTTTAAGTCCGCAGCAACAGCAAGAACAGCTATTGCCGGCGTATCTCGGCAATAGCCGCCTCCAGCACCTCGTCGCGCCCGGCCCGTATGCCGGCAAGCGTAGGCCTGACCTCGATATCGGGGATGATGCCCACGCGCTGCGTGGGGCGCCGATCCGGATAAAACACGCCGATGCCGCTGATCAGGGTGCTCAAGCCGCCCGGCAGCGCAAACGGCGAGATATTCCCATCCGCGCCAGCCGTGGTGCTGCCGATCACCTTCGCGCGCGGCGCCACGCGCAAGGCCATGGCCGTGTATTCGGCCTGGCTCTGGCTGACTTCATCGACCAGCAGCATGACCTTGCCCGCATAGCGCAGCGCTTGCGGGTACAAGGCTATGGCATTGGTCCAATGGAAGGCGCCGGGGTTGCCAAGGTCGCCCTTGGTAAAGCGGGCAAACTCCGTAGGCCGGTCGACCAGGTAAGACCCCAGGGCAAAGACGACAAACTCGCGCGGGTAGTTGCGTATATCGATAATCAGGCCGCGGCTACCCGCCGCCGCTGCCATATGCGCCGCCACGTCAGCCCGCTTGAGGCTCGACAGCTTGAGGTAGGCGATATCGTCGCCCAGGCGCTGGAACGTTTCCCCGTCCCTGTCATGCGTATCTTGCCCCGCTTGCCGCCCGGCTGGCACGCGCTGCGCCGTCAAATCCACGTCCCCCTGCTCGCGGCGTACCTGCAGCCGGGTTTCACCGCAAGCGCCAGTGGTCAGCTTGCCCGCCATGTCGCGCAGCCGCGCCGCTTCATTCGATGCCGCATAGTAGGGCCGCCAGGCGGCGACCAGTTGCGCCACCGGCACGCCATCGACGCTGGCGATGACATCGCCGACCTGCAAGCGCGTCGCCGCTTCGGCTTCGGCCTCACGGTAGCCCACCACCACGGCGCTATTGCCGATGAAGCGGAGCTTGACTGGCAGCCGGCATTGTCCCACGGGCGGACGCACGTGCAGCGAACTCCACAGATTAGTGTGGGAATCGTTCAGGCGCGCGATCACGGCCATCATTTCCAGCTGATAGCTGGCGCGGTCCCTGGCCAGCGCGATGCGCGGCAGCGACTGGCGCAGGACCTCATCCCAGTTTTCGCCTGCCGTAGCGCGGTAGGGCGACCAGTATTCGATGATATTCCAGAAGCGAAACAAGGCCAGCAACTGAAAGCCGGCATCGGGCAGCGCAATATTCTCGTAGGCGATCTCATGCTCAAAGACGGGATTGCCCACCTGCTCGTGCAAGCGCAGATAAAACTGGCTGGCCGACGCCGGCCGGCGCAGATAAATGTGCCGCAGATCGGCGCGCAGGCCGGCGCCCAGCAAGCTCGCATCGTCCAGCCATTGCAGTGCGGGACGCAGATGCAGCTCGCCCTGCGCCGGGACGGCACAAGGGTCGCAGTCGGCAAGTGTCCCCAGACCGGCGATCCATTCCCGCAGCACGGCATCGCCCGCCGCCCTGTCAGGTGCGGCCAGCATGCGGGGCATGACACGCAAGAGTTCGTAGTCCCATTGCCGTCCGCCTGCAGTGATCAAGGGGTGATGGTATTTCAGGAACCCCCATACCTTACCGAGCACGACGAGATTATCGACTTGCGCCGGCGTCACGGTATCGAGCGCGATACGCGAGCCGGCGTCGAATGCGTGATCGGTGTCAAACGCGGTGTGGCCGCCGTCCTGCGCAAAAGCCAGGGGTGCCGTACCGACGAGCAGAAAGGCAATGGCTGGCATGCACCAGCGCGCCAGTCTCAGGCGGGGTATCCATTTCATCGAGCATCCTTATCAACAGTAATTCAGCTCAGGCGGGCTTGCGCATCCGCAACCAGGGTTGCCAGCTCGCGCGGCACGGATTGCCCCAGAAATTCCAGCGCCAGTTGTTCCGGATCGATGGCGGCATCCGACGGCAAGCCATGCTCGAAGCCGCCCACCATGATGCGGCAGAAATGCGGCGATTCCTCCCGCGTTTCCACATACCAGCAGCCCGCATGGCCCTGCACGAAGTACTCGCCGATAAAATAGCCGAGCATGGTCTTCACCCACTGCCAGCTCTCGTCGCGGATGACGATGGTGCGCATGGCCGCATCGATGTACGGCAGATATTCAGCCGCGTTGGTCAACACTTCGTGCGCCGGCTGGATGCCCAGGCGCTCGACAAAGTTCACCAGCGAGGCACCCAGCGCGTCATAGTAGGCATCGAAACCCGCCTGGCTTTGTTGCAGCAATTGCTCTTGTTCGTTCGACAGCATTCACACTCCACAGACATTCAACAATTCCCTATTTTACGCCACGCTCACATCGACTCCGGCCCGCTGCAGCAAGGCCTCATTGCGGGCGGATAACTGCGTCACCTGGAGGTGCTTGCCGGCCTTGTCGTAGCGCTCATACAGCGCCTCGATGGCAGCGATGGCCGAGTGATCGGCCATGTGCAGGTGCCGGCAATCGAGGATGACGCGGGCCGGGTCCGACGCCAACTGGAACAGCTCCTGGAAATGCGTGGCCGAGGCGAAAAACAGGGTGCCGTGCGGCAGGTACACGCGCATGCCAGGGCTGCTGTCATCGATGTCGGCACGCATGTCGCGTGCATGTTGCCAGGCAAAATTCAAGGCGGCGATGACGATGCCGCACAGCACGGCTGTCGCCAGGTCCGTGAACACCGTGATGACCGTCACGGCGACGATCACTAGCGCATCCTGCGGCGGCACCTTGCCCAGCACGCGCAAGGAACCCCAGGCAAACGTCTGCTGCGCCACCACGAACATCACGCCCACCAGGGCGGCCAGCGGGATGCGCTCGATCAGAGGCGAGAGGAACAGGATGAACAATAAAATCATCACGCCGGCCGTCACGCCCGACAGGCGCGAACGGCCGCCGGAACTCAAATTGATCATGGTCTGCCCGATCATGGCGCAGCCGCCCATGCCGCCAAACAGGCCCGACACGACATTCGAGGCACCGAGGGCGATGCATTCGCGGTTGGGCTGGCCCCGCGTTTCAGTCATCTCATCGGTGAGATTGAAAGTGAGCAAGGTTTCCAGCAAGCCCACCATGGCCATCAGCGCCGCATACGGAAAAATGATGTGCAAGGTCGCCATGTCCAGCGGCACGGTGGGCCAATGCAGGGCCGGCAAGCCGCCGGCGATGTGCGCGAGGTCGCCCAGGGTGCGCGTGGGCAAGTGCAGGAAATGGCTGAGCACGCCCACGCCCAGGATGGCCACCAACGCGGGCGGCACGGCCTTCGTGATGCGCGGCAGCACGTAGACGATGGCCATGGTCATTGCCACCAGCGCACCCATGACGTACAAGGGCGTGCCTTGCAGCCAGGTTTCGCCGTGCGGCGTGGCCTGGCGAAAGTGTTCCAGTTGCGCCATGGCGATGACGATGGCCAGACCATTCACAAAGCCCAGCATCACCGGGTATGGCACCATGCGGATCAGCTTACCCAGACGCAAGATGCCGAACAGCGCCATCAGGATGCCACTCAGCACCACGGTGGCCAGCAGATACTGCACGCCATGCTGGGCCACCAGCGCCACGATGACGACGGCCATGGAACCGGCGGCGCCGGAAATCATGCCGGGGCGCCCGCCAAAGATGGCCGTCAGCGCGCAAATGATGAAGGCGCCATACAGGCCCATCAGGGGATTCAATTGCGCCACCAGGGCGAAGGCAATGCATTCGGGCACCAGGGCGAATGAGGTGGTCAGGCCAGCCAGGATGTTTTTTGGTACGTTCAAGTACCACTCATCCCGAAAAGTTGTGTTGATCATTGATGCGTATCCAAAGTCGGAACAGGAAAATGCCGGCCTGATGGACAATAATCAGGCGCAGCCATGCCAGCGGGCGTCACAAAAAAGCTGCGCTGAGGTTGAACGGAGCAGGAAAGTCGTCAGTGACTACATGGGGTTGGCGGAATGGGGGAAGTTTCATCAAGGCGCCAGGCGGCGCGGCTGAGCTTGCTGGCATTATACAAGATGCACAGCGGGCAAAAAAATAGCCCACTCGAAAGTGGGCTATTTTTTTCATCTGGAGGCGAGGACGGGAATCGAACCCGTCTAAACGGCTTTGCAGGCCGCTGCATAACCTCTTTGCTACCTCGCCAGAGGAACTGCTTGAGTGGCCTTCCGGCACACCTTGAAAACTGGAGCGGGAGAAGAGTCTCGAACTCTCGACCTCAACCTTGGCAAGGTTGCGCTCTACCAACTGAGCTACTCCCGCATTGGAGCTTGTTTACCGCATAATCACGCCGCATGACTGCTTTGCGGCGGATAAAAAAAGGAAGCCAGCTTAGCTTCCCTTTAGAATTCTGGAGCGGGAGAAGAGTCTCGAACTCTCGACCTCAACCTTGGCAAGGTTGCGCTCTACCAACTGAGCTACTCCCGCATTGGAGTTTCTATTTTCTGCTACTGCCATCTTGCTGTACTGCCTCCAGCTTGCGCTGGAGCGGGAGAAGAGGCTCGAACTCTCGACCTCAACCTTGGCAAGGTTGCGCTCTACCAACTGAGCTACTCCCGCTTTGCAACATCATTCTACTTCTTTTTACTGCGCCATTACTACCTTCGAGCACTGCTGAACCAGCATACACTGGAGCGGGAGAAGAGGCTCGAACTCTCGACCTCAACCTTGGCAAGGTTGCGCTCTACCAACTGAGCTACTCCCGCAGTGGACAACATTGTATCAGAAGCTCTATCACATCGCCAGTACTACTTTTTGCTGCATTCGCTGTTTTTACCTATGACACGATCCAGAAAACTGGAGCGGGAGAAGAGGCTCGAACTCTCGACCTCAACCTTGGCAAGGTTGCGCTCTACCAACTGAGCTACTCCCGCGTCATCAACAACAGGCCAGCATTGTAAAGGATTTACAGGGGCTGTCAACGGGCAATATCTGGTGTTTTGCAAAATATTCCGTATAAAGCAGCCACCTGCTTATTCTTAGTGCAGATTTCCCGCTTTTTCCTTAATGAGCGGCCATGCCAGACGCAGGTAATAGAACATCGACCACACCGTCAGCACGCTGGCGATCCACAACAGGCGCTCACCCCACACATGCGTGTCGATCGCACCAAAGATCACTTCGTGGTACAGCAGCAAGGGAATGGCCGTCATCTGCGCGGCCGTCTTGATCTTGCCGATCGAGCTGACGGCCACCGATTTCGATGCGCCGATCTGCGCCATCCATTCGCGCAAGGCGGAAATGGTGATTTCGCGGCCGATGATGATGAAGGCCAGCACGGCATTGACACGGTCCAGCTGCACCAGCACCAGCAAGGCGCCCGCCACCATCAGCTTGTCGGCCACGGGGTCGAGGAAGGCACCGAAGGCCGACGTCTGGTTCCAGCGCCGCGCGAGAAAGCCATCGAACCAGTCGGTGACGGCGGCAACAATGAATACCAGGGTGGCAACCAGGTTCTGGTCGCCATGCAGCAGCATCGACGGCGGCAGGTAAAACACGCCGACGACGAGCGGGATCAGGGCCACGCGCAGCCAGGTCAAGAGAATGGGAATATTAAAAGGCATAAGGAAGCAATCGGCCGACGGGTAAATTGAACATGAAGAAAGCGCCACTAGTCTACATGGCCCCAGGGTATTAGCCTAGTCCGCTTGCCGCAGCACCGGACCAGGCCATCCGGTCATTAGTGCAACTGCTTGTAAATCTCTTCTGCAAGTTGAGTCGAAATCCCCTCCACCGACATCAGATCCTCGACGCTGGCATCGACCACGCCACGCAAACCGCCAAAGCGCGACAGCAGTTTCTGCCGGCGCTTGGCGCCGATGCCTTCTATCTCTTCCAGGCGCGAGGTCTGGCGCGTCTTGGCGCGCTTGGCGCGCATGCCGGTAATGGCGAAGCGGTGCGCCTCGTCGCGGATCTGCGCGATCAGCATCAGCGCCGCCGATTCCTTGCCCAGTTCCTGCGCCGCGCGGCCATCGACGAACAGCAGGGTTTCCAGGCCCACCTTGCGCCCTTCTCCCTTGGCCACGCCGACAATCAAGCTGATATCGAGTCCCAGCTCGGCAAACACCTGGCGCGCCATTTCGATCTGTCCCTTGCCGCCATCGATCAGCACCACGTCGGGCATCACGCCGTCGCCATTCGCCACTTTTTCGTAGCGGCGCATCAGGACCTGGCGCATGGCCGCGTAATCGTCGCCGGGCGTGATGTCGTTGATGTTGTAGCGCCGGTATTCGCCGTTCTGCATGGCGTGGTGGTGGAATACCACGCACGAGGCCTGCGTCGCTTCGCCCTGCGTGTGACTGATGTCGAAACACTCGACGCGCAGGCTGTCGAGGTCTTCCGTTTCCAGGCGCAGCGCCTCGGCCAGCGCGCGCGTGCGCGACTGCTGTGAACCCTGCTCCGACAGCAAACGCGCCAGCGAAATCTCGGCGCCCTTTTGCGCCATCTCCAGCCACTGGCGGCGCTGTCCCTGCGGCTGGAAGATCAGGTTGATGCGGTGGCCGCACTGTTCCATCAGCGCCACCATCAGGGCCGGCTGGTCGAATTCGATATTCAGGATCAGGGTGCCGGGGATGAATTTTTCCGTGTAATGCTGGGCCAGGAAGGCGGCCAGCACTTCCACCTCGATCGGTTCTTCGGCAATCGCCGCCGCATCGCTGAGCTGACTGGGGAAATAGGCGCGGTCGCCCAGGTGGCGCCCGCCGCGCACCATGGCCAGGTTGACGCAGGCGCGCCCGCCCTGCACCAGCACGGCGAGGATGTCGACATCGGCGTCGCCCGTCGTTTCCATGCTTTGCTGGTGCAGCACGCGCGACAGCGAGGCGATCTGGTTGCGCACCACCACCGCCTGCTCGAACTTCAGCTCGGAGGCAAACGCGTGCATCTTCTTTTCCAGGTCGGCCATCACTTCGCTCTGGCGCCCACGCAGGAAGCGCGCCGCGTTTTCCACGTCGTTTTTATAGTCTTCCTTGCTGATCAGGTCCACGCACGGCGCGCTGCAGCGGCCGATCTGGTGCAGCAGGCAGGGCCGCGTGCGGTTGGCGTAGACGCTGTCCTCGCAGGTGCGGATGAGAAACACCTTCTGCAGGATCTGCATCGACTCCTTGACGGCCCAGGAACTGGGGAACGGCCCGAAATACTGATTTTTCTTGTCCACCGCGCCCCGGTAATACACCATGCGCGGCGCATTGCCATTGGTGATTTTCAGATACGGATACGACTTGTCGTCGCGAAACAGGATGTTGTAGCGCGGCTGCAGCGCCTTGATCAGGTTGTTTTCCAGGATCAGCGCTTCCGCCTCGCTGTGCGTGACGGTCGTTTCCAGGCGCGCGATGCGCTCGACCATCATGGCGATGCGGGGGCTGGCCAGGTTTTTCTGGAAATAGCTGGAAACGCGCTTTTTCAGGTCGCGCGCCTTGCCAACATACAACACCTTGTCGGTGGCGTCGAAATAGCGATACACGCCGGGCAAATTCGGCAGCTTGGCGACGGTGGCCAGCACCTGTGCGCGCGGGTCGGGTGGCGTTTCCGCCACGGAAGATTCTGGGCTTGCTTCGGTCATTGCTGGCTCATTCTTGCGCTGCTTGCTCGACGATCACGAACGCGACCGCGTACTCTTCTTCATCGCTGATGGTCACTTGCGCGCTCAGCCGGTTTTTCTCCATGAAGTCGGCCAGCACGCCGCTGCAGACGATCATCGGCTTGCCGCTGGGATGATTCAGCATCTGCGCGGCAGGCCAGGTCATCGGCATGCGCAAGCCCAGGCCGATGGCCTTGGAAAACGCCTCCTTGGCCGCAAAGCGGGTGGCCAGGAAGCGCACGCCGCGTACGGCGTTTTTCGCACTGCGGGCACGGAATTTCTCCAGCTCCTGCGGCCCCAGTATTTTCTGCGCGAAACGCTCGCCATGGCGCGCCAATGCCGCCTCGATGCGGGGAATCTTGCAGATATCGGTGCCGATGCCGTAGATCATGGGCTTGTCCTATTCCTTATGCTTTGTTACCCAGACGCGCAGCCACCATGATGGCCTTCATTTCGCGCACGGCGTTTTCCCAGCCGACGAACACGGCATGCGCGACGATGGCGTGGCCAATGTTCAGTTCAGTAATATCCGGAATGGCTGCAATCGCTTGCACATTGGTGTAATGCAGGCCGTGGCCCGCATTGACCTTCAAGCCGCGGCCCACGCCGAACAGCACGCCCGCCTTGATGCGTTCCAGCTCGGCCAACTGCTCGGCGCCTGCAGTATCGGCGTAGCGGCCCGTGTGCAGCTCGATCACGGGCGCACCGAGTTCGGCAGCGGCGGCGATCTGTTGCTCGTCGGCATCGATGAACAGGCTCACGCGGATGCCTTCGCCCTGCAATTGCTTGACGGCAGCCTGCACTTCCTTGAAGTAGCGCACCACGTCCAGGCCCCCTTCGGTCGTCACTTCCGTGCGTTTTTCTGGCACCAGGCAGACGTCGGCTGGCTTGATGCGGCAGGCGAAGTCAATCATTTCCTGCGTCACGGCCGCTTCCAGGTTCATGCGCGTGAGCAATTGCGGCGCGATGGCGATCACGTCCGCATCCTTGATGTGGCGGCGGTCTTCGCGCAAATGCAGGGTGATGGCGTCGGCGCCCGCCTGCTCGGCCAGCAGGGCCGCGCGGATCGGGTCCGGATAGGCGGTGCCGCGCGCATTGCGCAAGGTGGCCACGTGGTCGATATTGACGCCCAGGTCGATGACGGGGCCGGAAGGCTGCAAAAAGCTCATAGTGATGGTATCCGTAAAGTGCTGTTGTGCGGCAAACCGCCGCTACAGCTGCATTAAATCGATCAGTATCTGGCGCGTGTTCAAGGTGGCGCCCCCCAGTTGATGGGCTAGCAAAAAGCGCATCAGCAGCTTGCTTTGCGCCTGCGTGGCCACATCGAGATAATCTTCGCGCTCCATGTCGAGCAGGGTCTTGCCCGTGATCTTCGGCCAGGCATCGCTGGCGCGCGCCGGGCGCGGTCCCCGTTCCGGGTCGACCACGTACACCTGCCCCGCCTCGACGGCCTGGCGCGTGCCCGTGCAGCGCGTCAGGTCGGCCGCCACGCCCGTTTCCTTGAGCAGCGCGCGCTCGAACTTGCGCAGCACGATAGGTGGCGGCTCATTGTGCGCCAGCTGATTCAAGGTAGCAACGTAGTGGTCGAACAGGACAGGATGCGGATCGTCGCGCGCCAGCAGTTTCACCAGCAATTCGTTCAGATAAAAGCCGCACAGCAGCGCCGTCTTTTCCAGCGGCAACATGCCGCCCACCCATTCGGCGCCCGTCAAGATGCGCAGCTCGGATTTGCCCGTCCAGCCCGCCTGCAGCGGTTGAAACGTCTGCAGTACGCCGCGCAACTGCGAATGGGGCCGCTTGGCGCCCTTGGCGACGAGCGCGATGCGGCCGTATTCGCGTGTAAACACGTCGACGATGAGGCTGGTTTCTTTATGCGGATAGCTGTGCAGCACGAAGGCGGGCTGGCCCGTGATGCGGCCGTCGCGCGTGGGCGGGCGGCTGCGCCTTGGGGGCGGTGCGGAAGGTGCGGCCGGCGGCGCGATGGCCACCGGCGCGGGAACAGGTGCAGATGCAGCAGATGCAGCTGGCGCGATGTCAGGCTGCGCTGGCGTGGTGGTGCTCATGCGTGTAGCGTCGCCCTCGGGTTGCGGATTACTCGTAGCCGTAGGCGCGCAAGCCCGCCTCGTTGTCGGCCCAGCCCGATTTGACCTTGATCCAGATTTCCAGGTACACGGGGCCGCCAAACAGTTTTTCCATATCCAGGCGGGCCTGGGTGGAGACTTCCTTCAGGCGCGCGCCCTTGTTGCCGATGACCATGGACTTGTGCGTATCGCGCTCGACCAGGATGGCGGCGAACACGCGGCGCAGATCGCCTTCCTGCTCGAATTTCTCGATCAGCACGGTGCTCGTGTACGGCAGTTCGTCACCCACGAAGCGGAAGAGTTTTTCGCGCACGATTTCCGAGGCGAGGAATTTTTCGCTGCGGTCCGTGATGTCGTCCGGGCCAAAGATGGGCTGGTTTTCCGGCAAGAAGCGCTTGATCTCGTTCTGCAAGCCTTCCAGCTGAAAATGCAGCTTGGCGGAGACGGGCACGATGGCAGCAAAGTCGCGCATGGCGGCGATCTTTTGCGCGAACGGCAGCAATACAGCTTTATCCTTGACGCGGTCGGATTTGTTGATGACCAAGATGCATGGCACTTCCTTCGGCAGCAGGTCCATCACTTGCTGGTCGGCCGGGCCGAAGGTGCCCGCCTCGATCACGTACAGGATGACGTCCGAGGAAATCAGCGTGTTGGTGACGGTCTTGTTCAGCGTCTTGTTCAGCGCGTTCGAGTGGCGCGTCTGGAAGCCAGGCGTGTCGACGTAGATGAATTGCGCGTCCGGCACCGTCTGGATACCCGTGATGCGGTGGCGCGTGGTTTGCGCCTTGCGCGAAGTGATGCTGACCTTCGCGCCGATCAGCACGTTCATCAGGGTCGATTTGCCCACGTTGGGGCGGCCCACGATGGCGATATAGCCACAGCGGAAGTTGTCGGGCATTTTGGTGGCTGTCATGCTAGTGTCGATTCTGTTTAGTGTGAGCGGCGATCGCCGGGGCAGCAGGAGCTTGCGCGTCGTCGCTCTGGATGGTGGCAATGCCGGCCAGCTTGAGCTGGGCGGCGCGCGGTTTGGGCTTGCGGCTTGCGGCAGGCGATTTCAACAGCGCCTGCTCGGCCACGTCCAGCGCCAGTTTGGCGGCGGCTTGCTCACCGGCGCGGCGGCTTCCGCCACGGCCGTAGACCTGGATATTCAATTTCGGCACCAGGCATTCGATCTCGAATTCCTGGCTGTGGGCAGCGCCGTGGGTGGCCACCACGTTGTACTGTGGCAGCGAAATTTTCTTGCTTTGCAAAAACTCCTGCAGCAGGGTCTTGGCATCCTTGCCCAGGGTTTGGGGATCGACCGAGTCGAGGATGGGAATGTAGAAGGCGCGGATCACCGTGCTGGCCGCATCGAAGCCCGTATCGAGGAAAATCGCGCCCAGCAAGGCTTCCAGGGTATCGGCGAGGATCGAAGGACGGCGGAAACCGCCCGATTTGAGCTCGCCTTCACCCAGGCGCAGGAATTGCGACAATTCCAGCTTTTGCGCGATTTCATACAGCGACTGCTGTTTCACCAAATTCGCACGCAGGCGCGACAAATCGCCCTCGTCGATGGTCTTGAAGCGTTCGTACAGGATGGAAGCGACCACGCAGTTGAGAATGGAGTCGCCGAGGAATTCCAGCCGCTCATTATGCAAACTGCTGTGGCTACGATGCGTCAAGGCTTGCTGCAACAGGCCAGCATCCTGGAACGTATAGCCTAAACGGGTTTGCAATAGCTGAAGATTCATTGTTGTTTCTGTATCATCTGAGTAATTCGGCTGGCCGCCGCGCGGGGAATCGGCGCGGCAGCCATAGGGGCGGCCTAGTGGATGCCGCCCACGCGTTTCGGGTTGCTGAAGTTCATCCACACCAGGAAAGCCTTGCCGACGATATTCTCGTTCGGCACGAAGCCCCAGTAGCGGCTGTCCGCGCTATTGTCGCGGTTATCGCCCATCATGAAGTAATTGCCTTGTGGCACCACACACGTAAAACCGTCTTCGTTGTAGTTGCACGCATCCTTGTGCGGGAAATCCTTCACTTCGCGCAAGTTCAACGTGGGAGCAGGCTCGTCGTTGAGGATGCGGTGGCTCACGCCCGTCAGATTTTCTTCCAGCTGCTTGTGGTAGACAGTGCTTTCATCGTCCAGGTAGTCGTCCAGCGGGGTGTACTGCACTTCCTTGCCGTTGACCGTCAAGCGCTTGTTTTCATAGGTGATTTTATCACCGGGTACGCCGATCACGCGCTTGATGTAGTCTTGCGACATATCTTTCGGGTACTTGAACACCATCACGTCGCCGCGCTGCGGATCGTTGACTTCAATGATGCGCTTGTTGACGATCGGCAAACGAATGCCATAGGTGAACTTGTTGACCAGGATAAGGTCGCCCACCAGCAAGGTCGGCACCATCGAGCTCGACGGGATCTTGAATGGCTCGTACAGGAACGAGCGCAGGCAGAACACCAGGGCGATGACGGGGAAGAAACTACCCGAATACTCGACCCAGGTCGGCTGGCGCAACAGCGCCGCCTCGATGGTCGCGCGGCTGCCGCCCGCATCGGACTTGATGCCCTCGGCGGCCAGCTTGGACTGGCGCGCGTCGAACTCGGCCAGGGCAAGGTCGGCCGCCTTGCGGCGCTGCTTGGACAGATAAAATACATCCAGGCACCAGACCAGGCCCGTCAACACCATCAGCACGAACAGGATTAAAGCGAAGTTTCCTAAAATCACTTGCAGGTTCATTGATCAACCATCCACTTGTAAAATTGCCAGGAATGCCTCTTGCGGGATCTCCACGGAACCCACTTGCTTCATGCGTTTCTTACCCGCTTTTTGTTTTTCCAGCAATTTTTTCTTGCGGCTGATGTCGCCGCCATAGCACTTGGCCAGCACGTTTTTGCGCAAGGCTTTGACGTTCTCGCGCGAAATGATGTTGGCGCCGATGGTCGCCTGGATGGCCACGTCGAACATCTGGCGCGGGATCAGTTCGCGCATCTTGGCGGCCACCTGGCGGCCACGGTACTGGCTGTTCGAACGGTGCACGATGATGGCCAGCGCATCGACTTTTTCGCTGTTGATCAGCATGTCGACCTTGACCACGTCGGCCGCGCGGTATTCCTTGAACTCGTAATCCATCGAGGCATAGCCGCGCGACGTCGATTTCAGGCGGTCGAAGAAGTCCAGCACGATCTCGGCCATCGGCATTTCGTAGACCAGCTTGACCTGGCGGCCGTGGTAGCTCATATCCATCTGGATGCCGCGCTTGCCGATACACAGGGTAATCACGGAACCCACGTATTCTTGCGGCATGTACAGATTGACCGTGACGATAGGCTCGCGCACTTCCTCGATGCGCGACGGATCGGGCATCTTCGATGGATTGTCGACGTTGATCAAGGTGCCGTCACGCTGGATCACTTCGTACACCACGGTTGGCGCCGTGGTGATCAGGTCCATGTCGAATTCGCGCTCGAGGCGTTCCTGCACGATTTCCATGTGCAGCAAGCCCAGGAAGCCGCAGCGGAAGCCGAAGCCCAGCGCCTGCGACACTTCCGGCTCGTACATCAGGGCCGCGTCGTTCAGTTTCAGCTTTTCCAGCGAATCGCGCAGCGCGTCGTACTGGTTCGCTTCCACAGGGAACAGACCGGCGAACACTTGCGGCTGCACTTCCTTGAAGCCGGGCAATGGCGCAGCGGCAGGACGGCTGACCAGAGTGACGGTATCGCCCACTTTCGCCGCTTTCAATTCCTTGATGCCGGCGATGATGAAGCCCACCTGGCCTGCCGACAATTGCGGCAGCGATTGCGAACGGGGCGAGAACACGCCGATGTCTTCCACCAGTTGCACCGAATCGGTGGCCATCAGGCGGATCTTGTCTTTCGGTTTCAGGGTGCCGTTGACCACGCGCACCAGCATCACCACGCCCACATAGGCGTCATACCAGGAGTCGACGATCAGCGCCTGCAGTGGCGCATCGGGGTCGCCCTTCGGTGGCGGCACCTTGACGATCAGTTGCTCGAGCACGTCCAGCACGCCGAAGCCCGTCTTGGCCGAGCAATGCACGGCGTCGGCCGCGTCGATGCCGATCACGTCTTCGATCTCGGCAATGGCGTTCGGTGGGTCTGCGTTCGGCAAGTCGATCTTGTTCAGGACGGGCACCACTTCCACGCCCAGGTCCAGCGCCGTGTAGCAGTTGGCGACCGTTTGCGCTTCCACGCCTTGCGACGCGTCAACCACCAGCAGCGCGCCTTCGCAGGCGGACAGCGAGCGCGACACTTCATAGCTGAAGTCGACGTGGCCTGGCGTATCGATCAGATTCAGGTTGTAGATCTGGCCATTGCGCGCCTTGTAGTGCAGGGCCGCCGTTTGCGCCTTGATGGTAATGCCGCGCTCGCGCTCCAGATCCATCGAATCGAGCACCTGCGCCTCCATCTCGCGGTCGGACAAGCCGCCGCACAATTGAATGATGCGGTCAGCCAGGGTCGATTTACCGTGGTCAATATGGGCGATGATGGAGAAGTTGCGTATGTTATTCATTAACTAATATATGTGCGAGTGACAACACTGCTTTAACAGGAATCAAGGGGATCATGTCCGGGCCAAACAGGGCCAAAACCAGGCGCCCCACTCATGATGAAAAAAGCGCTCCGAGCAGGACATCTGCATGCCCAGGCGAGCGCTTTTGAAGCGACAGAAGCTGCTGCCTCGGACAGTAGCTTTTTCGACCTCCCCATTTTACCGGATTTCAGAGCGGAAAGCCCGTCTTTCAGAGGCCGGCAGCGGGCAAGCCGACATTTTCAGCTGTTTCCAGCAGCGGAATGCTGCAATGCAGTGTCAATATTGGTATTTAAGCTACGCCAGGCAGCGCCGGACGGCGGCCTCGTCCAGAAAATAATGGCATAGCTCGGGTTGGGCCAGGTCGCCAAACAGCACCGGCACCAGCTCATCGAAGCGGGCCAGCAAGCTCGCATCGGGCGACGCATCGATATCGATCACCTCTACCGTGAAGGGAGTAGCGGGCGGCTGCAGCAGGAGCAAGGCATCGAGCATATCCTGGCAGAGGTGACAATAACTGCGGGAATAGAGGGTGAAGTGCATATTTTAGTGGCGGAGCAAAAGAAGGCTGCGGTCAGACGGGGACGCCTAGTCCCGACGGGGGAATTCAAGCCAGTGGCTTGAATTCCGATCCCGAAGGGACCGACCCCGGCCTTTGCGGGGTGCGGGTTGAAAAGTTACTTCGCCGATGGGCGCAGCGAAACGAATAGCGCCACATCGCCACGGCGCACCAGCACGGCCGACGACTTCTTCGGATCGAGCTTGGCCACCAGGGCATTGAACTGCTTGGCATCTTTCACGGCAACGTTGTTCAATTGCAAGATCACATCGCCAGGCTGCAGGCCGGCCAGGGCCGCCACGCCATCCGCGTCGTCGACCAGCACACCCGCATCGATCTTCAGCTCCTGCTTCTTCGCGGCTGGCACGTCGCTGACCTTCAGTCCGAGTGCATTGACGGCTTGCGCTTCCCGCTCCTTGGTCCCCTTTTTCGCCGTTTTTTCGGCTTCCAGTTCGACGACGGTGACAGCGATATCCTGTTGCGCACCCTTGCGCCAGACGGTGACAGTGGACTTGCCGTTGACGGCGGCGCCGCCTACCAGGCGCGGCAGGTCGGACGAACGCTCGATCTGGGCGCCATTGAACTTCAGGATGATGTCGCCCGGCTTGATGCCCGCCTTGTCGGCCGGGCCGCCCTCTTCCACCATCGACACTTGCGCGCCCTTGGCGTTGGGCAAGCCCAGCGATTGCGCCACATCCTTGCTCACTTCGCCGATCTGCACGCCGATACGGCCGCGCACCACTTTACCCGTCTTTTTCAGCTGCTCGCCCACGCGCATGGCTTCATCGATGGGCACGGCAAACGAAATGCCATTGTAGGCGCCGGACAAGGTGGCGATCTGCGAATTGATGCCGATCACTTCGCCGCGCATATTGATCAGGGGACCGCCCGAGTTGCCGGGGTTGACGGCCACGTCGCTTTGAATCAGGGGCAGGTAGTCGCCCGTGTCGCGGGACTTGGCAGAAATGATGCCGGCCGTCACCGTGTTTTCCAGGTTGAATGGCGAGCCGATGGCGATCACCCACTCGCCCACGCGGATCTTGTTCGAGTCGCCGATGGTCAGACGCGGCAGGTTGGCGCCCTCGATTTTCAGCAGGGCCACATCGGTGCGGGCGTCAGCGCCAATCACCTTGGCCTTGAATTCGCGCTTGTCCGTCAGGGTCACGTAGACTTCATCGGCGCCGTCGACCACGTGGGCATTGCTCAGCACGTAACCATCAGCCGAAATAATGAAGCCGGAACCGACACCGCGCTGCACTTCCTGCTCTTGCGGCACGGCGCGACGGCCGCCGCGCGGCGCCTGCTGGCGCGGCGTTGGCATGGCGCCGCCAAAGAAGCGACGCAAAAATTCCTGCATTTCCTGCTCATCCTGGCCGCCCGCGCCGGGCGCAGTCATCTTCAGGCGCTCGGTGGTGCGGATATTCACCACGGCCGGGCCAACGGCGTCGACCAGGTCCGAGAAATCAGGCAATTTCACGGCCGGCATGGCGGCCTGCGCCTGTGGCGCCAGGCCGAGCATTGTCGGGGCGAAAAAGACGCCAGCCGTACCGAACAATAAGGCGGAAAGCGTCTTCACTGAAAATGACTTACTGGCGACACACATGTTTTTTTTCATGGAAAGGATCTTTTCGAGTATATAAACGGATCAAAACGCGGATCGGCGATTGCCTGCGTGCATGATTGGCCGTCACGACGGAATCCCAGGGGCAACCACACCTGGTCGCGCGCATGGCAGCAACAATATATCGCAAAAGCAAGATATTGCCTGCACACAGTGTCAATCGTAGCGAAGTCCAGTGTCAAGAGGGCCAGGAGCAGCTTAAAAGCCTATCCCAGTAGATGAATACATCCCCTGCTGGCGCCCCTCAGAAGCGGGGACGGCGTTGCTCGTCGTCGCGTGGCTCGCCACGCGTCCTCCTCACGCCTTGTCCGCGCTCCTGATGAACTGCCAGCAGAAGACGCTCCCTACTGGGATAGGCTCTAAGTATCAAGACCCGCCTGGCATAAGATGCCGCAGATGCGGCAGCGCTAGCGTTGCGCCAGCGGCCCCGCCTCCAGCGGCTCGGCAGCGCCCGGGGGCACGATGGCAGCGGACAGTGGCAAATGGACAGCCGGCTCATCAGGCGCCGCCTCGGCGGCCAGGCGGCTCGTCAGGCGCGCGTCGAATTGGGCACTCAGGGCATGGCCGCACTGCTCCGAGCGCAGCACGTCGCCGATCAGGCGATAGGCATCCCAGGCTTGCCGCCCCTCATCCGTGTCGAGGGCGGCAAAAGCCAGTTCGAGTTCGCTCGCCGCCAGCTCGCCATCGGCCAGGGCGGAAATCGTCTCGTGCAATCGTGTATGCGTATCCATGATGGGTCCTGCCATTTCAAGAGGGTCGGCGCGGAACCGGACGCAGCCATGCCAACCTCATATTCCCCAGATTACCAGCGCTTGTCAATCGGCATATCCAACAATGGCTTCAATTTCTCTGCGATCACTTCGCGCGCACGAAAAATACGGCTGCGCACGGTGCCGATGGGGCACGCCATGATCTCCGAGATCTCTTCATAGCTGAGGCCCTCGATCTCGCGCAGCACGATGGCCGTGCGCAGTTCGATGGGCAGCACCTCCATGGCCGCGTTGACTGTGGCTGCAATTTGCTTGCTGGCCAGTACCGATTCGGGCGTATTGTTGTCACGTAATTTATTGCCGTCATCGAAGGACTCCGCCTGCTCGGCGTCGGCATCGCTGGACGTGGCGGCGCGCCGCCCCTGCGTGACGAGATAATTCTTGGCCGTATTGATGCCGATGCGATACAACCAGGTATAGAAGGCGGCATCGCCGCGAAAATGGCGCAGCGCCCGGTATGCCTTGATAAAGGTTTCCTGCACCACATCTTCGGCCTCCGCCGGGTCATGCACAAGTCGCGACACCAGGCGCATCAAGCGGCGCTGATATTTCGATACCAGCACATCGAATGCCCGTTTGTCGCCAGCCTGCACTCGCTCGACCAGCAACTGATCATACTCGCGCTCTGTCCTCACGCCCGATGTCCCTGTTCGCATGCAGCGTGGGCGCCTGTATGGATATAGAGTTGGCCCGCTGCAAGAAGTTCAGTGTTCGCCCCACTTTTATTCTTCCCCACTGCGCGCCGCGATGGCCCGGCACGCCACGGCCAGCGGGCGGAAGGCGGCGCAAGCGCTGCCACGCTGCGCCAGTACCTGCATGCGCCGCCCCGCGGCATCGGCCAGGCACAGCACCAGCAGCGATGGCCACAGGGTCGAGCCCGGTAACAGGCGCAGCACCGGCGGCACCAACGGCCCCGCGCTGGACGGCGCCCCGCCATGCTCTAGATATACCGCCAGCCGCAACTGGCCGACCGGCGAAATATCAAGCACCTGCGGCTTTCTGCGCTGGCGCAGCAAAGCCAGCAAAAACACGCCGCCAGCCGCACTCGATAGTGCAGCGGGCCAGCCCAGCGCATAGCCGCCCACCAGTTGGCCGAAGCCGGGGCCAGAGCCAGATAGGGCCGCAACGTGCCACGCGCCGCTCAAAGGCCAGGCGGCCAGCAGCGCGCACAGCCCCAGCACCGCTTGCAGCAGGCGCAAACAGACAGGCGTGCGAATGACAGCCGCTACCGCGATCGACATATTGCCAACTCAAAGGGAAAAACATCAGGCGCGCCGGCACTATGCCGGGCAAATTCAGTCACCAACGAACGTTGGCACCGAATCAGCGCTCACTACGGTTTGACCGTAGTGAGCGCTTGAAAGTTCCTACTTATTTCGCTTTACCGAAAATCAGCGTGCCATTCGTTCCGCCGAAGCCGAACGAATTCTTCACTGCATAATCGATCTTCATATCCCGCGCCGTGTTGGCACAGAAATCGAGATCGCAAGCGGGATCCTGGTTGAAGATGTTGATGGTCGGTGGCGACACCTGATGGTGCAATGCCAGGACCGTAAACACCGCTTCCAGACCGCCCGCGCCGCCCAGCAAATGGCCCGTCATCGACTTCGTCGAGTTGACGACCATATGCTTGGCATGCTCGCCGAAGGTGCGTTTGATGCCCATCACTTCCGCCACGTCGCCTTGCGGGGTCGACGTGCCGTGCGCGTTCAGGTACTGAATCTGATCCGGGTTCAAGCCTGCGTTGTTGAGGGCCGCGATCACCGATTTGCTGCCGCCGCTACCATCTTCCAGCGGCGAGGTCATGTGATAAGCATCTGCGCTCATCCCGAAACCATGCACTTCGGCATAGATCTTGGCACCACGGGCCACCGCTTGCTCATACTCTTCCAGCACCATGACGCCAGCACCCTCGCCCAGCACGAAGCCGTCGCGGTCGGTATCCCACGGACGCGATGCCGTTGCCGGATCGTCGTTGCGGGTCGACAAGGCACGTGCCGAGGCGAAACCGCCCAGGCCCAGCGGCGACACGGTCGATTCAGCACCGCCGGCAATCATGACGTCGGCATCGCCGTACTCGATCATGCGCGCGGCAGCGCCGATGCTGTGCAAACCGGTGGTACACGCCGTCACGATCGCCAGGTTCGGACCCTTCAGACCATATTTGATCGAAAGATTGCCAGAAATCATGTTAATGATCGAGGCAGGCACGAAAAATGGCGAGATACGGCGCGGACCGCGCTTTTCGTACTCGGATTTGGTTTCCTCGATCAGCGGCAAGCCACCGATACCGGAACCGATGATCACGCCGATGCGCTCGGCGTTTTCCTCGGTCACTTCCAGACCGGAGTCCTGCATCGCCTGGATGCCTGCAGCCATGCCGTAATGGATAAAGGTATCCATGTGGCGGGCTTCCTTACCGGAGATGTACTCTTCGATATTGAAACCTTTGACTTCACCGGCAAAATGCGTGGTGAAGGGCAATGCATCAAACTTGGTAATCGTGGCAATGCCGGATTTACCTTCGGTAATTGCGCTCCACGCCTCGGCAATAGTATTGCCGACAGGTGAAACACAGCCCAGGCCGGTTACAACAACACGACGGTTTTTAGAACGGCTCAAGCGATTCTCCTGAAGTCGGTCAAACAGGCTTAGGCCTTGACGTGTGCGGTGGCGTAGTCGATCGCCTGTTGCACGGTGGTGATTTTTTCAGCTTGTTCGTCAGGGATTTCCATTTCGAATTCGTCTTCCAGGGCCATGACCAGTTCCACGGTGTCCAGGGAATCGGCGCCGAGATCGTCGACGAAGGAGGATTCGATTTTGATGTCTGCTTCTGCAACGCCCAGTTGCTCAGCGACGATTTTCTTAACGCGTTGTTCGATATCCGACATGTTATGGCTCCAAAGTGTGTGTTACGGAAAGTGCGCGCATTTTATCAGGTTTGCGCGTCCGAATACTAATTTCGGTGTCTGCTGCTAATTCAACCGAAGCTGCTGCTAAAAGATGCGATTATAGACAAAAACGACCGTTGAATCATGCCACAAACGCCCGCCCTGTCTAGCTTTCACATCAATTCATGTACATTCCACCGTTCACGTGCAGGGTCGTGCCCGTGATATATGCCGCTTGTGGCGAGGCCAGAAAGGCCACCGCCGCTGCCACGTCTTCCGGTTTGCCCAGGCGGGACAGGGGAATTTGCGTCAACAGGGCCGCGTGCTGCTCTTCGCTCAGGGCCTTGGTCATGTCGGTATCAATGAAGCCGGGGGCGATGCAGTTCACGGTAATGTTGCGGCTGCCGATTTCGCGCGCCAGGGCGCGGCTCATGCCTTCCACGCCGGCCTTGGCCGCCGCGTAATTCATTTGACCCGGATTGCCCGACGAAGCCACCACCGACGTAATATTAATGATACGCCCAGCCTTGGCTTTCATCATGCCACGCAGTACGGCGCGCGACAGGCGGCCGACGGCCGACAGGTTGGTGGAAATGACGCTATCCCACTCGTCATCCTTCATGCGCATGGCCAGCTGGTCTTGCGTGATGCCCGCATTGTTGACCAGGATCGACAGGCTGCCGTAGGTTTTCTGCACCTCATCGACGACGGCCGCGCAGCGCGCCGCATCGGTCACGTTCAGCACCAGACCCTTGCCCGCCACGCCTTCGGCGGCCAGGTAATCGGTGATGGCTTGCGCACCGCTCTCCGAGGTGGCGGTGCCAACCACGGTGGCGCCCTGTTTGCCCAGTTCGGTGGCGATGGCGCGGCCGATGCCGCGCGAGGCGCCCGTGACCAGCACGACTTGATTTGCTAAATTCATGAGTATCCTTTAAAGCAAGTGCGGCAGGCAGGCTGCCGCAATCTGATGTTTATTTGAGCTGCGTCAAAATGCGTTCCAGCGAGGCCTGGTCGACGATGGCGTCGCCCACCAGCACGGGATCGATGCGCTTGGCCAGGCCCATCAGGACCTTGCCCGGACCGCATTCGATCACTTGCGTGATGCCCTCAAGAGCCACTTTCTGCATCGTTTCCACCCAGCGCACGGGGCTCGCTGCCTGACGCACCAGCGCATCCTTGATGCCGGCGACGTCGTTGACAATGGCCACGTCGACGTTGTTGATCAGGGCGATTTGCGGTGCCGAGAAGTTCAAGCTGGCCATGTATTCACGCAAACGGTCCGAAGCCGGCTTCAGCAGCGACGAGTGGAATGGCGCGGAGACGGGCAGCTTCATGGCGCGCTTGGCACCCTTGGCCTTGGCCAGTTCGCAGGCGCGCTCGACCGCCGCCGTATGGCCGGCGATGACCACTTGCGCAGGCGCATTGAAATTGACGGGCTCGACCACCAGGGCCGGGTTTTCCGCCACCGCTTCCGCACAGGCGGCGCGCACGTCGTCATCCGACAGGCCCAGCACGACAGCCATCGTGCCCTGCCCCACGGGCACGGCTTCCTGCATGGCTTGCGCACGGAAACGCACGAGTGGCACGGCATCCTTGAACGAAATGACGCCGGCGGCGACCAGCGCCGAGTATTCACCGAGGCTATGGCCGGCCACGACGTTCGGCACGGGGCCGCCCGCTGCCAGCCAGGCGCGGTAAAAGGCCACGGCCGCCGTCAGCATCACCGGTTGCGTGTTGGTGGTCAGATCCAGTTCTTCCTTCGGACCTTCGGCGATCAGCTTGCCCAGGTCAAATTGCAGGGCGTCCGACGCTTCGGCCACGGTTTGCGCCACCACGGGGTTGCCGGCGAAACCGTCGAGCATCGCAATCGCTTGCGAGCCTTGGCCTGGGAAAACAAATGCAAATTGTGTCATGTCGACTCCGTTTTTTACTATTTAGAGAATCAGAGACCCAAAGGCAACTGCTGGGGTACGTCCCTGCGGGATCGGAATGCATTCCATTGGAATGCATTCCCCCGACGGGTCGGACCCCGAAGTCAGCCTTCGGCTATCACATCCTTGCCAGCACGGCGCCCCAGGTAAAGCCGCCGCCCACGCCTTCCATCATGACGTTGTCGCCCTGCTTGACCCTGCCATCGCGCACGGCGATGTCGAGCGCCAGCGGGATCGAAGCGGCCGAGGTGTTGCCATGCTGGTCGACGGTGACGACCATCTTTTCCAGTGGCAATCCGAGTTTCTTGGCCGTGCTGTTCATGATGCGGATGTTCGCTTGGTGCGGGATCAGCCAGTCGATCTGGTCCGCCGTCATGTTGGCGTGCGCCAATGCTTCGTGCGCGACCTTTTCCAGCACGGACACGGCCAGCTTGAACACGGCCGGGCCATCCATGTACAGGAAGGCACTGCCGGCCAGCGCACCGCCAGCCACGCTGCCCGGTACGCTGAGGATGTTCGAGTGGCGGCCGTCCGCGTGCAGCTTGGTGGCTAGGATGCCGGGCTCGGTGGAGGCCGTCATGACGATGGCGCCGGCGCCGTCACCGAACAGCACGCAGGTGCCACGGTCATCGAAATTGAGGATGCGCGAAAACACTTCGGCGCCGATCACCAGCACATTCTTGTGCATGCCAGATTGAATAAAGCTATCGGCCGTGGCGACTGCATACACGAAACCGCTGCAGACGGCTTGTACGTCGACGGCGGCACAGTTATTCGTGATGCCCAGCTTGCTCTGCACGATGCAGGCGGTGCTGGGGAAGCTGCCGAAGAAATCGGGAGTCGAGCTGGCGACGATAATCAGGTCCAGGTCGTTGCCGCTCAGGCCCGCCATCTCCAGGGCTTTTTTGGCCGCTTCCACGCCCAGGTCCGAGGAGTTTTGCGACGGCGCCGCGTAATGGCGCGCCGAGATACCGCTGCGCGAGAAGATCCATTCATCCGACGTCTCGATGCCCTTGGCGGCGAGCTGTTCGGTCAAGTCCTGGTTGGTGACGCGCTTCTCCGGCAAGTAGCTGCCGGTGCCGATAATTTTGCTGTAAGTTTTGCTAAAAACAGTCATGCAAGTACCCGTCCACTAAATGGTAGAGCTTGTTGAAGTAGGTTCGTCCGGTACTGGCGTGCGCGGCATCAGCTCGGCGATCAGGCTGGCCAGCTGTGCTTGCACGTCATTTTTTGCCGCGTCAAAGGCACGGCGCAAGGCCCATTCAAACGAATAGGCATCGGCGCTGCCATGGCTCTTGAAGACGAGACCACGCAAGCCCAGCAGGCTGGCGCCGTTGTAACGCGATGGATTCAGGCGGTTGCCGATGGCTTTCAGGGCACCACGGGCGATCAGCGCGCCCAGCATGGTGATCGGATTGCGCTTGAATTCGGTAGTCAGCACGTCCTTCATGAGGCGCGCCAGGCCTTCGATGGCTTTCAGGGTCACATTGCCGACAAAACCGTCGCAGACGACGATATCGGTGGTGCCTTTGAAGATATCGTTGCCTTCCACGTTGCCGTAGAAGTTCAGCGCGCCACGCTCGTGGTCGGCCTGCAACAGCTTCGCGGTGAGTTTCACCACTTCATTGCCCTTGATATCTTCCGTGCCCACGTTCAGCAAGCCGATCGTCGGGCGTGCTATGCCTTCCATGGCGGACACCAGCACGGAGCCCATGATGGCGAACTGGTGCAAGTGATGCGGCTCGCAATCGACGTTGGCACCCAGGTCCAGCATGTAGGTCGGGCCGTTCTTTTGATTCGGCAAGATGCTGCAGATGGCCGGGCGGTCGACGCCGGACATGGTTTTCAAGACATAGCGCGACACGGCCATCAGGGCTGCCGTATTACCGGCGGAAACGGAGGCTTGCGCCGCGCCGCTCTTGACCTGTTCGATGGCCACGCGCATGGAGGAATCCTTCTTGCGGCGCAGGGCCACTTCCAGGGGATCGTCCATGGTAACTTGTTCGGAGGCATGCAATACCGACAGACGCGGATGCGTGTCAGCTTTATGTTTTTTCAGTTCGGCACGGATCACGTCTTCCAATCCAACAAGGATCAGTTCGGCTTCAGGCTCATGTTTTACGAAGGAAATTGCTGCGGGGATAGTGACTGAGGGACCATGATCTCCGCCCATGCAGTCGATAGAAATTTTGATTGTCATTTGTGTTGATTCAATACCGCTGCGGGCGTGCGGCAAGATGTGAATCGGACTGGAGCATATGCAGGGCGCAGCATGTCATGCACAGACCTGGACAGCGTGATTCAAAATGACGGGTATGCAAGATGAATTGCAGCCGATAAAAAAGAAGAAGCGGCGCCACGCCGAATAACCACGCAACACCGCTTTCATCTTACCCAACAAAAACGTCGATTACTCGTCGTTTTTGGTCTTCAACACTTTGCGGCCACGATAGAAGCCGTTAGGGCTGATATGGTGACGCAGATGTGTTTCGCCGGTAACTGGCTCGACGCTCAATTGCGGCGCGACCAGGAAGTCGTGCGAACGGTGCATGCCGCGCTTGGAAGGGGTTTTCTTGTTCTGTTGAACTGCCATGATGACTCCTAATACATAAGTTCTAAAATTTTAGCACAATCGATTGGCAAATACATGCGAATCGAGTATCCCAGCGGCAAAGACTACCCGAAAATAGCCCGGACCGACATCGTTTATTACAATTACATTTCACTACACTTGCCATACTCGATTACAACACGCGTTTGACACGTTCTCTAAGCGGGACCTCACAAACCTACGGTTTTTGAGGCCACCTATAAACTACAACTACTACTTATTCTGGCTTCAAGTCCTTCAGTGCCGCAAACGGCGACTGCTTTTCAGTCTTGAGAGCATCGAGCTGCGCCGTATCGGGGCAGACGTCGTGTTTGGGTACCTGCGGCAGGGCCAGCAAGGCTTCATCTTCGATCAGGGCCGCGGCATCCATGCTGCGGCTGCCGACGATCACGTCGATCGATTCATCGTTGATGATTTCTTCGATCTCGTCCGCCTGCTCGTCATCCTTGCCCAGCATCAGAGTAGTCGTCGAATCAATTGCGTAAGCATACGGAGTCAGGCAGCGCTGGCAAACCAGCTGAACGGTGCCGTTGACCGACAAGGTCAGTTGTGGGTAGCCCAGCTTGCTGGTGCCGCCGACGATCTTCCAGGCGATGTCGCCGGAAGCATCTGCACAATCCTTGGTCAACCGGGTCATTTCAGCGACAGGAGTTACACCCTCGCGGCTCCCGCTGATACGACAAAAATCAAAGGCGTCGATCACAAAAGCATTCATTGGTAGAAAATTTCCCCGGAAAACCTGCGATAATAACAGGGTTTTGAGCACGGAGTCAAAGGCTAAGCATCTTTTTTGACGCAATCTTTGCCATAAACATGACAACTTCATCAACACCGTCATGCCGCATGGAGCCTCAGTTATGGGCTCTGCGCCCTGGAATTTGCGTGAAATTCCACTGACATCGACCAGCGCGGCCATGCCGGCCGCCATCCATTACCGAATGATACCAACTTCCGCCCCATTGCGCTTGATTCTTGCATCGAGTTCGACCTATCGCAAGGAATTGCTGCAACGCCTGCGCCTGCCTTTCGAGGTGGCCGTGCCCGACCTCGACGAAAGCCCCCTGCCAGGCGAAAGCCCCAGCGCCACGGCCCTGCGCCTGGCCCAGGCCAAGGCGCAGGCCGTGCTCGACCGCTACCCTGGCAGCCTCGTCATCGGCTCCGACCAGGTCGCCACTCTGGATGGCGCGCAGATCGGCAAGCCGGGCAACCATGCCTACGCCCTGCAGCAGCTGCAAACCATGCGCGGGCGCCAGACCGTATTCCATACGGCCCTGTGCCTGCTCGACGGGCGCCAGTCGCCCGCCGTGGCGCAAGTGGAAGATATCCAGACCCGCGTCACCGTGCGCGACTTGCCCGATGCCGAACTGGACGCCTACCTGCGCATCGAGCAACCGTATGATTGCGCCGGCAGCGCCAAGAACGAAGGCCTGGGCATCGCCCTGCTCGAATGCATCGCCACCACCGACCCGACCGCCCTCACCGGCTTGCCGCTGATCGCCCTGACGGGCATGCTGCGCAAGGCGGGCGTGGCATTTTTTACCATTTAATTTACCGACAAGAAGAATATGACCGGCACCCTGTACCTGATTCCCAACCACCTCGGCCTGTCCGACAGCCCGACCGACCCGCTGGCCCACATCATTCCCGAGCAGGTGCGCCAAATCACCTCGCAACTCGATTATTTCGTTGCGGAAAACGCCAAGACGGCGCGCGCCTTCCTGAAATTGATCGGCAACCAGCATCCGCTGGCCAAACCGCTGCAGGAAATCACGATTTCCGAACTCAACGTCAATACCCCGGCGCAAGCGCTGGCCGGCTTGCTGGCGCCCTTGCTGGCGGGACGCGATGCGGGTCTCATCTCGGAAGCGGGCGTGCCCGCCGTGGCCGACCCCGGCGCCGACCTGGTGCGCCTGGCGCATCAGCACGGCATTAAAGTGCGCCCGCTGGTGGGGCCGTCGTCGATCCTGCTGGCCGTGATGGCCAGCGGCCTGAATGGCCAGAGCTTCGCCTTCAACGGCTACCTGCCCACCGATGCAGCCCTGCGTGCCAAGCGCCTGAAGGAACTGGAAAGCCGGTCGCGCAATGAAAAGCAGACCCAGCTATTCATCGAAACGCCCTACCGCAACGCCGCCATGCTCGAAGCGCTGGTAGCCCAATGCGCGCCGTCGACCCTGATCTGCGTCGCCACCGACCTGAGCCTGGACACGGAAAGCGTGCAGACGTGGAATGGCGCGCAGTGGAAGAAACAATTGGCCGCCGGCAAGGCACCGGACTTCCACAAGAAACCGACAGTGTTCTTGTTGTTGGGACAGTAAACGACAAACGCCACGAACATATTTGCCGTGGCGTTTACTTTGCTCAACTACGATAGTTACGACACCTGACAAAACCGTAGCGAGCGGAAGGGAGAGGTGGCTAAGAAGCGCAACCGTACTTTAGTACGGTGAGCATCGCAGGCCGCCTATACCGACGCGCAGTAGGTTTGGTCAGGTGTCCTCAGACTCGGCGGGTACCCGTGTTTTTCTGTCCGCCCTTGCCCGTTTCCAATACGAACTTGGCGCCATCGTCGCGCCCCAATACCTTGACCAGGTACGGCATGACTTCGCGCAACATCGGCTCCAAGGTGTACGGCGGGTTCAAGATGAACATGCCGCTGCTGTGCAAGCCGAAGCCGTCCGGCGACGGCGTGTTGACCGTCAGAGTCACGTGCAGCCAGTCCGAGCTGGGCAGTTGCTTGAGCTTGTCAGCGAACTGGCGCGATTCCATGCGCTGCAGCACCGGGTACCAGACGGCGTAGATGCCCGACGGGAAGCGCACGAGGGCGTCGGCCAGGGTGTCCTTGACCTTGCGGTAATCCATCTTGTCTTCATATGGCGGGTCGATCAGCACCAGCGCGCGGCGCGATGGCGGCGGCAGCAGGGCTTTCAGGCTCTGGAAGCCGTCAGCCTTGGTGATGAGCACGCGCTTGCCGCGCACGGTCGGACGCTCGCCCTGGGCCAGCGCATGCGCTTCGACCTTGCGGAAGTTGTCGGCCAGAATCTTGGCATCGGCTGGATGCAGCTCGAACAGGCGCAGACGGTCTTGCTCGCGGCTGACCTTGTCGGCGCAGTACGGCGAACCCGGGTAGTAGCGCATCTTGCCGCTCGGATTCATTTCCTTGATCAGCTTCATGTACTCGGCCAGCGAGGCTGGCAAGTCCGTGCGGTCCCACAGGGGCGCGATGCCCGTTTCGTATTCCGCATTTTTCGCGGCATAACCACCGTCGAGCGCATACACGCCCGCGCCGGAGTGGGTATCGATATAACTATAGGCGGTATCTTTTTGATTCAGATATTGTAACAACTGAATCTGCACATAATGCTTCAACACATCGGCGTGATTACCCGCGTGAAAGGCGTGGCGGTAACTCAACATAAGCTGGCTAATTCCATAATAAAAATAAACAAAGGCGGGAGCGCTGACACCGGGCAGGGCATGAAAACAGACTGGAGGGGGTCAGGCTGCGGGGCCAGGAAACAGCATGGACCAGCGTAATCAGCGCGCAATTATCAGCATTATCCACCAGAAAGGGCGATTGCATCAAAAAACACCGATAAACAAGCTCATGCATTCTCGGGACTGGCGTGGCCGGGCGCGGTAGAATACGCGCATCGGGCGCCCCGCGCCCATCCGCCCACTAATAGATACGAGCATGCACAGCCTGACCCTCACGACCGATAACCGCGCCGACGTCGCGGCAGCCCTGGCCGGCCCACACTGGACCGTGGCTTGCCTGTGTGCGCTGTGGTGCGGCACCTGCGGCAGCTACCGCGCCACGTTCGAGGAACTGGCCGCGCGCCACCCGGACACGCTCTTCGTCTGGATCGATATCGAAGACCAGGCCGACGTGGTGGGCGACCTCGACATCGACAACTTCCCCACCCTGCTGATCCAGCGCGAGGACCATGTCGCCTTCTTCGGCACGGTGCTGCCCGACGGCGGCCTGGCGCACCGCATGGTGCAGGCGCAGCAGGCGCTCAGCGCCGAGGAACTGGCGGCACTGGCCGGCAGCACGCAGGAACGGCGCGACTGGCAGCGCGACTGCAATCTGCGTCAATTACTGGCTGCCACCCTGGCACAGTAAACATCAGGCCAGGCGCAGCGGCAGGCTGCGCAGCCGTTTCCCGGTCAAGATGAAGATGGCGTTGCCCACGGCCGGCGCAATCGGCGGCGTACCGGGTTCACCCACGCCTTCCGGATGCTCGGCGCTGGCGATGATGATGGTTTCCACTTCCGGCGTTTGCCCCATGCGCAACACGGGATAGTCGTGGAAATTGCCCTGCTCCACTTTGCCATCCTTGAAGGTGATCTCGCCGCCCAGCGCCGCCGACAGGCCAAACAGCACGGCCGACTCCATCTGCTGGGCGATGATGTTCGGATTGACGGCGATGCCGCAATCGATGGCGCACACCACGCGCTGCACGCGAATTTCGCCGTTTTCCACGGACACCTGCGCCACCTGCGCCACGATGCTGCCGAACGACTGGTGCAAGGCCACGCCATGCGCATGGCCGGGCGGCGCACTGCCCGCCCTGGCGACTGCCGCATCGAGCACGGCCAGGTGGCGCGGATGTTTCAATAACATGGCGCGACGGAAGGCGATGGCGTCCTGCCCGGCCGCATGCGCCAGCTCGTCGATAAAGCTTTCCTTGAAGAACGCATTGTGCGAATGCCCCACGGAGCGCCAGTAGCCGATGGGAACGGCACTGTCGGCGATCACGTGGGCGATGCGCTGGTTGGCGATTTCATACGGCATGTCGAATTCGCCTTCGGCCGTGGTCTTGTCCGGCCCCGCCCCCGGCAAGCCGAAGTTGCGCTGCAAAAACTGATGCGTGATGGAACCACTGACGGATTTATTATCCCAGGACGCGATGCGGCCGTGCTCGTCGAGGCGTGCCGCAAAGCGGGCCAGCGCGGCGGGACGGTACATATCGTGCTGTGTGTCCTGTTCGCGCGTCCACACCAGCTGCACCGGTGCGCCATCGCACTGCAGCGCGATGGCCACGGCTTGCGCCACCATGTCCACCTCCAGGCGGCGGCCAAAACCACCGCCCAGCAGCAGCACCTCGATCGTCACATCCTTCGCGTCGACGCCGGCCACTTTCGCCGCCACGTCGACGGCGATGCCGGGTGCCTGCGTCGAAACCCACAGCATCACCTTGCCATTTTTCACCTGCGCGGTGCAGTTGACGGGTTCCATGGCCGCGTGCGCGAGGAACGGCGCGCGATACTCGGCGCTGACCTGCCGCAAGCCCTGCGCGACCTTGCCCTCGACCTCGCCGCTGGCGTGGTACGCATAACCGGCTTCGGTATCTAACAGGCGGGCAAACTGCGCATACACGCCGGCGCTGGACAAGTTCGCTTGCGGGCCCGCCTTCCACTGCGTCGGCAAGGCGGCTGCTGCCTGCCTGGCGCGCCACCAGGTATCGGCCACCACGGCGGCACACGAGACGCTGCGCTGAGCCAGGTGCGGCGTCAGGTCCAGCACTTTTTTGACGCCGGGCATGGCCAGGATGGGTGCCGCGTCGAACGCGGCCAAGGTGTCGCCCAGGCGCGGCGGCAGATGCAGGGCCGCGTACAGCATGCCGGGCGGGCGCGCATCGATGCCGAAGCGCGCACTGCCATTCACTTTGGAGGGCGTGTCGCGGCGCGGCGCCGGCTTGCCGATCAGCTTGAAATCCTGGGGCAGTTTCAGCACGGGCGTGCCCGGATCGATGGCGGCGGCGCGCTGCGCCAGGCTGGCGTAGCTGGCGCGCCGGCCATCGGGGTGCAGCACTTCGCCATCCTGCGTGCGGCATTGCGCGGCCGGCACCTGCCACTGCGCGGCGGCAGCGGCCACCAGCATGGCGCGCGCGGACGCGCCCGCTTCGCGCATGGGGCCCCAGCCATCCTTCACGCTGGACGAGCCGCCCGTGACGATCACGCCCAGTTCGCGCGCCGCCTTGGCCACCGTCCATTGCGCCAGCGCTTTTACGCGGCCCTGGTCGTCCGGGTGGAACGGCAGGCTATCCTTGAGCATGGCCACATTGCCGAAGATTTTATCCATCGGCGCCTGGATCAGTTTGACGCTGGCCAGCGGTACGTCGAGCTCCTCGGCCACCAGCATGGGCAAGGCCGTATGCACGCCCTGCCCCATCTCGCTGCGCGGCATGGCCAGGGTCACCATGCCGTCCGTACCGATGGCCAGCCAGCCGTTCAAGGCCACGGCGCCATCCTGCAGCGGCAGCGGCGCGCTGCCGTGCAGGCGCTGGCGCGGCGGCAGCACGCCCCAGCCCAGCACCAGGGCGCCCACGCCGGCCACGCCGAGGCCAAGGCCGCCGAGCAGGAAACGGCGGCGCGAGGTGTTTTTTTCTCCGGCCATGGGATACCCTTTAATTAGTTAGTCGTGGTTCCAGCGGGTCGAGCCAGCGCTCCAGCATATCCTCTGCCAGCACCGGGCGGCTATAAAAATAACCTTGCGCCAGCTTGCAGCCATGGCGCAGCAGGAAAGCGGCCTGCTCTTCCGTCTCCACGCCCTCGGCGATCACCGACAAGTGCATGCTCTTGCCCAGCTGGATGATGGCAATCGCAATCGCCTCGTCGTTCACATCCGTCGAGATATCCTTGATGAACGAGCGGTCGATCTTCAAGGTCTGCACGGGCAGCTGTTTCAGGTACGCGAGCGAGGAATAGCCGGTACCGAAGTCGTCGATGGCCAGTCCCACGCCGATGGCGTGCAGATCGTTGATGAAACCCAGCGCGTCGCCCGTGTTCATGATCACCGATTCCGTCACTTCCAGCTGCAGGCGCTGCGGCTCCAGCCCCGTTTCCTTCAAAATGTCGGCCACCATGCCGGCAATGCTGCCCCGCTCGAACTGTTTCACCGACAGGTTGACGGCCATCTTCGGCACGTGCAAGCCCTGCGCCTGCCAGCGCATCATCTGGCGGCACGCTTCGTCGAGCACCCATTTGCCCAGCTGGTTGATGAAACCGCTGTCCTCGGCCAGCGGGATGAAGCGCACCGGCGGCACCAGGCCCAGTTCCGGGTGGTTCCAGCGCACCAGCGCCTCCACGCCGACCAGGCGGCCCGTGTCGATTTCCACCTGCGGCTGGTAATTCAGGAACATCTCGTTCTTCTCGATCGAGCGGCGCAGGAAGGTTTCCAGGCGCAGGCGCTCGACGCCCTCGCCCGTCATCGACGGCGCATAGAAGCGGTAGCCATTCCGCCCGCGCGCCTTGGCCTGGTACATGGCCACGTCGGCATTGCGGATCAGCATATTCAAGTCCAGCGCATCATCCGGATACAGGCTGATGCCCACGCTGCACGTGACGAACAATTCATGGCCGGCCACCGTGAACGGCTGCTCGAACATGGTCATCAGCTTTTCCGCCACCTGCGTGGCGCCGTACTCGCCATCGACGCGCTCGAGCAGCACGATGAATTCGTCGCCGCCCAGGCGCGCCAGCGTATCGCCCTCGCGCAGGCGGGCCGCCAGCTGACCGGCCACCTTTTGCAGCAATTCATCGCCGATATGGTGGCCCAGGGTGTCGTTGACGTTCTTAAAACGGTCCAGGTCGATGAACAGCACGGCCAACTGCTCCTGCTCGCGCGCAGCGCGCAGCAAGGCGTGCTGCAGGCGGTCGTGGAACAGCAGGCGGTTCGGCAGCGCCGTCAGCGGATCGTGGTGCGCCATGTGGTCGAGCTTTTCCTGCGACTCCTTGAGCAGGGTGATATCGCTGAACACGCCCACATAATGCGTGGTGACGCCATGCGTGTCGCGCACGGCACTGATGGTCAGCCACTCCAGGTAGATGTCGCCGTTCTTGCGCTGGTGCCAGATCTCGCCGCGCCAGAAGCCCGAGGCGATCAAGGCATCCCACATGGCCTGGTAAAACGCCGCGTCGTGGCGCTGCGAACGCGTCAGCGACGAGTGCCGTCCCAGCGCCTCGGCTTCATGGTAGCCCGTGATCTGCGTGAAGGCCGGGTTGACGGCGACGATGATGCCGGCGGGATCGACCACCATCACGCCATCGGCGATATGTTCCAGCACGGTGGCCGACAGGCGCAGCTTTTCCTCGGCTTCCTTGCGCGAGGTGATGTCGGCGTACACCCAGATGCTGCCGTCGTTGGGGTGCAGCGGATCGAGCGCGCAACCGCTGACCAGGGCCCAGAACTGGCTGCCGTCCTGGCGCAGGTAGTGGCGCTCCTCGCTGAAGTCACCGCCAGCCGCCAGGGCCGGATACTGGCGCTCGCCCGCCGCCTCGAACTCGAAGTGCGAGGGGAAGACGATGGCGGTCGAACAGCCCGTCATTTCGGCGTGAGCGTAGCCGAACAGCTCCTCGCAGCGGCGGTTGACGGAAATGATGCGGCGGTGGCGCACGAACATCACGCCGAACATCACATTGTCGAGGATGGCGCTTTGCTCCGTCAGCAGCGCCTCGATGCGCATCTCGTGGTGCTTGCGCTGGCTGATGTCGGCAATGATGCCGTCGACCCACACGACGCCCTGCTCACCGGCCTGCGGCTGGCCATTCTCGGCCACCCAGCGCTCGATGCCGAAGGCGTCGATGATGCGGTATTCCAGCGCATACGGGCGCACCTCAAGCACCGCCTGGCGCACGGCGCGGCGGTGTTCGCGGCGGTCTTCCGGGCAGATCAGGTCGGCCCAGGCGTGCGTGCTGCCGCGCATGAACTGGCGCGCTGAATAGCCGGCGATGTCTTCGATGGCATCGCTGACGAAATCGATGGGCCCGTCGGGCCGGTAGCGGAAAACGGCGCCCGGCACCTGCGTGACGATGGTGCGGAAACGCTCTTCGCGCTGGCCCACATCCTCGAACAACTGGCGAATGGCCGCGCGCATTTGCTCGAGCTGGGCCGTCAGGCGACCCAGCTCGTCATTGCTGTGCGAGGCCAGCGGCGTGTCAAAATCGCCGTGCGACAGGCGGTCGGAAAAGCGCGTCAGGCGGCGCAGGGGTTTCAACAGGCGGCGGTTCAGGAACAGCACGATCAGCGCCATCGACACGGCCAGCTGTGCGCCCAGCACGAAAATATAGGACATCTGCTTTTCGCGCAGCTCCTGCTGGCTGCGCGCATCGTCCATCTCGACGACGATGTGGCCGATGCGTTCGCCACGCACGAGGATGTCGCGCTCGGCGCGGTACAGATTGCCCACGGGCCGCTGCGGCGCCTGCAGGCTGATGAATTCCGTGTCGCCCTGCCCCAGCACCTTCACCAGCAGCACGGCGCGGTCGCGCATCACCGACTCGACCAGCGAATGGGCCGATTCCGCATTCATGTTCCACAGCGATTCCTGCATGCCCAGCGCCAGGATGTCGGCATTGCGCTGCAAGGCTTCGTTCAGGCTGGTGCGCGCCGACTGGCGTTCATGCACGCCGACCAGCAGATAGCTGCCGAAAATGGCGGGCACGACCAGGCCGCCAAACACCACCAGCAGCAAGGCGCCATAGATCGACGAGCCGTACAGCACACGCAGGCTGGCGCGCAAGCGCTGATAGGGCGAATTAAACATGCGGCAACAGGGCAACAGGGATCAGGCAGGCGATCATGGAACTTTACAGGGGAATCCGGGTGATAAGGAGGGAAGAAACTTTTTCAGGAGCAATTATGCATGGAAAAAGCGGGGGAAGTCACCAACAAACACGCACCAACGGCAACCTCATGCCATATACACAGGGCTGAAAAACCACACGCGGGCCGGTACGCCGGGCCAGCGCCAGCAGAAAAACGCGCAGCTTGCTATCATCGCGCCACTTTACCTCGAGGAACCACCATGACCTTCTCCATCTACTCCGCTTCCATCCCCGTCTTCAAACAGATCCTGGGCAGCCTGGCCGCCATCCTGGACAAGGCGGAAACGCATGCGCAAGACAAGAAAATCGACCCGAACGCCCTGCTGCAATTCCGTTTATTCCCGGACATGCTGCCCTTCGTGCGCCAGATCCAGATCGCCACCGACTTCGCCAAGGGCTGCGGCGCGCGCCTGGCCGGCGTGGCCGTGCCACCGTATGAAGACAGCGAACAGAGCTTTGCAGAGCTGAAAGCGCGCATCGTGAAAACCATCGCCTTCCTGGAAAGCCTGCCGCAAGCGGACATCGACGGCAGCGAAACGCGCGCCATCACCACCGGCAGCGGCGAAAAGACCAAGCACTTCACGGGCCAGACGTATCTGTTCCACTACGCGCTGCCGCACTTCTTCTTCCACGCGACGACGGCGTACGACATCCTGCGCCACAATGGTATTGAAGTGGGTAAAAAAGATTTTATTGGTAGTTATTAATAGTTGACGCCAATAGTACCGGGGTCAGACCCTCGCGGCCGCCAACGCTGAGCTCTGCGTTAGCGTCCTTGGGGGTCTGACCCCAGCAGTTGCCGTTGGGTTAAATCAAGTATTCCGGCGCGGATACCCTTGAGAAAGAATCCGCACCCACACCACTTCCTTCTCCTCCTCCGTCATCGACACCCAGTGGGCCACTTCCACCACGCTGCGGCCGCAGCCGCGGCAGATTTCGTCGAAGGTGGTCGAGCAGACCGCCACGCACGGCGTATCGGGACGGGGCGGCAATTCCTTGTCAGCCATCAGGATACCTTCAGCAAGCCGAGCTTTTCCCAGCCTTCGACGCCCAGCGCTTCCAGCGTGGCGATATTCTTGTCAAAAATTTCCGACGCTTCCGGGAACGCCTCGACGGCGCGCTCGATGCTGTCTTCGCGCAGCAAGTGCAGGGTCGGATACGGCGAGCGGTTGGTGTAATTGCTGATGTCGTCCTCGAACGTCTCGGCAAACTGGTAGTTCGGATGGAAACTGGCCACTTGCAATTCGCCGGCCAGGTGCATGTCTTCCACGGCCGCATCGGCCACATCGAGAAACTCGTTGTAGTCGAGGAAATCATTGAGGGTGTACGGATGGATCAGCAAGGTCGTGTCGATCTGCTCGGGGTCCGTGTCGGCCAGGGTTTGCAGCTCGTCCATCAGCATCGCCAGCAAATCTTCCGGATTGCTCGATTCGCACACAACATAGCGGATCTGCTTCTTGACGTGCACGGCCTTGGCGAACGGGCACAGGTTCAGGCCGATCACGGCCTTTTCCAGCCAGGCAACGGTATTGGCGATGATGACGGCGTTGTCGTCGTCGTGGCGCGGCGGGGTGTTCATATGCATGACTCTCTATTAATATGGCAGCCGGCAGCACAATGGCCGGCCAAAGCCAAATTGTACGCACTCTTTGCGCAGTCTCATACTGGACAACTGCCAGGCTTGCGCCATCGTCCTCGCCATGTATGCTATAACAGCGGCCGAATCACGCATCGGGCAAATTAAATTTGCAATAATGACAGCATCTGCGAATGGAAACCTTGTCGTTTCCCACTTATTGCCGCGTATTTCCTGTCATCATGCTGACATAATTCTTGACTCCGGCATGTGGATATACGTACACTCGCAGCTTGATCATGGGTCTGTCCGATGTTTCTCCGACGACAACAATGGAACACTATGCACGAAAACTCCTTTAAATCTACCGTCCTGGCGGCGTTGGCCCTGGCGCTTGCGCCCGCCCTCAGCCAGGCGTACGAAGCCGGTGTTGAGAGCGATAACGCGCCAGTCGCTGCAACCACACCCGCCCTGATCCCGATGACCGCCCAGGTCACGGCGAAACTCCCCACCCTCGACAACCGCCTGCAAAAGACCGACCGCCTGCTGAAAAACCTCAGCGACAATTCCGATCCGCTGCGCGAAGCCGACGTCTGGGGCCGCATCCGCAGCGGTTATGCGATTCCCGACATCAACAACCAGCTGGTAGCGAACCACGTCAACTGGTATGCCACCCGCCCCGACCACCTGGCTCGCACCACGGCGCGCGCCTCGCGTTATATCTTCCACGTGGTGCAGGAACTGGAAAAGCGCGGCATGCCGACGGAACTGGCCTTGCTGCCGTTTATCGAGTCCGCCTTCAACCCGCAGGCATTCTCCAGCGCCAGTGCGGCCGGCCTGTGGCAATTCGTGCCGGCCACCGGACGCGATTTCAACCTCAAGCAAACCATGTTCAAGGACGACCGCCGCGGCGTGCTGGCCTCGACCGATGCGGCATTGACGTATCTGCAGCGCCTGTATGACATGTTTGGCGACTGGCAACTGGCGCTGGCCGCCTACAACTGGGGCGAAGGCTCGGTGCAGCGCGCCATCAAGAAAAACCAGGCGCTGGGCAAACCGACCGACTTCGAAAGCCTGGCCGACCTGATGCCGGCCGAAACGCGCAACTACGTGCCGAAACTGCAAGCGGTGAAAAACATCATCGCCAATCCGGCCCAGTTCGGCCTGACCCTGCCCGTGGTCGACAACCAGCCGTATTTCACGGCCATCGACAAGACCAGCGACATCGACATCACCGTCGCGGCCCAGCTGGCCGAACTGTCGACCGACGAATTCAAGGCGCTGAACCCGCAATTCAACCGCCCCGTCATCATCGGTGGCGAAAAGACCAAGATTCTGTTGCCACAGGAAAATGCGGCCAAGTTCACCACCAACCTGGCGCAATGGGGCCATGCCTTGTCGAGCTGGACGACGCACAAGATCACCAATGCGCGCGAACGCATCGAAACCCTGGCGTCGAAATTCGGCACCACGGCCGACGTGCTGCGCCAGGCCAACAATATTCCCCAACGCACCAGCCTGCGCGCCGGCTCCACCATCCTCGTGCCGAAGACTTCGGCCACGATGAACAAGGACATCACCCAGGAAATCGCCGACAGCGCCACCATGCTGCTGGAAGCGGACCGTCCGGAACGGGCCGCCAAGGCACTGCGCCGCGTCGCCAAGGGCGGCAAGGTGCAAGCCGCGCCAATTTCCCTGGTGAAACCACGCATCCAGCGCGGCGGCGGCAATAGCCGGGCAAAAGCGCGCCACTGATCGCCTTGTCCTTCTGAGACACGCCACCGGCCGCCACAGCTTTGCTGTCGCGGCCGGTTGTACATCCACCCACCCCGTTCACCCACCCAGACAGGAGTCGTCATGGCTTTCTTGCAAGGTAAAAAAATCCTCATCACGGGCCTGCTGTCGAACCGCTCCATCGCCTACGGCATCGCCAAGGCTTGCCACCGCGAAGGCGCGACCCTCGCCTTCACGTATGTGGGCGAGCGCTTCAAGGAACGCATCACGGAATTTGCTGCCGAATTCGGCAGCGAACTGGTATTCGACTGCGACGTTTCCAGCGATGAACAGATCAGCGCCGTCTTCAGCGACCTGGCGCAGCATTGGGAACACCTCGATGGCCTGGTGCACGCCATCGGCTTTGCGCCGCGCGAGGCGATCGCCGGCGACTTCCTCGACGGCCTGTCGCGCGACAGCTTCCGCATCGCGCACGATATCTCCGCCTACAGTTTTCCTGCCATGGCCAAGGCCGCCCTGCCCCTGCTGCATCCGGGCGCCTCGGTCCTGACCCTGACTTACCTGGGCGCCGTGCGCGCCGTGCCCTATTACAACACCATGGGCCTGGCCAAGGCGTCGCTGGAAGCGTCCGTGCGCTACCTGGCCGAATCGCTGGGCCCGCGCGGCATCCGCGCCAACGGCATCTCCGCCGGCCCCATCAAGACCCTGGCCGCCTCCGGCATCAAGGATTTCAGTAAACTGCTGGGCTTTGTGGCGGAACACGCCCCGCTGCGCCGCAACGTCACCATCGAAGAAGTGGGCAACACGGCGGCCTTTTTGCTATCCGACCTGGCCTCAGGCATCACGGGCGAGATTACCTACGTCGATGGCGGCTTTTCGCAAGTGATGGCCGTCAATCCCGAAGTAGAGTAATGCGGTGATGGCCGATATTCTGCGGTTGTCACTTGACAACCGAAAAATATTGACATACATTGGAGACATCACATGGCGCGCTCCTCGCGCCCGAAGAAAGAAATCGAAGCGGCGCTGCGCCACGCGGAAAGCCAAAACTGGAGAGTGGAAGTCGGTGGCAGCCATGCCTGGGGGAAAATCTATTGCACCTACAATGACGACGGCTGCCGCTGCGGCGAGTTTTGCATCGCCTGCATCTGGAGCACACCAAAGAATCCGGGCAACCACGCACGAGCGATCCGGCGAGTAGTAGATAATTGCACTTTCAATAAACTGATGCACGACTGCATGCAACGCAAATCCCGGGGATAGCCATCATGGATTACATCTTTACGCTCAAGTATCGCCTGCCCGACCACGAACACGACCTCGACGCGCTGGCCGAGCGCCTGGGCAGTGGCGGCTGCGACGACGCCTTGGCTGGCATCGGGCAAGCGGGACGGCTGGCGTTGGAATTCACGCGCGAGGCCAGCAATGCCAACGAAGCGCTGCTGAGCGCCCTGGCCGACGTCAAGGCCATCGTGCCCGAAGCCGTGCTGGTCGAGGCCGCGCCCGACTTCGTGGGTCTGACCGACGTGGCGCAGGTACTGGGCCTGTCCCGGCAAAACCTGCACAAGCTGATGAGCAAACACCGCCACAGCTTCCCCGTGCCCGTGCATGAGGGCAGCGCCAGCATCTGGCACCTGGCCGACGTACTGGCATGGCTGCATGCCAAGGGAACATATCAGCTGGAACCCGGCCTGACCGAACTGGCGCAGGTCACCCGGCAAATCAACCTGGCCAGGGAAATGGCACAGGCACCCCAACTGCCCGCCGACATCGTGGCCATGCTCAATTAAATCAAGGAAAACTACGTATTCTTACTGATTTCACATAGGAAACATGTTCAAAACGTGGTAGGACTGTCGTTTCTTCCCATTTAGGCCGTGCAAAACGGCGGCAAATACGGTATAGTGTCGTTGTGCGCTGCAATATGTTCGCTTGAAGCGATGGCAACACCGCAGTAACATGCAATTACAAACTTAGCAGCTTCGCAAGCCTTAGCGCATCCACAGGATGCCGCTTATAAAGCCCTCCCGCCTTGTGTGTCGCACCTGACACCGTCCCGGCGCAAAGCTTTTGTGCCGAAATTTCTTTCTAGTTGAGTCATTTCGTTTTGGTTGGCGTTGCTATTTTGCGTTCTGCTTTTTGCAAGAACGCTGATTTTTACGAAAGAAAAGAATGACATTTGAATCCTTAGGCCTGCATCCGTCCATCATCGCCGCTCTGACCGAATCGGGCTACACCGCGCCAACCGCGGTACAGTCGCAAGCGATTCCAGCCGCGATCGAAGGCCGTGACCTGCTGGTCTCGTCGCAGACCGGTTCGGGCAAGACCGCAGCTTTCATGCTGCCGTCGCTGCACAAACTGGCCAGCGCCGAACAAAGCGCCGCCAGCAAAACGCCGAACCAGGAAATGCAAGCATCGCGCGCCCGCGGCGAGCGTCCACGCTTCAAAGCTGCCCAGCCAAAAATGCTGGTGCTGACGCCAACGCGCGAACTGGCCCTGCAAGTGACCACCAACACCGACAAGTACAGCACCGGCATCCGCCGCATCAAGGCTGTGTCGATCCTGGGTGGCATGCCTTACCCTAAACAGATGCAATTGCTGGCCAAGAATCCTGAGATTCTGGTCGCCACCCCTGGTCGTCTGATCGACCACATGGACTCGGGCAAGATCGACTTCTCGCAACTGGAAATCCTGGTGCTGGACGAAGCCGACCGCATGCTGGACATGGGTTTCATCGACGACATCGAAAAAATCGTGGACGCGACGCCAGAAGGCCGTCAAACCATGCTGTTCTCGGCAACGCTGGACGGCGTGGTTGGCAACATGGCGCGCCGCATCACGAAAAACCCGCTGGTCATCCAGATCGCCGGTTCGTCGAACAAGCATGAAAACATCACCCAGCGCGTCCACTTCGTCGACGATCTGTCGCACAAGAATCGCCTGCTGGACCACCTGCTGCGCGACGAAACCCTGGACCAGGCTGTTGTGTTTACCGCCACCAAGCGTGACGCCGACACCATCGCCGACCGTCTGAACATCGCCGGCTTCTCGGCTGCCGCCTTGCACGGCGACATGCATCAGGGCGCGCGCAACCGCACCCTGGACGGCATGCGCCGCGGCCAGGTCAAAGTGCTGGTCGCCACCGACGTTGCCGCCCGCGGCATCGACGTACCGACGATCACCCACGTGTTCAACTACGATCTGCCGAAGTTCCCGGAAGACTACGTCCACCGCATCGGCCGTACCGGCCGCGCTGGCCGCAATGGCCTGGCCATCTCGCTGGTGAACCACGCTGAAGGCATGAACGTCAAGCGCATCGAACGCTTCACCAAGCAATTGATCCCGGTCAATGTCATCGAAGGTTTCGAGCCTAAGAAAACGGCGTCGGCACCACGTTCGAGCGCCCGTCCAGGCGGCTGGAAACCAGGCGACAACCGTGGCGGCGCGAAGCCAGCGCAACGCACGTTCAGCAAGCCAGGTGCACCACGCAAAGACGGCGCACCTAGCACCGGCGGCGGCTACAAGGGTTCCAACCCGCGCAGCACCGACGGCGCACGCCGCAGCTACGGCGACCGTTAATCACGGCGCCATGCCGCCAGCAGGCGGCAGGCAATAAAAAAACGGCCACCAGATCACTCTGGTGGCCGTTTTTTCATGTCCACTGCATTTATTTCTTCGACACCTTCTGGCGCGACAGCTTGCGCAGCTTGGCCTGCTCGAAGCGCACCTGCTGCTCCGGCGTTTCCAGCACCAGCGGCGGCACGGCCACGGGCTTGCGGTTGGTGTCCACGGCCACCATCGTGAAATAGCAGCTGTTGGCGTGGCGCACCAGGCGCTGCTGGATGTTTTCCGTCACCACGCGGATGCCCACTTCCATCGAGGTCGTGCCCGTGTAATTGATCGAGGCGAGGAACGTCACCAGCTCGCCCACGTGGATAGGCTGCAGGAACATCACCTGATCCACAGACAGGGTCACCACATAGCTGCCCGAATAGCGGCTGGCGCAGGCGTAGGCGACGCTATCGAGGTATTTCAGGATGGTGCCGCCGTGCACGTTGCCGGAAAAGTTGGCCATATCGGGCGTCATCAGGACCGTCATCGTCAGTTCGTGGGCCGACCAGTTCATCGCGCTGTCCAAAGTGTTCTCCAAAGGGGAAATAAGAAAAAGAGTGGGATGTGAAAACCGGCCTCAGGGGCCGGCGGCAAAGCGTAGCGTCTATCCCGGTAGGGGGCGTCTTCTGCTGGGATAGGCTCTACAGGCCCAGGGTGTCGATGTCGGCCAGCGAGTCGCGGCCCTTGTCGGAAATGTCGTGACCCTCGCCTTCCGCGCGTGCCACGATGTGGGCTTTCTTGCCCAGGAAATAGGCCACGTCCGATTCCAGCTTGGTCAGCGGATCGGCGGCGACGGCGCGCAGCCCCATGATGCAGCGGCGCAGGAACAGCAGCTGTTGTGCTTTCTCGGTGATGGACAGACGGCCATCGCGTGCATAGCTGAGCAGCTTCAGGCCGGACAGGCGTTTGGCGTTGCGGGCAACGCAAGCACTGGGGCGCTCGGTCTTGATGCCGCGTGCAACTTGCTCCAGCGCGTCATATTCATCGGTTGTTAATTTCTCGTTCTTCATTACTTTTCCATAAAAGGCCAGGTGTTCGGCCCCCATGGTACGCGCCCCGCTGCGCATCGGCAACAGGCAACGTGAATCTAGCGCCGCCCGCCAGCCGGCCAGGCGGCGGAAACACGGGCGTGATGAGCGTTATTTGTAGCTGCGCAGCAGCAGCCATGCCAGTCCGCAACCAGCCACGGCGCCCGCCAGGGCCAGCGCTGCGAGGTTTTTGCTGGTGATCACAGGGCGCCGGCCCAGGTAGATTTTGTTATGCAAGGAATTGCCCATGATGGTCTCCTGTACAAGAATTTTTATGATGTCTCATTATAAGAACAGAATCGTGACGGCCACATGACACACAGCAGTTAGCGCTTGATTTGTATCCACTCGGCAACGTTTATTGGTATTTTTGTTGTTTAATTGGCGTGGCGATCCCGCCGACCGCGCAATCCATTTCCGACCAGAAATAAACAGCGCGCGGCAGTGGCCTCGCCGCTCAGGTGCGTTCAGGCGTGCGGCAACTTGCTGTCAGCCCATCCTGACGGGCGGCGGTGGTGGCGTCGGTTCCTCGACGGGCACGGGCTCCGTGTGCGGCGGCTTTTCCGGCGGCGGCGTCAGCGGATCGCCTTCGGGCGGCGGCGGGATGTCTGGTTCAGGCGTGCTGTGCGCATGCAGCGGGGCATGACGGGATGGTAGTTGCATGGTGACCTCCTTTGCCCCACTCTAGCCGATGACAGGAAAGACTGGCGCCCGCGAGCCGCGCCATAGGCCGGCTAAAACGTCGATTTTTTTTACACAAGCACGAAGAATGGCATCCCTGCTTTTATAAGCTGTTGAATTCAAATACAAATATTACATGGTACGAATTCTGCTTCAAGGGCGTATGAGGTTATCTGAGGCAGCCGCCACAGTGACCTGGTCCGATCAACCCTCACGCTGAAGGAAATGCCATGAAAACGCTGTCCTCATTCCTGCGTCTCGCTCTCTCCGCGGCCACCATCGGCGCCGCGCTGATCAGTGCTCCCGCATTCGCTGGTCCTTTGTTCACCGTCAATGAAGGTTCCGTCCCCGGTACCGCAGCCAATCTGGTGGTGGCCGACCGCATCAGCTTTGAATATCACGCGCGCGTCGAACAAACCATCGTTGGCGGTTTGGGTGGCGGCAACGATCCCTTCACTCAAACAGGCTTTCTGAGCAAGGCCGCTTTCGGCAGTCCCACTGGCGGCAGCGTTCCGTCGCAACTGAACGCCCTGAATGGCTATGGCATCTATGGCCTGTTCAGCATCACCGGTCAGTCCGATACGCTGGCTGGAGGGATCCACGCTACCTTTCAAACCCTGACCATGACCTTGTACATCGACCCCAACCAGGACACGTCACTGTCGGTCAGTAACGTCGCAGGCTCGCCGGTGAATGTGGGTGGCGTCTCCGGGGATGACTATGCGATCGTGACCTACACGCTCGACGTGGGCGAAGCACACATTTTCGCCGGCCTGGCCCAGGGCGACTTCAAGGCCTTGCTTAACGCCACATTGACGCCGCAAGGACAGTTGTTCTTCGTCAACCCCAACCCGTTTTTCCCACTGGAGTCCCTCAGCGGGAATACCAACAGCTTCATCGGCGGCAGCCTGACCAACAGTTTCGTCGCGATGGCCGACGGTGGCGGCCTGGAATTATTCCAGGCCGCTGTACCTGAACCAGGCACCATCGCCCTGCTCGGTATCGGCCTGTTTGGCCTGGGCCTGACTGCGCGCCGCCAGCAAGGCGGGCAACGCCAGGCTTGAGATGCGATCATCCAGTCTGAAAGCCGCTGATGTCCTCAGCGGCTTTTTTCGCTGCGGCAAGCGGCAAGCCCATGCCGCTCACGCAAGCGTCCTCCCGTTGACCGGCGCCACCAGCAAGTCTTGCAGCGGCCGGCGCAAGGAGCGCGCCTGGGCCGCCGGGCCGGCGCCGATGCGGCCAAGGAACACGGCCCGATCAAACGCCACCGCACCCAGCACGGCCTGGCATTGCAGCGCCAGTTCCTGCGCCAGCTCCAGCATGCCGTCGGTGCGCGAAAAGGCCCGCCGTTCGCGCACATAACGGGCGAAGATCAGCGGCGTCAGTTCCGGCTGTAACTGCAGGCCCAGCTGCGTGGCCGTCAGCCAGAAGCGCTGCATGGCCCTGCCCGCCGCAACGTAATCATCGATGTGACGCGGCGGCGCCTCGGCCAGCAGCACGAAATGCGCGGCGCAATACAGGCCCGGCAGCAAGTCCATCTGCAGACGCGGGGCAATGGTGCCTCCCAGCCAGGTATTGAAAAAATCCACGCGGCGCCAGCTGTGCATGACCCAGCGCATCAGCCGCGCCGTCATCGGGTCCACGCCCAGCGCCTGCTCCGGGATGCGGTCGGTGCTGAAGCGCGCGCCCCACTCGATGACGTCGCGGTGTACCTTGTGCGCTTCGGGCATGGTCAGGCGCAGCTTCGCATTGTCGAACATCAGGCGCGCACAGGCCAGGCGCATGCGCCAGCCTTCGAACCACTGCACGCTGTAGCCGGGCGGCAAGCTGGCCGCCAGCGCCGCCTTTTCGCTGGCGCGCAGGCGGCGCGTGCTGAGCCGTCGCCGCTGCACGCTGCGCTGCGGCAGGAAGGCCGCCAGCGGGTCGGGCAACATGCCGGGGCTGTCGACAAAGCGCACGTCAAACGTGGGCAAGGTGTCGGGCAAGCCGCCGTGCCGGCGCGCTTCCATGCGCAAGCCATGGCTGCTGGCCGCCAGCGCCATACTTTCGAGCAAGGCGCCCAGCGACAGCTGGCTGGGATGGCCGTCGAGGTCGTACACGCAGTGGCTGCGCGTATCGAAGCCATGCACGACGACATGGCGCGGGTCCACGACTTCAAAACGCCATGGCTGCGTGTTGTCGCCGCTGGGTGCCCAGCGCGCCTGGTCGAGGATGTTTTCCAGCACAGAATCGATCTGCGCGATCAGCGGTGCTTGTGCCATCATGCCCCCTGCGCCGCGCGCCGCCGCTTGATGATGGCCATCGTCAGGCGTTGCAGCGGATGACGGTTGCCGCCGGGACGCCAGGTACGCACGAGCTTGTTGCGGTAGGCGTCGAAATGCATGCCGTGCGGCGCGGCCATCACCTTGCCGCGCTTCAAGAGTATTTTCAGCGCCTCGGTGGCGGCCGCGCCCGCGCACAGCTGGCAGCCCATGATGGTCGACGGTCCGCGCCGCTCCTTCAGGTTGATGGCCGACGGGTCGACCAGGTAGGGGCCGTGCAAGCCGGCCGGCGCCAGCCCGACGAGAAAGCGCAGAGCTTTTTCTTCTTCGGGCAAGTCGCCCCAGCCAAAATACTCTTCGAACGTCATGCCGCCGGGCATGAAGCTGAGCACGGCCGTGCCCATGCCCAGCGGCGCGGCCGTGATGGCGGGGATACCCAGGCGCGCGCAAGTGGCGAAGGTGGCCTGGCGCGCGGGGAAGGCAAAGAAATCCAGGCCGTCCACATACAGGTCGACACCGGCAAAAAACTCCGCCAGGTTGCTGTCGTGTATGCCGTCAGGAAATTGTTTAATCTCCAGTTCGGGATTGATGTCCGTCGCCATCTGCGCCAGCACGGCCACCTTGGGCTGGCCCAGGGTGGAGACCATGGCGCCGGCCTGGCGGTTGAAGTTGGCGATATCGAAGGTATCGAAATCGGCGATGTGAAAAGCGCCGATGCCCAGCCGCGCCAGGGTCAGCAAATGCACGCCGCCCACACCGCCCATGCCGGCAATGGCCACGCGCTTGCCGCGCAGGCTGTCCTGCTCCGCCTGCGTGACCCAGCCCAGGTTGCGGGCAAACGCCGCCTGATAGGAAAAACCGTCTGTCATGCTCACCTCTTCTGTGCATCCGCTAAGGACCAAGAATGGTTTGACAGACGCTCGGGCGATAAGTTCCCGCTATGACGACAGCTTAGCGCGCCAGACGGCGCGGCGCTGCCGGCGCCGTGCGCGAGGGTGGCGCGGCATGCCGCGCCACTGCACCGACCTTGAACACGCTGACGATCTGCGCCAGCCCGGCCGCCTGCTCGTTCATCGCCTGCGCCGCCGCCGAAGCCTGCTCGACCAGGGCCGAGTTTTGCTGCGTCATGTTATCCATCTCGACGATGGCCTGGTTGATCTGCTCGATGCCGGCGCTCTGCTCGGCGCTGGCCGAGGAAATCTCGGCCACGATATCGGTCACATGCTGCACGCTGGAAACGACTTTCTCCATCGTCTCGCCCGCCAGCGCCACGAGTTTTTCACCGGCCCCCACTTGCTCGGCGGAACTGTCGATCAATTGCTTGATTTCCTTGGCGGCGGCAGCCGAACGCTGCGCCAGGTTGCGCACCTCGCTGGCGACGACGGCGAAGCCACGCCCCTGCTCGCCCGCGCGCGCAGCTTCCACGGCCGCATTCAAGGCCAAAATATTCGTCTGGAAGGCGATACCGTCGATGACGGCAATGATGTCACCGATCTTTTTCGACGAGGCATTGATGGCGCCCATGGTATCGACCACCTGGCTCACCACGCCGCCCGCCTGGGTCGCCACTTGCGAGGCAGAAATAGCCAGCTGGTTGGCCTGGCGCGCATTGTCCGCATTCTGGCGCACCGTCGAGGTCATTTCTTCCATGGTCGAGGCCGTTTCTTCCAGCGAGCCCGCCTGCTGCTCCGTGCGCGCCGACAGGTCGTGGTTGCCGGAAGCGATCTCGCCGGACGCCGTGGAAATGGCATCCGCATCGTTGCGCACCTGGCTCACCAGATGCGCCAGGTTGTCGCGCATGGCCTTGATCGCCATCAGCAAGCTCGACGTGTCGCCGGGGCGCGTGTCGATCTGCGTGGTCAGATCGCCCTGGGCAATTTGCGCCACGATGGCCGCTGCATAGTCGGGTTCACCACCGAGCTGGGCCAGGATACGGCGCAGCATCAGGGCCGCCAGGGCGCCCACCACCAGCATCAGCGCGCCGCCAATGGCCAGCAGCACGCCAGCCTGGGCCCAGAACTTGTGGTTGATGTCATCGATGTAGGTGCCCGTGCCGATCAGCCAATCCCATGGCGCAAATTTCACCACGGCATACATCTTCGCCACCGGGTCCTTCACACCGGGACGCGTGCCGTCCGCCTGCACCAGGCCGATGCGGCTGGTGGCCAGCGCTGCCCGGTAGCGGTCGCCCGACTGCTTCATGTTCTTTTGCGGCGTGCCGATGCGCGACGCATTCGGATGCACGTACAGCAAGTCGGTGCTGAAATCGCGCACAAAGTAATACATCTCATCCTTGACGAAGCTGCCGATGGCCAGCTTGGCCTGCTGCTGGGCCTGTTCACGCGTGAGCTTGCCCGACTGTTCCAGCGCATACGCCTTTTCCACCGAGGCGTTGGCCAATTCCACCAGCACCGTCAATTGCTCGACCCTTTCGGCCATCATGGTCTGGCGCAGGGAATACAGAGAGAATGACGCGATAAGGACGATGCCTAGCAAGGTGCTGAAACACAGGAGGAGAATGCGCGAACGGAGTGTCATGGGAGCCTGGGTAGAAAATAAAGCGTGGAATTATAAACAATTTCCCAATGGAAATCTTTTCAGAAAAGCAAAGCGGGCGGCGCTACCAGGCTGATGCCTGGCAGGCACCGCCCGCTTTATTGCTACTCGCTTGTTACTGGCGGATCACGCCAGCGCTTCCTTGGCCGCCTCTTCCGGCGTCAAGCCGTCGTAGAACTGGTCGGTAAACCACTCGACCTGCTCTTCAATGTGGTCTTGCGCCTGTGCCACGGTGGCGCCGCCGGCCACCAGGAAGCCTTCAACCTCGATACACCAGTTGATCAATTCCAGGGTTTCCGGATCGAGTTCTTCTTTCTTAGCCATCGTATTTCCTTGCTTGTTAAATTGCGATCACATCCATCAGCAGCAGTTTAACAGCTTCGCCGCCCTGCCGCCCCTGCAATACAACAATGAAGATTACTTAGAGGCAACGTTCTTACGTTCCGGATACAGCACCACCTGCACATAATTGTGCAGGTCCAGGTAGCGCTGCGCCGCCAGTTTGACGGCTTGCGGCGTGATGGCCCGCACGCGCTGCGCGTAGCGCAGGATCTGCGCGGGATCGCGGCCTTGCGTCACGGAACCCATCAGTTGGTTCATCCAGTAATTATTTTCCCGCAAGGATTTCTGCTGGCGTGTGATCCAGTTCAGCTTGACCTTTTCCAGGTCGGCCACGGACGGCCCCTCGGCCTTCATCTTGTTGATTTCGGCAAAGGCGGCGGCGATCACCTTGTCCACATTTTCCGGCCCCGTCGGCAAGTTCAGCGCCACCGAATAATGGCCATACGGATGCTGGCCCATGGACGTTTCGAAGCCGCCGCCATAGATCATGCTCATCTTTTCGCGCAGCACTTCGATGACTTTCAGGTTCAACACCTCGCCCAGCGCCTGCAGGGTCAGCTTTTGCTCGTCCGAATATGCCGCGTCGCCATTGAAGGTGATGGAAATCGTGCTTTTGGGCTCGCTGCCCATGTAGATATCCTTCTTGACGATCCCTGTCACCGGACGCATGCCCACGTCGCGGTAGGCGTGCGGCACCTCGGCCACGGGCAAGGTGCCCAGGTAGCTGGCGATCAGGGGCTTGATCTTCTCGAGCTCGAAGCTGCCCGTGAAGATGAAGGTCATGTCGCGCGCGCTGGAAAAGCGCTGGCGGAAGATGTCCAGCGAGCGCTCCAGGCCCACCTTGTCGAAGTCGGCCGCGCGCGGCACGCCATCGACGCGCGGGTTGTCGCCAAACGTGGCGTGCTGGACGGCATCGTAAAACACGGCTTCCGGCTGCGCCATGCTGTTTTTCGCCAGGTCCTGCTGCTTGCCGATGAAGGATTGGTACAGGCCCACATCCTTGCGCACGTCATGGAAATACAGATACACGAGTTGCAGCATGGCTTCCACGTCGGCGCTGCTGGCCGAGCCGCCAAAGCCTTCGCTCAGTTCGCCCAGCGAGGCGCCCACGTTGACCGTCTTGCCGGCCAACACCTTTTGCAAGTCCAGCGGCGCCAGGTCTTTCAGGCCCATGCTGCCGACCACGGCGCTGGCATAGCGGGCGTTGTAGATGTCGGCGTCGCCGAACAGCGACTGGCCGCCGAAGCGGGTCGAACCCATCAGCACCTGGTCATTCTTGAAATCCGTGGGTTTCAACAGCACGCGCACGCCATTGCCCAGGGTCAGTTCCGTCACGCCGATGGCGCTATTCAACTTTTCAGCGACGATGCTACCGCCGGCCGGCGGGCCGTCCATCAGCTTGCTGGCCAGCACTTTTTCCGTGCGCGGCTCGACCTTTTGCCGCTCGGCTTGCGCCACGGCGTCGAGCAATTGCTGCTGCGTCGGGACGCTGGCGCCCGGTTTCGGCTCGGCGCCCATGAAGACCACCAGTTTCTTTTGCTGGTCGGGAATCACCCTGGCGACCGTCTCGTTGATTTCCTGCAAGGTCACCTGCGGCAAGAGTTCCTGCGCATACAGCAATTCATTGGCGATGCCGGGGATGGCTTCCTGCTCCAGGAAGTTGCGCGAATACTCGGCCACGAAGCCGGACGAATCGGACTTGTCGCGCTCGCTGTACGCGCGCTCGTAATTGCGCAGCATGTTCTTGCGCGCGCGGTCCAGCTCATCCTGGCTGAAACCGAAGCGGCGCGCCCGCTCATCTTCTTGCACCAGCGCGTCGACGGCCGGCTGCACGCCGCCCTTGCCCAGCAAGGCATATGCGCTGAACGATTCATAGCCGCGCACCAGCTTGCCCATGCTGCTGCCGCCCTGGATGAAGGGCGGGTTCGCTTGCTGCGTCAATTCCTGCATGCGCGCGCTGAGCATCTGGCCATACAGGTTTTCGATCATCTGGCGGCGGTAGTCGGCAATGGTGACGGGCTCCTGCGCGGCGCGGATCGGGTAGCGGATGAAGACAGTGTCGTCCGGCGCTTCCTTGTCCGTGATCACCAGCGCTTCCGTTTGCGAGCGCTGCGGCACTTCCGCATACAGGCGCGGACGCGGTTTCGCGGGATTTTTCAGCTTGCTGAAATGCTGCTGGATCAGCTTTTCAGCCTGTTTCGGCTCCACGTCACCGACCACCATCACGGCCATCAGGTCGGGGCGGTACCAATCCTTGTAGAAACGCTTGATGGCTTCCGGCTTGAACGTTTTCAAGACGGATTCCTTGCCGATCGGCATGCGCTGCGCATAGCGCGAACCGTTCAGCAGCTTCGGATACAGCACCTTGTTCATGCGGTCGCTGGCGCCCTTGCCCAGGCGCGCCTCTTCCAGCACGATGCCGCGCTCGCTGTTGATGTCGGCCGGATTGAATTTCAAGCCATGCGCCCAGTCTTCCAGCACGAGAAAACCCTTTTCCAGGTTGTCCTTCTTGTTCGTCGGAATCGGCAGCACGTAGACGGTTTCATCGAAACTCGTGTAGGCGTTCAGGTCGGCGCCGAACTTCACGCCGATCGATTGCAAATAGGAAATGAGCTCATTGCGCTTGAAATGCGTGGAGCCATTGAAGGCCATGTGTTCCGTGAAATGCGCCAGGCCTTGCTGGTCGTCATCTTCCAGGATGGAGCCGGCTTTCACCACCAGGCGCAATTCCACTTTCTGCGCGGGACGGGCATTTTTCTTGATGTAGTAGGTCAAGCCATTCGGCAATTTTCCGACGGTCACTTCTGGTGCCAGCGGCAGGGGATCGGTCAAACGGATTTCCGCCTGGGCCATGCAGGCGCATGCCAGCAAGACGGCGCCCGAGATCAGGCGTAATTTACTCAGCTTCATGTATTCTCAACGGTAAGATTCAGTAGACATACCTTACACTGAAATCGTCTTTCCGCCATTAAAAACAGCTTAGGAAAACTGCTGTGCCCTGGCAACTTTGCCGAATGACAAACTCAACACTGCCCTGCCACATTTTTTCAATTGTGCTAGAGTATTGCCGCCGGTCATGTGGACCGGCACAACAATACGTCTTCGGGGCGGGGTGCGATTCCCCACCGGCGGTAAGACCGGCAACGGTCAAGCCCGCGAGCGCTTGTCAGGTTTCGCCTGATGAGGTCAGCAGATCCGGTGTGATTCCGGGGCCGACGGTATAGTCCGGATGAAAGAAGATGTGCAGTAAACGCGATGTCCCATCGACCTGTCGATGCGGCCGGCTGCGTCTATTCGCTTGCCCTGCAGCGTTTTTCGCCTATGCGAGGAGCGTTTCACCATGTTAGTCAACAGCTATACCCTGCTTTCCAACGACCTGGAAGGTCGCATCCAGTCCGCCCTGGCCGCCATGCGCGCCGGCATTCCCGTCATCCTGCTCGATGATTTCGACCGTGAAAACGAAGCCGACCTGATCCTGTCTGCCGAGAAACTCACCAACGAAACCATGGCCCTCTTGATCCGCGAATGCAGCGGCATCGTCTGCCTGTGCCTGCCCACGGACGTCGTCAGCGCGCTGGAATTGCCGCCCATGTCGCCCGACAACGGCAGCCGCTACGGCACGCCGTTTACGGTATCCATCGAGGCGCGCGACGGCGTCACGACGGGCGTGTCGGCCGCTGACCGCGTGACCACCATCCGCGCCGCCATCGCGCCGAACGCCAAGCCGGCCGATCTGGTGCGCCCCGGCCACGTGTTCCCCCTGCGCGCCGCACCCGGTGGCGTGCTCGAGCGCCGTGGCCACACGGAAGGCTCGGTCGACCTGTCGCGCATGGCGGGCCTGAACCCGGCCGCCGTGCTGTGCGAACTGATGAACCCGGACGGCAGCATGATGCGCGGCGACGATATCGAACGCTTCGCCGAGCTGCATGGCATGCCGATCCTGACCATCGAAGAACTGGTGGAGTGGCGCAGCACGCGCGGACAGTAAGCCTGCTTCAGGCGGTGGCCACGGCCTTCGGCACATGCACGTGCCGATACACGAGGCCCGCCGCCAGGCCATACGCGACGGCAATCGTCGCGTAGGCCAGCGGCAAGCGCAGCGACCAGTCCGGCAGCATGTGCAGGATGCTGCCGATCAGGGCCACCCCCACCAGCGCGCCAATCTGCCGGTTCGCATTCAGGGCCGCCGCCGCGCTGTTCGCATGCTGCTTGCCGGCCACCCGCATCACGGTGGCCGTCATGGCGGGAATGGCAATGCCGATGGCCACGTTCATCACAGCCGTGCCCAGCGCCAGCCAGCCATATGGCGTGCCCGGACGCAAGCCCATCAGCAGCAAGGCCATCACGGCCCCCACCAGCAAGCCGGCCAGCATGGGCAAGCGCGTGCCATGACGCGCCGCGATACCGCCTGCCATGAAGTTCCCCACCGTATAGGCCGCCATCATCGGCAGCAATCGCAAGCCCGACTGCAAGGCATCGGCGCCGCCCGACTGCTGCAGGAACAGGCTCAATAAAAACAGCTGGCCGAAGACGCAGAAATTGATCAAAAAACCAACGCCATTGGCCGCGCCAAAGCTGCTGCTGTGAAACAGTTCACGCGGCAACAGCGGATGGCTGCCGCTGCGCTCGCGCCGCAGCAACTGCCAGGCCGACAGCAAGGTCAAGGCCCCCGCCGCCAGCACGCCGGGCGACAGCCAGCCCAGCACGGGCCCTTCAATCAGCACGAAACTGAGGCCCGCCAGCGCCGCCACGCCCAGCGCATGGCTGAACAGAGATAAATCGCGCGGCTGGCGCGCCGGCGCGGCCAGCAACAGCTGCGCCATGACGATGGCCAGCACGCCCAGCGGCACGTTGACCCAGAAGACGCTGCGCCAGCCGAACTGGTGCACGAGGATGCCGCCGATCAGGGGGCCGGACGCGCCAGCCACACCCACCAGCGCCGACCAGGCGCCCAGCATGCGCGTACGTTCGCGCTCGTCTTCAAAGCTGTGCGTCAGCAGGCTAAGCGAACTGGGCATGAACAAGGCCGCACCCGCGCCCTGCAGCAAGCGCGCCGCCGTCAAAAAATGCCCGTCGGGCGCGGCGCCGCACAACACCGAGCCGAGGATAAAGATGCCGAGGCCGCCCTGGTACACGGCTTTCGGCCCGTAGCGGTCGGCCAGCGCGCCGCCGGCCAGCAGCAGCGCGGCAAACGTCAAGGTGTAGCCGTCGACCACCCACACCAGGCCCGTCAGCGGGATGCTCAAGTCCAGGGCGATATCGGACAGCGCCACGTTGACGGCCGTGACGTCGAGCATGGCCATGACGAAGCCGAAGGCCAGGGTCAGCAGGATCAAGCCGCTGGCGCGGTGTGGTGTAGGGACAGACATGATATTTCCTTGCAGGGACAGCGGGCAGCCATTATGCGAGCGTTGAATAATGCAGTAAACAGGCATAAAATCGGCGCATTGATGCAAAAATGCATCAGCAAACAAGGACAAGGACTGGGCTCATGGATTGGGATAACGCGCGCATCTTTCTGGCCATCGGCCGCGCCGGCACCCTGCGCGGTGCCGCGGCCCTGTTGCGCATCGACCAGGCCACCTGCGGGCGCCGCCTGGCAGCACTGGAAAGCTCGCTGGGCGCCACCCTGTTCCTGCGCACGCCGTCGGGCTACGTGCCCACGCCGGCCGGCGAACTGGCGCTGACGGCGGCCGAAGCCATGGAGCGGGCGGCCGACAAACTGCAACGCGAGATGCAGGGCGTCGACAACCGTTTAAGCGGCCTGGTGCGCGTGGCCACCACCGACACCATGGCCAGCCATTTCGTCATCCGCGCCATGCAGCAGCTGCACGCGGCCCACCCGGACATCCGCATCGTGCTCAACGTGGCGCCCGCGCTGGCCAGCCTGACGCGGCGCGAAGCGGACCTGGCCGTGCGCGGCGTGCGCCCCACCGACCCGGACCTGATCTCGCGCCACCTGGTCAAGCGCAGCCTGGGCCTGTATGCGTCGAAAAGCTATCTGGCCGAACGGGGCGAACCCGTGCGCGGCACAGCGCTGGCCGGCCACGATATCGTCATCTACCACCAGTCCGTGACGCCCCGTCATGGGGAAAAAATCGCGGGAGAACCCGTCGCCAACGCCAGGGTCGCCATGGAAGTGAACTCGGCGGCGATGCTGCAGGAAGCCACGCGCGCAGGCCTGGGCGTGGCCGAGCTGGCCACCCACCTGGGCGATATCGACCCGCAACTGGTGCGCATCTGGCCCGAGCGGGCGGAAAGCTACGACGTGTGGCTGGTCATGCATGCCGACCTGAACCGTTCGGCACGCGTGCGCGCGGCGGCCGACGCCATCATTGCCAGCGTGGCCGGGCAATAGGCTAGCCCGCGCACGGCTGCACGGCCAGGGAATCGCTTGTATCGAACGCATCCAATGTTAAGATGCCATGATGACCCTATCCGTCTCCCTCATCATCAGCCTGCGCCGCCTGCACCGGGCCACCATGGCCTGGCTGGTTAGCTGGTGGCGCATGCTGCATTTCGCCACCCTCGTGTTTTCGCTGGCCCTGTCGCCATCGAGCTATAACCGCGACAACCGCCCCATCCTCGCGCACCGCCTGGTGACGAACACGGCGCCCAATCTCGTGTGGTTCAGCGTGGCCTGCGCGCTGGTCAGCCTGGTGCTGATCCGCATCGTCGTCGTCAGCGCGCAAAGCTACGGCCTGTCGCGCTATGCGCTGGAAATGGTGGTGCGCGTGCTGGTGCTGGAACTGATACCGCTGACGGCCGCCCTGTTCGTGGCCCTGCGCCTGACCCTGCCCGACGGCATTGCGTTCGCGCAAATGCGCTCTTCCGGCATGCTCGACACCATGCAGCGCCAGGGCGTCGACCTGCTGCGCCGTGAATACTTTCCGCGCGTCATGTCGGGCATCTTCGCCGTGTGGATGCTGGCCATCGTCAGCTGCGTCACTTCGCTGATCCTCGCGTATGTCACCATCTACGGTTTCACCCCGTGGGCGCTGCAAGGCTACACGCGGGTGGTGGGGCAAATCTTCAATCCGGCCGTGGCCCTGATCCTGATGCTCAAAGTCATCTTCTTCAGCTTTGCCGTGGCCCTGATCCCGCTGGCCTCTTCCTACTATCCGGAAGAGCCGCACAGCCGGCGCAACCGCCTGTGGGCCGCGCACGGCCTGTCCGAAATGCTGCGCCTGTTTTCCGTCATCCTGCTGATCGAAGTGGCTTCGCTGATGGGCAATTACTACTGATGCCCCGCCGCCGCCAGCGATCCCCGAACCACCCATACGAGAGCCAGAATCCATGAGCCAGAGCCAGCCCCCCAATCCCGACCAGGTCGACGTCACGGCGCCCGCCGGTCTCACGCCAGATGCCGTGCTGCCCGCCCCGCCGCCCGTGCGCCACGCCGAACTGAAGGCGGCCATCCTGCTCGTCTTCATGTTCGTGCTGGTGGTCGGCTCCGTCATCTACCTGATGTATGCGCGCGGCGCCTTCGAAGCCACGCAAACGCTGGTGCTGACGGCCGACGATTCGGACGGCGTCGGCGTGGGCGCTGACCTGACCTTTTCCGGCTTTCCCATCGGCCGCGTGCAGCGCATCGAACTGGCGCCGGACGGCCGCGCGCGCGTCATCATCGACGTGCCGCGCAAAGACGCGCACTGGCTGCGCAGCAGTTCCATCTTCACGCTGGAGCGTGGCATCGTCGGCGGCGCCAAGCTGCGCGCCTACAGCGGCATCCTGACGGACCCGCCGCTGCCCGACGACGCCACGCGCGACCTGCTGGTGGGCGACATGGCGGCGGAAATCCCGCGCCTGCTGGCCGCCGCGAAAGACTTGCTGAACAACCTGGGCAGCCTGACGGGCACCGATTCTCCGCTCGACGGCACTCTGCGCAATGTGCAGGCCGTGACGGGCAAATTGAGCGGTCCGGGCGGCGCCATGGGCTTGCTGACGGGTGACGACAAGCAGTCGCGCCTGCTGGTCGAGCGGGCCAACGCCTTATTGGTCACGGCGGATCAGCTGGCGCGCCGCACGGATGGCCTGGTGGCCAATGCCGACACGCGCGTGTTCGGCGAAAAAGGCGTGATGACGGATGCGCAGGCTACCATCGTGCAGCTGAACGCCCTGCTGGCCGACACCCGCAACAGCCTGAAAAAAGTCGACGCCGTGCTGGTCGAGGCACAAGCCGTGGGCGCCAACGCCAGGGCGGCAACAGCCGACCTGGGCCCGCTGCGCGCGGACGTGGAAAGCAATCTGCGCAAGGTCGAGCAGCTGGTCAATGAAATCAACCGCAAATGGCCGTTCAAGCGCAATCCGGAGATCAAACTGCCATGAGAAATATCAAACTCCTCCTGTCTGCCCTGGCTATGGCAGCGCTTGCCGCCTGTTCCAGCGGCCCGCCCGTGCCGGACTGGAAAATGAATGCGCAAAGTTCCGTCGAGCGCTTCCAGGCGGCCTATTTGAATGGCAACGCCCTGGTCGAACAGACGGAATTCCGGCGCGCCCGCAGCCAGGTGGCCGGCACGGGCAAGCTCGAGCTCGTGGCGCGCATCGAACTGCTGCGTTGCGCCGCGCGCGTGGCCAGCCTGGCCTTCGAGGACTGTGCCGGCTTCGACGCCCTGCAAGCGGACGCGCATGACGCCGACCGCGCGTATGCGGCTTACTTGGCCGGCAAGGCGCAAGCGGCCGACATCGCCCTGCTGCCGCAAGTGCAGCGCGCGCCAGCCGGTGCCGGCGCCGACACAGCCGCCGCCAGCGCCGTGGCGGCCATCAATGACCCGCTGTCGCAGCTGGTGGCGGCCGGCGTGCTGCTGCGCTCGGGCCGCGCCACGCCGGAGCTGCTCGACACGGCCGTGGCCACCGCCTCGGACCAGGGCTGGCGCCGCCCGCTGCTGGCGTGGCTGGGCGTGCAGCGCCTGCGCGCCGAACAGGCGGGCGACACGCAAGCGGCGCAGCGCATTGCGCGGCGCATGGCGATCGTCGAGCAGCCGCTGGCCCCCTGAGCGTGCCGATGGCGGCCCAAGACAGGCAGAATCAGGCATAATCAAGCCAGGATGACGGCAATGTGGTGCAGGCAGCGAGGTGTGACGATGCAGTTCGAGGATTTCGACTTTTCCAACCCCGAGGCCGGCAAGCACGGCGAGGGGCCGCCTGGCGATGGCACACCGGCCGCCACGGCCGTACGCCTGCAATACCTGCTCGACAATACGCCCTCCATCATCTATTGCACCGTGCCCAGCGGCGACTTCAAGATGACCTTTGTCAGCAACAATGCCTTGAACGTGCTGGGCTACCCGCCCGAAGACATGGTGGCCGACCCCAACTTCTGGTTCGACCACATCCACCCCGACGATGCGCCCGGCATTTTTTCCAGCCTGGCGCAGATCTTCGTCGAAGGCGCGCGCGCCTATGAATACCGTTTCCGCGTGCGCGACGGCAGCTATCTGTGGATGCACGACAGCCTGCGCCTGGTGCGCGACGAGCATGGCGTGCCGTTCGAGGTGATCGGCTCGCTGACGGACATCACGGAACGCAAGCGCATGGAAGCGATGCTGCAGGCACGCGGCGAAGAACAGCAACTACTGATCAGCAAGTTGCAGGAAGCGCACGACCAGTTGCTGCAATCGGAAAAAATGGCCTCCATCGGCCAGCTGGCAGCCGGTATCGCGCATGAAATCAACAACCCGATCGGTTTCGTCAATTCCAACATGAGTTCGCTGCAAGGCTATGTCGGCACCCTGTTCGGCGTCATCGGACAATATGAAGCGGCGATGCGCGAGACGCCCGACGGCCCTGCCCTGGCCGCACGCGTGGCCGAGGTGCGCGCGCAGGCCGACCTGACCTTCCTGCAGGACGACATGGTGGACCTGGTGCGCGAATCGATGGATGGCTTGAAGCGCGTGCGCGACATCGTGCAGGCGCTGAAGGATTTTTCCCATGTGGGCGAGACGGACTGGCAAGTGGCCAGCCTGCACGCGGGCCTGGACAGCACCCTCAATATCGTCGCCAACGAATTGAAATACAAGGCGCGCATCGAGAAACAGTATGGCGAACTGCCGCCGATACTGTGCCTGGCGTCGCAGCTGAACCAGGTGTTCATGAACCTGCTCGTCAACGCGGGCCAGGCCATCAGCAGCGACGGCGTGATCAGCATCCGCACCGGTCATGCGGACAACTGGGTGTGGGTGGAAATCGGCGACACGGGCGCCGGCATCGCGCCCGAGCACCTGAACCGCATCTTCGAGCCATTCTTCACCACCAAGGCGGTGGGCAGCGGCACGGGCCTGGGGCTGTCGCTGTCGTACGGCATCGTCAACAAGCATGGCGGGCGCATTGAGGTGGCGTCCGAAGTGGGCCAGGGCACGCGCTTTACCGTGCACCTGCCGCTGCAGCCGCCCACCGCCACGAACGCCTAGGCGTCTTTCGGCGGCGCGTACACGCGGATGCTCAGGCGCCCGCCATTCTTGCCTTCGAAATCGAGCAGCTGGGCAATCACGCGGGCCGTCAGCACGTGTTCGGCCGCCAGCAGCATCAGGCCATCGCGGCTGATCAGGTCGCGCGACAGCGTCATGCCCGGCTCCAGCTGGCCTGACAGCACGGTCAGGTCGCGCGCCGGCGGCTCCGTCTCCTCCATGATGCTGCGGAAAGCAGCCACCACGGCCGGGTCGTAGCGCTTGCCGACGCTGTCGTAGATCAGGGTGCGGGCTTCGTCGGCGCGCAGGCTGCGCTGCACCATGGCGCCGATCTGCAAGCCGTCGTAGTCGGACGCCAGCGCCAGGATGCGCGCGCCCATGGGTATGGCCAGGCCCACCAGGCCATCGGGAAAGCCGCCGCCGTCGAAGCGCTCCAGCTGCGAGCGCAGGATGACGGAGACGGCGCGCAGCTCGTCGAGCGCCATCAATAATTGTTCGGCGCGCAGCGGATGCTTGCGGAACGCGGCCAGCTGCTCGCCCGTCCAGGCGCTGGCCGGCAGTTCCAGTACATCGTCACTCAAGCTGAGCTTGCCGATATCCTTGAGCAGGGCCGCGATGAACACGTCGCGCGCTTCCTGCCCTTCCAGGCCCAGCGCCTGCGCCAGCTTGCGCGACAGCTCCGCCACCCGCCGCGCATGGCCGACGAGCTTGCCGCCGCGCATCTCGATCAGGTTGGAAAACACCTTGATCGTCGTCACGAACGTGGCCTTCAGGCGCTCATTGGCCGCCTGCACCTCGTCGTGCGACTGTTTCAGCTGCTGCGTGCGCGTCGCCACCTTCGCTTCCAGGCTGGCGTTGAGCGCCTGCAGCTGCACGTTCTGGCTGGCCGTCAGCGCTTCCAGGCGCAGTTTTTCCTGTTCCAGCGCGCGCCGTTCCAGCGCGTGGCGCACCACCAGCACGATATCGTTCTCGTCCCAGGGCTTGGTCACGTAGCGGTAGATTTCGCCCTGGTTGATGGCGTCGAGGATGGACTGGATATCGGCATAGCCCGTCAGCAGCAAGCGTATGGTGCCGGGCCAGCGCTGGCGCACCTGGGCCAGGAATTGCGCGCCATCCATCTGCGGCATGCGCATGTCGGAGATGACCAGGTCCACCGTCTCGCTCTCGAGCAGGGCCAGGCCCGCCGCGCCGCCGTCAGCCGTCAGCACGCGGTAGCCGTGCGGACGGAACAGCCGCCGCAGCGACGAGAGGATATTCGGTTCGTCGTCGACGCACAGGATGGTCGGTGGCGCGGCCGCAGTGCTGGTGCTGGTGCTCATGCTGTCCTGTTCGGTCATGGTACGGCGGCCTGCGCCTGGCGCACGGGCAAGGTGATGCGGAAGGTGGTGCCGCGGCCGATGATGCTGCGCACGTCGATGCGGCCGTGGTGTTTCTGCACCGTGGTGTAAGCCAGCGACAGCCCCAGCCCCGTGCCCTTGCCCACGGCCTTGGTGGTAAAGAACGGATCGAAGATGCGCGACAGGTGTTCGGGCGCGATGCCGCCGCCCGTGTCCTCGACCTCAATCCACACTTCCGTCGCGTTGTCGCTGCCCGTGCGCAAGGTGATGCGTCCGTGCTCCTCGCCCATGGCGTGGGCCGCGTTGACGACCAGGTTCATGATCACCTGGTTCAGTTCGGAAGGCTGGCATTCGATGTCGGGAATATCGCCATATTCGCGCACCACGTCGGCCTTGTACTTGACCTCGTTATTCACGATATTGAGCGTGGTATCGATGCCCTGGCGCAGGTCGGCCCAGACCCACTCCTGGTGCGCATCCGTGCGCGAAAAATCCTTCAGGTCCTGCACGATGCGGCGCACGCGCGAAATGCCTTCCTTCGACTCGCCCATCAGCAGCGGAATGTCGGTGCGCAGGAAGTCCAGGTCGATCTGTTCGCGCAAGGCGCGCAGGCGCGCCGCCACCACGGCGTCCGCCACGGCCGGCTCGGCTTCCTCGTAGGCGTCGAGCATGCTGAACAGGTCATCCAGGTAGCCTTCCAGCGTGCCGACATTCGAAAACACATAGCCGATGGGATTGTTGATCTCGTGCGCCACGCCGGCGGCCAGCTGGCCGATCGAGGCCAGCTTTTCCGACTGCAGCAGCTTTTGCTGGGCCAGCGACAGCTTGCTGTTCAATTCTGTCAGAGCCAGGTTACGTTCGCGCAATTCCAGATCGGCGAGCTGGCGCTGGCGGATATCGTCGGCCAGGCGCTCGTTCATTTCGGCCAGCTGAGCCGTGCGCTTGGCCACCAGGTGTTCCAGGTTGTCGTGCGCCTTGCGCAGCGCCAGTTCGGCCAGGCGCCGTTCGCTCACATCGCGCAGGGTTTCGATGGCGCCCACCAGACGTCCCTGGCGGTCGCGCAGGGGCGCCGCCGTGAAATGCAGCCAGTGGCCGTCGGGGCCGATATCGGCAAAGAAATCCTCGGCCTCGAAGGCGCCGGGGATGACTGGTGAACGCTTCAGCTTGCCAAGGTAAAGGTCATTTTCGCCGAACGCGATATCGTCGGCCACCAGCAGGTCGGCCAGGCAGGCGCGCGGCTGCGGATAAAACGCCTTCCAGTGGTCGCGCGTGCCGACCATCTCGGCGGCCGTAAAGCCCAGCAACTGTTCGCAGGCGCTGTTCCAGTGCGTCACCACATGGTCCGTATCGATGGCGAAGGTGGCTACGGGATGGCCATCGAAAAATGCCGATAGCGCGATGGTGTCGCCCTGGCGGCGTTCCGGCGTGGCGGGCAGTGCCTGCCCTGCATCTGTTTCCATGGCGTCTTTCTTGTTCATGCCAGCATGATCCGCGACATTTCATCGAAGGTGTGTTCGGTTTGCCCCAGCAGCGCCAGCCAGGCCGGCTCGTCCAGCGCGATGCTGCGCCAGCCCGTGGGCGACAGGGCCGGCACCAGCGCATCATCGACGCCAGCCAGGTCGAGCGCCAGGGCGACGGCGTTGGCCATGTGCACGGCCAGCGGCAAGCCGCCCGCCTCCAGGCGGTCGATGGCGTGGTGGTCGGCCACCGCCTGCTGTATCGCCTCGGGAAACTTCCAGTAGGCGGCCAGGGCGCTGCCCACTTGCGCGTGATCGATGCCGATGACGGCCAGTTCAGCCTCGGCCATCTGGCAGTCATGCGCCTGGCGGTAGCTGCGCACGAGCGCGTGCTCGGCCGGGAAGCGCGTCACCAGCACCAGCGTGCCCAGGTCGTGCAGCAGGCCGGCCGTGAACGCCGTCTCGGGATTGACGCGCAGGTGCGGCGCCAGCAGGCGCGCGGCGATGGCCGTGGCCAGCGAGTGACGCCAGAACGCCTTGAAATCAAAGCCGCCGGCCACCGGCGCGAAGCTGCCCGTCAGGGCGCAGGCCGTGACGACGGTGCGGATGCTGTGAAAGCCCAGCACGGAAACGGCTTGCGGAATGCTGGTGACCTTCGATTGCATGCCGTAGAACGAGGAGTTGGCGATGCGCAAGGTCTTTGCCGCCAGGGCCTGGTCCAGCTCGATCTTTTGCGCCAGCACATGCACGTCCGTATCGTCCTGGTCCATGCTCGACAGCAGCTCCAGCACCACCACCGGCAGCGAAGGCAGTTCCTGTATCTGGCGGATGATATGTTCAAAACTGAGCCGTGTCATGCCGCGCCCCCTTGCCGGTAGCGCTGCAGCAGCGCCAGCAGTTCCGCTCCGGCGGAATCGGGCGGCGTGGCGCGGAACAGTACGGCCAGCCGTTCCAGGCGGCGCGAGCGTTCCTGCTCGGCATATGCCTGCGCGGCGGGGTCCGGCGCCTCGTCCATGACGACATGGCAGCGCTCCACATTGCGCCTGCGCAAGGCCGTCAGGCTGGCCGCCGTCAGGGTGGCGCCCCGGGCCAGCAACACGGCGCCGCTGGCGTCGCTCAGCGCCTGCGCCAGCACCATGCCTTCCTGCGCCTGCTCCATGGAAATCTCGCGTCCGCTTTCACTCACGCTTTCACTCATGTACCCGCTCCATGACGACTCAGTGTGACAAGGCTGCCGCGCGAGCGCGAATGCAAGCCCATGGGATGGACTGCCACGACATACGGCTGGCCGTCGATGGCGGCCAGGCGGGGCGTGTCCTGCCCGTCGAACAGTTGCGGCAAGACCAGCGCCGCCTCGTTGCCCAGCAGGGCCGCGCCCCGCTCGAACAAATTGGCTGCCGCCGCGTTGATGAAGGCGATCATGCCTTCGTCGTCGAGCCCGATCACGGGCAGCGGCAGAAATTGCAGTACTTCGCGCGCGATGCCCAGGCTGACTTCATCGCGGCTGATCTGGTGCTGCTGCTGGCTCACCAGCGCCTGCATGGCGGCATTCGCCGCCGCCAGCGCCTGGTTGGCGTCGCGCAGCTGCGCATTCAGACGCACATTGTCGTCGTCGATGCCCTTCAGGCGAAAGGCTTCGGCGATATGCTCGCGCAGCTGATGGTCATCCCAGGGCTTGGTGAGGAACTTGAAGATGGCGCCCTCGTTGACGGCGTCCGTGACGGCCTGCAACTCGGTATAGCCCGACAACATGATGCGGATGGTTTGCGGACACAGCAGCTTGGCCTTGCGCAGGAAGTCGGCGCCCAGCATGCCGGGCATGCGCTGGTCCGACACGATCACGTCGACCGCATGGCTGGCCAGCACGTCCAGTCCTTCCTGGCCGCTGTTGGCCGTGAGGATATGGTAGCCATCGCGCCGCAGCAGGCGCTTGAGAGAAGCGAGGATATTCGGCTCGTCATCGACCAGCAGCAAGGTGCGCTGCTGCGCCGCAGGCTGCTGTACGGCGTCCGCCGCCAGCACCGCAGTACCCGGCACACCATGCTCATCGTGCAAATCCATCGGACCATCCTCTCATCGCCAAGGCGATATGCAAGTTTGCCTGGAGCGGGAATCTGCCGCGCTGCAATCAGCTTGCGCTGAAATTATACGACTAAATATTCCCGTATGACACTAATCCCGCACTTATCCGGCACTTATCCGCGCCGCGCCGGGCAAGGCGTGTCGCGGTAAAACACAAAGCCACCCAGGCCGATGGCCTTGGTGTCGGCTTTCACGCCATAGACCAGCGTATTCTTGTCCGCCTCGATGCGCAGCAGATTCTGGTGCTGCACGATTTGCGCGTGGGACAGCTCCAGCGAGGGTGTCGGCGCCAGCTGCAAACGCAGTTCGGACGTGGCCGCATCATACGCCCAGCGGCCCGGGTTGAAGAAAGCGAAGCCGCCGTCGAAACGCAGGCTGCCATCATTGAACTGAGTCAGGCAAATACCGGGAAATTCGCTGGGCGGGTTGTACCAGGTGGCGGCCACGGCCGCATCGGCCGGCGCTTTGCCCGGCATCTGCATGCCGTTCGTGCCATTGTTCCCGCCCATGCCGGCGCAACCGGCCAGCGCCAGCGCACAAGCCAGTGCGCCAGCGCGTGTGATGAATGTCATGTGCATTCCCATCCCCTTGCTTTATAGAAACGCAATCTTAGTCCGGGAAACCTGGCCGTTCAAGCGGCCAGCGCACATAAGGCGGATTTAATTGCCCCCGGCCGCCTTCGCAGCCATGGCAGCAGCCTCGCGCAATTTGTCCTTTTTGCTTTTGCGCGCGCCCTTCACGCCGCCGTTCACCGTATCGGTAACGGGATTCACGGGCGCGGGCAGTTCCGTCGGTTCGAAACCGGCCACCACTTCGCGCACGATGCGCAAGTCGTTGCGGTTTTCGATCAGGCGGAAATGCGCTTCCGTATCGGCCGTGACGAAACTGATGGCCGTGCCGCTTTCGCCGGCGCGGCCCGTGCGCCCGATGCGGTGCGTGTAGTCGACGGCCGAGCGGGGCAAGTCGTAATTGACGACGGCCGGCAGGCCGGCGATGTCGATGCCGCGCGCGGCCACGTCGGTGGCGACCAGCACCTGCAGGCGCCCTGCCTTGAAGTCGGCCAGCAGCTGGCTGCGCGTGCCCTGGCTGAATTCGCCGTGGAAGGCGCCCACGTGCAGGCCCGCGCGCTGCAGCTTGTCGGCCACGTGTTCGGCCGCATACTTGGTGGCGACGAACACCAGCACCCGATCCCACTGCTGCTGCAGGATCAGGTAGCGCAGCAGCTGCGTGCGGCGCGGCACGTCGACCGTGATGGCGCGCTGCACGATGTCGGGCTTGTCCTGCGGTTCGGACACCACTTCGATGCGCACGGGTTCCTTGAGCAGGCTGTCGGCCAGCGCCTGCACGCTGTCGGGGAAGGTGGCGGAAAAGAACAGGTTTTGCCGCTTGCCCGGCAGCAGCGCCAGGATGGCGTTGATTTCTTCACTAAAACCCATGTCGAGCAAACGGTCTGCTTCGTCAAGCACGCACAGCGACACGCCGCCCAGTTTCACGGCATTTTGCCGCACCAGGTCCAGCAATCGACCCGGCGTGGCGACGACGATATCGGCGCCGCCGCGCAAGTCCATCATCTGCGGATTGATCGAGACGCCGCCGAACAGCACGGAAATTTTCAGTTTGATCGGCAACGGCTTGGCCAGCGCGTGCACCGTCTGCCCCACCTGTGCCGCCAGCTCGCGCGTGGGCACGAGGATCAGCGCGCGCACCTGGCGCGGGCCGGAAGCGGGCGCCATCAGCGCCTGCAGCAGCGGCAGCGCGTAGGCGGCCGTCTTGCCGGAACCCGTCTGCGCCGCGCCCAGCACGTCGCTGCCGCGCAGGATGGCGGGAATGGCGGCTGCCTGGATGGCCGTCGGCGCGGCATAGCCGGCCTTGTCGACGGCGCGGACCAGGGCGGGAATCAGACCCAGTGAGGAAAATGGCATAGCGGGCCTTATTTATTCATGAAGTGAGACCGGCCGCAATGTGCGGCCGGTCGGAATAGCGACAGTATAAAGCAGGCGCTTACTGCTTGGGCATTTGCAGCTTCGGATGGCCCGTTTCATCGTAGCCCGGCATGCCACGGCGGATCGCGTGCGAAAAGTCCGTATCGTCATTCGCCGCCCGCGCACGCGCCGTGACGTGGCCCCCTGTACGCAGCTGCTGGAAGCTCTGGCCGGGCACCAGGCCCTTGACGTCGAACAGATAGCGGTCCAGGTAGCCCGAAGCCAGCAGGCGGTAGTCGAACGGCAGGCCCGGCACGATGCGGCGCACCATCTCGAAGACGATGGTGGTGCAGTTGGCCGTCAGGGTGTTGTAGAACTGCGGCTTGGCCTTCAGCGCCTGCGCTTCGTCCAGGTAGGCCAGGAACAGCGAGCGCATGGCCGCTTTCGGCATCATCACGCGGTACAGATGCATGTCCTCGCCCCGCGCATTCGTGCGCACGCGCAGGATGTCGCGCTCGTCGGCGGCGATCAGGCTCATCTCGAAATGCTTGAAAAAGCCGCCGATGGCGGAAAAGCTCTCGCCCTTTTCCTTGCGGATCTCGATGGAAAACGTCAAAAAGCGCCCGTCCGCAAAGCCGAAGGAAATCAAGGTATGCGCGATATAGGGGCCCGTCCAGTACGACAGGGCCGTGTCCACCGTGCGCAGCTCGTCGAGGTCGTAGCTGCGCTGTTCCCACTTGACCGTGTAATCGTCATCGCTGCGCCAGTCGAAATTGCGCACATTGTCCAGCGTGACGCGATTGCCCTTGACGGTGCCCGAGACATTGCGCGCCACGTCGTCGGCCCACACGCGCTGCTGCTTCGGCGTGATCAGGCTCCACCACAGGAGCAGCAGGATAAAACCGGCCGCATACGGCAGCAGCACGCGCACATCGCCGCGCGTCCACCACAGCACCACGCTGGCCACGCCCAGCGCGCCCCACAGCAGGGCGCCGATGGCTTGTGCCGCCGTGCCGCCGGACAGCTGGTACCACAGCGCCAGCGCGCCCCACAGTGCAGTCAACAGAAGAATCAGGGAAACGGCCATTTTGCCGAGGGTGGCCAGCACGGAGCGGGCACGTAGTGATAAGAAAGTCATGCCCTGATTATAAGGGCAAGTGAAGATGGGCAAGTATTTCGGACGTGCCATCCTATCTTGGGGCAGGTCACGATGTTATTTCGATGGCATAATGATTTCTTTTGCAATCAATTCTGCCTGCGTATGCAACTCCATGGTTTTTCCATCCTCAAGGGTTTAACCAAAATCTTGCTTGAAGGGCAAGAACTTGACCTGCACAACGATTACGAATTCACACAGATCGACTACCGCATCGCTGCACGGCAACTGCAGCTGCATTGGGTACGCAGTGCCGGCGACTGGGTCAGGCCATCCATGCCCCCTGCGCTGACACTGGTGTGCGCAGGCGTGCAGGTGCTGAAAATCCGGGAATCCGGCGAAGATGAGCATGTTGACGGGGAGAAATGCCTGTCCTCGATCGGCTTCATGTGGAATGCCATGCGCGATGACATGGACGGCGTCGCATCGCATGAGGCGAGCCAAGGCTGCACGGATCTCGCGTTGATTTTCATGAGTGACCTGAGCATCAAGATTGCCGCCGCCGAGGCACGCATCCTTGTTGGCGCCGGGCCGGCCAATCAGGCCGCATCCATCGCAGCAGAGCAATAACTATAACAAGCACAACAACATTCAGGTGACACTTTGCAGCATCAAACGCTCTACGCCCTCGCCGGCAGCCTCAACTCCCTCTTCATCGTCGTCAGCTTGTACGGCCTGTGGTCGCAGCTGCAAAAGATCTGGCAGCGCAAGCACGACGCCAGCCTGGGCGCCGGCCAGACGACGGACATCCTGTCGCTCAACCAGTTCAGCGTCAGCTTCCTTGCGTATTGCGCGTTCTTCGTCTACGGCTATTCGATCACGCCGTTCAACCATTACATCGTCTGGCCCCGCTTGATCGCTTCGCTGATCGCGCTGGCCATCCTGTATGAAATCGACCGCGACCGCCGCAGCCTGGCATCACGCAATGCGCTGCTGGCCTGCGCGCTGCTGCTGTGCGCGGGGGTGGCGGGGCTGGCGTTCGGCCCCACCTTCACCGATGAAAAGCGCGTGATCTCGCAAAGCCTGATCGTCGCCGTTACCGTGCTGCTGGCGCAGGGCTATGCGCACCAGATCCGATTGATCTGGCGCTCGGGCAAGACGGGCGCCGTGTCCCTGAAAATGAGCCAGTTCATCCTGGCGATGGATATCAGCACCATCTTCTTTGCCTGCGTCATGGGGCTGAAAACCGGCTGGCCCCTGCTGCTGCTGGCCTGCGTCAGCGCCACGACCAAGCTGATCATCATGTGGCTGTTCCGCTGGGAGAAGACCAGTCCTGCCGCGCGGATCAAACAGCAAGCGCCGGCCTGAGGCTAGAATGGCGGGATCGCCACCATATTGAAAGCGCCGCCATGCATGCTCCCATTCCCATCCTGCGCAGCTTCTCCGAAGCCAAGGCGCGTGAGTTCTACCTCGATTTCCTCGGTTTTACCCTGGACTGGGAACACCGCTTCGTGCCCACCGCGCCGCTGTACCTGCAGGTGACGCGCGGCGATCTCGTGCTGCACCTGAGTGAGCACTACGGCGACGCCACGCCCGGTGCGGCGCTGCTGATCCCCGTCGATGACATCGCCGCCCTGCACGCGGAGCTGCAGGCCAAGGATTACCCGTATGCGCGGCCCGGCATCCGCGACGAGGACTGGGGCCGCATCCTGGAAGTGGCGGATCCGTTCGGCAACCGGCTGCGCTTCTGGCAGCGCAGCGAATAACGTTTACCGCCCGCTCAAGGCGCACATCTCCGCATACAGGTTTGCTTTGCCCTCGAAGCCGATGCCGACCAGGTCCGGGGACGATTCATTGCCGGCCAGGCCCGCCGCGATATGTCGCGGGCGCCGGCCGACCTGTACGCCTGCTACCCGAGCCGCCACCAACTGCCCGCCAAAGTGCGCGCTTTTATCAATTTTCTCGGCCAGCAGTTGCAGCCGGAAGCGGCCACGGCAGCCGAATCAGGTTAAACTACAATATTGCGATATGGCAATATTATGAAGGAGTAAGTTTTGCTAGTCATACTCGGATTTCTCGTCGTGCTGTTTTCCGTCTTCGGCGGCTTCGCCATGCAGGGCGGCCACCTGGCGGCGCTGTTCCAGCCGCTGGAATTGCTGATGATCGGCGGCGCCGCGCTGGGCACCTTCTTTGTCGGCAACGACGCCAAGGCCATCCGTGCCACGTTCGCCGCCCTGCCCACCCTGTTCCACGGTTCGCAATACACAAAGGCGCGCTATATGGAACTGATGGGGCTGATGTATGAAATCCTCAGCAAGATCCGCAAGGAAGGCTTGATGTCGGTCGAGGACGATATCGACGACCCCTACCGCAGCGCCATCTTCGTGAAATACCCGTACACGCTCGGCGACGAGCACATCCTGGAATTCATCACCGATTATTTGCGCCTGATGGTGTCGGGCAATATGGACGCTTATCAGATCGAAAACCTGATGGATAACGAGATCGAGACGCACCATGAAGATGCGGAAATGCCGATCCAGACGATTTCGCAGCTGGCCGACGCCATGCCCGCCTTCGGCATCGTGGCCGCCGTGATGGGCGTGGTGCATACCATGGCCTCCGTCGGCTTGCCGCCGGCCGAGCTGGGCGTGCTGATCGCGCAGGCGCTGGTGGGCACCTTCATCGGCATCCTGCTGGCCTATGGTTTCATCGCCCCGCTGGCCAGTCTGCTGCGCCGCAAGCACCATGAAACGGCGAAGATGTACCAGTGCGTGAAAGTGACCCTGCTGGCCAGCCTGAACGGCTATGCGCCGGCGCTGGCCGTGGAATTCGGCCGCAAGGTCATTTCCGCCACGGAACGCCCCTCGTTCAGCGAACTGGAAAACCACGTGCGCCAGGTGCGCACGAAAAACTGATACGGCCTGTTTCACTTGCCCGGCGCGTCAGGCTTCCGGCGACGGCAGCGGATACGCCAGTGCGCTTCTGGCGGCTTGCTGTCATTGGCGCGATGACCTTGTAACCAACAGCCCGCGCAGTAGCAATTCCAAGGCAGCAACTCCCTCGATCAAGCGCGCCGTGCCTTCGTCACCGTCTGCGATCCAGAACGCCGCTTCTGCCAGACTGCCGTAAATCAGCGAAGCGAGTGCCCTTGGGCTGGCGTCTGCCACGATGCCTTGCTGAATCAGCTCCTGGATAATGCCCTGCATCGACGCGACGCAATGGCGCTGCGAGTCCGGTGAGGCACCACCGAGGACCGCCCTGGCATCGCGTAAAACGATGCGCTGAATTTCCGGTTCCAGGGCCATCTCCAGATAGGCACGGCAGCGACTGCGAAAACCGTCCCACAGATCGTCGGCGCGTTCGGAGATGGTTCGCAGGCGGTCATCCATTTCCGCGTCGATCTGTTCCACCACCGCGAGCAGCAAGCCCTTCTTGTCGCCAAAGTGGTGATACAGCGCACCACGCGTCAGCCCTGCCTGCGCGGTGAGGTCATCCATTGATGTGTCGGCATAACCGCGCTCGCTGAACACTTTGCGGGCAGTGGCCAGCAACGATGCTCGGGTTTCTTCCATTTCGGCACGGGTGCGGCGAACCATTGCTTTCTCCTTACATACGTAGCGTATGATTGTTTACATACAGTGCGTATGAATATATACTTATTCATACGTGCTGTATGTATTATCACTGCGACGTGTCTCCATTGCAAGCTGGGCATGCCGGCACAAACCATTTATCGCATGATCGAATGAAGGATATGACCCATGAGTACGTCTCCCTGCGCCGCAACAGAAACCGCTGTCCGTCACCCGTGGCTGGCGGTCACCGCTATAGGCATGGCCACCTTCTCGGTAGTGACGACGGAAATGCTCCCGGTCGGCCTGTTGACGCCGATAGCTGACACCCTGGACACCTCCACCGGAACCGCCGGCCTGATGATCTCGCTGCCAGCATTCCTGGCGGCCTTGTTCGCGCCGCTGGTCGTGATCGCATCGGCAAGCCTGGACCGGCGCAAAATTCTCTGTGGCTTGCTGAGTCTATTGGTGATCGCGAACATTGCCTCGGCATTGGCACAAAACATGGCGTGGATGCTGGCTGCACGTGTTCTTGTCGGTTTTTGCATGGGCGGCATCTGGGCCATTGCCGGTGGCCTGGCTTCCCGCCTTGTTCCTGCTCCCTCCATCGGCCTGGCCACGTCGATTATCTTCGGCGGAGTAGCGATCGCTTCTGTGCTGGGCGTGCCGCTAGGCGCACAAATCGGCGACGTTGCAGGATGGCGCTGGGCCTTTGGCGCCATGGCGCTGTTCAGCGGCCTGGTACTGGCGCTGCATCTGGCTGTCATTCCTGCCCTGCCCGCTGCCGGTTCGGCGACCCTGCGCCAATTCGGCAAGCAGTTGCGCAACCGGCAATTGCAAGCGGGGCTGCTTCTGACCCTGTTGCTGGTGACGAGCCATTTCGTGGCCTTCACCTTTGTGCGTCCGCTGTTGCTGTCAGTGTCGGGGTTTGATGCACAATGGCTGGGCGCACTACTGTTTGCCTATGGCTTCGCAGGCATCATTGGAAACTTCCTGGCCGGTGCCGTTGCGGTGCGGCGCACGGTGCCCACCATCATCGCTATCTCGGCTGGACTGCTGCTCACGCCGCTACTCTTCCTGGCGCTCGGCGACTCCAGCATCGGCGGCGGCGTGGTGTTGCTGGTTTGGGGACTGGCCTACGGTGGCGTATCGGTCGGCCTGATGACCTTGATGATGAAGGCGGCGCCACGGGCCGTGGAAATAGTCGCCGCGCTGTATGTGGGCGTATTCAACGTTGCCATTGCGCTCGGGGCATGGGCCGGTGGACAGGCCGTCGACAGGCTGGGCCTGTCCGCCAACCTCTGGCTCGCCGCAGGATTCGCCGCTGCTGCCTTGCTGCTATCGTTGAGGATCAGCTTTGTTGAACACGCAATGAAGGCTGCCGACAGGCAGCTTGGCTCGGCAACGGACTGAGGCAATACAGTCTGTCATGAAAGCTTCTGGCGGCTTGCCGTCGCTGCCGGGTTCCGCCCCGAAGCGGTCATTGTGCAAGCCTTGTGGGCGTTCATTTATATTTAAGAAACTGGACCCTAACGCCGTGCTCGCCCAGTGCATGGGCCAGCCCAACCGGATTTGCCACGCCACCAACGTTTGAGTAGGAATACGGTGAAGTAAATGCCTGATAGAAGATAACCAAGGTCTTCGAGCCGTACAGCAAGAGGTCGCCATTGCTGATCATTTCCATCCTGGTTGCGTTAGCCGGCAGCGCCTTTTGCAGATCTGCATGCTTCTCGTTTCCGTTGAGTTCGGCCATATCCAGCGTCAGCGGTAGCATCTTGGCAAATGCATGCCCGGTCACGTTGTCGGACAAGATGACGACGAAGCGTCGTTCCCCAACGACCATCCACATACGCGACTCCTCGGGCTTCAGGGGTACCGCAGCCGTGGAAGAAGCGCATGGCACGCAGGCAGATTGCTGTCGGGCTTCGCAAGTGCCGAGAAAGAACAAGCCTAGCAACAGGCCCATTCCATGCAGGCCACCGGACAGGCGGCGCTCGCTCATGCTGGCCACTGGATGCTGAGCGCTGTTACGAACCGCCAGTTTGCGTGTGATCATTGCTTGCTCCTTCATTGGTAGATGGCTCAGATTGCGCGCGCGAGGTCAGGATGGAGGCCAGCAGCAGTACGGCCGCGCTGACAATGAACGTGCTCTGATACCCGCTCTTGTCGAACAGCAAGCCGCCGATCGTGGAACCGAGGGCGATGGCGAGTTGCACGACGGCCACCATCAGCCCGCCACCCGCCTCTGCATCCCGGGGCAACGTCGTCGCCAGCCATGACCACCAACCCACCGGCGCGGCAGTCGCGACAACGCCCCAGATGCCCAGCAGTACCGTCACTGCAGCAACCTTGCTGCCGAAGAGGGTCAGCGCCACGGCGATCAATGCCATCAGGACGGGAATGGCAACCAGCGTCCGGGAAAAATTCCAATTCAGGAACTTGCTGATGACGGTGGTGCCGATAAAGCCTCCTGCGCCAATCGCCAGCAGTATCAGCGACAGCGTGGATATGTCTACGCGCGTCACGCTTTCAAGGAATGGACGCAAATAGGTGAACAAGGCGAACTGTCCCATGAAAAAGGTGCTGACAGCCAGCATGCCCAGGGCAACCTTCGGATCCCGCAGCAGTTTGAAGACGTTGCGCGAAGCCGCCGGGCCAGCCTGGCGCGGCATGGAAGGCAGGCTGATCGACTGCCAGACAAAGGCAATCAAGGCCACTGGCACCAGGCAAAAGAAAGCACCACGCCATCCGATGACAGAACCGAGGTAACTGCCCAGGGGCGCGGCGACGACGGTCGCCAGCGCATTGCCGCCATTGAAGATGGCCAGCGCGCGCGGCACCTGATGGGAAGGCACCAGGCGCATCGCGGTGGCCGCCGACAGGGACCAGAAGCCGCCAACCACCACGCCGATTAGCGCACGTCCCGCCATGTACAGAAGATAGTTCGGCGCCATCGCGACGACGGCCCCGGAAGCGGCCATCAGTGCGGTCAGCCCCAGCAGGAGCGTCTTGCGGTCCATGTTGCCAGCGATGGTGGAAATCGACAGGCTGGTGAGCACCGCAAACGCGCCAGAGATGGCAATTCCCTGTCCCGCCATGCCTTCGCTGACCCGGAGATCACTGGCCATGGGCGTCAACAGGCTGATGGGCATGAACTCCGAGGCGATCAGCGCGAAAACGCACAGCGTCATTGCGAAGACCCCACCCCACATGGCCGCCTGCGTACCGGCGTCAGCGTGCCCCTGCACGCCATCCGGGATCGTGCTGCTTATTGGTGCTGTCATGGTATGGGCCTATGCCAGATTCTTGTGGAAGAATGCGTTCAACTTCTCCCAGGGGATGAGTTTCACCCGGTCATACAGATCGACGTGCCCGGCGCCTGGAACGATTACCAGTTCCTTGGGGTGGGCCGCAAGCCGGTACGCCTCTTCGCTGAATTCCCGGGAATGCGCCTGGTCACCTGTGATGAACAGCATGGGACGTGGGGAAATCGTCGCGATGTCGTTGAACGGATAAAAGTTCATGAACTTGACGTTGCTGGCCAGCGTCGGGTGCGTCGTCAGTTCGCGCGACGACCCTGCCGGGGTGAACTCGCCGCGCGCGGTGCGATAAAAGTCGTAGAACTCGCGCTGGATCGGATGCGTATTGCCATCGAGCTTGTGCACGGTTCCGCCGGTGTACTTGATGGCGCCACCGGAAAAGTCCACGTAGCGCTGTTGCGCCGCCTCGGCAATGATCTGCTTGCGTTGCTCCAGCGTCTGCGAATGATGCAGTGCATTGCGGTTGGCGGCACCCATATCGTACATGCTGACAGTGGCAATCGCCTTCATGCGCGGATCGATCTTGGCGGCACTGATGACGAAACTGCCGCTGCCGCAAATGCCAAGAACGCCGATCCGTTCACTGTCGATGAATGGCTGGGTGCCCATATAGTCCACCGCCGCGCTGAAGGCTTCGGCGTAGATGTCCGGCGCTACGGCATTGCGCGGCTGGCCGGCGCTTTCGCCCCAGAATGACTGATCGATGGCCAGCGTGACGAAACCCTGCTCGGCCAGTTTCTGCGCGTACAGATTTGAGCTTTGCTCCTTTACCGCGCCCATCGGGTGGCCGATGATGATCGCGGGATGCCTGGCATTGCGGTTGAGATCCTTGGGCATGAACAGATCGCCGACGAGCTGCATCTGGTACTGGTTGTTGAAACTGACCTTGCGCGCAGTGACTGTCGCGCTCCTGTAGAAGTTGTCGGCGTTGTTGGACATATCCGGCATTGGCTTGCTATCGGCAGCGAACGCTGAACTAGCGGCAACGGAAAGGCTGCCCAGCACGGCCATGCCTGTGCCAGCAGTCTTCAGGAAATCACGGCGTGCTACATCATCTATGGTCATGTCTACTTCTCCAGTTCGTTAGGTATGGGGCACGTTGTAGGTGTTGACGTGCATCGTACGTCGCGCTTAACGCACCTGCGCACCGAAATCTCGAACAGGTATATGTGTGACAGCCATGAATGTTGTGTATATTTATATTAAAAATCGCATATCCAATTGGTATCATCCGTTGCCAGGCACCACGACGGGATACCCTTAACAGCCGGTTTCAGGAGTTATTCAAATGGCCAGAGATAACATTATTGACATTCTTATATTTTTTGAGGTCGCTCGCGAACGCAGTTTCACCCGTGCCGCCATCAAACTAGGCATGTCCCAGTCCACACTCAGTCACATCATTCGGGATCTGGAAGCCCGGCTGGGCGTGCGGCTGCTCAATCGTACGACCAGGAGTGTTTCGCCGACCGAGGCAGGCGAGCGCCTGCTGACCAATGTCGCGCCGCGGCTTGAGGAGGTCCATGCCGAAATCGCCGCTGTCAGCGATTTGAATGGCAAGCCGGCGGGCACTGTGCGCATCACTGCCATCGACCATATTATTGATACCTTGCTGTGGCCAAGGCTGGCGCCGGTGCTGCCTCACTATCCCGACCTGCATATCGAGATTCAGTCAGATTACAAGCTGATCGATATCGCGGCGGACCGCTATGACATCGGAGTGCGTTATGGAGATCAGGTCGAGGAGGACATGATTGCAGTCAGGCTCACGCCGGACATTCCTACCATGATCGTTGGCTCGCCTGACTACTTCTCCTGGCATTCGCAACCAGTCAACCTGCAAGATCTCATGAAACATAATTGCATCACGCTGCGGCTCGCAGGCAGTGGCGGCATTTATGCGTGGGAGCTGCAGCATGATGGACGCAACGTGGAAGCGCGGGTGAGCGGCCAAGCCGTATTTACCAGCGCCGTGCCCATGGTACAAGCCGCCTTGAGCGGCAATGGATTGGCATTCGTGACGGCAGATCTGGCGGCCAAGCATGTACGTGACGGACGATTAATCAGCGTCATGAGTGACTGGTGTGGAAAGTTTCCTGGCCTCCATGCCTACTATCCCAGCCGCCGCCACGCATCGAGGGCGCTACGCATTGTTGTCGAAGCTATCCGTCACAAGGAGTAATTTCCTCTCCCTGCCATTTACTGGCCCGGCACCGTCTCATCCGGGCAGCTAACCTCGTCTTCTGGCGTATATAAAGTCATCGGCACGCGCTGGCCATCGACTTCCAGCTCGCGTACCTTCGGCGGTACCAGTTGGAACTCGCCTGCCTGCAGTTTTTCGCGCAGCGGCTTGCAGCGCAGGGCGTCCATGGGGATTTGCCCGCGCGCGGTCCAGCTGCCGTCTTCCTTTTCCGCCAGCAATACCGACGAGGCGCGCGGGTCATTGCTGATCAGCAGCACGTCCTCTTTGCCATCGCCATCAAAATCGAGCAAATACGCATCGCACTGTGGCCCCGCCCGCTTCAAGCAGGCGGGCAGGCGCCAGGCCGGGCTCACTTGCGTCCAGTCCTGGCGCAGGAAACTGTCCGGCAACTTCGCCGTGGCCGGGCGCAGGGTCAGGTTGATCGACACGTCGCTCAGCGCGCCCGTCTCGTCGAGGCGGTTCTGGCGCTTGAGCATGGCCTCGGCGCGGGCCCGCACGATGGCCGCATCCGGGCCGGCCGTGCGTTTGCTCAATTCCTGCAGGGCCGCCTGGCCATAGCGGGCGCCCTGGAAGCGCAGGTATTCGAAATCGAACTTGTCCACGCTTACTTTACCGCTGTCCAGGCGCGCCATCTGGCTGGCCACGGAAATGCGCGCCGGGTCCGCCAGCGGCGAAAACAGGGCGAACAGCACCAGCAGGGTGACAAAGGCGGTGGCCACGTTGACGTTGGCAATCAGGTGCAGCCAGTCGCCATACTTGCTGGCCGCCCAGGCATAGCCGGCGGCGTAGCAGGTGGCGACCAGCAGGCAGGCGGCGGCGATCAGGCGGTCGGCCGTCCAGCCATGCGACATCACGCGCAGGGTCAGTGCATAAATGGCGATGCCCACCACCCACGGCAGCAGCAGACAGGCCAGGCGCGTGCCCAGGCGGATGCCGCGCGCCACGCCATGGCCCACTTCGCCATTCTGGAAGGCGGCATTGATCAGCACCACCAGCACGCCGGCCATGCCCAGCAGCACGGATGCCGCATGGCGCGTGGCCCACAGGCGCTCGAAGCCGATGAAGGGCAGGGTCAGCAGGAAACCGGAAACGAGCACGGCGGCAATCGGCATCAGCCACGACAGCAGCACCAGCAGCAGGGTGCGGATGCCGCGCACGATGGACGGGCGCACGTCGGTGATATGGATGGCGAACGAGAACGCGAAGCAGATGACGGGAATCACGAACCACGCCTGGCCCAGCAATTTTTTCAGGAAACTGAGCTTGATCAGCAGGAACAATTGTCCGCCCAGCCACAGCACCAGCCACAGGCCCAGCACGAACAGCAGGGAAAACAGCAGCTGGATGCCGAGCTTCCAGGCGATTTCAAAATACGTGGGATAGCGGGCGATGCGCTGGCCATCCTGGGCGCCGGCCAGCACCAGCGCGTGGGCGATATAGAAACCGACCACGCAAAAACCGAACAGCTGGGCGGAAATGACGCGCAGCGGCGCGCCGGGCTTGTAGTTGCCCCAGATGACGTGCTCGGCGCCGCGCGCCACGTCATGCCAGGCCAGCACGGCCAACACGACGGCCGCGCCGGCCATCCACAAGCCGATGCGCTTCGCCGACATGTGGCCCAGGCTGGACACCAGCAGGATGGGCAACAGCAGGCTGATCAGCATCAATGGCCCGAGCAGGTAGGCTTCCGTGGCCGGCCACACCTTGTCTTGCGCCGTGCTGTACAGCCAGTACAGCAGCAAGCCTTGCAGCAGGCCCGTCACCAGGCGCGTCACCGCGATGCGCGGCGCCACCACCGGATCGAGCAACGCCATGTTTTTTCCTGCGGCATCCTGCTGCATAGTCATCCTCTTAATAGTCGTTCATTGCAGTCATTGCTGTACTGCGAGCACGGCCATTATTGCATTTCGTTATCGTCATCTCAACAGCGATTCGTGCGGCTCCCCGTCCCGCGCGCCTTCGCCGGGGCGCAATGGCAGGCTTTGCGCCAGGCCCCAGGCCAGTTCCGGCACGAGGAACAGCCACAGCAGGGGCTGGCCCGTGACCAGCAGCGTCCACGCCATCCACAGGGAAAACAGGTAGCGCGCCGCCGCGTCATAGCGGCCAAAGCGCGGCTGCGGGTCGAGCATGCGCAGCACGGACCAGACCATCACCACGCTGCCAAACAAGCTGCTGATGAGCAGATGAAACGGTCCGAAAACGGGTAGCGGCACGCCGCCCAGGCCCACGTTGAGGGCGCTCAAGTGCTCGCGCAGCAGCAAAAACGTCCACGGCATGGTAAACGGGGCCGTCATGAGCACATCATAAATGGCGCTGGCGCGCACCACGCGGCGGAAAGCGGAAACGGACAACATGGCAACTCCTGTCGATGGAAAGCGCCCATGATCGAGGTTGGAGTACACTCCATGGTCAAGCATTTTATGAAAGAAAATCCATGCAGATCGGCGAGATGGCGCAGGCGACGGGCTTGAGCCGCGATACCCTGCGCTTCTATGAAAAACGGGGCTTGCTGCGCGCACGGCGCGGCGCGAATGGCTACCGCGACTACCCGCCCGAGGCGGCCGACTGGCTGCGCTACCTGCGCACGGCGCAGCAGCTGGGCTTTACCCTGGCCGAAATCGAAGCGGACATGCCGCTGCTGGCGGCCGCCGGCGATCCCGCCACGGCGGAACTGCTGCGTGCGGCGCTGGCGCGCAAGCTGGGTGAAATCGATGCGCGCATCGCGGGATTGACACAGTTGCGCGGCGAATTGGCGCGGCGGCTGGAGCCGCAAGCGGCAGCGTGTCCGTTACGGGGAGAGGCCGATGCAACTCAACTCAACCTGGCGTAAAAAAACCGCCTGTGCATGGCAGCAGGCGGTTTGATTTCGGACAAAACCAGGCTTACTTGGCGGCCTTGCGGCGGCGCAGGAAACCCATCAGGCCCAGGCCAGCGAGCAGCATGGCGTAGGTTTCCGGTTCCGGCACGGCGGTCATCACGGACACGTTGTCGATCACGGCGCCCGAGAATTTGTCGAATGGCGTGCCGGCCTTGGCGGCGCTGGCAAACGACAGGGTCGCCAGGCCGGTGGTGGCAGCCGTGAAGCTCAGGGTATTGCTGCTGTACAAGGTGTTCGAGGCGGCAGCCGTCGAGTAGAAATTGCCTGCCGCGCCACCGAAGCTGACGGCCACGCCCTGGCCTGCGGGGCCGCCGGAATTACGCGCCATGTCAAAGCTCAGGTTATACGTCTGGCCGGCAATGACACTGAAACTTTGCGAGAGGAAACCTGGACCAGGTGTGCCCAGCATATCGACGCTGTAGCCATCGATGGCATTGTAGGCATTGCGGATCAGGTCGACGGAACTGGCGCCCACGGTCCAGCCCGTAAGGGCCGACGAACCGTTGTTGATGACTTTAAAACCGCTGTTGAAGGTATAGCCGGTAGCGACCGTTTCAAAATTGCCATTCGTGATCAGGTTGACGGGGCTGGCGCTGGCGGTGCCTGCTGCAAACAGAGCGACAACTGCTGCGATGGTGGCGATTTTCATGGTCTGATTTCCTTGCTCTGTTGATATTAAAGTTACCTTAAGTGAAATCATATCTCAGCCATGATGAAAATCAAAGAACTTTGCAAAAATATATTTAACGTGGAAAATATGCAACGCCTTTCGGCACACGCCCCCTCCCGCAGGAGAACCGTTCAATCGAGTTCCTGGCGCGCCACCAGGATGCCATCCGCATCGGCGTAGATCCAGTCGCCCGGATGCACGGCCACGCCGCTGAGCTGCACGCGCACGTCGCTCTGGCCGGCGCCCGTCTTGTTGCTCTTGCGCGGATGCGTGGCCAGCGCGCGCACGCCGATCTGGCAGACATTGATTTCTTCGCTGTCGCGGATGCAGCCATCGACGACGATGCCGGCCCAGCCGTTGCTCTCCGCCAGCACGCCCAGCTGGCCGCCCACCAGCGCGCGGCGCAGGCTGCCGCCGCCATCGATCACCAGCACATGGCCCTGGCCCGGCGTTTCCAAGGTGCTGCGCACGAGGGCATTGTCTTCGAACACTTGCAAGGTGGTGGCCGGGCCGCTGAAGCGCACGCGCTGGCCGAAAGCGCGGTACACGGGCGGCAGCACGGCCAGGGTGCCATCGTCCAGCATGGCTGCATGGTCGTCGCACAGATCGGTGGTGGCAAAGGTCATGGGAACTCCTTGGGTGGCAGATGGCAACGATTCTATGCCTTTTGCAGCGCCGCGGCGCGTGTTTTACCGCCCACGCCCACGGCCGTGGCAATCGCCAGCGCCTGGAATACGCCGATGAAGACGAACAGCAAGGCCGGATGGTCGCCATCCATCAGCGCGCCAAAGAACAGGGGCCCCACGGCCAGGCCGCTGTCGAGGCCCGAATACACGACGCCATACACGCGCCCCGTGGCATTCTTCGGCGCCGCCGCGCGTATCATCAGGTCGCGCGACGGTCCCGCCACGCCCGACGTCAGGCCGATGGCGCCCATCAGCACCACCGCGCCCCAGGCCGGCACGACGGCCATGGCCAGCAGCACAGCCAGCAGCGCGGCGGCGGAAAAGGCGATCGCCACGTTGCGGTCCGGCTGCTTGCTGCGCGCGCCCACCACGCCGCCGGCCAGCATGCCCACGGCCGAGGCCAGCATGTAGGCCGTGTAAGCGCTGGTGGCCAGCGCCAGGCTCATGCCGTACAGCTTGACCAGAGCCACGCTGGCAAAGCTCTGGATGCCGCCCAGGGCGATGGCGGTAATGAAGAAGAAGGCAAAACACATCCACACGGCCGGCAAACGCAAAAAGTCCAGCGTGCCTTCGCCGCCGGCCGCCTGGCCCGGCGCGGCCTGCTTGACAGGCTCGGGACGGATGGCGTGGCGGTTCAAAAACAGGATCAGCAGCACGCCAAACGGCAGCACGGCCGCGCATTGCAGCGCCACTCGCCAGTCATACTGGGTGGCAACGTACGTCATGAACAAAGGCGCCAGGGCCCAGCCGATGTTGCCGCTGATGCCATGCACGGAAAAACCGTAGGCCACGCGGGCCGCCGAGACGCGCTGGTTGAGGATCGTATAGTCGGCAGGATGGAACACGCTGTTACCCATGCCGGCGAGCATGGCGCCCAGCATCAGCGCCGCATAGCTGTGCGCGGTGGACAGGGCCAGCGCCGACACACCCAGCAAGAATATGCCGGAAAACAGCACGGCACGCGCGCCGAAGCGGTCGACGACAAAGCCGGCCAGCGCCTGCCCCACGCCCGAGATGATGAAAAACACCGTCATCAGCAGGCCCAGTTCCGCATACGACAGGCCGAAGGCCGGTTTCAGCCAGACGAACAGGGCCGCGAGGATCAGGTGGTAGAAGTGCGAAATGCCATGCGCCAGCCCCACCAGGGCGATGACGCGCGCGTCGCTGCGCAAGGTTGGCGGTGACTGCGGTGGCACGTGCCTTGCCGAGTTAGTTGTTATCATGTCATACCCTGTCTTATACTGGTGAAGCTCAAGTGTATGCAAAATACCATCGTCTGTTTTCCGACAGAACGACATAATTTATCGAATTAAGGCCAAGCTGATGGGTGTACCTATCCTCCACCATACCCGCATGTGTCCGCCAAGGGAGGCGCCCAGTGCGACCATCCCCGTGACCATGGTCGCGCGCGACCTGCAACCCGATGAATTTTTATTACCGCACAGCCATCCCTGGGGCCAGGTCACGATGGCGCTCGAAGGCGTGCTGCGCATTACCGCCAACAACAGCAGCTGGGTGCTGCCACCCATGCGCGCCATCTGGATCGCGCCGAACGTGGAGCATGCCGTCACGATACTGGAAAAAACCCGCTTGCGCCCCCTGTGCATCCATGCCGCGCGCGCGCCGTTCGCGGGCCGCGACTGCAAGGTGCTGGAAGTGTCGAACCTGCTGCGCCAGCTGATCATGGCGCTGGAACAGCTGGACCCGGGCCAGGAGCCGGCGCGCGAGGCACTGCTGGCCGAACTGATCCTCGACGAGCTGAAACGCTCGGACACGCGTCCCATCCGTGTGCCCTTGCCCAGCGACAAGCGCCTGAAGACCCTGTGCGATAGCCTGATCGACAAGCCCGGCTTGAACCAGACGCTGGAACACTGGGCGCAGCAGGTCGGCGCCTCGGAGCGTACCCTGGCGCGGCTGTTCGAACGGGAATTGGGCATGAGTTTTGGCCAGTGGCGCCAGCAGGTGCGCCTGGCGCACGCGGCGCCCCTGATCGCGCGCGGCGTGCCGCTGTCGCAGGTGGCCGAAGAACTGGGCTACGCCAGCCAGTCGGCCTTTTCCGCCATGTTCAAGAAGACCTTCGGCAGTTCGCCATCGGCCTTCTTTGCGCAGGGCGAGCGTTCTTAAGCCATGAAGTCGAAGAGCGAATTTTTACCGGTATAACCCGGCAAGGCCGAGTTCGTGCCCATCTGCTCCTGGGCCGAATACGCCTTCACCAGCGCCTGCGCCTGCGCCGTCAGCGCCTTGGCCAGCACGGCTTTCTTGTTGTTCAGCGTGGTGATGTCCTTGCCCACCGATTGCACTTCCTTGCGGATGATGCTCGTTTCGCCCGTCAGCTCGCCGATCTTGCTGGAGAACTGGTCCGCCACGCCCTTGCCGTTATTCGTAAACAGCTTGCTGACAGCATCCGGATCGGCGGCGATGGCGGCCTTGAGTTTTTTATCGTCGAGTACCAGCTCGCCGCTCTTGCCCAGGGTCACGCCAGCGCTGCCCAGGATGGAAGCGGGCACGCCCGTGCTGGCCGTGCGCAGCACTTGCTCCATCTGCGAACGCACCTGGCCCAGGGCCGTATCGGATTTCAAATCGCCCTGCTGCAGGCTCTGCAGCTTGCTGTTGAGCTCGTTGTAGGCCGTGACGAAGCTGGCCACGTTGCTGGCGATCTGGCTGCTGTCCTTGGCAATGACGAGGTCCGTCGTGCCTGTTTTCTTCAATTCGATGGTGGTGCCCTCGACGGCAGTCGTCAGGGTATTCGTGGCGCTTTTGATGTCCTTGCCGTCGACGGTGAGCAGCGCGTCCTGCGCGGCGGCCGTCTGTTGCAAGCCCTTGCCGGCACCGGGCGCATAGCTGAGCAGGTTGCTGACGGCCGCGTCGCCGGACACGCTGATGCGCATGCTGCTGTCGGCGCCGCTCTTGCCGTTCAGGGCCAGCGAATAGCCATCCGGGCCCTTCACCACGCTGGCGTCGATACCCTGCTGCTTGAGCGCGGCGGCGATGCCGTCGAGGCTATTGTTGCTGCTGTCAATCGTCAGCGAAATGACCTTGCCACTGCCGGGTGTGAATTGCTTGCCGTCGGTCGCGCCCACTTCGATCTTGACCAGCGCGGGCGCCCCCGTGCCGATCGCCGCGCTCGAGGTTTTCTGCGCGCCGCTCTGCAGGGTCTGCCCCTGTGCCAGCTGCTTGACGTTCAATGCATGGCTGCCGCTGACAGCCTTGTCGGTGGTGGTGGCGCTCAGCACATCCTTGCTGCTGGACGTGGCCGAAGTGGCCAGGCCGCTGCCGGCCATGTTCTTGGCTACGCTCTGAAATTTCGCCAGCGCCGATTGCAACTGGCCCAGGCCCGAGAACTTGGCCTGGTCGCGCGCCAGGCTGGCATTGAGTTTGACGACGCCCGTGTTCTGCGACTGCATCTGGCGCTCCACCTTCGCATACACATCGGCCGAGATACTGCCCTGCGTCGTCTGTTGCGTGTTATTGGTGTAAGCCTTGCTGTTGATGGTCGAATTAAACATGGTGGGCATTCCCGTCGGGTGTAAGGTCATGGCACACGGTTCAGGTCATGACCGCGCGCTGCGCTGGAAACGGACAGCAAGCGCGCGTGGCGCGGCAAGGTCCCTCTTCTGGTTGATAATTATGCAGTATTACCGGAATATCAAAACAGCGAACAGAACAAGTTTTTCCTGACTGCAAACCCATATGCACCATGATAGCGCATTTCATGTGCAGCCCCTCTGCGGGCATGCCTCAGCGCATGAATTTCGAAATGGCACTGCTGACAGCCATGTCCAGTTGCAGGAAAGTGAGTCCCACCTTGAAACCTGCACTGCTGAAAATGCAGTGCGAGACGGACACCCGCGCCTCGATAATGTGTGCCGCGCCGTCGTAAAACAACTCGAACAGCACCTTGCCCTGCTTGCCTGTCGGCACCGGTTCCGCGATGACGGCCGCCATGCCGCCCGGCCCCACATCGAGGGTGCGCGCCGCTACAGGCCCCGCGCCATCCATTACCAACATTGCCTTGGCACGCAATATCTTGCGTGCGCCCTGCCTTTGCTCAACTGACACTGTATTCCGCTTCTCTAGCTATGCATTGTCGATGCGGATTCATGAGACGAATCCATCGGACAAATATTATAGTTCTAAACGGAAATTCTGTTTGACTTGTCTCAAACTTGGCATTTACACCATACCAACTCTTACTCCAGGTCACGGAGCTTATTGAATGCCTCGTCGATGCGTTCGACGCCGATGACCTTGAGACCTTCGATCGCTTGCTTGGGCAGGTTGGACTTGGGCACCACGGCCAGGGTAAAGCCCAGCTTGGCCGCTTCGCGCAAGCGTTCCTGGCCCCGTGGCGCAGGACGGATCTCGCCGGCCAGCCCCACCTCGCCAAACACCACGAGTCCCCTCGGCAAGGGTTTGTTGCGCATCGACGAGTTAATCGCCAACAACACGGCCAGGTCGGCCGCCGGCTCCGTAATTTTGACGCCGCCGACGGCATTGATGAACACATCCTGGTCGAAGGCGGCGATGCCCGCGTGGCGGTGCGCCACGGCCAGCAGCATGGCCAGGCGGTTCTGCTCCAGGCCGACAGACAGGCGGCGCGCATTCGGCAAGTGGCTGGTGTCGACCAGGGCCTGAATTTCCACCAGCAGCGGACGCGTGCCTTCCTGCGTCACCATCACGCAGGAACCGGGCACCTGGTTGTCGTGCTGCGACAGGAACAGCGCCGACGGGTTCGACACCCCTTTCAGCCCCTTTTCCGTCATGGCGAACACGCCCAGCTCGTTGACGGCGCCGAAACGGTTCTTGATGGCGCGCACCAGGCGGAAGCTGGAATGGGCGTCGCCCTCGAAATACAGCACCGTGTCGACGATGTGTTCGAGTACGCGGGGACCGGCCAGCGCACCCTCCTTCGTCACGTGACCCACCAGGATGATGGTCACGCCCGTCTGCTTGGCCGCCCGCGTCAGCTGCGCCGCGCACTCGCGCACTTGCGCCACGGAACCGGGCGCCGAACTGAGCGCGTCCGAATACACGGTCTGGATCGAATCGATCACCACCACTTCCGGCTTCAGGTCGGCCAGGGTGCCGAGAATCTTTTCCAGCTGGATCTCGGCCTGCAATTTGAGTTCCTTGGCATCGATGACGAGACGCTTGGCGCGCAGGGCGATCTGCGCGCCGGACTCTTCACCACTGACATACAGCACGCGCTTGTGGTGCGACATGTTGGCCAGCGCCTGCAGCAGCAGGGTCGACTTGCCGATGCCGGGATCGCCGCCGATCAGCACCACGCCGCCGGCCACCATGCCTCCGCCCAGCACGCGGTCGAATTCTTCGATGCCCGTGCCGAAGCGGGGCACGTCGATGGCGTCGATATCGTCGAGCGACAGCACGGGTGCCGTCTGCGCCAGCGACATGTGCTGCGGGTTCGAGTAGCGGTTGTTGCCGCCCGTTTCGGGCAGGGTTTCCACCATGGTGTTCCACTGGTTGCACGAGGTGCATTGCCCCATCCATTTATTACTGATGGCGCCGCAATCGCTGCAGGTGTAGATGGTCTTGACTTTTGCCATGGTGTACTTTGCTCAGGTAGAATGAAACAGCTGGTTATATATACAGTATATACAAACCGCGCTGCCGCGTCACCCTACGCTTCGTTCACCGGTACGCGCGGCGCCAATGCGCACATCAGCTCGTAGCCGATGGTGCCGGCGGCCAGCGCGACCTCGTCGATCGGCAGGCCCTGGCCCCACAAGGTCACGCTGCTGCCGACCCGCGCACCGGGCACGTGCGTCAAGTCGACCATCAGCATGTCCATCGAGACCCGGCCGATGAGCCCCGTGCGCACGCCGTCGACCAGCACCGGCGTGCCTTCGGGCGCGTGGCGCGGGTAGCCATCCGCATAGCCGCAAGCCACCACGCCCACCTGGATATTGCCGGCCGCCTCGTAGCGGCTGCCATAGCCCACCACTTCGCCGGCGGCGATATGCTGGATGCCGATGATGCTGCTGCGCAAGGTCATCGTGGGCAGCAAGCCGAACGCTTGCGCCGACGTGCCGCTGGGCGTGCCGCCATACAGCATGATGCCGGGGCGCACCCAGTCGCTGTCCAGATGGTGCAGCAGCAAGCCAGCCGAATTGCACAGGCTGCGCGGCAAGGCCGCATCGATACTGGCCGCGCCCGCTTCAAAACGCAGCATCTGCTGGGCCAGTGGCAAGCGCGTGGGCGCCGCCTCGTCCGCATTGGCGAAATGCGTCATCAGGGTGATCGTGCCGATATGCGGCATGGCGCGCAGGCGCGCATACGCAGCCGCCACGGCATCTGGCGTAAAGCCCAGACGGTTCATGCCCGTATTCATCTTCAGGTGCACATCGATGGCGTGCGGCAAGCGCGCCGCTGCCAGCATGGCGATCTGTTCTTCGCAATGCACGCTGCCATTCAAGCCATATTGCGCCATGACCGGCAGATCGCTGGCGTCGAAAAAGCCTTCCAGCAGCAAGATGGGCTTGGTCCAGCCCAGTTCGCGCAAGCGCACGGCGTAGTCGACCTCGACCAAGGCCAGGCCATCGGCCTCGGCAAAGCCCCGCATGGCCCGTTCCAGGCCGTGGCCATAGGCATTTGCCTTGACGACGGCCCACACCTTGGCGCCGCGGGCGCAGGCACGCGCGCGCGCCAGATTCTGTTGCATGGCATCCAGATGGATGGTGGCGATGAGGGGCCTGGGCATATGCGTCGTTCACGGCGGGTGGGAAAGCCGTATTTTACCGGATGCACAGTAAGCGGACACTGCAGATGCCCACGATCGTGTGCATAGGACATCATTTACAAAATGCTCACATGTATGTGTATTTTTCTACGGCAGAAAAATTAAGCTTCGCTTAGGCAAGACTATGCAAAGCGACCCCGCCCAAACTTGGGGTTTGCCGTTTTTTCGTGGTATAAAGCAAGCCAGATATGATTTCAGGCAATCCAGAATGAATCGTGGTTTTTATACCATCATGGCGGCGCAGTTCTTTTCTTCGCTGGCAGATAACGCCCTCTTTTTTGTCGCCGTCGATTTATTGGTGTCCATGAAATCCCCGGCGTGGATCACGCCGCTGCTCAAATTGTCGTTCGTACTGTTTTACGTGCTGTTGGCCGCTTTTGTCGGCGCCTTCGCGGATGCATTACCGAAAGGCAAGGTCATGTTCATCGCCAACATGGTCAAGATCTTCGGCTGCGCCCTCGTCTTCTTCCACGTGCACCCCTTGCTGGCCTACGCCGTCGTGGGTTTTGGCGCGGCTGTGTATTCGCCCGCCAAGTACGGCATCCTGACGGAACTGCTGCCGCCGGAAAAGCTGGTGGCGGCGAATGGCTGGATCGAAGGCTTGACCGTCACCTCCATCATCCTCGGCACCGTCATGGGCGGCGCGCTTGTCAGTGGTCATGTGTCCGACATGCTGCTATCGATCGACATCCCGCTGATCGACACGGGCATCGCCAACAAGACAGAAGCGGCCCTGTGCGTGGTGGTGGGCATTTATGTGCTGGCAACCCTGGCCAACCTGAAGATTCCCGACACGGGCTGCGTGTATGCGCATCAGGAACGTAATCCTATCAAACTGATCACCGATTTTGCCAATTGCTATTCCATCCTGTGGAAAGACAAGCTGGGCCAGATCACCCTGGCCGTGACGACCCTGTTCTGGGGCGCTGGCGCCACCTTGCAACTGATCGTGCTGGAATGGGCCAAGCAGTCGCTGAACATGCCGTTCGACAAGGCGACCAGCCTGGTGGGCGTGGTCGCCATCGGCGTGGCCGCCGGCGCCGTGCTGTCGGCGCGTTTCATCCCGCTGCGCAAGTCGCTGACCGTCATTCCGCTGGGCATCGCCATGGGCGTGATCGTCATGATGATGACGCAAGTGCACTCCGTGTGGATCGCCTACCCGCTGCTGATACTGATCGGCGCCCTGTCCGGCTTCTTCGTCGTGCCCATGAATGCCCTGCTGCAACACCGCGGCCACGTCCTGATGAGTGCGGGCCATTCCATCGCCGTGCAGAACTTCAATGAAAACCTGTCGATTCTCACCATGCTGGCCGTATATTCCATCATGATCCGCTTGCACCTGCCGCTCAATATCATCATCACCCTGTTCGGTCTGTTCGTCGCCGGCACGATGTACATGATCATGCGCCGGCACAAGCTGAACCAGCTGGAACACGACAGTCTGTCCTTGATCGGCGAGCATAAGCACTAAACCCAAGCAAGGGCTGGGGTCAGACCCTGAGGGTCTGACCCCGGATGTCGTTTGGGGTTGAGTGGCTTAAATCGGCAACACGCCAGTCAGCCGCCGCGCGACCTACGCAGGTAGCGTGCCTGCCAGCCGCCGTGCGGCAGCCTGCTCCGTCCAGTCATGGGGCACGACAAAACCGCGCGTGCGCTCCACTTCCCAGCCTTCGACATTGCCCACCGTGGCCACCATCACCGGTTGCGCCAGATCAGACAACTGCGCGCGCAAGGTATCGACATCCAGCACTGCCACCTCGCGCCCCTTGAACGGCGCCAGCCATTGCAAACGCGGCAGCACGACATAGCGCTGCGCCGGCAATTGTGTTGGCGTGCACCAGAAGCCGTGTCCATGTTCCGGGGAAATACCATCCATGCCGGGCGTGGTGCCCGGAGCATAAAACAGCCAGCCCTTGACCAGCGCCTGCGCCGCGCGCACGGGCTGCGCCAGCAAGCTTTGCGCAGCCGGGTGGCGAGACAAGGCGAGTTGCTTGTCGAGAATCTTGCGCATCTTCAATCCCAAGGTGTCGGCCAGGTTGGGGCCGATCAAGTGGTTGAAGACACCGGGATCCGGCGCGCCTTCCAGCAGGTAGAACTTGGTGGCGAATTCCCAGTGCAGCAAGCCATCTCCGTGACGCAGCAGGAAATCGAACTCGCCCACCGTGTCGTTGCGGTTCACCTGCACTTGCAAGCCATGCGCTTGCAATACACCATGCTGCTCAAAATAAAAGGCCAGCAGCTTTTCAGCGTACAGGCCCAGGCGGGAATAGAATTTCGGCCCCAGCGCCGCATCGAGCGGCGACGGGTCATCTTGCAGCGCCGCCAGCCATGCCGCCACGGCAGGCGTAACGGAAGGCAAGCTGGCGATGCGCCCGCCCCAGTGGGCGCTGGAGGGGTCAAGCAAGTCGGGCGAGTCGAGCAGCCAGGCCAGCGCCCGCACGCGGGGGTGCGTCAGATGCCCCCAGCGGCGCTCGAAGCGGACCTGAAAGGTAGCGACAGCCGTATCAACCACCGTGCGTGCTTTTCGCCAGGCACAGGTCGGCCCAGGCACGCGCCTTGGCCTTGCCCGTCTCGTCCTGCAGCAACATTTCCGGGTGGAAGGTAGCCACGACGGACGCACTGCCCAGCTGACGCACCTTGCCGCGCACGGGTTTTTCACCGGGATTGATGCCGGCGGCGGCCATCGACCCCAGGGTGACGATGGTGCGCGGTTGCAGCAGGGCCAGTTCGCGCTCGAAATACGGGCGACAGGCGGCCGACTCTGATTCGGTGGGCAAGCGTTCCTGCCCCGCCTCGTCGAGCGGACGGCATTTCAGCAAGTGCGTGATGTACACGTCGCGGCCCGCCTCGAGGTCGATGGCTTTCAGCATATTGTCGAGCAATTTTCCCTGCTCGCCCGGCAAGGCGCGCCCTTCCCGTTCTTCCGCGCGCGAGGGGCTGCTGGCCAGCATCAGCCAGGCGCCTTGGCGGTCGCCACGGCCCATGACGACGCCCTTGCGCGTCTTGCACAAGTCGCAGCGCGCGCATTTGGCCACGGCGGCCGTCAAGCCTTCCCAGTCGAGGGCGGCAATATCGGCGTCGCTCAGCTGCCTGGCCGGTGGCGGCGCGGGAGCATCGTCGAACCAGGCCGTGTCGTCCGACTCGGCGGCAGGAGCTGGCGTAGCGACAACGGCGACGGGCATTTCGACCTGCACCTCGGCGACCACCTCAGTAACCACTGCGGTCACGGCTTCAACGGCTTCGGCCACGGGCGCCGCCACGGCAACGCCCATCTCCAGGGAAGCTTCGACAACAATATCAACGACCTCGGGCGCGGCCCCCTGGCGCAAGCGCCACAGGGGGCCGACGCCCATTTCATCGAGGAAAACGGCGCTGCGGCTCATAGGGTATAACGCATCACGATGGCGTCCTCACGTTGCGAGTTGGCCGCCGGATAGTATCCCTTGCGCCGGCCGATCTGTTCAAATCCATAACGCTGATAAATATCGAGCGCGCGCGCGTTCGACGGGCGCACTTCCAGCAGCATCGATTCCATGCCCAGCTGGCGCGCGCAGGCGCAGGACTGCTGCAGCAGGAAGCGGCCCAGCCCCTGGCCCTGAATGGCGCCCTCGACGGCCACATTCAGCAAGTGCGCCTCGTCGACCACCAGCATCAGCAGGAAGTAGCCGAGCAGGGTGCCATCCACGTCGCGCAGCACCCAGGCCGGGTAGCCGCTCTTGAGCGAATCGACGAAGTTGCCGTGCGTCCAGGGATGCGGATACACGCGCTGCTCCAGCGCCAGCACTTCGACCAGGTCCGCTTCGAGCATCGGCTGATAGTCGAGGCGCAGCAAGTCCCAGCCTGCCGCGCTGTCGTCCTGCGTCACTGCATCCTTGCCCTCCTCCATCATTGCGCCGACTCCGCAGCGGCCTTGGCCAGTTGCATCTCCTGCCGTTCTGCGCTCGTATAGGCGATCTTGTTGCGCAAATACAAAGGCTGTGCCTCGGCCGCCGTTACAAACTGGCCGGCGGCAAAAGCGATACGCGCCAGCTGCGCCACCTGCACGGCGTGCGGCATGATGGCCGCGTCGGCCGTGGCGGCGCACGGCAACGCGGCCAGCGCTTCGGCGTAGGCGCCAAAACCGTTACCGCAACCGGCCACATCGCCTTGCGGCGCCACGCCGGCCGGCGCGCTCAAGGCCGGGGGCAACACGGCCCGCAAGCCATCCTGGTAATCATATTGCGCCCAGTACACTTCGCCCATGCGGGCATCGAGCACGGTCACGATGTGCTGCGCGCCATGCTGCTGGTGGCACGCCAGCGCCATGGCGTCGAGCGTGACGATGGGCACGACAGGCAGCTTGGCGCCGTAGGCCAGGCCTTGCGCGATGCCGCAGGCCGTGCGCACGCCCGTAAACGAGCCGGGACCGGAGCCGTAGGCGATGGCATCCACGTCCGCCAAGGTCACGCCCGCTTCGGCCAGTAATTCCTGCACCATCGGCAAGATCGACTGGGAATGCGTACGCACGCCCGACGAGGCACGGGACAGGACGACATCGCCGCGCAACAAGGCGCAGGAAGCGAGTTCGGACGAAGTTTCAATAGCAAGCAGGGTGGGAAGTAAGATAGGCATGGCGTATTTTACCTTGCCGCGCCATGGTGCGGCACTCCCCGCTGCGGCATGCCTGGAGCAGCCGGACAGCAATCAGGCCGATGCGGCTTGCACAGCGGGCCCGCGAGGACGGCTATAATGAAAGACGCAGCTTAGTATTTGACCGGCGTCAAGTCTGCCGCGCCAAGCAACTGTTCAGTAAATTACTTAGCAGTAAATACTTAGCAGTAAGCACTTAGCCACATCGCCTTTCCACTCTTGCCCTGGTCCGTTCCGTGAATCCACTTCTTGCTAAATTGCAACCATATCCATTCGAAAAGCTGCGCCAGCTGTTTGCCGGCGTGACGGTCAACCCCGAGTATGCGCCCATCAGCTTGGGCATGGGCGAACCCAAGCATCCGACGCCGGCCTTCATCGAGCAGGCCTTGGTCGACAATATCCACGGCCTGGCCAGCTATCCGACCACCATCGGTTCGGAAGCCTTGCGTACCGCCATCGCCGGCTGGCTGGAGCGCCGCTATGGCATCCCCAAACTCAATCCTGCCACGCAAATCCTGCCCGTGAACGGTTCGCGCGAAGCGCTGTTTGCGCTGGCGCAAACGGTGATCGATCCGTCGGCCGGCTCGCTGGTGATCAGCCCGAATCCGTTTTACCAGATCTATGAAGGCGCAGCCTACCTGGCCGGCGCCGAACCATATTTCGTCAATTCCGACCTGGCGCGCAATTTCGGCTGCGACTACGACGCGGTGCCCGCGTCCGTGTGGGAAAAGGTCAAGCTGCTGTTCCTTTGTTCGCCCGGCAACCCGACGGGCGCCGTGCTGACCCTGACGGACTGGGAACACCTGTTCGCCCTGTCCGAGCGCTATGATTTCGTCATCGCCGCCGACGAGTGCTATTCCGAAATTTACCACGGCGACACGCCCCCGCTGGGCGCGCTGCAGGCGGCGCACATGCTGGGTCTGTCCACGATCGAACGTCCGTATGCGCGCCTGGTGGTGTTTTCCAGCCTGTCGAAGCGCTCGAACGTGCCCGGCATGCGCTCGGGCTTTGTCGCCGGCGACGCGGAAGTGCTGAAAAAATTCCTGCTCTACCGAACCTACCACGGCGGCGCCATGAGCCCTGCCGTGCAGGCGGCCTCCGTCGCGGCCTGGAACGACGAAACCCATGTCGAGGAAAATCGCGCCAAGTACCGCGCCAAGTTCGACGCCATCACGCCGCTGCTGCAAGCGGTGATGGACGTGCAATTGCCGGACGCCGGCTTCTACCTGTGGGCCGACGTCAGCCGCACGGGCCTGTCCGACACCGAATTCGCGCAGCGCCTGTACGCCGAATATAATGTGACGGTATTGCCTGGCAGCTACCTGGCGCGCGACGCACACGGCATCAATCCGGGCCGCAACCGCATCCGCATGGCCCTGGTGGCCGAAACGGCCGAAGGGCTGGAAGCCGCACTGCGCATAGTAAAATTCTGCCAGCAGCTTTCCGCATCCGCATCAACCAACTAAATAAACAAGACATCATCATGAGCCAACAACTGCAAACCATCATCGACCAGGCCTGGGAAAACCGCGCCGAGATCAATCCGCGCAACGGCACGGCCGAACTGCGCGACGCCGTCTCCCACGTCATCAATGGCCTGGATAACGGCAGCATCCGCGTGGCGGAAAAAACCTCGGGCGACTGGGTTGTCAACCAGTGGGTCAAGAAAGCCGTGCTGCTGTCGTTCCGCCTGGAAGACAACGTCGTCCTGCCATCCGATGGCACGATGCAGTTCTACGACAAGGTGCCGACCAAGTTCGCCAACTACACCGCCGAAGACTTCGCCAAGGGCGGTTTCCGCGTGGTGCCACCAGCCGTTGCCCGCCGCGGCAGCTTCATCGCCAAGAACGTCGTGCTGATGCCGTCCTACGTCAACATCGGCGCCTACGTCGATGAAGGCGCCATGGTCGACACCTGGGCCACCGTCGGCTCCTGCGCCCAGATCGGCAAGAACGTCCACCTGTCCGGCGGCGTCGGCATCGGCGGCGTGCTGGAACCAATGCAAGCGAACCCGACCATCATCGAAGACAACTGCTTCATCGGTGCCCGCTCGGAAATCGTCGAAGGCGTGATCGTCGAAGAAAACTCGGTCATCTCGATGGGCGTGTACATCGGCCAGTCGACCAAGATCTACGACCGCGCCACGGGCGAAGTGACCTACGGCCGCGTGCCTGCCGGCTCCGTCGTGGTCTCGGGCAACCTGCCTTCGGAAGACGGCAAATACTCGCTGTACTGCGCCGTCATCGTCAAGCGCGTGGATGCAAAAACCCGCGCAAAAACGGGCATCAACGAACTGCTGCGCGGCATCTAATTACTGCGCCGCAAGGCGCACGCAGCACCCTGAATGTCCCGCCCCGGCGGGACATTTTCATTTCCAGAACACAACTTCAATCGTCCCGCCCCCGCTTCTCATCCTGTCCTATACTGGATGGCATGAATACTCCTCCCGTATTAATCGTCGGCGCCGGTCCTACCGGCCTCATGCTTGCTTTGCGCCTGGCGCGCCATGGCGTCGATTGCCGCATCATCGATAAAAACAGCGGTCCGGGCCAGGCGTCGCGGGCCATGGCCGTGCATGCGCGCACCCTGGAGTTTTACCAGCAGCTGGGCTTTGCCGACGAACTGGTCAGCCTGGGCATCAAGATCAATGCCATGCACATCCACGAAGGCGGCGAGGAGCTGGTAAAACTGGCGCTGGGCGAGATCGGCGAAGGCCTGAGCCCTTACCCTTTCGTGCTGAGCCTGCCCCAGGACGAGCATGAACGCTTTCTCATCAGCAAGCTGGCGGCGGCCGGCGTGCACGTGGAGTGGAATGTGGCGCTGGACCTGTGGACGCAAGACGATAGCGAAGTGCAAGCCATCCTGCTGAAAGATGACGAGCGACAATATTGCACGTTTGACTATATCTGCGGCTGCGACGGCGCCCGCAGCAAGGTCCGCGAAATCGCCGGCGTCGACTTTTCCGGCGGTACCTACGACCACCTGTACTATGTTGCCGATGCGCAAGTGGCCGGCAGCAATACGGATTTGCACGCCCACCTGGGCGCGAACTCTTTCGCCCTGATGCTGCCCGTGCGCACCAGCGGCATGCAGCGCCTGATCGGCATCCTGCCCGACCGCCCCGATGGCGCGCCGGCGCCCGTTTTCGACGATGTGCGCGAACAGGTACAAACCCTGCTGGGCATCAAGGTCGAGCACGTGAACTGGTTTTCCACGTATAAAGTGCATCACCGGGTAGCGGCGCAATTCCGCGAACGGCGCTGCTTCATCCTCGGCGACGCGGCCCATTTGCACAGCCCCGTGGGCGGCCAGGGCATGAACACGGGCCTGGGCGACGCCGTCAACCTGGCGTGGAAACTGGCGCAAAAGTTGCATGGCCAGAGCAACGACGCCCTGCTCGACACCTATGAAAGCGAGCGCATCGTGTTTGCCCGCAAGCTCGTCGCCACCACCGACCGTGCCTTCCAGGCCATCGTCGCGCAAGGCATGGCCGGGCAATTCCTGCGGCGCTGGCTGGTGCCGCACGCGCTGCCCTTCCTGTCCGGCTTCGGGCGAGCGCGCCGTTTGCTGTTCCAGACGGTGTCGCAAATCCAGATCAGCTATGAAGACAGCGCCCTTTCTGCAGGCCATGCGGAATATCTGCGCGGCGGCGACCGCCTGCCGTGGTTCTCGGACGGTACGCAAGACAACTTTACGGCCCTGCGCAGCATGGATTGGCAATTGCACATCTATGGCGAGCCGGCGCCCGAACTGCTGAACGAGGCCCGCGTGCTGAAACTGCCCGTGCATTGCTATACCTATAACGTGGCCGCCAAGCTCGCGGGCCTTGGGCGCGACGCGGCCTACCTGGTGCGCCCCGACGGCCACATCGCGCTGGCCCTGCACCAGCAGGAAAGCGGCGCCCTGCGCGCCCTGGCCTTGCGACTGGGCCTGCATTTTGGTCCGGCGGAGATAGGCAAGGCGGCGCCACGGCCTGTGTAGGGGAATCACGGGGCCGTGTTGCACTGCCGCATCGACTGCGCATCAACTGTATAATGGCGGCTACCATCGCATTTTGTCCTGGCGCAAGCGCCGCGATCAAGCGAACCGCATTCATTCCCCTTGGCCCTACCCATGACGACCATTACACTCTACGGTATCCCCAATTGCGATACCGTCAAAAAGGCCCGCACCTGGCTGGCTGCGCAGCAACTCGATTTCACTTTCCACGACTTCAAGAAACAGGGCCTGGAACGCGCCACCGTCGAGGCATGGCTGCAGCAATTGCCGTGGGATGTGCTGGTCAACAGGAAAGGCACGACCTGGCGCGCCCTGTCCGACGAGCGCAAAGCATCGATCACGGATGCGGCCAGCGCCCTGGAGCTGATGCTGGAAAACCCGTCCATCATCAAGCGCCCCGTGCTGGACAAGGATGGCAAGTTCAGCGTGGCGTTTTCAGATGCACAGTACGCAGCCATTTTCGGGCTGTAATTTTTACTTAGACAGAAGCACCCCGCTCTACACCATGACCACCTCCAAAACCCTCGCCCTAACCGAAAAACTGATCGCCCTGTCTTCGGTCACACCCGATGACAAGGGCTGCCAGCAGCACCTGATCGACATCCTCACGCCGCTGGGCTTTGTCTGCGAGACGATCCAGTCGAACGACGTCACCAATCTGTGGGCACGCCGTGGCACGACGTCCCCCGTGTTCGTCTTTGCCGGCCATACGGACGTGGTGCCGACCGGTCCCGTCGAGCAATGGCGCTCGCAGCCGTTCATCCCCACGCAGCGCGACGGCAAGCTGTACGGCCGTGGCGCGGCCGACATGAAGACCTCGATCGCCGCCATGGTGGTCGCTTGCGAGGAATTCATCGCCGCCACGCCCGACCACACGGGTTCGATCGCCTTTTTGATCACCAGCGACGAGGAAGGCCCGGCCACGGACGGCACCGTCATCGTCTGCGACAAATTGAAGGCGCGGGGCGAGCAGATCGATTATTGCCTGGTGGGTGAGCCGACGTCGAGCGCGCAGCTGGGCGACATGATCAAGAATGGCCGCCGCGGTTCGCTGTCGGGCCGATTGACGATCAAGGGCGTGCAAGGCCATATCGCCTACCCGCACCTGGCGAAAAACCCGATTCATGAAGCGGCGCAGGCGCTGGCCGACCTGGTCGAGGAAAAATGGGACGCGGGCAACGAGTATTACCTGCCGACCTCGTGGCAAATGTCCAACATCAACGCGGGCACGGGCGCCAACAACGTGATTCCCGGCGACATGGTGATCGACTTTAACTTCCGCTTTGCCACGGCCAGCACGGCGGAAAGCTTGCAAGCGCGCGTGCATGCCATCCTCGACAGGCATGACTTGCAATACGATATGCAGTGGACCCTGAGCGGCCTGCCCTTCCTCACGCCGCGCGGCACCCTCTCCGATGCGCTGTCGTCCGCGATTCACGCGGAAACGGGCATTGTGACGCAGCTGTCGACCACGGGCGGCACCTCGGATGGCCGGTTTATCGCGCAGATCTGCCCCCAAGTGATAGAATTCGGGCCGCCCAATGCAAGTATTCACAAGATCGACGAGCACATCGAACTGCGCCACATCGATCCCCTGAAGAATATTTACCGGCGCACGCTGGAGCATTTGCTGCCCGTCTGAACCAGAATACCGAGGCCCGTCACGGCGGGCCAGAACACCGTCTTTTCGAGAATGCCATGACCCCGAACCCGTTTTCCACGCCACGCGACCTGCTGCGCTACGCCGTTACCCGTTTCAATACCGCCAAGCTGTTTTTCGGCCACGGCAGCGCCGAAGCGTTCGACGAAGCGGCCTATCTGATCCTGCACACTTTGAAGTTGCCGCTCGACAAGCTCGAACCGTTCCTCGACGCCAAGCTGCTGCCGTCGGAAATCGCCAGCGTCATGACGGTCATCGACCGCCGCAGCATCGACCGCGTGCCGGCCGCCTACATCACCAAGGAAGGCTGGCTGGGCACCTACAATTTCTATGTCGACGAGCGCGTGATCGTGCCCCGCTCCTTCATCGCCGAGCTGATTCCTGAATACTTTTCGCCATGGGTGGCGGAACCGGAAGCGGTGGAAAACATCCTGGAACTGTGCACCGGTTCGGGTTGCCTGTCCATCATGATGGCCGACGCCTTCCCCAACGCCGCAGTGGACGCGGTGGACATTTCCGCCGACGCGCTGGCCGTGGCCAAGCGCAACGTCGACACGTATAAACTGCAAGATCGCGTCAAGCTGATCGAATCGGACCTGTACACCAACGTGCCGGCCAAGAAATATGATTTGATCATCAGCAACCCGCCGTACGTGAATTCCGCGTCGATGGGCACGCTGCCCCAGGAATACCTGGCCGAACCGCAAATCGCCCTCGACGGCGGCAGCGACGGCATGGACCTGGTGCGCAAGATCATCGCCGGCGCGGCCGAACGCCTGACGGACGACGGCATCCTGATGATTGAAATCGGCAATGAACGCGAATACGCGGAAGCGGCCTTCGGCGAGCTGGGCCTGACCTGGCTGACGACCAGCGCCGGCGACGACATGGTCTTCCTGCTGACGGCCGAGCAGCTCAAGCTGGTTTGATCGACTTGGCAGGTCGGATTAGCGTAGCGTAATCCGACAAATGTGCATGCTGCCCGTCGGATTACGCCCTTCGGGCTAATCCGACCTACCTGAATTTTACGGCGCGGGTTCATTCCCAGCCTTTACAAAGAAAAAAATGATACGTTTCCTACAAGTAAGCCTGATGCGCGGCATCAAACCGTTGCTCGAACAAGTCGATGTCACCCTCAATCCGGGCGACAAGATCGGCCTGATCGGCGCCAATGGCGCGGGCAAATCGAGCCTGTTCGCCATGATGCGTGGCGAATTGCACCCTGACCAGGGCGAGATCGATTTCCCCGCCAAATGGCGCGTGGCTTACGTGGCGCAGGAAACGCCGCCGCTGGACCGTGCCGCGCTCGACTATGCGATCGATGGCGACATCACCCTGCGCAAACTGGAAGCGGAACTGGCGCATCTCGAATCGCAACCGGAAAGCACGGAAAACGGCATCGCCATCGGCAACATGTACAGCGCGCTGGCCGATGCCGACGCCTACACGGTGCAGTCGCGCGGCGAGCAATTGCTGCTGGGCCTGGGCTTCACGCTGGACCAGATGCAGCAACCGGTGGCCAGCTTCTCGGGCGGCTGGCGCATGCGCTTGAACCTGGCGCAAGCGCTGATGTGCCCGTCCGACCTGCTGCTGCTCGATGAACCGACCAATCACCTGGATCTGGACGCCATCATCTGGCTGGAAGACTGGCTGAAGCGCTATGCCGGCACCTTGTTAATCATTTCGCATGACCGCGACTTCCTCGATGAAGTGGTCAACGTCGTCGTGCATATCGACGAACGCAAGCTGAAACGCTACTCGGGCAACTATTCGAGCTTCGAGCGCCAACGCGCGGCGCAGATGATTCTGGCCGCCGGCGCGCTGGAAAAGCAGCAGCGCAAGCGTGCCCACCTGGAATCGTTCGTGAACCGTTTCAAGGCGCAAGCCTCGAAGGCGCGCCAGGCGCAAAGCCGCATGAAGGCGCTGGCGAAGATGGAAGAGCTGGCGCCATTGCGCGCCGCCGCCGAATTCTCGTTCGAATTCCGCGAGCCCTTGAGCGCGCCGAACCCGCTGATGGTGATGGAGGACGTCGACGCGGGCTACAAGATCGAAAACGAAGCGACGGGCGAAATCACGCATAAAACCATCGTCAACGGCATCAAGTTTTCACTGCAGATCGGCCAGCGCATCGGCTTGCTGGGCCAGAACGGCGCCGGCAAATCGACGCTGATCAAGACCATCGCCGGCGAACTGATGCCGCTGACGGGCGACGCCACCATGGGCAAGGGCCTCAACATCGGCTACTTCGCCCAGCACCAGGTGGAAATGCTGCGCCACGACGAATCGCCACTGTGGCATCTGTCGAAGATCGCCCCTACCGTGCGCGAGCAGGAACTGCGCAACTTCCTGGGCGGCTTCAACTTCCCCGGCAACATGGTCACCGCCTCGATCGCCCCGTTCTCGGGCGGCGAAAAAGCCCGCCTGGCCTTGGCCCTGATCGTCTGGCAGCGTCCGAACCTGCTGCTGCTCGATGAACCGACCAACCATCTGGATCTGGAAACGCGCGAAGCACTGACGGAAGCGCTGGCGCAGTTCGAAGGCACGCTGGTCGTCGTGTCCCATGATCGCCATTTGCTACGCGCCACCACCGACGAATTCATCATCGTGGCCGACGGCAAGCTGCAACCGTTCGACGGCGACCTGGACGATTACAAGGATTGGTTGTTCAAGACCAAGCTGGGCAAGGGCACGGACGTGCTGCCGGCCGCCGGCAAGGCCAACAAGACGGACTTCCCTGTCGTCTCACCAGTAGCGGTAGCGGCCGCCGCCCCTGCCGCGCCCGTGCGCGACAAGCGCCAGGAAGCGGAAGACCGCCAGAAGGCCGCCGCCCTGCGCAAGCCGATCGAGAACAAGATCAAGCGCCAGGAAGAGCAGATCGCCAAGCGCAACGCGCAAAAGGCGGAAACGGAAGCCAAGCTGGGCGAGCCGACCATCTACGACGCCGCCAACAAGGCCAAGCTGAAGCAATTGCTGGCCGACCAGACCTTCTTCACCAAGGACCTGGCACAGCTGGAAGCGGAATGGCTCGATTTGCAGGATCAGCTGGAAAAGCTCGGTTAAGCAAGCAACGACAAAAGACGACTCACGGGTCGTCTTTTTTTATGCCGCCTGCATGGGGCCGGGGCTGCGGATCGCCATCAGGCGGTCGATGTCGACGAGGATCAACCGACGTCCCGCCAGCGTGCCCAGGCCCAGCAGATAATCGGCTTCCGCCGCGCCCAGGCCGGGCACGGCGGCGATGTCGCTGGCGGCCAGGCTGACGATGTCGGTGACGCCATCGACCACCATGCCCATCACGCCATTGCTCAGCTGCAAGATGATCACGTCGGTGGACGGGTCGGGCGTACCCTGGGCGCTGCCGAACGCGGCGCGCATGTCGACGATGGGGATGATCACGCCGCGCGAGACGGCCACGCTGCGCAGCACCTCCCCTTCCGAGGAAAAGCGGTCGAGTTCCTTCAGCGGACGCAATTCCCGCACGCAGCGGTAATCGAGGCCGTATTCCAGGCCGCCCAGCCGGAAGCTCAAGTACTGCGTCAGGTGTTGCGCGGTGCTGCGTTCCGCCGTTGCTGCGGCGCCAGGCGTCGTCGTGGGCTGCATGGTGTTCCTTTCATCCGGTAAGCGCTGCCAGGATGCGCAGTGGCGCAACGTTGGCCCCATGCTAACCAGCATCACCGCAGGCGGCGTTGAGAAACATCAACTTTCCCGGAAGGCATGCGTAGCCACACTGCCCTGGCTTGCGCCGGCGCAGCCATCTTCCCTTACAATACCCACATCGTTTCCCCACAGGCAGGCCATGCAACACCTCGTCAATCCCGCTGAAGTTGAATTTTCCGCCATCCGCGCCCAGGGGCCGGGCGGGCAGAATGTCAACAAGGTGTCCAGCGCCATCCATTTGCGCTTCCCCATCGCCGCCTCGTCGCTGCCGGAAGCGTACAAGGAGCGGCTGCTGGCCCTGCGCGACAGCCGCATCAGCAAGGATGGCGTGCTGGTGCTCAAGGCGCAGCAGTCGCGCAGCCAGGAGCAGAACAAGGAAGAAGCCTTGCGGCGCTTGCAGGAAATCATCGACAGCGTCACCTTTTTGCCCGCCGTGCGGCGCGCCACCAAGCCCACGCGCAGCTCGCAGCGGCGCCGCCTCGACAGCAAGAGCACGCACAGCGTCCTCAAGCAATCACGTGGCAAGGTGATCGACTGATCAGGGTGGCGGCTGGTAAGTCCAGTCCAGGCTGCCTGTGCTGTCCGCAAACACGCTCTGCGTGGCCGGCGTGGCGCTGCGCAACAGCGCCTTGATCTCCTTCGGCGGCCGGTCGTAGACCTTGGCCGGCCCGGGCGGCACGACCATGGCGCGCACGGCCGTTTCACCGTCGACCAAACCCAGGCTGCAGCGCGACTGGCCGGCCGTCGCCTGCCGCTGCTGGCGCACTTGCGCCACCAGGGCCAACATTTGCGCCTGCAGGATTTCCGACTGTTTCACTTCCACCCGCAGGCGCGCCACTTCCTTCAATACGGGGGCGATGCGCGCCGCCAGCTTGTCGTACTGCAGCTGCTGCGCCGGCTGCAGCTGCAGCTCGCCGCGCCGCAGCTGGCCCGCCAGGGTCAGGTAGTTGCGCACTTCTGGCAAGTGCGCAATGGCATCGATTTCCTGCTGGCGCTTGTGCTGCAGCTGCTGGTAGTGCGCGGCCCGGGCCAGGCTTTCCGCGATCTGTTGGTCCAGGGCGCTCAAATCGGGCACCAGCGGGAACAGCAGCATCTCCACCTGCTTGCGCGGACCAGCGCTGCCGATGCGGATGGTGCGTGCCGCCACGGCGCAGCCTTCGGCCAGCTCAATGACGACCTCGTCGGCGATGATCTCGCAATTGCTGGCATGCTCGATCACCACGCGCGTGCCGGCGATGACGCAGCTTTCCGCGCGCTTCATGTGGACTTCACCGCTCAGCGCCTGCAGCACGGAACCGGAAGCGACGCCCTCGACGCGCACGTCGCCGTGCTCGTTGAAGGCCGTGCCGCCCACCAGGTTGCGCTGTAACAGGATCAGCCCGCCATGCGAGTGCAGGTGGCCATACACGTCGCCATGGATGGTGATGTCGCTGCCGTCGAGCTGGCGCTGCTCCTGCACTTCGCCATATTCTTCATACGCGGCGCGCAGCTTCAAATTGCCCGTGGTGCGGCTGCTGACGCCTTCGCGGCTGACGATCTTGTTTTCGATGGAGAGCTTGCCGTGCGCATCGACATTCACATAGCCATCCTGAGTGGCGACCACGTAATCGCCATCGCTGAAGCGCTCGACCGCCGTGCCCACCCCTGCCACCGCCGCCGGGTCCAGCTCCAGCGGCGCGGGCGGCGGCAGCAGTGTGCCGTCCAGGTCGTAGCCGGGCGAGCCGGGCGCACCCGGTAGCAGCCGCAGCAGGCGCGCGTGTTTTTTCACTTGCGGAAAACGGTTCTTGAAACTGAGTAAATCCAGGCGGCCATCGGAGCGTTCGCGCGGCGCATCGTTGCGGTGGATGCCTTGCGACACTTCGACCAGCTGGGCGTCGCGCCCCGGCTGCGGCGCCAGTGCGCGCGCCACCGTGATGCGCTCGGCCTTGCCGCTGCCGAGAATGGCGCGCACGGCCGCACCATCGATGCCATAGTGCACGCCCTTGCACCACAGGTCGGCCACCAGCTCGTCAAACTCGCGGCGCGCCGGCACCTGGCCATCCGCGTCAGGCGACAGCGCTTCAAAGTAGAACTCGGCGCTGTCGCCACGAATCTTGATTTGTTTATACAACGCACGGCGCTGGGGCGGAAATGGCGCCACGCAGGCGGCAATGCGCAGCAAGGCATCGCTCTTGGGCGCGGCGCGGGGCGCGGGGGCATGGAACAGGGTCAGCAGGAACAAAGCGTAGTCGAGACCGGCCAGCAGCTGCCCCGACTGGAACAGCTGGTCGATGGCGACGCGCAACTGTGCGGGCGCCAGGGACAGGTCCAGACACACGCCCTCGTCGCGCTGCACCAGGCCGCGCGGCAAGCCGCCTGCGGGGACCGCTTCAGGAACGGGTGTGTCGTCGTCGCTCACCACTTGCCTCCCCAAAACCAGGAATTGTCTCAGTGCACTAGAACAATATCACGGGGCGTGGCGGCGTGCCTGACTGAGCAACAATGTTGGTGGGCAGATGCAAACAGGGCCATGTCTTGCGAGATGGCCCTGTGGGATGGAGGTGCGCGATGTCTAAATAATTAGCGGCGTGGGGGATTCGAGTAAATATCCTGGCCCACTTCGTTGATCTGGCGGCGCAGGTCGCGGCGCTCGTCGGGCGTCATGCGGCCCGTGCGGCGTGAGGCGTCGGCGCCTTCGCTGGCGCGGCGCTGCTCTTCGGCGCGCGTATCGAAACTGCGTGCGTCACGCTGTTCGCGCAGTCGCGTATCATTGCTATTGCTGCGCTGTACCTGCTCATAGCGCTGGGCCTGCACTTGCGGCTGGTCGTCACGGCGTGGCGGCGGCTGGTTTTGTGCCAGCGCCAGGCTGGCGGCAAACACGGAGCAAACGGCAAATGCAGACAGCACAGTCGTACGTGCGGCAATAGCTGCGCTGGGAGCGGTGTGAATTTTTTTAGTAAAGATATTCATTGAGTTCCTCTTCCGCGATGCCGCATAAACTTAAAGCTGATTTCCACTGTGGCCCCAGTGTATGATGCTTTACACGGTGCAGTAAGAGTAATTGGGTAAAGTTTGTAACACTTTGTAATGGGTCGCCATACCCCCTTGCCGACGCCACGCGAGGCGTTACTATAGCAACTAATATAAGATAACACGACACCTTAAATGACCACAACCTCCACTTCCGGCAGCAACACGCCTACGCAATCGATCCACGGCCACCAGGCAAAAATCATGGTGGTCGATGACGATGTGCGCCTGCGCGACTTGCTGCGCCGCTACCTGACCGAACAGGGTTTCAATGTCTTCACGGCAGAGAGCGCGACGGCCATGAACAAGCTGTGGCTGCGCGAACGCTACGACTTGCTGGTGCTCGACCTGATGCTGCCCGGCGAAGACGGCCTGTCGATCTGCCGCCGCCTGCGCGGCGCGGGCGACCAGACGCCGATCATCATGCTGACGGCCAAGGGCGAAGACGTGGACCGTATCGTGGGCCTGGAAATGGGCGCCGACGACTACCTGCCAAAACCGTTCAACCCGCGCGAACTGGTGGCCCGCATCGGCGCCGTACTGCGCCGCAAGGGTCCCGATGAAATCCCGGGCGCACCGTCGGAAACACCGCAAACCTTCGAATTCGGCGACTTCGTGCTGGACCTGGGCACGCGCACATTGAAAAAGAGTGGCGAAACAGTGCCGCTGACCACCGGTGAATTTTCTGTGCTGAAAGTGTTTGCCCGCCATGCGCGCCAGCCGCTGTCGCGGGAAAAACTGATGGAACTGGCGCGCGGCCGCGAATACGAAGTGTTCGACCGCAGCCTGGACGTGCAAATCTCGCGCCTGCGCAAACTGATCGAACCCGATCCGTCGAGCCCGCTGTTCATCCAGACCGTGTGGGGCCTCGGCTACGTCTTCATCCCGGACGGACAGCCGCGCTGATCGCAGGCGAGGCATGATGAAGCTTGTTCCCGATATCAGCCTGGCACGGCTGAAAAGCGGCTTGTTCTGGCGCACCTTTTTGCTGCTCGGCACCTTGACCACGGTCAGCATGATCACCTGGATCGGCATGATTTCCGTCATCCAGCGCGAGCCGCAGGCGCAGCAGATTTCCGCTCAGATCATTTCCGTCGTCACCATCACGCATGCGGCACTGACGCACTCGGCGCCCGAGCTGCGGCGCGAGCTGCTGTTCGACCTCGTCAGCAATGAAGGCATCCGCATCTTCTCGCTGGAAGAGGACGACCGCATCGAGCCGCCGCCCGACAATTACCTGATGCCCGAGATCGAGGCGCAGGTGAAAGCCAAGCTGGGCAAGGACACGCGCTTTTCCGCGCGCGTCAACGGCGTGGCCGGTTTCTGGGTCAGCTTCAAGATCGACGACGATGAATACTGGCTGATGCTGGACCGCGAGCGCCTGCGTGGCCTGACGGGCTTCCAGTGGCTGGGCTGGGCCAGCCTGGTGTCCCTGCTGTCCCTGCTGGGCGCAGCCATCATTTCCAGCCTGATCAATCTGCCGCTGTCGCGCTTGACGGCGGCCGCGCGCGACATCGCCAAGGGCAAGCAGCCGGCGCCGCTGCCGGAAAAAGGCCCGATCGAAATCATCGAGGCGAACCGCAGCTTCAACCAGATGGTCGATGATTTGAAGCAGGTGGAATCGGACCGTGCCGTGATTTTGGCGGGCATTTCGCACGACTTGCGCACGCCGCTGGCGCGCATGCAGCTGGAAGTGGAAATGGCCAACCTGTCGGACGAAGCGCGCGAAGGCATCCAGTCCGATATCGGGCAGATGGACGCCATCATCGGCCAGTTCCTCGACTATGCCAAGCCGACGGAAACGTCGAGCTTTACGGACGTTGACCTGAGCGGCTTGCTGCTCGACATGACGCGCGAAGCGATGCGCCTGCCGGACGTGAAAATCAACGCCAGCATCGCCGAAGGCGCGCATGCGATGGGCAACCCCACCGACTTGCGCCGCGTGCTGAACAACCTGATCGAGAATGCGCGCCGCTATGGCAAGACGCCGGACAGCGACGTGACGGAAATCGATATCGCCTGCCATGTGCGCACCAGCCACGGCGTGAAAAAGGTGATCATCGAGGTGCAAGACCACGGCACGGGCGTGCCGGCAGAAAAGATCGAGCAACTGATGAAACCGTTCACCCGCCTCGACACGGCGCGCGGGCAGGCAAATGGCGCCGGTCTGGGCCTGGCCATCGTCGACCGCGTGCTGCTGCGCCATGGCGCCGAATTGCAGGTGCGCAACCGCGAAGGCGGCGGCCTGGCGTTTCAGATCAGTTTGCCAGCGGCGTAAAAATAATCGGGCCTGCTCACTCCGGTGTTTGCGCCAGCGGTGCAGGCGATGTAGGTCGGATTAGCGGGAACCGCGTAATCCGACAAGAACAGCCAACAATGTTGTCGGATTACGGCCTTACGGCCTAATCCGACCTACGCTGCCCCACAACGGTCAAACCGACGCCGCTTCCTGCGCCAGCAATTTATTCATCAACAATTCCGTCGCCCCATAGCCGTAGAGGGAATCGCTTTCCATGCCCGGCGTATCGAAGGGGATCGATTCCTCACGGTTCAGCTTGGCAGGGTCGGCATCCGCATAGCTGGCACGCCAGGCGCGCTGCAAGGATTCATTGCGGCGGATAAAGGCCGGCATGGGCCAGGCATCGCGCTCCCAGTGGGGGCTGTCGCCCAGCAGGGGCCAGCGCTCGTTGAGCAGGGCCATGTCGCCCGTGCGCAGGCGGCGCACGGCCTGTTCCGGCCGCAAGCCTTCCAGTTCTTCCAGCGCAGGCAGGCTGTCGCGCTTCGGCCCGAACATATACGCCAGCATGATGCGCCCGGCGGGCGCGCGGCGCGCCACCACGCCGACGGCATAGCCGCCGCCCGGCAAGGGCACAGCAAACCAGCTGCCTTCCCGGTATGGTAATGATTTCATTTCTGCAAACTCCCCCAAAATCGTGTTCGGGGCACAGTCTACGCGAAGCAAGGGCTATGTGGCGCATGGTACGCCCCAGCAACAAACCAATAGTTACACTATTTTCTCGTCATAGTGATACTGGGCAACAATCGGCCCCGCCTTGAACAGCGCTTCCTTCATGGCCGTATCCAGGCGCGCGTCGCGGCGGCGCATCCATTCGAGCAGCATGGCCGCTTCCTTGCGGCTGGTGTCGCCCGCATGCGCGAGCACGCGGCGCAGTTCCGGGTCCGTGCACGCCTCGAAACGCTGGCTGTTCAAGTCCAGCGCGTGCAGCGCGGCGATGGTGGCGCCGATGGCGCGGTGCATGTCGAGTGCCGTGGCCGGCAAACCCGATTCTTCCAGTGGGACGGTGGTCATGCGCATTCCTTTTCGCGTGGTGGTGACATCGGCTGCATTCTCCACCGCGCGGGCGAAAAGCTCAAGCGTCCACGACACGTTTCCACCCGTTCGGCCATAATCATGACTCAGCAACAGCCTAAACCTCGGCAGCGGGAGCCCCATGTTCAATTTCGACTTTTACAATCCAACGCAAATCCTCTTCGGCCAGGGCCAGATCGCCGCCATCGCCGGCCTGATCCCGCCGCAGGCGCGGGTCCTGATGACCTACGGCGGCGGCAGCATCAAGCGCAACGGCGTCTACGATGAAGTCAGGGCGGCGCTGGCCGGCCACACGGTGCTGGAATTTGCCGGCATCGAACCCAATCCCAGCTATGAAACCCTGATGCAGGCCGTGGCCCTCGTGAAAAGCGAGCGCATCGATTTCCTGCTGGCCGTCGGCGGCGGCTCCGTGGTCGATGGCACCAAGCTCATCGCCGCCGCCGCCCTGCATGAGGGCGAGGCGTGGGACATCCTGGCGAAAGGCGGCAAAATCGTCGAGGCCGCCCTGCCCTTCGGCACAGTGCTCACTTTGCCGGCTACCGGTTCCGAAATGAATGGCTCGGCCGTGATTACGCGCAAGGCCACGCAGGAAAAGCGCTCGTTCATGAGCCGCAAGGTGTATCCGAAGTTCTCGGTGCTGGACCCGTCGAAAACGTTCACCTTGCCGCTGCGCCAGGTGGGCAATGGCGTCGTCGATGCGTTTGCGCATGTGATGGAACAGTATCTGACCACCCCCGTGAACGCGTCAGTGCAGGACCGCTTCGCCGAAGGCATCCTGCTGACCCTGATCGAGGAAGGCCCGAAAGCCCTGTCGCACCCGGACGACTACGACGTGCGCGCCAACGTGATGTGGAGTGCCACCCTGGCCTTGAACGGCCTGATCGGCGTGGGCGTGCCGCAAGACTGGTCCACGCACGCCATCGGCCACGAATTGACGGCCCTGTACGAGCTCGATCATGCGCAAACGCTGGCCATCATCCTGCCCAGCATGCTGCGCGTGCGCAAGCAGGCCAAGCGCGCCAAGCTGCTGCAATACGCGGCCCGCGTCTGGGGCCTGGACGGTGGCGACGAGGATGGCCGCATCGAGGCAGCCATCGCGCGCACGGAATTCTTCTTCCGCCACATGGGTGTCAAGACGCGCCTGGCCGACTACGGCCTGAACCATGCCAGCGTGGACGCCGTCGTCGCCGCCCTGGAAGCGCACGGCATGACGGCGCTGGGCGAACAGCGCGAAGTGACGCCTGCGGTCAGCCGCAAGGTGCTCGAACTCAGTTTGTAGATTCGCACCACACTGTTGTAAAACGGTCAGCCAGCGGGACAGCTGGCCGTGCTTCATGCTAAGCTGTCATTTCGCTAGGGGTCCTGGAGCAGTCATCCGGGTGAGAGATACCCTTCGTACCTGATCTGGATAATGCCAGCGAAGGAAAGCGCAAAGTACCTCCCTCCTTTGATAGCTCCTGCGTTGGCGCCAGCCGAACAAGCAGCCTGCCGTGCTCTTTCCCTAGAGGCGGCTTGAACCACGAGCAATCTATGTCCACACCGAATTTATCTATTTCCGTTTTGACCCTGGCCATCCTGCACGCGTTTTCCGCGCCCGCCCTGGCCGCGAATGACACCGCAGAAGCGCCGGCCGACACGCAAAGCATGGCTGAAGTCGTCGTCACGGCCAGCAAGGCGCCTGCCGCCAAGCGCGCTTCCGTGGGCGGCTTTTCCGACGCGCCGCTGCTGCAGACACCCGCGTCCGTCACCGTCATTTCGCAAAAAGACATGCAGGACTTGCAAATACGCAATCTCAGCGATGCCGTCAAGCTCGACACCAGCATCAACGACGCCTACAACGCCGTCGGCTATGCGGAGCAATTTTCCATCCGTGGCTTCAAGCTCGACAACAATTCCAGCTACCGCAAGGATGGCGTGGCCATTCCCGGCGACACGCAAATACCGCTGGAAAACAAGGAACGCATCGAAGTCCTGAAGGGCCTGGCCGGCTTGCAGGCAGGCGTGGCCGCGCCGGGCGGCGTGATCGACTTCATCGTCAAGCGCCCGACTAGCGCGCCGCTGCGCACGGTCACCGTGGAAACGCGCGAGCGGGGCACCCTGTACGGCGCCGTCGACCTGGGCGGACGACTGGAAGACACGCGCTTCGGCTACCGGGTCAACGTGGCAGCCGAACGCCTGCGCTCCTACATCAAGGGTGCGGACGGCAACCGCAAGTTCATTTCCGGCGCCTTCGACTGGCAGATCTCGCCGCAAGCGCTGCTGCAAATCGATGCCGACTACCAGGACAAGGCGCAGGCCACGGCGCCCGGCTTCCAGCTGCTGAATAACACCACCTTGCCGACCGGCATCAGCGCCGACGCCATGCTCAACCTGCAGCCGTGGACGCGCCCCGTGGAAACCGTCACCAGCAATATCGGCCTGCGCTTCCAGTACGCCTTCAATGACGACTGGCACGCCACCTTGTCGGCCAACCAGCACTCGTTCAAGCGCGATGACTACACCGCCTTCCCGTATGGTTGCAGCGGGCAAGACCTGTACCCTGGCTTCTGCGGCAATGGCGACTATGACGTGTACGACTACCGCAGCCTGGGCGAGACGAAAAAGCCCCTGAGCGCACAAGCCATGATCCAGGGCAAGTTCGCCACCGGCGCCCTGCGCCATGACTTCACGGCCGGCGTCTCGACCTTCCGCCGCAAGGACCGCGCCGGCCTGTACGTGTACGACTGGGTGGGCGTGAGCAACATCTATCAGCCGCAGATCGTCGGCACGTCGCCCGGCGTCACGGGCCCCGTGCACCTGGTGCGCAAGGATACGGAAAACTCCGTCTTCGTGCAGGACATCGTCAGCCTGGCCCAAAACTGGAAGCTGCATGGCGGCTTGCGCCATATCAATGTCGACGGCTACCAGTATGTCTTGAAGGCCGACAAGGAAATCCGCGCCAAGCATGACTTCCTGCTGCCCAACGTATCGCTCGTCTACACCCCGCTCGACAATGTCTCCGTGTATGCGGCCTACTCGCAGGGCATGGAACATGGCGGCACGGCCGACCGCAAGGCGATGAATGCCAACGAAGAGCTGACACCCAGCCGCTCGAAGCAGATCGAATTGGGCGTGAAGATGGATGTGACGCCGGACTTCATGCTGGCGGCCAGCCTGTTCCAGATCCGCAAGGGCCTGGAATTCCAGAACGCCGCCGGCTACTTCGTGCGTGAAGGCCAGGCGCAGCACCGTGGCCTGGAATTATCCGCGCAAGGCAAAGCGACCCGCGACCTGAACCTGGGCGTCTCGCTGACGGCCCTGAACAGCCAGCAATCGAACACGGGCGAAGCGTCGCTCGATGGCAAGCGCGTACCGAACGTGCCCGCCTTCAAGGCGGCCGTGCATGCGGATTATGCCGTGCAACAGGTGGCGGGCTTGAGCGTGAATGGCAGCTGGGAATATGCGGGCAAGAAAGCGTTTGAGTACAACAACACCACTTTCGTGCCGTCGTACAACGTGTTCAACCTGGGCGCCGCCTACGCCACGCGCATTGCCGGCAAGACAGCCGTGCTGCGCGCCAGCGTCAACAACGTGGCAGACAAGTTCTACTGGCGCGACGTGACGCCGGAATCGGATGGTTATCTGTATCCGGGCGCCAGCCGCACGTTCAAGGTGTCGGCGCAGTTTGACTTTTAATTGAGGGAAATGGCAGGCGCTGCAGCGAGCGCCTGCCGCAGCAAAGGCGCCGCCTGTTCCAGGCGCGCCTCCAGGTTGTCGCGCAGCACGTGGTAGACGATGCCGCGCGCGTCGAGCTCGTCGAGCAGGTAGCGGTAGATCAACTGGCGCACGGCTTCCGACTCGCGCTGCAAGCCGTCGGCCACCCACGGGCTGTCGGGCGCCGTCACCAACGTCACATCGTACTGCGTGGCATCGGCCAGCGCCGCCAGCTGCGCGTCGGCGCCATCAAAATAATGGCGGCTGTAGACGGCCGTCATCAAGGGCGTGGTGTCGCAAAACAGGAAGTGACGCGCTTGGGCGGCGGCTGCCGCTTCGCGTTCGACTTGCGTACGCGCAATACCATACTGGTCGGCCGCGACGGGCACCCTGCCCTGCGTTGCCACGAATTCGCGCAAGTATTCCGGCACCCAGACGGTGCCGTAGCACTCGGCCAGGGCGGCCGCCAGGGTCGACTTGCCCGACGATTCCGCGCCCAGGATCGCCACGCGCACGCAAGGCGCCATCACTTGAGGACCATCGCATCGGGCGCGGCCGGTGCCGACTTTTTCCACGCCAGCAAGCCGATGATGGCCATCACGACGAAGAAGCCATACAGCACGGCCGTCAGGGTCAGGCCCTTGTGCAGGTACAACCAGACATACAGCACATCGACGACGATCCAGGCGATCCAGTTTTCCAGCTTCTTGCGCGACAACAGGAATTGCCCGACCAGGCTACCTGCCGTGAGGAAACCATCCGCATGCGGCACGTCCGTGTCCGTCGTCGTCAGCAGCCAGGCAATCAGCAGGAAACCGATCAGCCAGCCCGCGGCGCAGGCCAGCCAGCCGCGGCCATCGAGGCGCGTGACGGGCAGGATCTTGCCGCCGCTGGCTGGATGCAGCCACTGGTACCAGCCCCAGAACGAGACGCTGATGAACAGCAGTTGCAAGGCCATGTCGCCGTACAGGCGCGACTCGAAAAACACGAAACCGTAGGCGGCCGAGGAAATGATGGCGAACAGCCACGCCCAGTGATTCTGGCGGATATTCAGCGCAACGGTTGTCAGTGCCAGGACAAAGGAAATCAGTTCAAGCGGCGTGGTGGCAAAACCCAGCAGGAGAAGCGTATCGTTCATGGGAATCGTGATGAGGCTGGTGGCGCAGTATGCAATACCGGCCATGAATAAGCAAGATTGCCCGCGCCGTCACGCCCCTTCCCCCTCAGGCAAAGCCACCCTTGGCGGCGCGCGCCAGCGAACGCTGCACGATCAGCTTGTGGAAAGGCCGGATCAGCAGGATATAGGCGCGCCCCACCCAGTTGTGGCAATGCACGACGCTGGCCACGGTCACGCAGCCATGCCGCCCCGTGTCGCGGTTGCGCAGCACCGCCAAGCGGAAGTCCAGGTGGCTGTCATCCTCGCCCACGATGATCTCGTCGTCGCTGACGGCAAAGATGCGGAAGATACCGATGCGTTTGCCTGGCCTGGCTTCCATCTGCTTTGCCGTCCGGATGCCGAAGCGCGCCACGATGGCGTCGCGCAGCACCATCAGGCTCTGCGCCCAGCCCGGCTGGCTGCCCAGCAGCTGGCGCGCCAGGCTTTCCATGTCCAGTTCGCGGGCGCGCGCAGTCGGCAGGTCGACGGCATACGCATCGGCCAGGTTGCTGCCCGGGTACAAGGGGGCGATGCTGGCGCCGGGCGGCAAGGCCACGGCGCGGACGGCGATGTTCATCTCTTGCATGTGCTCTCCATGTGTTCAGTGATAACATGGCCATCATACACGACAATGTGAACAGCGATAACATAGAATGACAACAACGAGCACCTATCACCACGGCAACTTGCGCGACACCCTGGTCGCCACCGCCATCGCGCAACTGGCGCAGCAGCACGACGCCGCCCTGTCGCTGCGCGAACTGGCGCGCACGGTGGGCGTATCGATCGCCGCCGTGTACCGCCACTTCCCCAGCAAGGAAGCCTTGCTGGCCGATGTGGCGGCGGCCGGCTTCGCCAGCCTGATCGCCAAATGGGAAACGGAATTGCCGCCGCCGGGCAGCCTGCCTGCCGAGCAGCGTTTTCAGCTGCTGGGCCAGCAATACATCGAATTCGCCCTGGCAGCGCCTGCCCACTACCGGCTGATGTTCGAGCACCAGGACGTGCGCCAGTTCCCCGCCCTGCAGGAAGCGGCGCAAGCGTGCTTCCAATATGTGCTGCAGACGGCCGGCGCCGCCGTGCGCGAAGCGGGCCTCGATGCGCGCTGGGACAAGGCCGCCGCCAGCGCCGGCTGGTCGCTGGGGCACGGCTACGTGATGCTGCTGCTGAGCGGTCGCTTGGTCATGGCGGACAGCGGCGACGAGCTATCGCCAGCGATGGTGCCGCGCTTTTTTCAGTTGCCGGTGGCGGCGTTGCGGCAGGCGCATCAGCAAGCGGAAGAAAAGCCGTTATGACTGCAGAAATGAACATCGCCAGAGGAGCCGACTGATAATGCAGGAAATGCAGGATCCCATGGACTCATCTACTGTCCCGGGCACCGAGGGCTATGCAGAAAACGCAGGGCAGCTCATTGCACGATACGACAACGTTACATTCCTTGATAAATACCGGCCCGTCAGTCATCTCTTGCCGACGATATCAAGCGCCGTGCTCGACATCGGCGCCGGGACAGGCGGCGACGCGGCGTGGCTTGCAAGCTCAGGCCACAAAGTGACCGCGCTTGAGCCCGTTGCAGCCTTCCGCGAGGCGGGCATGAAGGCACATGCCCTGGCCAACATAGAATGGGTGAACGACAGCCTCCCAGCTCTTTCCACGCTAGGAGCGCGTCCTGCCAAGTATGACCTTATTGTCGTCGCGGCCGTCTGGATGCATCTGGCAACGGAAGAAAGGATCGAGGCGATGGGCAATATCAGCAAGTTGCTCAAGCCCGGCGCCATGCTCGTCATGTCCCTGAGGCATGGCCCAGCCCCTGAAGGCCGTCGCATCTTTGATGTCTCTGCCAATGAAACAATAAACCTCGCGATGCAATATCAGCTCAAATTGATGTTGAGTACGCAGGCGCCATCCGTTCAGCAGCAGAATCGCCAGGCGGGGGTAAGCTGGTCCTGGATTGTCTTTGAGAAATGATTCGAGCTGAAGCAGCGTGCGCCAGGGCGTTGACAAGGCGCGCATTCAGCCGAGGCTAGCCATTATTTTTTTGAAACACCATTATTTATGCATGACATATCGATAGATACGCTCTCCGTGATTGCCAGGCAATGCATTGCGGTGACATGCCTGCAACGCTTTTTCCAGCGCTTTGATATTCACCATCCTGCATTGTCTGCGTTCGCCAGGCACGTGTGGGAAGTGGCGCAGGTCGAGCCTGGGGATTTTGCAGCCTGGGAACGCGGCTTTGCATCCTTGGCAGTGACGGGCATGGGAGACCCCTGGCCGGAGGACGTACGCATGGCCATACCCGGGCACCTGCTTGGCGCGCTGGAGGAACTTGTTCAGCACGTGCTGGAAACGAGCGCCTGCACCTGGTATGGCGATGACCTTCCAGCAAGCAGGCAGCAGCTGGAAGCCGTCATTGATATCTGCGGCAAACATGACGTGGCGGTGCCGCAGCTTGCGCACTATGTGCAGCACGATGCGGCGCTGGGCGGCGGCTGGGGGCCGACGCTGACGGACGGGGAAATCATGCGCTGGAAAGCCCTGATATAGAAGGCGGCCGGCAATGGCGGCGGATGCTCACGTCAGGAGACGCTGGCGCACCTGCTCGAGCAGGCGCTCCTCTTCATCCGTATCGGCATCGACTTGCGTGACCACGGTCCAGAACGGCGTGCACGTCTTGATCTGCTCGAAACAATGGCTCGTTTCCAGCCGCACCATGGTTTTCCTCAGGCTGTGCAGATAGCCCTCTTCGATGGCGCAGAGCAATTCGTCATCAGCAGCGTCGATCAGCTCGCGCAGCGCACCTTCGATCCTTGCGTGGCCCTCCTCCCACAGTTGACCAATTTCCGGTACATCGTCTTCCATGCACTCGTTCGACCAGTCCGGAGGATAGTCATCGCGCTCCCGGTTATCGGGATCGGTGTCAAAGCTCAGCGAAAGGGATGGGAACGATACGGCATTGAAGGCAAAGGCTGAAAATGGCTGATCCTTGAAAGCGGACGCGCCCAGCAGCGCCAGCGAGGCGCTGGCCAGCCTGAACCAGGTTGCTTCAACGTCATAGGCCGTTTCAAATGCGTGCCAATCCGGCGGCAAATCGGAAGTCTGGGGCATGGGAACCTGTCGAAAAAGAATAGCGGTAAATGGTAAAGCAATTATACGTGGCACTTCCCGCGCGGCAGACGGCAGCATGTGTGCAGTGCGCGCATGGGCGCCAGCGGACGGTTTATCTCTGTGGCAGGCTGAATGACTTGCTGTACTTGCTCATGATCTGTTTGATCTCACCGCTAGCCGAGAGCTTATCGAGCGCCTCTCTCAGTGCCCGAGTCGTTTCCGGCTTTGCGGTTTTCTTGGAAACAAACAAAATGAAATCATTGCTACCCAGGACGAGCGGAACGCCTATGTCTTCCGGTTTCACGCCGGCCATGTACGCGCCGTAAAACAGGCCCATACTCGATCCCACCCCCGCGTCCAAACGTCGCATTGCCAACATTTTTGCCATGGTGACATAGTCATTGACGGGATACTTCTGGATCGCATTGTCGGTGTCGAATTGCTCCACATATTTGCTGGTGCGTACCACGCCGACGGTCTTGCCGCGCAATTCGCTCAGCTTGCTGTAGTTCTTGCCGGATGGGCCCACGAGGATGATAGGCATGGACACGACGACGCCTGCCGGCACGGCGCCGCGCGTCATTTGATCGTTGCCGAAGCGTATGGTCATGTCGGCGCTCCCGTTTTCAATATCGGCGGCGGTTCTGGGATAAGGGACAAGGGAATTGGTGTAGCGCAAGCCTGCAACTTCCGCGATGCGATTGCCGATTTCGTACATCATGCCGGTGGGGTGGCCGTCGCTCCCCATAAATCCCCATGGTGGGCCGAGAATGGTGGCAATCTTGAGCGATTCGCCGAGCGCCTGGCCAGGCAGCGCCAGCAAGATAGCGAGAATTGCAAACAGCCTGACAACTTTCATTTTCATCACTTTTTTAGATGCGTGAATTCCATGGATCCCGCGCATAGTGTATGCCCGATTGGCCTAGATGCACTACATGCCGATCAATTTTCCATCAGCTTTGTGCTGCTGGAAGGGCCGCGCCTGGTGCGCCGCCCTATCCGATTTCAGGAAGGGATATATCCATCAAATTCCACGTCACCTCGTCGTCAGGCAAATCGAGCAGCCAGTCGCGGTGCGGTTGCGGGAACGGCGCGCCCTGGGTCAGCCAGGCCTGGCGCCAGTACTGGTTGACGATGGCCTGCAGCGGATGGTCGGCCGCTACCCACGGTTGCCAGACGCCGCTGACCGGACAGGCTTGCCCGCAAGCACAGCTCAACCATGACTCGGGCCGTGCCACCTCGCGCAGCAAGCCGTGCACCGCGCGCGGTTCCACTGCCCCATGGTTGTGCCGTATCGTCAGGCACTGCTCCCATGTCACCGCGCCGTAACGGCTCTTGCCAGCGGCATCGAGCACGCTGAAATGGCGGAACTCTTCGTCTTTGCGCAGCAGCCGGGCCGGCTCCGTCAAGCCCTGCCCTTGGGCGGGTTGCCAATATGCGGAAAATGGCGCGGTCGGCGCATCGCTGTGCAAGCCGGCGGGACGCAGCGCATAGTCGGCGGCCAGGAAATATGGCTCTTTTGAAAGCGACGCGGCGCTTGGCTGCGGGATGGCTGGCGGTGGACGGACACCCATGGCGGCGTCGAGCAGGCTCTTTCGTTGACCATCCCACGGCGGCAGATCGGCCGGTGGCAATGGCAAGATTTTATCGAGGTTGGGAAAGCGGCGATTGGGGTTGAAGCCGAGGGCACGATTAAGTACCGCATAACGTTCACCGCGAGCCTTGTCAATGAACGGCACTAACATATCGGACATATTGAAAGGTTGGCTGAACTCTATTGAGAGATCGCGTGCGCACTGCGCGCAACCCAGGCGGACACCTTCATGTAAAACTTTTAGTGCGCGGTCTTTTGTTTCTGGCGTCCGATGATCGCCAATTATTGTGCCATCTGCAGTTCTTGGCGCAGCATATAAATAATATAAATCATATGCCGCTGGACCATAACCTTGGGCAACCGCACACTCCAGCATTTTGGTCGCTACAGGAATGTTGCCCCACATATCAATACCTGGGTGATCCTCTCCAGCAGTCAATTTTTCGCCGAGAAACCCCATTGCCTGTGGATTCCCCATCTGCGCCGCCTTTTGCCAAAAGGCATAAGCCCGCGTGATGTCGCCATTAACGCCTGTGCTGTTCGCATAATACGTTCCCATCCGGTCATATGCCGCCGGAATCCCGAGCCGCATCGCCTTTTCCACCAGTTGCACCGCTTCTTCCTCGCCATATAAAGGATCGCGCCCTTCCACATACAGGCTGGCCAGATTGAGCATCGCCTTCCAGTGCAATCGCTCTGCCGCTTGACGCGTCAGAGCGACGATTTTTTTGTAATCGCGGTCTTCCACGGCAATTTCGGGATCTTCCATGGCGCGCGCTTCGAGGAACCAGTCCTCGGCTTGCGCATCGATGGGCGGTACCTTGCTCGCCTCGGTTTCACAGATAAAATCCGCTACATGGGGATTGAAAAGCGGCAAACTTTGGTTCCGTGGCAGGACTTTGTCGTTAGGCATTTTGCAAGCAATCAAAGGAACAAAGAGAATAACTGCCAACGCAAGAAATGGCAGGCGAAAAGATACGGCATTTTTCTTACTCATGATCAACCCAGACGTATGGTGGAGCTGCGTTTGTCTTCCAATGGCAGCAGGAAACCAGTCATTTTCTTGAAAATTGCAGTTTCGGATTTGTTGAATTTTTTCTTGTGGTTTTCCTTCATAAGTTTTGTCCAATTTTCAAACGCCAATGCAATCTCCGCCTTCGTCCCCCCCCCTCCATCGACCAATCCCCCGCTATGCATGCGCCACACCCGATTGCGCAAATCACTGGCCACGCGGCGGTCGATGGTGGCGATATTGATTTCGCTGTCGACGGCCATGCTGCGCTGGTTCAGGTTGGCGCTGCCCAAGGTCATGAACACGTCGTCGACCAGCATCAATTTGGAATGGATGTAGATTTCACGGTAACGCCAGCGGTCCTTGTCAAACGCGCTGACATTGAGCATGGCCACCGATACCTTCAGCCCGAATTCGCTCTCGAGCGTCATCACGCCGGGTTTGTTGATGCCGTTGGAGTGCTGCACCACGTCGGGCAACTGGACTTCGGCCTCGGCCGAAATGCCGAATCCTGCCCTGACACGCCGGGTTTTCGGTCGCTTGTTGTAGTCGTCGATCATGGTGTTTTGCCCCGTCATGCCAGCGTGCTGCCCCAGCGCCGCCAGCGTATCGTGGGTGCGCGGCACCATCTGCGCGCGCTCCGGCACGGGGATGACGATGAATACGTGCATGACCGGCATATCTTCAAGACTCTTGCCCGCCTTGACACTGCCGGCCTTCCAGGCGGCGACCACCTTCTTGCGCTCGGCCAGCAAGTGCCGGGCCCATTCTTCATACTGGAAATACTGGTTTTCCACATACAGGTAGCCGGCCGCCAGGCTGGCCTGGGTCACCGCGCGAAAATAGGTTTCCTTGATCGTCTTGTCTTGTTCCTCGGGCTGGGTCAGGACGATCTGCACGGTGGAGTCGTCCGGCCCGGCCTCGCGCAACAGCTGGGACGACGGGTTTTTACATGACGAATACCAACTCACGCATTCCCCGGCGGCCTGATGGGTGCGGTCGTCGATCGCGCGGTCCCATGCCTTCACGAAATTGTTGTACAGCGCGATCAATGCCTTGCCACCGTCGATGCGGCAGGCATAATCCTGGTACGGTTTCAGCGTGGAGAACCCGCCGTCCGCGGCCATTCCCTGCAAACACTCGCGCCGCTCGTTGGCCCCGCCCTGTTCGCGGCGCGTGTCGTCGAGCAGATGGGCGGTCGTGTCCCAATAATCGGTCACCGAGTTCAGGCCCATTACATAGCCGACGGCCTTGGATCCCTTTTCGTGGGAGAAATCGATCAGGATCGTCTTCTGGTGATGCGTGCCCAAGTAGCTCATGCCAGGCTTTTCAATTTCCCCCATCGTCAAGCCGTGCGGCTGGCTTGTTTCGGTCGCGATACTCTTGCCTATCGCATGGCTGTTGCCGTGCCGCAGGTGAATCGTCAGGCGCCCCAACAAGCCATGGAACGCGGCCGCATACCAGCTGTAGCAATATTCTTCACGCGCCAGCATCGGGATATCCTCGGGCCGGACCCTATCACCCCTGTAACCGCCGCTGAACATCTCTTTCCTGGCGACCGCGTCCTGCAACATCGCCAGGCTGCCTTTTGCGCTGATGTTCTCAAAGCGCTGTCCACCGGTTTTCCACGGCGAGGTGCCATGCGAATGGCCCGGCATATTGTGCACCATCGGCGAACCGATCCGGTCATGCCAGATCAGCAGGCGCACCCTGAGGTGACGCCGCGTGGTGGCGTCGATCAGCAAGTCGCCAAACGTGTCGCCACGCGGCCAGGTGGCGCTGTTGCCGCGCACCAGTTCCATGCCCGGATCGAAACCCCAGCAGCACAGGTCGATGGAATCTTTAGCCCTGGCGATCTCGGCGGCGATGTCGGCGAACCCCTCCTGTCCGCAAATGAACAGTGTCAGCTTGTTGTTATGCGTAATCGGATGAGTGGCCTTGCCCTTCAGGTTGCGGTTTTCCAGCAGCCACTGGAGCGAACTCGTCGCAGTGCGTCCGACTTCGTCGATGTGAGTGGTTTCGATGCGGCCGCTCGATTCCGGCATGGCGCTCTCCCGTCAGTGTGGTGAATTATTGAACCCCGCGGCCATCGGCGGTGTCGTCGAATGCGCGCAAACCGCGGTTCGACAGCTTGTGTTCGCCGTCCTGCGCCGCGTTCGGGTCGAAGCGTGCGCTCGCCAGCAATGAAAACTCTTCGCCATTGCCAAGGACGACACGGTAGCGCGGCGTGCCATCCTGGTGCGCGATCAGGATGCGGCCGAATTCGTCGGTCAGGCCTTGCTCGACTTCGGCCTCCCCGTTGTACAGCGTGTACGGCACATTGGCGTACTGGCCGCCATCCGCATGGGCCTGTATCGTATGCTGCAATTGCCCCGCTACCGGCGCGATGGGCGGCTCCAGCTCCGGTTGCGGCCGGTTCTTGGGCGCCAGCGTTTCCAAGTTTCCATGAAACAGCGTCGGCGACGCGGTAAAAAACTGTACCTTGTCGCTAATTTCAAGCATGCAATCGGCGCCATGCAGGCGTACGCCTTTGCGGCCGCGAATATTCACCCAGTCGGCCTGGCTGATCAATTCCAGAACCTTGTTGGCGACGATATCGACCGCATCGGTTTGCGCCGCGATCTGCACCGGGCCAGCTGCGGCGATCAGTTTCATGCCAGCCTTGTGGACGAACAGGCGCAGCGCTGCGCCGATGCTGGCGAACAGGCCGCCGCCGGCCGCCAGCGACAGGTCGCACCCGGTCGTCAACGCGGTGTGCTCGGCGCTGGCGATGTGCGTCGATTGCGCGGTCGTCGTTTCGATACCGGCCGGACTGGCCAGCACCAGATGCGGCTTCGATAATTCGGAAAATGCGTTTTCGCCACTGCCGCCACCGCCCTTGATCCCGGCATGCTGGGCTTTCAGCACATCGGCGGCGGCGCCCTGCTGGGCGGCGCTTTCTTGCGCGCCGTAATGCTGCGCCAGGGCGGCAAGCGCCTTGTGCCGCTCAGCAGCCTCGGCCAACCGGCGCAAGGTTTCATCCATGCTCTTGATATGCGAGGCGGCGCCAGGGCGCGCTTCGGTGGTCAGCAACATGCCGCGACCGGCGCGCGCCACGCCCCAAGCGTCTGACGCCAGTTCCCAGCCCTCACCACGCGCATCCTTGCGCCCGCTGGCGTCTTCGATGCGGCTGATGCAGCCGAGCGACAATTGGCTGTGCTGATGATCGCTTTTCAGTTGCGCCTGGATGTGCTGGTGCGTATCGTCGAGTACCAACTGGTTGCCGCGCACGCCGTAGCCGCCGCCAGGCATCAGCTCGGCGCTGCGCCAGCCGCCCAGTACGCGTTGCCCCGGCAAATTCCACGGCGGCGCATGGTTGCCGTTGTACACCGCGCCGACGATGACGGGACGGTCGATATTGCCGTCGAGAAACTGAATCAGCACTTCCTGGCCGATGCGCGGCAACGCGATCTGGCCGAAGGCCTGGCCCGCCCATGGCGTCATGACCCGGATCCATGGCGAACTGCCCGCGTCGAACTTGCCCAGCCGGTCCCAGTGGAATTGCACCTTCACCCGGCCCAGCGCGTCGGTATGGATGGTTTCGCCTGCCGGACCGGTGACGATCGCCGTCTGCACGCCGGGCAAGGCACAAGGCGTGCTGTTGAACTGCCGCCCCGGATACCAGCGAATGCTCTTGCGGATGCAGCGAAAACGGTTTTCATAATGCGACTTCGCGCCCATCCCTGCCTGGTAATTGTTGCTGGCGATATGATCGACCGACAAGATCAGGTATTCGCGCGAGCCGATGTCCGGGCGCGCCGCTTCACCTCTGGCGGGCATGGCTTGCTTGCCGCTGAAGTGTCCGCCCAGCGTGAAACTGCGCCCGGCCTGGGCGCAGCGGTGATTGCCGCCCGCTTCGAAGTATTGCGCCTGGCAGTTCTGCTCCTCCAGGCGGCGTTGCGCCAGCGCTTCGCCAGCGCCCATGTCGGCATAGCCATAGCCGGTGTTTTGATACAGTTCATGGGCAAACACGTCGCCCTGCTGGTGCAGCGCATAGCCGCTGGCGCGGCTGGCATACGGCTGCTTGTAGTTGAAGCTGGCCAGCGTGAGCGAGCCTGAAGCGATCTTCCGTATTGCCTGCCAATCGCGTATGCCGTCGCCCTCCTGCGAGCCCGCGTCGCTGCGAAACACCATCTCGTCGGCTACACTGGCATCGCCGTCGCCTGGATCGATGCTGTCGCTCAGCCAGGTATTGTCGCCCAAACAGAGCGTATGGCCGTCGGCGCGATGTTCATACCAGTAATGGATACCCTGGTCTTCCCAGCGCCGGTGCAGATGGTTGTAATCGGTTTCATTATGCTGGTTGGCACAGCTTAATATCGCTTTTTCCTCATGCAGCCGGTTTTGCCAGTCGCGCTGCAAATAATGATCGAAGGTCGTTTCGCTGATGTCGACGACCGTGCGTTCGTGGAACGAAACGTTGTCCATGCGCAGCCTGGAAAACGCCAGCCAGGGTTGCAGCACCATCTGGTAGAAAGCGAAACCGCCATCGCTGCGCAACAAGCGAAATTCGCCGACGTAACCATTAAAATGGCGCAAGCTGCCGTCATCGCGCACCATCGAAATCGTGACCATGCGTCCCATCATCGCTGTCAGGGGAACGTGGAGATTGTCCGACAGCAGTTCGACGTCGAAGCGGAAGTCGCGTGACATTTCCTCGTGTGCCCGCAAACTGTTGACCAGCAGCGCGGTATCGGGTGGACCATCGTCGCGCGGAAAATCCATGCGCAGCAAGCGGCTATCCTGGACTCGCCAGCCCGCTCCGAAAAGGCGCGCCAGATCGGCTGCCAGCTCGCCATCATCCATCTTGCCCCCTTCAAACTTGTTCCCCTGGCTCATGCTAACCATGGTGAACGCTGGCATATTGATGGAACTCAAACTAGTTGCCCATACGCAAAAAAGCCGCATCGGCCCTGCGGCGGATGCGGCTTGTTTAGCGTCGAAAATTACTTCTTGGCAGCTTTCGGATACTTGATCGTCATTTCCTTGAGCAAGTTATCCGCATGGTCCACTTCCTTCATTACCCACAGCATGTAGCGGATGTCGAGGTGGATGGCGCGCGTGATGGCTGTGTCGAAGTACCAGTCCTTGGTGATCGATTCATACGTCGAATCGAAGTTCAGGCCGATCAGCTCGCCACGCTTGTTCATCACGGCCGAGCCGGAATTGCCACCCGTGGTGTCCGCGCTGGTCAGGAAGTTGACGGGCACTGTGCCCAGCACCGGGTCGCGGAACTGGCCGTAGCGTTTTTCCTTGACGGCATCGATCAGGCCTTGCGGCGCTTCGAACGGGGCCTTGCCAGTGACTTTCTCGACGATGCCTTCCACGGTGGTGAACGGTCCCTTGCTCAGCCCGTCGCGCGGCGAGTACGGCGATACCGTGCCGTAGGTCACGCGCAGGGTCGAGTTGGCGTCAGGATACACCGGCTTGCCTTGCGACTTTTTCCAGGCAATCACGGCTTGCATGTATTGCGGAATCACGCGTTCCAGGTTACCGTCGATTTCCTTGCGGCGCTCTTCCAGCGCCAGTTCCACCGGCTGCAGCTTGACAGCCAGCTGCATGAAGGCATCGTCGGAGCGGGCCACGGCAGCCTGATCCTTTTCCAGCCAGGCCAGGCGCTTGGCCGTGTCAGCCAGTTGCGTCTGCTGGTACAGGGCCGGCACGGCCGCTGGCGCCGGCAGCAGCGCGTCCAGGCCTTGCGGATGGCTCTTCGCGGCCAGTTGCGCATAACGCTTCAGGCCCGCCGCAAAACGCGCCTGGTCGACCTGGTTGACATACGACTGTTCCAGGCGCGCCAGACGGGCCTTGATGAAGGCCAGGTCGCGCTGCTGGAAACCCGATTCGCGCTCGGCGTCCGCTTTCTGGCGCTCCAGCGACAGGCGGTAGATGGTGCGCGCGCTTTTCAGCAAGTCGCTGTTGGTGGCCACGGACCAGGCGAACTCTTCTTCGCTCAAGGCCATGTCGCTGGCGATCGCCGCGTCCAGTTCGGCCAGCAGGGTAGCCGACACATTCGGCTGCTTGGCGTACCAGGCGCGGAACTCGGCATCCTGCACGTCCTTGATGGCGGCGATGTCCTTGCGTGCAAAACCGTCGAGCAAGCCCTGGGTTTTCTTCAGCACGTTGTTGATGCTTTTCACCACGCTGGCATAGCGCACAGCAGCGGCCGCGTCGCCATTGGTGGCGTCGGCCATCACGGCCAGGTCCGCTTGCAGTTCGGACACTTTCAGGGGGAAGGCCGTATCGCGCGCGAAGCGGATTTCCGCCGGCAGCTTGTAGCGGCTGGTGCGGCCGGGGTAGCCCGCCAGCAAAATGCCATCGCCGGCTTTCAAGCCTTCGGCCGAGACCACCAGGAAGTCCTTCGATTTGTATGGCACGTTGTCGGGCGACGGATCGGCCGGACGGCCATCCTTGCCCACGTAGGCGCGCAGGAACGAGTAGTCGCCCGTGTGGCGCGGCCATTCGTAGTTGTCGATGTCGCCGCCGAAGTTGCCGATCTTGTCCGATGGCGCGTACACCAGGCGCACGTCGCGTATCATCATCTGGCGGATGCGGTAGTACTCGAGGCCGCGGTGGAAGGCGGGCACGGAGCAGCGGTACATCTTGTCCGTTTCGCATTCGGCGATCAGGTCCTTGATGCGCTTTTCCACCGCTTCGTGGCGCGCGCGGCCCGTCATGTCGGCCGTCAAGCCTTTCAGCACGCGCTCGCTGACGTTCTCCACCTTGTCGGTGACATACACGAGGCTGTTCGGACCGCCCGGCAGCTCGCCAGCGCGCGTCTTGGCCAGAAAGCCGTTGGTGATGTAATTGTGTTCCGGGGTGGAATTGCGCTGCACGGCGCCATACGCGCAATGGTGGTTCGTCACCACCAGGCCCGCGTCGGAGACGAAAGCGGCCGAGCAGCCGCCCAGCGAGACGATGGCGCTCATCGGATGCTTGCTCAGGTCGGCCAGTTTTTCTGCAGGAATTTCGATGCCGACCCGTTTCAGTTCGGCTTTCAGCTGTGGCAGCTGGTGTGGTTGCCACTGCCCTTCGTCGGCGTGTGCGCCGGCGAACGCGCCCAGTAAGGCGACTGGTAAAACGATTGTTTTGAACAAGATATGCCCCTCCATAAATAGCAGGCGAAAGTATAGCCTGTCACAGGGGCCTGAGTCGGCAAAAATTAACGCATTGCAATTTCTGTATCAGGCGGCCGGCCGCCCCGCTCCCGGCAAGGGAATCTGCAGGGACAAACGGCAACCGGCGCCCGAGGCCGGCATGCCCACCTCGAAGTGGCCGCCCAGCGCCGTGACGCGCTCGGCAATGCCGATCAGGCCAAAGCACTGCTTCTTGCGCTGCTGCTGCGGCGTGATGCCGATGCCGTTGTCGCTGATGACCACATACACGGCGCAGGCATCCGAACTGAGCTCGATCTCGACCTGGCTGGCCTGCGCATGGCGCATGACGTTGCTGAGTGCTTCCTGCACGATGCGGAACAGCACGATCTCGACCTGGCTGCCGATGGCGGCAAACAGGGCCTCGTCGCGTATCAGCAGGCGGCAAACGACGCCGCTGCGCTTGCGGAAGTCGCCTACCTGCCATTCAATGGCAGCCTGCAAGCCCAGGTCCAGCGCCATCGGGCGCAGTTCGTTCATGATGCCGCGCACGCTCTTGATGGTGGTGTCGACATTGCTGAGTACGGCGCCAACGCGGCGATGCAGGCGCGGATGGGAACCTTCCGTGCGCGCGCTGAGCATGGAAATATCGATGCGCAGCGCCAGCAGGTTTTGCCCCAGTTCATCGTGGATATCGCGCGAAATGCGCTTGCGCTCGTCTTCCTTGGCCGTTTCCAGGTGCAGCGCCAACTGGCGCAGCTGCGCATGCGACTGGCGCAACGCGCTATCCATCAACTTGCGCTCGGTAATGTCCGTGTGCGCCACCACCACGCGCAGCGGCCCTTCGCCGAGGAAACGGCTGATCCTGGCCTGCGACCAGCGGGGGCCTGAGCGCGTGGTAAATTCATACTCGAGCGCAAACGTGTCGGCCGTGCCCGCAATCACGGAGCGAATGCCGGCGGACAGCTCGCGTCCGGCGCTGCGCTGCCAGCGCGGGTCCGTCTCGCAGAATTCCAGGTACTGCAGCGGCCGTGGCGTTTGCCCGACGAAGGCCAGGCACGCCTGGTTGGCATGCACGACGCTGCCGGCCCGGTCCAGCACCAGCACCCGGTCCGTCAGCGAATCGATGGTGGCGTGAAAGAAGCGCTCGGCATCGCGCAAGGCTTCCTGTGCCCGCTCGCGCTGCTGCACTTCCAGCTGCAGATGCTGGTTGGCACGCAGCAATTCAGCCGTGCGTTCGATGACGCGCTGGTCCAGTTCGCGGTGCAACTCGCGCAAGTCCGCCTCGGCCAGCTTGCGCTCCGTGATATCGGAAAACACGCCGACAAAGTGGCTGATGCTGCCATCCGGGCTACGCATGGGCGTGATCGACAGCGACTCGACGAAGCGCTCGCCATTCTTGCGCCGGTTCACCAGTTCGCCATACCAGCTGCCATCCTGGTGCAGGCTGCGCCACATGGCGGCATAAAAATGCGGCAAATGCGTGCCACCGCCGAGGAAGGACGGATCGCGCCCGATGGCTTCCTCCGCCTGGTAACCTGTGATGGTGGTGAAGGCGGGGTTGACGGAAATGATGCGGTTGGCGCTGTCCGTCACCAGCACGCCTTCGCGTATGCTGTTGAGGATGACGAAGGCGCGCCGCAAGGCCGATTCGCGCGCATGCTCGTCGCCCAGGTCCGTCACCAGCATGCGTGCCGTGGCACTGGCCGCGTCGACATTGGCCTCGATGCGCACCATGCCGCCCATGCCGCCCGCTTCGCCTTCGAACAGTTGCGCCTCGAGCACCTGGCGCGCGCCGCTGGTAAAGACGGCTTCGAGGAAGCTGCGGAAACTGCCTTGCGCCTGGGGCGCGACGAATTGCTCGAAGCGTCGCCCCAGCAGCTGGTTCTTGTCGCGTTGCAACAAGCCGCAGGCCGCCACGTTGACACGCGTGATGACGCCCTCGCGCGCCAGGGAAAAATAGCTGACGGGCGCCTGTTCATACAGCTGCGCGTAACGGTCGCGGCTGCTTTCAAACTCATTCTTCAGCTGTTCCAGCTCGGCCAGGGCCGCACTCTGCATTTCCAGCTCGATCTGGCTGACCTGCAATTCATGCAGCTGGCGCATCACCTCTTCATTCGACTGCGGCGGCGCTACGGACTGGCGCTGCAGCGCCGCCAATTGCTCGGCTTGCTCTCGCAAGCTGGCCGGTCCGCTCCCCTCGTCGAATGGTTCGCTCATGACGCGCTCTCTCCTGCTTTCCCGTCTGCCGCGGCGCCGGACTGGATTTGCCGCAACTGGGCTTCCAGCAGTTTCGATTCTGTAATATTGATGAAAGTCACCACCACGCCATCGATCACATTTTCCACCGTACGGTACGGCATGATGCGCACGTTGTACCAGCGTCCCGTCTTGGTTTCCACTTGCCGCTCGCAAAACACCAGACTGCGGATCACTTCCAGCGCGTCCGCTTCCAGGTTCGGGTAGGCCAGGTCGTTGACGATGTCGCTGAGCGGACGGCGCAAGTCCGTCTGGATCAGCTTGTAGATTTGCGTAGCCGGCGCCGTGAAACGGCGGATGCGCAGCTCGCTGTCGAGGAAAATGGTGGCGATATCGGTACTATTGAGCAGATTTTTCATGTCGCTGTTGACCAGCGACAAATCATCGACCTTCGATTGCAGCTCGGCATTGACGGTGTACAACTCCTCATTGAGCGACTGCATTTCTTCCTTCGACGTCGTCAGCTCTTCGTTCGCCGATTGCAGTTCTTCATTGGTCGACTGCAATTCCTCGTTGGCCGATTTGAGCTCTTCGCGCGAGGTCTGCATTTCGTCGCGCACGGTCTGGATTTCATTGCGCGCCTGGATCAGCTGCTGCTCCAGCTCCAGCATCTTGGGACTCGCCGAGCGGCCCCGGCGCGGCGTAGCCGCCAGCGGCGTGCTGGCAAACGTGACGAAGACCATGCCGCAGAGCGCTTCAGGCTGGCGCAAGGCTTCCGCCGTCAAGTCCACGCCCTGCGCCGGCCCTGTGTGATCCTTGAGCACCAGGCCTGTCAGGCGCACCAGGCTATCGCTTTGCAGCGCCTGCGTGATCAGCCCCGCCAGCTCGTAGCGCAAGCCCTCGCGCGCCATCGCGTGGATATTCCAGTTGGCCTTGCCAGCCGCCGGCTCCAGGAAGGCGCCCGTGCGGCCGTTGATGTACAGGATATCCCCATCCTGGTTCAGCAGCACGGCCGCAGGCGAATATTTCTGGAGCAATAATTGCTCGACATGGGATTGGATTTTTCCGGGCATGCTGACGTCTCTCGTGTCGCTGGGGGGAGGAGGAATGGCCGACGATACCTTCGTGGGAAAGTACGTCAGCAAGCGCTGGCGAGCCAGGTTGTCGAGGCGCCGGTACAGCCGGGTCGATGTGGTCAGCGGCGAAAACAGCTCGGAAAAATGACCGGGCGTGTCGGCGCTGCCCAACAGTAAAACGCCATCGCGGTTCAAGGCGTAATGAAACAGGGGAATCAAGCGCTGTTGCAGCTTAGCATTGAGGTAAATCAACAGGTTGCGGCAGCACAGGATATCGAGCTTGGTGAACGGTGGATCGGAAATGACATTTTGCTGAGCAAAGATGATCATGTTGCGGATCTCTTTCCTGACCAGGTAATCGCTCTTGTCCTGCATGAAAAACCGTTCCAGGCGCTCGGTCGACACTTCGCTGCTGATCGTTTGCGGAAAACGGCCCTGGCGCGCGCGGTCGATGGCGTCGGCCGACAGGTCGGTGGCAAAGATCTGCAGGCTGTATTTCGACGGCGGGTTGCTGCTGGCCACCACTTCATGGAACACCATGGCCAGCGAATAGGCTTCCTCGCCCGTGGAACAGGCCGGTATCCAGGCCTTGAAGGCGCGCCCGTCCGGGTGGGCCGCCAGCATTTGCGGCAAGACCACCATCTTCAGGTACTCCCACACCTTCGCGTCGCGGAAAAAATTCGTCACGCCGATCAGCAATTCCTTGAACAGCAGGTCGATTTCCGCAGGATTGTTGCGCAGATAGGGAATGTACTCTTCCATCGACGTCATCTGGTACAAGCTCATGCGGCGCTCGATGCGGCGCAGCACCGTATTGATCTTGTAGTCCGAGAAGCTGTTGCCCGTATGTTCGGACAGCAAGGCGACAATTTCCTGCAATGCATTGCGTCCGCTCGGCTCCTTGTCCGGCAACGCCAGGAAGCTGCTGCGAAACAGGTAACTGACGATCTTTTCCGGCATCTTGTCGGGAAAATCGACGAGGTCCACCGCCTCGGCGGCGATGGCGCTTTGCGGCATCATGTCGAACTTGGCCGAATCGGGATGCTGCGCCATGGTCAGGCCACCGGCCTGCTTGATGGCTTGCATGCCGCGCGTGCCGTCGCTGCCCATGCCGGACAGAATCACGCCCACGGCCAGTTCGCCCAGCTCGGCCGCCAGGCTTTCAAAGAAAGCATTGATGGGCAGGCGGTGGCCACGCAGCTGCAGCGGCTCGCTAAGCACAAAGTGTCCCTTGGACAGGCCCAGGTCCGCATTGGACGGGATCACATAGATATGGTTCGGCTGCAGTTTGGCGCGCTGCGTGATTTCCGTGACGGGGATGCTGGTGGCACGCTGCAGCAGTTCCGGCAACATGGCTTTTTGCGTGGGATCCAGGTGCTGGATCACCACATAGGCGATGCCGCTCTGCGGCGACACATGCGTCAGGAAAGCGACAATCGGATCGAGACCACCGGCCGACGCGCCGATGGCCACCACGGGAAAATCGATGGCGGCCACCTCAGGCGCTGGAGCTTTGCTGTGTTTGCTGCGTGTCATCGTCGGCAAGAATGCAGCCACGGCACGTGCGCCAGGCTGGCGGATGAATAATCTTGCATTCTAGCACCCAAGGCGCACGGCAAAACGCGAATTTGGCGCAGGTGCTGCTTACCCCTTACTGCGCCTGCGGCACATGCCAGCCACCGCCCAGCGACTGGATCAGGGCCACGGCCGTCGTCTGGCGGTCCGCCTGCGCCTGCACCAGCGAACGGCGCGCCGACAACGCCGTCACTTGCGCCGTCACCACGTCCGTATAGCCGACCTGGCCCGCGTTGTAGCGGTTCAGCATCTGCTGCTCCACCTGGTCGGCGGCGGACGACGCCTGCTGGCGCAAGGCCAGCTGCTCGGCCAGCGCGCGCGTGGCCGACAACTGGTCTTCCACGGCGCCAAAGGCACTCAATACCGTCTGGCGGTAGCGCGCCACTGCCGCCTCATGCCCCGCCCTGGCCGCGTCCACGCTGGCCTTGGTGGCGTCCGCGTTGAACAGGGTTTGCGCGGCCGACACGCCCAGCGACCACAGGCTCGACGATGCATTGAACAGGTCGCCCACACGGCTGGCGCCGGAACCGTACGATCCCGTCAGGTTCAGGCTGGGATAGTAGGCCGAGCGGGCGATGCCGATCTGCTCGTTGGCCACGGCCACCCTGCGCTCGGCGGCCGCGATGTCGGGACGGCGCTGCAGCAAGGTCGACGGCACGCCCAGCGGCACCTCGGGCACGGTCAGTGTCCACGGCGCCACGGCCAGGCTGAAGTCGGACGGCGCCTTCCCCAACAGGATGGCGATCGCATGTTCCAGCTGCGCGCGGGCACGCGTCTGGCTGGACAGGTCGATCTGCGCATTGGCCAGCTGCGTCTGCGCCTGCAGCAGGTCGGACTTGGCGGCGATGCCCGAGTTAAAACGGTTGCTGGTGATGTCGAGCACGCGCTTGTAGCCGTCGATCGTTGAATTGAGCAGCGCGATCTGCGCATCGCTCTGGCGCAGCGAAAAATAATTGATGGCCAGCTCGCCCTGCGCCGACAGGCGCGCCGCAGCCAGGTCGGCCGCGCTGGCGGCGGCGCTGGCATCTGCCCCCGTCACGCCGGCGCGCAGGCGGCCCCAGATGTCCGGTTCCCACGAGGCGCCGATGGCGGCCTTGAAGTTGTTGTTCGTCTGCTGCTCGCCCCCGCCACCGGAACGGGCACCGCTGCCCGTCAGGTTCACGGTCGGGAACAGCGAGGCACGCTGTTCGCGCACCAGCGCGCGCGCCTGCTCGTACGAGGCGATGGCAGCGGCCACATTCTGGTTCGATATCTCGATGCTGTCGGCCAGCTGATTCAGCTGCGCGTCGCCGAACAGGGTCCACCAGGGACCGCGCTCGAGGGTGTCGGCCGGCGCGGCAGGCTGCCAGCCGGCCGCCTCCTTGAACGTTTGCGGCGCGACGGCCGTCGGCGTTTCATACGCGGGGCTGACGGCGCAGCCGGCCAGGAGAACTGCGGCCGCCGCCAATGCCAGCAGGTGGCGTGCGGGGACGGTCGATACGATAGGTTTTACTTGCTTCATGATTGTGTGCTCGGGTTATCTGGCCCAGGAATGCGGCTCAATTGCTGCTCGTCGGCGCTGCGCGTGCGCAGCTTGTCGAGCAGGATGTAGACCACCGGGGTGGTCAGCAATGTGAGTAACTGGCTGGCAATCAGGCCGCCGATGATGGCGACCCCCAAGGGCTGGCGTAGCTCTGACCCCTCGCCGAAACCGATCGCCAGCGGCAAGGCGCCAAGCGCCGCCGCCAGGGTGGTCATCAGAATGGGGCGGAAACGCAGCAAACATGCCTCGCGCACCGCTTCCACCGCTGTCAAGCCGCGCGAACGCTCGGCCTCCAGCGCGAAGTCGATGATCAATATAGCATTTTTCTTGACGATACCGATCAACAGGAACACGCCGATCAGGGCGATGATGGAAAACTCCATGCGGAACAGCAGCAAGGCCAGCACGGCGCCCACGCCCGCCGACGGCAAAGTCGACAGCACGGTGATCGGGTGGATCAGGCTTTCGTACAGGATGCCCAGCACGATGTAGATCACCACGATGGCCGCCAGGATCAACAGCGGCTGCTCCTTGTTGCTGTCCTGCGCGCTCTTGGCCGAGCCCTGGAAGCTGCCGCGCACGTTGACCGGCATGCCGATTTCCGACTCCGCCTGGGCCACGGCCGCCTGCCCGTCGCTGAGCGGATAGCCGTCAGCCAGGTTGAACGACACGGTGGTCGCCAGCTCGCCGCCCTGGTGGTTGATCGACGTGGCCGTGGAGCTTTCCGCAAAGCTGCTGAACGAGGACAGCGGCACCATGTGCGCCAGGGTCGTGGACAGGGCCGAGCCGCTGGACGGATCGCGCGCCGCCGTCGTGTTGGACGTCGTCGCGGTGACGGCTGATGTGACTACACTGGTGGTCGTGCTGACACCGGCCGCGTTGGAGGCCGGCACATACACTGAGCGCAGTGCTTCCGGGCTTTGCGCATAGCGCGGCGCCACTTCCATGATCACGTGGTACTGGTTCAGCTCATCGTAGATGGTCGCCACCTGGCGCTGGCCGAAGCTGTTGTACAGCGCATTGTCGATGTCGCGCACCTGCACGCCCAGCTGCGTGGCGCGGTCCTTGTCGATGGAGACAAAGGTTTCCACGCCGTTTTCCGCCTGGTCCGTGTCGACGTCGATCAGGGCCGGCTGCATCTTCATCTGGTCGGCCAGTTTCGCCGCCCATTTTTTCAGGTCCGCCTGGTTGTCGCTGATCAGGGTGTACTGGTAGGTGGAGTTGCTGGAACGTCCGCCCATGCGCAAGTCCTGCACGGGGTTGAGGAACAGCGAAATGCCCGTCACCTTGGCCAGTTGCGGGCGCAGGCGCGCGATCACGGCCTGGCCCTTGTCGGTGCGCTGCGAGGCCGGTTTCAGGTCGATGAACATGAAGCCGCCCCCTGCCCGTCCGCCGCCGGTGAACCCCACGACGGTGGCGACGGCCGGATCGTCCTTGATGATGTCGACCAGCTGGCGCAATTTACTCTGCATGGCCTGGAACGAGATGCTCTGGTCGGCACGCATGCCGCCATTGATCTGGCCCGTATCCTGCTGCGGGAAGAAGCCTTTCGGCGCGGCGGCAAACAGATACACGTTCAGGCCGACGACGAACACCAGGATGGTCATCACCAGTGCGGCGCTGGACAGGGCCCAGTCCAGGCAATGTTCATACACTTTCAGCATGCGCTCGAAGCCGCGTTCGAACCAGCGCGCGACCAGGCCGGGTGGCTTGTGCTGCTGGCCGCTTTTCAGCAGCCAGGCGCACATCATCGGCGTGGTAGTCAATGAAATGACCAGCGAAATCATCACGGCGGCCGACAGGGTGACGGCAAATTCGCGGAACAGCCGGCCCACCTGCCCGCCCATGAACAGCAGCGGGATGAAAACGGCCACCAGCGACAGGCTGATCGACAGCACGGTAAAACCCACTTCGCGCGCGCCCAGCAGGGCCGCCTTGAAGCGGTCCATGCCCGCCTCGATGTGGCGCTGCGTGTTTTCCAGCACCACGATGGCGTCGTCGACGACAAAGCCCGTGGCCACCGTCAGCGCCATCAGCGACAGGTTATTCAAGCTGAAACCCAGCATGTACATCACGCCGAAGGTACCCAGCAAGGAAACGATGGTGGCGACAGCCGGGATGATGGTGGCACGCACGCTGCGCAGGAAAGCGCTGACCACCAGCACGACGAGCACGATGGACAGGATCAAGGTGAATTCGATCTCGTGCAGGGACGAGCGGATGGAGTTGGTGCTGTCGGACGCCACCTGCAGCTTGATGTCGCCGGGCAGCTGCGCCTGCAATTGCGGCAGCAGCGCGCGCACGCCGTCCACCGTGGCGATGACGTTGGCGCCCGGCTGGCGCGTGATCAGCACGATGACGGCCGGGTCGCCATTGAACAGGCCCAGGGTATTGTTGTTCTCCACGCCGTCGACCACTTCGGCCACGTCGTCGAGGCGGATGGCGGCGCCGTCGCGCCAGGCCACCACCAGGCTGCGGTAGTCGGCTGCGCTGCGCCCGCCCGAGGCCGTGCTGGCACCCGAATAGATCTGCAGGCTGCGCGCGTCGCCGGAAATCGCCCCCTTGGGACGGTTGGCGTTGCTGGCCTGGATGGCGGCGCGCACGTCTTCCATCGACACGGCATAGTGATTGAGCTGATACGGCAGCAATTCCACGCGCACGGCCGGCAGCGAACCGCCGCCCAGTTCCACGTCGCCCACACCCTTCACTTGCGCCACCTTCTGCTGCACCAGGTTCGACACGGCGTCGTAGATCTGGCCCGGCGTGCGCGTTTTCGACGTCAGCGCCAGGATGATCACGGGCGCGTCGGATGGATTGGCCTTGCGGTAGGTGGGGTTGCTGCGCAAGGTGGCCGGCAAATCCACGCGCGCGGCGGCAATGGCCGCCTGCACTTCGCGCGCGGCCGAATCGATCTTGCGGTTCAGGTCGAACTGCAGGTTGATGCGCGCCGAACCCGTGCCCGACGACGACGTCATCTCGTTCACGCCCGAGATCACGCCCAGGCGCCGCTCCAGCGGCGTGGCTACCGAGGTGGCCATGGTCGCGGGGCTGGCGCCGGGCAGGCTGGCGCTGACGGAAATGGTCGGATAGTCGACCTGCGGCAGCGGCGAGACGGGCAGCACGAAGAAGGCGCCGATGCCCGCCAGCGCGATGCCGATGGTCAGCAGCACGGTGGCGATGGGACGCTTGACGAACGGTTCGGACAGGTTCACGCGGCGCCCCCCGCATTATCAGCCGGCTTGTCCACGCTCACGCCCCGCGTCTTCGACGCGAAACGCTGGCCCAGGCGGTCAAAGCCCAGGTAGATGACGGGCGTGGTAAACAGGGTCAGCACCTGGCTGACGATCAGGCCGCCGAAGATGGCCAGGCCCAGCGGACGGCGCAACTCGGCGCCCTCGCCCCAGCCCAGCATCAGCGGCACGGCCGCGAACAGGGCCGCCAGGGTCGTCATCAAAATAGGACGGAAACGCAGCAGCGCCGCCTGGTGGATGGCTTCCTGCGGGCTTTTGCCTTCGTCGCGTTCGGCCTCGATGGCGAAGTCGATCATCATGATGGCGTTCTTCTTGACGATGCCGATCAAGAGGATGATGCCGATGATGCCGATCACGCCCAGGTCCTGCCCGGAAATCATCAGCGCCAGCAAGGCGCCCACGCCGGCCGACGGCAGCGTCGACAAAATCGTCAGCGGGTGGATGTAGCTTTCGTACAGCACGCCCAGCACGATGTACACGCAGACGACGGCGGCGAGAATCAGCCACAGCTGGTTCGACAGCGAATTTTCATACGCGCCGGCCGCACCGAGGAACGTCAAAGTCACCGATGGCGGCAAGGCGATGTCTTGCGCCGCCTGGCGGATGGCGTCGACGGCGCTGCCCAGGGCCACGCCTTGCACCGTATCGAAGCCGAGGGTCGTGGCGGGATATTGCGCCACGTGCGTGATTTGCAGCGGCGCCTGTTTTTCACTGACGCTGGCAAACGCGGACAGCGGCGTCGACTTGCCGGACCCCGTGCGCACCTGCAGTTCCGACAGGTCGGCCGGCGTGGTGACGATGCCGGGCTGCGCTTCGAGAATCACACGGTACTGGTTGGTTTCCGTGAAAATGGTCGAGATGATGCGCTGGCCGAAGGCGTTATACAAGGCGTCGTCGACGGTCGCCGTGGTCACCGACATGCGCGCGGCGCTGTCGCGGTCGATGGACACGCTGACGGCGGCGCCCGTGGCGCCCGCATCCGTGACGACGTTGCGCAGCTGCGATTTTTCGCGCATGCGCGCCGCCAGCTTGCCGGCCCACTCGGTGACGGTGGCCGTGTCGGCCCCTTCCAGCGAGACGCGGTACTGCGTGGGACCCGATTCCGCATCGATGGTCAGATCCTGCGTCGGCTGCAGATACAGCGTCACGCCGGCCACCTTGGCCACGCGGTTGCGCAGGCGCTCCATGATCTCGTCCTGATTGCCGCTGCGCGGACGCTTCAGGTTGATCAGCATGCTACCCGTGTGCAGCATGGTGTTGTTGGCCGCATCCACGCCGACCAGGGAACTCAAGGTATCGACAGCGGGGTCTTCCAGCAACGCGCTGGCGGCGGCCTGCTGCAAGGTGGCCATGCGCTCGTACGAGACGGCTTGCGACGCTTCGATGCGCGCCTTCAGCTGCCCCGTGTCCTGCGTGGGGAACAGGCCTTTCGGGATGGTGATGTACAGGATGACGGTCAGCAGCAAGGTGGCCAGGGCCACCAGCAGGGTCAGTCCCTGGCGTTTCAGCACCCACACCAGCGCATGGTCATACTGCACGATCACGCGGTCGAGGAAAGCCTGGATGCGCTGGCCCGTGGCGCTGACCTTTTCATCGGCACGGCTTTTCAGCCAGCGCGCCGACATCATCGGCACCAGGGTCAGCGAGACCACGGCGGAAATCAGAATCGTGATGGCCAGGGTCATGGCAAATTCGCGGAACAAGCGGCCCACCACGTCGCCCATGAACAGCAGGGGAATCAGCACGGCGATCAGCGAGACCGTCAGCGAGATGATGGTAAAGCCGATCTGCGACGCGCCCTTCAGGGCGGCGGCCATCGGCGTCTCGCCCTCTTCGATGTAGCGGGCGATGTTTTCGATCATGACGATGGCATCGTCGACGACAAAACCGGTGGCAATCGTCAGCGCCATCAGGGACAGGTTGTTCAGGCTGTAGCCGAGCAGATACATGACGCCGCAGGCGCCGATCAGCGAGATCGGCACGGACAGGCTGGCGATCACGGTGGCGCGCATGCTGTGCAGGAAGGCGAAGATCACCAGCACCACCAGCAGCACGGACAACAGCAGTTCCATTTCCACGTGTTCGACGGAAGCGCGGATGCCCGTGGTGCGGTCGCTCAGCACGTCGAGCTTCATGGCCGCCGGCAGGCTGGCCTGCAAGTCCGGCAGCAGGGCCTTGATGGCGTCGACCGTCTTGATGACGTTGGCGCCGGGCTGGCGCTGCACGTTCAGGATGATGGCCGGCCGCTTGCCCGACCAGGCGCCCAGGCGCGTGTTTTCCGCGCTGTCGACGACATTCGCCACATCAAGCAGGCGCACGGGCGCGCCGTTTTTATAGGTGATGATCAGGCGCTTGTAGTCTTCCGCCGTCACCAGCTGGTCGTTGGCATTGATGGTAAACGAGCGCGTGGGGCCGTCGAAACTGCCCTTGGCGCTGTTGACGTTGGCCGCCGCGATGGCCGTGCGCAGGCTGTCGAGGCCCAGGCCGTACGAGGCCAGCAATTTGGTATCGCCCTGGATGCGCACGGAGGGACGCTGGCCGCCCGACAGCGAGACCAGGCCCACGCCATTGACCTGGCTGATCTTCAGCGCCAGACGCGTGTTGACGATGTTTTGCACCTGCGTCAGCGGCATCGTGTCCGAGGTAATCGCCAAGGTCAGCACGGGCGCGTCGGCCGGGTTGATCTTCGCGTACACGGGCGGCGCCGGCAAGTCGGTCGGCAGCAGCGAACCGCCCGCGTTGATGGCGGCCTGCACTTCCTGCTCGGCCACGTCCAGCGTCTGCCCCAGCGTGAATTGCAGGGTGATGAGGGAAACGCCGGCCGCGCTGGTGGAACTCATGCGCTGCAGGCCCGACATTTGCCCGAACTGGCGCTCCAGCGGCGCCGTGACCGTCTGCCCCATGACTTCGGGACTGGCGCCCGGGTACAGGGTCTGCACCTGGATGGTGGGGAAGTCCACCTGCGGCAAGGCGGCCAGCGGCAGGAACTTGAAGCCGACCAGCCCCGCCAGCACGATGGCCAGCATCAGCAGCGCCGTGGCGACGGGGCGCTTGATGAAGGGAGTCGATGGACTCATTGCGCTGCGCCCTTCGCTGGCGCGCTAGCTGGCACTGCGGCTGGCGCGGATGCGGATGCCGATGCGCTGGCCGCGCCGTCAGCCTGCTGGCGGCGGTGGCGGCGTTCGCCGTTCGCGCCCGTTGCACCGCCCGCGCCTGCACCGCGCGCGCCGGCAGGCTTGTCGCCCGCCAGGGTGACTTTCGCGCCTTCCTTCAGGCGGTCGGCGCCTTCCGTGATGACTTGTTCGCCCGCTTCCAGTCCGGCGCGGATTTCCACCATGTCGGTGGTGGCCTGGCCGCGCGTGACCATGCGCACGGTGACGGTTTTATCCGCTTTCAGCACATACACGAAGTCGCCGTTGTTACTGTGGCGCAGGGCCGTGACGGGCACCAGCACGGCGCCCGTGATATTGCCCAGCTCCAGGCGCACGTTAACGAACTGGCTGGGGAACAGCGCCATCTTGTCGTTCGCGTAGCGGGCCTTGGCGCGCACGGTACCCGTCTGCACGTCGACCTGGTTATCGAGCGCGCTCAAGCTGCCCTTGTCCAGCGTGTGCGTGCGCGTGCGATCCAGCGCCAGCGCCGGCAGGGCCGAGCCGGCATTCAGGCGCTCCTGGATGGTCTGCACTTTATCCTGAGGCACGGAAAACTGCACGTCGATGGGCGACAGCTGCGTCACCACCACCACGCCACCCGCGTCGCTGGTGCTCACCAGATTGCCGATATCGACCACCTTCAGCCCTGCGCGGCCGCTGATCGGCGACACCACTTTTGTATAACCCAGGTTCAGTCTGGCCGTGCCTTCCGCGGCGCGGTCCGTCATGACGGTGCCTTCCAGCTGTTTCACCAACGCGGCCTGCGTATCGACATCCTGGCGCGCGATGGAATCCTGACCCAGCAGCGTTTGATAGCGCTTCAGGGTCAGGCGCGCGTTTTCCAGCTGCGCTTCATCGCGCTGGCGCTGACCCGTGGCCTGCATCAGCGCCATCTCGAACTGCGCCGGGTCGATCTGCGCCACCACCTGGCCCGCCTTGACCATGCCGCCTTCCTTGAATTTCAGCTCCTTCAAAATACCCGACACCTGTGGGCGCACCGTCACCGTGGACGCGGCCGTCACCGTGCCCAGCGCATCGAGCACCACGGGCAGGTCGGACTTCACGGCCGTGGCCACGCCCACGGTGGTCGATGGGCCGCCACGGCGACCGCCCGGGCCACCGGGCCCGCCAGGGCCGCCCATGCCGGGGCCGCCCTGGACGCTGGTGCCCGAGTGGGTCAGGTACCAGGCACCGCCCCCCAGCGCAGCCATGACGGCCAGCGCGATGAGCGTGCCGACGATTTTCGAACGGCGGCTGCGCCGCGGGGTGTTGGGTGTTGTCTGCGAATCCATCGCTTATCCTTGTATACGCCGCTGGCACGGCGAGTCTGTGGCGCCGGCCGAGGTGGAGCACACTCAGGCCGGACGACCGTTTTTCGGGGTTGTTTCGGTACACAGCCGGGGGAGTCAAGAGCTGAAAGTCAGCTGAAAAAACATCGCTCCCTAGCGTGAAACGACTCTAACATAGTCATGTTTCTGTTTCATTTCTACTTGAAACAATTACACATAGCCAGGCTGGTATGGGAGGATCAGGAGGGCTGGCTGGCGTGCCGCCACTGTGGGGGAACAGTGGAAAAATCAGGCTTGCGGGGCGTCGAGCCCCGGCGCCAGCGGTGCGCGGGCGACTCGCAAGCAGATACAAACTCGCTACAAATCTCCCGCCATCGGCCTTGACCTGGCGCCACGCGGCTGCTCAGGCGGCGCAAACTCTTTACCTGGATTTACAAGCTCATGCCGAGAATGACATCCTGGTAGTCGGTGTGGCCCACGCGGAAGGTGCGCCGGCCCACCTGCGCAAAGCCGCAGCGCGCATAAAACGCCAGCGCGTCGTGGTTTTCCGCGTACACGCCCAGCAGCACCCTTCCCGCCCCGCTGACGCGCGCCTGACTCAGCGCCGCCTGCATCAGGCGCTGCCCCACGCGCTGGCCCTGGAAACGGTGCAGCAGGTAGATACGCTTGATTTCCAGGTCTTGCGGATGCGGGTCCGCCACCGGCAGGCTGGCGGGACTGAGCACCAGGTAGCCGACGGGCGCGCCGCCGGGCGTGGCCTCGGCCAGCCACAGCCGCATGCCCGGCAGCGCCAGCCAGTCGCGGTACAGCTGCACGTCGTGCTGGCGCTGGCAATGGGCGATGATGTCGGCGCCATCGAGGATGCCGGCGAACGCTTCAAGAAAAGTCGACTGCCCCACCAGCGCCAGCGCCTGTTCATCGCCCTCGGCGCAGGGGCGGATGGTAATCGCCGTGTCAGTGTGTGTATGCATGTCGCTTGCCATAGTCTGCTCTGCATAGAAAACAAGCCGGGCGAAGCCGGCTTGGGTGGGTTGTTGATGTGGGGGTTACTTGCCGCCGAGTGGTACCTCGCACAGGCAGTGCGTAAGGGCCATGAACGGTTTGTGTTCGCGCGTGATGCCCGACAGCCAGGAGAGGTCCTGCGCCATGCCCAGCGCCGCGTCGGCCGGCAAGCCCGTCGTGGCCAGGCCCAGCTTCACGTGCTCGCCCAGGCCCAGCGAGGCCATGGCTTTGGAGCCGAACATACCGATCAGGCGGTCCACGTTCGACGTTTCCTGCTCCAGGTAGGTCACGCGGTAGTCGCTGCCCAGCTTGGCGCGCTTGGCGGCCGAGGCCAGCGCATCGCCATAGCTGCCGATGCGGTCGACCAGGTTGCGCTCTTTCGCCTGCAAGCCCGTCCAGACGCGGCCCTGCGCCACTTCATTGATCTTTTCCGGCGTCGTCTTGCGCGCCTTGGCTGCCAGGTTCAGGAAGTCGCCATACACGTGGTTGATCGAACCCTGGATCACTTGCGCGAAGCGGGGGTCGAGCGGACGCAATGGGTTGCCCGCGTCGGCCAGCCAGGTGGTGGGCGAACCGGCCGTGTGGATGCCCAGCTTTTCCACTACCTTGTCGGCCGTCGGCAGAATCGCGAACACGCCGATGGAACCGGTGATGGTGGCCGCGTCGGCGATCACTTCATCGGACGAGGTGCTGATCCAGTAACCGCCCGAAGCGGCCACGTTGCCCATCGAGACGACCACCGGTTTGCCGGCGGCGCGCGTCAGTTCCAGTTCGCGGCGGATCAATTCCGAGCCGAAGGCGCTGCCGCCCGGCGAATCGACGCGCAGCACGATGGCCTTGATCGATTTGTCTTCGCGTGCCTGGCGGATCAGACGCGAGGTGGACAGGCCGCCAATGGCGCCCGGTGGCGCAATGCCGTCGCCGATTTCACCGGAGGCGATGACCACGCCGACGGCGTCGCCGATGTGCACGGGGCGCAGGCGCGCCAGGTAGTCCGTGTAATTGATCTGGCGGAAGTTCGTGCCTTCCGTATTTTTGGCGCCGCGCGCCATCATGAACTGGCGCAGTTCATCGCGCGTTTTCAGACCGTCGACCAGCTTGCCATTGAGCGACAGCTTGCCCAGGTCGCCGCCAGCGGCCGTCATCATGGCGGGCAGGTTGTCGATCGTTTGCATGATGGCGCCGGCCGGCAGCTTGCGCGCCTTTTCCACGTCCGTCGTGTAGGTGGTCCACAGACCGTTGTTCAGGTAGCGGTCCGCTTCGGCTGCCGCTTCGGATGGGCCGTTGGCGATGAAAGGCTCGGCCGCGCTCTTGTACGTGCCGACTTTCAGCAGGTTCACCGTCACGCCCACTTTATCGAGCGCGTCGCGGTAGTAATTGCGGTAGCGGCCAAAGCCTTCCAGCATGACGCCGCCCATCGGGTGCAGGAATACCTCGTCGGCCTTGGCCGCCACCAGGTACTGGCGCTGGTTGTAGCTGGAACCCCAGGCCGTGACTTTCTTGCCCGTGGCGCGGAAACGCTCCACGCCGGCCGCCACTTCGCGCAGCGAAGCGAGGCCGCCGCCCTGCAACTCGTCGAGCAGGATCACCATGGAGCCGATATTCTTGTCCTTGGCCGCCGTGTCGAGCACCGCCAGCACGTCGCGCAGCTGCACGCTTTTCTTGACTTCGCCGCTGACATTGGCCAGCACCGCCTCGCGCACGCCGCCTGGCGTTTCCTCGACCAGCGGGCCTTGCAAGTCCAGCACCAGAGTGGTCTTTTCCGCCAGGGGCTTGGCGCCGCCGCCAAAGATGGCGATCAGGATGGCGATGACGATCAGCAGGAAAATCAGATTGATGACCGCGCGGCGGGTGGCGTCCAGCGCGCGCCAGAATGCGCCAAAGCCGCGGCGCAGCGGCGGGAAGGGGTTGAGTGACATTGATGCTCCGTGGGGTTGTGTACCGAAAGGAAACCAATATAACTGAAAACGGGCTGAATCGTCTTATTTTGACAAGTGTGCCGCGCCTTTGATGGCCTGCCCTGCCGGCGTGGAAATGAGGAACAGGCCGCCCAGCACCAGGGCGCCATTCAGGATCAGTAGTTCCAGGCCGATGCGGTAATGTTCGAACAGCCGCGCCTGTTCCCCTTCGATCAGCGCGCACAGCAAGGGCCCGGCCACGGCCACCAGCGGCACCCAGCGGTCGCGCACGCCGCGCTTGCAAAGCAGGCCGAAGGCGAACAGACCCAGCAGCGGACCATAGGTATAGCTGGCCAACTTCAGGATCACGACGATCATGCTGGGATCGTCCAGCCACTTGAAGACCATGATCAGGATCAAAAACAGTGCGGCAAAGCCCAGATGCACACGGCGGCGCCAGCGCATCTGCGCCACCGGGGTCAAATCCGTCCTGCGCTGCAGACCCAAAATATCGATGCAGAAAGTGGACGTCAGGGCAGTGAGCGCCCCATCCACGCTGGGAAACAGGGCGGAAATGAGGGCGATGAAGAAAATCAGCTGCACCACGGCGGGGAAATGCCCGAGCACGACGGCGGGGAACAGTTTATCTCCCGTGGCCGTCACGCCAGCCAGCGGCGCATACAGGTGCAGCAAGCCACCGAGGAAGAGGAACAGCAGCAGCACGCCAGTCAGCACCACGGTGAGGCTGAGCATATTCTTTTGCGAATCGCGCAAAGTGCGCACGGAAATGTTCTTTTGCATCATTTCCTGGTCCATGCCCGTCATGGCGATGGTGATGAACATGCCGGCGAGAATGTGCTTCCACACATACGCGGGGCTGTCCGGGTCGACGGTGAAGATGCGCGTGAGGCCCTGCGCGCGCATGCGTTCGAGGCTGTCGATGAGGGACAGGTCCATTGCCCGCAGCAAAAACACGCTGCAAATCACCAGTCCGGCCAGCATGCAGGCCGTCTGCAGGGTATCGGTCCAGACGATGGTTTTCACGCCGCCCTCGTACGTGTAGAGCAGGATCAGCAGCAGCACGACGCACGACGTCAGCCAGAACGGCACGCCCAGGCTATCGAGAATGGTGGCTTGCAGGATATTGACCACCAGATACAGCCGCGCCGTCGCGCCCAGCAGGCGCGAAAGAATAAAGAATGCCGCCCCGCTCTGGTAGGCACGCCGTCCCAGACGCCATTCCAGGTAGCGGTAAATCGATGTGAGCTGCAGCCGGTAGTACAGCGGCAGCAAGATGAACGTGATGGCCAGGTAGCCGAGGACGTAGCCGAGCATCAGCTGGATGTAACCGAAACCGTTGCTGCCCACGGCGCCGGGCACGCTGATGAAGGTCACGCCCGTGAGCGTCGTACCCACCATGCCGAAGGCCACCAGCATCCAGTTGCTGTCCTTGTTGCCGATGAAAAAACTGTCGTTGGTGGCGTGACGCGAGGTGCGCCATGCCACGGCCAGCAGGATCAGGAAATACGCGAGGACGACGGCAAACAGGATGAGGGGCGACATGGACGTTGCACGGCGGCAAAGAGGAACAGGGGCAGAAATATACAGCAAAGCCCCTGTTGACGCCGGTGTCAGCAGCCGGACGGTTTCACGCGCTCCACTTCCAGGCCAAACCACGGACGCAGGCGCGTGCCAACGACGTTGCCGACGAAGGCGCACACCAGCCACAGCCAGCCGTGCAGGCTGCCCGAGACGATGCCGCTGAAATACGCGCCGATATTGCAGCCATACGCCAGACGCGCGCCGTAGCCCAGCAGCAAGCCGCCCACCACGGCGGCGATGATCGAGCGCCGCGGGATGCGCCACACGGGCGCATAGCGGCCGGCCAGGGCCGCCGCCAGCATGGCGCCCAGCACGATGCCGATATCCATCACGGAAGTCTTGTCTTGCATCAAAGGCGCGGCCAGGGCGGCGGCATTCGCCTTGGTCGACCAGTAAGCCCAGCTGGCCGTGTCGATGCCGATCACGGACGCCGCTTTCGCGCCCCACAGGGCAAACGCGGACGTCACGCCCCATGGCTTGCCCGACAGCGCCAGGGTGGCAAAGTTCAGCACGACGAGGGCGACGGCGCCCGCCACCAGCGGCCACGGGCCGTGCAGCCAGGGCGACGCTTGCGCCGGGCGCAGCGGCGTGGCGACGAGCTTGCCATGGCGGCGCTTTTCAACGAAGACCGTGATGCCGGCGATCAGCGCGAAGACGATCCAGTTCAGCACCAGCGCGGGTACCAGGCCCAGGCTTGTGACGAGGGAAATGGGTTTCAATTGCGGCAGCGCCGTCCAGAACGGCATGTGCGCCGTGCCGATCACGGAGCCGACGATGAAGGCGGCCAGCGTGATGAGCATGCGCGTGCTGCCGCCACCGACCGTATATAAGGTGCCGGAGGCGCAACCGCCGCCCAGCTGCATGCCGATGCCGAAGATGAAGGCGCCGAAGATGACGGAGGTGCCGGCGGGAGAAACCAGGCCCGCGACGGGCGTGCCGAACAGGGTGCCGGCCGACAGCGCGGGGAAGAACAGCGCCACGCCCACGGCCAGCATCAGCATTTGCGCGCGCAAGCCGTCGCCGCGGCCATCGGCGATGAAGACGCGCCAGGCGGACGTGAAACCGAAGGCCGCGTGATACAGGGTGATGCCGAGCAAGGCGCCCACCACGTACAGCGCGGACTGGGTGGGGCCGACGGTCAACGCCAGATACCACGCACCCAGTACGATGAGCAACAGGGCAACGCCCAGCGGTTTTGGATTGATAGCGGTGCGCAGGCGTAGCGGTGAAGCTGCAGTATCGGACATGGTAGGGGACGCCAAAGGAAGGGAAACGCCATTTTCCCCCGTTTTGCTGTTTTCTGCCAAAAAGTTACTTGGCCTTCAATCCCAGGCCATGCAGCCAGCAGGGCAAGGAAGGCCTGCGCCTCCCTGCCCTGCATGCTGGCAGCCGGATCAGCTGACGCACATCACTTCGACAGTTTGACCTGCGCCAGTTCCGCCGTCAGATAGCCGACAGCGGCACTGGCCTTGCCGTTGTAGTTGCTGTTGATGAGGATATTGATCTGATCCTTCAGCGCCGATGGCAGGCCGGGGAAGCGGTTCCACTCGTCACCCGGATGCTGGAAGTTGCTCATCACATAGGTCCAGCCATTGATCTCATCGACCGCATGCAGGCCCGTCGATTCCGCGCCCGCCGGGCAGGACAGCAAACGTTCCAGCTTCTTGGTATCGACGTTATACGCCCACAGGAAGTTGTTCAGGTGGTTGCCGCTGTCCTCGCCGATGAACAAGGTACGCAGTTTTTCCGAGAACTTCAGGTTGTCGGGACTGGCGATCTTGGCCGGGTTGGCCGTATTGCCCAGGCCATCGGCCGCGATGTCTTCGCCTGCGATCAGCAGGGTCGATTCGCTCGGCACCCATTCGCTGTCGATGGTCGCGCCAGTGTCATCCTTCTGTCCGCCCGCCAGCTTGTGCGACACAACGCCGCCCGCCACCAGTTTCTTGAATTTCACGTTGTTGCCAGCCACGTAGCCCGCACCGCCTTCGACCATCGAGTCCTGGATGTTGGCATACGCCGAGTAGGCAATCTTGTCCTTGGCGTTGACCGTCGTGCCTTCGTTCTTGGTAAAGGCCATGCTGCCACCCTTGAGGGCGGCGTAACGGTGGGTTTCAAGGAAGGCGGCGGCCTTTTCCTGGCCGGCCTTGACTCTGACCCAGGCGGTTTTCTTGTTCAGGACGATCTTCGTGTAGCTGGCGTCGGACGGATCGGCCAAGGTCGAATCCATGATGTCGGTAGCCTTGATGCCGCCGTCGACCAGCGCCTTGATCTCGGCGTGCGTCGCATGGCCCAGCTTGACCCATTGCAGCTTGCCGGTGGTGGTCTCGGTCAGCTGGGTGGTGTATTTGGCGACGTACAGGGTACCGCCTGCCGCCAGGTCGGCGACCTTGTCGGCCACGAACATGAACAGCCCGCCATTTGTATAGTCGTCGCCGCCCAGGATGGTGCGCTGGTCTGGCATCACCTGCACCAGTTCGCGCGAGTAGCGGCCCAGGCAATAGTGCTTCTTGATGCTGCCCGTGCCGTCCGGGTTCACCGACACTTCCGGCAAGTGGCCGTAGTCATACGCATTGGCGGTAGCCGTATCGCCGAAGACGTTCTTGCTGAATTCCTTGAGCACGGCCAGCGACTGGCCACCCAGGCCCTGGTCGAAGGCATCGGGCTCATATTCTTCGCTCGACAGATGGGTGTTCCACGGCGACAGGCTGGCGCCGCAGGTAATCCACAGGCCCTTGACGGACGAGGTATCGACATTGTGGTATTTCACCAGCGACAACTTGCCGGTGGTCTGGTCCTGGTCCAGGGTCAGCACGGCGATCGGCGACGGCAGCGTGCCGTAGGTGGACGCGCCGGCCTGGTTGAACGAGTTGTATTCAAACTGCACCACGGCAAACACAGGCTTGCCCTTGACGCCGGTCACGCTGGCGTTGGCAACCGTCAGCATCGAACTGCCATCTGGCGAGTCCGAGAAGAACTGGCGTTCCTTGCCCGGCACCGAACTGTCGATGATGGGCTGGTTCTTGATGTCAAAATAAGCGCCCGCAATCACGGTGCCGCCCTTGCCGTCCGGCACCCGGTCGCCGGTCAGGAAGAAAGGCTGGTACGCCAGGTTATAGCTGTTGCTGCTGCCATCGCTGAAATTGACCTTGAGCTTGGAGCCGACGGTGGTCGTGGCCAGCGCGGCAGGCACGCTCGCCAGCGGCGCTGCCATGCCGGTGAATTCTGCCGTGGTAAACGTCGCGGTGGGCGTGACTGGCGCGGTCACCGGCGGCAGGTCGTTATCGGAACTGCCGCCACAACCGGACAGAAAGGCGCTGACACCGGTCAAGCCGGCCAAAGGCAGCATGGGGGCACCGGCAAACAGTTGCAACAGGCGGCGGCGCGAGGACTCAGGGGCGTAATTCGACATTTTTTGTTTCTTCCGTTATAAATAAATATCGTGGGACAGACCAGCTTGATTACGAGGCCGGAGCATAAACGACAAATATTTCAACTTGATTACAGGCAAACTGCACCGTGAAGCAAGGGCAAGCGAGGTGTCAATGGCCCGCCGCATGCATCGATTTCTCGCCAGCAACCCGCACGGGAATCGGGTTCAATCGATCCAGGCGGCCGCTCAGGGCCGTCAAGCCGAATGCACCGAGCACGACCAGGGCGCCGATCCAGCCCGTATGCACCAGGCCCAGGTGTTCGACGATCAGGCCGCCGCCCCAGGCGCCACCGGCGATACCCAGGTTGAAGGCGGCGATATTCAGGCCCGAGGCCACGTCGACGGCGCGGGGCGTGAAGTGTTCCGCCTGCTGCACCACATACACTTGCAGGCCAGCGACATTACCGAAGGCCACGGCGCCCCACAGCAGCACGGTGATGACGACCAGCACGGGATGCGGCGCCGTGAAGGTCAACAGCAGCAAAACAAACGCCAGCAGCAAAAAAATCAGTTTCAGGGCACGCACCGGGCCCTGCTTGTCGGCCAGCTTGCCGCCCCAGATATTGCCGAACGCCACGGAGACGCCATACACGAGCATCACCGCGCCCACGGCGCCGGCGCTGAAACCCGATACTTGCTGCAGGATCGGCGCCAGATAGGTAAAGGCGATGAAGGAGCCGCCATAGCCGACCGCCGTCATGGCGTACACCAGCAACAGGCGCGGCTGGCCCAGCACCTGCACTTGCTGCAGCAGGGACGCCGGTTTGCTGTGGGCGATCGTCGACGGCACGTACAGCAGGCTGCCGATGAACGCCACCAGGCCCAGCGCCGAGACGGCGAGGAAGGTTTCGCGCCAGCCGAAATGCTGGCCGATGAAGGTGCCCAGCGGCACGCCCGTCACCAGGGCCACGGTCAAGCCCGTAAACATGATGGCAATCGCGCTGGCCGCCTTGTCCTTCGGCACCAGCGAGGTGGCGATGGTCGAGCCGATGGAAAAGAACACGCCATGCGCCAGCCCCGTCAGGATGCGGGCGATGACGAGGGTTTCATAGCCGGGCGACTTCCAGGCCAGCAAATTGCCCAGGGTGAACAGGACCATCAGCGACAATAACAAGGTTTTGCGCGGGATCTTGCCCGTCAGGGCAGTCAGCACGGGCGCGCCGACGGCGACGCCCAGCGCATACAGGCTGACCAGCAAGCCGGCCGACGGCAGGTTGACGCCCAGGTCGGCGGCGATGGTGGGCAACAGCCCGACAATGACAAACTCGGTGGTTCCGATGGCAAAAGCGCTGAGGGTCAGCGCGAGCAAGGCAATGGGCATGACAAACTCCGACAAATGATGGTGGCATGCAGTATCGGGGTTTTCTTTGTGGCGAAAAATACCTCATCAGGCAGAAGATACTTGCGCACAGATCAACAATGTACATATCTGCTACACTGGCCCGATCAAAATCGGAGCTGTCGCATGAATTCAGAAAAACTGGCGCTGCTGGTCACGCGCGAAATGCCCTATGGGAAATATCAGGGACGCTTGCTGGCCGACTTGCCGGGACACTACCTGGGCTGGTTCGCGCGCGAGGGTTTCCCCTCGGGCGAACTGGGCAGTTTAATTGCGCTGATGTACGAGCTCGACCACAACGATTTGCGCGGCTTGCTCGACCCCTTGCGCACGCGCAAGTCGCCGTGGCGGCCGGGCGAGTAAGGAAAGTAAGGCAGGTGTTAAAACTGGCGCACCTTCTTCGCCAGCATGGCGCTGAATTCGCCATTTCCCACCAGCGTTTGCAGCTCGCTGGCGCCACCGATGAGCACACCGTTGACAAATACCATGGGGAACGTGGGCCAGCCCGTCCACATTTTCAGCGCATTGCGGCGATGCCACAGGTTCAGATAACTGCCGTACTGCAGGTACTGGTAGGGCGTGCCCAGCACGTCGAGGATCTTGCGCGCCTTGCGCGGAAACGGATTGAGCGCCATGCCAACCACCACCACCTGGTGCGCGGCGATGGCGGCCTGCACTTCGCGCACGATGTCCTGGTGCTTGCTGCCGATCAAAGGGCGGGCGGCGGGATGGATCTGGGCTTCGTCGAGGATGGCGCGGGTCATGAAAGTCCTGGGATGAGTGGCACGTGGCGTGCGGGTCACGCATTGTGACACGCACACGGGCTGGCGTGGGCGACACTGCGCTTCCCGTCTCTTCGCGCATGTCCCGACATTAAATGATCGTTGCCGTCGAATACGCTGATTGAATATGCCAGCCCAGGCTCGCATACAATTTCAAGCCATCCTCGGTTGCCACCAGCACCCGGCGCGCGCTGCCCGATCTCTGCCTGGCCGCCAGTGCGGCGATCAGTGCTCGCCCCAGCCCCCGGCGCCGATGCGCGGCTTCGGTGACGATACGGTCAAACACAAAGACGCCGGCATGTTCCACGGCATGGCCGCTGGCGGCAACGGTGCCGTCGCCGGTGAAAATACGCGCCGTCGTGATTGCCTGCGACGTTGCCACGTCAAGCCGGTAGCCGGCCGGCACAGCTGGCGCCTGCAGACTGCCTTCATGGATCATGAAAAGGCCGGCAGGGAGCAGTTGCCATCGAGGCGGCAAAAGGCGCAGCAATTGCTCCCCGGAACCACACATCTTGATGAAGATATGCGGACGGTGAATCGACGCCGCCACCGCGCTGATGCCTGGAACAGGCCCTGGAAAAACGTAGCGCCGGATTTCCCCGGGCAAGCCCGTCTCGACGCGCCACCCGCCGTGATCGGGCACGGGCAGCGCCAAACCACGTGCAATGGAACGGGCGGCCAGCCAGGCAGCAAGAAGGCCGAGCTCAGGCAGATGCGAATTTTCTTGCTCCCCCATTATTCGGCTCCCACATTCGTCCCCGCTGATGATGCCAGAGCGCAGGCGGCGGCTACCCGCTGGATCGCATTCAGAACAGCTCGTCGAGCAGCAAGTGAAACTGCAGCTTGCCTTGATCGATATCAAGGAGCCCATATTGCTCAACAAACCTTTGCTGTAGCGCGGCATCCAACTCACCGAGAGCACGCCATGCGATGGCCAGGTCCTGGTAACGGTCGGCTACGCCCGCCCGTCCCACGTCGATGCAGCCGACGACGGCGTCTTCCCGCATCACGATATTTTCCAGCGAGAAGTCGCCATGCGTGACAACGAGGTCGGGCACCAGGGGCTGGCAATCCTGCAGCGCCATCCACACCTGTTCCGCCGTCCAGCCCTGGCGCCCGGCATCGAAATCGTCGGCATCGACCAGGCCCGCATCGATGCGCTGGCGCGCCTGGGCCAGCCGAACGGCATGGCCGGCGTCGAATGGACAGTCGCTCACGGGAAGCGCATGCAGGCGGCGCAGGAAGGCCGCCAGTGCGTCGACCACGGCGGGGCCCAGTGCGGGGTGCGCTTCCAGCACTGCGGACGCCGTTGTGCCTGGCAAGGCCGTCAGCAGCAGCCAAGCCTGCTCCGGGTCTGCCACGCGGGCGAACTGGACCACGGCCGGCACGGGCAGGTAGGGCGCCAGCCAGCGCAGGCGCGCCAGTTCATCGGCGAGGTCGGCGGCGGCGCTACCCCTGCCGTGCTTCAGGTACAGGTCCGGCGCAGCGTCCCTGCCCTGCAGCCGGTAGACGGCAGCGTCCGATTCACCGACGCTGTCGCGCGCCCATTGATAGTTGGCCACGGCGGCGGACAGGCTGGCGGGCATGGCGGCCATCACGGCGGCTTGTTTCTTTTTGAAGATAGTCATTTACCTGGACTGTGCCCTATGCCAGCGGCACGTGCAAGCCCATCTTGAGGCAAGTCAAGGCCACCGAGGTGCGGTAGCGCCGGATATTGTCGTCGCCGCCGAACAGGCGTTCCGTCAGCGCCTCATATTCGGCCATGCTGCTGGCCGTGATGAGCAGCAGGTAATCGGCCTCGCCCGTGATGCCGTAGCACTGCTGGATGGCAGGCTCGGCCATGATGCGCGCGCGCAGGCCGGCCGTGCGCTGCGGGTGCTCGTCGTGCAGATGCACTTCCACCGTGAGTATCAAGGGGCGGCCCAGGCGGCTGGCGTCGAGCACGGCCACTTCCTGACGGATCACCCCGCTTTCGCGCAGGCGCCGGATGCGCCGCTGCACGGCCGGCGCGGACAAATGCACGGCCTGGGCGATTTCGCGCTGCGAGGTCGTGTTATCGCGCTGCAAGATGTCGAGGATCGCCAGGTCGAAGGCATCGAGGGGGATGGAAGGCGTGAGCGAAAGTTGCGTCATGAAGGTCAAAATGCAGTGCAAATATCGGAGCAGACACAATAAACTTTCACCATTCCGATATCAAGCCTTTTATCACCATGCCATTACGCCGCTATTCCTCGCTGATTCCCCTGCTCGCCATCCTCGGCTCCGTCACCTGCCTGGGACTGGGCACCTCGTGGGCCAAGCACAGCCTGTTTCCGCTGGTCGGGGCGCAGGGCACGACGGCCGTGCGCGTGGGCTTTTCCGCCCTGCTGCTGTTGCTGTTCTGGCGCCCCTGGCGCTGGCAGCTGAGCCGCGCCGACCTGCGCACGGTGGCCCTGTACGGCGCGGCGCTGGGTTTGACGAACCTGTGTTTCTATATGGCGCTGCGCACGATACCGTTCGGCATCGCCGTGGCGATCGAGTTTTCCGGCCCGCTGGCCGTGGCCCTGCTGGCCTCGCGCCGGCCGGTCGATTTCGTCTGGGTGGCCCTGGCCGTGGCGGGACTGGCGCTGCTGTTGCCGCTCGGCCACGACGTCAGCAATCTCGATCCCACGGGCGTGCTGTTCGCGCTGGGTGCCGCCGTCTGCTGGGCCAGCTATATCCTCTTCGGCAAGCGCGCCAGCCATTTGCATGCGGGTCACTCCGTCTCGCTGGGCCTGGCGATGGCCGCGCTGGTGGTGGTGCCCGTGGGTGTGATGCATAGCGGCGCCGCCCTGCTCTCGCCCGTCGTGCTGGGCGTAGGCTTAGGGGTAGCGCTCATTTCCAGCGCGATACCGATCTCGCTGGAAATGGTGGCCCTGAAGCGGCTGACGCCGCAAGCGTTCGGCATCATGAGCAGCATGGAACCGGCCGTGGCCGCCATGCTGGCCTTCATCCTGCTCGACGAGCGGCTGGGTGCCGGGCAGTGGCTGGCCATCGCCATGATCATGGCCGCGTCGATGGGCAGTTCCTACATGGCGCAGCGCCAGAGACGCAGTGCGCCGTGCGCCGCCGTGCATACCTGAACCTCAGTGCGCGGCCGCCCCCGCCACGTGGGCAGCCAGGTTGCGGCGCGCCAGCCACGCCAGCGGCAGCAGTGCCAGCAAAGCGGCGGCCACGCCGGCCCACGGCGACGACGCCATCATCTGGCGCGACACCATCAGCGCGCCCAGCATGGAGCCGAACGAGATGCCCAGGTTGAATGCGGAAATGTTCAGGCCCGAGGCAAAGTCGACGGCGTGCGGCGTGTAGCGCTCGGCCGTAGCCAGCATGCCGGCTTGCAGGGCGGGCGACAGGCCGAAGGCAAACACGCCCCAGACAAACAGCATCACCGTCATCATCCATGGTGAGCTGATGCTCAGGGCCACGCCCACTTGCGTGACGGCCAGCAACAGCAGCATCAATCGCAAGGCTTTTTGCCAGCCCAGGTGGCTGGTCAGGTAGCCGCCCGCCAGGTTGCCGGCAAAGGTGGCGATGCCGAACACGATCAGCAGCGCGCTGGCCATGGTGGCGGAAAAGCCCGTCACATCCGTCAGGATGGGCGTAATAAAAGTGAAGGCGGCAAAGCTGCTGCCAAAGCCAAACGTGGTGACGGCCATCATCGTCAGGATGGGGCCGCTGCCCAGGGCCGCCAGCTGCGTCATGGCCTTGCCGCCCTTGCCCTGCTGCAAACCGGCCGGCAGCCAGCGCGCCATGGCGCCCAGACCCACGGCGGCCAGCACGACGACGGCAAAAAACGGCAAGCGCCAGCCCATCAGGTTACCGAGGAAACTGCCGAGCGGCACGCCGATCACCATGGCCAAAGTCAATCCCGCAAACATCACGGAAATCGCCCTGCCTGCCTGCGCCTTGGCGACCAGGCTGGCGGCCACGGTGGCGCCGATGGCAAAGAAGGTGCCGTGCGCCACGGCCGTGATGACCCGTCCCACCAGCAACCATTCAAATGTATGGGAAAAGGCCGCCAGCAAGTTACCGGCCAGAAAAACGCTCATCAGTCCCAGCAAGGCCGCCTTACGCGGCAGGCGCGACATCAGCAGCACCAGCAGCGGCGTGCCGATGGCCAGCGCCAGTGCATACAGGCTGACCAGCGAGCCGGCCGATTCGATGGAAATCTGCAAATCCTTCGCAATAGTGGGCAGGATGCCGACGACGATGAATTCGGTGACGCCGATAGCAAAGGCGCCGACGGCCAGCGCCAGCACGCCGGGCGGCATGCTGTGGGCTGGAGGGGAAACAGGGCTTGCGGTGGTCATGATGGCTCCAACAATGGTTCAAGCCGGCCAGTGTATCGATGCAAACGCTTTTGATATAGACTCTAATAATGGAAACACCTGTGAAATGGATTCAATAATGGCCAGGCAAGACATCAACCGCGCGTTCGAGATGGCCGTGTTTGTGGCCGTGGTGGAAACGGGCGCCTTTTCCGCCGCCGCGCGCCGCCTGGCCCTGACGCCGTCGGCCGTCAGCAAGCTGGTCAGCCGGCTGGAAGCACGGCTCGGCGCGCGCCTGCTGCAGCGCAGCACGCGGCAATTGCACACCACGCCCGAGGGCGACGCCTTCTTCGTGCAATGCAAGCGCATCCTCGACGATATCGATGGCGCCGAGCGCGAAGCGGCGCAGGGTGCGGCGCCGCGCGGACGCTTGCGCATCAACTGTTTCGTGCCATTCGGCGTGCGCCATCTGTTGCCCATCCTGCCCGAGTTCGCGCAGCGCTATCCCGACATCGTGCTTGACGTGGTCGTCAGCGACGCCATCGTCGACTTGCTGGAAGACCGCACCGACATCGCCATCCGCACGGGCAAGCTGAAGGAATCGAACCTGGTGGCGCGCAAACTGGGCGAAGACGCGATGGTCGTGGTCGCCTCGCCCATCTACACGGCACGGCATGGCCTGCCGCGCACGCCGCTGGAATTATCCGAACACAATTTATTGGCCTTCAACTTCCGCTGCCAGAACGAAACCTGGCCCTTCCTCGACGGGAGCGGAGGAACGTTGCAGGTGGCGCCGCAGGGCAATACCTGCGTCAGCGATGGCGAAAGCATGCGCCAGCTGGTGCTGGCGGGCATGGGACTGGGACGCTTTTCGCGCCAGCATGTGCAGCGCGATATCGAGCAAGGACATTTAATATCCTTGCTGCAGGACTACAATCCGGGCGACCGTGAACTCGTGCACGCCGTCTTCGTGGGACCGGGCTTGCAAGTGCCGGCCCGGGTGCGCGTGATGCTCGATTACCTGCTGGAAAAGGTCAAGCTGGGATGAGCGCCGCCTGCCGGCATCGCGTCTTATAATTGGCTGTCTCGTTGAACTTCCAGGGAGCCGTCTCATGCATGATGACTTGATCCACACCTTGCAAACCCGCTTCAGCCGGCACATGCAACGCCATGCCGGCCTGGCTTGGGATGCAGTGCTGTCCCGCCTGAACGCCGCTCCCGCCAGCTTGGCCGTCTTGCAGCAAATGGAAGACACGGGCGGCGAACCGGATGTCATCGGGCACGTCAGTGATACTGGCGCCGTCACGTTTTGCGATTGCTCAGTAGAAAGTCCGATCGGCCGGCGCAGCCTGTGTTTCGATGCCGCGGCCCTGGCCGCGCGCAAGACCAACAAGCCGGCCGGCAGCGCCATGGCCATGGCGCAAGCGATGGGTATCGCATTGCTGACGCAGACGCAGTACCGCCAATTGCAGGAGCTAGGGCCGTTCGACCGGAAAACCTCGAGCTGGATTGCGACGCCGGACAATATCCGGGCGCTGGGCGGCGCCCTGTTCTGCGACCGCCGCTATGAACAGGTCTTCATCTATCACAATGGCGCCGAATCGTATTATGCGAGCCGAGGCTTTCGTGGCTTGCTACGCGTCTGATCGCCGCTTGCTCAGGCCAGCTCTTCCAGCCGCAACTGCCGGCCTTCATCGAGCATCAGCTCGAATTCGGCCGCCGGCACGGCAGGACTGAACAGATAACCTTGCAGCTGGTCGCAGCCGAGTTCGCGCAAGAAACGCATCTGCTCGGCCGTTTCCACCCCTTCGGCGACGATTTCCTGGCGCAGCTGCTGCGCCATGGTGACGATGGCGCGGGCGATGGCGCAATCGTTTTCCTCGAACGGCAAGCCGATGACAAACGAGCGGTCGATTTTCAGGGTGCTGATGGGGAATTTCTTCAAATACGCCAGGCTGGAATAACCGGTGCCGAAGTCGTCCAGCGCCAGCGCCAGGCCCATGGCCACCAGCTGGTTCATGATGTCGATCACCTTGTCGGCACCGCGCATCAACAGGCTTTCCGTGATTTCCAGCATGATCTGGTCGGGCCGCACGCCGTAGCGTTCCAGCACGGCCGCTATGCGCGCCGGCAACTGTTCATCGAACTGGCGCGCCGACAGGTTGACGGCGATGGCCGGCATGTGCAGGCCACGGTCTTCCCAGTTGCGGATCTGGCGGCAAGCCTCGTCCAGCACCCAGGTGCCCAGTTCCAGAATCAAACTGGTTTCCTCGGCAACGGGAATGAAGAGGCCCGGCGAGACCATGCCGCGCATCGGATGCTTCCAGCGCAGCAAGGCTTCCGCGCCCACGATGCGCCCGCTGGCCAGGCTCACTTTCGGCTGGTAATGCAATTCCAGTTCCTTGTCGCCCAGGGCCAGGCGCATTTCGCTTTCCAGGCGCAAATGTTCCTTGGCCCGCCGGTTCATGTCTTCGCGGTAAAACAGGAAGGTCGATTCGATGGTCTGCCCCGCCTTGGCCACGGCCACGTCGGCAAAGCGGAACAGGGCCGGCGCTTCCAGGCCGTCTTCCGGATACACGGTGATGCCGATGCTGGCGCCCACGTGCAGCGCGTGCGCATCGATATTGATGGGCGCCTCTAACAGGTTGAGCAGCTTTTGCGCCACGTTCGCCGCGTGTTCGCGCTTTTCGATATGCAACAGCGCCACGACGAACTTGCTGTTGTCGACCCGCGCCAGGATGTCCGCGTCGCGCAAGGCGCCACGGAACAGCTGGCCGATGGCGATCACCAGCTGGTCGCCCACTTCGTGGCCCAAGGTGTCGCTGATGGAACCGATGCGGCTGATGTCGATGACCATCAGCGCGCCATGCGTGCCTTGCCGTTTCGCTTCGGCCAGGCCCTGGCCCACCAGCTGGTTCAGCAGGCAGCGGTTGGGCAAGCCCGTCAGGCTGTCGTAGTTGGCCATGCGCTGCATGCGCGCCTCGGCATCCTTGTGCACCGAGATATCGGAAAACAGGGAAAACACATGGCTGATTTCGCCAAATTCGTCGCGCACGACGCTGATGGTGACGTCTTGCGGGAAGAGTTCGCCATTCTTGCGCTTGCCGATGATTTCGCCGCGCCAGGAGCCGTGCCCGCGCATGGCGGCGCGCACCTTGGCGCGGAAGTCGGGGTCGTGCACGCCCGAGCGCAGCAAGTCTGGCGTACGGCCGATGGCTTCGGCCGGCGAAAAGCCGGTGATGCGGGAAAACGAACTGTTGATGGAGACGATGCGCTCTTCCGCGTCCGTGATCAGCACGGCTTGCTCGCTATCTTCGATGATGCGTGCGTGCAACCTCACCTTGTCCACGTCGGACAGCGGTTCGCTCATGGCCGACAGGCGCACGGCCATGCCGCAAGCCTTGCCCGCCTGGTCGTGGATCACATGGCGGTGCATGCGCAGCCACGTTACCATGCCCGACTTCTTGCGCCGGCGCACATCGGTGGCCACCTCACCCTGCTTGAAATGCAGTTCCAGCACGCTCGCTTCCGCGTCGTCTTCCGGATACAAAAACAGGATGTGCTGGCCCAGCGCTTCCAGTTCGGAATAGCCGAACATCTGTTCGGCACCATGGTTCCAGCCGATCAGGAAGCCATCGGGATCGATTTCCAGCAAAGCGTCGGCGGGCGCCACGCGCACCACGGGCCGGCTGACGCCGCGCAGCCGCTCCAGCTCCTCCTGCAGCCGCGCCAGGGTGGCGGCCTGCTGCGGCCCCGCCTGTTCACGGGCGTCCTGGGCCAGGCGCAGGCACAGCGCGACCTTCGCCTCAAGCATGGCAGCCCCGCGCGTGTGGCAGGTCAGGGGAACATATCAGGGGCGCTGCGGTATATGTAATCATCAAAATCCCACGATGGGGCGTGCAAGTCGGAGCAGAAAGACGGTCGAAATACTATGAATATGGTAACTTAAAAATGTTGGCATATGTCAACATTTTAAGACCTAGGCCGAATGGCCCGGCAGATGCTGCGCCAGGCGGGCAAACACATCCGGTTCGCGCATGCGCGCCATCCACCAGCGCAGCGCGGCGCCATCCTCGCCCACTCTCCACGCCAGGTAAAACGTTTCCGACGGTTTCGGCTCTTCCACGGCCTTTTCCACCAGCTGGCCGCGCGCAATGGCGGCGCGCGCGCACGGTCCCGGCAGGAAGCCAAAGCCCAGTCCCAGCACCTGGTAGTCGAACTTGACCTGCATGCTCGGCACGCTCAAGGCATCTTGCCCCAGCAGCAGCCCCACCGTGCGCGGCGCCATCTGGCGCGCCGAGTCGGCCACCACCACGGCCCGGTACTGCTGCAGATGGCCGCGCGACAAGGGCTCCGCCACCTGCGCCAGCGGATGCGTGGGCGCCACGGCAAAGACGAAGTCGAGCATGCCGATCGGCTGCGCGATATAGCCGCCGCCCGCCGGCCCGTCGCCGGGCGCGCCCACCAGCAAGTCAACCCGCCGGTCCAGCAACGCTTCCCAGGTGCCCGACAGGGTATCTTGCGACAGGCGCAAGCGCGTCTGTTGCGCAACCTCATAGAAGGCGCGCACGTCGTCGGCCAGGGCCACGGCGGAAAACATGGAATCAATGCCGATGGACAATTCCGTTTCCCAGCCGGACGCCACCCGGCGTACGCGGTGTTCGAGGTCCTGTGCCGCCTTCAGCAGATAGCGGCCCTCTTTGAGCAATTCCTGGCCGGCCGCCGTCAGCATGACTTTGGGACCATTGCGCCGGAACACTTGCACGCCCAGGTCGTCTTCCAGCTTGGCCACCGTATAGGAAATGGTGGATGGCACTTTATGCAATTCCTTGCCGGCCGACGAGAACGATCCGCGGCGGTCGATGGCGTCAACGATTTGCAAGGCTTCCAGGCTCAGTCTTAACATTCGATTTTTTCGATCATAGGTCGCAAGATTTTCCGTTTTTCTTTCTGGAGCGGGCGGCCTATACTTTCTCCATCGTACAGCGAAGGGCAGCAAAGGCGACACGGCAACTGCCAGGCAACGGTCCTTCGAAATTATCGCACATTCATTCATAGAAACGGAGTCCACCATGTTACAGATTCGTCACAGCGAAGAACGCGGCGCCGCCAACCACGGCTGGCTCAATTCCCACCACAGCTTTTCCTTCGGCAGCTACCACGATCCGTTGCACATGGGTTTTGGCCCCTTGCTGGTGATCAATGAAGACCGGGTCACGCCGGGCCAGGGTTTCGGCACGCACGGCCACCGCGACATGGAAATCATTTCGTATGTGCTCGACGGCGCGCTGGAGCACAAGGACAGCATGGGCACCGGTTCCGTGCTGCACTACGGCGATGTGCAGCGCATGAGCGCCGGCAGCGGCGTGCGCCACAGCGAGTTCAATCATTCCGCCACGGACGGCTTGCACTTCCTGCAGATCTGGATCCAGCCGAACGTGACGGGCATAGCGCCCAGCTATGAAGAGAAACATTTTACGCCGGAAAGCAAACGGGGCAAGCTGCGTCTGATCGCCTCCTCCGACGGGCGCCAGGGTTCCGTGCTGATCCACCAGGACGCGGCCATCTACGCCAGCATCCTGCAGGAAGGCGAGCAAGCCGAACATGCGCTGGACGAAGGCCGCCTCGCGTATGTGCACCTGATCCGCGGCAGCCTGGTGGTCAACGGCACGCCCCTGAAAGCGGGCGATGCGCTGAAATTGACACAAGAGGCAGCAGTGACGTTGACGCAGGCCGAGGATGCCGAGGTGCTGGTCTTCGATCTGCCTCGATAAGGATCGCTGGCCAAACCCGCATGCGGTTGCCGGTGGAACGGGGCTTCGGCAAGGCCAGCCGTCTTGCAAAAGGCTGATCCGGCCGCAATTAGAGGGATAGTACCAGGCATTCCAGCCTTCAAATCTCAGCCAGGGGAAATGGTTTCCCCTGCTTTTTGGTATGATGACAGCGCACGCCGGCACCGCAGTGGTACGGCGCGCCTCTATTTTTGACAATTACCTATATGAGCACAACCATGCAAAGCGGCGCAGACCTCCTGGCGACAGGCGAATTGGATTACACGACTTCCTGCGCACTGCCGACGCCGTGGGCCCAGTTCACCCTGCACGCCTTTGTCGAACACGCCACGGGCAAGGAACACCTGGCCATGGTGCTGGGCGATGTCGGCAACGGCGAACCGGTACTGGCACGCGTGCATTCCGAGTGCCTGACGGGCGACGTGCTGTTTTCCCAGCGCTGCGACTGCGGCGCCCAGCTCGAAGGCGCCTTGAAGCGCATCGCCGAGGAAGGCCGCGGCATTTTGCTGTATCTGCGCCAGGAAGGGCGCGGCATCGGCCTGATCAACAAGATCCGCGCCTATCGCCTGCAAGAAGCAGGCGCCGACACGGTGCAGGCGAATGAACAGCTGGGCTTCAAGGCCGACGCGCGCAACTACACCTTGTGCAAACCCATGTTTGCGCAATTCGGCATCAACAGCCTGCGTTTGATGACGAACAACCCGCGCAAGATCGCCGCCATGGAAGGGCTGGGCATCACGGTGGCCGAACGGGTGCCGCTGCTGGTCAACCGCAACGCCTTCAACCAGCACTACCTGAACACCAAGCAAAGCAAGCTCGGTCACATGATGACGCCGGAAACGGCGCCGGCGCTGGAAGACGGCGCCCTGTAATTGCCCGGGCTGGCGCGGAATGGCGCGTCACTTGGGCGCCGGGCCGGCCTCGCTCCGGCTCACGCACAAAGGATGCATGAAATTATCTAACTTCGCCTTCTTGCTGGCCAGCCTGTGCGCTGCCGCAGGCGCCCACGCGGCCCCCACTGCCTCGACTCCCCCCGCCAAGCCGCCACCGGCCACCGCCGCACCCGCTGCCACCGAACATGCAGCCTTGCCGCCGCCCTCGTCCGCCGCGCAAAAACTGTACACGGCCGCGCGCGCCGACATCCTGCAAGTGCGCGTGCTGCTGAAAAACGGCCGCACGCAATCGTCGGTGGGCTCGGGCTTTTTGATCGGCACGGGCGACCTGGTAGTGAGCAACTATCACGTCGTGTCGCAATTCGCGCTCGACCCCGATACCTACGTGGGCGAATGGGTCGACACCAGCGGCCAGCGGGGCAATGTGGAATTGCTGGCCGTCGACGTGCTGCACGACTTGGCCGTGCTGCGCGTGAACCGCCATGGCACGGGCTTTTTCAAGATGCCGGAATCGCTGGCACCCCTGACGCAGGGCCAGTACCTGTATTCGATGGGCAATCCGCTGGACCTGGGTTTCGCCATCTCGGAAGGCTCGTACAACGGCGTCGTCACGCGCAGCTTCTACGACCAGCTGATGTTTACGGGACCGATCAATGCCGGCATGAGCGGCGGCCCCAGCGTCACGGCCAGCGGCGACGTGGCCGGCGTGAACGTCTCGAAACGCCTCGATGGCGAACTCGTGAGTTTTCTCGTGCCGGCCCGCTATGCCCAGCAATTGCTGGCCAAGGTGGCCCAGCAAGGCAAGGCGCCGAAAGACTTCAAGCCGCTGGTGACGGCGCAGCTGCTGGCGCACCAGGAAGTGATGCTGGCGCGCCTGCTCGACACGCCCTTGAGCCTGAAAGCCATGGGCCCGTATCGCGTGCCCGTGCGCGAATCGGACCAGATGCGCTGCTGGGGCCGCTCCAACGTCAAGTCCGACAAGCCCTACATGCTCGACAACACCAGTTGCGCCATGGAATCGGCCATCTTCATCTCGGGCGCCCTGCAGACGGGGCAAGTGTCGATGCGCCACGAATTCCTGCGCAGCAGCGAACTGGGTGCACTGCGCTTTTCCGAGCTGGCCAGCGCCTCGTTCAAGAATGAAAGTTTTGGCAGCTACAAAAGCGTGCACCTGACGGCCCCCCATTGCACCGAACAGTTCGTCAAGAATGCCACCCTGCCCTTGCGCGCCGTGCTGTGCGTGCGCGCCTACCGCAAGTTTACCGGCCTGTACGACTTTGCCCTGCTGGCCGCCAGTACCGATGAACCACTGATGAGCCTGCAAAGCCGCATCGACGCGCGCGGCGTGTCCTACGCCAACGGCATGCGCGTCACGCGCACCTTCCTCGACGCGCTGTCGCGCGCACCATCGACCACCGGGACGCGCAAGCCATGACAGCACCGTATTTCATCGAAATCCTCACCGAGAATGGCGAAGTACAGCAGCGCCAGCGCATCGATGCCTTGCCGATCCGCATCGGCCGCGGCTACGACAACGACTTCATCCTCGACGACGCGCACACGGCGGCCAGGCACGCCATTGTCGAAGACGATGGCGCAGGCGGCCTGCTGCTGCGCGACCTGGGCAGCCAGAATGGCGTGATCCACCGGGGCCAACGGCAACTGCAAGTGGCCCTGAGCGGCAACAGCATCGTACGCCTGGGCCACACGCGCCTGCGCGTGCGCGCCAGCGACCAGCCTGTTGCGCCTGAATTGAGCGATACCACCAGGCACGACTGGGAAGGCTTGCGCCCCGCCGTCGCCGGCCTGGCCATGATCGGCGCCTCGGCCGCCTTCAGCAACTGGCTCAGTGATGCGGACGCCTTCGAGCCGATTTCCTACCTGATGATCATCGCCTACGCACTGGCCGGCGGCCTCGTGTGGGCGTCGATCTGGGCCGTAGCGAACCGCCTGTTCGGCCATGTGGCGCGCTTCGGCCGCCACCTGTTCATCATCGGCTGCGGCTTGCTGGCCATGGAAGTGTGGGAACTGGGCAGCAATGTGGCGGCGTATGCACTGTCGCTGGAAGTGCTGACGCGCTATGGGCGGCATATGTTCATCGTCATCGTCTGTACCATGATCTACTACCATTTGCGCACGATCAAACCCCAGCATCCGCGCCGCTTCGGCCTCGTCGCCGTCGTGCTGGCCATCCTCGGCTCGACCCTGATCCTGCTGAGCAACCTGCAGATCAGCGGCCGCCTGGCCGACGAGGCCTACATGTCGGTGATCTACCCGCCGGCACTGCGCCTGAGTCCAAATCAGACGACGCAGGCCTTCTTCCGCGATGCGGCCGGCCTGCAGCGCGCCGTCGACGCCGAGCGCGGCAAGGCGGCCAGGGGGGCCGACGAAGACGAGGACAGCGGCGATTAACAAAGCGCATGCAAAAAGCCCGCCGGTCTGTCAAGACACGGCGGGCTTTTTTACGTGCGCCGCGAGGTGCGCAGAGTATGGCTGCTTAGAACTTGCGCTTAAAACTTCGCGTCCTGCTTGCGGCGCGCCGTAAAGCCCAGCAGGCCCAGGCCGATCAGCAGCATGGCATAGGTGCTTGGCTCCGGCACGGCCGACACCAGGCCATCGGTGCTGGTAAAGCTGGCGAAATTGCTGTTGCCCGCCTTGAACTGGGCTTGCTGGCCACCATCGCAGCAGCCTTCCAGGCCATAGATGCTCAGGGTATGGTTGCCGGCCGCCAGCAAGCTCGAACCGCTGAGGTACTGGCTGCTATTGTTGTAGTTGCCTGCCCACCACATGTCGTTGCTTTTGAAGTCCAGCGCCACGCCATCGAGGAACAGGGCGCCGCCCTTGCCGAAGTCGACGCCGCTACGGAAGCTCCAGGCGCCCGCATCGGCCGTGCTGACGCCAAAATTGATCACCGACTTGAAGGCGATGTTCGAACCACTGCCGAACAGGCTGCTATTCGTGACATTGTCGTAGCTGGCAATCGTCGTCGTGCCATAACCGGCGCCCGGCGTAGCCACGGCGGCATTCACCACGGACTGGTAAGCGGCGGCGGAAGCTTGCGCGCTGGCGTTCGAGAAACCGGTGGACACGGTGACGGTGCTGGCGTTCGCGTGGGCAAACACACCGACAGCGATCAGGGACAGGGCAATTTTAGGCAAATTTTTCATGATTATATCCAGTAGTTATTCAGTAGGCATGCGGGTGATTGGAATCAATGCACGCTGCACTGAGGCGTGTCGGTGGGAGCGCTAGAGACTGCAAAGATGAGCGGTCGGGGGCTGGAACTACCGCGCAAGATCGCGGACTTGCTACGCAATTGCACTGCGCTGCAAGCGTCCAGGAAAGGGGTCGGGTTTCCGGGACAGGTTCAGACGGTTGACGGGTCGGGCAAGACGATGAAGCTATTTTATCCTAATTTTCTTTTAAGAAAAGTATTTTTCTTTTAACCACTAAAGATTCTATTATAACAAGCATCATCGCCTGCCCCGATTGTCGCGACCACGCCACAGATGGCGCCGCCACTGTCGCATCTTGCGCATTTCTTTTCACATGCCGCTGCACCACGGGGCGAAACAGCATGGCAAAATGCAGTCATGCAGCTATCTGTCCGATGAGGGGGAAAGAGGAAATGGTCGACCTGGAAGAACTACGCTATCTGGCACTGTCGTTTCCCGACGCCACCGAGGAAGAACACCACGACCGTCCAGCCTTCCGCGTGGGCGGGAAGATCTTTGCCACCCTGCCCGACGACGAGCACATCAACGTGCTGCTCGATGCGGAAGCGGCGCATATCGCCACCGTCATCACACCGTCCGGCTGTCAAAAGCTGTGGTGGGGCGAGCGCCTTGCCGGCATCACGGTGCGCCTGGCGGATGCCGAGCTGGACATGCTGGCCGCCGCCCTGACGGCCGCCTGGCGGCGCAAGGCGCCCAGCGACCTGGCCAAGACTATCGCCCCGACCGGGTAGTTACATCGGCCAATTGCGCAGCAGCAAGCCCACCATCTGCTGCAATTGCTCGCGCGATACGCCCGCCGCCGCCTGGATGGCCATGCCCTGCGACAAAGTCACGACAAAGCGCGCCTGCTGCTCGGGACAGGAATCAGGCGGCAAATCGCCCTCCTCCCTGGCACGCCGCAAGCGGTCGCGCAATTTGATTTCACCGCGCAGCCGGCGCGCAAACAATTCATCGCGGATCGGCAAGGCATCGTCGCTGCAGGCGAGCGCCGCATTGACGCCCATGCAGCCGTGCGGGCCGTCCGGCATGGTTTGCGCATCGACATACTGCGTTAACAGGGCTTCCACCACCTGGCGCGCCGTCGGCTGTTCCAGCGCCGCATCGAAAAACTGCATGCGCGTGTCGCTGTAGCGTTCGAGCGCCTTGTGAAATAGCTGCTCCTTGTTGCCGAAGACGGCATACAGGCTGGGCCGGTTCATGCCCATGGCTTTCGTCAGTTCCGGCAGGGAACTGCCTTCATAGCCCTTTTCCCAGAACACTTTCATGGCGCAATCGAGCGCTTCGTCGGCGTCGAAGGTGCGTGGCCGGCCCGTTTTCGCCTTGACCGCTGGCTCTTTTTTATCTTGTTTCATACCGATCGGTAAAAAATTATTGACAACACTGTCTGCCTGCCCCGATTATATACCGACCGGTTAAAAACCTCCCGGCTTTTCAGGAACCTCATATGCAAACACTTTCCAACGCTACTGACAACGATACCACCGTGGCGCCCTGGCTGGCCGTCTTATCTGTCGGCATCGGCGCCTTCGCCCTCGTCACGTCCGAATTCCTGCCCGTCGGGCTGCTGCCGGCCATGGCCGCCGAACTGGCCATCAGCAAGGGCCAGGCGGGACTGATGATCACCACGCCCGGCATCGTTGCCGCGTTTGCCGCCATCTTCGTCACCGTCGGCTCGGGCCGCCTGGACCGCCGCATCGTGCTGCTGGCCCTCACCGCCCTGCTGGTCGCATCGAACCTGCTGGTGGCACTGGCCCCCTCGTATGCGTGGATACTGCTGGGCCGCGCCATGCTCGGCGTGGGCGTGGGCGGCTTCTGGGCCATCGGCAGCGCCATCGGCCCGCGCCTGGTGGCGCCGCAACATGCGTCGCGCGCCATGTCCATCATCTTTGCCGGCGTCTCGCTGGGCACGGTGGCGGGCGTGCCGGCCGGTGCGCTGGTGGGCGAGCTGGTCGGCTGGCGCGTGGCCTTTGGCGCTGCCAGCGCCATTGCCGTGCTGGTCTTCCTCGGGCAGCTGTTGCTGTTGCCCAAGCTGCCGCCGACGCAGGCCATCCGCCTGCGCCAGTTGCCGATGATTTTCAGCATCCGCAAGGCCAGGCTGGGCCTGATCGCCACGGCCATGCTCTTCACGGGACAGTTCGCCGCCTACACGTATATCGCGCCCTTCCTCACACAGATTTCACACCTGGCGGCCGGCACGGTCAGCGCCATGCTGCTGGTGTATGGCGCTTCCGGCTTCATCGGCAACCTGGTGGGCGGCTGGGCCGCCGGCCGCTACGAACGGGCCGCGCTGATGCTGACGGGCGCCGTGCTGGGCTTGTCCACGCTGGCGCTGGCCGCGTTCGGCAGCCATTCGGTGACGGCGATGCTGCTGGTGGCCGTGTGGGGCTTCGGTTTCGGCGCGATGCCGATCGCCGTGCAGACGTGGATGTTCAAGGCTGCGCCACACTTGATGGAAGGCAGCAGCGCACTGTTTGTCGCCATCGTGCAAGTGTCACTGGCGTCGGGCGCCTTGCTCGGCGGCATGGCCGTCGACCGGCTGGGCGTGTCCAGCGCGATGGTGCTGGGCGGCGTATTCGCCCTCGGCTGCGCGCTGACGATAGGAACATTCGGCAAGCAACAGCCTGTCAAACAGGCTGCCGCCTGCGGCGCCTGAGCGGCGCTCAAGCCGGCTGGCTTGCCGCTTTCACACGCAATGACTTGCCGGCATGCTGGCGGCGGGCCAGCAGCACGCCCAGGCCAGCCAGCAGCAGATACACCGTGGTCGGCTCCGGCACGGGAGCGGCGAACGTGCGGAAGGCATAGTCGAAGTTGGCAAAGCTTTGATAGCCCGTGTTCGCATAGACCTGGCCCAGGCCGTAACCATTGTTCGTGTCGCCGGCGATGGACAAGGTATTATTGCCGCCGAACACCAGGTAATACGTCGTATTGGCGGCGATGGCAACAGGCGACCAGAACACGTCCGCCCATTGGCCGGCGGTCCCGGCAACGGAAGCTTGCGCCAGCATAGTGCCGGCGGCGTTCGGCAAATTATTCCACAAGGAAATGGTCACGGTATCCGTGTTGCCCAGATTCGGCGCCAAAAAGATACCTGCGCCCGCAATCGTCGCCGCCGATTGCTGGAACGACTGGGCCAGGTCTCCCTGCCAAAAATGGGCCATGTTCACCGCATGGACATTGGCTTCCTGATTGATGAGGGGCGTCGCGCCGGCCAGCGGCGCTGCGGCGAGCACGGCCATGCTGCAGAGCCAGGATTTCCAAGAATTTTTCATTTGCATTCCCTTTTTGATGGCCGCCTATCGAGCAGGCCTGATTATTTTATTGTCACTATAAGTTACCATTTTAATAGTAGCATATAGATATTTCCAAGTATCAATAAAATAACAGCCATCATGCAGTGTATGCCGCGCGCCACACAGCCACGACGCGCTGGCGCAAGGGTTCATGCAGGGGGGGGAACAGCGGGCTTGCGGGAGACCCGGTGGTTCAGATGCGCCCGCGGCGAAATTCGCCGAGAAATTTCGTCACGTCGGCCGGCGTCATCACCACATCCGCGTCGCCATGATATGCATACAGGAAGGGCGTACCGCCCAGGCGGTCCGTCAGCTTGGCAAAGAGTAAAAAGCGGCTGCCGAGCGGATAGCGCTGCAGGTCGACCAGGCGGCGCGAGCACTGCACGGCCAGTTCGGGCGAAAAGGCCTGACCCGGCACGGGGCGAATTTCCACGCGGCCATTGATCGCGCGCGATTCGACGGCGACGTGCCGGTATGCATAAGTATCACGGGCCATGCCGCCACCTTGAATGAAGTAAAGGCGCCATCTTAAGCGAAGTGGGCGCCTGCCGTATTACTGCGGCACGATGCGCAGCAGACGGCCGTTGTCTTCATCCGTCAGCGCATACAGGTAGCCATCCGGCCCCTGGCGCACGTCGCGCACGCGCGCGCCGATGGCCAGGCGGTCCTGCCCCGTCACCTTGCCATTCGCATCGACGGCGATGCGGCGGATATCCTTGGCCGCCAGGCCGCCGCTGAAGATGCTGCCACGCCAGGCGGCAATCTTGTCGCCCGTGTAGACGGCCAGCCCCGACGGGGCCGGCGATGGCACCCAGGCCACGCTCGGGTTGAGCATGCCCGGCACTTCATGCTGGCCAACGGGTTCATGCGTCTTGTAGTCGGCGCCATAGCTTTGCAGGGGCCAGCCGTAGTTGCCGCCCGCCACCACCAGGTTCAGCTCGTCGCCGCCGTACGGACCGTGCTCCGTGGCCCATACGCGCCCCGAAACGGGATCGAGCGCCAGGCCCTGCACGTTGCGGTGGCCAACCGACCAGATTTCCGGCAAGGCGCCCTTGGCCGCCAGCGGATTGCCGGGCGCCGGTTTGCCATCTTCCGTCAGGCGCAGGATGGAACCCTGGTGCGTGGCCAGGTTTTGCGCCTGCTCGCGCGCCAGGCGGTCGCCTATGCGCAGCGGCGGATTGCCGCCATCGGCCACGCTCATCAGCAAAGTGCCGTCCGGCAGCCACAGCAAGCGCGAGCCAAAATGCTGGCCGCCGCTCTTGTCGTTGGCCACCTGGAACAGGGTCTGGATGCCCGTCACACGCTTGCCATCGAACACGCCGCGCACCAGGGTCGTGCGGTTGGCGTCATTCGTGCCCGTCGATACCGTCATGTACACGCGCGGGTTCGGCTTGTCGGCATCTTGCGGATGCAGCACGATATCGAGCAAGCCGCCCTGCCCGCCCGTGAAGACTTTGGGCATGCCTTCCAGCGCGACATCCTCGAAGCTCTTGCCATTCAGCAGATGCAATGTGCCCTGCTTGCTGGTGACCAGCGCGCGCCCCTCGCCCAGCCAGGCGATGCCCCACGGCTGGCGCACCCCCTGCGCAACGGTCTCGGCCTTCCAGCCCTGTCTGGCGGCGGGCGGCTCGCCCGTGGCTTGCAGTTCGGCCCAGGCCGATGGCGCGGCGGTCAGTGCCAATGCAAGCAAGATGCTGGTGCGGCGTAACTGGAACATGCTCTCTCCTGTTGGTCAATGCTGCGAAGGTGGTGGTTCAGGCGCGCAACAGCAAGGCCACGGCTTCGGCCGCGATGCCTTCTTCACGGCCCAGGTAGCCCAGCTTTTCATTCGTCTTGGCCTTGATGTTCACCTGGCCCACACTCACGCCCAGGTCTTCGGCCACGTTGGCGCACATGGCGGCGATGTGCGGCGCCATTTTCGGGCGCTGGGCGATGATGGTGGCGTCGATATTGCCGATGATATAACCGGTGGCTTGCACGCGGCGCACGGCTTCGCGCAGCAGGGTGCGCGAATCGGCGCCCTTGAATTGCGCGTCCGTGTCAGGGAAATGGCGGCCGATGTCGCCCAGGGCGGCGGCGCCGAAGATGGCGTCGGTAATCGCGTGCAGCAGCACGTCCGCGTCGGAATGGCCGAGCAAGCCCAAATGATGGGGAATCTTCACGCCGCCGATGATCAGGTCGCGGTGTTCCACCAGCGCGTGGCAGTCATAGCCCTGGCCGATGCGGAAAGGCAGTACGGGAGTGGTGATGGTCGTCATGCGGTCTTTCTGTTCAGGATTCAAGGATGGGCCAAGTACAGCTCGGCCGTGTGTATGTCGCGCGGCAGGGTTACCTTCAGGTTGCGCGGGTGGCCCTCAATGAGCCTGGGCGCCAGGCCCAGCGCTTCGACGGCGCTGGCGTCGTCCGTGATGGCCTGCGGATCGGGCGCTTGCGACAGCGCCCGGTGCAGCAAGGCATAGCTGAACATTTGCGGCGTCTGCGCCAGCCACAGGCCGTCGCGCGGCACCGTTTGCGCCGACACGCTCGCCGGCCCGGCCCGCTTGACGGTGTCGACCACGGGCAAGGCCAGCAAGCCGCCGGCCGGATGTGCACCGACTTCGGTAATGAGCTTTGCAATCAGCGCCGGCGTCAGGCCGGGCCGCGCCGCGTCGTGCACCAGCACATGGTCGTGTGCATCGATGCTGCCGTGCAGCGCCTGCAGGCCATTCAAGATCGTTTCCATGCGCGTGGCGCCGCCGCAGCGCAGCACAGTCACGCCGCTGTTGTTCCCTTGCGGCACGACGGCATCTATCTGGCCATCCTCCGCGCTGACGACGACATACGTATGCGCGATCAGGGGGCTGGCGAGAAAGGCGTCGAGCGCGTGGCGCAGCATGGGCTTGCCCGCGATGGGTAAATATTGCTTGGGACTACCCGCCTCCATGCGTGCGCCCACGCCGGCGGCGGGGATCAGCGCAAAATAACGGGGACGATTCGATACTGCTGTCATGCGCTTCCTTGTCTTGTCACTGCTGGGCGGACTGTACCTTGCCCGCCAATATGTTCTGGATTTCGCCTTTGCACGCCTTGCCCAGGCGCGCATATTCCTGCGGCGAATCGATGGCCGCCTGCAAGACTTCCACCTTGCGCATCTCGGCCTTGATATACGGCAACCAGCCCGTATCGATCTCGCGCGCCAGCGCCGCCCTGGCCGTGCCGCTGGGCGCGTACAGGGGGCGCGCCTCGAAACGCCTGGCCAGCGCGGCGCGCACGGTCTTTTCCACGCGCGGCAAATGCTCCATATAGGTCTTCATGTGCCGCAGTTCATGCGCGAGTATCTCATCATACGCGCAAGTGCCCGGGGCAAATTCACGGCCGATATAGATCACCACGGGAGCGTAGTTGAGCTTGACGGAAATCTGCGGCGCCACGCATTCGTAGCCGCTGGCAGGATCTTGCAGCATGGGCCCGGCCAGGCCAATTTGCACTTGCGACTCGGTCTTCGTCAGGCCCAGCACCCAGGTATTCGCGCGCGCCGTGCCCTTCATGACGGTCAGCGCCTTGTACGGCAGATGCGTATCGATGCTGTAGCCGTTCTGTTGCGCCGTCAGCACGGACACCGTCTTGCTGATCGTGTCTTCGCAGCGCACCTGGAACGGCGTGCGCGCCTGCGCCTGTGCACCCAGGGTGACACAGGCAAGCAGCAGGAAAATGGGCAGGCGCAGGCGCAGGCGCAAGATCAAGCCGCTTGCCAGGCGCCGCTGGTGATCTTGTCGAGCCAGAAGATGCCGATGACGGTTTTCACGTCGGTGATCGTGCCATCCTTGACCCAGTCGAGCAGCTGCGGCACGGTGGCCGTAAACGTTTCCAGGAACTCGCCCTCGTCCAGACTGCGCTCGCCGGCGACCAGGCCCCGCGCCAAAAACAGTTCCAGGTGTTCATCCGAATACGCGATGGCGTTATGGATGGTGGAGACGAATTGCCAGTCGCTGGCCGTGTAGCCCGTTTCTTCCAGCAACTCGCGCTGGGCGCAGGCCAGGTGGGACTCACCGGCGTCGATCTTGCCGGCGGGGAATTCAATAAAGACCCTGTCCAGCGGATAGCGGTACTGGCGTTCCATCAGCACCGTGCCATCGTCGAGCAGCGGCAGGATGACGACGGCGCCCGGGTGCAGGATGAATTCGCGCGCCGTGATCTTGCCGTCCGGCAGGGTCACGCGGTCGCGCTGCACGCGCAGGAAGCCGCCCTGGTAGACGAGCTCGCCGTCCACCTTGGTTTCAGTTAAGTTCATATCCATGCGTTCTGTATCCATACGTTGATTATGCTCAATAAAAAAAAACGGCGCCAGAGGCGCCGCTTTCGGTCGATGGGGCTAGCGCCGCTTGCGCAGGTAGCGTCCGACAAAGCCGGGGAAAGCCAGCACCAGGAACAAACACCCGGTGATGGCATAAAACTCCCACGTCTGCGGGAAAGCGTTGCCGATGCGCGCTTCGAGCGCGATCGCCACGGCGCCGACGATGAAATACAGAATCACCATCTCCAGCAGGCGCAGCGCCAGCGGCTTGCGCCAGCCCTGCTCTGCCTGCGCCGCCTTCTTCAGCGGCACGGCGGCAAACAGTTTCTCATTCAGAAATGGCAGGTTGGCGCCCAGGATACCCAGGGCGATCACCAGCCAGCTCGAGGCGGTGACATCCATCGATCAGGACGCCAGCGTCTTGGTAATCGCTGTCGCGCAGGCAGCCAGGATGCTGTTAGGCATCACACCGAGGGCCAGGACAAACACGCCGTTCAGGGCCAGCACGACGCGCATGTCGCCATGCACGACCAGCGCGTTGGTGTCCGTCGGCTCGTCGAACCACATCATCTTCACGACGCGCAGGTAGTAGAAGGCGCCGATCAGCGAGAACAGCACGGCAGCGATGGTCAGCCACAGCTGGCCCGTGGCCAGCACGGAAGCGAGCACCGAGTACTTGGCCATGAAGCCCATCAGCGGCGGCACGCCGGCCAGCGAGAACATGAACAGGGTCATCACCAGCGCGAAGATCGGGCTGCGTTTGCCCAGGCCCTTGAAGTCGGCCAGTTCTTCTGCTTCGAAACCATTGCGTGCCAGCAACATGATCACGCCAAAGGTACCCAAGGTGGTGAACACGTAGGTGATGACGTAGTACATCGAGGCGCCGTAGGCGGTGGCTGCGCCAGCCGCGTTCAGGGTATTGTTCGGTGCGTCAACGGTGCCCGACAGCAGACCCAGCAGCACGAAGCCCATTTGCGCGATGGTCGAGTACGCCAACATGCGCTTCAAATTGGTTTGCGCGATGGCGGTGAAGTTACCGATAGCCAGCGACATCACGGCCAGCACCAGCAGCATTTGCTGCCAGTCATGCGCCATCGGCAGCAAGCCCTCGCCCAGCAAACGCAGGGTGATGGCAAACGCGGCCAGTTTCGGCGCGCCGCCCAGCAGCAAGGTCACGGCCGTTGGCGAACCTTGATACACGTCAGGCACCCACATGTGGAATGGCACGACGCCCAGTTTGAAGGCCAGGCCCGCTACCAGGAACACCAGGCCGAAGACCATGATGGTGCCGTTGGTCTTGCCGTTTTCCAGCGCCACGCGCAGTTCGCCCAGGTCCAGCGTGCCGGAGGCGCCGTACAGCATCGAGATACCGTACAACATGAAACCGGAAGCCAGCGCGCCCAGGATGAAGTATTTCATGGCCGCTTCCGTGGCCTTGGCATTGTCACGGCGCAAGGCGATCAGTGCGTACAGCGACAGCGACATCAGTTCCAGACCCAGGTAGATGATCAGGAAGTTGTTGGCCGAGATCATGATCATCTGGCCCAGCAGTGCAAACAGGGCCAGCACGTAGAACTCGCCGCCCAGGTTACCCGACAGCATGCTGCGGTCGGTGGCATAGGCACGCGAGTAGATCAGGGTCAGCGCCACGGCGCCGTACGAGAACAGTTTCAGCAGCTGCGACATCGGGTCCGACACGAACATGTTATGGAACGTGTAGACGGTGGTGCCCGCGTTGAAGTCGCCCACGGTCAGCAAGGCGCAGCCTGCCAAAGTCAGCAGCGACAGCGCATAGGTGATCGAACGCTTCGCCGCAGGCAAGAACATATCGATCAGCAAGAGCGCCGACGTGGCGATCAGCAGAAAGATTTCCGCGTACAGCGGTACCAGATTAGGTGCATTAGTCATGTTATCGGTCTTCTATTTAAGGCAACTTGCTGATGGCGACATGCTGCAGCAGGTCGGCAACCGAAGTTTGCATCGTGTCGGTGAACGGGGCTGGGTACAGACCCATCACGAGCACGGCGATGGCCAGCACAGCAAGCATGAAGAATTCACGTTTGTTGATGTCGGTCAATTCGGCCACATGCTTGTTCTTGATCTTGCCGAACACCACGCGCTTGGCCATCCACAGCGAGTACGCCGCGCCCCAGATCAGTGCCGTTGCAGCCAGCAAGCCGATCCAGAAGTTGTATTGCACCGCGCCCAGGATCACCATGAACTCGCCGACGAAGCCGGAAGTCGCTGGCAGACCGCAGTTGGCCATCGAGAACAGCACGAACAAGGCGGCAAATTTTGGCATGCGGTTCACGACGCCGCCGTAGTCGGCGATGTTGCGGGTATGCATGCGGTCATACAGCACGCCGATGCACAGGAACATCGCAGCGGAGATGAAGCCGTGCGAGACCATCTGCACGATACCGCCCTGCACCGAAATGTCGTTGAACATGAAGAAGCCCAGGGTGACAAAACCCATGTGCGCGATCGACGAATAGGCGACCAGTTTTTTCATGTCGGTTTGCACCAGGGCAACCAGACCGATGTAGATGACGGCGATCAGCGACAAGGCGATCATGAAGCCCGACAGGTAGTGGCTGGCGTCCGGCGTGATCGGCAGCGAAAAACGCAGGAAGCCGTAGGCGCCCAGTTTCAGCATGATGGCGGCCAGCACGGCGGAACCACCGGTAGGCGCTTCCACGTGGACGTCCGGCAACCACGTGTGGACCGGGAACATCGGCACTTTCACCGCGAAGGCCATCAGGAAGGCCAGGAAGATGAAGATCTGTTCGTTCATCGTCAGCTTGAACGCATGCCAGGCCAGGATGTCGAAGGTACCCGACACATTGCGCAGGTAGATGATGGCAACCAGGGTCAGCAGCGAACCGAAGAAGGTGTACAGGAAGAACTTGAACGACGCGTACACGCGGTTCGAGCCGCCCCAGATACCGATGATGATGAACATCGGGATCAGGGTTGCTTCAAAGAAGAAGTAGAACAGCAAGCCGTCCAGCGCACAGAACACGCCGATCATCAGACCCGACAGGATCAAGAAGGCACCCATGTACTGGGCGATGCGCTTCTCGATCACTTGCCAGGCCGAAATGACGACGATGACCGTGATAAAGGCCGTCAGTGGAATGAACCACAGCGACAGGCCATCGATACCCAGCGAGTACCAGATATTGAAAGTTTCAATCCACGGTGCTTTTTCGACGAATTGCATGCCGTGTGCGGCGTTGTCGAAATGCTGGATCAGCGGCAAGGTGCACAGCATGCTGAGCACGGCGCCAGCCAGCGACAGCCAGCGGGTAAAGCCCGCTTTGCTGTCACGGCCAAGAGCCAGGACCAAGACGCCGCAAATGATCGGCACCCAGATCGACAGACTCAGGTAAGGAGGTAATGTAGAAATCGTAGACTGCATCATGGTTCTCAGTATTCTTTTATCAGGTCAGCTTACTTAGCGGGCCAGAATGGCAGGAAATAGATCAGGAAGCCCAGCACGCCCAGGATCATCACGAATGCATAGTGATAGATGTAGCCGGTCTGCAAGCCTCGCGACAGCGAGGACAGCCAGGCGACGACCTTGGCGCTGCCATTGACGACGAAACCGTCGATCAGCTTCTTGTCACCGAAGTTCCACAGGCCATTACCCAGCAAACGGGCACCGCCGGCGAACACGACTTCATTGAACTTGTCCAGGTAGTACTTATTGTCCAGCAGGGTGTGGATCGCGTGGAACTTGGCAAAGAACCAGGCCGGTACACGCGGGTTGACCATGTAGCAGTAGTAGGCTGCCACCACGCCGGACAATGCCAGCCAGAACGGTGCCGTCGACAGGCCGTGGATCGCCATCGCCATCGCGCCGTGGAATTCATGCGACAACTCTTCCATTGCTGGATGGTTTTCGCCGACGAAGATCACGCCCTTGAAGAAATCGCCATGCAGCATCGGGCCGATCGTCAGGTAACCGATCAGCAGCGACGGGATCGCCAGCATCACCAGCGGGAACCACACGACGAATGGGGATTCATGCGGCTTCTGGCCAGGTTCCAGACCGTGGTGCGCGTGGTCGTCTTCGTCTTCTTCATCGTGCGCGTCCGAATCATGCTTGGCCGCAGGCGCGTGGTGGTCGTCATGGCCGTGCGCATGCGCCTGACCGAAACGTTCCTTGCCGTGGAAGACGAGGAAATACATGCGGAACGAGTAGAAGGCGGTGACGAACACGCCAGCCAGCACGGCGAACTGGGCAAAGCCAGCGCCCCAGATGTGCGTCGCTTCGACGGCTTCGATGATGCTGTCTTTCGAGTAGAAACCGGAGAACAGCGGCGTGCCGATCAGGGCCAGCGAACCGACCAGGGATGTGATCCAGGTGATCGGCATGTACTTGCGCAGGCCACCCATGTTGCGGATGTCCTGGTCGTGGTGCATGCCGATGATGACGGAACCGGCGCCCAGGAACAGCAGTGCCTTGAAGAAGGCGTGCGTCATCAGGTGGAACACGGCCACGGAGTACGCGGACGAACCCAGCGCGACGGTCATGTAGCCGAGCTGCGACAGGGTCGAGTAAGCGACGACGCGCTTGATGTCGTTCTGGATGATGCCCAAAAAGCCCATGAACAGCGCCGTGATGGAACCGATCACCAGGATGAAGGACAGTGCCGTGTCGGACAGTTCGAACAGCGGCGACATGCGCGAGACCATGAAGATACCGGCTGTCACCATCGTCGCGGCGTGAATCAGTGCCGAGATCGGGGTAGGACCTTCCATCGAGTCAGGCAGCCACACGTGCAGCGGGAACTGCGCCGATTTGCCCATCGCGCCGATGAACAGGCAGATGCAGGCGACGGTCAGCAGGGCCCAGTCGGTACCTGGCAGTGTCAGGAGGGACAAGGCTTCCTTCTTGGCGAAGATTTCCTGGTAATCCAGCGATTGACCATACGCCAGCAGCAGGCCGATGCCCAGGATGAAGCCGAAGTCGCCCACGCGGTTGACCAGGAAAGCCTTCATGTTGGCCACGATGGCCGTCGGACGCTGGTACCAGAAACCGATCAAGAGGTAAGAGACCAGGCCCACGGCTTCCCAACCGAAGAACAGTTGCAGGAAGTTGTTGGCCATGACCAGCATCAGCATCGAGAACGTGAACAGCGAGATGTAGGCGAAGAAGCGGTTGTAGCCTTCGTCGTCCTTCATGTAGCCGATCGTGTAGATGTGCACCATCAGGGAGACGAAGGTGACCACGCACATCATCATCGCCGACAGCGAATCGATCTGGAAGCCCACTTCCATCTTCAGGGTGCCGATCGTCATCCAGTTATAGATCGTGCCATTGAATGTCGCGCCATCCATCACTGCCAGCAGTGTCTGCACGGACAGGATGAACGCTATCAGTACGCCCAGGATCGTCGCGGTATGCGACGTCTTGCGTCCGACCAAATTACCCAGGAACTGGGTGCCAAGCAAACCTGCAATCGCGGCACCGGCCAGCGGCGCCAGCGGTACGGCAAGAAGGAGGTTAGGGTTGAGGAGTTGCCCCGCCATGATGAACCTTAATCGTTATTATTCGAGAGATCGAGTCTGAAAAACATCAGCCTTTGAGGCTGTCCAGGTCTTCGACGTTGATGGTATCCAGATTACGGAACATCACCACCAGAATAGCCAGACCGATAGCCGACTCAGCGGCGGCAACCGTCAGGATGAAGAAAACGAAGATCTGACCGGCCGCGTCGCCCATGAAATGGGAGAACGCGATGAAATTCATATTCACCGCCAGCAGCATCAATTCGATTGCCATCAGCAATACGATGATGTTCTTGCGGTTCAGGAAAATACCGACGATCGAGATTGCGAACAGGATCGCGCCCAGGACCAAAAAATGTGTGAGCGATAATGTCATGGTGCCTCCTTAACTTCCGGCTCAGCCGCAGGACGCTCGACGACCGCGTCCATCTTGATGATCTTCAGGCGGTCGTTGCGCTTGACGCGTACCGCATCGCCTGGAGCAAAATGCTTGGTGTCCTTGCGTTTGCGCAGGGTCAGTGCAACTGCGGCTACGATGGCCACCAGCAGCACGACGGCAGCGATCTCGAAGGCGAACACATATTCCGTGTAGATCAGCAGGCCCAGTTCCTTGGTGCCGCCCAGGTTGACGTTCACCGGAGCGATGCTAGGCGTAAAGTTGCGGAAACCATGCCACAGGACAGCGGCCATTTCCAGCACGATGATCACGCCCACCGTCACCGACAAAGGCAGATAGCCCCAGAAACCTTCGCGCATGCGGTCGATATTGATATCGAGCATCATGACCACGAAGAGGAACAGCACCATCACGGCGCCGACATACACCAATACCAGCACGATGGCCAGGAATTCAGCTTGCAGCAGCATCCAGATGCCCGCTGCGGAAAAGAAGGACAGTACCAAAAACAGTACTGCGTGGACCGGATTACGGGCCGTGATGACGCGCGTCGCTGCCAGAATCAAGATCAGCGCGAAGGCGTAAAACAAAATTGTTTTAAAGTCCATAAAAAACCCAATAGACGTACAGATGAACGAGGGGCGCGCCGCAGCCAAGGGCTACGGCGCATCCATCAGCGATAAGGTGCGTCGGCGGCGCGCGCAGCGGCGATGTCATTTTCATAACGATCACCCACGGCCAGCAACATCTCTTTCGTGTAATACAAATCCCCGCGTTTCTCGCCGTGGTACTCCAGGATTTGCGTCTCGACGATCGAATCGACCGGGCAGGACTCTTCGCAGAAACCGCAGAAGATGCACTTGGTCAAGTCAATATCGTAACGCGTGGTGCGGCGCGAACCGTCGTCACGCTGTTCCGATTCGATCGTGATGGCCATCGCCGGGCAAACTGCTTCGCACAGTTTGCAGGCGATGCAACGTTCCTCGCCGTTCGGGTAGCGGCGCAGCGCGTGCAAGCCACGGAAACGCGGCGAGATCGGTGTCTTCTCTTCCGGGAATTGCACCGTGATCTTGCGCGAAAACATGTACTTGCCTGTCAACGCCATGCCCTTGATCAGCTCGCCCAACAACAGGCTGCTGAGGAAATCTTTTACCTTATCCATTCGTATGCACTCTCTTACTTCCAAATATTCCAGGATGTCTGCATCCAGGCAGCGACGAAGACCAGGTAGACCAGCGTCAACGGGATAAACACTTTCCAGCCGAGGCGCATGATCTGGTCATAACGGTAGCGTGGGAACGTACCGCGCACCCAGATGAACACCGAGACGATGAAGAAGGTCTTGGCGAACAGCCAGAAGAAGCCGCCGAAACCACCCCAGAACTCAAGGAAAGCAAACGGTGCGGACCAGCCACCGAGGAACATGATCGCAGCCAGCGCGCCGATCAGGATCATGTTGGCGTATTCGGCCAGCATGAACATGGCGTAGGCCATGCCCGAGTACTCGACCATGTGGCCGGCAACGATTTCCGACTCGCCTTCGACGACGTCGAACGGGTGACGGTTGGCTTCAGCCAGGCCCGACACCAGGTAGATGACGAACATCGGCAGCAGCGGCAGCCAGTTCCACGACATGAAGTTCACGCCCTTGTCGGCGAAGTAGCCGATTTGCTGGCCGCCGACGATGTCGATGAAGTTCAGGCTACCCGAGACCATCAGCACGATGACCATCACGAAGCCCATCGGGATTTCATACGAAATCATCTGTGCCGAAGCGCGCATGGCGCCCATGAACGAGTACTTCGAGTTCGACGCCCAGCCGGCGATGATGATGCCGTAGACTTCCATCGAGGTAATCGCCAGCAGCAGCAGCAAGCCCGCGTTGACGTTGGCCAGCACGGCTTCCGGACCGAACGGCACGACCGACCAGGCGGCCAGGGCCGGCATGATGGTCATGATCGGGCCGATCACGAACAGGCCCTTGGCGGCCTTGGCCGGGATGATGATCTCTTTGAACAAGAGTTTCAGCGCATCGGCGATCGGTTGCAGCAAGCCCAGGGGACCCACGCGGTTCGGACCGACGCGGATCTGGATCCAGCCGATCAGCTTGCGCTCCCACAGGGTGGCGTAAGCAACCAGGCCCATCAGCGGCAACAGCACGCACAGGATCTTGATCAGGGTCCAGAAGAACGGCCAGGTACCGCCCAGCAAATCCTGGCCGGTACTGTTGATGACGTTTACAAATTCAGGCAGAGCCATCAGATTTTCCCCTCTGCTGTTTCAACTGTGATGTCACCGAACATGCCGCCCAGGCTAGCCGTCGAGGCATGCGCCGCCGACACTTTGACCACATTGGCTGGCAGGCCGGCATGGATTGCCGCCACCAGGATGACGCTGCCGGAGCCTTGCGCCACTTTGACCTTGTCGCCCGCCTTGATGCCCAGCTTGCCAGCCAGTTCGGCGGACAAATGCGCTTGCGGCGCGGCGCCGTCAACCGTGCGCAGCAGCGGTTCGGAGCGGCGTACCAGCGCGTCGGCGAAGTAGATCGGCACGTCGGCGATGCGTTGCAGCGCTGGCGAAGCCGGTGCGTAGCTTGCCGCTGCCGGTGCGTTCTTGGCGATGTTGTTCAGCTGTGCCGACAAATCGGTCACGCCGGCACCAAACGCTTCGTCGCGGATCGCTTCGGAGGTGTCGTAGTCGAAACCGGCCAGGCCCAGGATGTTGCCCAGGACACGCAGCACTTTCCAGGCTGGACGGGTATCGGCCAGCGGTTTGACGGTGCCGTTGAAACTTTGCGCGCGGCCTTCGCAGTTCACAAAGGTACCCGAGGTTTCAGCGAACGGGGCGATCGGCAGCAAGACATCGGCGTAATCCATGCCATGCTTGAAGGCCGACATCGCCACGACCATGTCGGCGCCATCGAGGGCGGCGCGCGCCGCCTGTGGATTGGCGGCATCCAATTCCGGCTCGGCGTGCAGCAGCACGTAAGCTTTTTTCGGCACGGCAAAGGCAGCTTGCACATTGGTGCGCGGCTTGGCGACCAGGTGCGCGCCTACCGTGTTGGCCGCTTCCGTCAGGTAACCGAGCTTGGCGCCCGTCTGTTCGGCGATCCATTGCGCGGCAGCATGCAATTGCGACGCTTGCGGGTGTTGCGTTGCCGCGTTACCCAGCAGCACGGCGCCATGGTCGCCGGCCATCAGGCTGGCAGCGATGGCGACAGCCACGTCCGAAGCGACAACTGCTTCAAAACCGGCTGGCGCGGCGATTTCTTTCGCCTTAGCAACAGCGACGAGCACTTCCGACAAGGCCGCCAGCCAATCGCTTGGTGCCACGATCATCTTGTTGGCGATGCTGATCAATTGATCATCGTCGGACGCGTGCAGGATCGACAGCTTGGCGCCGCCCTTGACGGACGCGCGCAGACGCGTGGCCAGCAATGGGTGATCCTTGCGCAGGAACGAGCCGATGACGAAGGCGCGCTTGATCTGGCCAAATTCGCTGATCGGCATGCCCAGCCATGGTTTCACATTGGCGTCGAGCGCGAAGTCGGTCTGGCGCAGGCGGAAGTCGACGTTCTCGGAACCGAGGCCGTGGGCGACTTTTTGCAGCAGGACCAGTTCTTCGACGGTCGAATGCGGGGTGGCCAGCGCGGCGATGGCGTCAGCGCCATGCTCGTGCTTGATATTTTTCAAACCGTGCGCCACGTATTCCAGCGCGGTCTGCCAATCGACTTCTTTCCACTCGTTGCCTTGTTTCAGCATCGGGGAAGTCAGGCGTTCGGCACTGTCCAGCGCTTCGTACGAGAAACGGTCCTTGTCCGAGATCCAGCACTCGTTGACGGCTTCGTTTTCCAGCGGCAATACGCGCTTGACCTTGCCAGCTTTCACTTGCACGATCAGGTTGGTACCCAGACCGTCATGCGGGCTGACCGATTTGCGGCGCGACAGTTCCCACGTACGGGCGCTGTAGCGGAACGGCTTCGAGGTCAGTGCGCCAACGGGACACAGGTCGATCATGTTGCCCGACAGTTCGGAGTCGACCGTCTGGCCGACGAAGGACACGATTTCCGAGTGTTCGCCGCGGCCGATCATGCCCAGCTCCATCACGCCGGCCACTTCCTGGCCAAAGCGTACGCAGCGGGTGCACTGGATGCAGCGCGACATTTCCTGCATGGACACCAGCGGACCGGCTTCCTTCGGCTGCACCACGCGCTTGTCTTCCTTGTAGCGCGATTCGCTCTTGCCGTAGCCCACTGCCAAGTCTTGCAACTGGCACTCGCCGCCCTGATCGCAGATCGGGCAATCGAGCGGGTGGTTAATCAGCAAGAATTCCATGACCGACTTTTGCGCCTGCACAGCTTTATCGCTGGCGGAGCGCACGATCATGCCGGCACTGACCGGGGTCGCACAAGCGGGCAAAGGCTTCGGAGCCTTTTCCACTTCGACCAGGCACATGCGGCAGTTCGCTGCGATCGACAATTTCTTGTGATAGCAGAAGTGCGGAATGTAGGTTCCCAATTTGTTGGCGGCGTCCATCACCATGCTACCAGCAGGGACTTCGACTTTTTTGCCGTCTATTTCGATTTCAACCATGGTGATCGTTACCTGACGCAGCTTAGATATATGCGGGCACTAAGCAATGCTTGTGCTCGATATGATATTCAAATTCTTCACGGAAATTCTTAATGAAGGCCCGTACCGGCATGGCAGCCGCATCGCCCAGCGCGCAAATGGTGCGGCCCTGGATGTTGTCGGCGATCGAGTTGAGCATGTCCAGGTCGTCTGGACGACCCTGCCCCTGCTCGATGCGGTGCACCATGCGGTACATCCAGCCTGTGCCTTCACGGCAAGGCGTACACTGGCCGCACGATTCTTCAAAGTAGAAGTAGGACAGGCGCTCCAGCGCCTTCACCATGCAGCGTGTTTCGTCCATCACGATGACAGCGCCCGAACCCAACATCGAACCGGCTTTCGCGATCGAGTCGTAGTCCAGGTCGGTCTGCATCATGATGTCGCCGCGGATCACCGGCGCGGACGAGCCGCCAGGGATCACGGCCTTGATCTTTTTGCCACCGCGCATGCCACCTGCCAGTTCCAGCAGTTTGGCGAACGGCGTGCCGAGCGGCACTTCGTAGTTGCCCGGCAATTCCACGTCGCCCGAGATCGAGAAGATCTTCGAACCGCCATTGTTCGGCTTGCCCATCGCCAGATATTTCTCTGGGCCGATGTTCAGCACGAATGGCACGGCCGCGAAGGTTTCCGTGTTGTTGATCGTCGTCGGCTTGCCGTACAGGCCAAACGAGGCAGGGAAAGGCGGCTTGAAGCGCGGCTGGCCTTTCTTGCCTTCCAGCGATTCGAGCAAAGCCGTTTCTTCGCCGCAGATGTAGGCGCCATAACCATGGTGCGCATGCAACTGGAACGAGAACTCGCTGCCCATGATCTTGTCGCCCAGGAAACCGGCGGCACGCGCCTCTTCCAGCGCTTCTTCGAAACGGGCGTACTCGGCCCAGATTTCGCCGTGGATATAGTTATAGCCGACGGTGATACCCATCGCATAAGCGCCAATGGCCATGCCTTCGATCAGCGCATGGGGATTGTAACGAATGATGTCGCGGTCCTTGAAAGTGCCCGGTTCGCCTTCATCTGTATTGCAGACGAGGTATTTTTGACCCGGGAACTGGCGCGGCATGAAGCTCCACTTCAAGCCGGTAGGAAAACCCGCGCCGCCACGGCCGCGCAAGGACGAAGCCTTGAGGTCGGCGATGATCTGTTCCGGCGTGATTTTCTCTTCCAGGATACGCCGCAGGGCGCTATAGCCGCCGCGGTTCACATAATCTTGCAAATGCCAGTTCTTGCCATCCAGATCCTTCAGGATCAATGGATCGATATGGCGGTTGTGGAGTGACGTCATTTCTTGAGTTCCTCCAGCATGGCGTCGATTTTCTCGTTCGACATCCAGCTGCACATGGTTTTATTACTGACCAGCAAGACTGGCGCATCGCCGCAAGCACCCATGCACTCGCCTTCAACCAGGGTGAACTGGCCATCGGCGGTGGTTTCGCGGAAATCGATACCCAGTTTCTGCTTCAGGTATTCCGCAGCGCGCACGCCGCCCGACAGGGCGCATGGCAGGTTGGTGCACACGGTGATCTTGTGCTTGCCCACGGGTTTCACGTTGTACATATTGTAGAACGTGGCCACTTCCTGCACGGCAATCGCCGGCATGCCGATGTAATCGGCCAGTTCCTTCATGGTGTCCGGCGCCAGCCAGCCCAGTTCATCCTGGGCGTGGGCCAGCGCGGCCATGACGGCCGACTGACGCTGGTCGGCCGGGTACTTGGCCAGCTCGCGGTCAATTTTCTTATAGCATTGCTCTGATAACAACATACTTTTTGCCTCTTAGCGGTCAATACTGCCGAACACGATATCTTGCGTCCCGATGATGGTCACGGCGTCGGCAAGCATGTGCCCACGCGCCATCTCGTCGAGCGACTGCAAGTGAGCGTAGTCTGGCGCGCGCAGTTTCATGCGGTACGGCTTGTTGGCGCCATCGGACACCAGGTACACGCCGAACTCGCCCTTCGGATGTTCCACGGCGCTGTAGGCCTCGCCTGGCGGCACGTGGAAACCTTCCGTGAACAGCTTGAAGTGGTGAATCAAGGATTCCATGTTGGTCTTCATGTCGACGCGGCCCGGAGGCGCCACCTTGCGGTTGCTGGTCATGACAGGACCTTCATTGTTGCGCAGCCACTCCACGCATTGCTTGATGATGCGGTTCGACTGGCGCAACTCTTCCACGCGGACCAGGTAGCGGTCGTAGCAATCGCCGTTGGTGCCGATAGGAATGTCGAAATCCATCAGGTCGTACACTTCGTACGGCTGTTTCTTGCGCAAATCCCACTGCACGCCCGAGCCGCGCAACATGGCGCCCGTAAAGCCCATGGCCAGCGCATCTTCCGGCGAGACCACGCCGATGCCGACGGTACGCTGTTTCCAGATACGGTTGTCGGTCAGCAACGTTTCGTACTCGTCCACGGAATTCGGGAAACGGCGCGCGAAGTCTTCGATGAAGTCCAGCAGGGAACCCTGGCGGTTTTCATTCAGCTTGCTGATCGCCTTGGCGTTGCGGATGATCGAGGCCTTGTGCTGCGGCATCGAATCCGGCAAGTCGCGGTACACGCCACCCGGACGGTAGTAGGCCGCGTGCATGCGCGCGCCCGAGACTGCCTCGTAGGCGTCGAACAAGTCTTCGCGGTCGCGGAAGCAATACAGGAACGGGCCCATGGCGCCGACGTCCAGCGCGTGGGTACCGAGCCACATCAGGTGATTCAAGATGCGCGTCATCTCGTCGAACATGACGCGGATGTATTGCGCGCGCAGCGGCACTTCCAGGCCCAGCATCTTTTCGATGGCCATCACGTACGCATGTTCATTGCACATCATCGACACATAGTCGAGACGGTCCATGTACGGCACGGATTGCAGATAGGTCTTCTGTTCGGCCAGCTTTTCGGTAGCGCGGTGCAGCAGGCCGATATGCGGGTCGGCACGCTGGATGACTTCGCCATCCATCTCCAGCACCAGACGCAGCACACCGTGCGCGGCAGGATGCTGTGGCCCAAAGTTCAGGGTGTAGTTCTTAATCTCAGCCATTATTTCATCCCGTAATGTTCTTCGCGGATCACGCGCGGCACGTTTTCCCGCGGCTCGATCGTCACGGGCTGGTAAATCACGCGCTTCTGTTCCGGATCGTAACGCATCTCGACATAGCCGGAGACGGGGAAATCCTTGCGGAACGGATGGCCGATGAAACCATAGTCGGTCAGCAGGCGGCGCAAGTCGTTGTGGCCTTCGAAGAGGATGCCCAGCAGGTCGAACGCTTCGCGCTCATACCAGTTGACGGCACGCCAGATGTTCACCACGGACGGCAGCAACGGCATGTCATCGTCGGGCGCGAACACGCGCACGCGCACGCGCCAGTTGTGCTTGACCGACAGCAAGTGCGAGACGGCCGCGAAACGCAGGCCATCCCAGCTACCGTCGCCATAGGTCGAGTAGTCGACGCCGCACAGGTCGAGCATTTGCTCGAAATGCAGGGTCGGATCGTCGCGCAAGGTCTGCATCACGGCCAGGTAGTCCTCGGCCTTGACGACCAGGGTAACTTCGCCCAGTGCAACCGTGGTGCTAACGCGATCGCCCAGGGCAGTGCCGAGGGCGTTTTGCAATACTTCTAAATGTGTTGTCATAATCTGAAGCGGCCCGGTTAGCGTGCGATCGTGCTGGTACGCTTGATCTTGTTCTGCAACTGCATGATGCCGTACAGCAAGGCTTCAGCGGTCGGAGGACAGCCAGGCACATACACGTCGACGGGCACGATGCGGTCGCAACCGCGCACCACAGAATAGGAGTAATGGTAGTACCCGCCGCCATTGGCGCAGGAACCCATCGAGATGACCCAGCGTGGCTCTGCCATCTGGTCGTAGACCTTGCGCAGGGCCGGCGCCATCTTGTTGCACAGGGTGCCGGCAACGATCATGACGTCGGACTGACGCGGCGACGGACGAAACACGACGCCGAAACGGTCCATATCGTAGCGGGCTGCGCCCACATGCATCATTTCGACCGCACAGCAGGCCAGACCGAACGTCATCGGGAACATAGACCCGGTGCGCGCCCAGTTGATCAGCTTGTCGGCCGAGGTGGTGATGAAACCTTCGCTTAATACGCCTTCAATAGCCATGGCTTATTCCCAGTCAAGGGCACCTTTCTTCCAAATGTACCAAAATCCGACCACGAATTCAGCGATGAACACCATCATCGTGACGAAACCGGCCCAGCCCAGGTCGCGCATTGCAACGCCCCATGGGAAAAAGAATGCCGTTTCCAGATCGAACAAAATAAACAGGATTGCGACCAGATAGTAGCGCACATCAAATTTCATGCGCGCGTCTTCGAATGCTTCAAAGCCACATTCGTACGGGGAGAGTTTTGCTGCGTCAGGCTTGTGAGGGCCTAACAGGCGCCCCAGGAGCTGGGGAGCGATACCGACACCAAGGCCGATAATAATAAACAGCAGGACGGGGAAGTAATTTTCGAGGTTCACGATTGATAAGCTTATATTGAACGATCGGTTAAATGAGGACGCTGCGATCATTTGCAGCGTATCTAACGCACGACCCCAATCAAAGCTAAGACCAGGATCGAACGACACATCCTCGTAAAAAAAGCCAGCAACTTTGTACGAGCCATGGCTCGTGCGCCGTTGCTGGCTTCTGATTTCTGGTGCCGACGACGAGACTCGAACTCGTACAGCTTGCGCCACTACCCCCTCAAGATAGCGTGTCTACCAATTTCACCACGTCGGCGGTAAGGCCCGTATTCTACTCTGCTTTGCCGCTAAAGTTAATGCACAAATGCATCAAAACACAGATAAAAACGATAAATTTTTACATCTTCCAGCGCACCACGATTTTTTCCTGCTGCGCTGCCAAAACATTGAGCAATAATCTGCCCGTAATGAGAATTACTCTCGATGAGGTATCGAGATACTCATCAACAACCACTCAGTGACTATCCAATTACTTCGGAATCGCGCCTGCCGGGGTGCTGGCAACAGGGGCTGCTGCCGCTGGAGCGCTGGCCGCTGGAGCCGCAGCAGGTACCGCCGTCGGGATCGCGCCCGCGCCGGTGACTGGCACTGGCTTGACGACTTTATCCATCACGCCGCCGCCCACCGTGGTGGCGCGCTGATTGGCCATCAGCGACAGGGCCAGGGTGGCGCCGAAGAAGATCGCAGCGGCAACGCCCGTCGATTTCGACATGAAGTTCGACGAACCCGTCGCACCGAACAGACTGCCCGAGGCACCTGAACCAAACGCGGCACCCATGTCGGCGCCCTTGCCGTGCTGCAGCAACACCAGCGCGATAATCGATAATGCCGAAATAACCTGTACTACCACTACCAGATTGAACATCATGTTCATTGCAATTCCATTCTTAGTTTAAATTAATTCAATCAGCGGCGTGAATAATCGCCAGGAAATCCGCCGCCTTCAATGCCGCCCCACCGATCAGACCGCCATCGATATCCGGCATCGCCATCAATTCTTTTGCGTTCTCCGGCTTCATGCTGCCGCCGTACAGGATCTGCACGCCGGCGGCCGCTACCGCATTCTTTGTCGCCAATTGCGCGCGCAATACCTGGTGCACGTCCTGCGCCATTTGCGGGGTGGCTGTCTTGCCCGTGCCGATGGCCCAGACCGGCTCATAGGCCAGCACCAGTTTCGCCACGTCGTCGGCGGAAATCGCCGCCAGCACGGCACCCAGCTGCTGCGCCACGACCGCGTCGGTCTGGCCCGCTTCGCGCTGCGCCAGCGTCTCGCCGATGCAGACGATAGGCGTGATGCCCGCCGCCAGCACGGCAACCGTCTTGGCAGCCACCTGTGCATCGCTCTCGCCGTGGTAGGCGCGGCGCTCGGAATGCCCGATTACCACATAACCGCAGCCGAAATCCTGCAGCATGGCGACCGAGATTTCTCCCGTGTAGGCACCACTGGCGTGCGCGGAAACATCTTGCGCACCCCAGCCGAGAGGCGAGCCTGCCAATTGCGCCTGGCACTGCGCCAGATATGGCGCGGGCACACAGACGGCGCTGGCGGCGCCAGAGGCAGCCAGGCCAGCAACTATTTCAGACAATAACACCGCGTTCGAGGTGCGACTGCCGTTCATTTTCCAATTTCCGACGACGAGTTTGCGACGCATAGTAGCCTAAATTTTAATAACCCGTCATTCTAACCCCGGCACCGATGCCGGTCAAACAGGCAGCGCCCCGTTTCAGGCAACTTGCAACATGATCTTGCCCACGTGCGTGCTCGCTTCCATCAAGGCATGCGCCTCGCTGGCCTTCTCCAACGGGAAAGTCTGATAGATGACGGGCTTGATCTTGCCCGCTTCGATCAGCGGCCAGACGGTCGTGCGCAAGTGGTGCGCAATGGCAGCCTTGAAGGCGACCGGGCGCGGACGCAGGGTCGAGCCGCTGACGCTCAGGCGGCGGCGCAGCACTTGCCCCAGGTCCAAGGTGGCCTTGCTGCCGCCCTGCACGGCGATCAGGCCGATGCGGCCGTCGTCGGCCAGGCAATCGATCTCGCGCGGCAGATAGTCGCCACCCACCATGTCGAGGATAACGTCGACGCCTTTGCCATCGGTCAACTCCTTGACGACGGCGACGAAATCTTCCGTGCGGTAATTGATGCCCCGTTCGGCGCCCAGCGCCTCGCAGGCGCGCGCCTTCTCGTCGCTGCCGGCCGTGGCGAACACGCGGTGACCGAGCGCAGCGGCCAATTGAATGGCCGCCACGCCGATGCCGGACGTGCCGCCCTGCACCAGCAACGTTTCGCCACTGACCAGCGCGCAGCGGTCGAACACATTGCTCCACACGGTAAAGAAGTTTTCCGGCAGCGACGCGCCTTCCAGCGCCGTCAAGCCTTTGGGCAAGGGCAGGCACTGGCCGCTTGGGGCGGCGCAGTATTCGGCATAGCCGCCGCCCTGCACCAGCGCACAGACCAGGTCGCCCTTCTTGAATGCCGTGTTGGTGAAATCGCCATCGACGACTTCGCCCGCCACTTCCAGGCCCGGCAAGTCGGACGCGCCGGCGGGCGGCGCGTACTTGCCCAGGCGCTGCAGCACGTCAGGGCGGTTGATGCCGGCCGCGTGCACCTTGATCAGCAGTTCGCCCGCCTTGTATTGCGGCATGGGACGTTCGGCGATCTGCAAAACGTCGGCGGGACCTGGCTGGCTGATGGCAACTGCACGCATGGCGGGACTCTTTCAAGGGAAAACGGCGATTGTACGCCAAGCCGCCAGCCCTTGCAGACTGCCACCTCACCCGTCAGGCACCACCCGTCTTCGACTGGCGCGGCAGCGGCGTGCCGGGCTTCCATTTGGCCGACAGGGCTTGCCCTTCCTCGACTTGCTCATGCGTCATCTTGCGCACCACGGCGGCGCGCTGGTCGGCCGCATTCGCGTTGCCATTCGCCGCAGCCAGGTTCCACAGCATGTAGGCAATGACGTTATCCTGCGGCACGCCACCCATGTGGTAGCGGTACATCAGGCCCAGCACCTGCTGCGCCTCCGCATGGTTCTGCTCGGCCGCCTTGCGGAACCAGCCCACGGCCTGCTTGTGATCCTGCAGCACGGCGTTGCCCGTGTAATACATGGCGCCCACCACGTACTGGGCATCGGCCTTGCCCTGCTCGGCCGCCTTGCGGTGCCAGAACATGGCTTGCTTGTAATCCTGCGGCAAGCCCCGCCCCATGTAGTACATCAAGCCCAGCAAATGCTGGGCATCGGCGTTGCCGGTCTTAGCAAGGGGTAATATTTCCTTGTAAGCCAGCGAGTAATTCTTGTTGTTGTAGGCGCTGGCGCCTTCGGCGAAGCCAGCCCGCGCGGGTAGCTGTATCGTCAACAGCATGAGTAATGTAATGATCAGTTTTTTCATCGGAATGGGATGTGGTCTGACTACTTATTCTTGTCCTGCAGAAGGCCTGCGGCAGGATGCTTTTACTTCCAGCTAACTTTGCCCAGGCCCTCGACGCTGACATCGCGGTTGGCCGGCTTGCCGTACACCACCACCGAACCGAGTCCGCTCAGGTTCAGCTTGGCATTCGTATGGGCATTCACCGTGGCATTGCCGAGGCCGCTCAATTCCAGGTTGACGGCGTCCGCCTCGAATTGCTGCGCATTCAGGCTGCCCAGGCCGCCCAGGCTGGCTTTCAGGATGCGCCCGCGTCCGCCCAGCACCACCGAGCCGGCGCCCTGCAAGTCCAGCTCGGCGCGTTCATTGTTGCCGATCCAGAGCTGCATGCTGCCCACACCGCCCAGGCTGGCATTGAGCTTGCGGTAATCGCCCACCAGCTTGATACTGCCCGCCCCTTCCAGCGACAGGGTCAGCTCCTCCCCCTTGAAACCCGTGATGTCCGTGCTGCCAAAGCCTTCCGAGCTCAATTCTCGCAAGTTCGGCAAGACCAGGTCGGCGCGGATCGACGAGGGGCCGATCTTGAAGCCGCGCACTTCCGTCTCGATGTGCAGGGTGTCGCCGCTTTGCGCCGTACTGACATCGGCGATGTAGCGCTTGTCGGCCGTGATGCTCAAGGACGCCACGTTGCCCTGGCGAATGCGCACCTCCATCACGCCGTCGAGCTTGACGCGTACTACGCGCGCGTCGATGTTGCGCATTTCCAGCAAGCGGGTCTCGGCGGCCACACCGCGCACCAGGCCAAAAGTCGCCAGGAACAGCAGCGCCAGTTGCAGTATCTTCTTCATGTAGTGCATCCTCGGTATCTTGTTTTTATCTGTTGGCCGCCCTCTTGGGGCGCCTGCATTGCTCGCGCAGCACCACTGTAGCAGCGCCGAAAATTGCTGACAATCAATTATGCGAAACGGGCTTTTTCGGTAGCGCTCAGGCGCTTGGCCTTGACCACCACCACGTGCATGGCAGCCTTGCCCGCTGGCGCGGCCACGGTGGCCGTGGAACTGGCCACTTGCAGGGCAGGAGCGGCCGGGGCGATGGCGTAGCAGCTGGCGCCGAGCAGGATGGCGGCGGCAACGGCAATGACTTCCATGTTTTTAGCGACGTTCATGTGAATCTCCTCGGGTGTCTGGCAGTGGGCTTGCGGTATGGTGTCACTATAGCCATACCGCCCCCGGCCAACACGCCGATTGCGACGAACTGCGCTTTTTGCAGGCTGGCCTGACAAAAACGCGGATAAACGCGCAGGTCGCTACGCTCGCAACTTAAAACTCTTCCCACTCGTCGGCGCCGGACTTGGCTGCCTTGACGGGCTTGGCCGCCGACAGCGCACGGGCCGGCGCACGTGGCACCGATGCGGCCGGCTTCGCCCTGAGGCGCGTCACGGGCGCGGGCGCTGCAGCAGGGCCGGCATCACCGAGGCGGAACATGCCAACGGCCTGCGCCAGGTCCACGGCCTGCTCCTGCAGGCTTTCCGCAGCAGCGGCCGCTTGCTCGACGAGTGCCGCGTTTTGCTGTGTCATGGTATCCATGTGCGTGACAGCCGTATTGATCTCGCCGATGCCGGCGCTCTGTTCGCGGCTGGCCACCGTGATCTCGCTCATGATGGTCGTCAATTGCTGCACCGAGGCCACCACCTGATCCATGGTCTGGCCCGCTTCATTGACGAGGCGCCCGCCCGCATCGACTTTTTCCACCGAGTCGCCGATCAGCTCCTTGATTTCCTTCGCCGCGCCAGCGGAGCGTTGCGCCAGGTTGCGCACTTCGGACGCCACCACGGCAAAGCCCCTGCCCTGCTCGCCCGCGCGCGCCGCCTCGACGGCCGCGTTCAAGGCCAGGATATTCGTCTGGAATGCGATGCCGTCGATGACGCCGATGATGTCGACGATCTTGCGCGAGCTTTCCTGGATGCCAGCCATGGTGCCCACCACTTGCTGCACCACGCGGCCGCCCTTGGCCGCCACTTCCGAGGCGGACATGGCCAGTTCGTTGGCCGCATGCGCGTTTTCCGCATTCTGTTTCACCGTCGAGGTCAACTCATCCATCGAACTGGCCGTCTGTTCCAGTGCGCCCGCCTGCGCTTCCGTGCGCGAAGACAGGTCGGCGTTGCCGGCGGCAATATCGGCCGACTCGCTGCGCACCAGGGTGCTGATGCTACGGATCTGCACCAGCACGGTGGCGATCTTTTCGACGAACAAGTTAAAGGCCTTGGCGATCTGCGCCAGTTCGTCACTACCTTCCGCGTCGAGGCGGCTGGTCAGGTCGCCGTCGCCCGTGGCGATCGCTTCCATCGCATCGCGCACCAGGCCCAGGCGGCGCAGGGCGCGCGCCACCAGCACACTCAATACTGCGGCGGCCAGGGCCAGCACCAGCAAGGCCGTCAGGGCCGAGGCGCGCAGCATGGAGCTCAGGGCTTGCGTCGCTTCCGCGCGGTCGAGCACGGTAGCCAGCAGCCAGTCGCTGCCGGGAACTTTACTCACATGCAGGATGCCGTTACGTTCGCCGAGGCGAATGGCGGCGCCGTCGCCGCTCTTTTCGATATCGGCCAGCGCCTGCGCGCTCAGGCCCGGGTCCAGCTCGGCCAGCGGTTTCAGGGTCAGCTTGCCGTCAGGATGGGCGATGATCTTGCCGCCGCCATCGACGAGAAAGCCGTAGCTGGACGCCGTCGGCTTGATCGAGGCGACGTTTTGCACCACGGCATCCATCATCACATCGGCCGCCATCACACCCGTCACGCTGCCCTTGCCGCCCAGCGGCTCGGCAAACGTCACCACCAGCTTGCCCGTGCTGGCACCGATATACGGCGCCGTGATGACGGGGCCGCCCGTTTCGGACGCCAGCTTGTACCAGGGCCGCGCCGTGGGATCGTAGTCGGCGGCACGCTGGCGCTCCTGCGAAAAGACGGCGTGCTTGTCGGCAAAGCCGATATACGCCATGTCAAACGTGCCCGCCTGCTCGGCCGCCTTCAGGGTCGGCAGCGGATCGGCCGCCGTGGCGCCCTGCTTGAGCGAAGCGACCACGGCTTGCTTGGAACGCAGCCATTCGCCGATCGCCTGCGCGTGGCTGTGCGACAACTGCAGCATCTGCGTGTCGAGCGCAGCCAGGGTGCTGGAGCGCGTGGTGAAGAAATTGGCGATGGCGACGGCCAGCATGGCCAGCACGACGATGGAAACGGCGATGGCGATCAGCCGCGCCTTAAGGGAGGACAACATGGTGCATCCAATAAAAAAGAGAAAATCGGGAGGGATGCACCATGGTCGGGGAATAAGATTTTGTCGTCAAGCAATACCGACTCTCAATTACCCAGAAACAACAATTGATACCTTATATTAACTTTACATTAACGATACATTAACTATATCTTGCCGCGCAGCTTGCGCAAGGCGGGCGATTCGCCGCCCGTCGCTTCGATGCGGAAGCGGGCAAATGCCTGTTCCAGCTCGGGGTACTGGCGCAAGCCGCCTTCCGTAAAATAACGCCCGCCGGGGATATCGCCCCATGGCAGGGGCGCGCTCAAGGCGCCGCTGCCCGCCAGGGCCAGCAGCGGCTCGACCGCGCTGCGCAAGTCGGCCACCTCCCCATCGACGAGCGCCAGGCGCGCCAGCAACTGTTCCAGTTCGGCGGCACGGGCTTGCAAGCGCTGCTGGTCCATCATCTCTCCTCAGTTCCTGATCGTGCCGATCAGCACGGGCGCCGACCACAAGTTGCGATTTGGCAATAAATACTGTTGCGCCCCGCCACGGCGCCGCACCAGCCCGCCCAGCTCTTGCGTGGGCGCCACCTGACTGACGAAGACGTTCACCGTGCCCTTGGGCATGATCTGGTACACATCATACAGCGGCGCCTCGCTCCTCAGGGGCAAGCCGAAACAGTCGGCCAAGCTGGCGCACTGGCCAGATGCCAGCTGCAATTGCGCGCTGGTGGTGAAATACGGCGAATACGGCGACACATTCTGGCCATGCGGCACGATTTTTACCAATGCGGCCGACATGGCTAGCAAGTCGGGCAAGGTGCTACCGGAAGCGAGCTGCTCGACCGCGCGCGCATAAATCGTCTCGGCCGGGGCGGCCGGATCGGCGGCGCGCAGTTCGCGCAGGAACTGCTGTCCTGGTCCGCTATCGAGATAGGAGTCGATCGCTTCGCGCTGCAAGCCCGCCGTCTTGAAGGTGCTGAGGTCATTGATTTCGCGCGCGTGCACGGCGCGCAAGGCGTCGATATCCTGCACCGGCATGGCCGTGGATGCGGCGGCGATGGGAATGGGCAGCGGCACCGGCGTGGGCGCGTTGTCCAGCTGGGCCCGGACGCCGGGCGCGACGGCAAGCAGAAAGGCGGCGGCCAGCCCGCAGAATGTGCGCATGCTGCATCTCCTTGGAAGACTCGTTCAGGGGAAGATCCCCTCCCGAATCTACAAGGCGTAAAACTGGCCAATACGAGCTGGATCAAGGCCGATGCGCAAAGCGGCATCTACCTTGATGCAGCACAAACGCGGCGCAAAAAAAACCGCCAGGGCTTGCGCGCTGGCGGTTGTTGAGCATGCGGCCGAGGCCGCATTCAGCCTGACTTAAGCGGCTGGCGCTTCGTTACCTTCAGCAGCTTTCATCGACAGCTTCAGACGGCCGCGGTCGTCCGTTTCCAGCACTTTGACGCGGACCAGCTGGCCTTCTTTCAGGTAGTCGGCCACGGCGTTGACGCGCTCGTTGGCGATCTGGCTGATGTGCAGCAAGCCGTCTTTGCCTGGCATGACTTGCACGATGGCGCCGAAGTCCAGCAGTTTCAGCACGGTGCCTTCATAGGTCTTGCCCACTTCGACGGAAGCGGTCAGTTCTTCGATGCGGCGCTTGGCTTCCTGGCCGGCGGCGGCGTCAACGGAAGCGATGGTGACCACGCCTTCGTCGCTGATGTCGATCTGGGTGCCCGTCTCTTCGGTCAGCGCGCGAATCACGGCGCCGCCCTTGCCGATCACGTCACGGATTTTTTCCGGGTTGATCTTGATGGTGATCAGACGCGGTGCGAAATCGGACAGTTCGGTTTTGACGTGCGGCATGGCTTTTTGCATTTCGCCCAGGATGTGCTCGCGGCCTTCCTTGGCTTGCGCCAGTGCCACTTGCATGATTTCCTTGGTGATGCCCATGATCTTGATGTCCATCTGCAGCGCCGTGATACCGTTGCGGGTACCGGCTACCTTGAAGTCCATGTCACCCAGGTGATCTTCGTCGCCCAGGATGTCGGACAGCACGGCAAACTTGCCGCCTTCCTTGATCAGGCCCATGGCGATACCGGCCACGTGTTCTTTCATCGGCACGCCGGCGTCCATCAGTGCCAGGCAGCCGCCGCACACCGAAGCCATCGACGAAGAACCGTTCGATTCCGTGATTTCCGATACCAGACGCACCGAGTAGCTGAACTCTTCAGCTGCTGGCAGGGCGGCGATCAGCGCGCGCTTGGCCAGGCGGCCGTGGCCGATTTCGCGGCGTTTTGGCGTACCGACGCGACCCGTTTCGCCGGTGGCGAACGGAGGCATGTTGTAATGCAGCATGAACGAATCGGTGAACTCGCCCATCAGCGCGTCGATCTTCTGGCTGTCGCGGGCGGTGCCCAGGGTAGCGACGACCAGCGCCTGCGTTTCGCCGCGCGTGAACAGGGCCGAACCGTGGGTGCGTGGCAGCACGCTGGTGCGGATCGAGATCGGACGCACGGTGCGCGTGTCGCGGCCGTCGATGCGTGGCTCGCCGTCGAGGATTTGCGTACGCACGATTTTCGCTTCGATGTCGAACAGGATGTTGTTCACTTCGGCACTGTCGATCGACGCGCCACCGTTGGCAGCCGCTTCAGCCGACAGGTCGGCGATCACTTCCGACGTCGCTGCTTTCAGCTTGGCCGTACGCTCTTGCTTGTCCTTGGTTTGATACGCGTCATTGATCTTGGCGTTGGCGAAATGCGCGACGCGGGCGATCAGAGCTTCGTTTTTCGGCGCAGGCGCCCATTCCACTTCCGGCTTGCCGCCGTCACGCACCAGGTCGTGAATCGCGTCGATGACGACTTTCATCTGGTCGTGGCCAAAGACCACGGCGCCCAGCATGATTTCTTCGGACAGCTGTTTCGCTTCCGATTCGACCATCAGCACAGCCGTTTCGGTACCGGCGACTACCAGGTCCATTTCCGACGTTTTCAGTTGCTGGACGGTCGGGTTCAGGATGTACTGGCCATTCGCGTAACCGACGCGCGCAGCGCCGATAGGACCGCTGAAAGGCACGCCCGATACGCACAGGGCAGCCGATGCGCCGATCATGGCGGCGATGTCCGGATCGATTTCAGGGTTGACCGACAACACGTGAATGATGACTTGCACTTCATTCAGGTAGCCTTCCGGGAACAGCGGACGGATAGGACGGTCGATCAAACGGGATGTCAGTGTTTCTTTTTCGGAAGGACGGCCTTCGCGCTTGAAAAAACCGCCCGGGATTTTACCGGCAGCATAGGTTTTTTCAACATAATCAACCGTCAAAGGGAAGAAATCCTGGCCTGGTTTGGCATCTTTGCGTGCCACTACCGTTGCCAGCACGACGGTATCTTCGATCGACACCAGCACTGCGCCGGATGCCTGACGTGCGATTTCGCCGGTTTCCAGGGTCACTTGGTGTTGACCGTACTGGAAGGTTTTCGTAACTTTGTTAAACATGGGGTATCCCTTTTCTAATTGCCGACAGATTTTCAGGGGCTGTCGTTCACCTCACCACAGGCGGTGGAAAAACCGTTGCCGCCTTTACTACTTTACTTTTAAAGCATGATATCGGTAGGAGCATACTGCACTTACCGACATAAATCCGGAATTCAAATGACAAAATGCCCGCGTCAGCGAACTGGCGCAGGCATTTCTGTATAAACCTTGTACGGCAAAAATTACTTGCGCAGACCAAGTTTAGCGATCAGGTCGCGATAACGGGTAGCGTCTTTCGACTTCAGGTACGACAACAGGCTCTTACGACGGTTGACCATCATGATCAGGCCGCGGCGGGAGTGGTGATCTTTCGAGTGGGCTTTGAAGTGGCCGTTCAGTTCGTTGATGCGAGCTGTCAGCAGTGCAACTTGCACTTCAGGGGAGCCGGTGTCGTTTTGACCACGTGCGTTGTCCGCGATGATAGCGGCTTTGTTGATGTTTTCTACTGTCATGATAAACCTTTCACATGCGGTGCACAGAGTCTGAACCCTATCCACCGTGAACTACGATTATTAAAATACTGGCCTATGCTTCCAACCAGACGCGCAAGTATATCGGAAAAAAGCCCGCCTGTATCCTGCCACGCGGCCTTTTCTCGGCGCATGATAGGATTTTCCTGTATTTCAGGAGGATAAACATGAAAAAACTGCTCAAACTAGCAACACCTGTGCTGCTTGCCGTGCTGGCCGGCTGCGCCAACTGGAACGTTCCTCCGCCGCAAGCGGGCGAACCGCGCGCCGCCGTGGAAGCGCGCCTGGGCCGTCCCACGGCCATCTACCAGTTGGCCACGGGGCCGGAACTAGAATACGCCACGGGGCCGTACGGCCAGTACACGTATATGGCGCGCTTTGGCCGTGACGACAAGTTGATTTCCTACGAGCAAGTGCTCGACACGCCGGGCTTTGCCCGCATCAAGGTGGGCGTGTCGACCCAGCAGGATGTGCTGCACACCCTGGGCCGCCCAACGGAAACATCGTATCTGGCGCTGCCGAAACTGCACGTCTGGTCTTACCGCTACAAGGAATCGGGCGTATGGGATTCCATGATGCACGTGCACTTCGACCACGACGGCATCGTACGCATGATGATGAACGGCCCCGATCCGGCCAAGGAAGAGCGCCGGTTTTTCTGGTGAATAGCGTCTTGCACCAAGACTAGCGCCTATCCCAAATGCAAATTCTGGGGTCAGTTCTTGCGGAATCGGAATGCGTCCCATTGGGCCGCATTCCCCCGGCGGGTCTGACCCCGGCTTACGGCTGCGGGTCGATCCGCTCGTCCTTGGCGTGCAGTTTATTCAGCGCCGACAAATACGCCTTGGCCGAGGCGACGATGATGTCGGGGTCCGCACCCACGCCATTGACGATGCGCCCGTCGCGCGACAGGCGCATGGTGACTTCGCCCTGCGACTGCGTGCCCGTGCTGATGGCATTGACGGAGAACAAGACCAGCTCCGCGCCGCTGGCGGCCGCGCTTTCGATGGCGTTGACGGTGGCGTCGACGGGGCCGTCGCCCTGCCCTTCGCAGCTGCGCTGCACGCCGCCGACGAGAAACTCCACGCGCGCGTGCGGCACGGCGCCCGTCGTCGACTGCTGCATCAGGGAAATAAAACGGTAGTGCTCACTCTCCTGCGCCTGCTGTTCCTCGCTGACGAGGGCCATGATGTCTTCATCGAAAATCTCGGATTTCCGGTCCGCCAGTTCCTTGAAGCGCAGGAAGGCGGCGTTGACTTCTGCCTCCGATTCCAGCGCGATGCCCAGCTCATGCAGCCGCTGCTTGAAGGCATTGCGGCCCGACAGTTTGCCCAGGACGATCTTGTTGGCGGTCCAGCCCACGTCTTCGGCGCGCATGATTTCATACGTCTCGCGCGCCTTTAAAATGCCGTCCTGGTGGATGCCGGAGGCGTGCGCAAAGGCGTTCGCACCCACGACGGCCTTGTTCGGCTGCACGGCAAAGCCCGTGATCTGCGACACCATTTTGGAGGCCGCCACGATTTGCGTCGTGTCGATGCCGACCGTCAAATTGTAATAGGCGGCGCGCGTGCGCAGCGCCATCACCACCTCTTCCAGCGCCGTGTTGCCGGCCCGCTCGCCGAGGCCATTGACGGTACACTCGATCTGCCGCGCGCCGCCGATCATGACGCCGGCCAGCGAATTGGCCACAGCCAGGCCCAGGTCGTTATGACAATGGACAGACCAGATGGCTTTATCGGCATTCGGTATGCGTTCGCGCAAACGCTTGATGGTATTGCCGAAGATCTCAGGCACGGCATAACCGACCGTATCGGGGAAATTGATGGTGGTGGCGCCCTCGGCGATCACCGTTTCCAGCACGCGGCACAGAAAATCTTCGTCCGAGCGGCTGCCGTCTTCGGGGCTGAATTCGATATCGTCCGTGAACTGGCGCGCGTAGCGCACGGCGTTCTGCGCCTGCGTAAGCACTTGCTCAGGCGTCATGCGCAGCTTCATCTGCATGTGCAGGGGCGAGGTGGCAATGAAAGTGTGGATGCGCTTGCGTTCGGCAGGCGCCAGCGCTTCGGCGGCGCGCGCGATGTCGCGGTCGTTGGCGCGCGACAGCGAGCAGATGGTGGACTCGCGCACGGCGCCGGCAATCGCCCGTATCGACTCGAAGTCGCCTTGCGAGGCAGCGGCGAAGCCCGCTTCGATCACATCGACCTTCATGCGTTCGAGCTGCTTGGCGATGCGCAGCTTTTCCTCGCGCGTCATGGAGGCGCCCGGCGATTGCTCGCCGTCGCGCAAGGTGGTGTCAAAAATGATGAGTCGGTTGCTGGTGTTCATGGCTGCTCCTGGCTGGCTGAAGACTGGCGACGCTACCGACTCAGCGCATTAATGCTCGGGGTCGGTCTGGATGATGCTGACGGGCTTGCCCTTCGCCATGCGCCAGAAAAACACGGCGTAGCCGGACAGGCCATAGGCGACGAAAATCGGGAACAGCACTTTCGGCGGGTCGATGGAAATGAGCGCAAAGAACAATGCCAGCAGGAATACCACGATAAAGGGCACGGACTTGCGGAAATTCACATCCTTGAAGCTGTAGAACGGTACATTCGTGACCATGGTCAGACCGGCGAACAGGGCGATCGTCCACGATACCCAGGCCAGCTGGTTGCCGGCAAATTCCAGGTCGTTCATCAGCAGGATGAAGCCGGCCACCATGGCCGCCGCTGCCGGGCTGGGCAAACCCTGGAAGAAGCGCTTGTCGACCACGGCGATATTCGTGTTGAAGCGGGCCAGGCGCAAGGCGGCACCGGCGCAATACACGAAGGCGGCCAGCCAGCCCAGTTTGCCCATGCCGCGCAGCGACCATTCATAGATCACCAGCGCGGGCGCAGCGCCGAACGACACCATGTCGGACAGGCTGTCGTACTGGGCGCCGAATTCGCTCTGCGTATTCGTCAGGCGCGCGATGCGGCCATCGAGGCCGTCGAGGATCATGGCGATGAAGATGGCCCAGGCCGCGTGTTCGAATTTCTGGTTCATGGCCATGACGATGGCGTAGAAGCCGCAAAACAGGGCTGCCGTCGTGAAGGCATTCGGCAACAGGTAGATGCCGCGGCGGCGCAAGGTTTTCTTGCCAGTGCCATCGTTCACCGGCTGGCGCACGAATTTGCTGAAGCGGGACGCTTTGGAGACTGCGGGAGTGCCGTTCTTGCCTCTACGACGGGGGAAGTTTGCCATGTTGTTCCATATCTTGTGTACTGCGGGGATTCGGTGCCAGATGGCAGGCGCATTCATCTTTCGGCATGCGCCTGCCGATCTTGCCATTATAGAGGAGCCACCGCCAAAGAAAAGCGCGGCGGCGTCAAGCTGGCAATATTGACGCCGATTCAAGCTTTATTTGAAGCGGATCTTCGCCACCAGCCCCATGTTCAGGGTCGTTTCGCCCGCTTCAAAGCTCGGTTCGGCCACCTGGTTACCGCCATAGCCCATGGAGTCGGCACTCATGTTGCGCGCCCCCGTCACGCTGACGCGCTGCGCATAGTTGCCCGAACCTTCAAAATCGATGGTGTCGATCACGGCGTCATTGACATTGCGGCCCATGGCGCCGGCAATGGCGGCCACGCGTTCATTCAGGTTCTTGTAGGCGGCGGCGATGCGCTGGTCGTCGAGCTTGCGGATGGTGGCGGGCGCCAGGCCGAAGTTCAGACGATTCAGGGTCAGCACGCCTTGCGCTGCGGAAACTGTCTTCGGCAAGGCGGCCAGATTCGTCGTCGTCACCTGCAAGTACTGGCCCACTCTCCAGCCCGTCGGTACGCGTGGCTTGGCGGCGACGCCCGGCGGCAGGGGCGCCGTTTCCGGGTACACGGCGTACGTGTAGTAGCCCTGGGTCTTCAGCACGGCTTGCGGGTCGGCTTTCTTGACGATGGCTGCGCCCTGGTTCATCTTCTGGTTCACGCGCGAGGCGGCGGCGGCCTTGTCCTTGTCCTGCTCTTCGATGGCCAGGGTGACGGTCACCTGGTCGTTCGCATGCACCACTTCGCCATTCGCGGGCACCACCACGAGGGTGCCGGAGGTGGGCAAGGTCTGGGCGTGTGCGCTCAGGGCAACGGTAGCGACAGTAACAACAACGGCAGCAGCCAGCAGCGATTTCATGACGGTCATAGTGTTCTCCTGGAAAATAATGGGGCAAAAACGACCATGGGGCCAACAGCCCCATGATTTTTAAAATAGTCTAACGCGAAAACATTTCCACGTTGACGAGCTTACTCGCACTTACTTGAACTTGACCTTGCCGACGACACGCATGTCGAGCGTCGTTTCACCCGGCTCGAAGCTCGGCTCGGCGACGACACTGCTGTCTTCGGCCATCTTGGCGCTGCGCATCATCATCGGTGCGGCGGCAGCACGGTTTTCGGTGACATAGTTGCCCGAACCTTCGAAGTCCACCGTATCGAGCACGGCGTCGGACACATTGCGGCCCATGGCCTTGGCGATGGCGGCCACGCGATCATTGAGGTTTTTGTACGTGGCGGCGATGCGCTGGTCATCCAGCAGGCGGATGGTTTCCGGCTTCAGGCCGAAATTCAAGCCATTCAGGGTCAGCACGCCTTGCGCCGCCGACACGGTTTTTGGCAAGGACGCCAGGTTGGCCGTCGTCACTTCCAGGTACTGGCCGACTCTCCAGGCCGTTGGCAAACGCGGCTTGGCGACAGCGCCGGCTGGCAATGGGCGCTCTTCCGGATACACGGGATAGGTGTAGTAGCCATACGATTTCAGCGCTGCCGAGGGGTCGGCCTGCTTGACGATGGCGATGCCCTTGTTCATCTTCTGGTTGACTCTCGACGCGGCGGCAGCCTTGTCCTTGTCCTGTTCTTCGATGGCCAGGGTAGCGACCACCTGGTCATTGACATGCTTGACTTCGCCAAATGCGGGAACCACCACCAGGGTGCCGGAAGTTGGCAAGGTTTGCGCTTGTGCGCTCAGGGCAATGGTGGCTGCGGCGGCAACAAGGACGGATTTCATCACGGTCATGGGGGTACTCCTAGCTAGTTAATGTGGCTGACAGCCCGCGAAAGGGACGCTTTTGCCATCCCTTTCGCCTGAGAAACTTGTCAAACTGTGTAGATTCTAACGCCTCGTTCATTCCCGTGGCGCAAATTAACAAATCGTCACAAAATGCGCGTCCCAGTCACATCTGCTCACATTTCAACACGCTGCTATTGAAAATAACGTCGTTCTTAGTGACCCAGCACCGCACCACCGCTGCGCCGGCCCGGCTTGAAACTGTGGCGGTGCGCGCGCCAGGCGATGGTCAATGCCACCAGCAGCAAGGCCAGCATGGCCCACGGGAACGATGCCACGCCATAGCCGTCGAGCAGCATGCCGCCCGCCAGGCCGCCGCCCGCGATGGCCACGTTCCAGATGGTCGCCACCATCGCCTGCGCCACATCCATGCCATCGCCGGCCGCGTCCGCCGACGCCGTCTGCAGCAAGGTGCCGGCGCCGCCGAAGGTGACGCCCCATATGGCCATGCTGACATAGATGACGATGGGGGAGTCCATCGCCAGGCCCAGCGCCACTACCACCAGGGCAAAGGCGGCGATGCAGCCCAGCACGAGCGGGCGCAGCCAGCGGTCGATCAGCTGGCTGACCAGCCAGATACCGGCCAGCGAGCCCACGCCATACACGAGCAGCACCAGGTCGACGCGGGGGCGCAAGCCGGACGGCGCCAGGAACGGCGCGATAAAGGTATACAAAATATTATGCGCCAGCATCCAGGCGACGATCACAAACAGAATCGGCCGCACGCCCGGCGTCACGAACACCTGGCGGATCGACAGGCGTTCGCCATTCTTTTGCCCCGGATAATCGGGCACGACCAGCAATACCCACGCGACCAGCACCACGGCCATGCCGGACATGATGCCAAAGATGCTGCGCCAGCCCAGCACGCCGCCCATCAGGGTGCCCAGCGGCACGCCCAGCGACAGGGCCAGCGGCGTGCCGATCATGGCAATGGCCATCGCCCTGCCCTGCTGCTCGGGACGCACCATGCGGCGCGCATAGCCTGCCATCAAGCCCCAGGCCAGCCCGGCGGCCATGCCGGTGACGAAGCGCGCGACCAGGGCGACCATATAGTTGGGAGCCAGGGCCGTCGCCGTATTGAAGATCAGGAAGCCGATGATGGCCAGCAACAAGACATTGCGCCGGCGCCAGGTGCTGGTGAGCGCCGTCAGGGGAATCGCCGTCAGGATCGAGCCGATGGCGTACACGGTCACCAGCTGGCCCGTCATGACTTCGGAAATATTGAGATCCTTGGCAATCTGCGGCAGCAAGCCGGCCGGCAAGGTTTCCGACAGGAGGGCGAGGAACGCCGTCATGGCCAGGGCCAGCAAGGCCAGGATGGGAATGGAAGAGTCAACAGCAGCCTGCGAGGGCGCCGTGGCGGTGATACGGTCAGTCATGGGGGTCCTTCTTCTTGCGCAAGCGGCTAAGAAACTAGCGCCTGGCGTGCTACAAAAGCGGTGATGCGCGTTGCGGTCGGCAGATACCGAAACAGATGCAGTCCATAGGAAACTGCAAAGGAAGGGCGGTATTGTAAAGCAAACGCACCAACAGCGTGCGTACGAAAACAACCGTGCTCAGGCTGGCGTCATGCAGGCATCATTGGCCGCCTTGCGTGGCGAAAACCAGGCATTCGATTTCGGACTGTACAGCAAGGCGCAGATGACGGCGAACGTGAGCGCGCCAGGCAAGACGTGCATCTTGAGCGGCAAGGTCGCCAGGCAGAACGCAATGTCGATCACGCCCCACACCAGATACACCGTGCGCGCGCCACGCTGCCTTTGCAGCATGGCCAGCGCAGCCACCAGGGTAATGCCCTGGCTGAAGAGCAAAATCGCGTATTGCACCTCGGCGGGAATCACGCTGTGCCCCATTCCGGCCAGCATGGCGGGATCGTTGCGGCCGAGGTAAGCCGACACCAGCGCTGACAGCGAGCCGATAATCAGAAACCAGCAGCCGATGGCAACCGAGACGGGACGCTTGACCACATGCAGATTGCCGACAAAAACTTTAGAAAAAACAAGCATGGTGCTCACGGTATGTTTGAATGGCCCTGATTGTAATAAAAAAAGCCGGCTTGCGCCGGCTTCTTGTGAAGAACGATAACTGCTTAGTTTTTCGACTGGTCAACCATCTTGTTCTTGGCGATCCAAGGCATCATGGCGCGCAGTTTGGCGCCCACTTCTTCGATCGGGTGCTCGGACGTCAAACGGCGGCGCGAGATCAGGGTCGGAGCGCCTGCCTTGTTTTCCAGGATGAAGCTCTTCGCGTATTCACCCGTCTGAATGTCTTTCAGGCATTGACGCATCGCATCTTTGGTGGCCGAGGTCACAACCTTAGGGCCAGTCACGTATTCGCCGTATTCGGCGTTGTTCGAGATCGAGTAGTTCATGTTGGCGATGCCGCCTTCATAGATCAGGTCGACGATCAGTTTCAGTTCGTGCAAGCACTCGAAATACGCCATTTCAGGCGCGTAACCGGCTTCCGTCAGGGTTTCGAAACCGGCCTTGATCAGTTCCACGGCGCCGCCGCACAGCACGGCTTGCTCACCGAACAAGTCCGTTTCGGTTTCTTCACGGAAGTTCGTTTCGATGATGCCGGCACGGCCGCCACCGTTGGCCGAGGCGTACGACAGGGCGATATCGCGGGCGATGCCCGACTTGTCCTGGTACACGGCGATCAGGTGGGGCACGCCGCCACCCTGGGTGTAGGTGGCGCGCACGGTGTGGCCCGGTGCTTTCGGCGCAACCATGATCACGTCCAGGTCGGCGCGTGGCACGACTTGGCCGTAATGCACGTTGAAGCCGTGGGCGAAGGCCAGTACGGCGCCCTGCTTGGCGAACGGGGCGATGTTTTCGTTGTAGACCTGGGCGATGTTTTCATCTGGCAGCAAGATCATGATGACGTCGGCCGCTTTCACGGCGTCGTTGACTTCCGCTACTTTCAGGCCGGCTTGCTCGACCTTGGTCCACGAAGCGCCGCCCTTGCGCAGGCCGACGGTGACGTTAACGCCCGAATCGTTCAGGTTTTGTGCGTGTGCGTGGCCTTGCGAACCGTAGCCGATGATGGCAACGTTTTTGCCTTTGATCAAGGAGAGGTCAGCGTCTTTGTCGTAAAAAACTTTCATGGTATTTCCTATAATTTGATGATGCGTTGTTGTTTTAAATGCGGCGCCAGGGCCGCGTAGTGCTGCGTCTATGCTTTTATACTTTGAGGATGCGTTCGCCGCGGCCGATGCCGGAACCACCCGTGCGGACGGTTTCCAGGATGGAGGCGCGGTCGATCGAATCGATGAACGCGTCGAGCTTGACCTTGTTGCCGGTCAGTTCGATCGTGTACGTCTTTTCGGTGACATCGATGATGCGGCCACGGAAGATATCGGCGGTACGCTTCATTTCCTCGCGCTCCTTGCCCACGGCACGGACCTTGATCAGCATCAACTCGCGTTCGATATGCTGGCCTTCGGTCAGGTCGACCACCTTCACCACTTCAATCAGACGATTCAGGTGCTTGGTGATCTGCTCGATGATATCGTCCGAGCCGCTGGTGACGATGGTCATGCGCGACAGGGTCGAGTCTTCCGTCGGTGCCACCGTCAAGGTTTCGATGTTGTAGCCGCGCGCCGAGAACAGGCCCACCACGCGCGACAGGGCGCCCGCTTCGTTTTCCAGCAAGACAGAAATAATATGGCGCATGATTAGAGATCCTCCGAACCGAGCATCATTTCGGACAGGCCCTTGCCGGCTTTCACCATTGGCCACACGTTTTCGGACTGGTCGGTAATGAAGTTCATGAATACCAGCCTGTCTTTCATCGCAAACGCCTCTTTCAGGGCGCCGTCGACGTCGCCCGGTTTTTCAATTTTCATGCCCACGTGGCCATAGGCTTCAGCCAGCTTTTCGAAGTCGGGCAGCGAATCCATGTACGACTCGGAATAGCGCGAACCGTAATCGATTTCCTGCCACTGGCGCACCATGCCGAGGAAACGGTTGTTGAGCATGATGATCTTCGGCGTCAGGTGATACTGCTTGCACGTGGCAAGTTCCTGGATGCACATCTGGATCGAGCCTTCGCCGGTAATACAAGCGACGGTGGCGTCCGGATTAGCCATCTGCACGCCCATGGCGTACGGCAAGCCGACACCCATGGTGCCCAGTCCGCCGGAATTGATCCAGCGGCGCGGCTTGTCGAAACCATAGTATTGCGCCGCCCACATCTGGTGCTGGCCCACGTCGGAGGTGATGAAGGCATCGCCCTTGGTGAGCTGGAAGACTTTTTCCACCACCGATTGCGGCTTGATGACCAGGTCGGAAGTCGGATATTTCAGGCATTCGCGGCCACGCCATTCGGCGATCTGCTTCCACCAGTTGCTCAATGCATTGACGTTCGGCTTGGCTTCGGCCGCGTCGAGTTGCGCGAGGAACTCGATCAGCACGTCCTTGACGTTGCCGACGATGGGGATATCGACCTTGACGCGCTTGGAAATCGACGATGGATCGATGTCCACGTGGATGATCTTGCGCGGATGCGAGGCGAAATGTTTCGGGTTGCCAATCACGCGGTCATCGAAACGGGCGCCGATGGCGATCAGCACGTCGCAATTCTGCATCGCCATGTTCGCTTCGTAGGTGCCGTGCATGCCGGGCATGCCGACATACTGCTCGCTCGAGGCGCGGTAGCCGCCCAGGCCCATCAAGGTATTGGTGCACGGGAAACCCAGGCGGTCGACCAGCTTGTTCAGCTCGGGAGCCGCATTCGCCAGGATCACGCCGCCGCCCGTGTAGATCATCGGACGTTCGGCTTGCAGCAACAGCTGCACGGCCTTGCGGATCTGGCCCGAGTGGCCCTTGTCGACGGGACGGTAGGAACGCATCTCGACTTCCTTCGGATAGTCGAAATGGCATTTGTGCATGCTGATATCCTTGGGGATATCGACCAGCACGGGTCCCGGACGGCCGGTGCGGGCGATGAAGAAGGCTTTCTTGATCGTCGCTGCCAGGTCCTTGACGTCCTTGACGAGGAAGTTGTGCTTGACCACGGGGCGCGTGATGCCGACCGTGTCGCATTCCTGGAACGCATCCTGGCCGATGGCGTGGCTCGGCACCTGGCCGGAGATCACCACCATGGGAATCGAGTCCATGTACGCGGTCGACAGGCCCGTGACGGCATTCGTGACGCCCGGACCGGACGTGACGATGGCGACACCGACTTTGTTCGAGCTGCGCGAATAGGCATCGGCGGCGTGGATCGCGGCCTGCTCGTGGCGTACCAGGATATGCTGGAATTTGTTTTGCTGGAAGATGGCGTCGTAGATGTAGAGTACGGCTCCGCCCGGGTATCCAAAGACGTGCTCGACGCCCTCTTCAGCCAGACAGCGCACGACAATTTCTGCGCCGGTAATTGGTCCTGCTGCTGCTTCGGTATTCATGAAACATTCCTTTCAAGGTCCATTGGAGATTGATCGGATGTTCTTTCCTGACGAAGTTCGCTGTGCGCGACAGTGCTCCTGCTTCCCTTTTCATGCGGTCACGCAATTTCTTTGGGCACCCATAGATACCTTACAAAACAACGCTTAACGCAACTCGTTTGGCCGGAGTTTCTGTGGCGCCTGTACGAACCGCTCGCGCTTGTGGCACGGGTTAGAACAAACTGCCTACAAATGAAAGCGCGTCTTGCCGCGGATGGCCTTGTGTGCCGGTCGCGACCTGACCATAGGGCTTTGGGGTGTTCAAAGCGTCCCATACGTTATCGCGTTGCACCATTATGGTCAAGGAAAATGTCAGCATCCCTGCACTTTTGCTCGCACGACGTGCAAAAACCCTGCGGAAACGCACATTTTTTGCTAGCATGCACGGGGTTGCAAAAAGCATACCCGCCCCCCCCCAATTCGCCCACCGCACCCGCAGCCGCTAAGATCCCCATACCGCATGGCAACAGACAAAGAATTATCCGACTTTCTAGAAAATGTCGAGCGGCGCGCTTTCAAGCAGGCCGCCTACGCGGTCCGCAAGGAAGAATCGGCACTCGACATCGTGCAGGACGCCATGATCAAGCTGGCCGAAAAATACGGCGACAAGCCGGCCGCCGAGCTGCCGATGCTGTTCCAGCGCATCCTGCAGAACACCATCCTTGATTATTTCCGCCGTGAAAAAGTTCGCAACACCTGGGTCAGCCTGTTTTCCGGCATGAAGCCCTCGGGCGACGAGCATGAAGATTTTGATATACTTGACACGTATGAATCGGAACAGGGTTCGAGTGCCGCCGAATCATCGGCCGACCAGGTCGAACGCGCGCAAATGCTTGATTTGATTGATGCAGAGGTACAAAAACTGCCGTCACGTCAACGCGAAGCCTTCCTCATGCGTTACTGGCAGGACATGGATGTGGCTGAAACAGCGGAAGCGATGGGTTGCTCCGAAGGTAGCGTGAAAACACATTGCTCTAGAGCTACCCACACGCTCGCCGAATCGCTGAAAGCCAAGGGAATAAAATTATGAACACCGACGATCTCAATTTCGCTTACAAAGTGCGCCATGCACTGAACGAAAAACTCGACGACCTGCCCGCATCGACCACCGATCGCCTGGCAGCGGCACGCAAGCTGGCCCTGTCGCGCAAGAAGGCGGACGCGCCCGCTGCCGTTGCCGTGCGCAAGGACGTGTTCGCCGGCATCGCCAGCAGCCTGTTTATCGAGCCGCTGTCGTGGCTGGGCCGCATGAGCGTGATCATCCCCCTGCTGCTGCTGGTCGGCGGCCTGGTGGGCATCTATCAGTTTGAGCAAGAACAACATATTGCCGAACTGGCAGAAATCGACGCCGCCGTACTATCGGACGAATTGCCGCTCTCCGCCTACATGGACCATGGCTTCAACGCCTACCTGACGAAACGCGAGCAATAAGCATGGCACGCTTGAGCGTACGCAAAGGCTGGCTGGCGGGCGGCATTGGCCTGGGCGCCTGCGCCCTGGCTGGCGCCGCATGGGTAGGCGCGCAACAACATCCTGTGCCCGCCGCCCCTCCTGTGATGGCGGCGCCCGTGGTGGCGCCGGCGCCGGCCGTCAAGCCCGGCTCGGCCCGCACGGCCGGCAAGGGTGGCACGCCGCCCAAGGCCAGCGACAACCCGTCCTGGAACAAGCTGTCGCACGCGCAGCAGGAAGCCCTGCAGCCGCTGGCGGGCGAATGGAACAAGCTGGAACCGCTGCGCAAGCAGAAATGGCTCGATATCGCCAGCCGCTTTGCCTCCATGTTGCCCGACGAACAAACCCGCGTGCATGAACGCATGCGCGAATGGATCAAGCTGACACCGGAACAGCGCCGCCTGGTGCGCGAAAACTATACGCGCACGAAGAAGATTGATCCTGGCCAAAAAACCGCGCAGTGGGAGCAATACCAGCAATTGCCGGAAGATCAAAAGAAAAAGCTGGCGACGGAACTGGTGCCGAAAAAGCCGCTGGAGAAAGTGCCGGCGATCAATTCGAACACCAGCAAGCCAGCCGTGATCCTGGCCCCGGCCGCGCCCGTCCTGCCGCCGGCTCCCGCAGCGACGGCAGTGCCGGCCAGCGACCCTGCCGCGGTCGCGGTCCCCGCCACCGTGCCCGTCACGCCACCTGCCACGTCTGCCCCACTGCCAACCAATGCCAAATAGCACCAATAGCACGCCTGCCGCCAGCATCACCCACCCCACGATCAAGCGCCGCCTGATTTCCATGGTGTACGAGTCACTGCTGGCCCTGGCCGTGCTGTTCTTGCCTTTCCTGCTGTTTGAACTGGCCGTGCAAGGCGCGCATACGCCACTGACGGAACACATGCGCCAGTGCCTGGCCTTCCTCGTCATGGGGGCGTATTTCATCCATCAATGGAGCCGCGAAGGGCAAACCCTGGCCATGAAGACCTGGCGTCTGAAAGTCGTTCTGCCAGGCCACACCCACGTGCCGCTGCGCGTGGCCGCCTTCCGCTACATCCTGTCATGGATGTGGCTGCTGCCAGCCCTGCTGGTGTCGTACGCATTCGATTTGCAGCACTGGACTGCCCTGAGCGCCATCGGCGTGGGCATCCTGGCCTGGTCAGCCACGGCCCTGTTTACGGGCAATGGACAATTCCTGCACGACAAGCTGGCGGGCACGCAGATCGTGCAATTGCCCGCCCCCGCGAAGAAGTCGAAGAAAGTCGCCGCCTGAGTTTTTACGCGGCTTGACCTGGGTCATTGAAGCGCCACGGGGGCTCTGCGATCATGGCATGCCATGAATAATACCGCCCCCCTCCCCCACACACGCTTCGCGCCCTACCGCGAGGAAGTCTGCAGCGAAGACGACGTCAAGCATCTCGTCCACACCTTTTATGCGGCCGCGCGCGATGACGCCATGCTGGGCCCCATCTTTGCCGCCGAGGTCAAGGATTGGGATGCCCATCTGGCAACACTGGTCGATTTCTGGTCAGGCTTGCTGCGCGGCACCATGCGCTACCACGGCAAGCCGCTGGCCCAGCACGCGAAAATGGAACACCTCACGCCGTGCATGTTCCGCCGCTGGCTGACCCTGTTTTTTGCCACGACCGAGAGCATGGGCAACCCGGCCCTGCAGGAGAAGGCCGACACCATCGCCTTGAATATTGCCGAACGGCTATGGAAAAGCTTTGCAGAAAGCCACGCCATCGTGGCGCCGCAGCTTTAGAACCGCTCGTAACCCTGCAGATAGCGCCACTGACCTGACGGCATGGCGCCCATCGGGATGCGCCCGATGCGCAAGCGCTTCATGGCGACGACATCCAGTCCCACCATCTTGCACATATGGGCGATCTGGCCCGGCTGCACGTTTTTCAGGGCAAAGCGCAAGCGCGTCTCGTTCTGCCAGCTGACCTTGATCGGCGGCAAAGGCTTGCCATTGAAAGGTAAGCCGTGATTCAGCAGCGCCAGGCCGTTTTCGGCGATGGCGCCAGACACTTCCACGATGAATTCCTGCTCTACCGTTTTCGCTTCGTCGACCAGCTTGCGGGCGACGCGGAAATCCTGCGTGAACACCAGCAGGCCGGAAGCCATGGTGTCGAGCGGATTGGTGATGGTCAGGCCGATCAGGTGGCGCTTGAGGAAGCGCGTGACGGCGCTGGGCAGCACGTTTTCCGGGGTGAACAGCTCTTCGGGACGCAAACAGGCCAGGGCCGGCTTGCCTTCGCTGCCCACGCCGCCGTTGATGCCGGCCGGCTTGTGCAGCAAGATCGTCACGGGCGGCATTTCTTCCAGCGTCGCATTCGGCAACAGCACCACCGCCTGATTGTCGGCCACGCGCGCGCCCGACTCTTCCACCAGCACGCCATCGACCGTGACCCAGCCGCCCTCGATATACAGCTCGGCCTCGCGGCGCGAACAGGGCACGTCTTCAGACAGGCGCTTGGCCAGGCGGACGGTGGGCATTTCTATTGGTGTGGTCATGGGGAGGCGCAAAAAGCAAGAGGAGGAGAAAGCCGGTATTGTAACCGACCCGCTCCTCCTCTCTTGTTGACGTTGTTGCTGATTGCCCGGTGGTTGTCGGATTACGCTGCTGATTGTCGGATTACGCTGCTGATTGTCGGATTACGCTACGCTAATCCGACCTACCCGACCCACCCGACCTGCGCGGCGGTGGCGGGTTTGGTAGGTTGGATTAGCGGCTTGCCGCGTAATCCAACAATCAGGCCTGCGCCTTGGCCAATTCCTCGGCAAAGAAACGGTGGCCCATCTCTTCCAGGCCCAAGGTCTGCAGCACTTCCTGCAAGCGCTCCGTCGGACGCTGGCGCGGCAAGTTTTTATAGCTAGCGATGATCAGTTCATTCTTCATCGAATGCTCCCAGCCCACCAGTTCCGTCACGCTGACCTGGTAGCCGTGCGCTTCCAGCTGCAAACAACGCAGCACGTTGGTGATCTGGCTGCCGAACTCGCGCGTGTGCAGCGGGTGGCGCCACAATTCCGTCAAGGCACCCTTGCCCAGGCTCTTGCCCTTGTTCTTCTTCAGGACGGAAGCGACTTCGGCCTGGCAGCATGGCACCAGCACCATGAATTTCGCCTTCTTCTTCAGGGCGAAGTGAATGGCGTCATCGGTAGCCGTGTTGCACGCATGCAAGGCCGTAACGATGTCGATCTGTTGCGGCAGCAAGCTCGACTCCGTCGATTCGGCCACGGACAGGGGCAAAAACGACATGCCGGGGAACTTGAATTTCTTCGCCAGCTCTTGCGAGCGCTGCACCAGCTCTTCGCGCGTCTCGATGCCGTAGATGTGCGAACCGTCGTTGCCGTTCTTGAAGAACAGGTCGTACAGGATGAAACCCAGGTAGGACTTGCCAGCCCCATGATCGACCAAGGACACGCCGGGGTGGTCGAGCTGCACTTCGCGCAACAGCGGCTCGATGAACTGCGTCAGGTGGTACACCTGCTTGAGCTTGCGGCGGCTGTCCTGGTTCATCTTGCCGTCGCGCGTCAGGATGTGCAATTCCTGCAGCAAGGCGACCGACTGGCCATCCTTGATCTCGGGCATGTTGCTGGCGGCCGTGATGACGTCTTTCGACGCAGCGACTACGGTGGCGGCGGCTGCCGCGCCCTTAGCGCGCTTCATCGATCCACGCCATCTGTATCGCTTCGAGCACTTTTTCGCCGCCGCGCGTATGGTCGTCGTCGAAGCCGTCCAGTTCCACCACCCAGTTATGCAGGTCGGTGAAACGCACGGTCAGCGGGTCGATGTCCGGATGCGCGTCGTACAGCGCTTCGGCGATCGCGTGAATATCGGACCATTTCATGTTAGTGACTGCCTTCGCTGACCTGGTTGATCGTGTATTTCGGGATTTCGACGACGAGGTCGGCGTCGGCCACGATGGACTGGCACGACAGACGCGACACGGCTTCCAGGCCCCAGGCCTTGTCCAGCATGTCTTCTTCCAGTTCCGTCGCCTCGTTCAGCGATTCGATGCCTTCACGCACCAGCACGTGGCAAGTGGTGCAGGCGCACGATTTTTCGCAAGCGTGCTCGATGTCGATGTCGTTTTCCAGCAGGATGTCGCAGATGGACTTGCCGGCCGGGGCTTCGATGACGGCGCCGTCCGGGCAAAGCTTGGCGTGCGGCAGGATAACGATTTGTGGCATGGTTTCTTCTTTCAGTCTGTCATTCGGAGCGCGGCCGCAGCTTCGGCGGCGCGCTGTTCAATTGGTTTATACGACCTGGTCGAGGGACTTGCCCTTCAGGGCCGTACGCACGCTGCGGTCCATGCGGCGCGAGGCGAAATCCTCGGTGCCGTCGGCCAGCGCTTCGATCGCCAGTTTTAATGCCTGGTGGTCGATGGCACCGCTTTGCGATTGCACAATGGCGTCGCGCACCTTGTTCATCAAGCCATCCACGGTGGCGCGCTCAAGCGAGTCGAGCAAGCTGCCGTCTTCATCGAGGGCCGACTGCGTGGCCAGCAGGATGCGTTCCGCTTCCACCTGCTCTTCGCGCAGCGCGCGCGCCACCATGTCGACGTCGGCCGAGGTGTACGAATCCTGCAGCATGCGCGCGATGTCGTCGTCGCCCAGGCCGTAGGCCGGCTTGACGCTGATCGACGCTTCCACGCCCGAGCGCAATTCGCGCGCCGACACCGACAGCAAGCCATCCGCATCGACCTGATACGTGATGCGGATGCGCGCGGCGCCCGCCACCATCGGCGGAATGCCGCGCAATTCAAAGCGCGCCAGCGAGCGGCAATCGCTCACCAATTCGCGCTCGCCCTGCAGCACGTGCACGGCCAGCGCCGTCTGGCCATCTTTAAATGTCGTGAATTCCTGCGCGCGCGCACACGGTATGGTCGAATTGCGAGGGATAATTTTTTCCACCAGGCCGCCCATGGTCTCGATGCCCAGGGACAGCGGAATCACGTCCAGCAGCAGCCAGTCGTCGCCGGCGGCGCGGTTGCCAGCCAGCAAGTTCGCCTGGATGGCCGCGCCCAGCGCCACCACCTTGTCCGGGTCGATATTCGCGTGCGGCGTCGTGTGGAAGAATTCGCTGACGGCGCGCTGCACGTGCGGCATGCGCGTGGCGCCGCCCACCATCACCACGCCGTCGACGTCGTCCGCATCCACGTTCGCGTCGCGCAAGGCTTTTTTGATGGCGTTCATGGTCTTGCCCACCAGGTGCTGCGTCATGGCGGCAAATTCCGTCGCCGTGATGCGCAGGTGGATTTCTTCGCCCGAGTTCAGGGCCGCGTCGATCATCGTTTCCGACTTGGTCGACAGCGTTTCCTTGATCTCGCGCGCCTTCACCATCAGGATGGCCGTGTCTTCGTCCGACAGCGGTGCCAGCTTGGCGTGCTCGCTGATCCAGCAGAACAGGCGGCGGTCAAAATCGTCGCCGCCCAGGGCCGAGTCTCCGCCCGTGGACAAGACTTCAAAGACGCCCTTGCTCAGTTTCAGGATCGAGATGTCGAAGGTACCGCCACCGAGGTCATACACGGCGTACACGCCTTCGGAGGCATTGTCGAGGCCATACGCGATGGCGGCGGCCGTCGGCTCGCTGAGCAGACGCAAGACATTGATGCCGGCCAATTGCGCCGCATCTTTCGTCGCCTGGCGCTGCGCGTCGTCAAAGTAGGCGGGCACGGTAATCACGGCGCCCACCAGGTCGTCGCCCAGCGAGTCTTCGGCGCGCTGGCGCAGAGTGGCGAGGATTTGCGCCGACACTTCGACCGGGCTTTTCACGCCAGCCACGGTTTTCAGCTGCACCATGCCAGGCGTATCCTGGAAGTCGTAGGGCAGGTTTTCCGCGTAGGCGATGTCGGCCAGGCCGCGGCCCATGAAGCGCTTGACGGACACGATGGTGTTCTTCGGGTCGGTGGTTTGTGCGGACAGGGCCTTGTAGCCGATGTTCGCATGGCCGTTCGGCAGGTAGCGCACGACGGAGGGCAGCAGGGAGCGCCCGTCTTCGTCATTGAGCACCTCGGGAATGCTGTTGCGGACGGTGGCGACCAGAGAATTGGTGGTGCCCAGATCGATGCCGACGGCCAGGCGGTGCTGGTGCGGCGCGGTCGACATGCCTGGTTCGGAAATTTGCAGAAGTGCCATTGTATTCGTGCCTCGATTAATTTTGTGCGTGGTGCTGCTGATGCCTGTCGCGCATTATAAGACGCGCGCCGGACTGGCGCTTGGTCAGTCAGGCTTCCATGGCTTCGTATGCAAAACGGACTTCCTCGCCGAATTTGTCGAGGAACATCAGGGCGCGCACGCTTTGCGCGGCATTCACATAGTCGGCGGCGTCCAGCTGGGCCGCCACCTGGGCCAGCAGCGCCTTGCGTTCGCCGCGCAGCTGGCGGTCCAGGGCGTCGAGCGCATCGGCATCCTTGCCGGCACGCGCATCGCCCAGCTCTTCGCGCCATTCCATCTGCTGCATCAGGAAGCTGACGGGCATGGCCGTGTTCGACTCCGTCTGCAAATCGACGCCATTCAGTTCGCACAGGTATTGCGCGCGCTTTTGCGGGCTTTTCAGGGTTTGATAGGCTTCATTGGCGCGCGTGGCCCATTGCATCGCCACGCGCTTTTCAGCGCTGCTGGCGTTGATGAAGCGGTCCGGATGGACCTTGCCCTGCACGTCGCGGTAGGCAGAGTCGAGCGCGCTCATGTCGAGCCCGAACTGCGCCGGCAACTGGAATAATTCGAAGTGATTTTGCATAATGGTCGGTGGTCGCTGTACCGCAATCGATGGGTACAGCGCACCGACCGGGGTCTTGCCAGCTGTTTAAATCCTGAAGGACTCGCCGCAGCCGCAGGCGTCTTTTTCGTTCGGATTGTGGAACTTGAAGCCTTCGTTCAAGCCTTCGCGCGCGAAATCGAGTTCCGTGCCGTCGATGTAAGGCAGGCTTTTCGGGTCGACGAAGACCTTCACGCCGTGCGATTCGAAGACGCTGTCTTCGGCCGCCACTTCATCGACATATTCGAGCTTGTAAGCCAGGCCCGAGCAGCCCGTGGTACGCACGCCAAAGCGCAAGCCCATGCCCTTGCCGCGCCGTTCGATATAACGGTTGATGTGTTTCGCCGCTTTTTCGGTCAGTGTGATCATGTATTTCTCCGCAACTGCCCCGGCCTTGCGGCTGGGGCGGGCTGCCAACGTTTAAGCTGCTACTGGATGGCGGGTCTGGTAATCCAGCACTGCCGCCTTGATGGCGTCTTCCGCCAGGATGGAGCAGTGGATTTTCACTGGTGGCAGGGCCAGTTCTTCGGCGATCTGCGTGTTCTTGATCGCCAGCGCCTGGTCCAGGGTCTTGCCCTTGACCCATTCGGTCACCAGCGAGCTCGACGCGATGGCCGAACCGCAGCCATAGGTCTTGAATTTCGCATCTTCGATCAGGCCATCGGCGCCGACCTTGATCTGCAGTTTCATCACGTCGCCGCAGGCAGGCGCGCCCACCATGCCGGTGCCGATGGTGTCATCACCCTTGTCGAAAGCGCCCACGTTGCGCGGGTTTTCGTAGTGATCGAGTACTTTGTCCGAGTAAGCCATTTTGATGCTCCTTAAATATTCTTGCCGGCCCCGTTTGGGGCCTGATTAGCGTAAAGTGCCTGGAAAACCGTAGCGAGCGGCAGTGAGTTGTGGCCGAGAAGCGGAACTGTGCTGTAGCACAGTGAGCATCGCAGGCCGCAAATCGCGACGCGCAGTAGGTTTAACAGGTGCTTTTAGTGGGCTGCCCATTGGATCGAATTAATATCGATGCCGTCCTTGAACATATCCCACAGCGGCGACAGTTCGCGCAGCTTGTGTACTTTCGATTTCAGCAGGTTCACGGCGAAGTCGATGTCTTCCTCGGTCGAGAAGCGGCCGATGGTGAAACGGATCGAGCTGTGCGCCAGTTCGTCGCTGCGGCCCAGGGCGCGCAGCACGTACGATGGCTCCAGGCTGGCCGAGGTGCAGGCCGAACCGGACGACACGGCGATATCCTTGATCGCCATGATCAGCGACTCGCCTTCAACGTAGTTGAAGCTGACGTTCAGGTTGTGCGGCACGCGGTGCTCCATGTCGCCGTTGATGTAGACTTCTTCGATCTCTTGCAAGCCCTTGGCCAGGCGGTCGCGCAAGGCCTTGATGCGGCCGATTTCGCTGTCCATTTCTTCCTTGGCGATGCGGAAGCACTCGCCCATGCCGACGATCTGGTGCGTCGGCAGGGTGCCCGAACGCAGGCCGCGCTCATGGCCGCCACCGTGCATCTGCGCTTCCAGGCGCACGCGCGGCTTGCGGCAGACATACAGGGCGCCCACGCCTTTCGGGCCGTAGGTTTTGTGCGCCGTGAAGGTCATCAGGTCGACCTTGGTCTTTTGCAGGTCGATGACGACCTTGCCCGTCGCTTGCGCAGCGTCGCAATGGAAGATGATGCCTTTCGAGCGGCAGAACACGCCGATTTCGTCGATCGGCTGGATCACGCCGATTTCGTTGTTCACCAGCATCACCGACACGAGGATGGTGTCCGGGCGCACGGCCGCGGCCAGTTGCTCGACGGTGATCAGGCCGTTGTCCTGCGGTTCCAGATACGTCGCTTCGAAGCCGATGCGTTCCAGTTCGCGCACCGTGTCGAGCACCGATTTATGCTCGGTCTTGACGGTGATGATGTGCTTGCCCTTGGTCTTGTAGAACTGTGCCGCGCCCTTGATGGCCAGGTTGTTGCTTTCCGTCGCGCCGGAAGTCCAGATGATTTCGCGCGGATCGGCGTTCACCAGGGCCGCCACGTAGCCACGTGCCTCTTCCACGGCTTTTTCCGCCGTCCAGCCATACATGTGGCTGCGCGATGCCGGATTGCCGAACTGCTCGCGCAGGTAAGGAATCATCTTGTCGGCGACGCGTGGATCGATCGGCGTGGTGGCCGAGTAATCCATGTAGATCGGAAAATGCGGTGCGGTTTCAAAGTGCACTTGGCCTACGTTTTTTTCAGGGGCGTTCATCAATAACTCCAATGCAATCAGCAACTTAGTATTTTGTATTTATCAACCGAGGGCGGCGTGGTTACGGTGCATCACCATCACGCTTTGCTCGGCAATCTTTTGTCTCTGCTGGTCGACCAGGTCCTGCAGCGACACAGAATCCAGATAATCGACCATTTTTTCGTTGAGTGTGGACCACAATTCATGCGTCATGCAGCGCGCACCCGTGGTCGCGTCGGCGCCGTGGCAATGTTCCTTGCCGCCGCACTGCGTGGCGTCCAGCGGCTCATCGACGGCGATGATGATGTCGGCCACCGTTACTTTGTCGGCACGGCGCGCCAGGCTGTAGCCGCCGCCCGGACCACGGATCGATTCGACGATCTCATGCCGGCGCAGCTTGCCAAACAGCTGTTCCAGGTAGGACAGGGAAATCGACTGGCGCTGGCTGATGCCGGACAAGGTGACCGGTCCCTTGCCCTGGCGCAGGGCAAGATCGATCATTGCAGTCACGGCAAAACGGCCTTTTGTAGTCAGACGCATACATCCTCGGTTCAACTAGTTTAAAATATTGCGGCTTTTCAACTTCTCAAACCCTGAGTAGTTGAATGATTTAGTCAAGTATAACAAATTCGGCGGGGTTTGTCAGAGCGCCCCTCGATGACCACAGGGCTGGCAGGGGCATAGCCGGCCGCGCCAGGCGCGGCGGCTTCAGGAAAACAACAGCAGGGCTCAGGCGCGTAAAGCGCTGCGCACTTTCATCAGTTCAAAACCCAGCAGGTTCAGACCGTCCCAGGTGGCGGGGTCCAGGATGCGCGAATTGTCCGAGGCCAGGCCCACGCCCCAGATGCGGTCGACGGGACTGGCTTCGACGATGACGCGCTCGCCCGTTCCCAGCAGAAACTTGCGCAGCGCGGCCTTTTGCGAGAACTTGGCAAAGTTGCCATCGAAGACGATGCCGGCGCGCGCCGCTTCCCATACCTTGGCGTCAAAGTTCGCCACTTCGCGCCCCAGCTTCTTCACCTCCGACGGCCGCCCGGCCGCCACGATGCGCGCCTGCACCGAGGTATCGCCAAACAGGGCCGCCTTTTGCGCCATCATGTAGTGCTCGGCCGTCGCATACGTCACGCCAGCGAGACTGAACGGCGACGGAAACCACTGGCTGAAGCAACTTTTGTCGGGCACCTGCGGCTGCGCCGGCGTGTGGCCCCAGAAATACAGATAGTCGGGCACGCCGCCCGCCGCTATCCACGCCTTCAATTCTTCCACATTACTGATTTGCATATTCCCCGCACTTCCGCCAGACAGGCGCCAATTCAATCTCAAGCACGCAACAGTTGCATCGGACCAAACAAGGCCTGCATGTCGCTGTTGCCGATAAAGGACAGATTATACGGATGTTCCGCCGTCACCTGCGGCAGCATTGCCGCCACCGGCAGGCGTTTGATGAGCTCGGCAATCTTGCCCCACAACACCAGTTGCGGCAAGGCCGCCCGGCCCTGCTGCGCCAGCGCTTCCAGCACCACCTGCAGGAAGGGCAGCCAGCCGCGCGCATCCTGCACGGGCGGCACGTGGGCACGGAACACCAGCGCCGCGTTGAGCAGCAAGAAACCCTGCTCCGTCATCTTGCGCTGCAAGTCGGGCAGGGTCTGGATCACGCCGCTGCCGGCTTGCAGCGCGGCGGCCGCCACGGGCGCCATGGCCGCGCCGGACGTGTCACCGCCTTGCAACTGGCCATCGGCCACCAGCAGCATCTTCATGAAGTTGCGCAGGGATGTGGCGCGGTTGACGGGTTTCGACAACCCCGTGGCCGACCATAAACTGCCGACGGCGCCATCCATGAAGCACACGCCCGTGGCGCTGTCGGCGCGCGGATACGGCCCCTCGCCCACCAGCACGTAGCGCACCTGCGCCAGCGGCAGGGCAAAAGCGGCGAACAGCCGGCCCTGCGTGGGCAGATAATCGTCGACGGCCAGCGTCGGCAGATAGGCGGGATCGGCCGCCATCACGGCGTGCAAGCCACGCAGCAGGATGGGATGCCAGGAAACATGCGCCAGGGACAGGGCATCGGTGATGCTGGCAGGAACGGTGGTTGCGGTCATGAGGCGTGAAGTATTTGGGCAAACGCAAATTGTAGCGCACCGATACGCCTGCGTTGTTGAATGGGCACCATCCCCACATTTCACAGCAATACCAATATCGCCACAACCGTATCGAAAATTGCACGCCACCTGCGCCAATCGAGGCCGGCAATGCTAGACTGGTTTCCGTGGAACTTGAGCCACATCAAGATATAGTGCTTACCGGCTTCTTCGATCCACTAACGCTCATTGCGCCTGGGCAAGTTCTCAACACACTGCCCTGTCCATGCCCCGTCCCTACCTCATCCGATTGCGCGCCGCGCTACGCCTGCCCTGCCTGAGCTTTCTGCTATGGCTATGCTGCAACGCCCCCGTCCATGCGCTAGACCTGGCGGAGATCAGCGCACCGCGTTTTGCGCCAAGGCAAGTGCTGGTACTGTATTCGCTGGGCAGCGATGCCTCCTCGCAGTGGCAAACGCTGATCCACAAGGGCATGAGCGTTGAACTGGCCAACGAGAACTGGCACCTCGCGCCCGGCATCTATGAGGAGCGGCTCGATTCCGTGCGCGTGGGCGAACAGCCTGCCGTCGCCGGGCTGGAAACCTATCTGCAAACCAAGTACAGGATGGTGCAATTCGATGCCATCATCACGGAAAACTACCTGGCGGCCCAGTTCCTGAGCCAGCATCCGCAGCTGTTTCCCGGCGTGCCGCGCTACTATGTGAATCAGGGACGGCAGGACTGGACTCCTGCCGACGGCATCAATCTCGATGTGCGCCACGATTTCGGCAAGGCCATCGCCGTCATGCTGCAAGTGACGCCAGGACTGCGCCATATCGCCGTCGTCGGCGACGGCAGCGCACGCGGCCAGGCGTGGATCGCCGCCATCCGCGCCGCCATCGCGCCCTACCAGGGCCGTCTCAAGGTCGACTTCTGGGACCACCTGAGCCAGGAAGAGCTGTGGCGCCGCACCGGCACGCTGGGACCGGGCAGCGCCATCTACCTGCTGCCCGTGTATCGCGACGTGCTGGGGCAGCGAACCACGCCGCCCGCCATGGCGCGCGACCTTGCCTCGCGCAGCGCCGTGCCCATTTTCACCAGCGTGGAATCGCTGATACTGCCCGGCGTGGTGGGCGGCTATGTCATCAGCGGAGAGAAAGTGGGGCGCACCATTGCGCGCATTCTGCTGGGCAGAACGCCCGACCCGGATGGCATGCAGGCAACTATCTTCGACGATGCCGCGGTACAGCGTTTCGGCTTGCACAATCTGCCCGACGAGTCGCGCATCCTGAACCGGCCACAGGGTGTATGGGCGCAATATCACTGGCAGATCATCGCCGGACTGTCGCTGATCGCGCTGCAAGCGGCGCTGATCACGGCCCTGCTACTGGCCCAGCGCAGCCGCCGCGCCAGCGTGGCGGCGCTGCATGCGGAGCGCGACATGCTCGAGGAACGGGTCTTGCAGCGCACCCTGGAACTGCTGGTGGCCAACTCCCGGCTGGAGCAGCAAGCCACGACCGACCCGCTGACGGGCCTGGGGAACCGCCGCATGATAACGCTGCGGCTGACAGAGGAACTTGAACGCGCCCAACGCTTCGGCCATACGCTGTCGCTGCTGATGATCGATATCGATCACTTCAAGCGCATCAATGACGACCATGGCCACGACGCGGGCGACCGCGCCATCGCTGCCGTCGCGCAAGTGCTGCGCAGCGTCACACGGGGCATGGATACGGCGGCGCGCTTCGGGGGCGAGGAATTCGTGCTGCTGATGCCGGAGACGCCACTGCCAGTGGCGCTGGAAGCGGCCGAGCGCCTGCGCCTGGCGGCAGCCAGCTTGCGCGTGGAATGCGATGACGGCCAACTGGTCAGTCTGACCATCAGCATCGGCGTGACATGCAACACGCCGCAATCGACCGCAGCAACCAGGCGGGAAGCGGACAACATGACCGATCTGCTGATCCGCGCCGACCAGGCCCTGTACCGCGCCAAACATGGCGGACGGGACAGGGTTGAGTGGAGCTGAACCTGCTCCCCTTGTTGACCTGATGCCCTATTCGGCGTCAGGCTGCTGCGACGGATGGGCGGCGGCAAACGCCGGCAAGCCGGCGCAATGCGCGTGGATGCGTGCCACGCGCGGGTACGGCGCCAGGTCGATGGCGAAACGCTGCGCATTGAACACTTGCGGCACCAGGCAGCAGTCGGCCATCGTCGGGCTGTCGCCATGGCAGAACAGGCCCGTGCCGGCCGGGTCGCCCTGCGCCAGCAGCGCTTCGACGGCGGCCAGTCCCTCGGCCATCCAGTGGCGGTACCACTCCTGTTTGGCCTCGTCCGACAGGCCCAGGGTGTTTTTCAGGTATTTCAGGACGCGCAGATTCGTCAGCGGATGCGCATCGCTGGCGATCGCCAGCGCCAGCGCGCGCACGCGGGCGCGTCCCAGCGCGTCCGTCGGCAGCAGCGGCACGGCCGGTCGCGTTTCGTCCAGGTATTCGAGCATCGCCAGCGACTGCGTCAGGATGGCGCCATCGTCATCGAGCGCCGGCACCAGCGCCGACGGATTCACGGCGCGGTAGGCCGGCAGCAACTGCTGTCCGCCATCCTGCAGCAGATGCACGGGGATGCTGTCGTAGGCGATGCCCTTTACATTCAAGGCAATGCGCACGCGGTAGGCGGCCGAACTGCGAAAGTAGGTGTACAACTTCATGCTCATGGCGGGGCGTCCTTTCAGGCGCGGCCGGCGTACAGCGCGACCGTCTGCTCGATGCTGCCGAAGATGCTGGCGCCAGCCGCGTCGCGCATCTCGATGCGCACCGTGTCGCCGAACTTGAGGTACGCCGTTTTCGGTGCACCATGTTCGATGGTTTCATACATGCGCACTTCGGCCAGGCAGCAATAGCCCACACCGCCGTTCTCGATGCTGGAACCGAACAGGTTGCCCTGCTTGTTCGACACGGTGCCCGAGCCGACGATGCTGCCGGCGCCCAGTTCGCGCGTCCTGGCCGCATGGGCGACGAGTTGCGCAAAGTTGAAGGTCATGTCTTCGCCGGCATTCGGCTTGCCGAAGGGCTTGTCGTTCAGGTCCACCAGCAGCGGCAGGTGCAGCTTGCTGTCCGCCCAGTCGGCGCCCAGTTCATCGGGCGTGACGGCGACGGGCGAAAACGCGCTGGCCGCCTTCGACTGGAAGAAACCGAAACCCTTGGCCAGCTCGCCCGGGATCAGGTTGCGCAGCGAGACATCGTTGACCAGCATCACCAGGCGAATCGCTTGCGCCGCATCGTCCACGCTGGCGCCCATGGCCACGTCACCCGTGACGACGGCCACTTCCGCCTCCAGGTCGATGCCCCACTCTTCCGACAGGGCGAAGATCGGGTCGCGCGGGCCGATGAAGCTGTCCGAGCCGCCCTGGTACATCAGCGGGTCCGTGTAGAACGAGGCCGGCACTTCCGCGTTGCGCGCCTTGCGGACCAGTTCCACATGGTTGATGTAGGCGGAACCATCGGCCCACTGGTAGGCGCGCGGCAGCGGCGAGTGGCACAGATTGGCATCAAACGGCTGCGCGTCCGGCGCCTGGCCCGCATTCAAGTCGGCATACGCCTGCTCCAGTTTCGGCGCCACGGCGTCCCAGTTGTCGAGCGCCGCCTGCAGGGTGGGGGCGATGGCGGCCACGCGCTGGTACTGGCGCAGGTCACGGCTGACGAGGATCAGGGCGCCATCGCGGCTGCCGTTTTTCAGGGTTGCGAATTTCATGGTGTTCCTTGTTCGGTGGTTGTTTCAGAGAGGTTGCCGATCCGGGGCGCTCAGGCGTCGGCCGGCGCGTGCATCCAGGCGGCGTGCTTCGGTGCGCGGCGCGTCTGCGACCATTCTTCCAGCATTTCCCATTTGACGGCGTCCAGTTTGGCCATCATCTCGGGCGTGCCCACGTTGGCTGCCAGCTCCAGGCGGTGGCCGTTCGGGTCGAAGAAGTAAATCGACTGGAAGATGGCGTGATTGACGGGGCCCAGCACCTCGATGCCGGCGGCCACCAGGCGCTCCTTGGCGGCCAGCAGTTCCTCCATGCTGCCCACTTCCAGCGCCAGGTGCTGCACCCAGGCGGGGGTATTGCGGTCGCGATCCATCGGCGGCTGCGTCGGCAGCTCGAAGAAGGCCAGCACATTGCCCTGGCCCGCGTCGAGGAAGACGTGCATGTACGGGTCCGGCGCCTTGGTCGACGGCACCAGGTCTTCGGCGATGGCGAGGACGAAATTCATGTTCAAATGCTTGACGTACCACTCGACGGTTTTCTTCGCGTCGATGCAGCGGTAGGCGACGTGGTGGATTTGCTTGATCTTCATGGTGCTTGTCTCCAATGGATGCGCCCGGGGCGCGATGACTGGCCTGTTTTTCAGCTTTTCACCATTAGAATCGAGTTACAGCTATCATACAAACAATTTTTAACCATTGATTTATCGGATTGTCTTATGAGTCCCAGTCTGCGACAGATGCGCGCCTTCGTGGCGCTGGCCAAGACCGGCAGTTTTACCCTGGCCGCCGAGTACCTGCACGTGACCCAGTCCGCCTTGAGCGGCTTGATCAAGGAACTGGAAAGCGTGCTGGGCGTGCGCGTGGTCGAGCGCAGCACGCGCAAGACGCAGCTGTCGGAAATCGGCCGCGAGCTGTATCCGCTGTTTGAAAAGATGATCGAGGACCTCGACGGCGCCATGGCCGGCATCGCCCAGCGCAAGGCCCTGAAAACGGGGATGGTGCGCATCGCCGCGCCGCAGATGATGGCCTGCACCCTGCTGCCGGAAGTGATCGCCGCCTACCGCCAGGCCCACCCGGACGTGCAGCTGCGCCTGGTCGATTGCCCCGTGGAAAACGTGTCGGCGCGCGTCTTCAGCGGCGAAGTCGATTTCGGCATCGGCCCCGAGCGCGACCCGACGGCGGAAATCGCCGCGCAAGTACTGTTCGAAATGCCCTTCGTGCTGGTCTTCCCCGAGCAGCATCCGCTGCAACAAAAAGAAAGAGTCACCTGGGCCGACGTGGGCGACTACCCTTTCATTTCGCTGCAGGGCCAGTTCACGGAGCGCCTGCTGCGCGACATGCACGGCGCGTTTCGCGAGCTGTCGCTCAATCCCTACAACGAGGTGACCTTCATGACGACGGCGCTGGCCATGGTCAGCGCCAACCTGGGTATCACGGTCTGCCTGCCGTACGCGGAACCGATGGTCAAGCTGTACCAACTGCAGATGCGCGCCCTGCACGAGCCGGAACTGACGCGGCGCTTTTTCGTCTACACGAAGACGGGCCGTTCGCTGTCGCCGGCCGCCGAAAGCTTCATGGCCTTCCTGTTCCAGTTCGTCGAGACGCACGAGTGGAACGTGGCAGCGGGCGGCGGTACTGGCGCACCTTTATAATCCATCATCGCCCCCTCTCCGCTTGCACCATGACCCAACCTGACCTGTCCGCCATCGACGCCGCCACCATCGCCATCAACCAGCGTATGAAAAAATTCGACGGCCATGCACAGGTCTGGCTGTTCGGCTACGGCTCGCTGATCTACAAGGCCGACTTTCCCTATCTTGAACGCCGCCCCGCCAGCATCGCCGGCTGGACACGGCGCTTCTGGCAGGGATCGCACGATCATCGGGGCACGCCGATGGCGCCGGGGCGGGTCGCCACCATCGTGCCGCAGGCGGGCGCCGTGTGCGACGGCATGGCTTATCTGATCACGCCCGAAGTCTTCGCCCACCTCGACCACCGCGAAAAGAACGGCTATTTGCGCCTGGCCACCGACATCACCTTCGACGATGGCAGCAAGGTCGAAGGCCTGGTGTACATCGCCAACGAGGAAAACGCCGCCTTCCTCGGGGCCGCGCCGGAACTCGACATCGCGCGCCAGATCGCCCGATCAAACGGCCCCAGCGGCCCGAACAGCGAATACCTGCTGCACCTGGCCAGCGCCCTGCGCGAACTGGGCAAGAACGATCCGCATGTCTTTGCCATCGAGCAACATCTGGCGCAATTGAAGGATGCGCCGCCTGCAGCGCAGTGAGTTGCGGCGGGCGAGGGCCTGGCCCCAAAACTTGCGCCTGGCTGCGGGCCGCCAACTTGCATGATGCAAGCGATGAATATCTTTGTATTGTGACAATTGGCGACTATCCCCCGTTTCATTAGCGACCATAATCGGAACGCGCGATTCCTTTAGCAATGGTTCGCGTCAGCAGGCCGCGGGGCAGAACCACGGCCCTGCATGATCGGAGCGAAATCACCGGAGTGAGACGACCATGTCCGAAACGTCTATGCTGCAACAGCATGGGAGGCAGCCGCATTACGTTCTTCCCGGTCCGGGCGCCATTGCTCCCATGCATGCCGCCATTCCCCGCGGTAGCGTCGGAGGCGGGCTGAACATCATCGGCAGCGCCCCGATATTCCAGCGCCTGCTGCGCATGGTCGAAGCGGTCGCACCGACCCGCAGCACGGTGCTCATCAGCGGTCCCACCGGTTCCGGCAAGGAAATCATCGCCCAGCTCGTGCACCGGCAAAGCGGCGATCCCGGTGCGCCATTTGTCGATCTCAACTGCGGCGCCTTGCCGGAACACTTGATCGACGCGGAACTCTTCGGCCATACCAAAGGAGCGTTTACGGGAGCGTTCAACAACCGCGCCGGTTTTTTCGCCCAGGCGGGACAAGGCACGCTGTTTCTCGATGAAATAGGCGAACTGCCATTGGCCGTACAGAGCAAGCTGCTGCGCGTGCTCGAATCGCGCTGTTTCCGGCCGCTGGGCGGAGGTGATACCCAGCCTTTCAACGGCCGCATCGTGGCCGCCACCCACTGCGACCTGGCCGCGATGGTGCAAGCGGGCCGTTTCCGCGAAGACCTGTATTACCGGCTGGCGGTAGTGAAACTCGACGTACCGGGCCTGGACCAGCGCCGCAGCGACGTCGCCGCCCTCGCCGCGCACTTTGCCAGCCAGCAGAAGCGGCCCATCCGCTTCACCGCCACCGCCGTGGAACGCCTGTGCCGGCATGTCTGGCCCGGCCATATCCGCGAACTGCGCAACCTGATTGAACGGCTGTCTATACTGGCCGAATCGGCGCTGATCGATGCCCACAGCCTGGAAGCCTTTCTGTCGGCGGGCACACCGGAGGACGCCGATCACACGCTGCTGGCAGAAGCCCTCATGCGGCTGGACGGAGATGACAAGCTGGCTGCTGCGCAACAATTGCTGATCGACTATGCGATGCGCATTGCCGATGGCAACAAGACGATCGCTGCCCGCCACCTGGGTATCAACCGCAAGGTCATCGAACGCCGCCTGCATGGCGACGAGGAGCGCAGCAATTTCGCCCGCGTCTGCCTGCTGGAGGGGCGCGCACTGATCGAGGCGGCCCGCTTCAAGGAAGCCATCGAAGTGTTGCGCCGCGGCCTTACGCTGCTGGCCGCCGATGCGCACCCCTGCACGGCGCGCCGCCTGAGCTGCGACCTGCACCGCTGGCTGGCCATCTCGCACCGCGGTATCAGCGGATGGCAAAGCGCCGAAGCGCTCGCCTGCTATCAGCAGGCATTGCAGGAGGCGGCGGCGCTGGGCGACGAGGTGGAAATCACCGCCCTGCGGTTCGGCATCTGGAGTTCGCAGCTGATGGCGCTGGACCTGGTGGCGGCCCGGGCAACAGCGCAGGACATGCTGCAGCGGGCGCAAGCGATAGGGGACACGGACTTGCTGTCCCAGGCTCACCTGGCCCTGGCCAACACGCTTTTCTGGCTCGGCGACTACCGCGAGACGCTGGCCTGCCTGGAGCGCGGACACCTGCTCTGCGGCGCGGCATCGACCGAAGCCGGGGGACAGGGCCTGGATATCGCCGGGTTGTCCGCCACCTTCGAAGGCCTGTCCTACTTCCAGGGCGGCGCCTTCCGGCGCGCGCGCCTGGTGATGGAGCAACTGATCTTGCGCGGCAGCGCCGACAACCCGCATCCCTTCCACCGCGTCATCGCGCTGCAGGGCGCCGCATGGCTGGCCTGCATGTTCGAAGATTGGGACAGACTGGCCAACCTGGCGGCGGACCTGAAAACCGTCGCCAGCGAATATGGCTATCAATTCTACCTTGGAGTAGGCCAGATATTCCACGCCTGCGCACTGGCGCCGGGCAACGCCCATGCGCAAACCGAGCAGCGCATCGCCGACGGCTACCAGCACTACATGCTGTGTGAAGGCGGCATGCTCTTCCATTCATTCCAGGCCTGGAAGCGGGGCGAACTGCTGCTGTCGGCAGGCCAGCCTTTGCAAGCCCGGCAGTTGCTGCACGGCGCCATCGAAATGGCGCTGGAACATGGCGAACGGGCCTACCTGGTCGAACTGCTCGACATGCACGCCAGGACGTGGATCGCGGTGGGCGACCTGGACAACGCGGAACGCGAGCTGGGCAGTGCGCTGTCGACAGCCAAGGCGCTGGGCGCAGCGGCCGGCAGCCTGCTGGTGGCGACCCGCCTGGCGCAACTGCTGCTGCAGCGCGGACGCCGGCCCGAAGCACTGGCGCACCTCACGCGCGCCTTGCGCAGCGTGGAACCTGACACGGCTTTCCCCCGGTTTGCCCAGGCGCTGCAGTTGCAGGCCACCCTGGCGCAGGCCATTTCCATGCCATGCCAACCTGAGGATACGCAACATGAGCTATCTGCTGAACCACGATGACCTTGAATCGCTGCTGCTGGGAGCTTGCTTCTTCGGCAGCGGTGGCGGCGGCACGCTCACGTCCGCGCGCAGCCTGCTGGCCCAGTTCCACGCCGGCGATTATTATCCGCGCGCCCAGGTGCGCGTGGTCAGCGTCGACGAAGCCACGGATGGCGATACGGTCATGGTGGCTTACCTGGGTTCGCCCGTGGCGATCAATGGCGCCCACTTTCCGCAGGGGCCCGTGGGTGCCGTGATCGCGGTCAGGGAGCGCCTGGCGCGGGAAAAACGCACGCTGTCCTACCTGGCGCCGCCGGAAAGCGGAGCACTGGGGTTTCTCGTCGCCTGCTTGGTCGCCGCCCACCTGGGGCTGGCGGTGATCGACGCCGACGGCGCCGGCCGCGCCGTACCCTCGCTGCCCCAGCTGACGTATGCGGCTGCGCAGATCAGTCCGCGTCCGGCCTTCCTCGTCAGCCAGTCGGGACTGCGCGTGGAACTTGACGTCGAACACAGCCAGGGCGAGAACGGCGCTCAGTCCCAACGGCAGGACGTGGCAACCATCATCGACCAGATGATGCGCCCCATCGTCTCGCAAGCCGATTTCAAGCAGTTCGGCGGGCTGGCCATGTGGATCATGGCACCGGCAGAGCTGGCCCGCGCGCTGCCGGTGCGCGGCACCTTGGGGCGTGCCCTGCGCCTGGGCCGCGAACTGCAGGCAGGCCGCTTGCGCAGCGCTGACGAACTGGTCAACTATCTGGCGCTGCAATTCGACGTGCGCGCCCGGCCGCTGTTTCCGCAGGGTACATTCGTCGCTGCCGAAGCCGAATCGCGCAATGGCTTCGACCTTGGGAAGATCACCATCCGCGCGGGCGACCGGCTCTGTACGGTCCTGTACCAGAACGAATCGCTGCTGGTCTGGGACAGCAGCCGCAGCAGCCCCATCTGCATGGCGCCCGACACCATCAGCTACTTTGTCGAGGGCGATGGCCAGGCCGTGTATTCGAATGGCGACTTGCTGCTGCCTGACGGCACGCTCAACCCGGCCCTGCAGCAGCGCAAGGTAACGCTGCTGGGCTTGGAAGCCAATCCGGTACTGCGTGAACGGAGCGGCCTGATACTGGACAGCTTCATGCAACTGCTCAACACCATCGGCTACCTGGGGCCCTATGTGCCGCTCACTGGCAATGCCAGCACAGCAGCAGGGAGCGCCGCATGAAACCGCTGCGCATCTGCATCGTGGCGCCGGTAGCCACCGCCGCCTACAACCAGCACCTGCTCGACGCTGTCCAGCCCGTGATGCCGCCCGACGTCGAAGTGTCCGTGCGCAACATTTCGACCGGGCACGACTGCATCGAATACCGCATCGACTGGCTGCAAAACGGCTATCCGGTGGTACAACTGGCCAGAGAAATCGAACGCGAAGGCCACGACGGCATCTGGCTCAGCGACTTCGACATGTGCGGCGTGGAAGCAGCGCGCGAAGTGATCGACATCCCCATCCTCGGCGGCTTCCCGCCAGCCGCCTTTACCGCGCTGGCACTCAGCGAGCGCCTGTCGATCATGACGATACTGCCCAGCACGCTCGCCATGCAGCAGGGCCACATGCAGGCCTACGGCTTGCAGGATAGCTTCGCCTCCATCCGCTCCATCGACTGTCCCGTCGGCGACCTCGACAAGCTGGACAAGGTGGTCGAAAAAACCTTCCAGGCCGCCATGCTGGCCGTACAGGAAGACGGTGCCCAGTCCATCCTGCTCGGCTGCACAGGCTTTGTTGGCGTCGCCGCGCGCGTCACCGCCCTGCTGGAGGATGCGCTGCACACCTATGTGCCGGTCATCGATCCGAACCAGGCAGGCTTCAGCTTCCTCGTTTCCCTCGTGCGCATGCGCCTGCGTCCCAGCCGCGCCTGCTACAGCAAGCATAGCTGATGCACCGCACGCGCCCGGGCCACGCCATGCCGTGACCGGGCGCGCCCCCCACCCTTCCCCGCTGCCGTTTTCGTCCATCCGCGTCAAAGATAGTGGACGATATCCGCCATCATTGTTGCGTCACGACAATGCAAATCAACCCTTCCCCTTGCAAATCAAGCACTTGGCGTTCTGGCACATCCCTTGCTAAAGATCATGCTATCGGTGCCTGACCAGCAGGCGCCGCAGCAGGCGGGCGGAGCACCTCAAACGGTGTGCCGCACGCCACCCAAGACCCAGCAAGGAGCCGCGCCGTGCCGACGACTATGGAAGAATCCACCACCCACGACAGCCTGGCCAATCATGGCTTGTTGCCCGGCCTGGCTGCCTTGCTAGAAGGCAACGCCGGCTGTGCCGATATCTGCATCGCCGTGCTCGACGGTCCCGTCGATACCAGCCACGACTGTTTTGCCGGCGCCAACCTGCAACTGCTTGACACCCTCGCCACGGGCTCCAGCGGCAATGGCCGGGCATCGCAGCACGGCACCCACGTCGCCAGCATCATCTTTGGCCAGCCAGGCAGCCCCGTCACGGGCCTGGTCCCCCGTTGTCGGGGTTTGATCCTGCCCATCTTTGCCGACCGCGCCGACGGCGCACTGACGCAATGTACGCAACTCGACCTGGCCCGCGCCATCACCCAGGCCGTCGAGCATGGCGCACACATCATCAACGTCAGCGGCGGTGAACTGTCCGACAGCGGCGCCGCCGATGGCCTGCTGCAAAAAGCCATACAGCTGTGCCATGAACGCAACGTCCTGCTGGTCGCTGCGGCAGGTAATGACGGCTGCGATTGCCTGCATATCCCCGCCTCCATCGAGTACACCCTGGTGGTCGGCGCCCTGGACCGGCAAGGTGCTCCCATGCCCAACAGCAACTGGGGCGAGGCCTATCGCGCGCGCGGCATCATGGCGCCCGGCACCGACATCCTCGGCGCCGCCCCCGCAGGGCGCGTGCTTGTCAACAGCGGCACCAGCTTTGCCACCCCGATCGTCTCGGCCATTGCAGCCTTGCTGCTATGCCGACAACACCAACATGGGGATCGTCCTGACCCTCGTGGAGTTTGCAGCGCACTGCTGCAAAGCGCAACGCGTTGCAACACCAATGGCGAGCTGGACTGTCGCCGCCTCCTGACTGGGACATTGAATGTGCCGGGCGCCACTCAACTTATATTATTAAAAGGGAAAATTGAAATGTCAGACGATACTGTGATTGAAGCGAGCCCAGCCAATGCCGACACTTCCGCGCAGGCGCATCCGCTCAGCGTTCCCATGCGGGAAACCCCCTCCCTGGCCAACCTCGCGGCCCCTTCCGGCGCAACGCGCCAAGGCATCAGCGCCTCCGGCATCGATGCCTCAGATTGCGGCTGCGGCGGCGGTGCGGCCAAGGGCCCGACGCTGGTATATGCGCTGGGCAACCTGGGCATCGACTTCGGCAGCGAAGCGCGCCACGATTCCTTTGTCCAGGCCATGCCCCCGGGCAGGAACAACCCGGACGATCCGCAGCAATTGATCGAATTCCTGCGCGCAAAGCCATATTTCCGCCAATCACTGACCTGGACTGTCAACCTGGACGCCACGCCGATTTACGCGATCGTGCCCGTCGGTCCGTATGCCGACCTGACCTATGAACTGCTGTTCGAGGCCTTTGTCGGCACGATCGATGGCAAGGTCGTCATGAATTCGTTTCCCGGCGTAATTGCGGGCGCCGCCAGGCTGATGTCCGGCCAGGTCGTGCCCGTGATTCAGCCAGCCATACGGGGCATGTTCAGCTGGAATGTCCCGGAACTGATCAGCAGCCTGATGGCGGCACAGGACAACCAGGAACTGAACAGCGACAACACGGGCGCGCGCCTGGAAAACTTCCTGAACCGTATCTACTACGACTTCCGCAACCTGGGCGTCACGGGCATGGACCGCGCCCTCAACTTCTCGGCCACGAATGCCATGCAGGCTGCGGAAATGCTGGCCAAAACCACCGGCATGCAGCTCGATACCATCGTGGTGCAACAGAGTCCCGTGTGCCGCCCGGGCTCCGAGTGCTACGACATCATCATGACCTTCTTCAACCCGGAAAATCTGCAGGTAGCCAACACGGTCGCCCGCTTCGCCGTCGACGTCAGCGATGTGATACCGGTCAGCGTCGGACCCGTGCGCTACTGGTCGCAGCGCTAACTGCCACGCCATTTGACTTGTCGGGGCACGTGGGCGCAGCGATGCGTGCACGCGCTTCAGCAAACGGTCGTTGGCGGGAAACGATCAGCACCGTACCCCTCGGTACACACATCCATTGTCGTTGCCCGCGGCGGCGCCACCACAAGGAGTTTTGAAATGAACAATCTGCCATTGCAAGCCAAAGCCGTTCAACGCAACCCCAGCATCTCCAGCATCAGCCAGGGTGTCGCCCCTTCCGGCATTGCCTGCACCCTGTGCCAAATGGGTTGCAGCGCCTTGAGCGGTATCGCACAGCAAGCCTGCATGGCTGCTTGCGCCGCCACCGTTTGCTGATCACGCCAGCAAGATAAAGCCATCCCGGCTAAACCCGGCATGCCTGCGGGCGATGAGTTTCTCGTCGCCCGTTCAGCGGGCCGGCATCATCCACAATTGAGGAATGACAGCGATGCGACTCCCATTACAAAGCCCGCCTGTTTCGCGCAGCGCGCGTGGCCCCATCAACGCACAAGCCAACGTACAAGCCAGCGGCCCGCACACCAGCGGCATGCAGCCGTCCGCCTGCGGACCGACCAACACCGGCCAAGGCCAGTGCTTCGATACGCACGGGCCGATAGGCGGACCGACAGCCCATAATTGCAGCGCCTGCTGCGCCCGGCGCGGCGCGATTCACTGGCAAGGCGTGAATGGCACCTTTGCCATCTGCCACTGAGCACCGATTCCGCTCGCCAGATTCCCGCCTCCTGGCCTCCGCCAGAAGCGGGAACTGCATTGACCGCAGTCCGGTCACGCCATGCGCTAAAACAAATCCAGCTGCCCCGCATTGCCCCCTTTTGCCGAGTTCCCCAACGGCGGCACCACCAGTGGCCGGCGGAACTGCGTGCAATCGAGCTGCTTGAAGCGGCCACCCTTGCCGTGCAAGCCCAGCCGATGCACGGCCTTTTCAAAGCGCTGACGGATGAGATCGGCCCACACGCCTTCGCCCCGCATGCGCATGCCGAACGCGCTGTCGTAATCCTTGCCGCCACGCATTTCGCGCACCCGGTTCATCACGCGCTGGGCCCGTTCCGGGAAATGCGCTTCCAGCCATTGCTGGAACAAGGGGCTCACTTCCCACGGCAGGCGCAGCACCACGTAATGGGCGTGGATGGCGCCCGCGTCGCGCACGGCTTCGAGCAGCTGCTCGATTTCCGGTTCCGTCACGAAAGGAATGATGGGCGCGATGCTCACGCCCACGGGGATGCCCGCCTCCGTCAGGGTGCGGATGGTGCGCAGCCGCCGCGCCGGGGCGGCTGCGCGCGGCTCCAGCGTGCGCGCGATGGCGGGATCGAGCGTGGTGACAGTGACGGCCACGGCCGCCAGGCGCCTGGCCGCCATGGGCGCGAGAATGTCGATGTCGCGTTCGATCAGCGACGATTTGGTGATCAGCGCCACAGGATGATCGCACTCGTGCAGAACTTCCAGCACGCGCCGCGTCAACTGCCGTTCGCGTTCGCACGGCTGATACGCATCGGTATTGACGCCCAGGGCGATCGGCTCGGCCACATACGACGGCTTGGCCAGTTCGCGCCGCAACAGCTCAGGGGCGTTCACCTTGGCGTAGATGCGGCTTTCGAAATCCAGGCCCGGCGACAGGCCCAGATAGCTGTGCGTGGGACGGGCAAAGCAGTAAATGCAGCCGTGTTCGCACCCCCGGTACGGATTCAGCGACACATTGAAGGGCAAATCGGGCGAAGCATTGCGCGTGAGGATGGTGCGCGCCTGCTCGTCGCTGACCTGCGTTTTCCAGCCCGGCGCCGCCTCCCCCTCCGCCGCATCCAGGCCACCCACGCTCCAGCCGTCATCGAAACCGGCGCGCGCCTGCGCCTCGTAGCGCCCTTGCAGGTTCGACACGGCACCGCGCCCCTTGAGGGCTTTCAGCGATTGCGGCGGCAACATGGCTTGCCCGGCGAAGCTGTCATCGTGCTCTGGAATGATTGCTTTCATGAACGGCCCCACTAACTGTATATACGTACAGTATACTATGCCGCTGTGCGGGCAAGATCAAGGGCTGGCGTGCTGCCGTTTCACGCTTTTTCACCATGCGGCATGACATAACTCAACTGCTGTTCGACAAAGCCGTCAAATGCCGTGATCAGGGGAACGAAGCGGGGCGCATCCTGCTCCAACTGCATCAGGGCATAGCAGGTCGCTTCCAGGGTCGATAACTGGTCTGGCGCGTGCGCCTTGCGAATCAGGTAATGGGAAGCGGGCGTATCGCGCAGTGGCAGGCGCGGCAACTGTTGCAACGAGGGATTCAGGTACAGCATCTTGCGGCTCTTGCGCCAGGTGGCGTCCAGCACCACCAGCTGCAATTGGCTCAAAAATCGGGCCGGATCGAGCAAGATGGCGGGGTCGAGCGCTGGCGGCGGCGCGATGCCCAGCGAACGGTCGCCGGGCGTATCCGGATACAGCAGCACATTGTGCTTGTCGGCCAGCAGTGCGGCGAGCGTATCGGGGGCAAACTGCTCGCCCGTCAGCATGCGGCTGTTGGGCAGGCTCAGGTGCAGCAAGCGGGCACTGCCCTTGGCGTTGTGGACTTCCAGCGGATGCTGCAGGATCAGCACGTCCACTGCATGGGCCACGGGGGCGATCCAGCGGCAGATGCAGCTGCTTGCGGCGCGCAGGCAGGCTGGGCAGCGTGCGCGTTTGGCGGGTTCAGCCAGGGAGGACGATGCGAAGGTAGAACTGGTAGAACTGGAGGTACGGCGGGTGGTCATGGCGGAGCGCGTTCGCGGCTGTCTTCAAGCCGCGATTGTAGCGCCCGCGCCAGGCCACGGGGAATCTGCGCTTAAAACTCTTCCCATTCGTCGGCGCCAGACGCCACCGGCGCCTTCGGCGCGCGTGCGCGCACAGCTTCCGCTGGCGCCGCCTTGCCCGGCGCGGCTGCGGGCTGTGCTGGCGCGCGCCGTACGGCCGCTTGCACGACAGGCCGCACGGCAGTTTTGACCGGCGCAGACGCTTTCACAGACGGGGCAGCACTGGCGGAAACAGAGTGCTGCGTGGCATCGAGCTTGAACACGCCCACCACGTCGGCCAGCTTGGCTGCCTGCTCCTGCATGGATTCAGCCGCCGCAGCGGCTTCTTCCACGAGGGCCGCGTTTTGCTGCGTCACCTGGTCCATCTGGCCGATGGCCTGGTTGACTTGTTCGATGCCTGCGCGCTGCTCATCGCTGGCATCGGTGATCTGGTTCATGATCTGCGTGACGTGGCTGATGCTTTGCACGATTTCGTCCATGGTGCGCCCCGCCTTGTCCACCAGTTGCGAACCGGCCTCGACCTTTTGCACGGAATCGTCGATCAAGCCCTTGATTTCCTTGGCCGCCGCGCTGGAGCGCTGCGCCAGGTTGCGCACCTCGGAAGCCACCACGGCAAAACCGCGGCCCTGCTCGCCAGCCCTGGCCGCTTCCACGGCCGCGTTCAGGGCCAGGATATTCGTCTGGAAGGCGATGGCGTCGATGACGCTGATGATGTCGACAATCTTGCGCGAGGAATCGTTGATCGAGCCCATGGTACTGACCACTTCCGACACCACCACGCCGCCCTTGCTGGCGATCTGCGAGGCGTCGATGGCCAGTTGATTCGCGCTGCGCGCATTGTCGGCATTGCGTTTCACGGTCGAGGTCAGCTCTTCCATCGAAGACGCCGTCTCTTCCAGCGAGCTGGCCTGCTCTTCCGTGCGCGATGACAAGTCCAGGTTGCCGGCGGCAATTTCGCTCGACGCGGTGCTGATTGATTCGGTGCCGACGCGCACCTGGCCGACGATACTGACCAGTTTATCGTTCATGTTTTTCAGCGCATGCATCAATTGCCCCGTTTCATCGCGGCTGTCCACCACGATATGGCTGGTCAGGTCGCCGGCGGAAACGGCTTCCGCCACCTCGACGGCGCGCGTGATGGGACGCGTGATCGAGCGCGTGATCCAGTAGGCGCAGGCGATGCCCAGCAAAATGGCGACCGCGCCCAGCGAGATCAGCAGCAAACGGCCATTTTCGTAGCGCGAACGGATTTGCGCGGCCGCTTCATCGAGCAATCTGGTTTCCAGCACGGCCAGCTTGTTCAGCGACGCCAGGTAAATGTCGCGCTTGGTGGCCATGTCGCCTTCATACAGGCGCTTGCCCAGTTCCAGGTCGCCCGCATTCTTGGCCTTGAACACATTCTTGCGCACTTCCGTGTACGCCTTGCGCGTGCTCAGCACTTCTTGGTATAGCGCCTGCTCTTCGGCGTTCAGCTCGCTCTTGCCGATAGCGTTCTGGATTTCCGTGGCGCGCGCCGACGAGACCGCCATTTCCTGTTCAAACTGCTTCTGGTGTTCGGGATCGCCCACTTTCCAGGCGGCCGCCGTGCGCGCCGCATTCACCTCGATGACCTTGGTCCATTCACCGATCAGGCGCTCATTGCGCACCTTGACATTGACCAGTGCATCGGTTTCCTTGCTGGCGCTTTGCATCTGCACGATGCCCACCACGGTCAGGCTCGTCAACAGCAGCAGGACGGCGGCAAAAGCGCCACCGAGGCGTACGCCGATTTTGAGGTTTTTCATTGCGTGATTCCTATCTGAAAAAACAATGCACAGACGCCACGAAACCGACTTGCTGCTACGTACCAATATAGCAGGCATCTGCCGTGCGGCAATCACGAGCGGCGACGCACGCTACCCAGCGTCGCCAGAATGGCAGCGCGCCGCAGCGCACCACTTTGGAGCAGATTGTGAGTGAATCAGGATGGTATTGCAAGAAATAACATGCAGAAAAGCAACAATTGCAAGGCGCTATGCCGCCGCGTACGGGCGGCTGGCAAGCATCGTCAGTTTTGCTTCACATAGATCAATTTTGACGTGTCGAAACCCAGCCCTCGGGCTTTCTCGACCAGCCGCTGCTGCAAGGCAGGGTCCATGGTCGGCGTGCGCGACAGCAACCACAAATATGATTTATCGGGGCCGCTGATCATGGAATAGCTGTAATCTTGCTGGTCCAAGTCAAACACGATGTAGGAACCATAGAAGGGACCGAAAAACGATACTTTCAGGTAGCCCACGTCTTTCTTGTCGACGAAATACGCCTTGCCTTCGGCTTCCTTCCACTTCGCGTCCGCCTCCTTGTAGCCGCGATTGAGTACTTTCAGGCCGCCATCCTGGCGCAGGCTGTAGTCGGCCGTCACATGGCTCAGGCCCCGTTCGAACGAGTGGTCGAGGCGCGCGATCTCATACCACTTCCCCAGATAGCGGGTCGTGTCGAAGTTCTTGACGGGATGAATATTCTCGGGCCGGCCCACACAGCCGGCCAGCACGAGCACACACAGGAACAACAGTTTTTTCATGGTCTTCTCCAGATGGTGAAATCAGGGCAGCAACGTCAGGGTAACAATGCACGGTCGACGATGCGGCGGATCGCGCCACTATTTTGCATGCGCACGATGGCGGTATTGAATTGCTCGATAAAGTCATCGCGATAGGGGTAGGCGGCCGGCCGGCGCACCGTGAAGCCCAGGTGGCCCTGCTGGCTGGCCAGCTGCGCCGTTTCCTCGATCGCCTGCATCGGCGCGCCCGGCGGACTCTCGCGCCCGATGCGCTGCAATTCCCACTGCGCCGACAGGCGGTCGCTGACATAGCAATCGATGCGCCCGCGCATCAGCTTGAGCAGATTCGTGCGCGTGCCCTTGGCCGGGTCAAGCACGATTTTTTCGGTGCGCAAGGACGCCGTCAGCGTCGCATCGCCAAGCAGGAAACCCGCGTTCACGCCGATGTGCAGGCCGCCATAATCGGCGGGCCACTGCCGCAGCGCGCGCCTGGCCAGCACGTCCTGGTTACACAGCACCACCAGCTGCTCCATCAGCAGCGGCACGGAATAGCGCACATACGGCCGTTCGCTGCGCCACGAATACGGCGGGTACAGGGCAAAGGCCTCGCCCGTCTGCAGCATCAGCAGCCCCCGCTTCCAGGGTACGGGGCGCAACTGCACCGCATACTGCGGCATCGCTTGCACCGCTTCGCGCACGATCTGCGTGTAGATGCCTTTCAGCTGGCCATTCTCGACGTAGGAGTACGGCGGATAATCGTCGTCGCCATAGATCACCAGCGGCGTCGGCGTCCCGGCCTGCGCGCTGGCAGCGATGAACAGGCATAGCGCGGCAGGCAACATGGGCATTCTGGGCATGCCCAAAGATTAGCATGGAAGCGCGACAAGCGATCATCCGTTCGCGCTGTTCGTGCCCAGCATCTCGTCGAGCTGCGCCAGGGTGCCCGAGTCCTTCACGACGGCGCGCAGCCACAGGTGCAGCGGCAGCTCGCCCCAGCTGGCGGCCTTGTCGGCCAGGTAGGCAACGGGGCTGTGCGGCTCCGTGCGGCGGAAGAAATCGGCCACCTGGCGCAGTTGGGCCAGCGCCTGCTGGCGCTGCACGATGGCGCCCCCGCCCCCGTCGGCGCCCTGGCCGGCGGCGGCCGGCGCAGCAGCGAAGTCCGCGCCGGGCGACAGCGGCGCGATGAAATGAATGACGTTTTCCAGCGCTTCGCGCGCGGCGCGAAAACTCGGGCCATCGGCACCGAAACGCGCATCGACGCTGCGTTCGAACGCCAGCAGCGACTGCATGCAGTATTGCGCATCGGCCAGCAAGCCGTCGGAAAAGGCGCGCGTATTCCTTTGCCGCGCCGCCTCCATCTGCGCCAGGGTCGCAGCGTCGTCGTGGCGCGTATCGCCCCAGCCCTGCTCCGCTGCGCCCTGCGCCAGGCTGGCCGCCGCGCGCTGGCGCGCCGCATCGAAATCCTGCAGCGCAAACAGGCCATCGGTGCCTTCCGTCAGCGGGATCTGGCGCAGCAGCTGCGGCGTGCGCGACAGCAACCAGAAGACATTGCCGATGCGCTGTTCCTGGTCGCCCTCTTCCGCCGGCGGGTACAGGCCTTCCCAATAGCGCTCACACAGGCCGGCCAACAGCGCGTAGCCATCGCCCAGGCCACGGAAGTGGCGCGTCTTCGCGTGGGCCTCGGCCAGCCACACGGCCACGCGCAAATCCTTGCTGCGCGCTGCGATCAGCTGTTCGCAGCGCGTCGCCACGAAAGGCCAGTCGGCTTCCTTCAGCGCCGTTACCCACTCGCCCTGGTCCAGACTCGGGTCATCGTGCTGGCGCGCGCGCGCGATGGCGTCGAGCTCCTGGCTGAAGGTGATGTCTTCGCCACATGGGCTGACGGCGCTGACGGGATGCAGCAACTGCTCCAGATTGAACATGGCGCTCTCCGCAAGGTGGATTATCGGATCGTGTACTTGAACTGCCCCTGCTTGCCGGCGCTGACGCGTATCGAGGCGATCGGCTCGCCTTCGGCCATGCGCGCCAGCACCGCTTCGGCAATCGCCGGCAGCAGGCTGCCGTTGAGAATTTGATCGACATTGCGCGCGCCCGAATCGACCTCGGTGCAGCGCGCCAGCACGGCGTCGACCAGGCCCGCGTCATGGCTGAACTGCGCCTGGTGGTTGCGCGCGATGCGCGCGCCGATATGCGCCAGTTTCAGGGCGATGATCTCGGCCAGCACCGCGTCGGTCAGGGGATAGAACGGCAGCACCTTCAGGCGCCCCAGCAAGGCCGGCTTGAAATGCGCCACCAGTTGCGGGCGCACCAGTTCTTCCAGCGCGGCCGGCGTGGGCAAGTCTTGCGCCGCACGGTTCAGGCAGGCGGCCATCATGGCGCCCGAACCCAGGTTCGAGGTGGCGATGATGACGGTGTTGCGAAAATCGACTTCGCGCCCTTCCGCATCATCGAGCACGCCCTTGTCGAAGACCTGGAAGAACAATTCCAGCACGTCGGGATGCGCTTTTTCCGCTTCGTCGAGCAGCACCACGCTGTAGGGCTGGCGCCGCACGGCTTCCGTCAGCACACCGCCCTCGCCATAGCCGACATAGCCGGGCGGCGAGCCTTTCAGGCCTGCCACGCTGTGCGCTTCCTGGTATTCGCTCATGTTGATGGTAATGAGCTTGCGCTCGCCGCCATACAGCAGGTCGGCCAGCGCCAGCGCCGTTTCCGTCTTGCCCGTGCCGGACGGTCCCGTGAACAGGAACACGGCTTGCGGCTTGTTCGGGTCGTCCAGGCTGGCGCGCGCCGTGCGCACGCGCTGCGCAACAGCCGCGATGACGTGGTCCTGCCCCAGCACCCGTTCGCGCAACGCGCCGTCCAGGGTCAGCACCGTGCGGATCTCGTCCTTCAGCATTTTCCCCAGCGGGATGCCGGTCCAGCCGGCGACGATGCCGGCCACCACCTGGGCGTCGACTTCCAGCGGCGACAGCGGCGCTTCTCCCTGCAGCGCCGCCAGTTCTTCCTTCAGCGCCAGCAGGCGCGCCGCGCCGATCTCACCCGGCCGCTCGCCGCGCAACTGCGCGCGCAAGTCGCCGATCTGCGCCACCAGCGTTTTTTCGCGCTCCCAGCGCTGTGCCAGCGCCGCGACTGCCGCCTGTCCTTCGTCATGCTCGCGCCGCAGCTGCGCCAGGCGCGCGGCGCCCGCTTTGTCGGGCGCTTCGCCCTCGGCCGCCTCACGGCTCAAGGCGGCGATTTCCGCGCCGATGCGTTCCTGCCGCCGGTTCGCGTTTTCCAGCTGCGCTGGCGTGGCGCGCTGGCCCAGCGCCACCTTGGCGCAGGCCGTATCGAGCACGCTGATGGCCTTGTCGGGCAACTGGCGCCCGCTGATATAACGGTGCGACAGGCGCACCGCCTCGACGATGGCGGCGTCGCGCACGCGGATGCCGAAATGGCGCTCCATCAGCGGCGCCATGGCGCGCAGCATGGCGCAGGCGATGTCCTCGCTTGGCTCTTCCACCTTCACCACCTGGAAGCGCCGCGCCAGCGCCGCATCCTTTTCAAAGTATTTTTTGTACTCGCTCCAGGTGGTGGCGGCAATCGTGCGCAGGGCGCCGCGCGCCAGCGCCGGTTTCAGCAGATTGGCCGCGTCGTTCTGCCCCGCCTGGCCACCGGCACCGATCATGGTGTGCGCCTCGTCGATGAAGAGGATGACGGGATGCGGGCTTTTCGCCACCTCATCGATGACGTTTTTCAGCCGGCTTTCGAATTCTCCCTTCACGCTGGCACCGGCCTGCAGCAAGCCCATGTCGAGCGCGTGGATGTGCGCGCCCTGCAGCACCTCGGGCACGTCGCCAGCCGCGATGCGCAAGGCCAGGCCTTCCACCACGGCCGTCTTGCCCACGCCCGCCTCGCCGGTGAGTATCGGATTATTCTGGCGCCGGCGCAGCAGGATGTCGACGGCCTGACGGATTTCCGCCTCGCGGCCGATCACGGGATCGAGCTTGCCGTCGCGCGCCAGCTGCGTCAGGTCGGTGGTGAACTGATCCAGCGCCGGGGTTTTGCTGGCCAAAGTCGCAAGCGGATCGTCGGGTGTCTCGGAAAGCTGCGGCACGGCCGCGCTGTCCTCCCCGGAGCCGGCCGTCAGCTTGTCCGGATGGTGCTTCAATTGCTCCACGCTGAAGCGGGCGAACAGCTTCGAGCCACGGTACGCGAGCTGCGACAGTTCCGGTTCCGTCAGCAGCGCCAATAACAGGTGGCGGCTGCGGATGGGTCCCGGCTGCGCCGTATCGAGCGAGGCGATCAGCCAGGCGTGCTCGAACAGCAGCGGCAAGTGGGGCGAAAACACGGGCGTGCGCGCACTACCCGTGCGGAAGCCGCCGATCTCGCGGCGCAAGTCCGCCTCCAGCGCCGTCAGGCTGATTTCGCTGCGCCGCGCGATGGTGACGAAATCGCTGCGCTCCTGCTCCAGCAGCGCCAGGAACAGGTGTTCGACATCGACTTCATACTGCCCCAGTCCCACGCAGATGCCGGCGGCGCGGGTGGCGGCCGTGCGCGACGTGTCATTCAGTTTGGCGATCAGGGTTTTCAAATGATTGCTCATGCGGCGGCTCCCTTGCGGTTGATCGAATAGCGCAGCGACGACGGCTGCAGCACGGCGTCGAAATTAACCGTCTCGCCACCGGACATCACGGCCAGGGTGCCGCTGATGACGAAGCCGACGCGGTTGATGCTGCCCGCTTCCCGCTCCAGGCGGGCGCGCACATTGCGCAGACGCGGTTCGTGGCGTTCGATGGCCGCCTTCAGCGCGGCGCAGATGCGGGCGCGGTCTTCGCTGCTGGACAAACACATGCCGGCGAAATCGATCAAGCCGTAGTTGACGATGGACGCCGCGCATTCCGGATAGGCGTCCAGCGCGCCGGGCGGCAGGGCCACGCGCGTGTTGAGCAGCTCTTCCAGGTCGCGCGCCACCGCATCCTTCAATTGTTCCAGCGACAGGCGCACCGCCACGCCGCCCGCCGCAGCGCCGTCGCCCATCAGGCGGTCGAACAGGCCGGGTACATAACTGTCCATGCGCTCTCCTGAAAAAACGGCGCGGCGCGCGGGCGTTGGTGGCCGCCGCGCGCCGCGCGCCATCGATCAAGCCACGCGGTTCGCGGCCAGGTCCCAGCCGCCCGAGGTATTGCCGCCGGCGCCGCCCGTCACTTTTTGCTGCGTGTATTTCCACTTCACTTTCGAGAACTTGAAGCCGACGTGTTCACCGAGAATGTCGCCTTCTTCCACGTTCGGCGTGACGGCGCCGATCAATACATTTTCGATTTCGATTTCAAAGTACTTGACGCGCTCGCCCTGGCCGTCGGCGCGCATGAATTCGAAGCGCGCCTTGGGAATGGTCTTGCCGGCCGAGCAGGTCTGCAGCAGCACCGGCGAGGCCAGGTCGGCCAGCTTGGAGATGACGATGTCCTTGTGCTCGCAGCGTTCGGCCGTGTGGCCGCCGCCCGTCGAGGCGGTGGCCGATTTCGGCTGCTCGACGCTCCAGCTGACCGATTTGCACTCGATCCAGTCCTTGTGCTTGTCATCGGTGGACTCGCCCTTGATGCCGTCTATCTGCAGATATACATCGATTGCCATGGTGTGCTCCTCTGGTTGAAAGATGGGTGGATCATGAATTGGTCGACTTCGGCAACTCCGCGACCAGTCGGAGCGAAACGGACAGCTCATCGAGCTGGAAATGGGGACGCAGGAACGACACGGCGCGATACACGCCGGGCCGGCCCGGCACTTCATGCACTTGCACGGACGCCTCGCGCAGCGGGAACTGCGCCTTCTGCTCCTGGCTGGCGTTATCGTCGAGCAGTACGTACTGCATCAGCCAGCGGTTCAGAAAATCTTCCACGTTGGAGGCGGCGGCAAAGCTGCCGATCTTGTCGCGCATCATGGCCTTCATGTAGTGGGCGATGCGCGAGACGGCAAAGATGTACTGCAGCTGCGACGACAGCACCGCGTTGGCATTGGCCGCGTCGCTGTTGTACTTGCGGCTCTTCTGCGCCGACTGCGCACCGAAAAATGCCGCGTACGCCGTGTTCTTGCAGTGCACCAGCGAGATGAAGCCCAGATCCGACAATTCCTTTTCGCGACGGTCGGTGATCGCCACTTCGGCCGGGCATTTCAGGGCCACGTCGCCCTCGTCCGTCTTGAAGGTGTGGGTCGGCAGGTCATCCACCAGGCCGCCGCCCTCCACGCCGCGGATGGCGGCGCACCAGCCGTAATCGGCGAACGCGCGCGTCAGCTTGCTGCCGAACGCATACGCGGCGTTACACCACAGGTATTTGTGATGGTCGCTGCCATCGACTTCCTCGACAAAATTGAAACCTTCGACGGTGGTGCCGTCGACGGGATTGAAGGGCAACCGGCCCAGGAAGCGCGGCAAGGTCAGGCCCACGTAGCGCGCATCCTCGGATTCGCGGAAGGCTTTCCATTTCGCGTACTCGATGGTGTCGAACACCTTGGCCAGGTCGCGCGGCTTGCCCAGGTCGCCGTAGCTTTCCAGGCCAAACAGTTCCGGCGCGGCCGAAGCGATGAAGGGTGCGTGCGCGGCGGCGGCGATGTGCGACATCTGCTCGACGAAATACATGTCTTCCGGCTGGCGCGAAATGGCGAAGTCGCCCAGCAGCGCGGCGAACGGCGCGCCGCCGAAGGTGCCGAACTCCTCTTCATACACCTTCTTGAACATGCTGCTCTGGTCGAACTCCAGCGCGGCCTGGAAATCCTTCACCAGTTCGCGCTTGGTGGCGTTGAACATGCGGATCTGCAGGCGGGTGCCCGTATCGGAATTGCCGACCAGGTAGCGCAGCCCCGTCCAGCTTTGTTCGAGCTGCTGGAACGGCGCCGCGTGCATGATTTCGCTGAGCTGGGCGGAGATCAGGCGGTCGATTTCCGCCACGCGCGCGTCCAGCGTCGCCGACAGGCTGCTGGACATCAGCACCGTGCCGTCGAGCACCTGCGCCACCAGTTCCGAGATCAGGTCGCGCGCGCGCGCATGCTCGGCGCCGGACTTGGCGACGCGGCTCTGCTCGACGATCTGGTCCAGCAAGTCGGTCGCAGCCGGGGCATCGGACACGGATACAGCAAGGACTTCTGGGGCTTCTGCCTGGGCGCTCATCTCAATCCTCCTGTGCAGGGAACTGCGGTTTCAGGCTGGCCAGGCTGTCCGTGTTGTTCAGCACTTCCGTCAGCAAATCTTCCAGCTTGTCGTTGCCGGCCAGCTTGTTGCGCAAGTCGGCCAGCTTGGTGCGCGCCTCGAGCAGCTTGCGCAAGGGGTCGACCTGGCGCACCACCGATTCCGGGCGAAAGTCATCCATCGAGCGGAAGTGCAGGTCGACGGCGAACGTGCCGCCCGCCTCGCTGATGCGGTTCGGCACGGCGAAACGCGCCACCGGCTCCACGCCGGCCAGCACTTCGTCGAAATTGTCGCTGTCGATGGCGACGAACTTGCGGTCCTTCAGGCGTTTTTTTTCGCTGTCCGGATTGCCGCCAAAGTCGCCCAGTACGCCAACCACGAAGGGCAGCTCCTTGTTTTCAATCGCGTCGCCAATCTCGACGTCATAGGTCATTTGCACGCGCGGCGCGCGTATCTTTTGCAGGCGTTTTTGCACGCTGTCGGACTTGGGCATGTCGCTTCCTTTGCAAAGGGATGGTGGGGATGCTGGCTTATTTCAAGCCGCTGAACGGGTCGGCCGCGCTGCCTGGCGCTGCCGCGCCCTTCGCCGCCGGCGTGCCGACGCTGGAACTGGAGCTGGCAGCGCGCTTGCCGGCCGCCGGCGCACGCCTGGCCGGCGGCACCAGCACGTCTTCGCCGATGCTGGCACGCAGCAGCTTGGCCAGCTCCTGCGCTTCCGAGCGCAGCGAGCCATTCAGATTGTTTTGCCGCGACAGGTCGGCCAGCGCCTTGCCGGACAGGCGCAAACCGCTGACGGCGACGATGCTGTTGGCGACCTTGTCATCCGGGTCGCGTTCCAGCGCTTCGAGCGCATGGCCGATGGCGTCGCCGTATTGGCCGCGGTCGAACTTCATCTGCGCCATTTGCAGCCACGGCGCCTTGTCGGCCGGGTAGCTGCTGCCACCGGCCTTGAGCAGGGTCATGGCGCGTTCGTACTGGCCGGCGCGCGCGGCCGCATCGGCGTCGCTCATCACTTGCGCCAGGGTCGGCGCGGCAGGTTTGGTGGGCGCCGGCTGGTCTGGCGTGGCGCAGGCGGCCAGCAGCAAGGCGCTGGCGAGGCAGGCAATACGGGGCAACATGGTGGCTGGCTTCATCGGGCATTCCTTCACGTGGAGGACGCTACCGCTGGGAAAGATGGGCGGCGCCTTGGTGGAGGCCATTATTGATCGCCAATTTTTTTGCCAGATTGAGATTAATCAGCAAAGAAGAAGTTCCACGCCACAGCGGGGTACAGCTCCATGAATCCTGATCTGGCGCAGTAATTGTCTTGATCGCAGGCGGACTTTGCGCCAACGCAAGTAGATCGCCGGTGCATGGGATTAAATGGCAGCAACACTTTTATTTCTCCCTCCCTTTGTAAAGCAAACCCATGCCATCTGACGCCTCTTTCCGCCTGGCGCGCGCCATCGCACTACTGCTGCCGGCCCTTTTGCTGGCCGGCTGCGCGGGCGGCGCCATCGGCACCCTGGCCAACGCGGCGCTGCAAATGGCCGGCGTGGCCAAGCCGCCGCCCGAACTGCCGGACGCGCAAAAACCGCCGCGCAACGTCAGCATCCGCCTGCACGCGGCGCAGCGCCTCAACACCGATGCCGAAGGCCGGCCGCTGGCGCTGGTGGCGCGCATCTACAAACTGCGCCAGAGCGCCGCCTTCGAGCAGGCCCCCTACGACAGCTTCCTCGACGCGCAGCGCGAAAAGGCCGCACTGGGCGCCGACCTGATGGAAGTCAAGGAGGTACTGCTGGTACCGGGCCAGCGCTACGAAGTGCAGGAAAAAGTCAGCAAGGAAGCATATTTCATCGGCGTCGTGGCCCTGTTCCGCGCGCCAGCGGCACAGCGCTGGCGCGCCACCTTTGGCGCTGCCGACGCGGAACGCGGCGGCATCACCGTCGGCCTGCACGCCTGCGCGCTGAGCGTCAGCGGCACGTCCACGCTGTCAAGCCCGCGCTGCCAGTAGCGCAAACACACGCCACACACTCAAAGGAGAAACGCGATGGGCATGGCAGCGAAAGTCTTGTGGGGAGAGGGCCTGTTCCTGCGGCCGCAGCATTTCCAGCGCCAGGATCAGTATCACGAAGCACGCCTGCATCACACGGCCAGTGCGCTGCATCCCTACCTGTGGGGCGTGGCGCATCTGCAGTGGGACCTGGCGGCGCTGCAGACGGGCACCTTGCGCCTGCTGGCCCTGTCGGCGATCTTCCGCGACGGCGAAGTGTTCGAGGCGCTGGGCGACGGCGCACCGGGCAGCGATACCCTGCCCCCGCCGGTGGACCTGGAAGCGCTGCCGCCAGCGGTGCAGGAAGTGACGTACTACGCGGCGCTGCCCATCCTTAACCGCGAAGGCATGAATTACACGGCGCAGGAATCAAAGGCAGGTACGCCGGCGGCCACGCGCTTTGCGCACGCCATGCGCGCCACGCCCGACCTGTTTACGGAGTCCGCCGTCGCCGACGTGGCCTACCTGAAGAAAACCGTGCGCCTGATTCCCGACAGCGAAGCGCGCGGCTCCTACGACTGCCTGCCGCTGATCGCCCTGCGGCGCACGGTGTCGGGCGGCTTCGAGCCCGTACCCTCGTTCATGGCGCCCAGCCTGGCGATCGCCGGCGCGCCGCGCCTGCAAGGCGTGCTGGAACACCTGCTCGACGCGCTGCAGGCGAAAGTGAGCGCGCTGCACGGCCACCACCGCGAGCCGAGCCGCAACGTGATCGAATTCCGCTCGGGTGACGTGTCCTCGTTCTGGCTGCTGCACACGGTCAGCACGGCCGCCGCCGCACTGATGCACTATGTGCGCCATCCGGCCCTGCATCCGGAGCGCCTGTACGAGGCGCTGCTGGGCCTGGCGGGCGGCTTGCTCAGCTACTCCAAGCACTACACCCTGGCCAGCCTGCCCGCCTACGACCACGCGCAGCCGGGCGCCTGCTTCGACGCCATCGACGCGATCATCCGCGAACTGCTCGATACCGTCATCTCGTCGAAGTATTTTTCCATCGCCCTGCTGGAGGACAAGCCGTCGTATTACCTGGGCAAGCTCGATTCGGGCAAGATCGACCAGCACACCACCCTGTACCTGGCGATACGCGCCGCCATGCCCGCCATCGAGCTGGTGGATGTGGTGCCGCTGCGGGTAAAAGTGGGGGCGCCCGACGACGTCGAAAAATGCGTGCTCACGGCCATGCCCGGCCTCAAATTGTCGCATGCGCCGCAAGTGCCGGCGGCCATTCCCGTGCGCCCCGACACCTATTACTTTGCGCTTGAAAACCGCGGTGCCCTGTATGAACAGATGCTCAAGGCGCAGTCGATTTCCGTCTACGTGCCGGCCGGCATACGCGACCTGCAGCTGGAACTGATCGCGGTGACGGCATGAGCCAGCTCATCGAACGGCGCGCGGCGCCCTCCCTGCTGGGACCACGTGGTGCCGCCCCTGCAGGCAACAGCCGGCAGGCCGGCAGCGCCCTGCTGGACCTGATGCACGAAGGCTTTTACATGCTGTTCATGCTGAAGCACGGTTCGGCGCCCGGCGACGAGCAAAGCTTCATGGAGCGCATCACGGCCTTCCTCGGCGACTTCGAACGCGAAGCGAAAAAGATCCGCGCCGATGGCGATGATATCGAGGCGGCCAAGTATGCATTTTGCGCGGCCGTCGATGAAATCATCCTGGCCTCGCCGTTCACCCTGCGCAAGCAGTGGGAAAGGCGCCCGCTGCAGCTGCTGATCTTTGGCGACCAGCTGGCGGGCGAACATTTTTTCGACCGCCTCGACGCTTTGCGCGGCAAGGGTGCCATGCGCGTACAGGCGCTGCAGGTTTTCCACATGTGTTTATTACTGGGATTCCAGGGCAAGTATGCGATCGATGGCGGCGAAAAACTCAGCTACCTGACGGCGCGCCTGGGCGACGAAATCGCCCACATCAAGGGCAAGAGCCGTGGCTTCGCGCCGCGCGCGGAACGCCCCGACCAGGTGATCAACAAACGCGGCAGCGACGTGCCGCTGTGGGCGCTGTCGAGCTTTTTCGCCCTGCTGGCCATCTGCGCCTACCTGGGCCTGAAGACGCATCTGACGCGCGGCACGCAAACGACCCTGGCCGCGTATGCGGACCTGGTCAAACTGGCGCCAAGCCCAGCACACCTGACCATCACCCTGCCCTGAACACCTCACAAAACCTACTGCGCGTCGGTTTTGTGAGGTGTCAACCCAATCTACTGCGCCATCCTGAACTCGATGCGCCGGTTTCTCGCCCGGCCATCGGCCGTGGCGTTGCTGGCCACGGGGCGGTCCGGACCCTGGCCCGACACCAGCACCGACTCGGCCACGATGCCCTTGCTGGCCAGATAGGTGCGCACGGCTTCGGCGCGCGCCTGGCTCAGGGCCACATTGCTGGCGCGCAGGCCCGTGTCGTCCGTATGGCCGATCACCTCCACCTTGCGTCCCCGCAGCTTGAGCATGACGGCCGCCATCTCGTCGAGGATGGCCAGGCCGGCCGGCGTGATGGACGCCTTGCCGCTGTCGAATTCGATGATGCGCTTGTCCAGCGCCGCATCGAGCAAGCCCTGCTCGGCCTCGGCCGCCTTGACGCGCAAGCCATTGTTGACGGTGTAGGTGGGATTGAGGCTGGTGGCGATGTCGCTGGCGATCTGCTGGCGCTGCGCCTCGTTCGCCACTTCGCCGCGCACGCTGACGTTGTTGCCGGCGATGCTGATCTGCCCCCGTGAAATGAGCTTCAGGTTCGGCGCGATCAATTTTTGCACGTAGGCGTTCCAGTTGGCCGGCACGGCCACGTTGCCGATGGCGATCTGGTCGACCACGCGCTCGGCGCCATACAGTTCGCGCAGGCGGGCCAGCACGGCCGCCTTGCCCGCCTCGTCGGCCAGGGTGCCCGTGACGAGGATCTGCCCCGGCATCGGCGTCTGGGGCGCTTGCGCTTGCGCGTGGCAGGGAATGGCCGCGGCAAGCAGCGGCAGCAGGAAAATGTGAGATTTCATCGCAATCCTTCAGGCAAAGGTGGCGGCAAACATGGCGCAGGCCGAGCGCAGCGACAACTGCTCCTGCTGCAGGCAGGCGGAAAACTGGCGCAGCGCCGCAGCGTCTCCCAGCTGCTCCTCGACCCAGTCGAGCTGGTCGAACACGATCAGCCGTTCGCTGCCAGCCTGCGGATCGATCAGCGCGCGCAAGCCGTGCGGGTCGGCGCCGCAAAAACCGATCACCAGCACGGGCGCCTCGTCGAGGTGGGAAAAAAACAGCGCCAGTTCGAAATCGGCCTGGCGCAGGAAAGGCGCGATCAGGTGCAGCCAGAAGCTGGCCACCAGCTCGCGCAGCTGCACCTCCTGCGGCAGCGGCAGCACCAGGCTTTTCTCCAGACGCGGCAAGCCGCTCTGGCGCACCGGCTGCAGCAGCAGGCCCAGACCCAGCAGCAATTCACGCACCGTCACGGGGAACGCGGGCGAAGCCAGCATGGTCTGCAAGCCGTGCACGGTCTGCGCCTGCAAAAAGGCGGCCAGCCGCGCCGCGTGGCACGCTGCGGCCGGTTCGACTTCGACCACGTTGCCGGCCAGCGCCAGCAGCGCCGGACCCGGTTCGGCGCTGGCCACGATGCCTTGCGAGAGCTGCTCCACGCGCTGCCACAGCGGCGCCAGCGCCAGCGGGCTGCAAGCGACAAAGGCTTCGGCGTCATCGACTTCCAGCGCGCCCATGGCCATGAAGGGAAAGCGCCGCAGCGACTGGTCGTTGCTCGCTTCCAGGCGTCCGGCGATGGCGCGCCGGCTGCGCGTGCCGACAAAGGCAAAGCGCAGCGGCGGCAGGGCATCGTAATTGAGCTTCCAGCGCGGTTCCACCGTCAGGGCAGTCATGACCTGCGCCAGCCAGTCGTCAAGCAGCTGCACCAGCGCGTGATTGTCGCAAGCCTTGATGAAATCGCCGCGCGCGGGGATCTTGCCGAAGTAGCCGAGGCGCACCTGCTGTTGCGCGCGCGTCATGGCGACACTCCCGCCGCCGCAACGGCGGCAATGGCCGGCACGGGTGCCGCAGCGCCAACGATAGTCTCGGGCAGCTGCATGCCACGAAAACCCTGCTCCTGCACCGCAGTGGCGGCACCGGCGCCCGTCGTTTCCGCGCTGCTGGTGATTTTCAGGTCGACCGCCACGGCCACCTCGCCGCGCGCCCAGCGCAGTTCGAACACGCCGCCGTCCTTGCGCTTTTTGGTGGCCGCATCGATCATGCGCTTCAAGCCGAATTGCCCCGGCTCGTTGAACAGTTCCACCGTGCGCCCGTCGAAGGTGACGGCCGTGATGCGCGCCCCTTGCATGCCCGATGCGCCTTGCGGGCCGGGATGGAGCATGTTCGTCCACTGCGCCGGGGTGTTGCGGTAGCGCAGCTGCTGGCCGTCGATCTCCACCGTGTATTCCAGGGTGCCCGGCGCGGGCGACGGCTGGATCTGGAACACGGTTTGCGCCGCCGTCGACGTGGCCGCCACGCCGCCCGCGCCCAGCGGCGCGATCCAGCCGGGAAAGCGCGCCACCACCTGCGGCGACAGGCTGATGCCCATGTCGGCCCAGGTGCGCGGCGCCAGCATGTCGCCGCGCCGCACCACGAGGGGGCCCATCGAGGTGGTGACGAATTTCGCCACCAGGCCTTCCGGGCCGAAGAACTGGCCGATTTCCAGGTTGCTCGCCTCGATGCGCGCCGTGGGCGCGAACGGATACTTGTTGGCCAGCGATTTCTGGAACGGTTCATATACCTGCGCCGCCCAGGTCTTGTTGATATCGAGTTCGGCCGGCGCGACGATGACGGCAAAGGTCTGCATCAGCGGGCGCACGAGGATAGGGCGAATCGCCTGCTTTTGCGCGTCGCTCATCCCCGTGAGCATCTGCTCGTCGACCAGTTTCAGGGTGTCGGCCAGTTCGGAACCACTTCCCTCCAGCGTCTGCTGCATGAACTGGCGCGCACCCGGCCCCGCGTCGCCCTGGTTCTTCAGCAAGTTCAAACGGCTGCGCAGTTTCGACAGCGCTTCCAGGTAGGCGCGCATCAGCGAGGCGTTGTTGTCTCTGGCCGCCACCAGCTTGCCCACGCCGGCAAATTCGCGCCCCACGGGACCCATCGGTTTATCCAGGCGGGCCGGGTCGATCTGCGCATTCACGCCCGGATTGACCGTCAGCTGCGATGGCGCGCGGCGCAGTACGGTTTCCTTGAACCAGGCGATGATGCCCCGCTCGGCCTTGCGCAATTGCGCATTCTGCAGCGCCGGGTTGTCCCACGAGGTTTCCTCGTAAATGGCCGTGAGCAGTTTGGCAATCGGCGACGCTTGCGGGTCACCCAGGCGGTTCATCGCCTGCACGGCGCCGTCAAAGCCTTTCAGGTCGGCGACGGCGACACCCTGCACGAATTTTTGCCATTCACGCGCGTAGTCGGCCTTGTACATGGCCACCAGGTTTTTCTCGATCTGTTCCGGACTGCCTTCCAGGGTCAGGTCGTCGGTGGAAGCGCTTTTCAGCACCCAGTCGGCGCTTTGCAGCTCGCGGTTGGCGGCGTCGCGAAACGCTCCCTCGACGAACTTTTCCCAAGCCTGGCGCGTAAAGGCGCCGGAGACAGCGTAACTGCCCGCCAGCAGCGCCTGATCCTGTTCGCCGACGATGCGCGCCACCGTCATGCCAGGAAAACGCGTCGAGGCGCGCGCGCGAATGTCGGCATACACGCGCTCGCGCGCCGGCATGCCGCGCACCACGCGGCGCAGGTTTTCGCGTGCCTGGTCGACCAGCGCCAGCTTCTGCTCGATGCGCGGCCAGGACGGATCGCCGATCTGCGCCAGGTAAAACGTCAGCAGCCGTTCGGCGCTGCGTATCATCTGCTCGCGCGGCATGGCGCCCCGGTTGCCTTCCAGCCAGCCGCGCCAGAAACGCGTCAGCTGGTCGTTCAGGTGGCTGCTCTCGGCATGCGTCTTGTCGGCCAGCATCAGATAGGTTTTCAGTGCGTTGTAGGCATCTTCCACATTCGTCGCGCTGGCCGCCTGGTACTGGACATTGCGTGGCGCAGAGGATGCGGCGGCCGGTGTCTGCGGCGTGCGCGCCGTGGGCTGCAACTGGTCGGCGCTGGCGTTCATCTCGAACAACAAGGCTTCCAGCGCGCCCGCCACGGGGTCCAGCATGACCTGGCGCGCGCCGGCAAAATATTCCTCGCGCAGCTTGCGTTCAAGTAACTCACCCTGGTACAGGCCCAGGCGCAAGGACCAGGGCCGTTGCGTGCGGTACGCTTCCAGCTGCTCGATGCGGTCCTGCAAGATCTCCAGCGCTTCCAGGCGCGACTGCAAGTCCAGCCGGCGCTCCTGCAGTTTCACCACTTTGTTCAGATCGGCCTCGACATTGGCCACCAGTTGCCGGTTGCCCAGGTAGGACCAGCTCCAGCCGCCCAGGCAGGCGCCCAGCGACACCGTCGCGGCAAAGAACACGGCGTACTTGAAGCGCAGCTTGGCGCGGTTGGCATAGTTGGCCACCAGGTGCTTGTCGGCAAAAATCACCTTGCGGAACAGTTCCAGCAGAAAAAAGCCATGCTGGCGCGCACCGGACGGCGCTGCGACCGGGGCCGGCGCGTAGGCCAGGTCGAAGCGGCGCGCCACCTGCTGCGAAGAGGCACTCACGGGCTCGCCCTCCTGCAACGCGCTGGTGAAATAAAAGCCGCGGAACACGGGCTGGAACTGGAATGGGTTTTCCTCGAACAGGGTGGCGATGAAGGCGCGCAGGGCCGGCTTGATGGCGGCAAATTCCAGCGGAAAGGTGAATACGCCCGGCGCCATCGTCTTGCGTTGCCGGTGTGCCATGTTGGCCAGGCTCAGCTCCGTCAAGCCATCGTGCAATTCATCGAAACTCTGGTCGAAAAACGCCAGCAGGTCGGCCGTGGGCAGCTTGCGCTGGTAAGGCATGGTGGCGCCCCAGACGCGCTCGCGCTCGCTACGTTCGGCATCGGCAAAAAACTCCGTGAAGCCGGCGATCAGGTCCGCCTTGGTAAACACGATGTACAGGGGCGCGAACACTTCCAGGCGTTCGATGACGTCCTGCACGCGCTTGCGCAGGCTGCGCGCCAGTTGCATGCCCACGTCGGGGTCGCCTTTCAATTCGGCGATGCTGACGGCGATGAGGATGCCGTTGACGGGTGCCTTGCGCCGGTATTTTTTCAGCAGGTCGAGAAAGCCGAACCATTCGCCGCGATGCTCGTCGACGATAGAATAACGTCCCGCCGTATCGAGCACGATGCCATCCGTGGTGAAAAACCAGTCGCAGTTGCGCGTGCCGCCCACGCCTTGCACGACCTTGCCGTCGGCGAAGGGGAATTGCAAGCCCGAATGCAGGATGGCGCTGCTCTTGCCGGCGGCCGGATTGCCGATGATCATGTACCACGGCAATTCGTACAGGGCGGCGGCGCCTGATTTGAGGCCCAGCTTGGACGTCTTGATAGTCTCGATGGCAGCCAGCATGCCCGTGCGCACGGCGTCGAGTTCACCGTGCTGGGTGCTGTTGGCCGTCGAGGCCGAGGCCGCTTGCGCGGCGGCGATCTCGGCTTCGTTGAGGATGGCTTGTCCCAGCGCCTGGGCATTGTGCCGCGCGCGGCGCCGGCGCCACAGCCACAGGCCCAGCCAGGTGACAAAGGCCAGCAACAGCAAGGCCAGCGCCCAGATCAGCGCCACTTCCAGCACCTCGGCCCCCAGGTACAGGAACACGGCCAGCGCCACGAAGCCGAGGATGGTCAGATTGCGGCTGTCGGTGAGGAAATACCAGATTCGTCGCAGCATGATGAGCCCAGGGTGAGGTCGCAAAGCAAGCGGATTCGACCCATGCTGACAGCAAGTCGGCGCGTCTTTGTTGACATATGACAAGTACCAGGCGCCAGCGCACGGCAGGCGCTGGCGTGCCATTGACACTGCGCAAGTAAGCTTGCAGCTGTGAAAATGATGGCGCGGCGCGGCGCTAGAATGGCTGGCGCGGCTTACTTGCCCAGCACGCGCGGTTGCGGCAATTCCGTGTGGCCAAAATCCATCATGGTCCAGCGCCCACCCCAGCGCAGGCCCACCGATTCGGCCGTCACGCCATATAAACGGTAGCCGCGCATGGCCCAGGCATTTTTTTCAGAAATGATGAGCTTTCCTTCATGCATGAATGCGCAATCGGCCGCCAGGCCATACTGGTGATAGCTTTGAAACGCCCTGGCGTTGGTCACGTTCGGGCCGGCCGCCGCCAGCTGGTCCTGGCGCGCGGGGCTGCGGTAGCCTTCCAGCAAGACCATATCGTAGCCATGCACGTCCTTCATGATCTTGAAGACCAGCAACAGGCGCTGCGCGTAGTCGTGGTCGAGCAATTGCCAGTTGCGGCTGGCGCCGCCCAGCAGCGGGCGCAGCTGCGTCACTTCCGCCGTGGAAAACAGCAGCGGCGGCAAGGTTGGCGGCGGCACCAGCTGCTCACCTTTCAGCAAGTCGCTGACCTGGTCGTTGATGACGTGTTGCCGGTCGGCATAGCCGCGCAGGGCGATGCGGTCGCTGGACAACCACGCCAGCAGGGGCGGCACGATGACCAGCACGCTGCCTGCCAGGCTCAGCCAACGATGCCGCCACAGCAGCTGCCAGGCGCGCGTCATGCCCGAGCCCGTGTGCTGCTGCACGCGCTGCCACTGCGCACCGCTGCCGCCTTTCAGATGCTGCGCGCGCCGCTGCATGCGCCAGCCCAGGTTGACGAGCGTGTGCAGCACGATGGCGCGACCGCCGGGAAACAGCAGCAGCCAGCAGGCAAAACAGGCAAGCAGGAAATACATCAGGACCAGGGCGACGAACATGGGGCGCTCCGTGACAGGGATCGGTGTGGGCCGGACAGCAATTTCCCGGCGGTATCGCTAGATCGTAGGCGTCCGCGGCCCGCATGAGCGCGGTTTACATCAAGGTCAGTCGAGTTTGATCCACTGCGGAGGTGATATTTTGTCTCTATTGAAACCCGGGGATGGCCAGGCGCACGGTCCTGACCTGCTGAGCAAGGCCGGCGCGGCTGGCGCGCACAGCGACGGCAAGGGCATCCTGTCGCAGCTCGAACACGGCGTCGCCGCGCCTGCGGCCAGGCCCGCCCTGCGCTGGTGCCCCGGCTGGCGGCACTGGGCCGCTGGCACGCTGTGCCTGGCGGTGCTGATCACGGCCGTGCTCGCTTATGACACGAGCATCATGCCACCGGCGCCCGCCACGGCCGTGGCTGTGGCTCCGCCCGCACTGCCGGAGCCATCCGCACCCATTGTGCCCCCGCACACAGCGCAGGCGGCCACCATCGTCAATACGGCGGCCCCGCCCTTGCCTGCGCTCGCTGCCACAACGGCAAGCGCGCGCGCTAGTGCGCCACGCAAGGCAGCACCACCCGCGCGCCCGCAGGGGCCGAGGCCGGCTGCCGCGCCCGGCGACAGCGACGTCGCCTTGCTGACGGCAATGGTGGCCCATGCGCACCGGCAGGAAGGCACGGCAAAACCCGTGCGCGACGTGGTGCAGCGCAGGCAGGAAGACGAAACGGCGGAACTGTTGCAGCGCTGCAAGCAGCTGGGCCTGATCGAAGGCATGCTGTGCCGCTCGCGCATCTGCTCGGGCCGCTGGGACAGCGATCCTGCCTGCCACTGAGGCCGACGCGCCCGATGGGACGTCAGCCCCGCTTGTCGCGGGTGGTCAATATCAGATGATCGAGGTGCTCTATCAAATGCTTCTCGGGTGAGTGGCTGCGTCCATGCGGCCTTGCAAAAAGCCTTCCATTAGCGCCAGCAATGCCTGCGGCTGCTCCTGGTGCGGTGCATGCCCGCATTGTTCGACCATGGCAGGCACGGCGTTGAGGGCCTGCGCCACGATGGTGTCGACCTGGGCCGCGCTGCCGTACTGGTCCTCGCTGCCCTGCAGCACCAGCGCCGGACATTCGACGGAAGGCAGCAGGTATTCGATGTTCCAGAACTGGAAACCGTAGCTGAGCCAGGTATCCGACCAGGCCTTGAAGATGGATTCCGTCTTGTCGCCATGGTATTTCGCCAGCGCGCGCAGCTTGCCCGCGCCAAACGCCGCGTCCGCCACGCGAATGCCATCAAGCGTGACACCCTCGACAAACACGTGCGCCGCTTCGGTGATGATGCCGCGCAAGCGCGGTGGCTGCTGCGCCGCATAAATGAGGGCGATGCTGCCGCCATCGGAGTGGCCGATGAGAAAATGGTCCTGCCCCGGCAGCAGTGCGGCGAGCACTTGTGGCAGCTCGCACAGCGCGTAGTCGTGCAAATAATGGAGTTGGCGGCGCGCCGCCAGCGGCGACGATTGCCCATAGCCGTGGCGGTCATACAGCAAGCCGCGGCAGCCCGTCGCCTGGCATAGCTGCGCGGGAAAATCTTTCCACATCGCACAGCAGCCGAGCCCCTCGTGCAGGAATACCAGGCAGGGCTTGGCAGGGTCGCCTTCAATCAATTCGTAATAGATATCGGTTTCGGCACTCAGGTTCAGTATCGGCATGGGCTAGGCTCGCAACAGGTTGCGTATCGACAGGTCGGCTGCGCCTATTGTGCCATTGTCCAGCGCGGCATGCGTGACGGCCCCATAAAAATAGCCTACGGGAAAAGATCTTGCGATTTGCCTGCAAGGTGTTTGCGCCAGCACAAGTTAGCACCGTTTTTCCGGTGGCCTTGCGCGCTTTTTGCCCGCGCGTTTGCCTAGAATGGCTTACTCCAACAGCATGGAGCAGGCGGCTACCTTATCAGCCAGGACGTGACACTGGCCGTCACGGCAACAGATAGGGCGTCTTGCCGCACGACGACAGGCGCGGCATCCAAACTATCGATCAGGAGTACATCATGGATATGAAAGTAGAACATCGCACCGGCAGCAACCTGGCACTGGAAGAAACCGATGCACCGATGGAGCAGGAAGGAAAAAGCGCAAAAGGCGCGGCAGCACAGGACTTGAACCTGAGCGCCGCCGCCTTCACCACCTATTACGTGTGGACGGCCAATGGCGTGCATCCTTCGGTCAACTTCGCCAATGCCAACGTGAAAGCCAATTCGCGCGTATTGCTCAACATCAGCGAGTATGGCGCGACTCCCCAGGACCGTTTTATCGGTTCCGCCCGCATGGCAGTGTACAACATCGCACCGTACAACGGTGGCTTCCGTGCCTGGGTGGATATCTCGTGGGGCAGCCCGCTCAAGGTGCGTTTCGACGTGTTTGTGGATCCCTGATCCGGGAAACACTGAGCATGCCCCTGCCACCAGCAGACCGGCACCGCGCATGTCACTAAGACACTGAAGGAAGGGCAAGCGTGAACGGGAAACCGTGCGCGCAAAACAAAAGGGCCACGTGTTGCCACGTGGCCCTTTGCTACTGCTTGTTCTGGCTCCCCGACCTGGACTCGAACCAGGGACCTGCGGATTAACAGTCCGTCGCTCTACCAACTGAGCTATCAGGGAAAGGAGGCCGAATTATATACGTCAAAATTTCTCATGTCCAGTTTCAATCTGCATGGCCAGCAAAATACGCCGCCAGAGAACAAGCCTTGGCAGGTGGCTGCGTCCGTCTGCGCGGCGCCACGCAAGATAGTAGAATAGCCAAGCCTTGCCGACACGCAAGGCGCTAACGGCATGCTGGCAGCGGGGCGTCGACCACCGCGCTGCCAGCATGCGCTTGCAAGGCTCATCCTTGCCCCTGGCTGACTGCTCTCACTCGACATGACAGAATCAAGCGCATCCCTGGTGGACAAGCCCGGCAGCGGCGACAGCTCGGCGGAAATTGCCGAGCATATGGCGGCCGCCATCGTGGCGCGCCAATTGCCGCCCGGTACGCGGCTGCGCGAAGAGGCGCTGTGCCGGCTGTATGGCGTCAGCCGCACCAAGATCCGCGCCGCCCTGCTGATTCTCTCGAAAGACAAACTCATACGCATGGTGCCCGACAAGGGCGCCTTCGTCAGCCAGCCCACCGAAGCGGAAGCGCGCGACATCTTCGCCGCGCGGCGCATCATCGAAGCGGCCCTGGCGCGCGAATTCGTCGCGCGGGCCAAACCCGCCGACTACCGGATGCTGGAGCGGCACCTGAAAGCGGAGCGCCTGGCGCTGGCACAAGCGACGCCGCTGCGCTCGCAACTGCTGGGCGACTTCCACGTCTTGCTGGCCGACATCGCCGGCAACGCCGTGCTGCGCGATATCGTGCGTGAACTGGTGGGGCGCAGCTCGCTGATCACCATGCTGTACCAGTCCGGCCATGCTGCCGCCTGCTCGTACGACGAACACGGCCGTTTTCTTGAGGCGGCGCGCAGCGGCGACGCAGACCTGGCGGCGCGCCTGATGGTCGAGCACCTGGCGCATGTGGAAGCGGCCTTGCGCTTCGACGGCAGCGCCGGCGACGCCAGGAAGGATCTGGTGGCGGCGCTGCTGATGTAAGCCGCCCCATCAAAAAAGGCCGCCGATGCGGATGCACGGGCGGCCTTGTCATTGCGCCGGCAACTACTTGCCAGCAACCGGGCTATTCGCCCAGGTAAATAAACTTGAACAGGAAGATGGCGGCGATGATGTAAGCCACCACGGACACTTGCTTGCCCTTGCCCGTCAACAGTTTCAATACCGCATAGGTGATGAAGCCGAACGCCACGCCGCTTGCCACCGAATAGGTAAACGGCATCATCAGCGCCGTGATGGCGGCTGGAATGCTTTCCGTGCTGTCATCCCAGTCGATGAAGGTCAGTTCGCGCAGCATCAGACACGCCACGTACAGCAATGCTGGCGCCGTCGCGTACGGCGGCACAGTGTGCGCCAGCGGGGCGAAGAACAGGCTGCCCAGGAACAGCAGCGCGACGGCCACGGCCGTCAAGCCCGTGCGGCCACCCGCTTGCACGCCGGCCGCGCTTTCCACGAAAGCCGTGGTGCTGGACGTGCCCAGGCAGGCGCCGGCGGCAATCGCCGTGCTGTCGGCCAGCAAGGCCTTGTTCATGCGTTCCATCTTGCCGTCTTTCAACAAGCCGGCACGGTTGGCCACGCCCATCAGGGTACCCGTCGCATCGAACAATTCCACCAAGAAAAACACCAGTACCACATTGACGATGCCGATCGACAGCGCGCCCATGATGTCGAGCTTGAACAGGGTCGGCTCGATGGCGGGCGGCGCAGAGACGATTCCGTTGAATTGGTTGCCGCCAAAGAAGAAGCTGGCGATGGTGATGGTGAGGATGCCGATCAGAATGGCGCCCGGCACTTTCAGGCGGTCCAGCGCGACGATGATGAAGAAACCGAGGATGGCCAGGATGGGCGCAGCCTTGTGCAAGTCGCCCAGCGCGATGATGGTGGCAGGGTTCGATACCACGATACCGGCGCTTTTCAGCGAAATGATGGCCAGGAACAGGCCGATACCGACCGTGATCGCCGTGCGTAGCGCGGGCGGGATGCTGTTGATGATCATCTCGCGCACCTTGAACAGGCTGACCAGGATGAACAGGCAGCCGGAAATGAAGACGGCGCCCAGCGCCACTTCCCAGCTCATGCCCATTCCCTTGACCACCGTGTACGAGAAATACGCGTTCAAGCCCATGCCCGGCGCCAGCGCGATCGGGTAGTTGGCGTACAGGCCCATGATCAGGGTGCCGATGGCGGCAGCCAGGCAGGTGGCAACAAAAACGGCGTCTTTCGGCATGCCCGCGTCGCCCAGGATGGACGGGTTGACGAAGATGATGTAGGCCATCGTCAGGAACGTGGTCAGGCCGGCCAGCAGCTCCGTGCGCACATTGGTTCCGTTGTCCTTCAGTTTGAAATAGCGTTCCAGGAACTGCATGATTAACCCCTTGTTTTGGTAAAACCGCGCGCCGGGTCTTGGCCCATGCGCATCTTTTTTTCTTGCAACAACTGTTTACTTGGTCGGTACGCTGGCCGGCTTGAAGGCCCACCAACGGCTGCCCGCAAAATTCCAGACCAGCCCGATACCGGTGGCCAGCACCTGCGCCAGCCAGTAATACCAGCCCAGCTGGTGTACCAGCAGCCACATCAGGCCCGTATTGATGCACCAGCCGATGCCCAGCAAGGTGAAATACTTGCTGGCCGCCTCACCATGGCCCTTGTCGCTTTTAAACGTGAAAAAGTAATTGAGGAGGTAGTTGACGACGGAACCCAGGATGTAGCCGATGCCGGAAGCGGCGGCGGCGCTGATGCCAACCCATTCCACGCCGCCCCACAGCACGCTGTATTGCACGGCCGTGCCGGAAGCGCCGACGGCGGCGAAACGTAAAAATTGGTGATGCAGGGAATGAGACATTGTCAATTTTCAAATGAGCGAAAGCAGGATCGGGCCAGAATAAAAAATGGCTACGATTGCTCGTAACCATTTTTCAGCCTGCATTTTACTGCAAGTTGCACCCAACGTTCATATTCACCGCCGATTCTCCACGGCTCCGATGCTTATTCCTTGCCTTGGCGGCGCCGGCGCAGCCATACAAACAGCGCGATCAGCAGCAAGATGCCCACGATGCCGCCCGGCAGCATGAACGGCTGCATGCGCGCCAGCACGGGCTTCTCGCCACCGCTGCGCGCCTGCGCCACATACGCGGGCGTGACGGACACATCCGGGTTACCGTACTGCTTCAGCACGTAGTTGGCGATCGAAGCGATCTGCTCGTCCGTCAATGGCTGCACGTAGGAACGCTGGTCGAAACGGGGCATGAACGCTTCGTGCTCTTCCCCTTCGATCTTGCGCTCGACGCCAAACAACATGGCCGAAACCAGATTGGCCGGCGTGTTGCCGCCCGTCGCCGTGTTATTAAACAGGGCGGGATACGCCTGGCCTGTACTGCCCGCGCCGCTGGCCGAATGGCAACTGGCGCAATAGCCGGAAAACAGCACCGCGCCGCTGTTCAGGGAATGGTGCTCGGTGGAGCCGGCCATGCCGCGCAGCGCAGCTTCTTCGCTGGCGGCGCTGCCGTAACTGAAAGCGGCCTTGGCCTGCCCCGGCGCGCGCACGGCCGGCACCGTGCGCAAGTACGCCACGATGGCGGCCACGTCGTCGTCGCGCAAAAATTGCAGGCTGTTCTGGATGGCTTCGGCCATGCCTCCCGCCGCCTGCCCCTTGCCTTCCACGTGGCCCGTCTTCAGGTACGCCGTGAGTTCTGCATCCGTCCAGGCGCCGATGCCGCTGACCTTGTCGGACGTGATGTTCGGCGCATGCCAGGAACCGAGCGACGCGCCCGCCAGGGTCTGGCTGCCGATTTCGGCCATCAGCGCGTTGCGCGGAGTATGGCAGGCGCTGCAGTGCGCCAGGCCTTCGGCCAGGTAGGCGCCCCGGTTGATCTGCGCGCTCTTCGCCGGATCGGGCACGAAGCGTTTATTGTCGAGGAACAAGGTATTCCAGCCCAGCATGGACAGGCGCACGTTGAACGGGAATGGCAGGGCCGTCTGGCGCGCCGGCTCGTCGACGGGCTGGACGGCCTGCATGAAGTAGTAATACAGGTCGCCCACGTCCGCATCCGTCAGCATCGCATAGCTGGTGTAGGGCATGGCCGGATACAGATGGCTGCCATCGGCGCGCACGCCGTCGCGCAACGCGCGCGCAAAGTCGGCTTCCGTGTAGTGGCCGATGCCACCTTTTTTCGACGGCGTGATATTCGTCGCATAAATCGTGCCCAGCGGCGAGTCGATGGCGTAGCCACCTGCATACGGCTTGCCGCCTGCTGCCGTATGGCACGCCATGCAGTCGGCCGCGATGGCCAGGTAGCGGCCCCGCTCCAGGCGCGCATCGGGCTTGGCGGCCACGGGTGCGGCCGGGCGGTCCGGCGTCAGGGTGACGGGCGGAACAGGTGACACCGGTGGCACCGCGTACGCGGCCAGCGGCAAACCGGCCGCCAGCGTCAGGCCCAGCAAGAAACGGCGCATCATGCGGCCTCCCTTGCCAGGGTGCGGGCGATGTCGTCGGCCGCGCGCAAGCCGAGCGCGGCCATGCTGAGGGTCGTGTTGACGACGCTGGCCGACGGCATGGCGCCGCCGCCCGGCAGCCACAAATTGGCATGATCGTGGGCGCGACAATTGCCATCGACGACGGAGTCAAGACGGTTCGAACCCATAATGACGCCGCCCATGATGTGGTTGTTGGCGTTCAGGCTGTCGGTAATATGGAATTCCACGGCGCCGAACAGCTTGCCGATGTGTTCGAGCTGCGCATGCGCCGCCTTCGCGCCATTGCGCACGTAATCGCCCACGTCATAATAAATGTCGGGACAGGCCAGGCCCAGCGGGTCCTTGCGCGTCTTGCTCAAGGTCAAGCGGTTGTGCGCCTCCGGCAGCGGTTCCAGACTGATCGACAGGTCCACGCCAAATGCAGCGCGGCGGCGGATTTCATCGTCGAGGTCCTTGCCCACCAGGCCCAGCTTCAAGGATTGCTGGGTAGCAGGTCCCACCCTGGTGATATTGTTCAGGATCATCTTGTTGGCCGAATACTGCGCGCGGAAGGCACCGTCGCGCGGTCCCACCAGGCAGCTGCTCTGCGCGGGGCCACGGCCCGTCCAGATCGGCTCGTTGGCCAGGAAGGTACAGTGGAAGCCCGAGTGATCCATCATGTTGCGGCCGACTTGATCCGAACTGTTGGCGATGCCGTTCGGATTATTCTGGTTGGCTGCCAGGAGTAAAAGGCGCGGCGTCTCGATGCCGTTGCAGGCGATCACGAAGGCCTTGCCCGTCGCCATGTGCGACTGTTTTTTCGCGTCATACCAGTGCACGGCCGTGACGCGGTTGTTCTGGTCCGTGTCGATGCGGTAGACGACGGCCTCGGCCAGCACGCCCGCGCCTTTCAGCTCGGCCCGCTCCACATGGTGGATGCCGTTGTACATGGCGCCGATGGGGCAGATCGGCTGGCAATTGTTATTGCCGCAGCAGGTGGGACGGCCCTGCCATGGGCGCGTCGAGCGGCCTTGCGGAATCGGCACGGAGCGGTAACCGTGCGGATTGACCACTTCGGCGAAGCGCTTGTCGCCATAGCCCCAGGGCACCATGTCCATCGGATACGGTTTGCTGCGCTCGCTGGGCGACTGCTGCGCCGGATCGTTGGGGCCGGCCACGCCCATTTCCTGCTCGGCGCGGCAATAATAGGGTTCCAGTTCATCGTAGGAAATGGCCCAGTCGCGCCCTACCCCGTAATCGCTTTTCATGCGCATGTCGGTCGGCAAATGGCGCCAGCACGACGCAGCCCAGTGCCAGGTCGTGCCGCCTACCGTGCGCAGATAGCCCTGCTGGAAACTGCTGCCGCTGGGGCCGGACAATTCCACATAGTTGTTCTTTGGAAAATACAGGGGTGCGGGCGCGTTGTCCGCCTGCGGATACAGGCCCTGGAAATCCGAACCGACGCGGTTCTCGAACGGCATGTTGCGCCAGTTTTCCACGGCTTGTCCCCGCTCGATGCGCAAGCCCGCTTCCAGCATGATCACGGAATGGCCTTGGGCGGCCAGCTGGTCGGCCATCATGGCGCCCACGACGCCCGTGCCGACGATGACGACATCGGCGACGACGTCGCCATTACTCTTGAATTGCGGTGATTTCATTTTGCTTGCTTGCCTTTCGGTTCGGGAGTGCCGGTGGTGGCCGGGGCCGGTACGGGTTTCGGCGCCACGGGCGCGGAAACGCGCACGGCCGGCGGCGCCTTCAACCACCACAGGGGGCCATAGTTGCAATAGGTGGGCACGACCTGGCCATCGGCCACCGTGCGGTACATCAAGGCTTCCGCATACGCGACGACGATGGACTTCGTGCCCTGCGCCGCGTTGCCGGCGACGGTGCCCGTGTACCAGGCGGCGACGATGGCCAGCGCCAGCTCGCGCAAGCTGGCATCGGCAGCGGTGGCGGCCGCCAGCAGCGCCGTGGCTTCCTGGCCCGTGACGAGCAGCGCACCCAGCCGTGGCAAATGATCGGCAAAGCCGGGCACGTTGCTGCGCATGGCTTGCTCGATGCGCGCCGCCGTACCGGCGGACAGGTCGCGGTGGCCCGTGATGGTTTGCGACAAGGTGTAGAACAGCATGGTGGCCGGCGCCAGCCCGGTCGCCGGTGCGCTGGCCGGCGCCTGCATGGCGGCGGACAGGGGATTGCTCCAGAAACCGGCCTGCGCCAGCAAGGCGGCCAGACCGATCAGGGCGTGGCGACGGCTGATGCGGGGAAGGGATGACACGGATGGTGCAGATGGTTCGCTGCCTGGATGGTTCATGAGACTCCCGCAAGACTTGTTGTTTTGTTGACTTGGATGATTGCGTTACATTGCATTTACGCATAAATGGAACCGGTTCCACATTATCCTACATAAATAAATTGTTTGCCAATGGAGTATGACTACCGCAGCAGTAGTGGGCAATTGACGAGGCACGACCTTCGCCGCCGCGCTGTACGGTGTACGGTGCCACGCGCGATGATCTGTAGCAGATGTCGGCCGAGCCTGCCCTTATCGATGTATTGAACGCCATGCAGCGGCGCATGCAGTTGCATGGCTACCGGCAGCGCTGGCCGAGGCGCAGCAGTTGCTGATCCGCCTTGGCGTCTACGGCAATAACACGGCCGCGCGCAAGCTGCATCTGCGGCTGGGATGTCAGGTACAGGCGAAAGAGAAGGTGCAAGAGCAGCTGGTGTGGAGTGCGGCGCCATGCCGCTGACCTTCGACGTGGCCCGCATGCAGCACGGCGTACATGCGAAATATGGCACGGCCTTCCACGGCGATCCGCCGGTGAGCAGGACGGCCGCCAACCTGGCCAGGGTACATCTGTTTCACTCGCAGGCAATGCCGGCAGCGGCCTTGCGGATCAGCGACGCCACCGCATGGGCTTGCGAAATGTAAATGGCATGGCTACCGACAACTTCGACCACCTTCGAGCCCGCTCGTTGGGCCATCTCGCGCTGCATCGCCGGTGCAATCATCTTGTCGCTGGTCGCGACCAGATACCAGCTGGGCTTGTTCCTCCAGGCTGGCGTTTCGACCACGCCAGTCAGCGCGGCCAAGCCCCAGGGTACTTGCGATGCCGCCATGAAGTTGGCCTTACCCTTGGGTACATCGGCCGCGAAGGCAGCCGCAAACTTTTTCTGGTCGAGCAACAGGAAACCATCGCGTGGCGGCAAGATTGGCGGCAGCGGTGCGCCAGGCGGGGCATTCTTCAGCAAGGAATCGACAGACTCGCCCTGGTCCGGCACGAAGGCCGCGATGTAAACCAATGCCCTGACCTTGGGGTCGTTCCCCGCTTGCGTGACCACGGCGCCGCCATACGAATGACCCGCCAGGACCACGGGGCCCGGCACTGCGGCGATGACCCGCCGGGTCGCGGCCACGTCGTCCGCCAGCGATAGGGTTGAGTTTTGCACAATGGCAACATGGCAGCCATCGTTACGCAGCACCCGGTAGACCTCTTCCCAGCCCGATCCATCGACAAAACCGCCATGCACGAGCACGATCGTTGCCGACCCAACACTTGTAGTTTCATCCACGTCAGCCTCCCAAGGAAGTTGAAGGCGATGACAGACCCGCCTCCTCCAGCTTATCGCTGGATACCTGGCGGTCCATGCGCTGGATCAAGGGCAGATGACACGGGCACCTCATGCGGGCCCCGAAACGCAAAAAGCCCAACCGTTCAAGGCTGGGCTTTCTGCTACTACATGTTCTGGCTCCCCGACCTGGACTCGAACCAGGGACCTGCGGATTAACAGTCCGTCGCTCTACCAACTGAGCTATCAGGGAAAAGAGGCCGCATTTTATAGGGTAAATTTTGCGATGTCCAGATTTCCCCCGAAAAAGGTGTATTTTCCTGCCTCACCTTGCCCGGCGGTCAGCCAGGATGCTCTTGCGGATAGTAGTCAAATACCAGCACGCGGCCCAGCCATGGCTTGAGCTGTTCGACAAAGGCCAGGTGGGCCGGATGGGTCAGATACACGTCGCGCGCGCCGGCGTCATCGAAGGTCAGGGTAAAACAATCGGTAAAGCCATCATCGAGGCCTTCCGGGCTGACGTTCGGTCCCCATTCAAATTGCCGCACGCCGGGAATGCGGTGTTTCAGCTGGGAGAACTCGTAGACGAGTTCGGCATGCTTGGCGGAGGTGATGCCATCGAGGAAGTCGCACAGGACGATGTGGCGCAAGGCAGAGGTACAAGTCATGGGAAGGGGCTCCTGAAGTGATGCATTCAGGATAGCGCAAAACGCGATCACGCACAGGCCAGCCCTGCTGAGGGCGCCGGAAAACAAAAAAGGCCATGTTTTTCAACATGGCCTTCCGCATTCTGGCTCCCCGACCTGGACTCGAACCAGGGACCTGCGGATTAACAGAACGAGGCTCCGGGAAACCTATGGTCAGGAAGTTCATAATTTACAACAAGTTTTCGGCGCGCCGTCGTACCAGTCCTGAGACACCGACCTGATACCGAAACCGACTGACAGACACCGAAATCAGGGTAGCTAAAACCTGAATCAAGTCAACGGCTTAGCTCCTCCGGTGTTCGTTTGCTCGCAGAATTGACCCACTCTGTTTGAGCCGCCTTCCACTGCCTGGCAAACGCCGCCACGCGGTCGTATGACCCTGCATAGCCCAGCTCTTTCAGGTCCTCATGGATCTGCTTCAAATTGCGCCGCTGCGTACGCGGCTTAAATCGATCAATCATCCGAGACGCTGCCGGCATTCCAGTACCTTACTGCACCGACTATTATATTTTAACCTTGGAAAGCTCAAACGCCCTCTCCAGAACTGACCGTAACGTCGCATTACGTGCATGCGCCTCGTTAGAAGCGTTTTCGGATAACTCCGCGTCGTTGCCACCAGCAGGTTGTTTCATGAGAGCAAGCGGCCCCCACTGTTCTGTCTGCTCTTGATAAAGACTGTCGATACTCTCTCTAAAACCTTCACGATAAGCAGATTTCTCCACAGGAGGTAGTTCATCGAAATAGTCCATAATACCCTTGAATATGTCCCGATTGTCGCCTCCATTCGTTACTTTGGCATACAACTGAGAAAAGTATGTTTCATCCTGCTTGCTCAGCTCACCATAAGCGGCATATCGCTCGGCATCCGTATAGGTACCATTATCACTGTAAACAATCGCGCTTAGGTCGTTTCGTGCCATTCCGCCAAATGGATTCGGAACATTTTTGGTTGGAATTTGAGATAGGCCGATGGCGTAGTTTAATGATTCCTGACCTAATTTCGAACGCTCAGAATCGTCAGTCTTGGGGAGGAGGTCCTCTTTATTGTAGTTCCGGCCTGCAATAAGCTGTCCAAAATTATAAACATCAAGCTGTCCCTTGACGTATGAGTCTTTTAACTCTTTATTGGAGATTTGAACCGGTGGCTCATCCTCGCTATTTAAGCTGTAAAGCGCTCGTGCAGCGTCGGATATTGATAAGGTGACGGCTGCGTTCGAATTGGGGGCCAGCGCAGAAGTGCTGTCGGAATTTTCAGAGGAAAATTTATCTCGTATAGGAATGTAGGCCGGAATAGGCGCCGTATAAGACTTAATCGCTATGCTCATAGTATCCCTAAAAAATTCACCTGGTAAGATCTTTCAACTGGCGATCTTGAGAACTGCAGAATTACGTGATTTCAAAATGGATAGAGTCAGCGCACAAAGCGCTCCGAGCTCTGTGATTTAGGCATCACAAGCAGCGTTAGAAGAGTCAATACTGTTCCCGTGCTGGTCCGGCATGGGACTTTTGAGCTCAGGTTCAACGTCTTGCTGCCAAGGTACTTCTTGCGTCAGAAGATAAGCAAGCTTCATTTTGAAACCAATTCGTCACCCTTACCATTACTTCAGACCGGCCATCGAAACTGGTAGCGCTGCTTTTCAACACAAGACTCATCATGCTTGACATATCAGAACCAAATTTCCAACATTCGGCGCTAAATCCAACCTAGGAGTACCTCTATAACGTCACACGCGTAGATATCTTTAGCCCAGCAGGCGTCATACAGATGTTGGCCACCAGCTGTCGGCAGAAAAGACTATACCGCTGTAACCTAATTTGCTCGGACACCTCGATAGGTGGAAAATATACCACCTGAGGAGTTAGACATGACAACAAGAAAACGTAGGGTATTCGATACCACCCTGAAACTTGAAGTAGTGTGCATGATCGAGGAGCAGTGTCAAAGCGCCCAGAACATCAGCGAGACCATGAGCATCGGCCAGACGGCGATCCGGCGATCCGGCGGTGGTTGACCAATACAGTGATGAACAGAACGGTCAGCCGGGCATTGGCAAACCGCTCACCGCCGTGCAACAAAGGATAAGGCAGCTGGATCAGGAAAATCAGCAACTGCACCAGGACGAATGCAAAAAGCCCAACCGGGTAAGGGCTGGGCTCTAGGTCTTACAAAAATTCTGGCTCCCCGACCTGGACTCGAACCAGGGACCTGCGGATTAACAGTCCGTCGCTCTACCAACTGAGCTATCAGGGAAAAGAGGCCGTATTATATAGGCCAAACCTGGCACTGTCCAGATTTCCATAGGGGAAATCTTATCTTGCCCCAAGCTAAGTAGGTCGCGGGAAATTATTGTGAAGTTATGACAAACAGAACCGGATGCTCTGCAAGGCGCCCGCTGCGACGCAGTGCGAGCACTGCTAGCAGCGGGCAACGCCGCAGAGCGCCGATTATGGAAGTCAGAAAACACAATAATTTATTACGCCCTACCCTACTTTAGGCACTGGCGCCGCAAAAACAAAAAAGGCCACGTTTTTCAACGTGGCCTTCCGAATTCTGGCTCCCCGACCTGGACTCGAACCAGGGACCTGCGGATTAACAGTCCGTCGCTCTACCAACTGAGCTATCAGGGAAAAGAGGCAATATTATATGTCGGTTGCTTCGTATTTGCAAGACTCGTACTGCATCTCGACAAACACGGCCATCGCCGACTTTCCACTGCCATCAGCGCCACACTTGCATGCAGCGCCGAAGAAGCAAGATCTTAAAGCACTTTGGCGATCGCGTCAATGACGATGTCGATATTGCGCGAATTCAACGCTGCCACGCAGATACGGCCCGTGTCGACGGCGTAGATCGATTGCTCGCGCAGGGTCGCCACCTGCTCCTTGGTGAGACCGGAGTACGAGAACATGCCGATTTGCTGGCGCACGAATTCGAAGTCGTGGCCTGGTGCCTTGACCTTCAGTTTTTCCACGAAGGCATTGCGCATTTCACGGATGCGCACGCGCATGCCGGCCAGTTCCTCTTCCCACAGCTGGCGCAGTTCCGGCGTGGCCAGGACGGTGGCGACCACCTTGCCGCCGTGTACTGGCGGGTTCGAGTAGTTGGTGCGCACGACGCGTTTCAATTGCGACAACAGACGGGCCGCTTCGTCGGCGCTCGATGCGACGACGCTCAGCGCGCCCACGCGCTCGCCGTACAGCGAGAACGATTTCGAGAACGAGTTCGACACCAGCAGCGGGCCACCCGCGTCGGCGAAGCGGCGCACCACGGCGCCGTCTTCGGCGATGCCGTTGGCGAAGCCTTGGTAAGCCATGTCCAGGAACGGCACCAGGCCGCGCGACGTAACGACGCTGATGATCTGATCCCACTGGGCCACGCTCAGGTCGGCGCCGGTCGGGTTGTGGCAGCAGGCGTGCAGCACGACGATGGAGCCGGCAGGCATGGCGTTCAGGCTGGCCAGCATGCCATCGAAATTCACGCCATGGGTGGCGGCATCATAGTACGTGTAGTTATTCACGACGAAACCGGCGCTTTCGAACAGCGCGCGGTGGTTTTCCCAGCTCGGGTCGCTGATGTAGACTTGCGCACCCGGCGCGAAGCGCTGCAGGAAGTCGGCGCCGATCTTCAGTGCACCCGTGCCGCCGATGGCTTGCACGGTGATGGCGCGGCGCTCTTGAATAACGGCGCTATCGGCGCCAAATACGAGTTCTTGCACCGCCTTGTCGTAGGCAGCCAGGCCTTCGATCGGCAGATAGGTGCGTGGCGAAGCCTGTTCGATCAGGATGGCTTCTGCCTTGCGTACGCAAGCTAACAGAGGCACTTTACCGTTGTCGTCATAATAGACGCCAACGCCCAGATTGATTTTGGCGGGATTCTGGTCCGCGTTAAATGCTTCGGTGATGCCCAGGATCGGGTCGCGTGGGGCCATCTCGATGGCGCTAAACAGACTGGCAGAAACAGTTGGGTTCGTCATGATAAGATTGGATTCGATTGGAAGCAGGTTCACAGCGGAGTTGTAGACAGCGCCCCAAAATACAACGCCAGGGCCGCCAGCAGAGCACTATTCTAACAAAGGTCTGATTCACATGCCCGAATTATCTACCGCCAGCGAGGCGGAAAGCGCAATTATCTCTTTCCCGGATTCCCCCTTCAAGCTGCACCAGCCCTTCTCTCCGGCCGGTGATCAGCCGGCGGCGATCGCCCAGTTATCCGAGGGGATTGCCGACGGACTGGCCTTCCAGACCCTGCTGGGCGTGACCGGCTCCGGCAAGACCTACACCATGGCCAACGTCATCGCGCGCATGGGCCGGCCCGCCATCGTCTTCGCCCCCAACAAGACGCTGGCGGCGCAACTGTACAGCGAATTCCGCGACTTTTTCCCGCAAAATGCGGTCGAATACTTCGTCAGCTACTACGATTACTACCAGCCCGAAGCCTACGTGCCGCAGCGCGACCTGTTCATCGAAAAGGACTCGTCGATCAACGAGCATATCGAGCAGATGCGCCTGTCGTGCACCAAATCGCTGATGGAGCGGCGCGACGTCATCATCGTCGCCACCGTCTCGGCCATCTACGGTATCGGTAACCCGAACGAATACCACCAGATGATCTTGACGTTGCGCGTAAAAGACAGAGTCAGCCAGCGCGACGTCATCGCGCGCCTGATCCAGATGCAGTACACGCGCAACGAGGTCGACTTCGGCCGCGGCACCTTCCGCGTGCGCGGCGATACCATCGACATCTTCCCCGCCGAGCATGCGGAACTGGCCGTGCGCCTGGAAATGTTCGACGACGAGATCGAATCGATCCAGCTGTTCGACCCGCTGACGGGCCGCGTACGGCAAAAAATCCCCCGCTTCACCGTGTACCCGGGTTCGCACTATGTGACACCCCGCTCCACCGTGCTGCGCGCCGTGGAAACCATCAAGGACGAGCTGCGCGAGCGCCTCGAGTTCTTCCGCAAGGAAAATAAACTGATCGAAGAGCAGCGGCTGGAACAGCGCACGCGCTTCGACCTGGAAATGATGGCCGAAATCGGTTTCACCAAGGGCATCGAGAACTACTCGCGCCACCTGTCCGGCGCGCTGCCGGGCGAACCGCCGCCCACCCTGGTCGACTATCTGCCGCCCGACGCATTGATGTTCCTCGACGAGTCGCACGTGCTGACGGGCCAGCTGAGCGCCATGTACAACGGCGACCGCTCGCGCAAGACCAACCTGGTCGACTACGGCTTCCGCCTGCCGTCGGCGCTGGACAACCGGCCCTTGAAATTCGAGGAATTCGAACAGAAGATGCGCCAGACGGTGTTCGTCTCGGCCACGCCGGGCGACTACGAAAAAAACCATTCCGACCAGGTGGTCGAGCAGGTGGTCCGCCCCACGGGCCTGGTCGACCCGCAGATCATCGTGCGCCCCGCCAGCACACAGGTGGACGACCTGATGTCGGAAATCGTCGAGCGCATCAAGAAGGACGAGCGCGTGCTGGTGACCACGCTCACCAAGCGCATGTCGGAGCAATTGACGGAATACCTGGGCGACCATGGCATCAAGGTGCGCTACCTGCACAGCGATATCGAAACGGTGGAACGCGTGGAAATCCTGCGCGACCTGCGCCTGGGCACCTTCGACGTGCTGGTGGGGATCAACCTGCTGCGCGAGGGCCTGGACTTGCCGGAAGTGTCGCTGGTCGCCATTCTCGACGCGGACAAGGAAGGCTTCTTGCGCTCCGAGCGCAGCCTGATCCAGACCATCGGGCGCGCCGCGCGTAACCTGAACGGTACGGCGATTTTGTACGGCGACCGCATCACGGACTCCATGCGCCGCGCCATCGACGAGACGGAGCGCCGCCGCGCCAAGCAGATCGCTTTCAATACGGCCAACAACATCATCCCGATCGGCGTCAAAAAATCGATCCGCGAAATGATCGACGGCGTCTACAGCCCGCAGGAAGCGCGCGACAACCTGCAAGTGGCGCAGGAAGCGGCGAAGTTCGAAGCCATGAGCGAAAAACAGGTCAGCAAGGAAATCAAGCGCCTGGAAAAACTGATGCTCGACCACGCCAAGAACCTGGAGTTCGAAAAGGCGGCGCAGGTGCGCGACCAGTTGCACATCCTCAAGCAGCAGCTGTTCGGCGCGCCGGGCACGGACAATGTGGCGTCGATACTGGGCAAATGAATACCACGCCATGCGTAGGTCGGATTAGGCCCTGCGGGCCGTAATCCGACAACATTGTTGGCGCTGGTGGTGGTGTCGGATTACGCGCGGAGCGCTAATCCGACCTACGCGGCGACCCGACCTGCCGGTTTTCAACGTTCCTGAACAAACGCCGTCAGCGCGTCGACCAGCGCGGGCGCCAGCGGCAGCGCGGGATCGCCATACGACGGCATTTGCTGCGCCAAATCGCCACTGACCATTTTCAATACATGGTTCATGCCCGGCACAATCACCAGTCTGGCAGCCGGTGCGGCGGCCGACAAGGCCTGCGCGTCGGCCACCGACACCTGCAAATCGGTCGCCCCCTGCAGTATCAATACCGGCATGCGCAAGGCGCCAACCGCCGCGCGCGGATCAACCTTCAGCGACGAAATCAGATACGGCTGCACCGAAGGCCGGTACAGCGCCAGCAAGGCTGGCGGCACGTCGCTTACCTGCTCGCCCCGCTTAAGCGCCAGCAGGATGCGCTCGTTTTGCGCATACAGCTCGGGCGGCAGACGCGGCTTCAATTGCACGCGCAGGATATCGTCGAGCGCCTTGCCGGCGCCGGCAATCAGCACACAGCCATCAAGCTGCGCTTTCTGGCAAGCCACCATCGCGATCAGCGCCCCCTCGCTATGCCCGGCCATCAGCACATTCGTAAAGCGCGGGTCGGCGCGCAACTGACGCAACCACGCAGTGGCGTCATCGATATAGTCGTCCAAGCGCAGGTCGGCTTCGCGCAGCCCAGCCGATGCACTGGCGCCGATCCCGCGCTTGTCATAGCGCAGCGTAGCGATGCCATTGCGCGCCAGCGCGTCGGCCAGCATGCGCAACGTATTATTCTGGCCCGGCAGCATTGCGCTATTGCCATTGCGATCGGTCGGACCGGAGCCCGCATGCAGCAGCACCACTGGTACTTTCCCTTGCCCATCCGGCATCGACAGCGTGCCATGCAAGACGCCGCCAGCCACCGCCAGCGCCACCTCCTGTTCACCTCCGGTGGCGGCGCGTACCGGCAAGCACACCATCAAGACCAGCATTCCCAGCATCCATCGCAACATCGCCCCCTCCTGTCAGTGCATTTCCAGTTGATCTTTATCCAGCCGCTTGTACTGCACGAGCGAGTACAGGATGGCCAGCGGCGCCCAGGCGAACACCAGCACCAGCAGCAGCCAGCCCGGTGCGCCACACGCCAGCGCGGCCAGTCCCAGCAAGCCGCTGCCCACCATCAGCCTGGCGGCCAGCCGGTGCGTGGCATACCAGACGCGCTCACTGGCCAGTGTCCACGGGGTGCGGATACCCAGATAAAAATTGCGCCGCACCTTGCCCATGGGATTACCTGCCAGGATCAGCATCACGCACAGGCCCGCCGGTACCGCCCGGCCGATGGGCACCGCCACGCCAGCGGCACTGGCCAGTACCAGGCCATGTACATACGCCAGCAGGCCCAGCACGACGCCGAAGCTGTAGTAGAAGGTCGACTCGAACGGCTGCACCTCGAAGCGGCGCGGCGACAGCGAGGGCAGCACGAGCGCCAGCATCAGCATGCACGCCATCAGGCCCGGCCCGAGCAACCACAGCACCGCGCGCGGCGCATAGCCGTCCACCTCGCCGCGGTAATTCCAATGCACGGCCACCACCTCCGGCAACTGCGGCCATGCATACAGGGTGGCCGCACTGACAGCCACGATCATCAACAGGCCCAGGGCGATAAAGCGCGCTTTCATCATTTGCTCTCCTTGTGGTCGGTATCGGTCAGGTCCAGCATCCAGGCCAGTACGTCCTGCAGCACCGTCGTATTCAAGCCATACCAGATGGTCTGCCCTTCGCGCCGGCGCGTGATCAGATCGGCATCCGCCAGCACCGCAAAATGATGCGACATGGTCGGCTTGCTCATGTCAAACCGGGCGGCTAGGTCGCCGGCCGTCATTTCACCGGTCCGCAGCAGCCGCAGTATCTCGCGCCGCGCAGGATCGGCGATGGCCTTGAAGGCGCTGTTGGTGGCACTCATATTGAGACAAACATCTAATTAGATAACCATCTAAATATAAAGACAAGTGCGACGGAGGTCAAGCGATTTCCAGCGCCCGCCCCGTCCCTTCGCCTACTCCGGCAGCGAGTAATCGATGTCGTAGAAATGCTGACCGTTTTCAATGCGGATGGCCAGCGTGCCGCTGATGCCCGTCAGCTGCCCCGTGCCGGAATGCGGCACGATGACGATGGACAGCGCCTGCCGGCCCTCGGCCATCGTGCCCGCATGCTGCGCCACGAAGCTGCCCTGCCTGCCCTGCAGCACGCCCGTGATGGCTTCCATCGCGACATAGCCGGCCGCGCCTTGGGTGTCGGTCACGGCATTGAGCATTTCGCCCTTGGCCGTGGCGATCAGGTCGCCCGCATACACCTTGTCAAGCAGCACCCTTCCCAAAATCGTACGCCCCGCGCGCTGCGGCGCCGTGGCCGGCGTCATGCTGATGCTAAAACTTCCCGTAGCGTGCGCGTGCATGCGATGATCTCCCTCTGTAGACGAGGCGGCGCCGGCTGGCGCCACCGATAGACAACATGCGGCCAGCATCAGGCCCGACCAACTGTTTAATTTCATGATTCCCTTCCGATCAGTGCGAGAGGGCCAGCTTAAGGCCGCGCAGGAGACAAATATTGGATAAAACCGACAGCACGATGAATCTGCTCGCCGCGCGCGGCCAGGCGCCGAAAGGCGTCGTCGACCCGCAGGCGGCGGCGCGCCGCATACGCCTGGCAACCTATCCACCGGCTGCCGCGCTGGCGCCGTTTGTCGACTACTTCTGGGTGGTCGAATGGGACAGGCGGGGCTGTGCTCCGGAGACGCAGCGCGTGCTGCCCTACCCAAATGCCCATCTGGTCTTCGACCTTGGGCGCACCGCCATCCATGGCGTGGTGCGCGGCGCCTTTGACCGGCCGTTGATCGGTGCCGGCAAAGTATTGGGCGTGCGTTTCGCGCCAGGCGGCCTGCGCCCGTTCATCACGCAGCCACTGTCAACCTTCACCGACACGACCATCGCGGCCGATGCGCTGCTCGGCATGCCGGCAGCCGAAGCCGAGGCGCGGGTGTTAGGCGAGTCCGACGATCTGGCCATGGTGGCGCAGGCACAGGCACTGCTGCTGGCAAAACAGCCGCAGGTCGATGATGCCGCCCTGCTGGCCGCCCGCTTGACTGCCGCGGCGGCGGCCCACAACGGTCCGGCGAGTGTGGCGCAGCTGTGCGAAACCATGGCCATTGGCGAACGCAAGCTGCAGCGCCTGTTCGCCAACTACGTGGGCGTGCCGCCGAAATGGGTGATCCAGCGCTATCGCCTGCAGGAGGCGATCTGGCGCCTGGCGCAGCCCGATGCGCCCGACCTGGCCAGCCTGGCGCATGCACTGGGGTTTTTTGACCAGGCCCATTTCAGCCGCAGTTTTGCGGAACTCGTGGGCAGCACGCCGTTCGACTATCGCCGCTCGCAGCTGCCCAAGTCAGTCTAAGCAGCCGCGTTGACGTCGTCCATGTACGCTCGGATGATGCTGGCGAAATCCACATCGGCCGTCAAGCCCAGCGCTTCGGCGCGGGCCGTGTCCCAGGCGCCAGGCCAGCTCTTCACGATGCGCTCGATGGCGGGATCGGGCGCGTAGCTGATACGAGCCGTCACGTCGCTGCCGGCCACGTCTTCAAGTGCTGCGACCATCTCACCCACGCTCACGCTCAAACCTGGCAAATTCACCGTGCGGCTGGCGCCAAACATTTCGCCCGCCAGTTCGTGGCCGGCGATCAGGGAGGCGATGGCGCCACGCGGCGACAGCAGCCACAGACGCAGATCGGTGGCCACGGGGCAGACGGCCGCCTCGCCGTTCAACGGTTCGCGGATGATGCCGCTGGCGAACGACGACGCCGCCTTGTTCGGCTTGCCGGGACGCACGCTGATGGTCGGCAGGCGCAGCACGCGCCCGTCGACAAAGCCGCGGCGGCTATAATCGTTGAGCAGCAATTCGCCGATGGCCTTTTGCGCGCCGTACGACGACTGGGGATTCAGGGCCGTCGTATCCTGCACCACGTCCGGCAGCTGGCCGCCATACACGGCCACAGAGCTGGTAAACACGACCTTCGGCTTGTGCCCCAGTTCGCGGCAGATGTCGAGCAGCAAACGCGAAGCGTCCAGGTTGATGCGCATGCCCAGTTCAAAATCAGCTTCCGCCTGGCCACTGACGATGGCGGCCAGGTGGAAAATCGAAGTGGTCTGCGTGTTGATGGTGGCGCGCATCAGGGCACCGTCAGCGATATCGCCCGTGACCACCTTGACGCGCACATCGTTGAAGTCATGCGCGGCCACCACGTCGACCAATACCAGCTCGCTGATGGTCTGCAACTGGCCATGGCTGTCCGTCAGCTGGCCTTGCGCCAGCAACTGGCGCGCCAGGCGCTGTCCCAGGAAACCGGCGCCGCCGGTAATGAGTACTTTCATCTTCATGCTCCTTGTTTGTTGTTGTAAGCGGCAAGCCAACCCAGGCCATCCTCGGTGCGTCCGCGCGGACGGTATTCGCAGCCGATCCAGCCCTCGTAGCCGAGTTCATCGAGCAGCCTGAATAAATACGGGTAGTTGACTTCGCCATCGTCCGGTTCGTTGCGCGCCGGGACGCTGGCGATCTGCACATGGCCGATGCCGTCGAAGTTGTTCTTGAACGTCATGGCGATATCGCCCTCGACGATCTGCGTGTGGTAAAAATCCATCTGCACCTTGACGTTGGGTGCGCCCGACTCCAGGCGCAGCGCATGACCCTGCGCCTGCGTGACGAGGAAATAGCCGGGCATGTCGCGCCCGTTAATCGGTTCGATCAAGAGTTCAATGCCATGCTCGCCCACGGCCTTCGCCGCGTACTGCAGGTTGGCCAGGTAGGTGGCGCGGTGGAGCGCGAGGTCGGCGCCCAAGGGCAGCAGGCCCGCCATCATGTGCACGCGTGACGTACCCAGTGCCAGCGCATACTCGATGCCACGCGTCACGCCGGCACGGAATTCCGCTTCGCGGCCCGGCAGCGAGGCGATGCCACGCTCGCCGGCCGCCCAGTCGCCCGGCGGCAGGTTGAACAGCACATTCTGCAAGCCGTGCTCGCGCAGCCAGCTGGCTACCTCCTGCGGTGCGTAGTCGTAAGGAAACAGGAATTCGACACCCTGGAAGCCCGCTTGCGCGGCGGCGGCAAAGCGCTGCGGGAAAGGCACTTCATTGAACATCATGGTCAGATTGGCGGCAAAGCGGGGCATGCGTATCTCCTGGATTTCTTATATATCGAGTTTGAATGTGTGTTTCAGGTCCGCGATCTGTTCCGCGTCGAGCGGGCGCGTGGGCACGTCGCGCAGCAGCAGGAACAGCTTGGCCGTCTCTTCCAGTTCCTCGGCCGCGTACACGGCCGCTTCCAGGCTGGTGCCCGAGACCACGGGACCGTGATTGGCCAGCAGCACGGCCGAGTGCTTGCGCGCCATGGCGCCGATGGCGCCGGCCAGCGCAGGGTCGCCCGGACGGTGGTAAGGCACGAGCGGCAAGCGCCCCACCTTCATCACAAAGTATGGCGTGAGCGGCGGGATGCAATCGTCATGATTCAGGCCGCACATGCAGGACACGGCCGCCGAATGCGTCGAGTGCAAATGCACGATGGCGCTGGCGCTGCCCCGTTCCTGGTACATGGCGCGGTGCAAAAACGCCTCTTTTGACGGCGGCGCACCGCTGAGCAACTTGCCGTCCCAATCCAGCTTGGACAGCTGGGCGGGATCGAGCCGCCCCAGGCTGGCATTCGTGGGCGTGAGCAGCCAGCCGTCGGACAGGCGCACGCTCAGGTTGCCGCTGCTGCCCGCCGTCAGGCCCCGCTCGAACAGGGACTTGCCGAAATCGACAATCTGCTCGCGCTGGCGCATCTCTTCCGGAGAAGTATGAAACGCAACGGTACTCATGCCAGCACCTGCCAGGCCTTGCTGAAGAAATCGACCGTGCCGAAATTACCGGACTTGAGGGCCAGTGCCAAGGGCGCCATGCCATCGTCGCCCGGCGCCGACAAGGCTTGCGTCCAGGGCACGCCGGGGTCAATCTCTGGCCCGATGCGCAAACCCGCCACGCCCAGCGCCTTGACGACGGCGCCCGAGGTTTCGCCGCCGGCGACGATCAGCTGGCCCACACCGAGGCGCACCAGCCCTTGCGCGATGGCGGCCAGGGCTTCCTCGACGAGGGCGCCGGCCCGCTCCACGCCCAGCTGCGCCTGCACGGCGCGCACGGCGTCCGGCGTGGCCGTGGCATAGATCAAGACAGGGCCTTGCGCCAGATGCGCGCCAGCCCATTCCAGCGCCTGCTCCACCACGGCGTCCACCACTTCGCCTCCCGCGGCAAGCTGCAAGGGGTCGACGTGGAATGACGGGGCGCTCTCGCGCAGGTGCGCCACCTGCTGCTGCGTGGCCACCGAGCAGCTGCCCGAAATCACGGCGCGAAATCCGGAGGCCGGCGGCAAGCGCCCTGCCTGTCCCGCAGGCGATGGCGACAACTGGCCCCGCTGGCGGAAATTCTGCGGCAGTCCCAGCGCGATGCCGGAGCCGCCCGTAATCAGTTTCAGGTCGGCGCAGGCCGCGCCGATGGCTTCCAGGTCGCGGTTCGAGACGGCATCGACGACGGCAAAATGGCAGCCCTGGCCGCGCAAGTCCGTGAAGCGCTGGGCGATGGCGGCGGCGCCCTTCTCCACCACGGAGAAATCGGCCAGGCCCACCTTGGCTTGCACCTGCTGCTGGAGCACGCGCACCAGGTTGGAATCCGTCATCGGCGTCAAGGGATGCTCGCGCATGCCTGACTCGGCCAGCGGCACGTCGCCGACGAACAAATTGCCCTTGTAGATGGTGCGGCCATTCGCGGGGAACGCGGGGCAGGCAATCGTGAAGTCCGTGTCGAGCGCCCGCAGCAGCGCTTCGGCCACGGGACCGATATTGCCGCGTGGCGTGGAGTCGAACGTGGAGCAGTACTTGAAGTAGAACTGGCGGCATCCGGCCTGCTGCAGCCAGGCCAGCGCGGCCAGCGACTCGGCCACCGCGTCTGCAGGTGCATTCGTGCGCGACTTGAGGGCGATGACGACGGCATCGATGTCGCCAGGTGGCGGCCCTTGCGGCACCCCGATCAATTGCACCGTGCGCATGCCGGCCTTGACCAGCATGCCGGCCAGGTCGGTGCCACCCGTGAAGTCGTCGGAGATACATCCCAGTAGTACGGTCATGATTGTTCCTTCTTGATTCAGTTACGCTTTCGCTGGCAATGTAATTCCAGGGAAAAGCTTGATGACGGCGGAGTCGTCCTCGCCGCCAAAACCGGCGGCCGACGCCTGCATGAACATCTGGTGCGCCGTGGCCGACAGCGGTAATGGAAAAACGCTTTTTTTCGCGTAGTCGAGCACGATGCCCAGGTCTTTCACAAAAATATTCACGGCCGACAGCGGCGTGTAGTCGCCCTTCAGGATGTGCGGCACGCGGTTCTGAAACATCCAGGAACTGCCGGCGCTGTTCGAAATGACTTCGTACAGGGCATCCGGATCGCAGCCGGCACGCAGGCCCAGCGCCATCGCTTCGGCGGCGGCGGCGATGTGCACGCCGGCCAGCAGCTGGTTGATCATCTTGACCTTCGAGCCTTGCCCCGGCTGCTCGCCCAGACGGTACAGTTTGGCGCAGATGGCATCGAAAACGCCGGCGCAGACGTCAAACGCATCGGGCGTGCCGGCCGCCATCACCGACATTTCGCCGGCAGCCGCCTTGGCCGCGCCGCCTGAAATGGGCGCGTCGATGAAGCGCAATCCCATGGTCGCCAGGCGCGCGCCGAGCGCTTCGGCAAACTCCGGCGCCACGGTGGCACAGGCGATGACCACGCTGCCCGGTGTCAGGGCGCTGGCCGCGCCCTGCTCTCCAAACAGTACGGCTTCCGTCTGCTGCGCATTGACGACGACGATCAGCAGCGCCTGCACCTGCGCCGCCAGCGCGGCAGGCGACGCGGCAGCCCTGGCGCCCAGCTTCACCAGCTTTTGCACGGTCTCGGGCCGCACATCGCAGGCATGCACTTCAAAACCGGCGCGCAGCAGCGATTGGGCGATGCCCATGCCCATGGCGCCCAGGCCGATCACGCCCACTTTTTCGATTGTTGCAGTCATTGTTTACTCCATTATTTATTTACGAGCTTGGCCGGCACACGCATGATGATGAAGGCGCCAAACACGAGGATGCCGGCCAGCAGGTAGATGGCAATATCGGTCGACTGGGTCAAGTCCTTGATGGAGCCGATCATGTACGGCGCCGCGAAACCGGCCAGGTTTCCCACCGAATTGATGGCGGCGATGCCGGCAGCGGCCGAGACGCCACCGAGGAAGGCCGTCGGCAAGCTCCAGAACATGGGCGAGGCAGCCAGGATGCCACCGGCGGCGATCGTCAGGAAGAAGATGGCCCAGCCCGTGTTGTGGGCGCCGGCCAGCGCGCTGCAGACGATGGCGGCAGCGCCCACCACCAGCGGGATGGCCATGTGCCAACGGCGTTCGCGGTACTTGTCCGAGCTGCGGCCCAGCAGGATCATGGACGCCACAGCTACCGAATACGGAATCGCGGTGAACAGGCCGATATTGAGCACGCCCGTCACGCCGGCCGCCTTGATCAGGCTGGGCAGCCAGAAGGTCAGCGAATACTGGCCCATCACGCAGCAGAAATAAATCAGGGCCATGACCCAGATGCGCGGATCGGCGAACATGGCGCGGATCGACGGGTGCGATACCTTGCCCTGCGCTTCCGTGGCGATACGCTGCTCGAGGATGACTTTTTCGTCTTCCGTCAGCCACTTCGCGGCGCGGATGCTGTTATCCAGATACAGCAGCACGGCCACGCCCATCAGCGCGGCGGGAATCGCTTCAAGCACGAACATCCACTGCCAGCCCGCATAGCCGTGCCAGCCGGCGAAGGTTTCCATGATCCAGCCCGACAGCGGGCCGCCAATCAGGCCCGCCACGGGAATGGCGGCCATGAAGGTGCACACCATGCGCGCGCGGCGCTCGGATGGATACCAGTAGGTCAGATACAGGATAATGCCCGGAAAGAAGCCCGCCTCGGCGATGCCAAGCAGGAAGCGCATGACGTAGAACTGGGTCGGCGTGGTGACGAACATGAAGGCGCCCGAGATGATGGCCCAGGTAATCATGATGCGGGCGATCCACACGCGCGCGCCGATCTTGTGCAGCATCACGTTGCTGGGCACTTCGAACAGGAAGTAGCCAAGGAAGAACACACCCGCGCCCAGACCGTACACGGTTTCGGAAAACTGCAGGTCGGCCAGCATTTGCAGCTTGGCGAAGCCCACGTTCACACGGTCGAGATAAGCGACGATGTAGCACAGCATGAGGAAGGGAATGATGCGCCAGGTCACCTTGCGGTAGACGGCGTCGTCGATGGTTTTCTGGCTTGCGGCGGCGCCGGCCGGCTGCCCGGGCAATGCTTGTGATACTTCCATACTTGTCTCCTGATCGCTGGGGGATCGACCGTGCCGGGTTTTTATGGTCCACCGGAGGTGGCTGGCAACTTGTCTAAAATTTGTATGGATGTATATTATGTGTGTGTTTTGTGTGTGTCAAGCTGTATATTCCATATAATGGCAAGCAGGCAAGCCCCATGAGAACCGTTAGCGCAAGGATGCACCCGATGGACCGCACGTTCAGCTTTACCCTTCCCGCACCGGAGCCCGCCGCGGGCAGTTTCACCACCGGCACCCTGGGTGCCCGCGTGGCGGCCCGGCTGCGCCAGCAGATCCACCACGATGGCCTGGCCGGCGGCACGCGTTTGCCATCGGAGCAAGCCATGGCCAGCCACTTCGGCGTGAGCCGCACGGTGCTGCGCGAAGCCATCGCCCTGCTGCAGGCGGACGGCATCGTCGCCACGCGCAAGGGCAGCGGCACCTTCGTGTGCACGCAGGATGGCGCGAAGACGGGCGAACGGGGCGACGCGCTGACGGAGCAATCCGTGCAATCGCTGCTGAACCTGATCGAGGTGCGGCAGGGCCTGGAGGCTGAAATCGCCGCGCTGGCGGCCGTGCGGCGCACGCCGGGCCAACTGGCCGATATCGAACAAGCGCTAAGGCGCATCGAGGAAGCCGTGGCGGCCGGTGTCGACGGCGTGGAAGAAGACGTGCGCCTGCACCTGTGCATCGCCGAGGCGACGGGCAACCCCTATTGGCCAAAATTCGTCGCCATGTTCGCCGACCCGATCCGCTCTGCCGTCAAGGTGACGCGCGCGAATGAAGCGCGGCGCACGGACTTTTCCATCGAAGTGCGGCGCGAACATGAAAAGATCGTGCTGGCGATCGCCGATGGCGACCCGCAGCGGGCGCGCCAGGCGGCCATGGAACACATGCAGCATGCGGCCGAACGCGTGCGCCTGGCCGACCGCGAATTCTGGCGCGGCGACGGCGGCGCGCTGGCGCGTACCCTGGGGCGCGATCCCATCATGCAGAAATAGCCTGCTTCCGTTCAGGGATAGCTTGGCCGGCGCATCTGGAACAAGCTGTCCGGAGCGATTTCAAAATAATCGGCCGGGCCACCGCCACGCAAGATAGGAGCAGCTGCGGCCGTGTCGTACACACCGTCCACGAGCAGATGGCGCGCGATATGCACGCCCACCACTTCCCCCAGCACCAGCCAGCTGCCGACGCCGTCCCCATTCAATCCTTGCAGCTCGATGATCTGCGTGCGCCGGCATTCGAAGGACACGGGACTTTCGGCCACGCGCGGCACCTTGACAAGACGCGCGGCAGCCGGCGTCAGGCCGGCCAGCGCGAATTCGTCGACCTCGGGTGGCGCCGGCGCGCAGCTGGTGTTCATCGCCTCGGCCAGCGGACGCGTCGCCAGGTTCCACACGAATTCGCCCGTCTGCTCGATATTGCGCAAAGTATCCTTGCGGCCGATGCTGGAAAAACCGATCAGCGGCGGCGTGTAATTGAACGCATTGAAAAAACTGTAGGGCGCCAGATTGAGCACGCCTGCGCTGCTGCGCGTGGCGATCCAGCCGATCGGACGCGGTCCCACGATGGCGTTGAAGGGATCGTGCGGCAGGCCGTGGCCCTGCGCAGGTTCATAAAAGTGAATGGGGTCAAGCACGCGCGCTCCTGAAGTCAAAAGAAATCAAAGGCACCCGGGGATGGAATGCCTGGAACGACAGCTTACTGGAATTGTTTCCGACCAGCCACCCTGCCCCATCAAAGCTCAAGGACATGTTTGACAGCCCATTCATGAGCTTGGGCGATGTCGAGATGCAGGCTGGCAAACGACATCTTCAGCAAGCGCTCTGGCAGCGCCCAATCCCATTTCGCGCGCCGCAAATTATGTTCCTTGTGCAGCAAGATCTCAATAGCGGGCGGTGCCTCGCTGGCGAAGGCCAGCAAGCAACCAGCCACGCGCTGTTCGCTTGCATCGTCGACCTTGACGGCAGGGCCTTGCGCTGTCGCTGCCAATCCCTGCGATTTCAGCACCAAAGCAATCGCCTCATTGGCATGGTCTCCCAGCCACGTAAAAAGAAAAACACAGCCACCGATCGTCAACAGCGGCTTACGCGCCAATCCGCAACGTTGAAACGTTTGACAACCTTCCAACATGAGCTTTTTCGCGCCCTCATCCATAAAGGATGGCGGCAAGCCTGACTGGTACAGTTCGCGCATGCGTTCTCTGACCTTGGTATGGACATATCCGCCACTGCCATTGAACAAGGGCGCACGACCTGTATTTGTTTTACCAACAAGAATAGTCTTGCTATCGTCGTCTATATCTTCCACCACCCAGGTCCTGCCCGCAAAAAGTATGTAGTCGCCCACGCTGACCGAACTCGATACGGGCAGGGAACCAAGTACCCGGCTTGCATTGACGATACGGAACTCATCCTCCGTGGCGAACGCCGCATAAAAAGTGTAGTGATTAACCAGGCGTTCTCCCTTGGAACCATGCAATAGCAGGCCTGATGCCTCCTGCTGTAATAGCTCTATTTTCCCCATGTGGCGCAACAACTCGGCAAAGTCATTTTTTTCGGTACTCGCAAATGGGCCTCTGGCGCAAAGGATACGATAGGCATCGGCTGCCTGGATGCCACCGTGCTGGGCAATCAGCGACAACAACTGCTGAATGAGGGTCGAAAAATGCAAGCCATGCGTTCTTGGCGGCTCGATCCAGCCGTCCAGCATCAAGCTGACCATCGCGCCAAATTCCAGCGTTCCTTCCCTTAATTGGTCCATCAACTCGGATTCGACATGCAATTCACGTTCGGTAACATAACCGCGCAAAATGGCAGATTCCCCCGCACGCCGCCCGGAGCGCCCCATGCGCTGGCGCATGCTGGCCACCGATGGCGGCGAGCCGATCTGCGCCACGCTCTTGACAGCGCCAATGTCAATACCCAGCTCGAGGGTATTGGTACAGATGGCAGTGGCGCAACCTTCCTTGTTTTTCAAGGCAGCCTCTGTTTCCTCGCGAATTTCACGCGACAGGCTGCCATGGTGGGGCCAGAACTCATTCGGTGCCTTGGCGACCTCACATAGCCGGCGCAACGCATATGTGTATTGTTCGACTTTGCCTCGGCTATTCGGAAAGATCAGGTTATTGGATCCTCGCAGCTTTGCGAACAGGTCTTGCACAATCGACAGTTCGGAGGCGGATTCACTATCCGCATCTTCGTCCGGCGGTGGCGCCACGTCGAGATAGCCCTTGATAAGTATGTTTAACGTGCCACGGTCCGCTTGCGATTCGATGATATCGACCGCTGCACCGCTATGCGGACGCAAAAAATCTGCTCCCAGCCGCAGATCACCCAACGTTGCAGACAAGCCTATGCGCGGCACCGTACGCCCCGCCGCCTGCTCGATACGCAGCATCAGCGCTTGCAATTGCTTGCCCCGTTCCGTACCGATAAAAGCATGCAGTTCATCGACCACGATGTAACGCAGGCGTGCAGCGATGCGCGGCATCTGGAAACCGCGATTGCACAGCATGGCCTCCAGTGACTCGGGTGTGATCAGCACCACTCCAGACGGCTGTTTGAAAAACCGTGTCTTTGACGACGATGAAATATCGCCGTGCCATGGCCAGACGGGTATTTCCAGCGTCGCGCACAAGCGCTCCAGCCTGCCGAACTGATCGTTGATTAATGCCTTGAGCGGGCTGATATACAGGCACAGCCCATGCTCTTCGCCAGCCTTCAGCATATTGCTCAGCACAGGAAAAAAAGCCGCTTCAGTCTTGCCTGCGGCAGTGGCGGCAGCAATGATGACATCGCTTCCACCACCGCTGATCGCAGCAATCGAGCGCTCTTGCACATCGCGCAACTCGCTCCAGTTCTCCGCCCAGATCCAGCGCTGGATGCGCTCGTCGAGCAGGAAAAACGACGACGAAAGCTGGCCAGTCATAGGTATCAGAGCTTGAACGACGCGAGCTCGTCGTCAGCCTCGACCTCGCTATCAGACACACCGGCCATATCAGGCACGACCTCAACGGCACCTAACAATTGCCGCCATGAAACGCCAGGATTTTGCTCCAGCACTGCCAGCAAGTTGACAAAGGCTGTGATGGTCGTGCGCGGCGTGCGAAAGTAACTGTCGCCGAGGCGCCGCGCGCAATGCTCCATAAAAGCCGGTAACGCTTCATCGGGCAGCAGATATTTCTCAGCGATGCCATGTGCGTGCACGTGACGCAGCTTGTCCAGCAGCACATAAAAGTCTTCGGGACGCAAGCTCGCCAGCCTCAGCACGGGGCCGCTGTAATCGACCAGGCCGGCAACGGCAAAGGTATTTTCCGCCAGCCGGCTTTGCAGGGCCGGATAGCTGAACAGGCCGCGCCGCGTATCGAGAAGAAATTCCGGCGTACCGCCCAAAATGAATCCAAGTCCTACCGCCGTGCCTTGCAAGGTGTCGTTCAGGATACGCAGTATCTGCTCATAGTTGGCGTTGCGCGCCGGCGTATTGGCCAGCTTGTACAAATTGACCAGTTCATCAAGACAGACGACAAAGCCGGCGTAACCAGCCAGTCGCACGAAGCGGGCGAACAGCTTCAACTGATCGTAAAAAGAGGCATCGTCCACAATGGAACGCACACCCAATGCCTGGCGCGCTTCAGTCTTGGTATTGAATTCACCGCGCAGCCAGCGAATCGCATCGGATTTCAATACCTCGTCACCGGCCTCGAACCCACGACAATATGCCGCGATCACATCAGCAAAATCAAAACCGTTGACCATCTCCGTCAAATGTTCAAGCTTTTGCCGTATCACTTCCTCGGTGCTGGCACCTTGCGCCAGCGCCTCGGTTTTGGCGTTGGCAATGAACCGTTCGACGATGCCTGCCATGGCGCCACCATCAGGCTTGGTGCGGGTCGACAGATTACGCATCAATTCCGCGTACAACGAGCGTGCCTGGCCACCGGTCGCATGCAGGCGCCGGTCGGGATTCAGGTCGGCGTTGGCGGTCACTAGTTTTTTCTCCATCGCTACAGAACGTATCAGGTTAAGAAAGAAAGTCTTGCCAGCGCCGTATTCACCGATGATAAAGCGTATCGTCGAACCACCGTCGGCGATACGCTCAAGATCTGCCACCAGCGTCTCGATCTCTGGTTTGCGGCCAACCTGGATCAGGTGTTGGCCAGCACGTGGCACCACGCCCGCGCGCAAGGACTGGATCACCGCGTCGCGGTCTTTGGGACGAATGGCTGAAGCGTTCATTGAGCAAGTCTTTCAAGAATGTCGGGATTGATGTCGATGGGATCGTCGCCTTCGGTGCAGGGCATGTCGAACGCGTCGAAGCACGCTTCGTTGAGCCGCTCCAGGGCCCCATCAAGCATGACGCCTGCATCGTGGGCGATGAATTCCAGCTCCGAGCGCTGCCACGAAGCGCGCGACAGCAGGTGGCGGGAAAACGCGGCATGCATGGAGTCCAGCCCAGGTAATCCGCCAGGACTGTCGAGCGGCGGCAGCGCGACTTCAGAAGTCGCTTCGTCCTGAAAGATATCGCCCAATAGTGTTGCCACCTGTTGACTGTCTTTTTGTAATGCCGCAATGCGTGCGAGATCCAGCACAAAGCCGCCTGGCGACACACTTGAACCGTTTGCTGGCGGATGTGCTGTCGCGGCTGCATGTACTTGACTGTACATTTTTTCATGCTCAACGCCCAACAGTGTGCAGACCCTTTCCAGCACGGCGATTTCCTGGCGTGTCGCCGGTGCTCCCACCATCGTGATGATGCAGTCAGCACAGGCATTCCGCGCGGCCGGAGAGAGGGCCGCAATACGACGTTTGAAGGAACTCAGCGCGACCGGTTGCAGCAGAATAAGGCGCGCCATCAGGCGGCGCTGCTGGTGGGGCGTCAAGTGGCTCCAGGCGGCGATCTGTGCCTGGCAAAGTGGCCATTTATGGTCGGAATACACGCCTTCCGACTGCGCCATGGCAATCAGCAACTCCAGACTCAGCAAGGCAGTCTCGTAAAACGTCGCCTCGCCCGCTTCTTCGGACGCCGCTGCGCGGTAGAGCGCCACCCGTTCGGGCAAAGCTGCGTTGCCCGTCATGCACAGGATGTCCGGCTCCATGGCAATCTGCTGCGCCAGCAATGCCGCAGTCAAAGCACGCAAACTGTCTTTGCCGATCCCGTCTGATTCACCGAAATGCCGTGCCAGTTCATTGATAGAGATCACCAACACCGTCTCGCCCACACTCGCAATCACGTAACAAAGCGCTTGCTTCGCCGTCTCGGGCCATATTGAATATGGCAATAATACCCAGGCATCCAGCGTTGCTCGCCGGTCTGGACGATGCTCGATGAAACGACTATAAGCGTCCAGTTCCGCCGAACAGGCATCGATCAGCTTTTGCAGCGTTTGTCGCGGAGCACTGGCGACGGTAAGGTCGGAAATATCGCCTAACACTAGCTTCCTGCCAGCGCCGTCCTGCAATCCAGGGGACGCGGGCGAATACGGCAGGCACAGCTTGTGCGACGTCGAAACAAGCGCGATACCATCGCCATGCAGCCGCCTATACATCAGGCGAAACAAGCTTTCAAATTCTGCAGGACAGCGGCTTGCCGCCGTGCGCAATATCAGCGCCGGATCGTAACGTATCCACGCCCAGGCCAGATCTACGGTCAGTAACATCTTGTCACGACATGCTTGCCCGAGCGCCACCTGCAAATGCAGGGGCATGCCATCTTCAGGCGGCAGATCCGGTATAGGCTGCAGATATAACCGCTCAGGGCTGCTTGCCAATTGCAGAACTTGTAAAAGAGACATGCAATGACGCGAAAACAATCCGGACGTACCGCCATAATGTTTATGCAGCCGTGTGAGCTCCTTGATAATCTGCGGTATTTCCGCGTGAATGGCACGGTGATTTTCCGCATCGATCAATACTCGCCGTTCCAGTCCATAAAAGAAGGCGAATACATAAGCGATATCGGCGTCTGGACTACTACGCCCATCGGCAAGCCAACGCAAATAAGCACCACGCTGCTGAGGCAAGACATCCGCATAACTCGACCAGTAGAAATTCACGGAAGTCGCATAGTCGCTCGCGAAATCGACGCTCTTGCGAGGATCGATCAGGGCGGGATCATCCTTACCGTTATTTCCTGGCAAGCTTTGCCCAACATAAATCATCCCACCAGAAATCACCAGGCCGCCAATCTCCACACTTTCATGACGCCCTATCCATTGAGCGACAGGGGTATGCAAGGGCAGCGGCGGGGGAATGCGGTAGCCAGATGGATCACCCAATAGAACCTCGCTTGTTTTTTCCTGACATGTTGTTGCTGGCGGCACAAAATCACTTACGATGCTCGCCGTGGGCAAAGATGCGATCGATGAAACTGGCGCCTCTGTCGGGAGCTGCACTGAACTGGATAGCAACTCAGGCTGCGCAGAGCGCCGCAATTTCGAGTTGCGCGCGAGATAGCGGCACCCCACATACAGCGCACCGGCAATCAACGACAGCAGCAAAGCTGGGCTCATCAAATGGTAAGCGGCTAATGCCAGCAATCCAATGAAAAACATCCAGCGCCATAATGAGACACACTCTAACAAAAACCGGAGTCTTTTCTTCCACGCCACATTCTTCTTTCGGCCATGAATACAGGTAAATTAAAGGTAATTCAATGAAAGTAAGATGCTTTATTGTATAGAAATGTTTGCATCAGCGAATGCTTATCTTGCCTTGCGGATTTTTTTGCAACGTCACATCCACTGCCCGCTGGTTATACAAGCACGCAGCGCCACAATTGTATGGCACGCGGCACGCGGCCTCGCTTATGATGAGGCAACTCAACCCTTATCATTGCGCTACCGCCCATGCATACCCTCACGCTGCACCAGAAAGTATTCTTGCTCCTCTTGAGCATCGTCACCATCGGCTTCGGCACGATACTGGCGCCGTATGCGGGGGCCATCTTCTGGGGCGTCGTCCTGGCGATCCTGTTCGCGCCCGTGTACCGCTGGCTGCTGCGGAAAACCAGGGGCCGCGCCGGCCTGGCGTCGCTGCTGACCTTGCTGCTCATCGTCGTCATCGTCATCCTGCCGCTGTCGCTCATTTCCGTGTCGCTGGTGAACCAGGCGGCCAGCGTCGTGGAGATGGTACGTTCGGGCGAAATCACGGTCGGCATGTTCTTCAATAAAATCATGGCGGTACTGCCGCAATGGTCGATCAACTTGCTCGAGCGCTTCCACCTGAGCAGCTTGGCCAGCCTGCAGGACAAGCTGGCCGAGGGCGCCACACAGGTGAGCCAGGTGGTGGCGGTGAAAGCCATCAATGTGGGCCTGTACACCTTCGAATTCCTCACCAGCCTGTGCATCATGCTGTACCTGCTGTTTTTCCTCATGCGCGATGGCTCCACCCTGTCGGCCCGCATCAAGGGCGCCGTGCCGCTGAGCCGCAAGTACAAGCAGCGCCTGTTTACCAATTTCACGACGGTGATCCGCGCCACCGTGAAGGGCAACATCCTCGTGGCGATCGCCCAGGGTGCCCTCGGCGGCCTGGCATTCTGGTTCCTCGACGTGCCAGCCCCCCTGCTGTGGGCCGTGCTGATGGCTTTCCTGTCACTGCTGCCGGCCGTCGGCGCCGCCCTCGTCTGGGCGCCCGTGGCCGTCTACTTCCTGGCCACGGGCGCCATCTGGCAAGGTGCAGGCCTGGCCGCCTTCGGCGTCTTCGTCATCGGCCTGGTGGACAACGTGCTGCGTCCCATCCTGGTGGGCAAGGACACCAAGATGCCCGACTACGTGGTGCTGCTGTCGACCGTGGGCGGCATGGCCCTGTTCGGCCTGAACGGCTTCGTCATCGGCCCCGTGGTGGCGGCCCTGTTCATCGCTTCGTGGGATCTGTTCGTCTCGGCCAGCGAATTCCAGGCCGAGGATTGAGGCGTGACGGCCTGACATGACGGCTTGACAAGATCCTCGCGCAGGCGCGTTTTACAGTACCCTGGGGAGCACAATCCGCGCTCTGCCCGAAACCTGTTTACAGCGCTGTTGCAAATTTGCATACTAATGCCACCTTCATCACCGTAAGCGTGACACTGATGCGCATCAACCTGGCACCACAGGAACATGATTTCTCTCTCGGCCAGCGTGCCCATGGCCGGTACATCGCCGCGATTATTCTGCTGCACCTGGCGCTGTTCTGGGCGGCCACGCGGCCCGCACACACAGGGATCGAGCACGATGACCGGGTCTGGCTACAGCTGATGCCGCCACTGCCGCCAATGAAAAGGTTCATTCCACCCGCCAAGCCCAATCCGGCGCCGGCGCGTCCGCCAGCCCTTCCATCGAGCGCGGCAAGCGTGTCGCCACCGAAGGAGGCGACGGCACCGGTGCAGGACCAGCCGCAAGACGATGCCCTGCCGGCAGAACCGGTGCCTGCCGCACCCAAGGCCACCCCCCTCACCCTGGCGCAACAGGCGCTGCAGGCAGCCGGCGCCATCGACCGCCAGCTGCGCGCAGAGCATCCGCAGGAGTTCGTGGCGCCGCCCGAGACGGCGCACACGCGCCTGGCGAAAGGCTTCGCGGAAGCGCATGCGGCGGTCAAGCCGAAGTGGTTCGAAGCGGCGCGTATCGAACTGTGGAGCGCACCAAACGATCCCAAGCGCATCTACCGCGTCATCACGGCGACCGGTGAATACTGCATCTATTTGCCGGACAAAGGCAACATGACGCTCAACCTTAGCGCGCGCTCCGGCTACGCCGGTTTTGGCGAAGGGACTGCGGCGCCGTGTCCCATCCGGTTTTAATAGCGGTCGATAGCGGGCAAGGCGCCGTTTCAGCCGAACACGGGGCGGAAAAAACTGCGCTCATAGCTGACGATGCAGCGCGTCTCCTCCGCGTAGCGGAAGGCGGCCTGGCACTCGGCGTCTTGCATGGAGTCGCTGCGGTACTGTTCATACAGGGCCAGGCTGGGAAAAGAGAACATGGCCAGGGCGACGTTGCTGGCGCCTTCGGACGGTAAAAAATAGCCATGGTGCTGGCCGCCGAAACGTTCGACCAGCGGTATCCACAGCTTGCCGTAGGCTTCGAATTCCCGCAATTTATACGGGTCGATGATGTAGCGCAAATAACAGGTGATCATGCGGTTTCCTTGTGAAGGTTCAACTCCATCAACATGCCAGCTTCCCAGGAGCCGATGGCGGCCAGTGGCGAAGCAGGCAAGAAGTCCAGTGCGCAGGGATATATAAAATCTTCCTGCGCCAGCACGCCGAGCCCGGGCCAGCCATAAAACAGCAGCTTGCCCTTGCCGATGCGTCCCAGCGCGCTGCCGTCGGGCAGCCAGCGCAAGGCGTTGCCCGTGCCGCCGCCCGCCTCCACGGGCACCTTGGCCAGACAGCGACCGTCGGCCAGCGCGTACACGGACAGATACTGCGTGCCGCCCGCGTGGTGCAGCACGGCCAGAGACTCCCCGTCCGGTGACGGCGCGCACGACATCATGCCTGGCAGCGACAGCACCACCCGCCCTCCTCCCGCCTGCAGGGGCCAGTCCCACACGCTGCAGTAATCGGGCGGCTGCACCTGCCCCTCGTCCACCGATTTGACGCCATGCTGGAGCAGCAAACGCCGCCCGCCATCGATGGTGTAGACTCCCCGCAGCATCTCGCCCGGATGCTCCTGCGTAAAGAGCGTCTCGCCCGTTTGCGCCGCGCGCATCCGCAGACGGCCATCCCAGCCGCCATCGGCCAGATACTGCCCGCACGGCGACCATGCGGGACCGCAGCCTTCGCCATCCTTCTTGTTCTGGAAGTTCAGCAGCAACTGACCCACCTGCGCATCCACCACGGCCAGCTGGCCCGTCGTGCTCTTGATGGCCAGCCGGCTGCCATCGGGCGAGAAGGCCATGCCCGACATGTGCGCGATGAATTTTCCGCGCCACAGCTTGGTTCGCGCCGCCACGTCCCACAGGACCAGGTCGCGGCCCAGCACGGCCAGGCGCGTGCCATCGGGCGAAAACCGTACGCCGTAGCTGCAGCCCAGCTTCAGGGGTTTCTGCGTTGCCGTCATGGGCGCGCCAGGCGGTACACCACGCTGTCGAGGTCGTAGTGGCGTTCCATGCCCACGTATTGCATACCCAGGCGCGTCATGACCTTGATCGAGGCGGCATTGTCCGGGTGCGCCACGGCCACCACTTCGGGCGCGCCGACGACGTCGAAGGCATGCGCGACGATGGCTTGCGCCGCTTCGCTGGCATAGCCCTTGCCCCAGCCAGAGCGCGCCAGGCGCCAGCCGATTTCATGCGGCTTGGCCTTGTCGCCGCCGATATGCTGCAGGCAGGCCAGCCCCACCAGCACCTCATCTTCGGTACGCATCAAGGCCCACCACGAATAACCCCATTCGACCCAGCGCCCCATGATGCGGGCAACGGCGCCGCGCGTGTGCTCTTCCGTCTCCGGCTGGCCCGCATTCAGGTAGGTCATCACTTCGGTATCCGAGTTCATGGCGTGCATGGCATCGTAATGCTTCTCGGTGACGGGTTCGAGGCGCAGCCGCGCCGTGTGCAAAATGGTCATGCCAGACTCCTTCAGACGAAAAAAAAGACGATACATGATCGTCTTTTTTTTGCAAGAGCGCACGCAATTACTTGCCTGCTTCGCCCTTCTTGATCCACGCCGCCAGTTGGTGCGGACGCAGGCCGTCATAGTCTTCGAACGGCTGATGGATCCACGGGTTGTGCGGCAGTTCGTCGAGGAAGTAGTCTGGACGCACGACGGAGCAGCCTTTCAGCCAGATCACGGCCGATTTGACTTCGGTCACGTCAGGGAAGTTTTCCTTCAGGTGACGCGTGACCTTGTCCAGCGTGACGCCCGAATCGGCCAGGTCGTCGACCAGCAGGATGCGGCCGGCCAGCGGGCCCTTGGTCATGGTCATGTACTTGGCGATATCGAGGTCGCCGCGCACGGTGCCTGCGTCTTCACGGTAGGAGCTGGTCGACAGGATGGCCAGCGGCAAATCAAAAATGCGCGAGAATACGTCGCCAGGACGCACGCCGCCGCGCGCCAGGCACAGTACCTGGTCAAATTTCCAGCCCGATTCGTAGACCTTGAGCGCCAGGCGCTCGATCAGGCGGTGGTACTCTTCCCAGTTGACCCAGAGATGTTGATCGTTCGATTGTGGGGTAGTCATGATAGTGAAATCTTATTATTAGCGTGATTAAAAAAATCCGCCTTGCGGCGGATTGTGTCCAGCAGCTTACTCGAATGGGTGGCGCAGCACGATCGTTTCTTCACGATCGGGACCGGTCGAAACCATGTCCACCGGTACGCCGACCAGTTCTTCGATGCGCTTGATGTAAGCGCGCGCCGTCGCTGGCAAGGCCGCCAGCGATTTCGCGCCGACCGTGCTTTCCGTCCAGCCTGGCATCTCTTCGTACACCGGTACGCAACGTGCGGCTTCTTCAGCGCCCGATGGGAAGATGTCCGTGGCCACGCCGTCGATGGTGTAGCCGGTGCACAGTTTCAGCGTTGCGATACCGTCCAATACGTCCAGTTTGGTCAGGCACATGCCCGTCACACCGTTGATCTGCACGGAACGGCGCAGCAAGGCGGCGTCGAACCAGCCGCAGCGGCGGGCACGGCCCGTCACGGTGCCGAATTCATGGCCGACTTGCGCCAGGTGGTGGCCGACGCCTGCATCCGTTGGCAGTTCCGAAGGGAACGGACCGGAACCGACGCGCGTCGTGTAAGCCTTGGTGATGCCCATGATGTAGTGCAGCATGCCTGGGCCTACGCCCGAACCGGCAGCGGCATTGCCGGCCACGCAGTTCGACGAGGTGACGAACGGATAGGTGCCGTGGTCGACGTCGAGCAGGGAACCCTGCGCGCCTTCGAACAGCAGGTTCGCGCCGGCCTTGTGCGCCTTGTACAGCGCGCTCGACACGTCGGTGACCATCGGACGCAGACGCGGCACATAGGCCAGCGCGTCGTCGAGGGTCTTCTGATAATCGACTTTCGGTGCTTTCAGGTAGTTTTCCAGCACGAAGTTGTGGTAATCGAGGTTTTCGGCCAGCTTTTCAGCGAAGCGCTTCTCGTTCAGCAGGTCGGCGATACGGATCGCGCGGCGCGCTACTTTGTCTTCATAGGCCGGGCCGATGCCCTTGCCGGTGGTACCAATCTTCGCATCGCCACGCTTGACTTCACGCGCCAGGTCGATCGCGGTGTGGTACGGCAGGATCACGGGCGCCGCGTCCGACACTTTCAGGCGCGAGGCGACTTCGACGCCGACAGCTTCGAGCTTGTCGATTTCGCGCAGCACGTCCGGCACGGAAACGACCACGCCGTTACCGATGTAACAGGCGACGCCTGGACGCATGATGCCCGAAGGGATCAGTTGCAGCGCGGTTTTCACGCCGCCGATGACCAGCGTGTGGCCTGCATTGTGGCCGCCCTGGAAGCGCACCACACCTTGGGCGTGATCGGTCAACCAATCGACGATCTTGCCTTTACCCTCATCGCCCCATTGGGTGCCGATGACAACGACGTTCTTTGCCATAATTTTCTTTGACATCACTCAACCTAAGTTTTTAAGAATCCAGCTACTACCATTATCGGCAAGTACCAGCACGCGATCGCACTCGAACTCGTCTTGTTCATTACTGTGACCCGGCATACTCTGGATCACGACCTCGCCCGCCTTGCGCAACTCGGCGATTTTTTCCTTCAATTCTGGCGCGCTGCCCCACGGCGCGCGGATCGAATGCTTCCGTTCCGCGGTCGGCAACAGGCGCGCCAGTTCGCGCAAATCGAGCGAGAAGCCGGTCGCGGGACGTGCCCGGCCGAACGCTTCGCCGACGTGGTCATAACGGCCGCCGCGCGCAACCGCGTTCGGCAAGCCAGGTACATACAGCGCAAACATCGCGCCGCTTTCATATTGGTAGCCGCGCAGGTCGGCCAGGTCGATCGCCACTTCGGCGCGGCCTAAAGCGGAACCGGCCAGCGCGGCCAGCTCGGCCAGCGCCTTCAGCACGCCCGGCAGCGGCGGCAGCACTGCGCGCGCACGCGCCAGCACGTCGATGTCGCCGTACAGGTTCGGCAAGGCCAGCAAAGCATCGCGCGTGACGGGATCGTAGGCGGCAGTCAGCGCACGCAGGCCCGGCGCATCCTTCGCGCGCAGCAAGGTGTACAGCGCAGCCTCGTCGCGCACGGCAGCGGCGTCTTGCGCAATGATAGCGCGCAACAGGCCGACGTGCGACAAATCCAGGCGGACAGAGTCGAAACCGGCCAGTGCCAGCGAAGCGAGCGCCAGTTCCTGGATCTCGGCATCCGCTTCCAGGCCGGCATGGCCATAGATTTCGGCGCCGATCTGCAGCGGTTCGCGGGTGGCATGCAGACCCGACGGACGGGTATGCAGCACGCTGCCGGCGTAGCACAGGCGGGTCACGGTGGCACGGTTCAGCAGGTGCGCGTCGATGCGCGCCACTTGCGTCGTCATGTCGGCACGCAGGCCGAGCATGCGGCCCGACAGCTGATCGACCAGTTTAAAGGTGCGCAGGTCGGTATCCTTGCCAGCGCCGGTCATCAGCGATTCCAGATACTCGAGCAGCGGCGGCATCACCAGTTCATATCCGTACAAACGGAAATTATCCAGCATGAGGCGGCGCAGCTCTTCGATCTTGCGCGCTTCCGACGGCAGAACATCGGCAATATTTTCGGGCAAAAGCCAATTCGGCATGAGGGAGCGAGATACGGAAGAAAGTTGAAAAAATGCATCATGCGAGGCAGCGGCGAGCGCGCCAGGCAAGAGGCCGAACCTGATATTTTACGCGAAAACACGGGCCTTTAGGGACAAGTTCTCCGAATAGCTGCCACACAGCCCTAAAAACACCGCATTTTACGCCTTCCCGCAACAGCCTGGGCGCACCAAAAAAAAACGGGGCCGGCATTGACGCCGGCCCCGCTGCTGCTGCCACCCGTCCTTGCGGCCAGGTGCAGTCTGGATACTGCCTTACTTCTTGGATGGAGCGGCCGTGCCGTTACCCTTGAAGTACTTGAAGAATTCCGAACTCGGATCGACCACCATCACGTCGCCCTTGTCCTTGAAGGTGGCGCGGTAGGCTTCCAGGCTACGATAAAACTTGTAGAACTCCGGATTCTTGCCAAACGCTTCCGCATACACCTGCGACGCCTTGGCATCGCCCTCGCCGCGGATCTTCTCGGCTTCGCGATACGCTTCGGCCAGGATCACCGTGCGCTGCTTGTCGGCGTCGGCGCGGATTTTCTCGGAGTCGGCCGAACCGGTCGAACGCAGCTCGTTGGCCACGCGCACGCGCTCGGACTTCATGCGCTCGTACACGGAGTTATTGATCTGTTCGACGTAATCGACGCGCTTCAGGCGCACATCGACGATGCCCACGCCGATGGCCTCGGCCTCGGCCGCCACCTTGGCCTTGATCGCCTGCATCACCTTGCCGCGCTCGCCCGAGATCACTTCGCGCACCGTGCGCTTGGTGATTTCATCGTTCAGGGCGGCCTTGACGATTTGCGACATGCGGTTGCGGGCGCGGCTTTCATCGCCGCCGAAGCTGCGGAAATAGGTCTTCGGATTGACGATGCGCCACTTCACGTACGCGTCGACGAGGATATTCTTCTTCTCGGCCGTGATGAAGCGCTCCGGCTCCGGCGTATCGAGCGTCAGGATCCGCTTGTCCAGGTAGATGACGTTCTGGAACGGCGGCGGCAGCTTGAAGTACAAGCCAGGTTCGCTGATCTCATCCTTGACTTCACCGAGGGCGAAGACGATTGCATACTTGCGCGCGTCGACCACAAACACGGTCGAAGACAAGAGCATGATCGCGATAAAGCCCGCGATCAGGGCGGCAACGATACGGTTCATTAGCGGCTCTCCCGTTCACGCGAAGAGCGGCTGTCGCGGCGCTGATTGACTTCTACTGTCGGCATGGCTTCCTGTGGCAAAACGGTGTTGGCTGCGGGTGTCGCGGCAGCACGGGCGGCAGCAGCGGCAGCATCGGTGGCAGCCGTCTGGGCGATCAACTTGTCGAGCGGCAGATACAGCAGATTGCTGCCCGTCTTGGCATCAACCATGACCTTGCTGGCACTGCTGAACACTTGCTGCATCGTTTCCAGGTACATGCGGTCGCGCGTGACGGCCGGCGCCTTCTGGTACTCAACCAGCACCTGCTTGAAGCGCGAGGCATTACCTTCGGAGTTCTCGGTCACCATGGCCCGGTAGGCCTCGGCTTCCTGCACCAGGCGGAATGCTGCGCCGCGTGCTTTTGGAATGACGTCGTTGGCGTAGGCCTGGCCTTCATTCTTCTGGCGCTCACGGTCCTGACCTGCCTTGACGGCATCGTCGAAGGCGGCTTGCACCTGCTCCGGCGGCTGCACGGCCTGCATCGTCACGTTGTTAATCAACACGCCAGCCTTGTAACCTTCAAGAATCTGCTGCATCAATTTCTGCGTGTCGAAGGCCACTTTTTCGCGGCCTTCATACAGCACGAAGTCCATCTTGCTGCGGCCGACCACTTCGCGGATCGCCGTCTCGGCGACCTGGCGCAAGGTGTCTTCCTGGTCGCGCAGGCTGAACAGCCATTCCACGGGATCTTTCAGCGTGTACTGCACCGCGAACTGGATGTCGATGATGTTTTCATCGTCCGTCAGCATCAGCGATTCGCCAGTCTGCTTGTTGCGCAGCGACTGGCGGTAACCCACTTCCACCGTGCGCACCTGCGACACATTGACGGTTTCATCGGTCTGGAACGGATACGGCCAGCGCCAGTTGAGACCGGCCGGCGCCGTGCGCGTGTATTGGCCAAACGTCAGCACCACGCCGCTCTGGCCCTCTTGCACGATGAAGGCGCCGCTGGCGAGCCAGATGAAGACGGCGATCACGCCGACCACGCCGGCGGTGATGCCCGCGCCCTTCATGTCGGGACGCGGGCCGCTGCCGCCACCGTTGTTATTGCCGCCGTTGTCGGGACGGTTCTTCTGTCCGAAAAAGGCGTTCAGGCGCTGATTGAAATCGCGCCACAACTGATCGAGGTCCGGCGGACCTTCGCCGGGTTTTTTGCCTTCTTGGGCTTTCTTGCCGTCGTCCTTGCGATTGCCCCAGCGGGGATCGTTCAGGGACAACTTCAAGCCTGTTTTTTTGAGTAGGGAGACAAGCATAACTATCGTGTTCCGACTTGGGAGTGGGTGGAAATCCTATCGTCCTCGCCAGGCTCTTCGTCCTGGTCCGGGGCGGCGCCATCGTGCTGGTCGTACTGACCGTCCAACTGATCTTCCTGCGGTGCTGCATCGTTCTGATACAGGTGCGCCGAACCAGGCGCCTTCCTGGCCATCTCGACTATCGCATCGCGCAGCAGGTCGAGCCCGCTGCCCTTCTGCGCACTCACGAACACGCGACTGATCGTAGCATATTCGTCGCGCTCCACCGAAGGCTCCAGCCCGGCCGCGTCGATCTTGTTCCACACGAGGATTTGCGGAATGTGATCGGCGCCGATCTCTTTCAAGACCAGATTGACCTGCTCGATCTGCTCCATGCGTACCGGCGACGCGGCGTCGACGACATGCAGCAGCAAATCGGCATGGATGGTTTCTTCGAGCGTGGCGCGGAAAGCGGCCACCAGTTGATGCGGCAATTCGCGCACGAAGCCGACCGTGTCGGAGATCACCACGTTGCCCACTTCCTGACCCAGGTAAACCCGGCGCGAGGTGGTGTCGAGCGTGGCGAACAACTGGTCGGCAACATACACGCCGGCCTTGGTCACGGCATTGAACAGGGTCGACTTGCCGGCATTGGTATAGCCGACCAGGGACACCGAGAATGTGTGATTGCGGCCGCGTGCGCGGCGCTGCGTTTCGCGCTGCTTGTGCAGCTTTTCCAGGCGCGCGCGCAAGGCCTTGACACGGTCGCCGATCAGCCGGCGGTCGGTCTCGAGCTGCGTCTCGCCGGGGCCGCGCAAGCCGATACCGCCCTTTTGCCGCTCAAGGTGGGTCCAGCCGCGGATCAGGCGCGTGGCCAGATGCTGCAGCTGGGCCAGCTCGACTTGCAGCTTGCCCTCGTGGCTCTTGGCGCGCTGCGCAAAGATGTCGAGGATCAGGCTGGTACGGTCGAGCACCCGCACATTCAGGCGCTTTTCCAGATTGCGCTGCTGGGCAGGTGAGAGGGCGTGATTGAAGATGACGATTTCCAGGCCATCGTTGACGACGACGTCGCCAATTTCATCGGCCTTGCCGCTGCCGACGAAATACGCGGAATCGGGACTGGAACGCTTGGCCGTGATGGTGGAAATCGGGTCCGCGCCAGCCGAACGCGACAACAGCATGAGTTCTTCCATGCTGGCGTCGAAGTCGCTGTGACCGAAGTCAACCCCGACTAGTACGGCGCGCATGATGGCATCAAACAAGTTGCGGCGGACGCCGACGCCGATGCAAACGCATCAGCGCCGCTGGCGCGGACGGAGGCGATGGAGGGTGAAAGGCGCTGGGCCTTCAAGCTCAACGCTTTACTCCGCTTCAGATTCAATATTGAGATTGACGGCACGGGCCGGCACCACTGTCGAGATGGCATGCTTGTACACCATCTGTGTCACCGTATTGCGCAGCAATACGACATATTGATCGAACGATTCGATATGGCCCTGCAATTTAATGCCATTGACCAGGTAGATCGAGACAGGAACATGCTCTTTGCGTAATGCATTGAGGAATGGGTCTTGTAACAGTTGCCCTTTGTTGCTCATAACAGCTCCGTTGTTTATGTTGTTGTGTAAGAATTGGAGGCGACTCGCTTGATTTCAAGTGCTCTCACACCTTTCAAAGAAAGAAAGATGCGTCATAGCTACTGTAACCTGTTTTCGCGATCGCTGTCGCGCATGGCGCATTAACACTTTATTATTTCCGTGCAAACAGCCATGAATGGTTGTCGGCGCCGCATTATCTCTGCGGCGCCTTAATATGCACTTAATCCAGCAATGAACTCATTACTTGCTTGGCGTGCGTGCAAACGGGTTTTTACCCGTGCGCAGTTCGATGCGCAGCGGCGTGCCAACCAGCGCAAACGTATCGCGGAAATGTTTTTCCAGATAGCGTTTGTACGGATCGCCGACGGCATCGAGCGCATTGCCGTGAATGACGATCACAGGCGGGTTCATGCCGCCCTGGTGGGCGTAGCGCAGCTTCGGACGGATCGAGCCCTTGCGGCGCGGCTCCTGCTTCTCCACAGCCTCGATCAGGGCGCGCGTCAGCTTCGGCGTCGACAGGTCGCACATGGCGGCTGCATACGCGGCGTTGAGCGACTTCATCAATGGACCGATGTTGGTGCCCTTCAGCGCCGAAATGAAATGCATCTGCGCGAACGACAGGAAATCGAGCTTGCGGTCGATATCGATCTTGATCTCGTCACGTTCGTGCGATTGCAAGCCATCCCATTTATTCACGGCCACCACCAGCGCGCGGCCCGACTCCAGAATGAAGCCGGCGATATGCGCGTCTTGTTCGGAAATATCCTGCTGCGCGTCGAGCATCAGCACGACCACGTTGGCTTCGGAAATCGACTGCAGGGTTTTCACCACCGAGAATTTCTCGATCGCTTCAAACACCTTGCCACGGCGGCGGATACCGGCCGTGTCGATCAGCGTGTATTGCTGGCCATCGCGTTCGAACGGAATCTCGATCGAGTCACGCGTCGTGCCCGGCATGTCGAAGGCAATCACGCGCTCTTCGCCCAGCAGGGTGTTGATCAAGGTCGACTTGCCCACGTTCGGACGGCCGACGAGGGCGATCTTGATGCCGCGGTCGGTCTTTTCCAGCTCTTCAGGCTCATCCGGACGCTGCGCGAAGGCCAGGTCCAGCATCACTTCGACGAGGTCGTTGACGCCGTCGCCGTGCGCCGACGAAATCGCATACGGATCGCCCATGCCCAATTCATAGAATTCGGACACGACGGCCGTATAGCGCATGCCTTCGCTTTTGTTCACCACCAGCAAGACCGGGCGACCGCTCTTGCGCAGGAAGTCAACAATGGTCTTGTCATGCGGGGTCAGGCCTTGACGGCCGTCCACGATGAACACCACCACATCGGCCTCGGCCACGGCCTGCTTGGTCTGCAGTGCCATCTGGTGCATGATGCCTTCCTTGGCGACGGGTTCGAAACCACCCGTATCGATGACCAGGAAGGGACGTTCGCCGACACGGCCTTCGCCATAGTGACGATCGCGCGTCAACCCAGGCAAATCCGCCACCAGCGCATCGCGCGAGCGGGTCAGACGATTGAATAAAGTCGATTTCCCAACATTGGGTCGACCTACTAGTGCAATTACCGGCTTCATTGTATTACTCGACCGCGAGAGCGGTCACTGTCCCTGATTGGGTTTGAAAAATCAAATTCGAACCGGCAACAACGGGAGCCGAAACAATCGGGCTACCATCGGTGCTGACACGACCTATTAATGCGCCATCTTCCCGTGACAGGAAGTGGATATAACCTTGATAGTCACCGACGGCGACGCTGCGGCCGAAGGAGGCCGGCGTCGACAGGCGGCGGCGCGCCAGCGCCTCATTCTTCCAGGCGCTCTGGCCGCCTTCGCGGCTGAATGCCACCACGGCGCCCTGGGCGTCGGCGGCAAACACGAAACGCTGGTCGACGGCCACGCCCACATCGGACGAGAACGGCTTGGTCCAGCGCGGCACGCCCGTGGCGGCATCGAAGCAGCCCGCCTTGCCCTGGTACGTGACGGCGCACACTTCGCCCTCGAACACCACCGGCGTGCCGGCGATGTCGGAGACGCGCTCCAGTTCGGTAGCGCCGCGCGGTTCGCTGACGACGATCTCCCAGCGTACCACACCGGTGGCCGCCGTCAGTGCCAGCAACTTGCCGCCCGGCTGGGCCACGTAGACATTCGCGCCGCCCAGCACCATGCCCGGCGCATTGCGCAGGGTCAGTGCCGGCGTGGCACGCTGCACCGTCCACTTGCGCTCGCCCGTCTTGGCATCGAAGCCGACGATGCGGTTATCCACGCTGCGCACCACGACCACGCCCTGCCCCACGACGGGCGCCGCCAATACTTCGCTGGACGCCTGTGCCTTCCACAGCTGCTTGCCATCGGCATCAAACGCCAGCACGACGCCCTTGGCAGCGCCCACGGCCACCACGCTGCCGTCGCTGCCGGCGCTCGACGTGATGTCGCTGCCAGCCTTGACGCGCCAGGTTTCACGGCCGCTGGCCGCATCCAGGCGTGCCAGCGCGCCATCGGCATTGACCACGTACAGGCTGTTGCCGGCCAGCGCAGGCGTAAACGCGTACACACCGGCCTTGCCGATCGAATACTTCCAGGCGTCGCGCACGGCAATGCTCGATTTTAACTCGACCAGCTTGGCCGGCTCGACTTTCGGGTCTTTCGAGGCGAACGGGTTCCAGGACGAGCAACCGGCCATCAGGGCCAACAGACTTGCAGCTACCAGCTTTTCAGTGACACGCATAAGTGTTATCCAACCTTTTTCTTGTACTTGTAAGGGCAAGGCAGGCGGCGCACAACGCCGCGCGGCCGCACCATCAGTGTGCCTGTCAGGCGGCGGCCTTGTCAGCCTTGGCCTTGTCTTCCGGCACCGTACCGCCAATCGCTTCCAGTTTGACCTGGATCAGTTGACGGCCTGGATTATTCTTGTCCGTCGCGGCTATCGCGGCCAGGTAGGCGGTGCGTGCATCGGCCAGCTTGTTTTGCGCCACCAGGATGTCGCCCTTGCGGTCGGCCACGGCGCCGGCAAATTGCGCCACGGAAGCCGTCGCCAGCACTTTCAACGCTTCATCGTAAGCTTTTTCGTCCAGCAAGACACCGGCCAGGCGCAGCTTGGCGATGGCCTTGTACTCTTCCGTGCCATGCTCGGCTACCCATTGCAGCTGGGTCTTGGCCGTTTTCAGGTCATTCGCGTCGAACGCCACCTTGGCCGCGGCCAGCGCGCTCATCTGCGCATACGCCGTGCCGCTGAAACGCGATTGCATGTCGCCGGCCGCGCGCATCACTTTGACCGTGTCCTTGGCGGCGATGGCGTTTTGCAGTTCGTCGTACAGCTGGCCCGCTTGCGCAGCCTGCGTGCGCTGGTAGTACTGCCAGCCAGCCCAGCCGCTATAGCCTGCCAGCGCCACGATCAAGACCCAGGAGGTCAGATTGCCATTGCGCTGCCACCAGGCCTTCAGGGTTGCCAGTTGTTCTTGTTCTTCGTGATCGTATGCCATGGGTCGTCAGTTTTAATGAGTAGTTGATCGAGGGTAGTACGGTCTTGCTTCAAATCAATGGTGGTGATGCACGTGGCCGCCAGGACCGTGGTCGTGGCCGCAATCGTGGTCGCCGATGATCTGGTCCACCACGTAATCGACGACATCGTCGAACGGCACCGTGCTCTGCTGCGCGCCTGCATCGGCTTCGCGCATGGCTTTCACCGTAGCGACGTTATTGGCGATTTCATCGTCGCCCATGATCACGGCGAACGCCGCGCCGCTGGCATCGGCCTTTTTCATTTGCGTCTTGAAGCTGCCGCCGCCGTTGCTCGCTGCGCAATGTAGCACAACGTCGAGGCCCGCATCGCGAATCCGCTCGGCCAGCACGAAAGCTTGCAAGCCTGCCTGCTCGCCCTGGTGCACCAGATACACGTCGCACTGGGCCGGCGCTTCCGGCTCAGCCGCATCCTTCATCAGCAGCACCAGGCGTTCGACGCCCATGCCGAAACCGACGGCTGGCGTCGATTTACCACCGAACATTTCCACCATGCCGTCATAGCGGCCACCGGCGCACACCGTGCCTTGCGCGCCCAGCTTGTCGCTGACCCACTCGAACACCGTGCGGTTGTAGTAATCGAGGCCGCGCACCAGGCGTGGATTGATGGTGAACGGGATATTGTTGTGGTTCAAGATCTTCTGCACGCCGTGGAAGTGGGCCAGCGATTCCTCGCCCAGGTAGTCCAGCAGCTTCGGCGCGCCATTGACCAGGTCCTGCATGGCAGGATTCTTGGTGTCGAGGATGCGCAGCGGATTGCTGTGCAGGCGGCGCTTGGCTTCTTCGTCGAGCAGCTCGCTGTGGCTTTCCAGGTAGGAGATCAGGTCGGCGCGGTGGCGCAGGCGCTCGTCCGCGTCGCCGATCGAGTTCAGTTCCAGGCGGATGCCTTCCAGGCCCAGGTCATCCCACAGGCGGCGCGACAGCATGATGATCTCGGCGTCGATATCCGGGCCCGTAAAACCGATGGCTTCCACGCCGAACTGGTGGAACTGGCGATAGCGGCCCTTTTGCGGGCGCTCGTGGCGGAACATCTGACCCTTGTACCACAGGCGTTTCGGGCCTTCGTAGACGAGGTTGTGCTCGACCACGGCGCGCACCACGCCGGCCGTGCCTTCAGGACGCAGGGTCAGGTTGTCGCCGTTCATCGAATCGGTGAACGAGTACATTTCCTTTTCCACGATATCGGTCACGGCGCCGATGGCGCGCGCGAACAATTTCGTTTCTTCCACGATCGGCGTGCGGATCTGCTGAAAACCGTAGCTTTGCAGCACGGACTGCGCCGTATTTTCAAACAATTCCCACAGCGGGGCGTCAGCGGGCAGCACGTCATTCATGCCTTTCACGCCGGTAATTTTCTCTGCTTTTTTATTTTCGGACATAGTGTTCTTCTTTGCTTTAACTTGATTGTCGGATTACGCGCGTAGCGCTAATCCGACCTACGCTGCTGCGCCATAATGGCTTTTAACATAATTGAGGACGATGTCCTGGAATTCCTCGACGATGCGTTCGCCGCGCAGGGTGATGACTTTTTCGCCGTCGACAAACACGGGCGCGGCTGGCGACTCGCCCGTGCCGGGCAGGCTGATGCCGATGTTCGCATGCTTCGATTCGCCGGGGCCGTTGACGATGCAGCCCATGACGGCCACGTTCATCGCTTCCACGCCCGGATACGATATCTTCCATTCCGGCATCTGCTCGCGCAGATACGTCTGAATGTTGTCGGCCAGTTCCTGGAAAGTGGTCGACGTCGTGCGGCCACAGCCCGGACAGGCGATCACCATCGGCGCGAACTTGCGCAAGCCCATGGTTTGCAAAATTTCCTGGCCGACGATGACTTCGCGCGTGCGGTCGCCGCCCGGTTCAGGCGTGAGCGAGATGCGGATGGTGTCGCCGATGCCCTCTTGCAGCAGCACGGACAGCGCCGCGGTGGACGCCACGATACCCTTGCTGCCCATGCCCGCTTCCGTCAGGCCCAGATGCAGCGGATAGTCGCAGCGCTGCGCCAGCTCGCGGTACACGGCGATCAGGTCTTGCACGCCAGAGACCTTGCACGACAGGATGATCTTGTCGCGGCCCAGGCCCAGCTCCTCGGCGCGCACGGCATTTTCAATCGCCGACGTCACCAGCGCTTCGTACATGACGGCTTGCGCCGGCCATGGGTCGCTGCGGCCCGCGTTTTCGTCCATGATGCGCGCCAACAAGGCTTGATCCAGGCTGCCCCAGTTCACGCCGATGCGCACCGGCTTGTCGTACTTGCAAGCCGCTTCGATCATTTGCGCAAATTGCGTGTCGCGCTTGGCGCCCTTGCCCACGTTACCCGGATTGATGCGGTACTTCGACAGCGCGCGCGCGCAATCGGGGTAGTCGTTGAGCAGGGTGTGGCCGTTATAGTGAAAATCGCCCACCAGCGGCACGTCGATGTCCATCTTGTCGAGCTGCTCGCGGATATACGGCACGGCCGCAGCCGCTTCCGGACGGTCCACCGTCAGGCGCACCAGTTCCGAACCGGCACGCGCCAGTTCCTTGATCTGGATCGCCGTGCCGATGGCGTCGGCGGTATCCGTGTTCGTCATCGACTGCACCACCACGGGGGCATCGCCGCCCACCCAGATCTGGCGCTGGCCGTGCGCGATCAGCACCTTGCGGCTGTCGCGGCGGCCGGAAGGACCGGAGCCGATCGCTGTTTTCGAGGTAGCCATAATATTATCTTCTGAGTTTGCTTGAACGGTTACTGCAATTATTTGATGCTGACACGGGAAATCGTGCCACCGGCAACGGTCGGCAGATCCAGTTTGGCACCGCGCAAGGTTGCCTGCACGGCACCCGGCTTGCCCACCACCAGGGTGGCCGGTCCCGCGATATCGAACGTTTCCGTGCTGCCCGCCTTGACCATGCGCGAAATTAGCGGCGAGCTGCCTGGGCGGCGGATTTCCACCCAGGAATCCTGCTCCACCTTCAACACCAGCGTATTCGCGCCTACGGCAGCGGCGGCAACGGGCGGCGTGACGGCGGCCGTCGTCGCTGGCGGCGTCGCCGGAGCAGCTGCTGGCGGCACGGCGGCGGCAGGCGCCGAAGCCACGTTGTTGGCAGGCGCGCCCGTCTGCGTATCGTTGCCTGGCGGCGGCGGCACGGAAATCAGCGGCACGGACGGCGACTGCACGGGCGTCAAGTCCTGGCCCGGCTTGATCAGGGTCGTTTCCACGGGCCCCACGTCCGCATGCGCGGTTTCTTTCTCGGCGTGCGAGGACAACAGGCTGGCCGGTACATAGCCGAGCTTGTAAGCGCCAAAGGCGGCGGCCACGACGAGGGCCACGGCGCCGGCGATCCAGAGGGGAGTCTGGTTCGACGAGCGCTGCGTCATCGACGGGAAGCGCGATTCGGAAAACGTGGCGGAAATCTCGCGCCGCACGGGCGCGACAGCCGGGTCTTGCGCCGGCGCCGGATGCACTTCGATCATGGCCACCAGCGGCGCCGCGTCGAGCTTGACCACCTTGGCATAGGCGCGCACGAAACCGCGCACCACGGCCAGGTTCGGCAAGGCTGCCATGTCGCCCGCTTCCAGCGCGATCACCTGGCGCGTCGCCAGCTTGAGCTGGTCGGCCACCTGCTCCACCGGCCAGCCCAGCGCTTCGCGCTGCGCCTTCAACTGTGCGCCTGCCAACGCAAGATTGCCCTGGGGCTGCTGCTGAGGCGTTTCTGCCCACTCTGAATTCATTGGTATCCCTGTCTCACTCATCAAACGCCCCATTTTGATAAGCAGCATATTCGGGGGAGCCGGCATGGTGGTTGCGCAAATGCGCCCCCAGGCCAGCTTCCGCACCCGCATCCCCGAGCTTATGCTGCACCTTGATCCCGAGCCACAGCACATCGGCCGTCTGGCTCTCCATTGTCGCTACTTTACCGAGCAGCTCAAGGTAATGAGCCGCTTGCCGGTAGTCTTGCTGTTGGTAATACACGCGCACCAGGCCGGCATAGGTGATTGCCGCACCAGGTGCGATGCGCTCCGCCTTGAGCCAATAGCTGGCAGCGCGCGGGTAATCTTGCATGACCAGGCTGCACGCCGCAGCATTATGCAGCGCAAGTTCAGGCGTGCCATAGGCGGCATCTTGCAATGCGGCATCAAAATACGCCAACGACTGCGCCGCGCGCCCGGTCTGGCACAGAAACTGGCCATAATTATTGCTCAACTCGGGATTGTGGGGCGCGAGGCGCAATGCGTAAAGAAAATCTTTTTCGGCAGCCACAGGTTGGCGCAGGGCAGCAAAAATCAGGGCGCGCATGCCGCGTACCTGGGCGTTGTCCGGCACCAGCTGCACCGCCTGCTCCGCTTCGGCCAACGCCACCACAAACTGGCCTTGCATATAATAGGCGCTGGCCAGCTGCAAGCGCAAGGCGGCACGCTGCTCGACAGATGCGGCTTGCTCCTTGTCTGCGGTGGAAGCACAGCCGGCCAGCAGCACGCCCAGGCTGACAACAGCCGCGGCAAGTACGCCAGGATAAGCCATGCTTCCCCGCATCAGGAGCGGATCTCCACGATCTTGCCGAAATTGGCGCCGAATTTCTGTTGATACTCGGTCATCTTTTCCATGCGTTCCTGCACCCGCGTGCGGTCCTTGACTTCGCCGGCCAATTGGCCGCAGGCCGCATCGATATCGTCGCCGCGCGTCTTGCGCACGGTGGTGATGATGCCGCCATCCATCAGCACCTGGGCAAACGCCTTGATGCGCGGGTTTTTCGAGCGGAACAGGCCCGACTCGGGAAACGGGTTGAACGGGATCAGGTTGAACTTGCAGTTCACACCGAACTCACGATCTTGCACCAGCGCCAGCAGTTCGTGCGCGTGCTCGTCGCTGTCGTTGACGCCATCGAGCATGCAGTATTCGAAGGTAATGAAATCGCGTGGGGCGAATTCCAGGTAGCGCTTGCAGGCCGCCATCAATTCCTTCAGCGGGTATTTCTTGTTCAGTGGAATCAAACCATCGCGCAAGGCATCGTTCGAGGCGTGCAGCGAGACGGCCAGGGCCACCGGCACTTCCTGCGACAACTTGTCCATCATCGGTACGACGCCCGAGGTCGACAAGGTCACGCGGCGGCGCGACAAGCCGTAGGCGTTATCGTCGAGCATCAATTTCAGGGCCGTGACGGTCGGTTCAAAATTCAGCAGGGGCTCGCCCATGCCCATCATCACCACGTTGGTGATCTGGCGCTCGCCTTTCGGGCCCGGTTCGATGCCCTTGGTGCGGCGCAATTCGAATTCCGCCATCCACAGCTGGCCGATGATTTCGCCAACGCTGAGGTTGCGGTTGAAGCCCTGCTTGCCCGTCGAGCAGAAGCGGCAGTTCACGGCGCAGCCGGCCTGGGTCGAGATACACAGGGTGCCGCGGTTTTCTTCCGGAATGAACACGGTTTCCACGGCATTGCCATTGCCCACGTCGACCAGCCACTTGCGCGTGCCGTCCGTCGACGTGTGGTCGCTGATGATGGCCGGGGCACGCACTTCGGCGCGCGTGGCCAGCTTGTCGCGCAGCGACTTGGCCAGGTCCGTCATGGCGTCGAAATCGGAAGCGCCGAACTGGTGTATCCAACGTTGCAATTGTTTCGCACGAAACGGTTTCTCTCCCAACTCGGCGCAATAGGCGATGAGTTGCGCGGGATCGAGGTCCAGCAAGTTGGTGAGGGTCGTCGTATTCATGATCATGTCTATTCTAAAAATCCGTCCCCGCGCGCATCAGGAGCAAAAACTCCACAGCGCAGCGGGAACAGGGGGTGATAAGTTATTTCACAGATAACGCCAGGAAATAACGTTATCTAAGGCAATTAAGCCTTCAGTTCTGGGAAGAAGTAAGCGATTTCCACTTTAGCAGCTTCGACAGCGTCGGAACCGTGTACGGCGTTGGCGTCGATCGAATCGGCGAAATCGGCGCGGATCGTGCCTTTTTCTGCTTTCTTCGGATCGGTCGCGCCCATCAGGTCACGGTGGGCCAGAACGGCGTTTTCGCCTTCCAGGGCTTGGATCATGACGGGACCGGAAACCATGAAGTCGACCAGATCTTTGAAGAAGCCGCGTTCTTTGTGCGCTGCGTAGAAGCCTTCAGCTTGTTCGCGCGACAGTTGGGTCATGCGTGCTGCAACGATTTTCAGGCCAGCGTTTTCAAAACGGGTGTAGATTTGACCGATTACGTTTTTTGCAACTGCGTCTGGTTTGATGATCGACAGGGTGCGTTCGATTGCCATGTGTGAAAACTCCAATAAAAAGTAAGGTTTAAAACGGTAAATTGATAACTCAATCAACCTTTGATTTTACCATACTCCACCCCATATCACCCAGACAGACAGGGGGCATGCTTCCCTGCCGCTTGAGTTTAATGAAATCTTAAGCTGCTTTTTTGGCAAATTCCGGCCCTCATGCTATCCTTGGGTAAAGCAGTAATTTGAATTGACAACACGGAGGCACTATGAATCAGAACATGCAACGCACCTTTGACCTGTCGGGGGGCATGCAGCAAGTCCGCCACCAGGTCTTGCGCAACACTTACTGGCTGCTGGCACTGTCCATGATACCGACCGTGCTGGGCGCCTTCATCGGCGTGCAAATGCACTTGCCGATGCTGACCGGCGGCATGGGCTTCATCATCTTCATGGCCGTCGCATTCGGCTTCATGTACGCGATTGAAAAGACCAAGAACTCGGGCCTGGGCGTCGCCGTCCTGCTGGGCTTCACCTTCTTCATGGGCCTGATGCTCACGCCAATCCTGACGCGCACGCTCGGCTACTCGAACGGCGGCATGCTGATCATGACGGCATTCGGCGGCACGGCCACCATCCTGGCCGTGATGGCGACGATCGCCACCGTGTCGAAGCGCGACTTCTCGGCCATGGGCAAATGGCTGTTCGCCGGCGTGATCGTGCTGATCCTGGCATCGGTGGCGAACATCTTCCTGGGCCTGTCGGCACTGTCGATCGTGATCTCCATGGTCGCCATCGCCATCTTCTCGGCCTACATCCTGTATGACGTGCAGCAAATCATCAACGGCGGCGAGACCAACTACATCTCGGCCACCCTGCGCATCTACCTGGACGTGTACAACATCTTCACCAGCCTGCTCTCTTTGCTGGGTTTCGCTGGCGGCAGCCGCGACTAATCGCTAACGCAAAAACGCCCAGGGCAGCGTTGCAGTGCCTAGCCGTACTAGTCGTACTGTCTTCGGCACCGCGCCTTGCCCTGAACGTTTTATGCACTGCGATGAAAAAGAGAAAAGCCGACCCTCGGGTCGGCTTTTTTACGTCTGCAGCATCTACTTGATCTTCTCCGCCACTTCGCGCAGGCAGGCGCGGGCGCGGTCCAGGGTCGGATTGTCGCGCTGGGCCGCATACACGGCGTAGGCGGAATGCGAGAACTCGGGCGCGTCGCGCACGCGATACAGCAGGCCCGCATCGAGGTAAGGTTGCGCGCTGCCGATGCGAAAGTAACTGGCGCCGCCCACTTCCAGCAGGTACACGAGGGCCAGCGGCCCCAGCGAAATCGACACGGGCGGGCTGCTCAGCTCCGGGTATGCCGCCTGGTGGTTGGCCGCGAAGCTGGGTCCCCAGTCCACATACACATACGTATCGGCATGCATCTGCCCGTCGGCGCGTGTGGTCACCATCACCAGCTTTTCCTCGGCCAGCAATTCGCTGGCCAGGCCCGGGCGCTGCGGCGGGTTGTACAGCACGGCCAGGTCGAGCGAACCGTCGTGCACGGCGTCGAGCAGGCGCGCGGGACTGTCGACTTCCGCGCGCAAGGCGATCTCGGGGCAATCGCGGCTCATGCGTATCAGCCAGTCACCGAGCATCGGCTGCCACAGGCTCAGTTCGCAGCCGATGCTGACGGCATCGTCGCGCCCCGGCGGCAAGGCCACTTGGTGGCGCGCCCGCTCCCACACCTGCACCATGGTGGCCGCGTGGCGCATGAAGCGCTCGCCGGCCGACGTCAGGCGGGCGCCCGCCTTGTTACGCACGAACAACTGGCGCCCCAGTTGCTGCTCCAGGGAGCGGATGCGGGCGCTGACGGCCGTTTGCGTCACGTGCATGCGCTCGGCCGCCATGATGAAGCTGCCGCAGGAAGCCACTTCCAGGAAGGTACGCGCTTGATTGATATCCATCAAGCCATGATATCAGCTGCCGCGCATATCAACTGACACGCTCATAACCACCCAATACGCCCTGCTTCGACAAGACCCATTGCCACAGCTGCAAGTCGCGCGCACGGAAGGCACCGGCGCAAGACAGCAAATAATACGACCACATGCGATGGAAGCGCTCGCCCAGCTGGGCGGAAAACTGCGGCCACGCCTGCTCAAAATTGGCGTGCCAGGCCATCAGGGTCTTGTCGTAGTCGGCGCCGAAGTTGTGCAGATCCTCGGCCACAAACAGATCGTCCATGGCGTCGCCGATTTGCCCGATCGACGGCAAGTCGCCATTCGGGAAGATGTATTTGTCGATCCACGGGTCGCACGCGGATTGGCGCTTGTTCTTGCCGATCGTGTGCAACAGGAACAGGCCGTCGTCTTCCAGGCAGCGGTGCGCCACCTCCATGAAGGTGCGGTGATTCTTGTGACCCACGTGCTCGAACATGCCGATGCTGACGATGCGGTCGAATTTTTCATCGGTGTCGCGGTAATCCTGCAGGCGGAAATCCAACTTGTCTCCACCCGGCATGCCGCGCGCGTACGCAACCTGCTCTTGCGAAATGGTCACTCCCACGCACTGCACCTGGTATTTTTCCGCCGCATACCGCATGAAACTGCCCCAGCCGCAGCCGATGTCGAGCACGCGCATGCCCGGCTCCAGCCTGAGCTTGCGGCAGATCAGATCGAGCTTGGCTTCCTGCGCCTCGGCCAGATTGGCCGCATCCTTCCAGTAGCCGCAGGTATAGGTCATGCGCGCATCGAGCATGGCCGCATAGAAGGCGTTGCCCAAGTCGTAGTGTTCCCTGCCCACCATCCACGCGCGGCGCTCCGTCTGCAGGTTGAACAGGCGCGCAGTCAGCGCATGCAAGGCCAGGCGCATCGGGCGCACGTCGTCGGCCACCCGGGCGCGCAGCAGGTGGCAAAAGAATTCATCGAGCTGCTTCGCATCCCAGTCGCCGTCCATGTACGCTTCGCCCAGGCCCAGGTTGCCGCTGGCGAAAGCCCGCTCGGGCACGCCCGGTTTGCGCAGCTGCATGTCCCAGGCTGCGCGCCCATTCAGGTGGATGCCGGCCCTGGCCAGCAGTTCGGCCGCTTCGCGCGTCAGCCGCGTGTCCAGGTTGAGTCTCGCCGTTTGCTGCAACTGCATTCGTGCTTGTGTCGTTTGCTGCGTGTTCATGCCCTGCCGCCTCCAGATGGTTGTGGGTGCTGGCGCGCCGGCACGTCATTCAGATGCCCGGCGGCGCAGCAGCCATAAAATTATCCGCCCGCCATGGCCATCTGGATAATGAAACATCATGGTCATTCATATCAAAATAATTGCTGCAAAATGATTTCAATAAATTATTTTATGGAAATATCTTATACAAGATACCTACCGTAGAATGAAAAAAGCCACCCGTAAGGCGGCTGTTCGCGGCAAGTAAGCCTTGCGATCAAAAGTCGTGATTCGGTGGATACTTGCTGTAAAAATCGTTATCCCATTTGAAGTTGGTAAACGCCACCGTCATCGATATGTCCAGCGCTTCGACAAAATGCCAGCAGCCGACGGGCAAAAACAGGATTTCGCCCGGCGCCAGCACGCATTCGCGCACCTGCACGTCGGCCATCAGCGGATAGCGCTGCAAGTCGATATCGCACCCGTCGACGGGGGTAAAGCAGTGGCGCTGGTTGTACACGCGCGCCACTTCGCAAGCGGCCATGATGCGCAGCCGCTTGCGCCCTTTTACCTGTGCCATGAAGTTGTTCGTCAGGTCGTGGTGGAACGGCGTCACGGTGCCGGCCGGACCAAACCATAAGAATCCCGTGCGGCCGCCATCGGGCTTCAGGTATTCGGGCAGCTGGCCGATATCGTCCCACAGCTCGCGCAGCGCCTGCCGGTTTTGCGAATTGTTGTTCGCTGTCATATAGAAATCGTTGGTCGTACCGCTGCTCTCGACCAGGCTGGCGTACTCGCCAAAGGCCATCTTGCGCTTGTGCGCCACGCTGTTCATTTCGTACTGGGCGTCCGCTTCGCGGCCGAACTGCACTTCCACCTCGCGCTGTGCGTAGTGTTCGCGGAAATATGCCGGACTCCATTTTCGGAGCGCCGGCCAGTCATCCAGCATGCCGGTGATGATCACGGGCTGATTGGTGGAATAATATTCGTCGAGGAATTCCTGCGCGGACAGTCTCTCGCGGCGGGGAATTTCGGGCGGGCGCAACTGGTTCAGCTTGCGCTGGATGTCGATCACCCAGTCGCGCTTGGCCAGGCGGTTCGACAGGCGCACGGCGCCGGCAAGATACGGGCTATGCAACGCCAGTTCGATTTCGCGGCGCGCCAGGGGCTCCGCGATGCCGGCCTGTTGCAGCACCGGCATCAGCGCCGACGGATGGCTGCCCAGCATGAGGTTTTCCGCGATCCAGCTGCGCCATTCGCGGCTCAGCTCCTGCTCCAGCTGCTTTGCTCCCAATGTCGATACGGCTGCCATTATCTGTCTCCTTTTTATATGCATCAGCGGCCGGACAGCATGCACCGTCCGGCCGCGCCCTACCCTAACGACGCATTACCGTACTTTCCACACCTCCGTCGCCAGCACGCCATTCGCGTCGCCATCGAGTTCCCACGAGAACGCGCCGCGCAAGCCCTGGTCCTTCACGTACTTCACCTTGGTGCCGATGACGGTCGGGTCGTCATAGCTCCACCACTGACCACCCGCGCCCGTGTACAGGTACAGCTGCTTGGTCACGGGATGGTAATAGCGCGTGCCGGTCTTGGCGACGAGGATTTTATAGTCCTCGATGCCCGACTCGTAGGTGCCCGGCGCCGTGCCCGTGGCCGTCTGGTACAGGCCATCGCCGTTCGGTCCTGGCGCCACGCCCGTCCAGCCGCGGCCATAGAACGGAATGCCCAGCAGCAGCTTGTCGCGCGGCACGCCGGCGGCAATCATGTATTGCACCGCCTTGTCGCCCACGTATTCGCGCGCCATGCCCGTCGACGGATCGGCAGGGTCGGCAAACAGCTGGGCGTTGAAGTTGGTACTCGTTTCCCAGCCGCCGTGGAAGTCGTAGGTCATCAGGTTGATCCAATCCATGTACTGCGAGTACAGGGCAGGTTCCGTGTTGTCGATCTTGTCCTTGCCGGCACCGACGGCCGCCGTCAACAGGTAGCGCTTGCCGTTGGCGGCACCCAGCGCATCGAGCTGGCTGCGGAATTCCGCCATCAGCAAGGTGAAATTGCGCTTGTCGTTGGGGCTGACCGTGTTGTACGGCTGGCCGCCGCCCACCGGATACTCCCAGTCGATGTCGATGCCGTCAAAGATGTTGGCCGCCGCACCCGCGCCGCCGCGCCCGCCCTGCACCGGCAAGTTGCCCTTGATGTAGATATCGATGCAGGAACGCACCATCTGCTTGCGCAGCGCATCGGTGGCCGAACCGACGGAGAAGTTCTTCGACCAGCTCCAGCCGCCCAGCGAGATGAACAATTTCAGGTTCGGGTGCGCCGCCTTCAGTTTTTTCAGCTGCAGGAAATTGCCCGACAATGGAGCGTCCCATGGGATGGCCTGGCCATCGACGGTGCGCTTCGGCGTGCGGATGTAGTCGGCCTCGGCATCGCCGCCCGTGCCCGCGTCCGGCGAATTCGGATTCGTCGCGCCCGGCTCCGTCTTGGTGATCATGGCGCACTCGTAGCCACCGTTTTTCGGATAAATGTTGCCGAAAGCGTAGTTGATAAAGGTCAGCTTGTCGGCCACGCCGCTGGAGTGCACGTTCGCCACTTCATAGTCGCGGCCATACACGCCCCACTGCGCAAAGTACGACCCCACTTCGCGGCCCGTTGGCGTTGGCGTTGGCGTCGGTGTTGGAGTCGGGGTTGGCGTTGGCGTCGGTGTTGGAGTCGGGGTTGGCGTTGGCGTCGGGGTAGGCGTGATGCTGCAGATCTCCTGACTGGTCCATGGCTTGCCCGTGCCGGCGGCGCCGCTGCTGGTCGACGGGTTGTCGCCCTGCGTCCAGTAGTTGGCACGGTAATTCGTGCCCGCATAGCTGACGGTGGCGCCCGCGCTGTAGGCCGTGCCGGCTGCCCATGCCAGCGCGCAAGTGCCGCCGGTTGGCGTCGGTGTCGGCGTTGGAGTGGGTGTCGGGGTTGGATTCGGCGTCGGCGTCGGGGTGGGCGTCGGGGTTGGGGTGGGAGTAGGCGTCGGGGTCGGCGTGGTGCCGCCGTCGCAGCTGCCGCCGGCGCTCCACAGGCTAGGCGTGGAGACGGGATTCCAACCCGAGCCCACGTGATCGGTCTGCGTCACCAGAGCCGTGTAGTTGGCGCCCAGGTAGCTGACTACCGTCCCCGCGTTATAGGTGCCACCCTCTTGCCATGGCACGCAGGCGACCACCGTGCTGGCCGCCAGCAATTGCGAGCCGCCTGGTGCGCTGGCGTCGCCACCGCCGCCGCATGCCGCCAGCACGCCACCACTGGCCAGACATACCATCATGTTCCTGATTGTTTTTTTGAGTATTAAATTTTCCACGCTGTCTCCTGTTCAGGTTTGCGGAAATACCACTCTGCTTCAATGAAAAGCTACCCTGTGATTTTGTTTTTTGCAGTTGCAAGAACAGCATGCTGCTGAAAAAATAGGCGGTCAAGTGGTTTTGAAGTGGCCTCAAAGTGGGCAATACCACTTCACGCAGAAAGCGCAGCGGCACAGGTAAACGGCGTGTTGTCCTACTGGACAATGAAAAAACGGCAGAGGGAGGATGCAAAAAGACGCTGGATCGGGAAAAGACAGACCAGTTTTATAACACGATGTAACTGGTATTGGGGGAGCTTGCTGTGCCATTCAATACAGCGGCAGCGGGTGCCTGCCTGGCCACCCGCCGTGTTTTCAATGCTTATTGCGCCAGATCAAACACTGCCATGGATTCCACGTGGGAAGTGTGTGGGAACATGTTCACCACGCCCGCCTTGCTCAGCACATAGCCCGCTTCCAGCGCCAGGATGCCGGCGTCGCGCGCCAGGGTCGACGGGCTGCACGAGACGTACACGATGCGTTTCGGCAGTAGGTCAGGACGCACTTGCGACAGGCCGACCAGCGCCTGGCACAGGGCCATGGCGCCATCGCGGGGCGGGTCGACGAGGATGCGATCAAAACGGCCCAAGGCGATCAGGTCGTCCGTCGTGACTTCGAACAGGTTGCGCGTCGAGAACGAGGTTTTTTCCGCCAGGCCATTGGCCAGCGCGTTTTCCAACGCCCGTTCCGTCAGGGTGGTGCTGCCTTCGATGCCCACCACTGCGCTGCATTGCGTGGCCAGCGGCAAGGTGAAATTGCCCAGGCCGCAGAACAGGTCGGCCACGCGGTCGGTCGGCTGCACTTCCAGCAAACGCAGGGCTTTCGACACCAGCACGCGGTTGATGTGGTGGTTCACCTGGGTAAAATCGACAGGCTTGAACGGCATCTTGACGCCGAATTCCGGCAGCAGGTAGTGCAATTGCTTGTCCAGCGGATAGAACGGCACGGCCGTTTCCGGCCCTTTCACCTGCAGCCACCATTGCACGCCGTACTCGTCGGCAAAGGCCTTCAATTTCGTTTCGTCGTCCGCCGTCAATGGCGCCATGATGCGCAAGACCATGGCGGTGACGTCCTCGCCCACGGCCAGCTCGATCTGCGGCATCTGTTCGAAGATCGACAGCGAAGCAATCAATCCACGCAGCGGCAGCAGCATGGCGGATATGTGCGGCGGCAAGATTTCGCAGCTATCCATGTCGGCGACGAAGGCCGATTTCTTTTCATGGAAGCCCACCAGCACGGCGTCTTTTTTCTTGACGTGGCGCACGGACAGGCGCGCGCGGTAGCGGTAGCCCCACGTCGGGCCATACATGGGGCGCATGATGCTTTGCGGACGCACCTTGCCGATATGCCACAGGTTGTCTTCCAGCACGCGCTGCTTGATCGCCACCTGCGCCGATGGTTCCAGGTGCTGCATCGAGCAGCCGCCGCAGTTATCGAAATGCTTGCACTTGGGCGTCACGCGCATGGACGATTCACGGTGCAGCACCGTCATGCGGGCCATTTCCCAGTTTTTCTTTTTCTTGAACGTCACAAAGCTGACGCGCTCGCCCGGCAATGCGCCTTCGACAAACACGACCTTGCCCGGCGAGCCGTCTTCGTTCTCAATATGGCCAACGCCACGGGCGTCCATGTCGAGCGATTTGATTTCGATGATATTTTCTTGCATAGCGATCAATAGGTAAGAGTGGGCCAGGACGCAGGGCCGCGCTGGAACTTGAAAGAATGGGGGAAAGGTCAGGCGCCGCGAGCGGGGCGTATGATAGCAGATGCGGCCCCGGAAATACCGGGACCGGGCGTCTTACAATAACGAGTCGCGCACCACGCCGCGTGCGGCCATGGCGCGCTTCAACTTAATCAGCGCTTCCTGCTGGATCTGGCGCACACGCTCACGCGTCACGCCCATTTCCTCGGCCAGGGTTTCCAGCGTGGCCGGATCGTCGTTGTCCAGGCCGAAACGGCGCATGATGACCACGCGCTGCTTGTCGGGCAGCTTGGTCAGCCAGTCGCGCACCAGCACCGTCATTTCATGGTGTTCCGCGCGCGCGTCGGGGCTGTCTTCGCTGGCGCCGGGCAGCATGTCCATCAGCGACGACTGCGGATCGTTGTCGAGCGGCGCGTCGAGCGAAGTCGCGTGCTCGGACAGGGCCAGGATATCCTGCACCTCTTCCACGGGACGGCCCACCAGGTGGGCGATGTCTTCCGCAGTGGCGTCCTTGCCATCGTGATGCTGGGCTTCCAGGTGGTATTTGCCGCGCAGAATCTGGTTCAGTTCGCGCACCATGTGCACGGGCAGGCGCACCGTACGCGCCTGGTTCATGATGGCGCGCTCGATGCTCTGGCGTATCCACCAGGTCGCATACGTGGAAAAACGGAACCCCCGTTCGGGCTCGAACTTGTCGATGGCCCGCATCAGGCCGATGTTGCCCTCCTCGATCATGTCGAGCAAGACCACGCCGCGGTTGATGTAATGCTTGGCGATCGACACGACCAGGCGCAGGTTGTGCTCGATCATGGTTTGCCGGGCTTCAAAATTGCCCTGCTTGGCGAGGGTGGCGTAATGCACCTCTTGCGCCGCCGTCAGCAATGGCCGCGTGCCGATCTGGTTCAGGTAGTGCTGCGTAGTATCGGTCGACAGCTCGGCCGCCAGCACCTTTTTCAGTTCATCGACACTTTCGACCAGCACGCTGACGCTGGCCACCTCGCCGCCCTCACCCGCATCGACGGCATCAATACCGTCGAGTTCGCCGGCATCGTCCGTCACGACTTCGTCTGCCCCGTCTCCCGGCAGTTCCGGCTCATCGTCCAGCTGATCGTGCGGCGCGTGTGTCATTGCTTTACCTAACGGTTAGGCAGGAATTTCGAAGGGTCGACAGGCTTGCCCTGCTGGCGGATTTCAAAGTGCAGCTTCACGCGGTCGGCATCGGAATCGCCCATTTCGGCGATGGCCTGGCCTTTGTTGACGTTCTGCCCTTCCTTCACCAGGATGCTGCGGTTATGCGCATATGCCGACAATAAACTATTACTGTGCTTTACGATGACAAGATTACCATAACCACGGATTCCGCTCCCGGCATACATGACTTTTCCCGCGCCGGCTGCCACCACTTGCTGGCCCGCCTTGCCGGCGATATCGACGCCCTTGTTCTTGCCTTCGTCGAAAGTACCGATGACCTTGCCTTCGGAGGGCCACATCCAGCTGATCTTCTCGTCGCCAGGCGCCGATGCCGCAGGGGCTGCCGCAGCGGCGGCCGGCGCGGCGGCGACAGTTGCTGCCGGCGCTGGCGCCGGCTTGGCGTCGGCACTGCCGCCATCGGCGCGCAATTCGGCCAGGGTGGCGTCGGAATACGCGCGCTTCTCGCCGCGCGGGCCGGTTTTCTTCGGCACGACAGGCGCGGCTGGCTTGATTTCCGTGACGGGTGGCATGACGATGGCCGACGTCTGCGCGCCGCCCGTGTCGCCATTCGGCGGCAGCACGCGCAATACCTGGTCGACCTTGATGTCGTTCGGGTTGCTCAAGTCATTCCAGGCCACCAGGTCGCGGTAATTCTGGCCGTGTTCCAGAGCGATGCGCAACAGGGTGTCGCCGCGCTTGACCGTGTAATAGGCCGGGTCGCGGTCGCGCGGATCGCTGGCGGCGGCGCTGTTGCCCGATGGATGGCGCTCCACCACGGGCGCCTGGACACCCGTGGTGCCGCAACCGCTCAACAGGGCGGCCAGCGCAAGGCTGCAGAGGAGTACATTGTTTTTCTTAATCATTCGTTTTCTTAATCATTCGCATATATATTCAGGTCCTGCCTGCTAGCTGATCCGGGGATCATATGGTGCCCGGGCGCAAAGGCACGAAATGGCAGTCTTCCAGGGTCTGGCTGGTCCATTCCATTTTCCCCACCCGGGTAATGAGTTGCAAGTGTTGCAATTTAGCCCCCACCGGCGCAACCAGACGCCCGCCGGGCGCCAGCTGTTCCAGCAAGGCTTGCGGGACTTCCAGGCCGGCTGCGGCAAGGATGATCCCGTCGAAGGGCGCCGCCTGCGGCAAGCCAAGCATACCATCTCCGTACTGCAAGCGCAGATTTGACACGCGCAGCGGACGCAGATTGGCCTTCGCCAGCTCGTGCAGGGGCCGGATGCGCTCGATCGAATACACCTCTTTCGCCACCAGCGACAGCACCGTCGCCTGGTAACCGCAGCCCGTGCCGATCTCCAGCACGCGCTGCAAGTTGCCGCCCTGGCGCATCACTTCGATCATGCGCGCCACGATGTACGGCTGCGAAATGGTCTGATGGTGGCCGATGGGCAAGGAGGCGTCGATATACGCCTGCGATGCCAGCGCCTCGTCCATGAACAGATGGCGCGGCACGGCTTGCATGGCGTCGAGCACCACCTGGTCCTTGACACCCTGTTTCGCGATGCGCGCCACCATGGCCCGGCGTACGGCCTCCGACACCAGCGGATTTTGCCGTGGCGGCGACAGCAGCACCGGCTGCGCCCGCTCATTGGCGATGGCCTGCGCACGCGACGGCGCGATGGGCAGCGCCCCAGCGTGGTACGGCGCGCCTCCCCTGGCCGCATTTTGCGCCGCATTTTGCGTTGCCGTCTGCGGCGTGGCAATGCGCGACTGCGCCAGTGACTGCCCCCCGCCCTGCCTGGCGGGCTTGCCGGCCAGCGAATCGAGAGTAAGGGGGAAGGTACGCGGCTTGTCAGTCATAGTGAGCGGTCATGCCAGGCCTTTTGCCAGTGCATCGAGTTGGGTGGTATGGGTCAGGTCGATCTGCAGCGGCGTGATCGAGACTTGTCCATGTTCAACGGCGTAAAAGTCCGTGCCCGGCCCACCTTCCTTGGCGGCGCCGGCGGGGCCGATCCAGAAGATTTCACGACCACGGGGATCGAGGGCGCGGATCACGGGCTCGGCTGAATGGCGCTTACCCAGGCGCGTGGCCACCACGCCTTGCAATTGTTCGTATGGAATGGCGGGGATGTTTACATTCAGCAAATACGGTTTCTGCAGGGCGTCAAACTGGCGCTCGACGATTTCCCTGGCCACGCGGGCGGCCGCGTCCAGGTTGGCCCAGCCAAACTGCGACTGGGAAAAGGCGATGGCGGGAATGCCGAACAGATAGCCTTCCGTGGCGGCCGCCACGGTGCCCGAATACAGGGTGTCGTCGCCCATGTTGGGACCGTTGTTGATGCCGGAGACCACCAGGTCGGGGCGCTCGATGAGCATGCCCGTCAGCGCCACGTGCACGCAGTCGGTGGGTGTGCCGTTGACAAAATAAAAGCCGTTGGCAGCCTTGTGCACGGACAGGGGTCGGTCCAGGGACAGCGAGTTGGACGCGCCCGAACGATTGCTGTCGGGCGCCACCACGACGATTTCCGCAATGGGCGCGAGCGCGTCAGCCAGGGCCGCCAGGCCTGGCGCCAGGTAACCGTCGTCGTTACTGATAAGAATTCTCATAACGAGATTTTACCTGAAGCAATGCCAACACTGCGCGTGCCATGCGCCGAATGGCGGCATTATTTATGCTGCCGCGCTGACATGGCGCAAGGCGTCAGCGCTGTTCGATGCGCGCTTCCGATAACGCCCCTTCCAGCGCCTGCACTTCATCCTCCTGCAAGGCCAGCAAGGCATTCAGGTCGCCTTGCAATTTATACATTCTTTTCAGCTGCGCCATGCCGCGCCTGCGCAGTTTTCCCGGCACGCCCGGGCGCAGCAGACAGGACTTCAAATGTTCGGCCAGTTCGCCCGCCTGCGCATACTGTTCGCGCTCTATCATGCCTTGCAACATCGAGATCATGCTGGCCAGGGTGTCCGGTTCGGCCCCTTCGTGCCCGTTGGCGCGGCCAGCCAGGATGGTTTCCTGCAAATGCCGGGCGCCGTCCAGCACGCTGTCCGCATGCCCCGTGACGGGCGCATTCAACAGCCGGTCGCTGCCGCTGAGCACCGCGTCTTCCAGCAGGCGCGCCGCCTCGCTCTCGCCCTGCTGCAGCAGGGTGCCAGCCAATTGCTTCTTGCTGTGCAAGGTATCAAGGTGGTCTTCGCCCAGCAGGCGCGCATGCACTTCCAGCACCTGCTCCTGCACGCTGCGCGCCGCATCGAGCTCGCCACGCCGCAGCAGCGCCTCGGCCAGCTTACGCTGGCTCATCAGGGTTTCAGGATGGTCGAGCCCGTGCATGCGCTCGCGCGCCGCCACCTGGTCTTCGTGCAGCTGGCGCGCGCCGGCCCAGTCGCCCTGCCCGGCCACGATATCGGCCAGCAAGTCGCGCGTGGCCAGGGTGGCCGCATGGTCGTTGCCCAGGCGCCGCTCCTGCGCCTGCAGCACGGCAACGAACAGACGCCGCGCGCCTTCCAGGTCGCCTTCGTGCCCCAGCGCCTGCGCCAGGGCCAGCTTGCTGCGCAAGGTATCGCCATGCTCGGCGCCAAACAGGCGCTCGCGCGCCCCTACCACCGTGCCCAGCACTTGCTGCGCCTGCGCCAGCCGCCCCATGCGCAGCAAGGTGGCGGCGCGGCCATCCATCGCCTCCAGGGTCAGCGGATGCTCGCCGCCCAGCTGGCGTGCGTACGTTGCCAGCACGGTATCCTGCAGCAGCAGCGCCGCCGCCAGTTCCCCTTGCAGCAAGAGGGTTTGCGCCAGGCAGGCCCGGGCGGCCAGGGTGTCGGGATGCTCGCTGCCCAGCACGCGCTCGCGCACGTCGAGCACGTCCTCTTCCAGGAAGCGGGCTTCATCGAGCTTGCCCAGCTGGCGCAGCAGGCGCGCCATGCCGCTCTTGCACGCCAGGCTGTCGGGATGTTCCTCGCCCAGCAGGCGCACGCGGATCTCGACGCTCTGGCGGAAGGCCTCCAGCGCCTGCGCGCCGCGCCCGTCCTTGCGGTACAGCTCGCCCAGGCGGGCCAGGTCGCGCGCCAGCGGCAAGGCCACGGCGCGGCCCGGTTCGGCCAGCAAGGCCTGGCGCGCTTCGCTAATGGCGCCCAACAAGGCGATTTCACGGCTCGATTGCCAGGGAAAGTAGCCGCCCGTCAGCCAGTGCAAAAAGGCTTCAAAGGTGCGCGTGAGGGAAAAGCGGTCGCCGCCCTGGTCGATGCGCACGGCCAGCTGCTCGCCATAGGCAAAGGTTTTCGTCTGCTGCAGCTGGACTTCGTCGAAATAGCTGTCGAGGGCAATCTGCGACAAGCCGTAGGAAGTGCGCAGCAGGCGCTCGAACAGGGGCTGGAAGCCGGCGATGCCCTTGTGCGCGTCGCCGCGGCGCCACTCGGCGCGCTGTGCCCCATCGCCCATTTCTATGCGCGAGGGCAAGGGGTAGACGAGCAGCGGACGCTGTTCGTCTTCATGGCTGCGGCGGTACTCGATGGCCCGCGTGACGAGCGCATCGACGCCTTCCAGGCTTTGCCGGTTCGGCGTGAAGACCACCACCAGCTTTTTCGGCAGCAAGGTGGTGCAGATGCCGGCGCTGTCCGTGCGGCCCGTGCGCGAATCGACCAGCACGTAGCGGAAATGCTGGGCCAGGGTATCGGCGAAGCAGCGGAACAAGGCCGGGCAGGTGTCGAACAACTGATCCCAGCGCATCTGCGCCAGGCGTTCGCTGTAGCTGGCATCGAAACGGCCTGCACGCATCAGGTACAGCGGGCTGCCCTGGTCGACGCGCACCACGTATTGCTGCCAGTCGATGGCGTCGAGCACGCGTTGCGCCAATGCCGCATCGTCGCGGCCGGCATCTTCGCGCCCCCTGGCCTGCCCGCCGCCATTTTCCAGGCTGAAGCGCTCGAGCTGCTGGCGGCACGCCTCGAAGAACTCAAGCACGCCCGGCCGTTCCTCGTGCTGCTCGAAATAATGGTGCAGGCCCGGCGCTTCCATGTCCCAGTCCAGCATCAGCACGGGCACGCTGGCGTTTTCACGGCGCGCCAGCAGGACGGCGATGTTCGACAGGGCCATGGTGCGGCCGGTACCGCCCTTGTAGGAATAGAAGGTGACGACTTCGCCAGGGGCGCTCAAAGGTGGCAGGGAGAGGCGTTGGCATTCCATGACAGGACCTTTTACGTGATTAACGCGGAAAGTGGGGAGGCGGAATGGCGCGCCATTCCGGTGGAATATCGGGCAACACGAAACGGCTGCAATCGTGGCCGGGCGGTGTCGACCGCTTGAGCAAGTGGTAATGCGTGGCGATGCGCTGCACGATGCGGTCGATGTCGGGCAGGTATTGCGGATTCGACTTCAGGTCGCCGCTGGCCAGCGTATAGCCGGAGAAGTCGACGTACAGGCCCGACTCCGTGATTTGCGGCGGCAAGCCGTCCGGATGGCGCGTCATGATGATGGGGATGATCAGGTGGCTGGGCAGTTCATACCAGGCGCGCCGCTCCTGTTCGATTAGTTGCATGGCAGCAAATTCACGCCGCGTATAGCCGTGCGCTTCATATTTGGGTGTGTACAGCACGATCATGCAGACGCTCTGACACATGGCGCGCGCCACGCGCAGGTCGATATCGTCGCCACCGCCCAGTTGCTCGCTGTCGATGAACAGCACTTCCTCACGGTCGAGGTGCGGTTCCAGATAGCAAGCCAGCGCCTCGATCAGGTCATTCTTGAACTTGTTCATGAACGCATATTGGCCGTGTGCATAGCTCAAGAAACAGCCGTAGCGGATCTCCATGGCATCCCCCCTGTTCCCCGTGCGGCCCTGCCAACGCCGCGCCTTCATCCTGCAAGGCATGAACTCACTGTAGACCGCCCGGCAATAGCTCAGTTTGCGCTGGCGCAAAGATGTGTCTGGCGTCCTGGACATGCGGAAAAAAGCCAGAAACTGGCGCAATCATGCTCATTTCTGGCATGCCAGGCGCGCAGGCAAGCGCCGCACAGGAAACGCTAGTAGATTGATTACAAAGGGAAATAAGCCGGCGCGCAACTGGCGCCGGCAAGCAGGACTTAAGCGAGGACTTAAGCGCCCTTGGCGGGCAGGTTGCGGAAGAATTCCACCACTTCTGCCGTATCGCGCGTGCGCTTGAACGGTGGCAGGCTTTGCCAGATGCGCTTGCCGTACGGCTTGGAAATGAGGCGCGGATCGCAGATCATCAGCACGCCCCGGTCGCCCTCGTCACGGATCAGGCGGCCCGCGCCCTGCTTCAGGTTGATGATGGCTTCCGGCAGCGAATGATGCATGAAGCCGTTCTTGCCCTGCTTTTCCATCACTTCGATGCGCGCGGCCAGCACGGGATCGTCGGGTGGCGCGAACGGCAGCTTGTCGATGATCACCAGAGAGAGCGCATCGCCGCGCACGTCGACGCCTTCCCAGAAGCTCTGGCTGCCGATCAGCACGCCATTCCCGGCGGCGCGGAACTGGTCCAGCAATTCCGTGCGGCCCTTGTCGCCCTGCACGAACAGGGGGTAGTTCAAGCCCCGCTGCTTGAATTCGTCGGCCAGGCGCTCGGCGGCCCGCTTGACGGCGCGCAAGGTGGTGCACAGGAAGAAGGTGCGCCCGCCCGCCGCCTCGATGATGGGCAAGGCGCAGTCGATGACGGCATCCGTGTAGCCCAGCGAGTTCGGTTGCGGCAGGTTTTGCGGCACGAACAGCAAGCCCTGCTGGCCATAGTCGAAGGGGCTCGGCCAGGTATGCGACGGTTCGCCCGTCAAGCCCATCTGTTCCGAAAAATGCTTGAAATCGTTCTTCACGGCCAGGGTGGCGGACGTGAAAATCCAGCTGCGCGGCGTGCCTTCGCGCTGGTTGTTGAAGATCGGCGCGATCGACAATGGTGTTTTGTGCAACTGCAAGGAGCTGGAAAACGCTTCCACCCAGAACACGGCTTCTTCGCCGGCCGCTACCTTGGCCTTCGGATCGAACTTCCAGCCGCTCAGCTGCTGCGCCAGCTCGACGCCGCGCACTCTGCACTGCTCCAGCGTTTCCGCCCGTTCCGCCTGGGTTTCCAGCACGGCCACCATGCCATCGAGCTCATCTTTGAGCGTGTCGAGCGCGGGGAAAAAGTCGCTCGACGGGGCGATTTGCGGCAGCGACAGGCGCACGATATCCTGCGGGAAGGTCAACCGCAGGTCGCGCGCCGCCTTTTCCACCACCGTCACCGTCTTGGCCCAGTCGATGCCGCGCGCATGCGCCAGGCCCTCGGCCAGCACGTCGCGGCACAGTTCCAGGATTTGCGACGTCGACACCGTGTTACCGAAGAACAAAGTGGCCGTATCGGGCAACTGGTGCGCCTCATCGAAGATGATGGTGTTGGCTGACGGCAGCAATTCGGCCACGCCCGTGTCCTTCAGGGCCACGTCGGCGAAGAACAAGTGATGGTTGACCACCACCACGTCGGCCTGCTGGGCTTCCTTGCGGGCCTTCATGACGAAGCAATCCTGGTAATACTGGCACTCGGCGCCCATGCAGGTGTCGCGCGTGGACGTCACCAGATTCCAGATCATGGCGTTTTCCGGCACCTTGGCCAGTTCCGCCTTGTCGCCGGAGCTGGTCATCTTGATGAAGCGCGAGATTTCGCGCAAATGCCCCACGTCGTCGCGCGAGGTCATGCGCCCGTTTTGCAGGGTGCGCTCCAGGTGATAGTGACAGACGTAGTTCGAGCGGCCCTTCAGCAGCGCCACGGAGACGGGTGCCTGCAGCGCGGCGCGCACGGTGGGGATATCGCGCAGGAACAATTGATCCTGCAAGTTCTTCGTACCGGTAGACACGATGGTCTTGCCGCCCCACATCAGGGCCGGCACCAGGTAGGCGAAGGTTTTACCGGTACCCGTGCCCGCCTCGGCGATCAGGGTGGTCTGGCTGTCGATGGCGTGCGCGATGGCCTTGGCCATTTCCGTTTGCGAACGGCGCGGCTTGTAGCTGCCCACGGCGGGACCAAGCGGGCCGCCCGCGCCGAACAGGCGCTCGATGTCGGCATCGTGCTTGCCAGGGGCCGCCTGGGGTTCGGCTGGCAGACTGGCGTGCAAATCGGCAGGCTGGCCTTCTGGATTTACTGGCAATAAATTGTGGTCGGTCAAAATATACTTAAGTGAAGGCTGGACTGGACGCTACTGGCGCCCCTCAGGCGGGAACGTCGGGCACCAACTGCATTTTCAGCAAGGTGATGTGATCCTTCAATTGCAATTTGCGCTTTTTCAGGCGGCGCAGCTGCAGCTCGTCATGGTGACCATCGAGTATCAGCAACTCGATGACGGCATCGAGGTCACGGTGCTCCACGTTGAGTTCAATCAGGCGCCGCTGTATATGCTGTGCATCGCTCATGTGTTGCGTTCCAGGCAGTGTTGGTAACAGGCGCGCGCAACGTACGCAGGCAGCCATTGAGCCGGCATCACCGGCAAGTGCATAGTTTAACCCGCCGCGCGCGTTAGGGCACGCCATTTCCGGCATGCCCTAAGCACGGCGGTGTTATTTGACAGGCGGCACAGGCACAGCAACGGCCGGCGCACCGGCAGCGGCGGCGGCCGCCTTCGCAGCCTTGGCCTGCGCTTCAGCCTGGCGCTCGGCCAGGCGTTGCGCCACTCTTTTCTGGCGCGCCACGGCGTCAGCCTGCTTGCGCGCATAGTCTGCCTCGCGGGCGGCGCGGCGCGGGGCTTCCGCGGCATCGGCGGCAGCCTGTTTCGCCACCTTCGCCGCTTGCGCAGCCTCGCGCTCGGCAACGCTCTTGCCTTCCGGCTTGGGCGGCGCCGGCTCGGGCGCGACGACCTTCACGGGCTTGGGCATGGCCGCAGCCCGCTGCTCGGCGTCGAGGCGCGCACTTTCCTGCGTCCTGGCCAGGTCGATATCGCGCAGGCGCACGGATTCGGCCCGCTTGAAGTAATTCGCTTCCGCGTCGACGGCGCGCAGGCGCACGAGGATCAGGCGGCGCTTTTCCTTGGCCTGGTCGAGGCAGTTATTCACGAAAAACTTGTCGTAGCACTCCAGTTCGCGCGCGACAAACTCATTTTCCGCCGCCTCGCGCTCGCTGGCTGACTGCTTCAGCTTGGCGTCCGCCTCTTCCACCGACAGGGTCGCGGGCAACTGCGGAGCGCCAACCTCATCCAGTGCCGCAGCACCCTGGTGCGCGCAGGCGGACAATGCCAGGGCCAGGCCCAGCGCCGCACCCAGCTTGTATAGTGTATTTGCCATCATGTTCATGATCCCTGCCTCAAACGATCGCGTCGGCCGCGCCGCGCTGTTCTTTTTCCATGTATTCGCGCGATTGCATCTCGATGATACGCGAAACGGTACGGTGAAACTCGTTGGCCAGCATGCCGTTCGTGTACAGCTGCTCGGGCGCCACTTCAGCCGACATGATCAACTTGACTTTTTGATCATAAAAAACGTCGATCAGCCAGGTAAAGCGGCGCGCTTCGGACGACTGCGCCGCCGACATCGCCGGTATGCCGGACAATATCACCGTATGGAAGCGGCTGGCGATTTCCAGGTAATCATTTTGCGAGCGGGGTCCACCGCACAGGGTGGCGAAATCGAACCAGATGATGCCACCGGCGCGGCGCAGGCAGTGGATTTCGCGGCTCTCGATGCGGATGCGCGCGTCTTCATCGGCCGTCTCGGCGATGCGCGTGTAGGCATCGCGCAGGGCCTTGTCGGTGGCGGCGCCCAGCGGCGTGTAGTAACTTTCCACCTGTTCCAGCGCGCGGCCGCGGTAATCGACGCCCGCGTCGACGTTCATCACGTCGAGCTTGTCCTTCAGCAGCGCGATGGTCGGCAGCATGCGGTCGCGGTGCAGGCCGTCCGGATACAGCAGGTCGGGATCGTAATTCGAAGTCATGATGAAGGACACGCCATTGGCGAACAGGGCCGACAGCAGGTTGTACAGGATCATCGCGTCGGCGATGTCGGAGACGTGGAATTCATCGAAACAGATGAGGCGGTATTTCTTGGCGATGCGCTTGGCCACTTCGTCGAGCGGGTCGGCCACGCCTTTCAATTCGTCGAGCTGCTGGTGCACGCCGCGCATGAATTCGTGGAAGTGCAATCGCGTCTTGCGCACCAGGGGCACGACCGAATAAAAACTGTCCATCAGGAACGATTTGCCGCGCCCCACGCCACCCCACATGTACACGCCTTTCGGCACGGCAGGACGGTTCAGCAGGCGCTTGAAGGTGCTCGAGCGCTGGCCCTTGTAAGCCACCCACTCGTCATAGCACAGCTGCAGGCGGTCGACCGCGCGCCGCTGGGCGGCATCGGCCTTGAAATCACGCTTCTGCAACGCGTGCTGGTAAAACTCTTCTACGTTCATGGGATTCGCTTTAACGCACAAGGGCGCCGGCGGAAAAAATCCGCGAGCGCCCCTGTAGGACTAACTACAATTAAAAGTTCAACGTGCGCTTGTCAACCGCCAGTGCCGCTTCCTTGGTCGCTTCCGACAAGGATGGGTGCGCGTGGCAGATGCGCGCGATGTCTTCGGCCGAGGCCTTGAATTCCATCGCCACGACGGCTTCGGAAATCAGTTCGGAGGCCATCGGGCCGACGATGTGCACGCCGAGGATTTCATCGGTGGTCGCATCGGCCAGGAATTTCACCATGCCCGAGGTGTCGCCCAGCGCGCGCGCACGGCCGTTGGCCATGAACGGGAAGGTGCCAGCCTTGTAGGCGATGCCTTCGGCCTTCAGGGTTTGCTCGGTCTTGCCGACCCACGCGATTTCCGGCGAGGTGTAGATCACCCAAGGAATCGTGTTGAAGTTGGTGTGACCGTGCTGGCCGGCGATACGCTCGGCCACGGCAACGCCTTCTTCTTCCGCCTTGTGCGCCAGCATCGGGCCGCGCACCACGTCGCCCACCGCCCACACGTTCGGCAGATTGGTCTTGCAGTCGCCGTCGACGGCGATGAAGCCGCGCTCGTCCAGCTGCAGGCCGACCTTGTCGGCACCCAGGCCATTCGTGTTCGGCGTACGGCCGATCGAGATGATCAGTTTGTCGAACACGGCTTTTTGCGCTTCGCCCTTGGCGTCCACGAATTCCACGGTGACGTCTTTCTTGCCTGGCGTGATCGCGCCGATCTTGCAACCGAGGTTGATCTTCAAGCCTTGCTTGATGAACAGCTTCGACGCTTCCTTGGCGATCTGCTCGTCGACGGCGCCCAGGAAGACCGGCAGGCCTTCCAGCACGGTGACGTCGGAACCCAGGCGGCGCCAGACGCTGCCCATTTCTAGGCCAATCACGCCGGCACCGATGACGCCCAGCTTGGCTGGTACGGCGTCGATGGTCAGTGCGCCCGTGTTCGACAGGATCAGTTTCTCGTCGAATGGTGCACCCGGCAATTCGCGTGCGTTCGAACCCGTGGCGATGACCACGTGCTTGGCCGTCAAGGTTTCGTTGGCTGCGCCCGTCACGCTGATCTCATACGTTCCAGCGGCGGCGGCAGCGAAAGCGGCGCGGCCGTGGAAGAAGGCGATCTTGTTCTTCTTGAACAGGTACAGGATGCCGTCGTTGTTTTGCTTGACGACGGTGTCTTTGCGCTTGAGCATCTGGCCCAGGTTCAGCTTCAGGCCGGCGACATCGATGCCGTGCTCGGCGAAGCTGTGGCCCGCGTGTTCAAAATGCTCGGACGATTGCAGCAGTGCCTTCGACGGGATGCAGCCGACGTTGGTGCAGGTACCGCCAGGCGCGGCGCCGCCCTTGGCGTTCGACCACTCGTCGACGCAGGCAACGGAAAAGCCCAGCTGCGCTGCGCGGATGGCGGCGATGTAGCCGCCAGGGCCCGCACCGATGACCACTACGTCAAATTGTTTAGTACTCATGTTTTGTTATTCCAATCTCTTCGTCTGGTACGAAAATCCACAATAGAAGGTAAATCACCACGCCGAAGCCGAAGGTCAATGTAAACAGGACGAAAACCAGGCGCCAGATCCACGCTTCCATGCCGGAAGCGCGGCCCAGGCCGCCACAGACGCCACCGAGCCAGCGGTCGTTGCGTGAACGGCGCAGGCGGTTGAATTCCTGCACCAGGTCGTTCGACGGGCCGGAGTCGGAGGGGCTGTCCGATTTGTCCAGGTTGATATTGCTCAGGAGCTTGGCTTTCGCTTGCGCGAATTCCGCGTCGCTCAGGGCGCCCGCCAGGTGCAACTCGTGCAGACGCTTGATTTCTTCAGAGACGTTCATGAGAATCCTCTTTCATTGAGATCAGCCAGCTGCGTCTTCTGGCAAGGGGTATCAGCTACATTGCCCCGGCGGCGACGCCGGGGGACTACGGTGCTTACAGGTCCAGCAACAGGCGTGCAGGATCTTCCAGCGCTTCTTTCATCGCCACCAGGCCCAGGACGGCTTCGCGGCCGTCGATGATGCGGTGGTCGTAGGACATGGCCAGGTAGTTCATCGGACGTACCACGATCTGGCCGTTTTCGACCACGGCGCGGTCCTTGGTCGCATGCACGCCCAGGATGGCCGATTGTGGCGGGTTGATGATCGGGGTCGACAGCATGGAGCCGAAGGTGCCGCCGTTCGAGATCGAGAACGTGCCGCCCGTCAGGTCGTCCAGGGTCAGCTTGCCTTCCTTGGCTTTCGCGCCGAATTCACCGATTTTTTTCTCGATGTCGGCGATCGACAGCTGGTCCGCATTGCGGATGATAGGCACGACCAGGCCGCGTGGCGAACCGACAGCGATGCCGATGTCGAAGTAGCCGTGGTACAGGATGTCGTTGCCGTCAACGGAAGCGTTGATGATCGGGTATTTTTTCAGGGCGGCGACGGCGGCCTTGACGAAGAAGGACATGAAGCCCAGCTTGACGCCGTGCTCTTTCTCGAACTTGTCCTTGTACTTGTTGCGCAGGTCGATGACCGGCTGCATGTTCACTTCATTGAACGTCGTCAGGATGGCGTTCGTCGATTGCGATTGCAGCAGGCGCTCGGCGATACGTGCGCGCAGGCGGCTCATCGGCACGCGCTCTTCCGGACGGTCGCCCAGGCTGGCGATGGTCGGCGTGGCGACTTGCTGCAGCGCTGGCTTGGCAGCGGCTGGCGCCAGTGGCGCGACAGCTGGCTTGGCGGAAGCGGCCAGGGCGTCGCCCTTGGTCACGCGGCCATCTTTGCCGGAACCGGCGACGTCGCCAGCGGACAGGCCTTTTTCGGACAGGATCTTGGCAGCGGCAGGCATGGCGACATCGCCTTTGGTGGCAGCGGCTGGTGCCGACGCGTTAGCGGTGTCTTGCGCGGCGGCAGCCAGGGCTGGCGCAGGCACGGCCGACACTTCCATCGGGCTGACCTTGGCCGAGCCGTCGGTATCGATGATGGCGATGACTTCGCCGGCAACGACGGTGGCGCCGTCAGCCTTGATGATCTGCACGATCACGCCAGCGACGGGCGCCGGCAGTTCCAGCACCACTTTATCGGTTTCGATATCGATCATGTTTTCGTCGCGCGCAACTGGTTCGCCGACTTTCTTGTGCCATGCCAGCAGGGTCGCTTCTGCAACCGATTCCGACAACTGGGGAACTTTGACTTCGATTTGTGCCATGTAAAACTCCGTTTATTTTGTTATTGCGGCGCCGCCCCTGCGTAGCAAGGGCGGCGCTCCGTCACGATGTATGCGAACAGGCGCCATGCATACACATGGCGCCCGTTACCCTGCCACTTACTTGGTCAGGATAAAACCCTTCAGCTTCGAGAATGCCGTTTCCAGCAGATCTTTTTGCTGGGCGTAGTGCTTGTCATAATAACCGACAGCAGGCGACGCCGAAGCAGGACGGCCGGCGTAAGCCAGACGCTGACCCGATTCCAGGCCTTCGAAGATGTTGTGCTGGATCTGGAACCAGGCGCCCTGGTTTTGCGGCTCGTCCTGGGCCCATACGACTTCGACCAGGTTCGGGAACTTCTTCAGTTCAGCAGCGAACGACTTGTGCGGGAACGGATACAGCTGTTCCAGGCGCACGATGGCCGTGTCGGTCTGACCGCGTGTCTTGCGTGCGTTGACCAGGTCGTAGTAGACCTTGCCCGAGCAGGCGACGACGCGCTTGACTTTCTTGGCATCGATTTTGTCGTCGACTTCGCCGATGACGGTCTGGAAACCACCCTTGGCCAGATCGGTCAGCGGCGAACCGGCATCCTTGTTGCGCAACAGCGACTTCGGCGTCAGGATGACCAGCGGCTTGCGGAACTGGCGCACCATCTGGCGGCGCAGCAAATGGAAGATCTGCGCAGCCGTCGTCGGCTGCACCACTTGCATGTTGTTGTCTGCGCACAGCTGCAGGAAACGCTCTGGACGCGCGGACGAGTGCTCAGGACCCTGGCCTTCGTAACCGTGCGGCAGCATCATGACCAGGCCAGAAGCACGACCCCATTTCACTTCGCCGGAGCTGATGAATTGGTCGATTACCACTTGCGCGCCGTTGGCGAAGTCGCCGAACTGGGCTTCCCAGATCGTCAGCGTGTTCGGTTCAGCGGTCGAGTAGCCGTATTCGAAGGCCAGTACGGCTTCTTCGGACAGCACCGAGTCGATGACGGTGAACGGCGCCTGGTTTTCCGAGACGTTTTGCAGCGGAATGTAGGTACCGGCATCCCAGCGCTCGCGGTTTTGATCGTGCAAGACGGCGTGACGGTGCACGAAGGTACCGCGGCCGGCATCCTGGCCCGTCAGGCGGATGGCGTAGCCGGACGAGACCAGCGATGCGTAGGCCAGGTGTTCGCCCATGCCCCAGTCCAGGTTCATTTCGCCACGGCCCATGGTGCCACGGTCGCCCAGTACTTTTTCAACCAGCGAGTGGACCTTGAAGTCTTCCGGCACGCTGGTGATGCGGGTGGCCAGGCGTTTCAGTTCCGTCATCGGCACGGCGGTGTCGGCCGAATCGGTCCATTTCTTGTTCAGGAACGGCAGCCAGTCGACGGCGTACTTGTTCTTGAAGTTCGAGATGACCGGATCGACGGTATGCTTGCCGGCGTCCATGGCGTCGCGGAAAGCGGCCACCATCTTGTCGCCGCCATCGGCAGGGATCACGCCTTGCGCTACCAGCTTGTCCGCGTACAGCTTGCGGGTGCCTGGATGCTGGCCGATCTTCTTGTACATCAGTGGCTGCGTCAGTGCCGGCGTATCTTGCTCGTTGTGGCCAAGTTTACGGTAGCAGATGATGTCGAGGACGATGTCCTTCTTGAATTCCATGCGATAGTCGAGCGCGATTTGCGTCGCCAGCACCACGGCTTCAGGATCATCGGCATTGATGTGCAGGACCGGTGCTTCGATCATCTTGACGACGTCCGAGCAGTACAGGGTCGAGCGGGCATCGCGCGGGTCCGAGGTGGTGAAACCGATCTGGTTGTTGATCACGATATGCACCGTGCCGCCCGTATGGTAGCCACGGGTTTGCGCCAGATTCAGCGTTTCCATGACCACGCCCTGGCCGGCGAAAGCGGCATCGCCGTGCACCAGGATAGGCAGCACCTGCGCGCCCTGCGCGTCGCCGCGGCGATCCATGCGGGCCTTGACGGAACCTTCGACCACAGGGTTGACGATTTCCAGGTGCGACGGGTTGAACGCCAGCGACAGGTGGACCGGGCCGCCTGCGGTGGAGATGTCCGACGAGAAGCCTTGATGATACTTCACGTCGCCGGCAGGCAGGTCGTCGCCATGCTTGCCTTCGAATTCTTCGAACAGTTCCTGTGGCGCCTTGCCCAGGGTGTTCACGAGTACGTTCAGGCGGCCGCGGTGGGCCATGCCGATGACGATTTCCTGCACGCCTTTTTCGCCGGCGCGCTGGATGGTTTCATCCATCGAGGCGATGAAGGTTTCGCCGCCTTCCAGGGAGAAGCGCTTCTGGCCAACGTAACGGGTGTGCAGATAGCGTTCCAGGCCTTCAGCCGCGGTCAGGCGGTCGAGGATGTGGATTTTTTTCTCTGGGGTGAAATTCGGGGTGGAGCGGATCGATTCCAGTTTCTCTTGCAACCAGCGCTTTTCGGCCGGATCGGAGATGTACATGAATTCGGCACCGATCGAACGCGTGTAGGTGTCGCGCAGATAGTTCAGCAGATCGCGCAGGGTGGCGGTCTCGGGGCCAAAATAGGTATTGCTGATGTTGAACACGGTGTCCATGTCAGCGTCGGTGAAACCGTAGAAGCTCGGCTCGAGCTCAGGGATCATCGGACGTTCCTGGCGTTGCAGCGGATCCAGATTGGCCCAGTGCGAACCGAGGTAGCGGTAAGCGGCGATCAGTTGCGTTGCAGCAACACGTTTGCGGCCCATTTCAGCATCGAAGGAAGCGGTCACTGTGCGGATCGGACCAGCTTTTGCGCGCTCGGCGAACGAGGCGACGACGGAGGCATGCGCCACGTCAGGCTTGTTGCTGCCGTCGACTGCAGGCACGTGCTGCATCGCGTCGAAGTAGGAGCGCCAGTTATCGGGTACCGAGCCTGGATTGTTCAGATACGCTTCGTACAGGTCTTCCACGTACGGAGCATTCCCACCAAACAGGTAGGAGTTGGTCGTTAATTGCTGCATATATTGCTCACCTTTCTTCGCGTTTCGCGAGGAATTAGCGGGTTAATCTAACCTTCCGCGACACGGCCTGACCGGTTAGCGGATTGCACATCAAGTTGTGGGGAAGGGCTTTTTTATTGCACCAGCATTCTGCATACCGTCATTTAGAATAGCACGCGGTATTGTAACGCAACAACGGCTAGTTGAATTTATTTGGCAAGCAAATGTAAGCTGGGTGCTTGATTTTCCCGGGCTTGCCAGCCTGTTACTGTTGCGCTTACGGCACTTTCAGGCTCGCGCTGGCGTGCCGCTTGCGCCCGACTGGTCTGCCCGATGACGGCGCCGCCGCGATGGCCGCCAGCCAATCGGCATCGCCGGCAAACCACTCGACCAGGAAGTCGAGCATGGTGCGCAGCAGCGGCGACATGTGCTGGCGCGAGGTGTAGATGCCGTAGATGCCCATGTCCTGCGGCACGTAAGCGGGCAGCAGCTCCACCAGTTGCCCGCTGGCGATCAGCGGCGCGGCCGAATAGCGCGGCTGCATGGCGATGCCCGCCCCCGCCACCGTCGCCACCAGCAGCACCAGCGATTCATTCGCCGACAGGCGGCCGCTGACGGGGACAGTGAGCGCTTCCCCGTCGTGCGTGAACTGCCACAGGCTCTTGCCGAAATACGTATAGGTCAGGCAGTTATGCAGGGCCAGGTCTTGCGCCCGGCGCGGCGTGCCATGCGCCGCCAGATACGATGGTGCAGCGCACACCACCGAGGCGCAACTGGCCAGCTGGCGCGCGATCAGGTTCGGTTCGAGCGCGTTCGTGATGCGGATCGCCAGGTCGATGCGCTGCTCCACCAGGTTGACGGCGCGGTTCTCCATCTGCAGGTCGACTGCGGCGCGCGGGTAGCGCTGCAGGTAAGCGGTCACTGCGCCAGCGAGGGCCGTCTGCGCCAGCGATTGCGAGCAGGTAATGCGCAGCAAGCCGTGCGGCGTGTCGATCTCCCCGGGCGATGCAACGGCCATGGCGCCGGCCACTTCCAGCATCTGGCGGCAGCGCGCCAGAGTCGCCTCGCCCGCATCCGTCAGGCTCAAACGACGCGTGGTGCGATGCAGCAGACGCGCCCCAGCCCACTGCTCCATCTCGGCCAGGTAACGCGTCACCATGGCGCGCGACATGTCGAGCGCCTCGCTGGCGGCCACCATGCTGCCGCGCTCGGCGATGGCGACAAATACCTGTGCGGCGGTTATGCGGTCCATTTGTGCGCCTTCATTGATTCGTCCGATCCGTGCAACTAAGTATTGCAATCTACCCTATTTGTCGCATTTGGTCGAAAGGATAATATGCAGCAAGAGTATCGAATATTGAAAGAATCCTATGCTGGCACGCGCCGCCCGCCCCTCCGGCACCCTTGACGCCTTTCGCCTGGACGTGTTGGGCTGCGCACCCTCCACCTCATTACTGTTAAGTGGGGTGACGGACGCCATCCTGATCAACGCCCAGTTCCTGCGCAACGATGCGGCGCAGTTAGCGCACACCATCGCCGCCAGCGGCAAGCGCCTGACCACCATCTATATCAGTGCGGCCGAACCGCAAGCCTATTTCGGCCTGGGTGTATTGCAGCAAGCCTTTCCGCAAGCCCACATCCTCGCCAGCGGCGCCACGGTCGAGGCGATCCGCCGCCAGGCCGGTGCCAGGGTCGCCCACTGGGGCGGCATCCTCAAACACAATGCGCCGCGCTGCATCGTCATGCCCCAGCCCTATGACGGCACCAGCCTGCAACTCGAGGGGCGGCACGTCGAACTGCATCACCTGGAAGCGGCATTCAACTGACACAAGCCGCCCTACAAGGCGACCAGGAAGCGCTCATACTCTTGCGCGCTGCGCGCCAGCCGCTCGGCATAGCCCTCCTCCTTCGGCCCGTCTTCCGCACCATAAAAAGCAAAGAAGCGGCGGCTGTCAGCGCCGATATACGCCAGAGTGACATCGAACGGCGCCAGCAGCTGCGCCAGGGTGACGTTCCACTTGCCTTGTGGCGTGAAGTCCGCCTGCCGGATGCCGGCCGTGACGGCCAGCGCCACCTTGCGGTCCTGGAAGGCATCGCCGCCCGTGCCGTAGGCCCATCCATACGCCAGCACCTCATCGAGCCACTGCTTCATCATGGGCGGACAGTTAAACCAGTACACGGGGAACTGCAAGACCACATTGGCGTGCGCCTCCACCAGCGCCTGTTCGCGCGCCACATCAATTTTTCCGTCCGGATAAGCCTGGTACACATCATGAATGGTGTAACGCTCAGGATACTGCGCCAGTTCCTGCAGCCAGCGCTTGTTGGCCACCGACGTGGCGATGGAGGGATGGAAGACGATTACGAGGGTTTTCATCATGCTGCTTTCCTGAAGTGAAATGGATGCACCGGCCCGCATGCACAGGAAAGCAGGCAAGCCGGTACCCTGCCCCGAGGCGCGCAGCACGTGACCGCGCCCCCCCCCCAGAGGCAGAAACAGCATAGCCATTGCGAGTACTTTCCACAAGTACGCACATTGACTGCTCATACAGTAAGAAAAGTAAGCTTCAAGACCGCAAAAAATCACTTGAGCAAGCGTATCCGGATCAGACTGGCTGGTGCCGTTCGCCCCACGCGCACAGGGTGTGCAGCACGGGGATCAGCGAGGTGCCCTTGCTGGACAGCGAGTATTCAACCTTGGGCGGCACTTGCGGATATTCCTTGCGAACGATCAGCGCATCGGCTTCCAGCTCCTTCAGCACGACGCTGAGGGTCTTGAAGGCGATGCCACCGAGATGGCGCTTGAGTTCGTTGTGCCGCAGCACCGTGTTTTCCGCCAGCGCATACAGGATCAGCATCTTGTATTTGCCGCCGATCAGCGACAAGGTGTAGCCAAATGCCGTATCGCCCAGGGCCACGCCGCCGGGGGCGCAGGTTTCTTCATTCATCGCGTTGTGCTTCCTGTTGATCCAGGGGTTGAGCATAACAGCCCGGCATAAAAAAACGGGCCGAAGCCCGTTTTTTTATGCTCGATACCGCTCTGGATTAACGCTTGTCCAGTGGCAGTACTTCGCGCGTGGTCGAACCGACGAACAGCTGGCGCGGACGGCCGATTTTCTGTTCTGGGTCGGCGATCATTTCGTTCCACTGGGCGATCCAGCCGATCGTACGGGCCATGGCGAAGATACCGGTAAACAGCGATACCGGGATGCCCAGCGCCGATTGCACGATGCCCGAGTAGAAGTCGACGTTCGGGTACAGTTTGCGCGACACGAAGTAGTCGTCGTTCAGTGCAATCTTTTCCAGTTCCATCGCCAGCTTGAACAGCGGGTCGTCTTGCAGACCCAGTTCTTGCAGCACTTCGTAGCAGGTTTCACGCATCAGCTTGGCGCGTGGATCGAAGTTTTTGTACACGCGGTGGCCAAAGCCCATCAGCTTGACGCCGGAGTTCTTGTCCTTGACTTGCTCGATGAAGGCAGGGATGTTCTCGACGGTGCCGATTTCTTTCAGCATGTTGAGTGCCGCTTCGTTGGCGCCGCCGTGGGCAGGGCCCCACAGGCAGGCGATACCGGCAGCGATACAGGCAAACGGGTTGGCGCCCGACGAACCGGCCAGACGGACGGTCGAAGTCGATGCGTTTTGCTCGTGGTCCGCGTGCAGAATCAGGATGCGGTCCAAGGCGCGCACCAGCACGTCGTTGACCTTGTACTCTTCGCACGGATTGGCGAACATCATGTGCATGAAGTTGGCGCTGTACGACAGGTCGTTGCGGGGGTACACGAACGGCTGGCCGACCGAGTACTTGTAGGTCATGGCGACCAGGGTTGGCATCTTGGCGATCAGGCGGATGGCCGACACTTCGCGGTGATGCGGGTCGTTGATGTCCAGCGAATCATGGTAGAACGATGCCAGCGCGCCGACGGTGCCCACCAGGACCGACATCGGATGCGCGTCGCGGCGGAAGCCACGGAAGAAGAATTGCATCTGTTCGTGCACCATCGTGTGCTTGGTGACGGTGTCGACGAACTTGGCTTTCTGTGCCGCGTTCGGCAGTTCGCCGTTCAGCAGCAGGTAGCACGATTCCATGAAGTCGGCGTTGACGGCCAATTGTTCGATCGGGTAACCACGGTACAGCAGCTCGCCCTTGTCGCCGTCGATGTAGGTGATCGACGAGTTGCAGGCGGCCGTCGACATAAAGCCTGGGTCGTAGGTGAACTTGCCGCTACCGGCGTACAGTTTGCGGATGTCGATGACGTCCGGGCCAACCGTGCCTTTGTAGATTGGAAATTCAAGCGATGGGCTGCCATCGGAGAACGACAGGGTAGCTTTTGTGTCAGAGATATTCATGGGCTCTTCCTTCTCGGGAGTGAGTCGAAATAAAAAATCAAAAATTCTGGCTGCAATTCGCACCGCAATTCGGCAGTGCTACAGCGCGCCACTCGCACCGTTTGCAATATATCGCCCAGGCGTCTAGGCAATGCGCAGTCGTTGCAGCAGTGCGCGCACATGCGGCAGATCGACTTCGCCTTCCGGCTCTTTACGGGCCAGTACCAGATCCATTAACGCATTGTCCGATAAATCCAGCAAACGCGTCAGCGCGTCAACTTCTTCATCGGTCAATTCGGTTTCATACGCATCGAGAAAACGGGTCAGGATAATGTCGTTTTCCAGCAAGCCACGGCGTGAACGCCAGCGCAGGCGGGCGCGGTTGGCCGGGTCGGCCTGATGCGAGGACAAAATTGATTCTGTCATTTGGTTTACCACTTTACGGGTGCCTTGCGGCACGGTACTGCTTTGCAGGCGCCGCCTGCAGGCAAGAGAGGATACCCTCTTCCCGCAAACGGCGCCCGGCGGATGCGATCAGACGAATCAGATCGCGCGGCGGACCATCAATTCCTTGATCTTGCCGATCGCCTTGTTCGGGTTCAAGCCTTTCGGGCAAACGTCGACGCAGTTCATGATCGAATGGCAGCGGAACAGGCGGTACGGGTCTTCCAGGTTGTCCAGACGCGCACCGGTGGCTTCGTCGCGCGAATCGGCGATGAAGCGGTAGGCTTGCAGCAGGCCTGCAGGACCGACGAATTTGTCCGGATTCCACCAGAACGACGGGCACGACGTGGAGCAGCATGCGCACAGGATGCACTCGTACAGGCCATCGAGTTCTTCGCGCTGCTCCGGCGACTGCAGGCGTTCTTTTTCAGGCGGGATCGAATCGTTGATCAGGAACGGCTTGATCGAATCGTACTGCTTGAAAAATTGCGTCATGTCGACGATCAGATCGCGAATGACCGGCAAACCTGGCAACGGACGCAGCACGATAGGCTCCGACAGTTCGTTCAGGTTGGTGGTGCATGCCAGGCCGTTCTTGCCGTTGATGTTCATCGCGTCCGAACCGCACACGCCTTCGCGGCACGAGCGGCGCAGGGCCAGCGAGTCATCGACGTCCGCCTTGATGCGCTGCAGTGCATCGAGCAGCATCTTGTCGGTGTCTTTCAGTTCGACCGTCAGGTCTTGCATGTACGGCTTGGCATCCTGGTCAGGATCGTAGCGGTAGATTTTGAATTTGAGAGTGCGTGCCATGGTATAGCCTTAGAAAGTACGTGGTTTCGGTTTGAAGGTATCAACCGTCAGCGGCTTGGTCACGACTGGCTTGTATGCCAGTCGGTTGCCTTCCGAATACCACAGAGTGTGCTTCATCCAGTTGTCGTCGTCACGTTGCGGATAGTCGTCCTGGGCGTGGGCGCCGCGCGATTCCTTGCGCGCTGCTGCCGAAACGATGGTCGCTTTCGCCGTTTCGATCAGATTGTCCAGTTCCAGCGCTTCCACGCGGGCCGTGTTGAAGACCATCGATTTATCCTTGAAGGAGACGTGCTTGCGGCGCTCGTCGAGCTTCATGATTTCTTCGACGCCCTTGTTCAGCATCTCGTCGGTACGGAACACGCCGCAGTACTTCTGCATCGTTGCGCGGATGTCGTTCGCCACGCCCTGCACGGTTTCCGTGCCGGTCGAGTTTTCCAGGCGCGCCAGGCGGCCCATGGCAAATTCGGCAGCATCGGCTGGCAAAGGCTTGTTTTCCTTGGCTTTCAGGCCACTGTTGACGATGTGGTTGCCGGCCGCGCGGCCGAAGACCACCAGGTCGAGCAGCGAGTTCGTGCCCAGGCGGTTGGCGCCGTGCACCGACACGCAGGCGCATTCGCCGATCGCGTACAGACCGTTGACGACTTGCGCCGAATTATCCGGACCGGTCGGGGTGACGACCTGGCCGTGGATGTTCGTTGGAATGCCGCCCATCTGGTAGTGAATCGTCGGCACGACAGGAATCGGTTCCTTGGTGGCGTCGACGTTGGCGAACTTGTGGCCGATTTCCAGGATCGACGGCAGGCGCTTGGCGATGGTGTCGGCGCCGATATGGCGCAGATCCAGCATCACGTGGTCCTTGTTCGGACCGCAGCCGCGGCCTTCCTTGATTTCCTGGTCCATCGAACGCGAGACGAAGTCGCGCGGCGCCAGATCCTTCAGGGTCGGCGCATAGCGCTCCATGAAGCGTTCGCCTTCGCTATTGATCAGGATGCCGCCTTCGCCGCGCACGCCTTCGGTGATCAAGACGCCCGCGCCGGCCACGCCGGTCGGGTGGAACTGCCAGAATTCCATGTCTTGCAGCGGCAGGCCGGCGCGTGCCGCCATGCCCATGCCGTCGCCGGTGTTGATGAAGGCATTCGTCGAGGCGGCGAAGATGCGGCCTGCGCCACCCGTTGCCATCACCGTCGTCTTTGCTTCCAGGATCATGCATTCGCCGGTTTCCATTTCCAGCGCCACAACACCAATCACGTCGCCTTCGGCGTCACGGATCAGGTCGATTGCCATCCATTCGACGAAGAAGTGCGTACGCGCGCGGACGTTGCGCTGGTACAGCGTGTGCAACAGGGCGTGACCGGTACGGTCAGCTGCCGCGCAGGCGCGCTGCACCGGCTTTTCGCCGAAGTGGGCCGTGTGGCCGCCGAAGGGACGCTGATAGATGGTGCCGTCAGGGTTGCGGTCGAATGGCATGCCGAAGTGTTCCAGTTCGTACACGACTTTCGGTGCTTCGCGGCACATGAATTCGATGGCATCCTGGTCGCCCAGATAGTCGCCACCCTTGACGGTGTCGAACATGTGCCAGAACCAGTTGTCTTCAGCCATGTTGCCGAGCGACGCGCCGATACCGCCCTGCGCCGCCACGGTGTGCGAGCGGGTCGGGAAAACTTTCGACAGGACAGCGACGTTCAGACCGGCTTCAGCCAGTTGCAACGACGCGCGCATGCCGGAACCGCCGGCGCCAACGATGACCGCATCAAAGCGGCGGGTAGGAATTGCAGATTTATATGCTGCCACGATTACACACTCCAGAGTATCTGCACCGTCCAAGCGGCACAAGCGATCAACCACAGCATGGTGGCAATTTGCAGCGTCAGACGGAGGCCAGCGCTTTTCACGTAGTCCATCCAGATGTCGCGTACGCCAACCCATGCGTGGTAAAACAGGGCGACGAAAGTCACCAGGCTGAACAATTTAAACCACTGCTGCGCAAACAAACCGGCCCAGCCTTCATAGCTGAAGTTGCTGCCGGTGAGGAAGGAAATCAGCAGGATGGCCACATAAGCCACCATGACGATGGCGGTGACGCGTTGCGCCAGCCAGTCGCGCAAGCCGTAATGGGCACCGACGACGAGGCGTTTCGGTCCGATGTTATTGTCTGCCATTAAAATACTCCAAACAGTTTCAAAGCGACCAATGCCGTCAACACCACGCTCACGACCAGTACGGACGTCGCGGTCTTGCGTGCCGAATCTTTTTCGATGGCAACGTGCACATCCATGAACAGGTGGCGGATGCCGGCGCAGAAGTGGTGCAGGAAGGCCCAGACCAGAGCCAGGGTGATCAGCTTGACGAACCAGTGCGAGGCGATGCCCTGGAAGTAAGCGTAGGACATTTCGGAACGCAAGCTCAGTTCCAGCATGTACAGGATGCAGGGCAGCAGGGCGAACATGATGAAACCGCTGATGCGATGCAGGATCGAGACGATGGCGCCGACAGCCATGCGGTAGTTCGACAATTCGGTAACATGAATGTTACGGAATTCCGGCCGTTCTTTTTTTGGTACTTCTCTTACGGCTTCAGACATAACAAAAACCTCCCCTTGATAACTAAATATTGAAGCGAAGCCGCGATTTTCGCCGATTTTCGCAACCCACACCAATATCTATTGTTGCATATAACCAAAATGGTTTTTTACTACAAAATATCGCGCTACTTTCCGTAGTTCACGTAATTTAATTACAGAATCGCCGGCAAAGCACGGCCCGCCGGAGCGGGCCATGCTTTAGCTGCGCTTTCTGCTGTCTCCGCTGCCCGCCTTGCGGCAGGCATCTTGCAAGCGATGCACTTCAGCCTTGCTGCTTGTCCGGGCACCCGCAGGCGCCCCGCCGCTTCAGCTGAGTTCATTCTGATAATGATGGCGACTGGTCAGATACAAGCCCCGGCGCAGTTCGACCGGCTTGTCGCCGTAGGTAAACGACACGCGCTCGGAACTGAGCAAGGGCGTGCCGAGGTCAATATTTAACAATTGCGCGGCGCCCGCGTCGGCACACACGGCGCGGATCTGCTCGGACGCGCGGATCATGCGCGTGCCGAATTCCGTTTCGAACAGGCCGTACATGGGCCCCTTGTATTCGACCAGGCGCTCGGCCGTCAGGCCCTTGAAGATCAGGCCGGGCAGCCACAGCTCCTCGACGATGGTCGGCACGCCGTCGAAATACTGCACGCGCTTGATGAAGATGACGGCGTCGCCGGACTTCAGATCCATCAGGCGCGCCACGTCGGCCGGCGCGCGCACGCGCTTGACTTCGATAAATTTACTTTCGGGATAATGCGGCACGCCTTCGTCCGGCACCAGGCGCAGGAAGCGGAAATGCGCGCGCGCCTCATGGTGGGTGGAAACGAAGGTGCCCTTGCCCTGGCGGCGCATGACGAGGTTCTCGGCGGCCAGTTCATCGATGGCCTTGCGCACCGTGCCCTGGCTGACCTTGAAGCGCCCTGCCAGCTCGACTTCGCTGGGAATGAGCTCGCCCGGCTTCCACTCGCCCGATTGCAGGCTCTGCGTAATGAGCGCCTTGATCTGCTGGTACAGGGGACTGAAGGTGGGTGCAGCGCTGGCGACGGGCATCGCCGTAGTGGTATTGCTGCTGGCCACTGCGGTGACGGGCGTGCTGGCCACTGCGGTGACGGGCGTGCTGGCCGCTGCGGCGACGGGCGTGGCCGGGGCGCCCGCGGTCGGACTGACCGCCCCGCTTGCAGCAGTGGCATTGTTGGTCAGATTGGACGAGGCGGGATTCATAGTCCGACATTTCAACACAAATCACTGCCCGCGTCCAGTAAAACACTCGTAGTTATCTGTCTTATATAAGACATAAGATATGATTGACAGATACAGATCGGAGGCCTAAACTGCCCTCGATAAAACTTCTGAGCCAGCGTTTTATGTTGTCGGCCAGCCACTCTGGCCTCGTGCAGCACGAGCGTGACGGCAGCGTACACCAGCAATTCGGTGGCGCGTGCCGGTTTTGGTATCATTATAGTTTTCCCGGATAAGCGTAAGCCCAGCTTCAAGCCCGTTTTCTTTCCCACTTTGGAGATTCATCATGGCTAAAACCCCAATGCGTGTTGCAGTGACCGGCGCCGCCGGCCAGATCGGCTACGCCCTGTTGTTCCGCATCGCCAATGGCGACATGCTCGGCAAAGACCAGCCTGTCATCTTGCAACTGCTTGAAATCCCGGACGAAAAAGCCCAGAAGGCGCTCAAGGGCGTGATGATGGAAATCGACGACTGCGCCTTCCCGCTGCTGACGGAAATGACCGCCCACTCCGATCCGCTGACCGCATTCAAGGATGTCGACGTGGCCGTACTGGTCGGCGCGCGTCCACGCGGCCCAGGCATGGAACGCAAGGACCTGCTGGAAGCGAACGCGCAGATCTTCACGGTACAAGGCAAGGCGCTCGACGCCGTCGCTTCGCGCAATGTCAAAGTCCTGGTGGTCGGCAACCCTGCCAACACCAACGCTTACATCGCCATGAAATCGGCACCATCGCTGCCGGCGAAAAACTTCACCGCCATGCTGCGCCTGGACCACAACCGCGCGCTGTCGCAAGTCGCGGCCAAGACCGGCACCGCCGTCAAGGATATCGAGAAGCTGACCGTCTGGGGCAACCACTCGCCAACCATGTACGCCGACTACCGTTTCGCCACCGTCAACGGCAAGGCCGTCAAGGACCTGATCAACGATCAGGAATGGAATGCCAACACCTTCCTGCCGACCGTCGGCAAGCGCGGCGCGGCCATCATCGAAGCGCGCGGCCTGTCGTCGGCAGCGTCGGCAGCGAACGCCGCCATCGACCACATCCATGACTGGATGCTGGGCACGGCTGGCAAGTGGACCACCATGGGCGTACCTTCCGATGGCTCGTATGGCATCCCTGAAGGCACCGTGTTCGGCTTCCCGGTCACCACCGACAACGGTGAGTACACCATCGTTCAAGGTCTGGAAATCGATGCATTCTCGCAAGAGCGCATCAACCTGACCCTGAAAGAACTGACCGAAGAGCGCGAAGGCGTGAAACACCTGCTGGCATAAATCCAGTATTGGCGGCGCGGCCTGAGCGCCGCCCGCCAAGAAGGCCGCCCCGCGAGATTCGCGGCGCGGCTGTTTTATCAAGTAGTCTTTACCTGCAGAAATGCCTTAAGCATGCACCCTTCCGAGGTTTTATTCCAAGGCAAACGCCAGCCGCTGTTGCTCGCCGCTTGCGACCACTACGCCGGCTCTGAAAAGCTGATGCGTAAATCGATTGCTTTGCAACAAGAGCTTGGGCCCCTGTTCGACATCACGTTCGACTGCGAAGACGGCGCCAGCGCCGGCAATGAAGAGTCGCACGCCCACATGATCGCCGGCCTGCTGGCCAGCGACGAGAACCAGTTCAACCGCATCGGCGTGCGCGTGCACGACGTCGACAGCCCGTTTTTCGCGCGCGACGTGGAAATCATCTGCAGCGCCGCGGCCCGCCTGGCCTACATCGCCGTGCCCAAGGTGGGCGGCGTGCAAGATGCCATGCTGGCCATCGACCTGATCAACCTGCATGCACGCCGCGCCGGCCGCGACAACCTGCCCGTGCACATCCTGATCGAAACGCATGGCGCACTGCGCGACGCCTACGCCATCGCCGCCCTGCCCCAGGTCGAATGCCTGTCCTTCGGCATCATGGATTTCGTCTCGGCCCATTACGGTGCCATTCCCGCCGCCGCCATGCGCACGCCGGGCCAGTTTACGCACCCGCTGGTGGTGCGCGCCAAGCTCGAAGTGGCGGCCGCCTGCCACGCGCACGGCAAGGTGCCGTCGCATAACGTGACGACGGACGTGCGCGATTCGGCCGTGGTGGCGAATGACGCCCAGCGCGCGACGGCCGAGTTCGGCTACACGCGCATGTGGAGCATCCACCCGGACCAGATCAAGCCCATCATCAAGGCCTTCACGCCGCGCCTGTCCGAAGTCAACGAGGCCAGCAACATCCTGAATGAAGCGCTGCGCGCCAACTGGGGACCGATTGCGCAAAATGGCCGCTTGCATGACCGCGCCAGCTACCGATATTATTGGACCGTTTTGCAACGCGCCAAACTGGCGGGCCTCGGCCTGCCCGAGGCGGCCGCTGCATTACTCAACGCCCCCTCTTCCAGCATCACTGAAAACTGACAGGAATTACACGATGTCCCTCTCCAAATTAGCCATTGCCTGCAGCGTCGCGCTGGGCGCCATGACCCTCACGCTGGCGCCAGCCAGCTTCGCCGCCACGGCAGAGGCAAATCCGAAGGCAGTCAAGGCCAAGCCAAAGGCCAAGACCACCAAGGCCAAGGCGGCCGTCAAGGAAGCCCATCCGCTCGCCATGTCGGTCGCCGACAAGGAAGAAGCCGATGAACCGAGCACCACAGGCTCGGCCTCCACCGATTTCAATTGTGAACTTGGTAATAAAATTACCATCTACACCAATGCTACTGACGACAAACACATCGCCCTGCGCTGGAAGAAGCGCCTGCACCGCCTGAGCCGCGTTGGCACCACCACCGGCGCCAACCGCTTCGAGAACCGCTTGTACGGCCTGGTCTGGATCGGTATCCCGGCCAAAGGCATGCTGCTCGATTCCAAGCAGGGCCGCCAACTGGCCAATGAATGCAAGGATGCGGAGCAAGCCAAGCCGGCAGCCTTGGTGGAAGCCCCGCCATCGCTGGGCGTCTTGCCAGTCACCGGCGGCTGATGTGCGTAGCAAGGGCCTCTTCGGGGGCTCAGTCATGTTTTGTAATTTGAATCATCAATAAATAGACGATACCCAACAAGGAGAGGTCATGTCCCGCAACACTCTGAACACGCTCAAGGACTTTAATATTTCGGATAGCAAAAAGGGCAAGCTGTACTCCCTGCCTGCGCTGGAAAAAAGCCTGGGCATCAATGTCTCCCGCCTGCCAGTGTCGATTCGTATCGTGCTCGAATCGGTATTGCGCAACTGCGACGGCAAAAAAGTCACCGAAGAACACGTCAAGCAATTGGCGAGCTGGGGCCCGACCGCCGAGCGCACCGACGAGATCCCGTTCGTAGTGGCGCGCGTCGTGCTGCAAGACTTCACCGGCGTTCCCCTGCTGGCCGACCTGGCAGCGATGCGCAACGTGGCCGCCAAGATGGGTATCGACGCCAAGAAGATCGAGCCGCTGGTGCCGGTCGACCTGGTGGTCGACCACTCGGTGACCATCGATCACTACCGCGAAAAGAAAGCGCTGGACCTGAACATGAAACTGGAATTCTCGCGTAACAACGAGCGTTACCAGTTCATGAAATGGGGCATGCAGGCATTCGACACCTTCGGCGTCGTGCCACCAGGCTTCGGCATCGTCCACCAGGTCAACCTGGAATACCTGGCACGCGGCGTGCACCACGCAGGCAAGAAAGCCGGCGACGTGTACTACCCTGACACCCTGGTCGGCACCGACTCGCACACCACCATGATCAACGGCATCGGCGTGGTCGGCTGGGGCGTGGGCGGCATCGAGGCAGAAGCGGGCATGCTGGGCCAGCCAGTCTACTTCCTGACGCCTGACGTCATCGGCGTGAACCTGACCGGCGCGCTGCGCGAAGGCTGCACCGCCACCGATCTGGTACTGACCATCACCGAATTGCTGCGCAAAGAGAAAGTCGTCGGCAAGTTCGTCGAATTCTTCGGCGAAGGCACCGAATCGCTGACCCTGACCGACCGCGCGACGATCGCCAACATGGCACCGGAATACGGCGCGACCATGGGCTTCTTCCCGGTCGACGATGCGACCATCGATTACTTCAAGGGCACCGGCCGCAGCAAGGCTGAAATCGCCGCGTTCGAAAGCTACTTCAAGGCGCAAAACCTGTACGGTATTCCAAAAGCGGGCGACATCGACTACACCCGCGTGGTGGAACTGAACCTGGCCACGGTCGCACCGTCGCTGGCCGGCCCGAAACGCCCGCAAGACCGTATCGAAATCGGCAACGTCAAGGCGAACTTCGCCGAACTGTTCGCCAAGCCAACCTCGGAAAACGGCTTCAACAAGAATCCAGCCGACCTGAACGCCGTGTACGAAACGACGAATGGCGTGAAAGTGTCGAACGGCGACGTGCTGATCGCCGCGATCACTTCGTGCACCAACACCTCGAACCCGAGCGTGATGCTGGCTGCCGGCCTGCTGGCCAAAAAAGCCGTCGAAGCCGGCCTGAAAGTCGCGCCACACATCAAGACCTCGCTGGCGCCTGGCTCGCGCGTCGTGACCGAGTACCTGACGGCTGCCGGCCTGCTGCCGTACCTGGAAAAACTGGGCTTCGGCGTGACCGCATACGGCTGCACCACCTGTATCGGCAATGCCGGCGACCTGACGCCTGAGCTGAACGCCGCGATTGCCACGCACGACATCGTCGCGTCGGCCGTGCTGTCGGGCAACCGCAACTTCGAAGCACGTATTCACCCGAACATCCGCTCGAACTTCCTGGCCTCGCCACCGCTGGTCGTCGCCTACGCCATCGCCGGCAACATGACGCGCGACCTGATGACGGAACCTGTCGGCAAGGGCAAGGGCGGCAAGGACGTCTACCTGGGCGACATCTGGCCGACCTCGGCTGAAGTGTCGGCCATGATGAAGTTCGCCATGAACGCCAAGGTGTTCAAGGACAACTACGCGGACGTCAAGGGCGCGCCAGGCAAGCTGTGGGAAAAAGTCACCACCGTCTCCGGTCAAGTCTACAACTGGCCGAAATCGACCTACATCGCGGAACCACCGTTCTTCGACAACTTCTCGATGACGCCAGCGGCAGTGGCCACCGGCATCGAAGGCGCGCGCGCACTGGGCGTGTTCGGCGATTCCATCACCACCGACCACATCTCGCCAGCCGGTTCGATCCAGGAAAACGGTCCTGCAGGCAAATGGCTGAAGGAAAACGGCGTCCTGAAAGCGGACTTCAACTCCTACGGCTCGCGTCGCGGTAACCATGAAATCATGATGCGCGGCACGTTTGCCAACGTGCGTATCAAAAACCGCATGATCCCTGCCAAGGCAGACGGTTCGGCGGTCGAAGGCGGCATCACGATCCACCAGCCTTCCGGCGAAGAAATGTCGATCTACGACGCAGCGATGAAATATGTTGCTGAAGGTACGCCAACCATGGTCTTCGGCGGCGAAGAGTACGGTACGGGCTCGTCGCGCGACTGGGCCGCCAAAGGTACGCAACTGCTGGGCGTGAAAGCCGTGATCACCCGTTCGTTCGAGCGTATTCACCGCTCGAACCTGGTGGGCATGGGCGTGCTGCCGCTGCAATTCATCGGCGACGACAGCGTGCAAACCCTGGGCATCACCGGCAATGAAACCTTCGACCTGAAAGGCCTCGAAGGCGAAATCAAGCCACAGCAACTGGCTACCCTGGTGATCCACCGCGCCGACGGCACCAACGTCGACGTGAAAGTGCTGCTGCGCATCGATACGCCGATCGAAGTCGATTACTACAAACATGGCGGTATCCTGCCATTCGTATTGCGTCAACTGCTGGCCGAGTAATCAACCCAGCTGTAAGGCAAGATAAGAGCGCCGGTTCCGACCGGCGCTTTTTTTTCGTCCTGCTGCCCCGTTTTTACTTGAATTTTCGACTATTGGCATGATCTAAGAACAGCTTACGTATTGCGTGCGGCCGAATCCTCTACAATACGGTTATAAGGGTTTATCATTGTTTGACTGATCCATTTTTTTCACTTTCCGAGACTCTTATCCCGCTATGCGTCGTCCTTCCAAAGATTCATCCCATAAACTGACTGCCGACAGCCAGCGCCTGGTCACCTTTGCCCAGGCGATCGTACAAGCAGCCAGCCGTCTCGAAGAGCGGTCCTGGGAACACAGCCTGGATACGCAGCTCCAGAAATTACTCAAAACCGGCCACCAGGACACCATCGACAACACCCTGGGCAGCCTGTTCAAGGAAGACTTGAACGCCTACGACGTGCTGATGGACTGCGTTGAAGCCGTCAGTGAATCGACCGTCGTCACGCATGAAGACGTGCGCTACGACGCCCTGCTGGTGGCCGTGCCCATCCTCGCGTGGACGCGCTTTTCCATCGCTTCCGGCCCGATGGCCGGCGATGCGCACGGCGTATTGTCCGCGCATTTCGCCGCCCACCTGCTGGCCGATGGCACGAAGATGGCCATGGCGCCGACCCTGTACTCGATCGACCAGCTGCCGCGCAGCCACGTCGAGACGTATGTCAAGACGCAGAAGCTGGCACTGGCCGCGCTGAAAGGCACGGCCGTCAAGCCCTCAAGCAAAGAGGCGGAAACGGCGCCCTTCCTGGCCGACACGCGCTACCTGCTGGTGGCCGTGGTGGCCCCAAGCGGCGCACCGCTATTCCGCTGGCAGACGCCATCGAGCCAGCTCGACTTCATCGCCGAGCGCAGCGCCGCCCTGGAACAATGGCGCGAGCAGGCGACGCCGACCATCGCCCGCCTGTTGCCCGGCTGCGGCCTGGAACTGCTGCTGCCGGAAGCGTACTACGTGGCTTGCCGCGAAGCGGACAAGCTGATACGCCCCGTCTCCGTGCGCGCCGCCGTGCACTACCTGACGCACACCTTGGCCGTCGAGCCGTCGGAACTGCGCGCCGTCATCGCCGGCTTCGGCGAAGAAGCGGCCGATAGCCAGGTCGACGAGTACCGCATCGCCTTCACCCTGCGCCAGGCGCCGGACGTCATCTACGGCATCGTCTGGCCACTGTATGGCCAGGAAGACGAGGATGGCACGCCGATCGAAGGCCTGATCCAGGTCGGCATCGCAGCGCTGGACAAGCAAAAGACGCCCGTCGATGAAATCATCGAGCACCTGAACGCCGCCGGCGTGACGCAGATCAAGCGCCACGCGGAACGTTTTGTCGGCGAATACTGCGACGATTGCGGCGCGCCTTTGTTTGCCGACCCCGTCGGCGAGCTGGCGCATGCGGAAATGCCGGAAGATACGCCGCAGGGTACCGAGCATTTCCACTGATGCTGTAACGGTGTTGTCGGATTACGCCGTACCGGCTAATCCAACCTACGCTGCCGGTATGAGCCGTAGGTCGGATTAGCGCGCAGCGCGTAATCCGACAACACCACCAGCGCATGCAAAAAAAGGCGGAACCGAGGTTCCGCCTTTTTCATTGCAACGTCATTTACAACACCATCACCACTGTGAAAACGGGTGGCGGATCAGGTTCGCGTTGTAGTAGCGCGCATCGCCCGATACTTCTGCGCCGATCCACTCGGGTTTCTCGAAAGGCTGGTCTTCCGAAGCCAGTTCGATCTCGGCCACGATCAAACCCGCATTCGCGCCGAGGAACTCGTCGACTTCCCACAGCATGCCCGCGTGCTCGATGCGGTGGCGGACTTTTTCGATCAGCGGCTGTTCGCACAGGCCGTCGAGCAATTCGGCCGCGTCGGCCAGCGGAATCGGATACTCCCACTCGCCGCGCGTCGCGCCCACGTTCGCGCCCTTGATGGTCAGCATCGCCTGTTCGCCCTCGATGCGTACGCGCACCACGCGCTCGCGCGCGGACGACAGATAACCCTGACGCAGCAGCACCGCCTGGCCCAGGCCGCGCCAGGCATCGCCTGCCAGCAAAAATTTACGCTCGATCTCGACGCCCATGATCAACGCCGTTCAATCCAGCGACAGCAGGATAGGCTGCAGCATGGCTGCGCCCAGGGCCGCGCTGCGCGCGCCATTCCAGCCTACGCTTGGGTCCGGCAAGTCGGCGTTTTCCTTGAATGGCATTTCCAGCGTCAGCGCCAGGCAGCCGAAGTGGTGGCCGATGTACTTCGACGCCAGGGTCAGCATGTCCGACTTGTACTTGCTGGCCGCGTAGCCGAACTTGTCCTGGAAGTCGGGGCTGGCCTGCTTGTAGCGCTCGATGAAGGCTTTCTGGTGCGCCGCTTGCGCCGGCGTGAAGTTTTCCAGCATTTCATTGCCGGCCACAAAGTTATACGGCAACGCTTCGTCGCCATGGATGTCGAAAAACATGTCGACGCCCGTTTCGTGGATCTTGTTTTTCACGCACAGCACTTCCGGGCTGGACGCCAGCGAAGGCGTCATCCATTCGCGGTTCAGGTTGGCGCCAGCCGCATTCGTGCGCAGGTTGCCGCGGATGGAACCGTCCGGGTTCATGTTCGGCACGATATGGAACACGGCACGCTGCAGGAGCTTGCGCGCGATCGGATTGGCGTCATCCAGCAGCGAGTCGATCAGGCCTTCGACGAACCATTCGGCCATCGATTCGCCCGGATGCTGGCGCGCGATGACCCAGATTTTCTTTTCCGCCTGCGGGTTGCCGATGGTGACCATATTCATGTCGCGGCCGTCGACCGTGCTGCCCAGGTCGGACACGCGCGCCAGCGGATGCTCGGCCACTTCGCCCAGCAGGCGCAGATGGCGTTCCCACGAATACGGTTCGAAATACGCGTAGTACACGCTGTCGAGTTCCGGCGTATGCGAAATCGTCATGACCTGGCCGTCGAACGAGGTCGGCACGCGGAACCAGTTTTCGCTGTCGTAGCTGGCCACGGCCTGGTAGTCTTCATAGCCGGCCGGATACGTGGCCTGGCCCGCGTTCAGGATGCGCAGCGTGCATGCCTGGTCCCGCGCGCCCTGCAGGCGGAAGTGGAACCACTGATGGATATCGGCGTGGCTATCCTTGCGCAAGTTCAGGTCGATGGCGCCGGCAGTGATGGCGTTTACCACCTCGATGGCGCCCGAGTCGAAGTTCTGGCTGATTTTAATGGTCATGTAATGATCCCGTCCAAATGTAAGAGTTCCGGCGTCGCCTCGTGGGCTGGCGCCGTCGCGCTAAAAACGCAGTGTAAGCTATCCCGCTATTTTCCGCCCTTTGGCCCCGTTAGCAAAGCCTGGGCGGGCGATTTATGCACCAATCCGGGGCATCGATGGCAAAGCGCCGGGCAAAAGGGCGAAAAATCGGTGCTCTGTCGCCTCGACCGGACAAAAAACTGAATTGTAACAATGCCAGACACATTGGCAGCCCATCGCCATCCTATAATTCTTGCTTTCATTGAGTCGCCAGGAAAGAGTCGTGGACAAGAAGTTGACCAATATTCAAGAAAGAAAGCTGCGCGAGGCCCAGGCGCGGCGCGAGCACATCATCGACGTCGTGAAAGACCTCATCAAGAAGGGCGGCGCGCGCGCCGTCTCCATCCGCAAGGTGGCCGAGGCGGCCGGTTTTTCCACCACCGTCGTGTACGCCCTGTTCCGCGACAAGGCTACCCTGATCGCCCAGGCCATGGACAAGGACTTGCTGGAACTGGTGCGCGCCATGCGTGCCGCCTGCGCCAACAGCATTGACCCATGGGAACGCATCAGCCTGGTCGGCCGCGCCTACATCGAGTACGGTTTCCAGCATCCCGACGAATATTCGCTGATCTTCATGGAATTGCGCCCGCATGCTGAAATCGACGCCGTCGAAGTGGAGCACGGCAATATCGAGCAAGACCCGTACGCCTACGCGCTACACCTGTTCGGCGAACTGGCCCAGGCGGGCCAGGTGCGCCAGGACGAGCCGGCGCTGCATACGATGACGCAAATCTTCTGGCAATCGCTGCACGGCCTCGTGTCGCTGCGCATCGTCATGGATGCGGGCGACCCATGGACGCCGCACCCGGAAATGCATGCGCATATCGACGACTTGCTGGCCGTCGTCACGCAAGGCATCCGCCTGCGCTTTGCGCCGGATGCCTGACAACACCATTCGAAACCGACGAAAAAAAGGCAGGCGCGGTACTGCACCGCCCTGCCCTGCCCTGTCTTGCTGTTAGCGCAGCTTGCTACGCTGCCAGCATGCTCTGCGTTTCCTGGTAGCGCGTATGCCACGACAGCGCCTGCTCCAGGAGGTGCGGCGTGTGGCCGCCGCGCTGGCATGCCGCGTCAAAATACGCGCGCAATTGATCGCGGTAGTCGGGATGCGTGCAGCGCTCGATGATCAGCGGCGCCCGCTCGCGCGGCGCCAGGCCACGCAAGTCCGCATAGCCCCACTCCGTCACCAGCACGTCGACGTCATGTTCCGTATGGTCCACATGCGAAACCATCGGCACGACGCTGGAAATGCGTCCGCCCTTGGCCGCCGATTTCGACACGAACATCGATACTTGCCCATTGCGCGCAAAGTCGCCCGAGCCGCCGATGCCGTTCATCATGTGCGTGCCGCACACGTGGGTGGAATTGACGTTGCCGTAGATATCGAATTCCAGCGCCGTGTTCAGGGCGATGATGCCCAGCCGGCGCACGATTTCCGGATGGTTGCTGATCTCTTGCGGGCGCAGCACGATCTTCGAGCGGTAATGGTCGATATTGTCCATCAGCTTCTGGTGCACGGCGGCCGACAGGGTAATCGACGAGGCCGAGGCAAACGCCAGCTGGCCCGAATCGAGCAGCTCGATGGCGCTGTCCTGCAGCACTTCCGAATACATCGTCATGTTCTGGAAGGGCGAGCCGATCAGGCCATGCAGCACGGCGTTGGCGATGGTGCCGATGCCTGCCTGCAGGGGCAGCAATTCCGGACCCATGCGCCCGGCCGCCACTTCGCCTTCGAGGAAGGCGATCACGTGGCCGGCAATCGCCTGCGTTTCCGCGTCGGGCGGCAAGGCGTTCGACGGGCTGTCGGGGCTGTCCGTGATGACGATGGCGGCGATGCGGGCCGGATCGATGGCAATGGCCGTGCTGCCCAGGCGCTGGTCGACGCGCGTGAGGGGTATCGGTTCGCGCCCTGGCAAGGCCTGGGGCACATAGATGTCGTGCAAGCCTTCCAGCGCCAGCGGCGTGGACAGGTTGATTTCGATGATGACCTGCGTTGCCTGCTGGGCGAAGGCGGCGGAGTTGCCCACCGACATGGTCGGGATGATGGCGCCGGCCGCCGTGATGGCCGTCGCTTCGATGACGGCGATATCGACGGCGGCCAAGTTACCCGAACGCAACTGCTCGGCTGTTTCCGACAGATGCTGGTCGATGAACATGACTTCGCCGTTATTGATCTTGCCGCGCAAGACCGGGTCGACCTGGAACGGCATGCGGCGCGCCAGCACGCCCGCCTCGGCCATCAGGCCGTCGCTGCCATTGCCCAGCGAGGCGCCCGTGATCAGGGTCAGGCTCAATGGATCTTGCAGGGCGCGCTCGGCCAACGCGCGCGGCAGGGCCTTGGCGTCGCCGGCACGGGTGAACCCGCTCATGCCGACACGCATGCCGTTGTGGAACAATTTGGCTGCCTCATCGGCGCTCATGATTTTGCTGAGCAAGCCTGGGTGGCGGATACGGTCCTCGTACATCGTGATGCTCCTGATATTCTTAATATTCTCAAACTGGATGGCTGTCATACACCAACCCCATAAGTGGATTCAGTATAAAATCCCGATTACATGCATGGCATGAATTAATTTCGCCAAACCCAGTCGATATTTTCATGCTTCGCCGAGGCGAGCCCCATCTTGGATATCCGTTCCCTGCGCTATTTTGTCGAAACCGTGCGTCTGTCGAGCTTTACGCAGGCGGCAGAATCGCTGCACCTGACCCAGTCGACCATCAGCAAGATGGTGCGCCAGCTGGAAGAGGAAGTGGGCGCCCAGCTGCTGGTGCGCGACGGGCGCAAGCTGACGCTCACCGACACGGGCCGCATCGTCTACCAGCACGGCCAGGAAATGCTGGCGAACATGCGCCAGCTGACCCTGGAAGTGCGCGACACCCAGACCTTGCAGCGCGGCAGCCTGACGGTCGGCATCCCGCCCATGATCAATGTGCTGTTCACGCCCGTATTGAAGGCCTTCCGCGCGCGCCATCCGCACATCAGCCTGACCCTGCAGGAAGACACGGGCCAGCAGATCGAGCGCAAGGTGGCGGCCGGCGAGCTGGAAATCGGCATGACGGTGCTGCCGGCGGACCCGGAACTCGATCTCGTGGCCGTGGAAGTGGCCAGCTACCCGATCTGGGCCCTGGCCGAACCGGGCACGTTCCAGAAAAACCGCACGACACTACCCTTCAAGGCGCTGGCCGAGCTGCCGCTGGTGCTGTTAAAAGATGATTTCGCCCTCACGCGCAGCCTGCGCCAGCATTTCGCGCAGGCGGGCTTCACGCCGACGATTGCGGCGCAGAGCGGCCAGTGGGACTGGCTGGTGGCGATGGCCTCGGCCGGCCTGGGCGTGGCCCTGCTGCCCGAGCCGTTCATCCACCGCCTGGCTGGCGAACCTCTGGAGGCGGTGCGCCTCGTCGAACCGGAAGTGGCATGGCAGGTGGCGCACGTCTGGAGCGGGCGCTATCTGTCGCACGCGGCGCGCGCCTGGCTCGAGGTGTGCCAGGACGTGCTGGGCACGCAGTTCGCGCACTGACGTAAAAAAGGGTGGCCGAGGCCACCCTTTATATTGATAACGCTACCTTGCTTACTTGGCGTCGTCGTTGTACATGCTGGCGTATTTCCAGCCGAAGTACAGAATAAACGTGTAGCACAGGGCCGGCACGAGGAAGGACAGCTGCAGGTTGATGTGGTCGGCCAGGAAGCCCTGGATGAACGGCACGATGGCGCCGCCGACGATGGCCATGCACAGGATGCCCGAACCTTGTCCCGTTTGCGCACCCAGCTTGTTCAGGGCCATGCTGAAGATGGTCGGGAACATGATGGAGTTGAACAGGCCGACGGCAATCAATGCCCACATGGCCGTGTGACCACTGGAGAATACGGCGACGAGGATCAGCGCGATGACGATGGCAGCATTGAAGGCCAGGGTCTTGCCCGGGCTGACATAGCGCATCACGGCAAAGCCGACGAAGCGGCCCAGCATGGCGCCACCCCAGTAATAGCTGACGAAATAGGCGGCGTCGGCGTGGCTCAGGCCTGCGATATGGCTCTCGCCGAGGAAGTTAATCAGGAAGCTGCCGATGCTGACTTCACCGCCCACATACAGGAAGATGGCCAGCGCGCCCAGCACCAGGTGGCGGTGCGACCAGATCGAGACCTTGTGGCCAGCCTGCGCCAGGGCGGCCGCATCGTCGGCATGCGAAATCTTCGGCAATTTTGCCAGCGCGAACAGCACCGCCAGGATCACCAGGGTGGCGGCCAGCACCAGGTACGGGCCTTGCACGGAAGCGGCTTCCTTGGCGCGGTAAGCCAGTTGCTCGGCCGCTGGCAGCAGGTCGAACTGCTGCACCGTCAGCACGGTGCCCGACAGAATCAGCATGCCGCCCAAGGCCGGTGCCACGGTGGTGCCCAGCGCATTGAAGGCCTGCGTCAGGGTCAAACGGCTCGACGCCGTCTGCGGGTCGCCCAGTTCCGTCACGTAGGGATTGGCCGCCACCTGCAGCACGGTGATGCCGGCCGCCAGGATGAAGAAGGACAGCAGGAACAGCGCATAGCTGCCGGTGGATGCGGGGTAGAACATGGCGCAGCCGGCGGCCGCGATCAGCAAGCCCGCGACAACGCCGCGCTGGTAGCCGATTTTCTTGATCAGCATGCCGGCCGGCAACGAGACGATGGCGTAGGCGCCAAAGAAGCAGAACTGCACCAGCATCGCCTGAACATAGGTCAAGGTGTAGATCGAGCGCAGATGGGGAATCAGCACATCATTAAGCGAGGTCAGCAGTCCCCACATGAAAAACAGCACCGTGACAATGATCAGGGCGCCTGTATTGTTTTGCGTGCCGGCCTGTGCGCGCGGTGCGCCTAGGCCCTGCTTTACGTGTTCCATACTTTCTCCATTGTTCTATCCAAGATTGTCGTGCCCTGCCCCGGCCCATCGCTTGCGTGGGCACCGCCAGGCAGCGGTAGCGTTCGTGTTTGAAAGCAACATCTTCGCAAGGCCGAGCGCGTAGTAAAACTACCTTGCTGCGGCCGCATTATGCCCGAAAGGCCCCGGATTGCGCAGGTTTCCCATCAGTTATTTGATAATTGAATAGCTGACATTCGAAATCAAAAGTAGCCTTATAACTTGAAACCGCTATACTTATATTGCAGTGCAGCACAACGCGGCACGCCACTCAAAGGAGTCTGCCATGTCTACCGCATTTACTTACCACACCACGCAAAACAGCAATATCATCGCCACCCTGGTGCACGCCGCGAAGCGCGTCGGTGCCTGGCTGAACCACAGCAGCGACCGCCGCGAACGCGCTTACGAAGAAGCCTACCTGGCCGAATCGACCGACCGCTACGACCTGGAATACCGCATGCGCGAACTGGCCCGTGCCAACCCGCAGCCTAGCTGGATGAGCGGCCTGAGCCGTTGAATGTCGCAATACCCAGCCACGCATCGCAGCCAATCGTCGGCTGTTGCAATATCCATAGCGCCATCCTGCTCGCCTTGCGCTTGAGCACAGGATGGGCTATACAGGCGCAATGAAAACGCCCATTACCATCCTTGCCATCGCCGGCAGCCTGCGCGCCGCTTCCCTGAACACCGCCCTGCTGCACGCCATCGCCCGGCTTGCCCCAGCGGAATATGCCATCCGCATCTATCCGGGACTGGGAGAATTACCCCTGTTCAATCCCGACCTCGACGCCGACAGCCTGCCGGCCGTGACGGGCCTGCGCGACGCCATCCTGGCGGCCGACGTGCTGCTGCTGGCCAGCCCCGAGTACGCGCACGGCGTGAGCGGCCCGATGAAAAACGCGCTGGACTGGATGGTGGGAAATGAATCATTCATCGACAAGCCGCTGGTGCTGCTGAACGCCTCGCCGCGCGCCACGCATGCGCAGGCGGCCTTGCGCGAAACGGTGCGCACCATGTCGGCGCGCCTGATCGACGAGGCCTGCATCAGCCTGCCTTTACTGGGCTCGGGTCTCGATGCCGACGGCATCGCTGCGGACCCGGCATTGCGCCGGGCCATCCTCAATATGCTGCAGTGCATCAGGTCATTTTCATGACCTGATGCACGTTTCACTATCAGTTCATCTAGTTTTACTACGTACTTCTACGGAACGCTCAGTGCGGGATCATGCCGGTGAAAACGTAGGCCTGCAGCATGGTGATGATGCCGATGATCACGGCAAACAACAGGCTGTGCTTCAAGGTAAAGCGGAACAGGTCCGATTCCTTGCCCACCAGGCCCGTTGCGGCGCAGGCGACGGCGATCGATTGGGGCGAGATCATCTTCGCCGTCACGCCGCCCGTCGTATTGGCCGCCACCAGCAAGGTGTCGGACACGCCGATCTGGTGCGCCGTGGTGTTTTGCAAGGAGCAGAACAAGGCGTTCGAGGACGTGTCGGAACCCGTCAGGAAGACGCCCAGCCAGCCGAGGAATGGCGAGAAGAACGGGAAGGCGGCGCCGCTGCCGGCCAGCAGCAGGGCCAGGGTGGACGACATGCCCGAGTAATTGGCAACGAAGGCAAACGCCAGCACCAGGCCAATCGACAGCACGGGACGGCGCAATTCCACCACGGTTTCCACGAAGGCCTTGATGCCATCGCGCGGCTTCATGCGCAGCATCAGCATCGACAGCACGGCCGTCAGCAAGATCGCCGTGCCCACAGCCGACAGCAGGTCCAGCTTGAACACGGCGTCATACGCCTTCGGCACTGTCACGATGGGCATGCTCTTGATCACCAGCTGGTCCAGGTACGGCACGTGGATCTTGATGACCAGGCTCGATAGCGCCCCGCCGGCGGCAAACAGGGCCTTGAAGCCGGGCAGGCTCCACACGGTGACGATGGCCGTCAACAGGCCGAACGGCGCCCACGCGCGCATGGTCTGCGCCATCGTATAGGGCGAGGCGGCGCGGTTACCGCTGCCGCGCACGTCCGCATTACCTGCGCCGCCGCCAAAACCGGACAGCGCGGCCGTGCCGCCGCCGACGGCATGGGCCACTTTCGCATTCTTCGGCTGCCACACTTTCAGGAACAAGGTCAGCGACACCAGGCTGACGAGGGCCGAAGTGATGTCCGGCAGTTCAGGGCCGATATGGTTGGACGTGAAGTACTGGGTCACGGCAAAGCTCAAACCCGTCACCAGCGCGGCCGGCCATACTTCGCGCACGCCGCGGAAACCATCCATCATGAACACCAGCCAGAACGGCACCAGCAGCGACAGCAGCGGCAACTGGCGGCCCGCCATGGCGCCGATCAGGAACGGGTCGATGCCCGTCACCTGGCCCGCCACGATGATGGGGATGCCCATGGCGCCAAAGGCCACGGGCGCCGTGTTGGCGATCAGACACAGGCCCGCCGCGTACAACGGGTTGAAGCCCAAGCCCACCAGCAGCGCCGAGGTGATGGCCACGGGCGCGCCGAAACCGGCCGCCCCTTCCAGGAAGGCGCCGAAGGCAAAGCCGATCAGCAGCACCTGCAGGCGCTGGTCGTCCGTGACCGACAGCACGGAGGCGCGGATGATGTCGATCTGCCCCGTCTTGACGACAATTTTATACAGGAAGACGGCGGTGACGATGATCCAGGCGATCGGCCACAAGCCGTAGGCGAAGCCATAGCCGGCCGCCGCCAGCGCCTGCGGCACGGGCATGCCGTAGGCGAAAATCGCCACGGCCAGCGCCAGCGCCAGGGTGACAGCGGCCGCCACGTGGCCCTTGATGCGTAGCGCCGCCAGGGCGATGAAGAAGAAGATGATGGGCACGGCTGCCGCCAGTGACGACAGCCACAAGCTGCCGAGCGGGGTGTAAAGTTGGGTCCAGGTTTGCATGTCGGGTCTCCTCCGGTGGATGCGGGTTAAGTGAAAAAACGGCTTTTGATGTAATTTTGTGTAGCGTGTTTTTTGCGGTATGGCGGAGCGTCGCTATTCTTCCTGCCCGCGCGCATTGAGCAGGTCGGCCAGGCTGCGCGGCGCCGGCGTCAACGGCTTGCGGTGCTGCGTCCAGCCCAGTTGCGCGCGCGGCGTCAGCAGCCGCAGGCGCGTGGCGGCCCAGCGGAACAGGCGGTAGCTGGCAGGGCGCGCAAAGGCGCCGCTCCAGAAACGCCAGATCAGGCTTTCGCCGCGACTGAACTTGGCGCCCTGGCCGCGCAACGGATGCGTCACTTCCTCATGCGGATTGCGGTTGGCCTCCGTGCGCAGGCGCACCAGCAACTGCGGAATCGGGATGCGCACGGGGCACACCTCGCCGCAGGCGCCGCACAGGCTCGACGCGGTGGCCAGGTCGGCCGTCGCGTCCAGCCCCAGCAAGTGCGGCGAAATGATCTTGCCGATCGGTCCCGGATACGTGGTGCCATAGGCGTGGCCGCCGATGCGCGTGTAGACGGGACAGTGGTTCATGCAGGCGCCGCAGCGTATGCATTGCAGGGTGGCGCGCAGCTGCTCGTCCGCGTAGGCCTGGCTGCGGCCGTTATCGAGCAAGACCAGGTGCACTTCGCGCGGCCCATCCTTTTCACCGTCGCGGCGCGGGCCGGAAATCAGGTTGAAATAGGTGGTGATGGCTTGCCCCGTGGCCGAGCGCGTCAGCAAGCTGGCCAGCGGCACGATGTGTTCGAGCTTGGCCACCACTTTTTCCATGCCCATGATGGCGATGTGCACCTCCGGCACGGACGTGGTCAGGCGGCCATTGCCCTCGTTTTCCACCAGCCACAGGGTGCCCGTGTCGGCCGCCGCGAAATTCACGCCCGACAGGCCGATGTCGGCCTCGACGAAGGCCTGGCGCAGCGCGCGCCGGCCCGTCTGGATCAGGCTGTCGACGTCTTCCGTGTAGGGCGCGTCGGGAATGTGCTCGGCGAACAGGCCGGCGATGTCCGCCTTGGTCTTGTGTATCGCCGGCATGACGATGTGCGACGGCTTTTCGCCGGCCAGCTGCACGATGTACTCGCCCATGTCCGACTCCAGGCAGGTCATGCCGCGCGCTTCCATGTAGTGATTGAGCTCGATCTCCTCGCTGGCCATCGACTTGCCCTTGATGAAGCGCGTCGCCTGGTTGCGCTGCGCGATGGCATGGATGATGGCGTTGGCCTGCTCGCCATCCTCGGCCCAGTGCACCTGCACGCCGGCCGCCGTCAACTTGTCTTCCAGCTGCACCAGTAGATCGGGCAGGCGCGCCAGCGCGTGCTGGCGCACGGCTTCGCCGATGTCGCGCAGGCGTTCCAGCTCGTCGCCGTCGGGGAACTGGGCGCTGCGCTTGTCCTGCAAAAAATCCATGGCGCCGCGAAAGCTCTGGCGCAGCTTCGGATCGTCCAGCGCGGCGCGGGCACGCGCGTGGAAGTCTGCCGGTTTGACGAATTGCAAGGGCTTGGCGTTCATGGCTGGCCTCCTTCATGGGCTGACAGATCATCGATGATCAGCACCCACAGCCAGCGCGGGCCGTGCGCGCCATAGGCGAGGGTTTGCTGGATATCGGAGGTTTTCGAGGGGCCCGACACCAGCACCAGGTTCGCTGGCATGCCGTCGGCCCAGCGCTCGGCGCGCGCCGCCGCATGCAGATCCGCGTGCAGCGTGCTGGTGTATACAAGGCAAATGTGCAGCGATGGCGCCAGCGACACCGTGCGCGGCGTGGCCGCGTCGGGCGCGATGACCAGGGTGCCCGTGGCGGCGATGCCGGAACGCGCGACGGTGAAACCCGCATCGACGCTGTCGAACAATTCACCCTTCCACTGCGCCAGCGGACGCTCAAAAGACAGCGTTTCCACGCCAGCGGGCAAAGCGGCGCGCAAGGCCTGCCCTTCGGCACTGGCGCTATCGATCAGCAGGCGGCGCACGCCGTGCGCACCGAGGCGCTGCGCCAGCAGGGCGGGCCAGGCATCGCTACTCACGCAATCGACTTGCGCATGCGAGGCGCGCAGGGCCGCCTGCATGGCGTCGAGCTCCTGGCGCGGCGACTGCGGCGCTGCAGCGCGGCGCGCCTGGTAATGGCTGTCGATGGCCGTATCGATGGCCTCCACCGCTGCGGGCGCGGAAGGCGCGGCGGCACGCAGGCGTCCCAGCATGCGTTCGCGGGCAGTCAATGCCGTACTCATGCCGCACCTCCCGTGCGGCGCCACAAAAAGCTGGCCAGGTGCTCGACGGGCAGCGGTGCGCCCTGGTGCTGCGCGGCGTGGCCGATATTGAGCAGGCAGCCGCAGTCGGCCGAGACGAGCCGGTCACAGCCCGTGGCGCAGGCCGAGGCGATCTTGTCGCTGACCATGGCGCCGGAAATGTCCGGGTGTTTCAATGAAAACGTGCCGCCAAAACCGCAGCATTCCGATTCGCGCTGGTGCTCGATGCGCGTCACGCCGGGCAAGGCGTCGACCAGCGCCACACCATGCAGCCGGGTGCCCATTTCGCGGCGCGCGCCGCACGAGGTATGCAGCACCACGCTTTCATCCGCCTGCGCGGCGGCGGCCATGCCGGCCAGGTCGAGTTGCAGTACGCAGACAAGAAATTCGCTCAGTTCATACACGCGTTCGGCCAGTTCCAGCGCCTTGGGACCGGCCACGGGGTCATCCTGGAACAGCTGCGGCCAGTGGTGGCGCATCATGCCGGCACAGGAGCCGGACGGCACGATCACGGGCCACGGTTGCGCAAACAGGTCGAGCTGGGCACGCGCCACGGCACGCGCCTGCTCCGGGTTGCCGCTGCTGTAGGCAGGCTGGCCGCAGCAGCTCTGGCCGCGCGGGTAATGCACCAGCAAGCCTTCCCGCTCCAGCAGGCGCACCGCGTCGAGCCCAGCCTGCGGCACGAACAGGTCGACCAGGCAGGTGGCGAACAGGTACACCTGGAGCGGTGCGGGTGGGTAGTGGCGTGGCTGGCGCGGGTCTGGCTGCATGAGTGTGTCTCCCCGGCGCTCTGTGTGTTGCTGCGGCGCCGCTGTGTGTTGTTAAGAATGACTGGTTCACGCATAATTCCAGCTTCTTCGAGCCACTTCAAATTGCTCGGACCACTTGAAAACAACAAACGAGACAACAGCGATGGCGACAGGCATGCAAACGCGGGGCAGGGTCGAAACGGTGATGCGCAGGCTGGAGACGGCCCTGCTGGACGGCAGCTTGCCGGCGGGCGCGCAGCTGCCAGCCGAGCGCCTGCTGGCGCTGCAATACGGGGTCTCGCGCAATACCGTGCGCGAAGCGGTGCAGCGGCTGGCGGCGCGCGGGCTGGTGCGCAGCCGGCGCGGCGCTGGTGTCTTTGTGACGGATCAATTACGCACCGGCATGGCTTCGCCGTGGAGCCAGCTGGTGGCCGACCACCCCGCCCTGCGCGACGACATCCTGGAATTTCGCCGCGTGCTGGAAGGGGCGACGGCCTATTTTGCGGCGCAACGGGCCAGCACGGACGAGCGCACGCAGATCATGGCGCTGCTGGCCGAGCTGGAACAGGCGCGCGCCAGCGACGACAAGCACGGCGAAGCGCAGGCCGACGCGCGGCTGCACGAAGTCATCGCGCAAGCGTCGCACAACACCATGTTTTTACACTTGCACACCAGCATCATCGGCATGCTGCGCGAACATATCACCCTCAATGGCACGGGCTTGCGCCAGCAGGACGACGCCACCTCGCTGCAACTGCTGTCGCAGCACCGCACCCTGTGCGAGGCCATCTGCGCCAGCCAGCCCGAGGAAGCGCGCACGGCCATGCAAAGCCACATCGATTTCGTGCGCACGCGCGTCACCAGCGACGAATAAGGCGACTGGTAGGACCAATTTGATATGCAGCATGGCGGGGCAATGCGTCGTGGCTTGTCGCAGGGGCGGGCAAGAATGGGGGCCCGATTCGCTATCCGACAGGTTTCCATGCATTTGCACCATGCCACTGACGCTATCCGCGGGCCTGCGCCGCATTCCTTACTGGCCCTGCATGCCGGCGCCAGCGCCATCTTTGCCGTCGCGCTGTTGCCACCGGCCGGCTGGCCGCTGGCCCTGGCCTGCTGCCTGGCCATCCTGGCCATGCTGCTGCGGGCCTGGCGCGCATCAGCATCACAGCCTGGCCGCAGCACCGCCTCCGGCAGCGCGCTGCTGGCGCTGGACCTGGCCGTATTCCTGCTCTGCTATGCCTTGCGCGAAACCGATGCCGGCTGGCATGCGGCCGCCTTTTGCATCCTGCTCGCCGCTCCCTATGCCGGCATCACGCGGCACCTGCTGGGCGGCGCCAGCCTGGCCATCGTGGCGAGCCTGGCCTGGCTCGGCCTGCAGGACGAACTCCAGGCCGGCAGCGCCGCCACTTTGCTGCTGCTCAACCTGACCGGCCTCTGTGCCGGCCATGGCCAGCAGCGCCAGCACCGCGAGCACTTGCTGCAACACGCCATCCTCGCCGAACAGGCCGTGCGGGACCACCTGACCGGCTGCTACAACCGCCGCTACCTCGATGAACACTTGCTGGGCGCCGAACTTGCACGTTCACAACGCCATGGCCTGTGCCTGACGGCCATCCTGTGCGATCTCGACCACTTCAAGCGCATCAACGACGCCCACGGCCATGCCGCAGGCGATGCCGTGCTGCGCACCTTTGCCACCCTGCTCGGCAACGCCACGCGCCGTGGCATCGACAGCGTGGTGCGCCACGGCGGCGAGGAGTTCCTGCTGATCCTGCCCGAAACGGACCTGGCTGGCGGCGTGCGCCTGGCCGAACGTCTGCGCGACGGCCTGGTACAGCACATCGGGACAACGGCCAGCTTCGGCGTCGCCTCCCTCGCGTGCGCACCCGGCAGCGAGGCGCCCGGCGCCGCCGCCCTCGTCGCGGCGGCCGACCGCCTGCTGTACCAGGCCAAGCACGCGGGACGCAATTGCGTCAGGGCGACCATGCTCGACACCCTGTAATTGCCATCGAATCAATGTTACCATTCGTTAACTTATGTACTCATCAGTACACATCCTGCCACTGAAACAGAACGGAATCACCATGCCCGAACACGCGCCCCGCCCTTCCACCATCATGCGCCAATGGCAAATGCTGCGCCTGATACCGCAGGCGCCCCGCACCATCACCGTCGCCGAATTGCACGACAAGCTCAAGGCCATCGACTTTGCCATCGGCGTGCGCACGATCCAGCGCGACTTGCTGGACCTGGCCACGATTTTCCCGCTGACCAATCCAGCCGACAGCAAGCCGTTTGGCTGGTGCTGGATGGAAAATGCGGCGCGCATGGACATGCCGGGCCTGTCGACGCCTGCCGCGCTGACCCTGGCCCTGATGGAACAGCACATGCGCCATGCGTTGCCGCCGTCTACCCTCGACAGCATGCAGCCGTATTTCAGCGCTGCACGCCAGACCCTGAACGCGGCCAGCGAGCGGGCCAGCGCGTCCGCCTGGCTGGGCAAGATACGCGTCATCGCCCCCATGCAGCGGCTGCTGGCGCCCCACATCGACGAAGCTTGCCAGCGCACCGTGTATGAAGCGCTGATGCAGAATCGCCAGCTCAAGCTGAGCTACAAGAAGCGCGACAACGATAAGCTCGTCAGCTATGACGCCGTCCATCCGCTGGCCATCGTGCAGCGCGGCCAGCTGCTCTACCTGGTATGCCTGTTCGCCGACTACCACGACGTGCGCACCCTGGTCTTGCACCGCGTGCAGCAGGCGGAAATGCTCTTCCTTTCCGCGCGCGCGCAGCCAGGCTTCGACATCGACGCGTATATTGCCTCCGGCGCCATGGGCATCCGCGAGGGCGAACCGCTGCGGCTGGAAGCCGTGTTTGCCCGGCGCAGCGGCGAACACCTGTACGAGACGCCGCTGAGCGCGGACCAGCAAGTGCAGGCACGCGCCGATGGCTCGCTGCACCTGACCGCCACCGTGCCCAGCACGCGCGAACTGCAATGGTGGCTGCTGGGCCTGGGCGATGGCGTGGAAGTGCTGGCGCCCGCCGCGCTGCGTGAACAGATGAAAAGCACCATTGCCAGCATGGCCAGCCGCTACACCAGTTGACGACAGCCCCCGGCGGCGGCAAAAACTGCTACCATCGCGCGCCGCCACTTACTTCACCCTCGCATGACCGTCCTCGCCCACACGCATCCGCTGGTACTCCAGCTGGAAAACGACTTGCTGCCCCTGTTCCGCGCCGCCCTGCCGCCACTCGCGGCCGCCGCGCCGCAAGTGCTCGCCTCCGTCTTCGCCTTTTCCAGCGGTACGGCCAGCGCTTTCGAGGATTATCATTTCGGCATTTCCTGCCTGCTCGCAGACGTGTCCGAAGTGCCCGAGGACGCTCCGGAAGAAGTCGCCCTGCTGGTCAGCGTCACGGGACTCGACGCCGGCGCCCGGCTGAGCGCACAGGTCGTCTGGGGCCAGCCATCGGGCCTGGTGGAAGCGCAGACCGAGCTACTGGATGGCGACCTGCCTGCCCTGCATGCGGCCCTGCCCGGCTTGCTGGCCAGCTTGCAACAGGCAGCCAGCCGTGGCGCGCCCGCAATATGACAAGCGCATGAAAAAGTTCCAGGAAACAACAACTTACGATTTCCGTAGCGCAACTTTATTGACTTCCACTAGCCCTAGCCCCTATCCTTTCAGTTACGTTTGGTGAGAATGTGTGCATGTTGCTGTGAACATGCAAACGGCGTCGCCTTGCTTGCGCAAAGTCCATTCCGCATTTATTTATTGCAACCATCAGGGCAACGTGCCTGGACGGCCGCTGCCAGCAAATACGGAGCCGACTGCCATGCCATCGAACCGCCATTTTCCTGCAACATCCTTGCTGGGCTGTGTCTTCCTGCTCGCCGCCCTGCCCGTGCAGGCGCAGACCACGGACAGCACTGCCGCCACCTTCAGCGCGAATGCCAGCCTCACCTCGCAATACATTTCACGCGGCTTTCGCCAGACCTGGGGTAAGCCGGCCCTGCAGGCAGGTGCCGACTACGCGCACCCGAGCGGCTGGTCGCTGGGGACGTGGGCGTCCACCGTCAGTGACCGCTATATCGAGGATGCAACCGTCGAATGGGACCTGTACGGCGGCTACAGCGGCACGCTGGGCGAGCTGGGCTACAGCGTACTGGCGTATTATTACAAGTATCCGGGCGCCGTCTACCGCGCCACAGGCGTCAAGTACGACTATGGCGAACTGTCGCTGGGCCTGAGCTACAAGATGCTGTACGCCAAGTACAACCATACCGTCACGCGGGACTTTTTCGGCATCACGAATGCGCGCGGCACGGGTTATTTGGACGTGGGCGCGAATGTCGACCTGGGCAATGCCTGGACCTTGAATCTGCACGCCGGCAATGGCCGGGTGGCGGGCACGGGCAATGCCATCTGGAACTGGCGCGACGCCAAGGTCGGCGTCACCAGGGCCTTCGATGGCGGCTGGAGCCTGAGTGGTACCGTGACGCGCGCCTGGGGCGCCACCGATGCCTACGATCATTACACGCTGGGCATCCCGAATGCGGCGGGCCAGTTCGACACCTCGAACCCCGCCGCGACGACCTTCGTGCTGGCCATCAGCAAGACGCTCTAGGCGCGCCACGCGCGACGCCCGAGACACCGATTTCCTCTCTACCAAGGAACAGCCTCATGCAACTTTCTCTCAACAGCAAAATCTGCGTCGCCGCCACCGCGCTCGCCATCCTCAGCCTGGGCGTCACGGCGGCGGTGATCGGCTACAAGAGCAGCGCCAGCGCCGAGGCGGCCGCACTGGAACTGGCGCGCACGTCGGCACGCGAAGTGGCAGGCGCCCTGCAGGCGCGCATCGCCAGCAACCTGGCCAGCGTTTCCAGCCTGGCTGGCGCCATGCGCGGCACCAAAAGCGCCAGCCTGCCCCTGCAGCGCGAGCAGATCAATGAACTGACCAAGGCCACCCTGAGCAGTTCGGAAGACTTGCTGGGCGCTGCCGTGACGTGGGAACCTAACGCGCTCGACGGCAAGGATGCGGAATTTGCCAACCAGAAGCCTAACTACGACGCCAGCGGCCGCTTCATGCCCTACTGGACGCGGGGCGCCGGCGGCAAGCTGCAAGTCGAGCCCATCGTCTTCGACCCGAAGCCGGGCGCCAACGACTGGTATGACGTCCCCAAGCGCACCGGCAAGACGTACTTTACGGAACCGTATATCTACCCCGTCGATGGCAAGGATGTGCTGATGGCCTCGCTGGTGGCGCCCATCATGATCGATGGCGGCTTCAAGGGCACGGCCAGCGCCGACTTCATGCTCACGCGCCTGGCGAAAATCCTGGCCGGCCTGAAAGTGATTGAGGGCGGCAAGCTGGCGCTGATTTCGAACGGTGGCCTGTACGCCAGCCACCCAGTACCTGAGCGACTGGGCAAGAAGGCCGACGACGTGCCGGCTGCCGGCCTGGAAAAGGTACGCCAGGGCCAGCCGTATGAATACGAGGATGGCCAGGGCTACATCCATTTGCTGCAGCCGCTGCAGATCCACCCCGATATCGCACCATGGAGCGTGGAACTGAATTTCCCGAAAAGCGTGGCTACGGCTTCGGCACGCGACCTGATGATCTACACCCTGATCGTCGCCCTGCTGTGCGCGGCCGCCACGGCCGGCATTTTGATCCTCGTCGTCAACCAGCTGACGCGACCGCTGCGCACCCTGGGCCGCACCATGACGGACCTGTCCAGCGGCGACGCCGACCTGCGCGTGAAGCTGGAAGTCAAGGGCACAGACGAGCTGGCCGTGATCGGCAAGGGCTTCAACGCTTTCGTGGAAAAGATCCACGCCGTACTGCTGCAAGTGCAAGCCAGCGCCGACAACGTGGCCCGTGCCAGCGCGGAAATTGCGCAAGGCAATAACGACCTGTCGGCGCGCACGGAACAGCAAGCCAGTTCGCTGGAAGAGACGGCCGCCTCGGTGGAAGAGCTGACGGGCACGGTGAAGGAAAATGCCGACCATGCGCGCCAGGCGAATCAACTGGCCGCTTCCGCATCGAGCGTGGCGCAAAAGAGCGGCGAAGTGGTCGGCAAGGTGATAGCGACCATGACCTCGATCAATGACTCGTCAAACAAGATCGTCGACATCATCAGCGTCATCGATGGCATCGCCTTCCAGACGAATATCCTGGCACTGAACGCGGCCGTGGAAGCGGCGCGCGCGGGGGAACAGGGACGCGGCTTCGCCGTCGTCGCCACGGAAGTGCGCAACCTGGCGCAACGCTCGGCGGCGGCGGCCAAGGAAATCAAGCTGCTGATCGACGATTCCGTAGGCAAGGTGGCCGCCGGCAGCAAACTCGTCGATGAAGCGGGCGCCACCATGGAGCAGGTGGTCGACAGCGTGCGCAAGGTCACCGCCATCATGGCCGACATCAGCGTCGCCACCACCGAGCAAAGCGACGGCATCGCCCAGGTCAACCAGGCGCTGGCGCAGATGGATGGCGTGACGCAACAGAACGCGGCCCTGGTCGAGGAAGCGGCAGCCGCCGCCGAAAGCCTGCAAGACCAGGCCAGCCATCTGGCCCAGGTAGTGAGCGTGTTCAAGCTGGGCGAGCAGGTGCGCCAGACGGCACCGGCAGCAAGCGTGGCCACGCCGCGCACCGTGACGCCAACAACACCAGCGCCCGCCAAGCGCCTGGCAGTTGCCAAGCCGCAGGCAACGCCGCGCGCGGCCGCCAAGGCACCGGCTGGCGACGACTGGGAAGAGTTTTAAGCGTGCCTGCCTGCAGGCAGGCAGCGAGTTGCTCTTGATTTAAATCAAGTCACCAATAGATTCGGTGAGAATTGAACCCCATCCGTCCTCCTATAATCGGGCAGCGCTTACGGCACGCGCCGCTGCCGGATGAAAAGGAAGATGCATGAAAAAACTATTGGCAGTATTGACCGGCTCGGCCACGGCACTCCTGGCTGGTTGCGGTGGCGGTGGCGGCGGTACGACGCAGCAGCTTGCCGGCGATTCCGCCAGCGCCTCGCCGCTGGCCGCGTATATCGGCACCTGGCAGTCGGCCTGCGACCATCATGACCGTCAAACGCTGGTCATCGCCTTCAAGAGCGATGGCAGCGGTTCGCTGGAACTGACGCCAACCGGCGAAACCTACTTCAAGGCCGATTGCTCCGGCCCCGTGGTCGCGACAGACAGCATGAATGCGAAAATCACCGGCAAGCCGGATGGCTCCGCTGACATGCTGATCAAGCTGGCGGAAAACGCCGCCGCAACGAGCTTGCGCGTCGACAAGATCACCTCGTCGGCCCCGGCCTATACCTTCCAGCGGACCGGTACCACCGTGCAATATGTACTGAGGGATGGCAAGAACAACTGGTGCGTCGACGTGGACAAGGGCGAGTCCTGCATGCAGGACGACGGCATGCAGGCTGCACAAAGCATCCCCGGCGGCCTGTCCTTGCGCGGCAACGACCTGTACACGGTGATGCTGGACAAGGAAAAGGGCGTGTACGTGCTGGACATGCACTACATGAAAAAATAAGCGCTGGATCTGCTGCGGGGCCGCCCGGCCCCGCAGCTTGCCGCAGCCGCGCCATAGACTTGAGGCCGTTAGCGAGTGTATGTGCAGAATCGAACATACATTGCGAAAACAGAAAGCTATTCTGTTGAAAAACAGGAGCTTGCCATGTCGCCCAACGCCTTTCCCCTGCCATCCAACACTGCGCTGGCCGCCCTGCTGCAGCCACAGGACGGCGCTTTCCACCCGATAGAAGGCTTGCGGCGTTTGCGCGACGCGGGACTGGACCAATTACCCCTGCCCGGCCACGGCGCCACGCTGCAGCGCTGGCAAATGCTGGCCGCCATCGCCGCCATCGACCTTTCCCTGCTCAAGCTGTACGAGGGCCATACCGATGCGCTGGCCATCCTGGCGGAAATCGACGGCCCCGGCGTACTGGCCGGCAGCAGCTGGGGCGTATGGTGCGCGGAAATGCCGGGCGCGCGCGTGCAGTTACAGCAGGCGGCCGATGGGCGCCATGTGCTCGAGGGCCGCAAGGCCTGGTGCTCCGGGGCGAATGGACTCAGCCATGCCTTGATCAGCTGCTGGAACGAGGACGGCCAGGCTTGCCTGGCATCCGTGGCGCTGTCGCAGCCCGGTGTGCACGTCACGGATGAAGGCTGGCAAGCCGTCGGCATGCTCGCCTGCGCCAGCGTCGACGTGACTTTTTCCGGCGCGCGGGCCTTTCCCGTGGGCGCTCCGGGCTCCTACCTGGAGCGCCCCGGCTTCTGGCATGGCGGCGCCGGCATCGCGGCCGCCTGGTATGGCGCGGCCTGCGCCGTCGCCAGCCACCTGCATGCGCGCGCGCAGCACGCCGCGCCCGATCCCGTGCGCCTGGCGCAACTGGGGCAGATCGACTGCGCACTGCGCGCCGCCGGCGCCCTGCTGCGCGAAGGCGCCGCCGAGATTGACAGGCATCCGCAAAGCGATGCGATGGCTCTGGCGCTGCGCCTGCGCCTGACGGTGGAAGACGCTGCCACCCAAGTCCTGCACCTGGCCACGCGTGCGCTGGGCGCCGGCCCCCTGTGCCGCGATGCCCGCTTCGCGCGCCTGGCGGCCGACCTGCCTGTGTTCCTACGCCAGAGCCATGCGGAACGCGACCAGGCCGTGCTGGGCGGTATCGTCGCCGGCGCCGAAGACCATCCGTGGGCGCTCTGACATGCTGGCCCAATCCGATAAGCAAGCGCGCCGCATCGAAGGCAGCGGTACGCCGGACCAGGTATGGCTATCCTGGCCGGGGCTGAACGACCTGCCCGCCATCGGCGCGCATGCCCTGGTGCCGCCAGGGACGCGCGCCGTCATCGTCGCGCCCCATCCCGACGATGAAATCCTCGCCTGCGGCGGCTTGCTGCAACTGCTGGCGGCGCAGGGCAGCCAATTGCTGTTCATCGCCGTCACCGATGGCGACGCCAGCCACCCGGACTCGCCCCTCTGGCCACAGGAACGCCTGCGCCAGGTGCGTCCGCAAGAATCCGCGCAGGCGCTGGCCACGCTGGGACTGGCGTCGCCCGCATGGCTGCGCCTGCACCTGCCCGATGGCGGCGTGGCCGGCATGACGCCGCAGCTGAGCGCCACATTGGCAGCCCAGCTGCGTCCCGGCGACAGGGTCTTCACCACCTGGCGCCTGGACGGCCATCCGGACCATGACGCATGCGGCCGGGCCTGCGCTGCGGCCTGCGCGGCCAGCGGCGCCACCCTGGTGGAAATGCCCGTCTGGGGCTGGCACTGGGCAGTGCCGGGCGACATGCGCGTGCCGTGGCACCGCGCGCACCGCCTGCCCTTGCCGGCCCCCATCCTGCAGCGCAAGCGCGCGGCCCTGCGCTGCTTCGCCAGCCAAATGCAAGACGACCCGTCGACGGGCCGCCCCGCCATCGTCGCCGGCGACGCCTTGCAGCGCCTGCTGCATGCCTGGGAGGTGTATTTTCTATGACCCCATCTTCCACACCGGACGACCAGCGCGGCAGCTATTTCGAACAGCTGTACCGCCAGGATAGCGATCCGTGGCGGGTGCGCCAGCGCTGGTACGAGGAGCGTAAGCGCGCCCTGCTGCTGGCCAGCCTGCCGCAGCAGCGCTACCGCCACGCCTATGAACCGGGCTGCGGCAATGGCGAGCTGACGGCCGAACTGGCGCGGCGCTGCGAGCGCGTGCTGGCGGCCGACCTCTCGGCCGAAGCGCTGGGGCTGGCGCAGCAGCGCCTGCTGGACGCGGGGTGCGGCGCCAACGTCAGCCTGGCGCAGCACCGGCTGCCGCAGGACTGGCCGCGCATCCTGCCGGGCGCCGAGAAGTTCGACCTGATCGTCCTGAGCGAGATCGCCTATTACCTGTCGGTGCAAGAGCTGGCGCGCGTGGTCGAACACAGCATCGCCAGCCTGGCGCCGGGCGGCAGCATCGCCCTGTGCCACTGGCGCGCGCCGTTCGCGCAGCGCATCGTCTCGACCGTGCGCGTACATGCGGCCTTCCAGGACGCGCCCGGCCTGCACCGCGTGCTGCGGCACGAAGAAAGCGACTTCCTGCTGGGGATCTGGTCGAACGATGCGCGCTCGGTGGCGCAGCGCGAGGGTTTCGCATGATCGGCGTGGTGGTGCCCGTGCATAACGAGGAAGCGTGCCTGGGCGCCTGCCTGGAAGCGTTGCGCCTTGCCGCCACCTGTCCCTTGCTGCATGGCGAGGCGGTGTGCATCGTCGTCGTGCTCGATGCCTGCAGCGACCAGTCGCAGCGCATCGTGCTGGCGCATGCCATGCAGGCGGACCTGCGCTGGCGTCTCGACTGCCTCGCCATCCATGCGCAGAACGTGGGTAGCGCGCGCGCCGCCGGCGCGCAGCTGCTGCTGCAGCGCGGTGCCCGCTGGCTGGCCTTTACGGATGCGGATACGCGCGTGTCGCCCTCCTGGCTGAGCACACAGCTGGGCCTGGACGCCGATGCCGTCTGCGGCACGGTGGCGGTGGACGACTGGTCGCCGCACGGCCCCAGTGCCGCTGCGCTGCGCCAGCACTTCGCCCAGACCTATACCGATGCCGACGGCCACCGCCACATCCATGGCGCCAACTTCGGCGTGCGCGCCAGCGCCTACCTGCGCGCCGGCGGCTTTGCCCCATTGGCCTGCAGCGAGGACGTGGCCATGGTCAACGCGCTGCAAGAATGCGGTGCGCACATCGCCTGGAGCGCCGCACCGCGCGTCACCACCAGCGCCCGCCGCCATGCCAGGGCACGCGGCGGCTTTGGCGATACCTTGCTGCAGGTGGTGGAGGCGATGGCAGGGCAGACGGCAACGTGCACTCTCGCCATGCTGCCAGAGCATCAAGGATAAGGGATCATGCGCTTGCCTGCTCTGCGCGGCCCGCCTCGTCCTCCAGCTTTTGCCGCCGCGCCTCCTGCTCCGCCTCATCCTTCTCCTTCTCCTTCTCCTTCTCCTTCTCCACGAGCTGTTCACCCAGACGTACCCTTACCTCTGCCCAGGCCACTGCGACCTTGGACGACACCGCTAAACTGGCAAATAGCAGGATCACCAACGGCAAGAGGCTAAAGGCATATGTCAGCAGCCCATCCTTCAAATCAACCACTTTCAGTTTGGAAACGCCCTCATCCAGCGCATTGGCCTTCGCACTTGCGGCGGGTAAATCGAGTAATTTTATCTGCAAGATAATTCCATCGATATTTTTCGTGACTTCTTCCCCCGTATCCAGCATTACATTTTCATACAGCGCAGCTATTTCTTGAGTGATGGTGTCACAACTCTTTTTCAACTGCGGGCGTGACAAGCAATACTCAGGAGGAAGATGCTCCTTGAAAATAGCCGAGGCGGCGTTGAGATGATGGCTCCGCTCATTTCTTGCCAATTTATCCAGGCTCAAGCCGATCTGATAGTAGGGTCCGATGAATACGATGAGGGCAAACGCGGCCATGACCTCGGCGCGAAATTTCATTCTGGCGACAAACACATTGCGTTCCGTGCCCTGCTTGGCAAGCACCTCGTCACGCTTGCGAAATGAATGAATAATTGTCCCCGCGACCACTAGCAGGCACGCTACAACATAAAAATACCTGAGCCAGATCACTTTGACAGCCAAGGAAAATAGAAGAAAAACCACGCCCGGAATGACCACCACGAGCCCTACGACAATCAGAGCGCGGTTCCAATTAATTTGTTTGTACATTTTCACTTTACAAAGACAAGACCAAGATACGGGATACGCCGGAGCACCGGCGTAATTGATGAGAACTATTACCAAATAGAAATTATATTGAGGCAAATTTGATGTCAAGCGAAAATCGCTATTAACTAAAAATTGAGCAACTGCAGCAAAAAATATCACCCGCGCAGCATCGTCGAAGCAAGCAGCACTCGCTATGCCGGCGGCACGAGGAACCAAACCGTTCGTCTGTCCCTGCGCGCCGCCTTTGCTACTTGACTAGCGTTTGTTACATCGCTTCCTTCAGCCCCGGCGCAAACTCGGCGCCATGCTTGACCTGCGCGGTGGATGCCTTCAAGGTGGTGCCGATCGGCTCGGCGCGGCCAGCCAGGCACTGCCCCAGGAAGTTTTCCGTCACCGCATTGAAGGCGATGTTGTTGACGGGCCGGGCAAAGCCATGGCCTTCATCGGGGAACAGCACATACGTGACGGGGATATTCTTCGCCGCCATGGCCGCCACGATCTGGTCCGATTCAGCCACGTTCACGCGCGGGTCGTTCGCCCCCTGGCCGATCAGCAGCGGGCGCTGGATATTCTGCGCAAAGTTCAGCGGCGAGCGCTCCTTCAGCAGCGCGCGGCCGTCTTCCGTGGTCGGGTCGCCCATGCGCTTGTAAAACTGCTGCTTGCCCGCTTCCCAGTACGGCGGAATCGTTTGCAGCAGGGTAAACAGGTTCGACGGGCCAACGATATCGACGCCGCAGGCGAACGTGGTGGGCGTGAATGCCATGCCGGCCAGGGTGGCGTAGCCACCATACGAGCCGCCCATGATGGCCACCTTGTCGGCTGTGGTCACGCCGCTCTTCACGGCCCATTGCACCGCGTCGAGCAAGTCGTCATGCATCTTGCGGCCCCACTGCAGGTCGCCGGCCGAGATGAATTGCTTGCCAAATCCCGTCGAACCCCGGTAATTCACCGACAGCACGGCGTAGCCGCGGTTGGCCAGCCACTGGTGGTAGCCGTTGTAGCCATAGGTATCGCGCGCCCATGGCCCGCCGTGCACCAGCAGCACCATCGGCACCGCCTGCGATGGCACGCCGCCGGCGCTCGCCTTCGACGCCTGCGGCAAGGTCAGGTAAGACACCAGGGTCAGGCCGTCGCGTGCCTTGATTTCCTGTGGGTACATGGGCACCAGCGGCGCACCCTCCAGCTCCGGGCGCGTGACGTAAAGCTGCGTCAGCTTCTTGGTCTTGCGCTCATACAGCCAGCTCGATGCCGGCGCCGTGACAGCATCGACGCCCACCAGCCACTTGTCGTCGGCTTCCGTGCGCGAAGTCACGTTGAACTGGCCCTTGGCATGCTTTTTCAGGAAGGCCAGGTCGGCCTTCAGGTCGTCCGTCAGCGGCAGGTATTCCTGCTGCAGATAGTCGACGGAATAGGCTTGCACCTTGCCCGTGCGCGTGTCGTACAGGGCGTCAGAAATATCGGCGCGCGGATCTTGCGCCACCAGCGTGGTCTTGCCGCTGGCGACATCCTGCGCCAGCAGCGCCGAGGTATTGCGGCCGCGCGAGTCGGTCCAGTACAAGGTCTTGCCATCGACCGTAAACGCCAGCGGCGCCGTGGTCTGCGAGTCTTCCAGGCCCACCTCGGTCAGCGGCGTGCTCTCGACCTTGCCGTCCGTCAGGCGGAAATACTGCATGCCGCCATCGGCGCGCGCCTTGCTGGCCATACGCAAATTGAGCAATTCATCGGCCAGGTAGCCGCCATAGCCATCATTCTGCTGCACCAGGGTCAGCTTGCCGCTGGCCAGCTCCAGGCTGTACACGTCATGCCAACGTGCATCGCGGTTATTGATGCCCACCAGGATGCGGTCCTTGACCTTGCTACTGATCTGGACGATCCGCACGCGGGTCTTCTCGAACGGCGTGTAATTGATCTGCTTGCCCGTTGCCACGTTCACGCCATACAGCAGGAAGTTTTCATCACCGCCCTTGTCCTGGATGAACAGCAGGGTTGTCGAATCGGGCGACCAGAAGCTGCTGCGGATGGGACGCACCTTCTCTTGCGTCAGCGGACGCGCCTGCGCCAGGTCGCTGGCCGGCGCCACCCACACATTGAGCACGCCATCGCGCGGCGCGATCCACGACAGCCACTTGCCATCCGGGCTGATGCGCCCGCCGGACTTGCTGGGATTGCCAAAGATCTTCGCCCGCTCGATCAGCAGTGGGTGATCGACAGGGGCTTGGGCGTGCGCCGGCAGCGCGGCGGCAAACAACAGGGCAGGCAGGGCATAGCGAATCATGGACACCTCATGGTTGTTGGATGAAGGGAAACATCACACATACACGTGCCAGCAAATCATAGGCGAAAGCCGTGTTGCCAGGTTGATTACAGCGACAGGGGACGGAAAGCGGAGGATGGAATGACGAAAACGCGGGATGGCAGGTCCGTCAAGTCACTGACGCAGGCGCGGCCAGGGGGACTTAGCAAACGCCGCCAGCCTCGCTCGTGCCTGTACGCAGGTCAAGCCCAAGCAGGCAGGTGTAGCCGTTTTCCCTGCTGTAGACGCACAGAAGATGCCCTCGGCGCCGCTCGCGGTCTTCAGGATCGCCGCTGCAGGCATGCTCGCGCCGCACGTCAGGCCCGATGCCATTGAACAAATCCCGGGCACTCTGCCCTTTGAACCTGAATGACACATGGCGGTCGTTCGGTGTCGGCGGCAGCATCTCGGCAAGGCTGCCGCCGTACACCTGATAGCGGCCGCTGAGTACCTTGGCGGCAGCCGTTTCCACGCTACTTTCGGCAGACTGTGCCAACGAAATCAGGGCGCACGCACCCAAAATTCCTGCTCTGTGAAAATTCACGCATACCTCCTGATCTCGACGTGAAAGTGATCGTCATGGCGTATCGCCGAGCGAACTCTTCCACCGCCAATCGCCTTCTGCACTTCCGTGTCATTAAAGTAAATGGTACGGACCATCATGTGCCGTGCAAATAGTCGAATCAGCCGGGTTGTTGCCTCACGATCATAGGCAGCATCAAAACGTGTCAACCGCGCCTCCTGCCCTGTCAGCTTGTCCTTCCGGACCGGCCGAATATCCATTTCAAGCCCCTTCTGGTGCGTGACGTGGCCATCATATTCGGCGCCACCAGCGACACTGATATTGCCAATACCAAACTTGCGCTCGTCAATGGCTTGCCACTCACGTTCAATGCACAGAATAAGAGTCATCAGGTTGGGGTGGGCATACTGGGCCTGATGGCCAGTATTGAGCCTGCCGCCCACATTTCCATAAACGTAATAACCCGCCCCCTCAGGCGCCTGGGGCAGCATAAAGTAACCGCGCTTATCTTTCGGTTGAAGCTCCAGCATGATGGTCTTCACTAAGCGAGTAATACGACATGCACACTACAAGAGGTGACCAGACAATGCGATTATTGCTGGCGTCGTAGTTCAATGACTTGGGATAAATCAATTCTGTCTCAATAATAGAATGCAGGATCGATTCTGCATGTCTCCTGTGAGTCGACTCGGGGGGGAGGCCACAGTGGTCGTGGCGATGCATTTATCCAGCCATGCCAGCAATAACAAAATGCCTACGTTGAGTGTGGTAAGCGCACGACACGCTACGCCTTGCCGAGCCATCGTCTTTTTGATATGTTTGATCGAGGTCTAGAAGTTTGCAGATTATCTGGTTGTGAAATTTCCATCACGATCGACCTCATGCGTCCCCTGGTGACATCTCACACAAGCAGAAAATTATGCTAATTGTGTTTTTTAGGAGCTATTTGTCGATCAGCTCGACATGTCCGGCTACAAGACTGGACGGCGCGAGGTATTGGCCACGCATGTGCAAGTGCAAGTGCAAGTGCAAGCGATACGCGAAGCCAGCATGATGAGCAAGGAACGCAAAGGCACGGGCTTGAGCATCCCGACGGCCAGCGGCCCCATGCTCGCCTGCATCATCGACAGGTCCTACCTGCTGTGGGCGCGCGGCATAGATATCCCCATGCTGAAAGAATCACAGATCGAGGATGGACGGATCAGGATCAAGCCAAGCAAGACACAAAAAAACCAGCGACAAAGCGGTCGATATCGTCGTCACGCCTGAGATTGCCGAAGTGATCGCCCGCGCCCGTGGACTGAAAATCAAGTATGGGCTGATCAGCCAGTTCGTATTCCCGATGCAAAAAGGCGGCGCCTACACCCGCTCCAGCCTTGGTTCGATGTGGGATCGCGCAAAGGAGCGCATTGGCATGAAGGATGATGTGGTGTTCCGCGATATCCGGGCCTTGGCGGCCACGGATGCCGCGCGCAGAGGAGAGAACCGCAGCGATATTCAAAAGCGCCTGGTGCACACATCAGGCAAGACCACGGATATCTACATAAAGGAAGTGATTGCGGATGTTTCCGAGATTCCGATGGCCTTGCCATTGTTAAGTAACGACCAAGGGCCATTGTTGAGTGACGACTAAGGGCCAATGTCAGTTCATTTCGATTCACTTTTCTTAAACAGCTCAGGCAAGGCCTTCAAAACATTTCGCATTAGTTCAGATTCGGCTTTGGCACGTTCAAGGTCCACAGTCGTCTGTCCTTTTTGCAAAATAAAATGTCGTTCAGTTTTGGCTAGTGAATCGAGCGCCACCTTGAGCGAATCGCGATCCGCCGATAAGAGCGCCACCTCGACGGCAATCATTTTTGACTCAAAGTTTGTCAGCTCATTTTGAAAATATTTTATTTCAGAAAGACCATCTCGATAGAGACGCAAGAAGAAGAAAGCAAAAATTTCGATGAAAATGACCAACGAAACTCTCGGGACGACAGGGAGAAGAATATCTCGAACCAAGTCCAATTCTACTGACGGCATAATCAGCTTACCTCCGGTCGCTCGCTCAATTTGGCCGACTGTTTCCCAAAGCATGAAGAGGCCGAGGCCCGTAATTGCCATGCCAATTAATAGGTTGAGGTTAGAGCGAAGGCGTAAATCGCGTATTTCACGCTCAATACGACGTACAGAAGCAAAGCTGGTGCGAAGCTGATCTAATTTAGCTTGGTGCAGGATGCTCTCGCGCAATTCAGCAGCTTTCGCCTCAAAAATATCGGCAATAGCACCAGCGCCAACCTTCTCTTTTAAGGACTCGATAATAGCCTCGCGGGTAGATCGGTCTGCGGTTAGCCCTGACTCTGGAATGGTTGTCGAAAGTTTATCAATCCTTTCTTCTAATTCGCAAATGCGCTCTGTTGCCAGCGTTGTTTCCCTTGCCGTCATTACCGCCAACTCTGGTCCCCGATTTGCTCCAGACTGCAAGTACGTAAACGCCCCCGATAGCGCGCCGCCTCCTAATGCGATGGAACCGACGATTCCTTGGGCGATCCCGAACACATCGCCGAATCGATCAAATGGCAACATGTAACTTATTATCCCAAATATGCTGAAGAAAGCGCTCAATGTATAGGCACGTCTCGTCGCTCGGGCTTGCTGCGCAATACGAAGAGAAAAGTCCATTTCGTTTTCTGATTGGCTCATGCATAACCTTGTGCAATTAATGAAATGATATTTTACCAAATGACAAGATTGGCAAAGTCAAATTACTGACAATTATTCGTCGCCCGGCATTACCGGGTATAAGTCAACTCTTGAGGTCGAACAATGTGGAAGAAGTTCTGCTTCTCCAACCTCAACTACGTTGAGTCGTTCCACAAAATCTTGCGTTCTCTTTTTAGCTGGCATATTGAAGCCACTGCTGCGTAAGCAGTGCCAATCCATGCTTATTACTTTTTCAGTAAGGTAGCAGGTAAATTTATTCCCTGAAAACGGAAAAACCCAGCACCTATATTATACAAACGTATAATATACAGTACTGGGTTTCTATACAGCTTGCGCTGTAACTCCTTGAATCTGATGGTCGGGACGGGAAGATTCGAACTTCCGACCCCATGCACCCCATGCATGTACGCTACCAGGCTGCGCTACGCCCCGACGAGGTGAGAATTATAGCAGAGGCTTTTAGGTTTTTGCCATGCTTTGCGCATGATTCATAGCGAACTGCGCAAAGTTTTTTTTCAGCCTGGGGGCACAGCGTTCTACTCGCCCAGCAGCAATGCCGTCAGGACGATGCGGAAACCGGCGATCAAGGGTTCGACCTTCATGTCCGGATTGTGCACCGCCCGCACGGGCAAGCCCTGGTACATGGCGATCATGGCGTTCAGGCGCCCTTCCAGCATCTCTTCGTCGGCCGGCAAGCCGCGCTTGATGCGCGCATCGCGTATGATCGACAGAAACAGCTTGCGCGAACGCACATCCGCGCAGTGCAACATTTCCGCGATGGCGGGGTTGCGCGACGCTTCGGCAAAAATCTCCAGCGGCATCACCCACGTTTTCGGGTCCAGGCTTTCCAGCACATGCTCGCCAGCATTGTCGACCACGGCCTGCAGCGGGTCTTCGCGCTGCGCCAGGTCCTGCATCAGGTTGGTGACCCGCTCCATGTTCTTCAGGACGAAGGCGGCGATGATCGCATCCTTGCTGTCAAAATAATTATAGATGTGGCCCGCGCTCATGCCGGCCGCCTTGGAGATCTCGGCCATGCTGGCGCCGTGGAAGCCGCGGCGGCTGAAACAGCTTTCGGCCGCATCGAGCACCTGCTTGCGCCGCGTGTTGGCGCGCTCGGGATCCGGATGCTTCTTTTCAACTTGGTTCATGATTTTCCAGTAGCGCGCCGGCCCTGCCCCTGCGGACAAGGGCAAGGCCGGCGTCGGCGTCCCCGTGATTATTGGACGCTGCCAGCCGCCGCGACGGCTGTCTGCTCAGGTTGCCAACCGCCGCCCAGCACCTTGTACAAGGTCACCAGGTTGGTCGATTTGGCCAGGCGCGCCGTGATCAGGCTTTGCTGCGCCGTGTACAGCGCGCGCTGGGCCACCAGGGCGTTCAGGTAGGACTCGGCGCCCTGCTTGTAGCGCGCATCGTGGATGGTGTAGCTCTTCGTCGACGCCTCGACCAGCGAAACCTGCGATTGCAGGCGCTCGTCGATGGTGCCGCGCTGGGCCAGCGCATCGGACACTTCACGGAAGGCGACCTGGATCGCCTTTTCGTATTGCGCCACGGAAATTTCACGCTGCACCTTGGCGATATCGAGGTTGGCGCGGTTCACGCCGCCATCGAAGATCGGCAAGCTGATCTGCGGAATGAAGCTCCACGTGCCGCTGCCCGCCTTGAACAGACCCGACAGGTTGTCGCTCAGCGAACCGGCCGTGGCCGTCAGCGAAATGCGCGGGAAGAAGGCCGCGCGCGCCGCGCCGATGTTGGCGTTGGCAGCACGCAAGGTGCGCTCGGCAGCCAGCACGTCGGGACGGCGTTGCAACACGTCCGACGGCACGCCGGACGGAATGTCCGCCAGGGCCGTCACGGCGCCGAACTCGGCTGGCGGCAGCAAGTCGGCCGGCACGGGGCCGCCCACCAGCAGGACCAGCGCGTTTTGATCCAGCGCCACCTGGCTCGTGAAGACAGCCACGTCGGAACGGGCCGACTCGACGCTGGTCTGGGCATCGTACTTGTCCAGGCCGGAAGTCGCACCGGCACTGAAGCGGCGCACGGCCAGGTCATACGACGACTGCTGGCTCTTCAAGGTATCTTGCGCCACGCGCAGGCGCTGCTGGTCGGCCACCAGGTTCAGATAGGTGCTGGCCACTTCGCCCACCAGGCTGATCTGCTGTGCACGGCGTGCTTCTTCCGTGCCCAGATATTGTTCCAGCGCGCTGTCGGACAGGCTGCGCACGCGGCCGAAGAAGTCCAGCTCGTAGGCCGAGACGCCCAGGTTCGCCGTGTACTGGCGATTGATGGACGCTTCGCCGTTGGCGCTGGCGTTCTTCGGCACGCGGCTGGCCGACTGACCGCCGGACGCCGACAGGGTCGGGATCAGCGCGGCGCGCTCGATGCCATACGTGGCGCGCGCCTTCTCGATGTTGAGGATCGAGACGCGCAGGTCGCGGTTGTTGGCCAGCGCCAGTTCCAGTACCTGGCGCAAGCGCGCATCGGCAAAGAACTCGCGCCAGGCGACGTCCGCCACCGGCTTGGCGTCGGCGGCGGCCGTGTCGGCCTTGTAGGAAGGACCGGTCGGCCACGCCGTGGGCGCCGGCGCTGCCGGACGCTCATACGTGGGAGCCAGGCTGCAACCGGCCAGCAAGGCCAGTGCCGCCATGGAGAGTAGTGATTTTTTCATATTAATGTGCATCCTTGGAAAGCGTGACGGCTGGCGAGCCAGGCGTCGCCGGCGTGGCGGGCGCGTCCGGCTTCGAGAAGAAGCCGCGCACCAGCACGAAGAATACCGGCACGAAGAAGATACCGAGGAAGGTGGCCGTCAACATACCGCCCAGCACGCCGATACCGATGGCGTTCTGGCTGCCGGAACCGGCGCCGCTGGAGATGGCCAGTGGCAACACGCCCAGGCCGAAGGCAATCGAGGTCATCAGAATCGGACGCAGACGCAGACGCACCGCATGCAAGGTCGCGTCCAGCAGCGACATGCCCGATTCCTGCATTTCCTTGGCAAACTCCACAATCAGAATCGCGTTCTTCGCCGACAGGCCCACCACCGTGAGCAAGCCCACCTGGAAGTACACGTCGTTCGACAGGCCGAACATCCACGTACCGAGCACGGCGCCGATCACGCCCAGCGGTACCACCAGCAGCACGGAGAACGGGATCGACCAGCTTTCATACAGCGCAGCCAGGCACAGGAACACGATCAGCAGGGACAGCGCATACAGCTGCGGCGTCTGCGAACCGGATTCGCGCTCTTCCAGCGAGACGCCGGTCCAGCTGAAACCGATGCCAGGCGGCAACTTGGCGACCATTTCTTCCATCGCGTTCATGGCCGCGCCCGTGCTCTGGCCCGGCGCCGGCGTACCGAGGATCTCTACCGACGGCAAGCCGTTGTAGCGTTCCAGGCGTGGCGAGGCGTAAATCCACTTGCCGGTGGCAAAGGCCGAGAACGGTACCATCTGGCCAGCGGTATTGCGCACGAACCACTTGTTCAAGTCTTCCGGCAGCATGCGCGATTCGGCATTGCCTTGCATGAAGACTTTCTTCACGCGACCACGGTCGAGGAAGTCGTTGACATATGAACTACCCCAGCCCACGCTCAGCACGCGGTTGATTTCCGAGAGCTGCAAGCCCAGCGCGGTGGCTTTCTGCTGGTCGATGTCGATCTTGTACTGCGGCGTATCTTCCTGGCCGTTCGGGCGCACGCCGACCATGGCCGGATTCTGCGACGCCATGCCCAGCAACTGGTTACGCGCCGCCATCAGAGCGTCATGCCCGACACCGCCGATATCTTGCAGCTGCATGTCGAAACCGGTGGCGTTACCCAGTTCCAGCACGGCAGGCGGGGCGAACGTAAACACCATCGCATCCTTGATCTGCAACAACTTGCCCATGGCGCGACCGGCCACGGCCGGCGCTTTTTGCGCCACGTCCTTGCGCAGCGACCAGTCTTTCAGGCGCACGAAGGCGATACCTGTATTCTGGCCGTTACCGCCGAAGCTGAAACCGGCGACGGCAAACACGGAAGCGACGTTGTCTTTCTCGCTGTTCATGAAGTGGTCTTCGACCTGCTCGATCACTTTCAGGGTGCGCTCTTGCGTGGCGCCCGTCGGCAATTGAATCTGCGTAAACAGGATGCCCTGGTCTTCTTCCGGCAGGAAGGAGGTCGGCAGGCGCATGAAGACGAATACCAGACCGGCCAGCAAGATGACATACAACAGCATCGAACGGCCGCGGTGACGAATCATGCTGCCAACCACGCTCTGGTACTTGTTGCTGCTGCTGTCGAAGCTGCGGTTGAACCAGCCGAAGAAACCCTTGTTGCTGGCGTGATGGCCCTTCTCGACCGGCTTGAGCAAGGTGGCGCACAAGGCTGGCGTAAACACCAGCGCGACAACCACTGAGAGCACCATCGACGAGACGATGGTGATCGAGAACTGGCGGTAAATCACGCCCGTCGAACCGCCAAAGAAGGCCATCGGCACGAACACGGCCGACAGCACCATGGCGATACCGACCAGCGCGCCCGTGATCTGCGTCATGGACTTGCGCGTCGCTTCCAGCGGCGACAAGCCCTCTTCGCTCATCACGCGCTCGACGTTTTCCACCACCACGATGGCATCATCGACCAGCAGACCGATGGCCAGCACCATGGCGAACATGGTGAGCGTGTTGATCGAATAGCCGAACGCATTCAGGATGCCGAAGGTACCGAGCAGCACGACCGGCACGGCCATGGTCGGGATCAAGGTGGCGCGGAAGTTTTGCAGGAACAGATACATCACCAGGAATACCAGGATGACCGCTTCGACCAGCGTCTTGACCACTTCTTCGATCGACAGTTTCACGAACGGGGTGGTGTCGAACGCCACCTGGTAGCTCATGCCTTCAGGGAATTGCTTGCTCAGGTTGCCCAGCATGGCTTTCGCCGCATTCGCCGTATCGAGTGCATTCGCGCCCGTCGCCAGCTTGATCGCCACGCCGGTGGCCGCATGGCCGTTGTAGCGGGCCACGGTGTTGTAGTTCTCACGGCCCAGTTCCATGCTGGCCACGTCCTTCAGGTACACCATGGCACCGTTGGTCGTGGTTTTCAGCAAGATGGCGCCGAACTGCTCCACCGTTTGCAAGCGGCTTTGCGCCGACACGGTCGCGTTCAGCTGCTGGCCCTTGACGGACGGCGTGCCGCCCAGTTCACCGGCCGACACTTCGGCATTCTGCGCCTGCACGGCCGTGATCACGTCCGCCGGGGTCAGGTTGAAGCTTTGCAGCTTGGCCGGGTCGAGCCAGATACGCATGGCGTACTGCGAACCGAACAGTGTCACATCGCCCACACCGGCAACACGGCTGAGCGGATCGACGACGTTGGCGGCAACATAGTCGCTCAAGTCGGTCTGGTCCATCTTGCCGTTTTCGGAAATGAAGCCGAACACCATCAGGAAGTTCTTCGTGGCTTTCGACACGACCAGGCCTTGCTGCGTGACAGCCGTCGGCAGCAGTGGCGTGGCCAACTGCAGCTTGTTCTGTACCTGCACCTGGGCGATGTCGGGATTGGTGCCGCTGCTAAACGTCAGCGTGATGCTGATGCCGCCAGTGGCATCGCTCGACGAGGCCATGTAGCGCAAGCCGTCGATACCCTTCATCTTTTGTTCGATGACCTGGGTGACAGCATCTTCCACGGTCTTGGCGGAGGCGCCAGGGTAGGAGCCGCTGATCGAAATCGACGGCGGGGCGATGCTCGGGTACTGCGCGATCGGCAGGCTGAGGATCGAAATCACGCCGGCAAGCATGATCACGATCGCGACCACCCAGGCAAAAATCGGGCGGTCAATGAAAAAACGGGCCATTAATATTCTCCTGAATTAGTGGGCGCTGGCAGCCGATGCGGCGGCAGAAGCGGCGGCGGCAGGAGCAGGAGCAGCTTCAGCCTTGGCCGGCACGGCAACGGCGGGCGCGCCTGGCTTGACTTTTTGCAAGCCTTCCACGATCACGCGGTCGCCTGCGGCCAGGCCGGACGTCACCAGCCAGTTGGTGCCGACGGTGCCGCTGGTGGTCAGCACGCGCTGCTCGACCTTGTTTTCCTTGTTCAGGATCAAGGCGGTTGCCTGACCCTTCTGGTTGCGCGTCACGCCCACTTGCGGCACGGTAATGGCTTTTTCATCCACGCCCGTTTCCAGCTGCGCACGCACGTACATGCCTGGCAGCAATTCGCCTTTCGGGTTCGGGAACAGCGCACGCAAGATCACGTTGCCGGTGGTCGGATCGACCGTCACGCCGGCGAACTGCAGCTTGCCCGGTTCGCTGTATTTGCTGCCGTCCGGCAGGATCAGGTCGACCTTGGCCTGGCCATCGCCCACTTTCTTCAGCGAGCCGTCAGCCATCTGGCGTTTCAGGCGCAGCAGGTCGGTGCTCGACTGGGTCACGTCGACATACATCGGGTCGAGTTGCTGCACCGTCGTCAGCGCTTCGGCCTGGCCTGCCGTCACCAGCGCGCCGGCCGTCACGGACGAGCGGCTGGTGCGGCCGCTGATCGGTGCCGTCACGGTGCTGTAGCGCAGGTTGATGTTGGCCGATTCCAGCGCCGCAGTAGCGGACTCGACGTCTGCCTTGGCTTGCTCGAACGCAGCGATGGCATCATCGTATTCCTGGCGGCTCACGCCTTCGATGGCAACCAGTTCCTTGTAGCGCGAGGCTTTCGGACCGGCCGTCAGCAAGTTGGCCTTGGCTTTCGACAGCGCGGCCTTGGCCGAATTGGCGGCAGCCTGGTAGGTGGCGGAATCGATCTGGTACAGGGCCGTGCCCGCTTTCACATCGCTACCCTCGACAAACAGGCGCTTCTGGATCAAACCGCCGACTTGCGGGCGCACATCGGCGACCTGGTAGGCATTCGTACGGCCGGGCAATTCGGCGCTCATCGGCAACGCGGCCGGATTAACAGTAAACACGACCACCTGTGGCGCTTGCTGCGCGTGAGGTGCTTCCTGTTTTTTACCGCAGCCGGCCATGATTACAGTGGCGCACAGAACGGCAATAGCGCCGCTCGTACGCGGCGACGTCAATGAAAAGGTTGGTTGCATCTTGGACTTTCTGAAAAAGAAGCTGGCTAGTGTCGTTAGAAATGACTAAATTTATTAACGCAGATCAAAGAATGAACGATCATTCTAAAATCGTCAAGCATCGTTACAATTGAAACATAGCAACTAACAAGCTAATTAAATTATCAATACAGCAATAAATAGAGGACAGCAACAGCGTCGGCACACCAGCAAAGTCAAACAAAAACCTGGTGGACGGCGGCAATATGGCAAAGCGGGAAGGTTGGATTGAATGGATACTGTAGCAGGGTAATGCGTTTTTTGCTGAAGCGGCGATCATGTGTGCAACACTTCCCGGCACGGCCAAGCCCACCGCCATGAATATTTACCAATGGTATCGAAAAGACATGCCCCGGCAGACGCGCTACTATCCTGTCAACGGCGTGGCAAAGCGGGGGCGCGATGATGACAGCACAGGCGCAAGGGCAAGTGCAAGGAGCGCAAGGAACGGCGCAACACGGGGGCGCGAGCGGCCCCGACGCGCCACCACTGCTGTCGACGGGTGTCCCCGGCCTCGACACCGTACTCACGGGCGGCTTGCTGGCCGAGCGCCTGTACCTGCTCGAAGGCGTGCCAGGCACAGGCAAGACCACCCTGGCGCTGCAATTTCTGGCTGAAGGCGCGCGCAGCGGCGCGCCCGTGCTGTATCTCGCCTTGGCAGAGTCCGAGATCGAGCTGCGCGGCGCCGCGCTGTCGCATGGCTGGGACCTGGCCGGCATCGCCATCGAAGAGGTGGCGCCCAGCGACGACATGCTCGACCCCGAGCGCCAGTACACCATCTTCCATCCGTCCGAAATCGAGCTGGCCTCGACCAACCAGCGCATCCTGGCCGCCATCGACAAGCACCGCCCGGCGCGCCTGGTGCTCGATTCGCTGTCCGAACTGCAGTTGCTGGCGGAAAATCCCCTGCGCTACCGGCGCCAGGTAGTGGCATTGAAGCAATACCTGGCCAGTCGGCACTGCACCACCATCCTGATCGATGACCGTTCCCCGCTCGACGACGGCTTGCAAGTGCGTAGCGTGGCCCATTGCGTGATCTCGCTAGAGCTGCAAAACCAGGCGTATGGCAATGACCGGCGCCGCGTGCGGGTGGTGAAATACCGGGGCGTGCCGTTTCGCAGCGGCACGCACGACTACAAGATCGCCCGTGACGGCCTGGTCGTCTATCCGCGCCTGGTGGCAGCCGATACGCGGCGCGATGGCGACCATCGGCGCCTGTCGAGCGGCGTGCCCGAACTCGACGCCATGACAGGCGGCGGCCTGGAAGAAGGCACGAGCACCCTCATTTCCGGCCCCGCCGGCAGCGGCAAGTCCACCCTGGCGGCGCAATTCGTGCACGCGGCAACGGGCCGCGGCGAACCGTGCGCCATGTTCCTGTTCGAAGAAGCGCGCAGCAAGCTGCTGAACCGGGCCGACAACGTGGGCATGCGCCTGCAGGCGGCGCTCGACACAGGCTTGCTGAGCGCACAGCAGATTGATCCGGCCGAGCTGACACCGGGCGAATTCGCCCAGGCCGTGGTCGACGCGGCGGGACGGGGCGCCCGCGTGATCGTCATCGATAGCCTGAACGGCTACATGCATGCGGTGCCCGATGAGCGCTTCCAGAGCACCTACCTGCATGAACTGCTCAATTACCTGGGCCAGTGCGGCGTGGTCACCCTGCTTGTCGGCGTGCAGCAAAACATGCTGGGCAACTACATGACCACCTCGGCCGACGCCAGCTACCTGGCCGACAGCGTCATCATGCTGCGCTATTACGAAACGGAAGGCGAGGTGCGGCAAGCCATTTCCATCTTCAAGGAACGCGGCTGCGCGCACGAACGCAGCAGCCGCCGCTTCGAAATCAGCCCGCAGGGCATCCGCATCGGCCCGGCCCTGGCCGGTTTTCACGGCATCCTGTCGGGCTTGCCCTAGAAATTGCCATGGAGCAGCGCATCCTGATCTACGCGCCTGCCGGCCAGGATGCCGCCCTGGCCGGCACGGTATTCGCAAGCAGCGCCATCGCCAGCCACGCCTGCCGCTCTCCCGGCGATCTGGCCGAGCAGCTGGCGCTGGGCGCCGGCGGCGTGCTGACGGTGGACGAAGCGCTGCAAGCAGGCGTCTACTCCGTGCTCGACGCTTACGCCCGGCAGCAGCCGGACTGGTCCGACTTGCCCATCATCCTGCTGACGCACGCGGGGCTCGATTCCCTGTCTTTGCGGCAAGCCATTGCCACCCTGGGCAACCTGACCCTGCTGGAACGCCCCGTGCACATATTGACCCTGATCACGTCGGCGCACGCCATGCTGCGCGCGCGCCAGCGCCAGTACCAGGTGCGCGAGACGCAGCGGCGCAAGGATGAATTCCTTGCCAGTCTCGGGCATGAACTGCGCAATCCGCTGGCGCCCATCAAGTCCTCCGTGGCCCTGCTCAAACGCCTGTTCCCGGCATCCGAGCAGGTCGGCAAGGTGAGCGACGTGATCGAACGCCAGGTGACGCACCTGACGCGGCTGGTGGATGACTTGCTCGACGTGGCGCGCATCACCAGCGGGAAGGTGTTGCTGCAGCGCAAGGAGTTTGAGCTACAGCAAGTGCTCGACCATGTGAGCGAGCTGTGCCAGCCTGCGGCAAGCAAGCGGCACATCCGCATCACCCTCGATCTGCCACCGCATGCCGTGACCTTGCACGCCGACTACGCCAGGGTGGTGCAAATCTTTGCCAACATCGTCTCGAATGCCGTGAAGTTCACGCCGGACGGCGGCCACATCCACATCACGGCACACCAGGCGCAAGACCAGTTGCAGGTGGTCATCGAAGACAATGGCATCGGCATCGAGCCGGATGCCATCGCGCGCATCTTTTCCATGTTCGAACAGGGACGCACGGTGGTGGGCGAAATGACCAGCGGCCTGGGCATTGGCCTCAGTCTGGCGCGCCAATTTGCCGAGCTGCACGGTGGCAGCATCGACGCCTGCAGCGACGGCCCCGGCCGTGGCAGCCGCTTCATCGTCACCTTGCCGGCCAGCGCCAGCGACATCCCGGCCGCCACGCCGGCCGCCGCCGGCAGCGAGTCGCCCGCCAGCGCACACCAGCCGCTGCAAGTGCTGGTGGTGGACGACAACCGCGATGCGGCCGATACCTTGCAAAGCCTGTTCCAGCTGGAGGGCTATGCCGCCAAGGTCGCGTATGGCGGCGCGCAGGCGCTGGCAGCGGTCGACATGGCCTGGCCGCAACTAATCGTGATGGATCTGGGCATGCCGGGCATGGATGGCTACGAAGCGGCGCGCCAGATCCGCCAGCGCGCGCAAGGGCGCGACGCGCTGCTGATCGCTCTGACGGGCTGGGGCCAGGGCGAAGCGCGCGCACGCACGGAGCAGGCCGGTTTCGACCACCACCTGACGAAGCCGGTGGATTTCGCCGCCATCGCCGCCCTGCTGCACGCGCACCTGGCGCAGCGCGCGGGCGCCGCTACGCGAGCGGAATGACGTTTATTTCCACTTGCCGCGCAATTCCTGCACCTTTTGCTGCAACAACTCCGGCGTGGCGGCCTCGGGCGCCACGGGCATGCCCACGGCTAGCGACAGACGCGAGCGCAAGCCTGCCTTGAAGGCGCGCTCGAACAAATGGCCATTGCGGTGGCTCAACAGATGGCCCCACAAGCCGCGCAGCGCCAGCGGAATCACGGGTACCTTGCTGCGTTCGACGATCTTGGCGATACCGCCCTTGAATTCGCTGATCTGGCCCGTGCGCGTCAGCTTGCCTTCGGGGAAGATGCACACCAGTTCCCCCTGGTGCAGCGCTTGCGCGATATCGATGAAGGCCTTTTCCATCAGGAAAGGATCTTCCTTGGCCGGCGCGATGGGGATCGCCTTGGCCGTGCGGAAGATCCAGCCCATCAGCGGCATCTTGAAGATGCGGTGGTCCATGACGAAGCGGATCGGGCGCGGGCTGGCCGCCATGATGACGATGGCGTCCACATAGCTGACGTGATTGCACACCAGCACGGCTGCGCCTTCTGTGGGGATGCGCTCGCCATCGACGACTTTGACGCGGTGCACGGTCTGGATGAGTATCCACGCCAGGAAGCGCATGAGGAATTCCGGCACCAGCGAGAAGATGTAGGCCGCCACCAGCGCGTTCAGAATGGCCGTGACGAGGAACAGCTGCGGAATCGTGAAACCCTGGCCCAGCAGCACGATGGCCACGCCGGCCGCCGCCACCATGAACAGGGCATTCAAGATATTCATGCCGGCAATCGTGCGTGAAATGTGTTTCGGGTCGCAGCGCGTCTGGATCAGGGCGAACAGGGGCACGATGAAGAAGCCGCCAAACACGCCGATCATGACGATGTCGAGCAAAATGCGTGGCACGCCCGCCTGGCCCACAAAAGCCAGCGCGTCGACCACTTGCGTATTTGCATAGGCATTGCTGGCGAAATACAGGTCGATGCCGAACAGCGACAAGCCGATGGAGCCGAACGGCACCAGGCCGATCTCGATCTTGTGGCCAGACAAGCGTTCGCACAGCAAAGAACCCGTGCCGATGCCGACGGAAAACACCGTCAGCAACAGTACGAAGACGCTGTGGTCGCCATGCAGGAAATCCTTCGAGTACACAGGGAACTGCGCCAGGATCAGGGCGCCGTAAAACCAGAACCAGGAGTTGCCCAGCATGGCCAGGAAGACGGGACGGTTCTTGCGCGAAAAATTCAGGTTGCGGAACGATTCGGCGACAAAGTTCAGGCTCACCTTCAAGTCCGGCTCGGGCGCGGGCGTGTGCGGCACGCGGTAGCTGGCGATCAGCCCGAAAATGGCCACGGCAATCGTCGCGCCGGCCACCAGTTCCACGCCCAGCGGCTTGTGCACGATCAAGACGGCGCCGAGGATTTCGCCCAATAAAATGCCGACAAAGGTGCCCATCTCGATCAGGCCATTACCGCCGACCAACTCCTCGCGTTTCAGCTGCTGCGGCAGATATGCATACTTGACGGGACCAAACAGGGTCGAATGCACGCCCATGCCGACCACGGCCGCTACCAGCAGCCACAGGGTATGCGTCATCCAGCCTGCGGCGGCCACGGCCATGATGGCCAGCTCCATCCATTTGACGAAACGCGCCAGGCCCGCCTTTTCAAACTTGTCGGCCAGCTGGCCCGCCGTGGCCGAAAACACGACATAGGGCAGGATGAACAGGCCGGGGATCAGGTTGGTGATGGTGGACGGGTCGAGCGTGGTCCAGCTCAGCGCGTCATAGGCGAGGATCACCATCAGCGCCGTCTTGAACAGATTGTCGTTGAAGGCACCAAAGAACTGGGTCCAGAAAAAGGGCCCGAAACGGCGCTGCGACAATAAGGAAAACTGGCTACTTTGACTCATGGCATGGGGAACTGGCAATTAAGGAATTGCTAAAATACAGCACTATCCTGCGCACGACAATCTGAATGTCGTCATCTTGCTCGGCGTCAATACGGAAAACAGCCTGTCGCGTCATGCTCGCCTTGCCGCCGCACGCGCTTCCTGGCACTTGCCCAGCCACAACAGAAATCGCTTGTTTCTTAATAATAAGGTAATGTGCGCATATCGCTGGCGCCCCTGCCTGCCCCTCCCGGAAAGCTGCCTCCATGTTTGGAATGACATCATTGACCATCCTGGCCTTGCTGGTCACCGCCTTCGTGCTGGTGCTGCAGCACCGCAGAAAAGTAGCGGATCTGGAGTTGCTGACGGCGCGCTTGCGCAAGGAAGTCGACGCCATCGGGCAGCGCCTGCGAGCACTGGAAGGCCAGGCCGAAGCGCCGGCCGCAGGGACCGTCGTGCCCATCGCACCCGCCGTACCCGCTAGCGCGGCGCCAGTGGCAGTGCCGACACCCTTGCCGCCGCCCACACCCGAGCCGCAAGCGGCCGCGATCAAGGTGACCGAACTGGCGAAGGTCACGCCGGCTGCAGTCCCCGCACCTGCCGCACCCTTGCCGCCGAAACCAGCCCCGCCGATTCCAGCCAAGCCAGTTCCTGCCGTACCGAACACCCCATCCTGGATCGCGCACCCGGACGGTCTCGTTGCCAAGGCGAAGAACTGGTTATTTACCGGCAACCTGGTTGCCAAGCTGGGCTTGCTGATCCTCTTCCTCGGCGTCAGCTTCCTGCTCAAATACGTGTCGGCACAGGTGACGCTGCCCATCGAGCTGCGCCTGGCCGGCATCGCACTGGCCGACATCGCCCTGCTGGCCTGGGCCTGGCGCATCCGGCTCCAACGCCCCGGCATCAGCTTGCCGCTGCAGGGCACGGCGCTGGCGATATTGATGCTGGTGACGTTTGGCGCCTTCCGCCTGTATGAACTGATTCCGGCGGGCCTGGCGTTTGCCGTGCTGTTCGTGCTGACGGCGTTCACGTGTTTGCTGGCCGTGCTGCAAAACGCCGTCTGGCTGGCCGTCTTCGGCATCGTCGGCGGTTTTGCCGTGCCCTTGCTCGTGTCGACGGGCAGCGGCAATCATATCGGCCTGTTCAGCTATTACGCGCTGCTCAATGCGGGCGTCTTCGCCATCGCCCTGAAACGCGCCTGGCGCGTCCTGAATGTGCTCAGCTTTGGCTTCACCTTTGTCGTCGCCACCACCTGGGGCCTGCTGCGCTATACGCCCGAGCACTACCTGTCGACGCAGCTGTTTTTGATCCTGTTCGTGCTGTTCTATATCGGCATCGCCATTGCCTACTGCGCACGCCAGGCGCCGCGCCTCAAGCATTACGTGGATGGCACCCTCGTCTTCGGCACGCCGCTGGCGGCCATGGGCCTGCAATACGGGCTGGTGCGGCACTTTGAATTTGGCCTGGCGTTTTCCGCGCTGCTTGCCGGTCTGACCTACACGGGACTGGCCGTGGCGCTCTGGCGCAGGAACGGTTTCAAACTGCTGGCCGAAGCCTTCCTCGCGCTGGGCATCGTGTTTGGCACGCTGGCCATCCCGTTTGCACTAGATGGCCGCTGGACGTCCGCCGCCTGGGCGCTGGAAGGCGCGGGCATCGTCTGGGTCGGCTTGCGCCAGCGCCAGACCCTGGCCTGGGCCTTCGGCCTGCTGGTACAGGCGGCAGCCTGGATCTCCTTCCTCGTCGCCATGCAAGGACTCGATACGGCAGCTGCCCTGCAGGCCAACATCTGGCTCGGCTGCGCGCTGCTGGCCGCCGCCGCGCTGGTGATGGCCTACAATTTCCGCCGCCACGCCAGCCACCTGTATCCGGAATTCATGCGCAGCCTGTCCGTGCTCTTCCTGACGGCCGCCACGGCCTGGCTGCTGGGTGGCCTGTGGAGCGAAATCCTGCTGCGCACGGATGCTGCCACGCAACTGAACCTGCTCACCGTCAGCGCCCTGGGCGTGGCCGCCCTGCTGGCGGCGCTGGCGCGGCGCGAACAATGGCATGCGCCGCGCGCCCTGCTGCTGGCAGTGCAGGTACTGGCCGGCATGGTCATGCTGAGCCGCGCCAGCTGGGCCTGGGACCAGCATCCGGCCAACCTGTTCCACGGCTCCTTCCTCAGCGCCCTGCTGCTGGGCGCCGCCGCCTTTGCCAGCGCCCGTTTCCTGGCGCTGCGCGCGCGCGGCGGCGACGCGCTGCTGGCCCTGGTAGCGCGGCCCCTGCTGGTCTGGAGCGGCTTGCTGTGGTTTGCCGCCATCCTCGTGCCCTTCACCAGCTGGCTGCTGCGCCTGATCGACGGCGACTTGGAGCTGCAAGCGCACGCGGGCGAGCACTGGCTGGCGCTGTACCTGATCGCCGTGTGCGTCACGACGCCCGCGTTCGCCGTCCTGGCGCGGCGCCTGGACTGGCCGCCACTGCGCTGGTTCAGCGTGGCCGCCTGGCTCGGTTTGGGCATGTGGAGCGCCAACCTGCTGCTGGCGCTGTATCTGCGCGACTACCTGCCGACGGGCTTGAGCTGGCTGGCCCTGGCCGGCGCCCTGGCGGCCGGCGAATACCTGCTGCTGGCCTGGCCGCAAGCGGGCTGGCAACTCGACGTGCGAGCGCTGCGTTTCTTGCATACGCTGCGCACGGCCGCGCCCTGGCTGATGCTGTGGCCCGTGGGCGCCATGTACGTCAACGCCTGGCTGGCACGCCACGAAGACAGCGTCAGCCCTGCCTGGGCCCGCTACTTGCCGGCCTGGGCCATGATGCTGGCGCTGGCCTGGCTGATCCGCCGCTGCCGCGCGGGCGCCTGGCCGGTGGCGCCAATTGCCGCATGGTACCAACGCACCCTGATACCGCTGGGCGCCCTGTGGTCGCTGCTGCTGATCGCCGTGTGGAATATTGTCGACGACGGCGCCATGGCACCGCTGCCCTATTTGCCACTGCTCAATCCGCTGGACCTGAGCACGGGCTTTGCCATCCTGCTGGCCATCGCCAGCTACCGCTTGCTGCCAGCAAAACAAGTGCCATTGCCCGCCCTGTGGCAAGCGCGTTTGCCCGCCGTGGCCGCCTGCTGCGTGTATGTCTGGTTCAACCTGATGCTGCTGCGCACGGTCTCGCACTATCTGGGCGTGCCATACACCTTTGACGCCATGCTGGCCTCGCAGTTCGTGCAAGCCATGCTGTCGCTGGTGTGGAGCGTCACGGCCCTGCTGCTGATGCGCCACGCGGCGCGCCAGCAGCGGCGCCAGCAATGGAGCATGGGTGCCGTGCTGCTGGGGCTGGTCGTGCTGAAACTGTTCCTGATCGACCTGTCGAACGTGGGCGGCATCGAACGCATCATCTCCTTTGTCGGTGTCGGCTTGCTGATGGTCTTGATCGGCTACCTGGCGCCCTTCCCCAAGGCTGCCGCGCCAGCGCCAGCCGAACCTCAGCAAGGAGCCGCATGAAAGCCTCATTGATCTGCTGCAGCCTGCTGGTGACAGGCGCCGCGCTGGCCGGTCCTGGCCAGGACCGGCCACAGGACTACGGCTGGAGCATGCCGATGACCGTGCCGGCCGGCGCAGGCATTGTCCAGCTTTCCCTGCCCCGGGAAGTCTACCTGCACGCCAGCTCGGTCAGCCTGGCCGACCTGCGCCTGTTCGACGCCGACGGCAAGCGCCTGGCCTATGCCATCGGCGCGCCACCGGCGCAATCGGCCACGCAGCGCACGAACATTCCAGCCCGCATTTTCCCCGTGACGGGCGCGCCTGCAACTGGCGATGGCTTGCAAGGCATCGACATCCGCACGGCCGACGATGGCCGGCTGCTGTCGGTCAGCACGCGGGCCGGCACGGCAGCGACCGGGGCGGCGCTGCAAGCGCTGATCCTCGACTTGGGCAAGCAAACGCAAGACAAGCGCATCGCCGCCTTGCGCTTCACGCCACCGGCCCGTACGGACAATTACAGTGCGCAAGTACTGCTGGAAGTAAGCGATGACCTGAAGCAATGGGACGCCATCGGCACCACCACCCTGAATTGGCTCAGCAACAGCGACACGCAAACCCTGGCCAACGACAGCATCGCCTTTGCGCCACGCGCTTTCCACTACGCGCGCCTGAGCTGGCAAGCGGGCGAACCGCTGGCCTTTGCGGCGATTACGGCGCAAGCCGTCAGCGAAACGGACATCGCCGCGCCGCACGCCAGCGTCGTGCTGCAAGGTTTGCCCGGCAAGCAGGCGAATGAATGGCGCTACGCCACGCCCCTCGCCATTCCCGCCGACAGCATCGCCCTGCAATTGACGCAGACCAATACGGTGCTGCCCGTGACTCTGGGCGTGTATCGCCAGAACAGCTATGTTCCCCGGCACCGGCTGCACCTGCGCCAGCACGCGCGTCCCGCGCAAGGCGTATATTTCGATCCCCTGCTGAGCACGACGTTTTACCGCATCGGCCTCGACGGCAAGGAACGGATCTCGGGCGATCTGGCCATGCCCGTGACGCAGACCGGAGAATGGGTACTAAAGACATCCACGGAACACCCGCTCTCCGCCGACAATGCACCCACCTTGCGCCTGGGCTGGACACCAGCCACTGTCGTCTTCCTGGCCAGCGGCAAGCAGCCCTACCAGCTGGCATTCGGCAACAGCGACGCCGCCGCCGTCGCGCAACCGCTGTCGCAGGTGGCGCCCGGCTTCAAGGCGGATGAATTGCTGGCGCTGAAGACGGCCAGCGCCGGCCCGCTCCAGACCAACGCCGGCGCTGAAGCCCCTCCACGCGTCACCAAGGACGGGGCACCGTGGCGCCTGGCCGCACTGTGGGCCGCACTGCTGCTGGGCGTGGCCGTGCTGGGCTTTTTTGCCTGGCGCTTGCTGTCGCAGATGAAAGAGGAACAAGGAAGTGCCGACAAGCACGAGCATTAGCCTGACCGCGACATCGCCACCGCTACTGCCGCAGCAGTGCCTTGAACGTCTGCGGCATCCACGGCCGCGCCGCCAGCATGAAGCTGATGGCCAGGCGCTCGTCGCCAGGCAGGCGCGCGTCTTCCTGGTGTTGCTGCGAGAATTCCACCGCCACTTGCTTCAATCGCTCCAGCAAGGCTGCCGTGGATTTCTTCGACAACATCACGTTCACCAGGCGCAGCAATTCTGTCTCGCCATCGAATTGCGAATTCAGGTAATCGCCATACGCTTCCTTTTTGAAATAGGTATGAATCGGGCCATTCGGTATCCACGCAAACGTGCGCGCCACCAGCAGTTTGACCCGGTTATTCGGCAGCAGTTCCAGAAAACCGATCTTGTCGAGGCGCAGCAGGTATTTCACGGCTTGCGCCTCGCTGATGTCGTAGATGGCGACGATCTGTTCCAGCGGCAACAAGTTCAGGGCGGAGACGGCCACCACGAACAGCCTGGTGTCTTCGATGATTTCCTTTTCCTGCGCATACGTCAGCCCCGTGATCAGGGTCGGTGCGGCATGCGCCGCCTGCACGGCCATCGCCAGCTGCTGGAAATCGCTGCCCACGGCCACCAGTATCTGGTCCAGCCGCTGCAGGGTGAATTGCTTCTGCGAAAACATCCGCTTGACGCTGGCTTCGGACACGCCGATGCGCTGGGCCAGTTCGGCGTACGTGACGGCGCGCGCTTTCAACAGGCGTTTCAAGGCTTCGATCAAGGCGTGGGTTTGCGGCATGCACTTCCTTTATAAAAATTGCATCGGTTCCAACGGTAAAAAAGTAGCGCAATACGCTACCTGCGGTATGCCTGCCCGCTACGAGTAGCGTTTTCATTGACCAATTGCCCACAGTCTACAATGATGGCGTTGCCACTTGGCACACTTGAAGGAGAAACACATGAAACGCTTGCTGCCCCTCTGCCTGTCCCTGTCGCTGTTGACGTTCTCCGTAACCGCTCCCGGCCTGGTCCATGCCGCCGCCTCGGAGAACCTGTCGAAAGGCTCGCAAAACCTCAGCCAGGGCTCCGCCGTCGTCGTCGCAGGTTCCATGTCGATGCTGGTCGCTTCCGGCCAGGTGGTCGTCGCCAGCGTGGAAACGGTGGGCGAAGGCATCGTCATCGTGCTGAAAGGCGCGTCCGAAGCGGGCGGCGCTTCCATCCAGATGAGCACGCAAGCAGCCAAGGGCCTGTCGCTGGCGGCCGGCACCGTGGTCAACGTGGTGGCGCTGTCCACCGGCCATATGCTGGTTCTTTCCGGCAAGGCCATCGCCTTTATCCCGAACGAACTGGGCAAGGCCCTGCTGCACCACTCCAAAGTGTAACTCCCCCATGCAAAGCCACTATCCCATGAAACATCTGCTCGCCATCGCCGTGCTGTGCGCTGCCACCCTGCATGTCCAGGCCGCCAACTCCGACACCACCAATGCCTCCGACAACGCCAGCATGGCCTCGGCCATCGTGCTGGTCGGCTCCATGTCGGTGCTGGCCGCCGCCGGTGAAATCGTCATCGACAAGGTGGAAGACGTGGCCGACGGCAGCGTCCTCGTGCTGAAAAGCGCAGCCAGGGGCGCATCTTCCGCCGCCACGGCCTCCGTCAAGCTGAGCCAGAAGGCCACGCAAGGCCTGTCGCTGTCGGCCGGCACGGTGGTCAAGGTGGTGGCCGTCTCGACGGGCCACATGCTGCTGCTGTCGGGCAAGGCCATCGCCTATGTGCCGAACGCGGCCGGCAATGCCATCCTCCACCATTCGAAAGCGTGAACCCCATGAAACGCCTGACCGTGATGATCATCAGCCTGGCCCTGGCCGGCGCCGCCCATGCGGGGCGCTCGTGCGAGGAAAAACCAACGGATGCGAGCACCCTCGTCAAATCGATGGAGCTGGCGCAAAAGACCCTGCAGGCGCTCGATGCCTCCGGCGCGCAAGTGGCGCTGGTGGCGCGCGCCGGGCAAGACCTGTCGAAGTACAATTTGCGCTATTCGCACATGGCGCTGGCCTGGCGCGACCACCCGAAAGGGCGCTGGCTGGTGGTGCATGAACTCAATGAGTGCGGCACGGCGCAATCGTCGCTGTACAACGAAGGCTTGGGCAATTTCTTCATGGACGATGTGTTCATGTATGAAACCTTGATCCTGGTTCCCGGCCAGGATACGCAGCAGCAACTGGTGCGCCTGCTGACCAGCAACACGCCCAAGCGCCTGCATGAGCCGCACTACAATATGCTGGCCTACCCGTTTTCCACCAAGTACCAGAACTCGAACCAGTGGGTACTGGAAACCCTGGCCGCGGCCAGCAACGAGCCTGGCAAGATCGAAACGCGCGCCGAAGCGCAAGGCTGGCTGCGCAGCGCCAGCTACGCGCCGCAAACGCTGAGCATCCCCGCCGCCACGCGCCTGGGCGCGCGCATGTTCCGCGCGAATATCGCTTTTGACGACCACCCGTTCGAGCGCCGCATGACGCGCCAGATCGACGTCGTCACCGTCGACTCCATCGTGCGCTTCATGCGCCAGCGCGAACCGAAGGTGCAGGAAATCGTGGTACGGGGAAACTAAGGACGTTGCAGCACGGACGAGGTGGCCAGGATGGCCACCTCGTCACCGTTAAAACACCCAGAGTTTATCGGCCGGCATGTGCAGCCAGTACTTGCCCGCTTCGAGCTTGTGGCGCGAATACGCGCGCAGGCTGATGTTCTCGGCACCGCCACGCTCGAACAGGCATTCCCAGCGGTCGCCCAGGTACATGCAGGTCAGGAGCGGCAGCTCGATGGCGTTGTCCACCTGCGTGGCGCTGATCTTCACTTCCTCGACGCGGATCATGGTGGTCACGTCCGTGCCCACGTTGGCGCCGCGCGCCACGCCCTGCATGGCGGCGCCGTCGACCAGCAGGCGCACCTGGTTGCCATCGCGCTGCACCACCTTGCCTGGCAGGCGGTTGTTACTGCCCATGAATTCGGCCGTAAACAGGGTGTCCGGCGTTTCATACATGCTTTGCGGCGTGCCCTGCTGCTCGATCTTGCCGTTATTCAGCAGCAAAATACGGTCAGAAATGGCCATCGCCTCGCCCTGGTCGTGCGTCACCATCAGGGCTGACAGGCCCAGGCGCACGATCAGTTCGCGCAAGAAGGCGCGCGCTTCCTCGCGCAGCTTGGCGTCCAGGTTCGACAGCGGTTCGTCGAGCAGGATCACGGGCGGGTTGTACACCAGTGCGCGGGCGATCGCCACGCGCTGCTGCTGGCCGCCTGACAGCTGATGCGGATAGCGTTCGCCCAGATGCCCCAGGCCCAGCTGCGTCAACACTTCCTTGATGCGCGCGGCGATCTCCGTGCTGCCCATCTTGCGCAACTTGAGGCCGTAGGCGACGTTGTCGAACACGGTCTTGTGCGGCCACAGTGCGTACGACTGGAACACCAGTCCCAGGTTGCGATGCTCGGCCGGCATCTCGAAGTGTTTCGCGCCATCGTAGACATTGCGCTCGCCGATCTGGATGGTGCCCGCCTTCGGGCTTTCCAGCCCCGCGACGGCGCGCAGCAAGGTGGTTTTGCCGCTGCCCGAAGGCCCCAGCAAGGCGACCACTTCGCCTTTTTTCAGGTGCATCGAAACACCCTTCAGTATCTGGTTGGCGGCAGCGCCGGTGCCATAATCGAGGTACAGCTCATTGACGGTCAATTCATTCATGATCTTGTCTCAGTCTCTAGTCTATATATTTAGTTATGTAACTTGACGCCGAAGCGCAGCGCGATGCCCAGGCCGATGGCCACCAGGGTGATATTGATGAAGGACAGTGCCGCCACCAGGTCGGTCGAGCCGCCGGCCCACAGCGATACCAGCATGGCGCCGATCACTTCCGTGCCCGGCGAGAGCAGGTACACGCCCGTCGAATATTCGCGCTCGAAGATCAGGAAGACCATCAGCCAGGCGCCCAGCAAGCCGTATTTGATCAGCGGCAGGGTCACGTCGCGCGTCACCTGGCCGCGATTGGCGCCGACGGCGCGCGCCGCCTCTTCCAGTTCCGGCCCCACCTGCAGCAGCGCGGTGGAAATGAGGCGCATGCCATAGGCCATCCACACCACCGAATACGCCAGCCACAGGGCGAAGATGGTCGAGCGCACTTCGCGCAGCACGGGGATCACATGGCCGCTCAGCCACAGGGCCACGCCGTTGTCCATGCCTTTCAACATGCCGTCCAGCCAGGCCGGCACGAACAGGAACACCCACAGGAACGACAGGCCAGCCAGCAGACCCGGCACGGCGCGTGGCACCAGCACGCTGTAGTCGAGCAGGCGCGTGATGCCGTCCTGCTTGCGGTGCATGGCCAGCGCGATGAAGCTGTAGCAACCCACGGCCAGCGCGCCGCCGACGACGCCGATCAGGATGGTGTTGACGATGCCGCGCACCAGCGACGGCTGGTCGAAAATATCGCGGAAATGCTGCAGGGTCAGCACGTCGGCCAGGTGCACGCCTTCGCCCCAGTACTGCACGAAGGAGCGCAGCACGATGCCAGTCAACGGCAGGATGATGGTGAAGATCAGCCAGCCCGCCAGCAAGGCAAAGGCCAGCCACTTCCAGCGCCCCAGCGGCATGGCCTTGCTGCGCGCGCCCTTGCCCTTGATCGACACATACTTGTTGGCGGACTTGAGCAGCCAGCGCTGTATCATCACCAGCGGCATGGTCACCATCACCAGACAGACGGCGACGGCGGCCATCAGGTGGTACGACGGCGTACCGAGCTTGTTCGTCAGCTTGTACAGATAGGTCGGCAGCACCAGATGGCCTTCCGGATCACCGAGCACCAGCACCAGGCCGAACACCTCGAAGCCGAGGAAGAACACCAGCACGCCCGCATACGCCAGCGCCGGCATGATCATCGGCAGCGATACATTGAGCATCACCTGGATCGGCGAAGCGCCCGCCACGCGGGCCGCTTCCTCCACGTCCGAGCCCAGGCTTTTCAGGGCCGACGAGGCATACAGGTAGACGTGCGGCACGTGCGTCAGGCCGGCGATGATGACGATGCTGGTGAACGAGTAAATATTCCAGGGCACGAAGCCGAGCAGCTCCTTGGCCCAGATCGAGTAAAAGCCCACGGGCCCCATCGAGACGACGTAGCCAAAGCCCATCACCATCGGCGAGACAAAGATGGGTACCAGCAGCATCGGCGCCACCCAGCCGCGGCCCGGCAAATCGGTACGCACCATCAAAAAGGCCAGCATGCCGCCCAGCGGCACGGCGATGACGGTCAGGCCGAAGGCCAGCATCAGGCCATTCTTGAAGGCCATGGCAAAATCGGGATCATCGAAGATGAAACGGTAGGAGTCAAAGCCGAATTCGCGCACCGGCATGAAGAAGGGCGCGTTCAAAAAGCTCTGGTAAAAGATCAGGAATAGCGGCAGGAAGATGGCGACCAGCGTGATCGTCACGACCACGCCGCGCGACCAGTTCAGGCGCGACAAGGGAGAGCGCGACCGTGCAGGCAGCGGCAAGATGGCAGTTTGCATGATGAATCCAATGAATGAAGGGTGCGGCATCCGTCCGCAGGCATGCGCCTGCGGACGGCCAGGACGGCATTATTTTTTGCCGGCTGTCTCTTTCCATTGTTTCAGGAAGGCCATGCGCTTGGCCGGTCCCAGAAATTGCAGGATGATCGGGTGCACGGGAATCGGCTTGACGTTGGCCGCACCGATTTGCTTGATCAGGTCAGCCGACGTGGTTTCGCCCGTGACGTCGGCGCGGATGGCGAACAGCTTGGCGCCGTTGGCGATGATGGTCTGGCCGCGGTGCGACAGGATGTAATCGAGCCACAGCTTGCTGGCGTTGACGTTCTTCGCGTTCTTGTTGATGAACTGCACGCGCGACAGGATCAGGGTGTAATCCTTGGGCAGCACCACGCCGATCGATGGGTCGGTCTTGGCGCGCACCAGGGCATACGAGCCCAGTACGTTGTAGCCGATCAGGTTTTCACCCGAGGAGATACGCTCCATCATGGTGCCCGTCGACGACTGCACGCGTACCTTGGCGGTACCAAACGCGTTTTCCAGCGCCAGGAATTGCGGATATTCCTTGGCATCCTGCGCCATGAACATGAAGCCCACGCCCGATTTTTCGATGTCGTAGGTGGTGACCTTGTCCTTGAATTTCGGCGTGGCGATCAGCTTGACGAAGTCATCGTGATTCTTCGGCACTTCCTTGGGGTCGAGCAAACGCTTGTTGTAGACGATGGCGGCCGGCTCGAACGTGGTGCCGTAGGCCTGGTCGTCCCACATGGCCCAGCCAGGAATCTTCGCCGCTTCGACCGATTTATACTTCAGGGCGTAGCCGTCCGAGGCCAGGCGCATCTGCAAATCCATCGCCGACGACCACATCACGTCGGCCGTGTTGCCGCCCGCCGCCACTTCGGAAATGAAGCGGTTGTACACCTCGGTAGAATTCATGTCGTTGTATTCGACCGAGATGCCGGGATACAGGGCGCTGAAGTCCTTGATCAGCGGCGCGGCGGCCTTGCTGTCGGTGGCGCTGTAGATCACCACCTTGCCTTCCTTCTTGGCCGCGTCCACAATCTTCTGGTAATCGGCCGGATAGCCGGGCGGCACTTGCGCGAAAGCGGCGCCGGCCAGGCTGGCAAACGCGGTGGCAAGGGCGGCTTGAAGCAGGGTCTTGGTTTGCATGGGATTGTCTCCGTCTGTGAAATAGTTTTTTTAAATGGAATGCCGTTCAGCGCATCAGGCCAAGCTCATTCGCCTGCCTCGCATACTCATCGACCGCCTTCCTGACATACGCGGTCAGCTTCGGCCCCGTCAGGGCGAATGGGTACAAGCCGGCCTGCGCGCGCCACTCGGCGAACTGCGGCGTGGCCATGACGCGGTCAAAGGTGGCCACCCAGCGCTGGTAGTCCGCCTCGGGCACCTGGGGTCCCATCCACACGCCACGGATGATGGGCCAGACCACGTCGAAGCCCTGCTCGCGCGCCGTCGGCACGTTCGCCAGCACGCCGGGCAGGCGTTTTTCCGACAGCACCGCCAGTACGCGCGCATGGTTGGCGCTGGCGTTCAGGGTGGCCTCCGACGTGTCGCCCGAGACCACCTGCACATAGTCGGCCTGCATCGCCGTAAACACTTCGCCGCCGCCTTCGAGCGCCACGAAGCGCAGCACTTTCGGGTCGATGCCGGCGTGGCGCGCCAGCAGCGCCATTTTCAGCCAGTCCTGGCTGCCGATGGTGCCGGAGACGCCGATCAGCACCTTGTCCGGATGCTGGCGCAGCGCGGCGATCAGGTCGGCCAGGGTCTTGTAGGGCGAATCGCTGCGCACGGCGATCATGCCGTAGTCGGCGCCCAGCGCCGCCACCCAGCGCACGTCGCCCGTCTTGGCGTTGCCGAACTTGCCTTGCGCCAGATTGAGCAGCGAACCGCCCGAAAACGCCACCAGGGTGTTCGCTTCCGCGCGGCGGCGTTGCGATGCCATCGAATGCCAGGCCACGGCGCCGATGCCGCCGGGCAGATAACTGATGCGCATCGGGCCCGCCACGCCAGCCACGCCCTCCTGCGCCAGGCCTTTTTTCGCCAGCTTGCAGGTCAGGTCCATGGCGCCGCCCGGTTTGGACGGCACCACGCACTCGACCGGCGCTGGCGTAGCCACCTGTGCCCCGGCAAATACGGGCAGCAGGCATGGCAGCAACAGAAACAGGAAGCGCAGCATGGTCATGGCTTAGAAGCGGTGCTGGATGCCGGCGATCACGCCACGCTGCGTGTCGCCGAAACCGGCGTCGTCACGCGACAGGCTGACCAGCTGGTTGTGCTTGGCCTTGGCGTAGGCGCCGGCCACGTACAGGTCGGTGCGCTTGGACAGCGCATAGCGCACGCGCGCCACGTACATGATCGGATCGGCATCGAGGTTGGCAGCCACGTTTTTCACGTCCTGATAGTAGATCACGCCCGTCAGGGTGATGACCGGCGTGGTCTTGTAGCTGACGCCGCCCCAGTACAGGGTGCCGCGCACGTCGGCCTTGCCGGAAGCAGCCGGATCGAGCTTGTAGTCGCGCGCCGCCGCCTGCACTTTCCACGGGCCGTCGTCATACATGGCGCCCAGGTGGTACACGACGTTCTTGTCGCGCGCGCCGCCGGCGATGGCATTGCCGTTGACGCGCTCATACGTGGCCAGCAGGCTGACAGGACCCGTCTTGTAGGTGACGGCCGTCGACAGCTTGGCGCTGTCCGAGTTGCCCGTCGACTGTTCGCCGAAACCGTACGATGCGCCGTAGCTGAAGTCGCCCGTCTTGCCCGAGTACTTGACCATGTTGTCGAAGGCCGTCGTCATGCCGTATTTGCTCGGGCCCGTCGCGTTGGCCGAGGTGGCCCACGAGTAGAACGGCGCATAGGCCATCGGATCGAACGGCAGCACGAAATCATACACGGTGGTAAACGAGCGTCCCAGCACGACGCGGCCAAAAGCGCCTTCCAGACCCACATTGGCCTGGCGCTTGAACAGCGCGCCATCGGCCGCTCCCGTGTCGACCAGGATGCCGCCTTCCAGATTGAACACGGCTTTCAGGCCACCACCGAGGTCTTCACTGCCCAGGATGCCCCAGCGCGAGGTGTTCATGCCACCCGAACTGACTTGCGTCATCGAGCTTTTGTTCGGACCGGCGTTGCTGGTATTGCTGATGCCGGCGTCCAGGCGGCCGTACAGGGTGACGTTCGACTGGGCGTGGGCACTGCCGGCAGCGGCGAGCACCGCCATGGCGGCCAGCGAGAATGCAGTTTTTTTCATGTAAAGTGTCTCCCTTAGATATAGTTATTGGTGATATGCCTGATTCATTTCGTGAATCAGGATCACACTATATAAGCGCCATCCTTTCAATTGGCTTTCAGCATGACAGGTGTCGCCGGCCAGCCACAAGGGGCGCAAACATATTCATCGCCGCCCCTGCCGCCAGGCTTACACTGCATCATTTCAACGAATGGCGGAGACCATGCGCATATTATTAGTGGAAGACCATCTGGAGCTGTCGCACTGGCTTGCAAAGGCCCTGCGCGACGCGCACCTGACGGTGGAGACCGCCCACAACGGCGCCGATGCCGACGCCCTGTTGCACACGCAGGAATACTCGCTGGTGCTGCTCGACCTGACCCTGCCGAAGATGGACGGCCTGGACGTGCTGCGCCGCCTGCGCGCGCGCGGCGGCACGCGCGGCAAGACTCCCGTCATGATACTCACGGCGCGCGGCGGCCTCGATGACAAGGTACAGGGCCTGAACCTGGGCGCCGACGACTACATGGCCAAGCCGTTCGAGCTGGCCGAACTGGAAGCGCGCGTAAAAGCCCTGCTGCGCCGCAGCCAGGGCAACGAAGCACTCGTGCACAGCTGCGGCGCGCTCAGTTTCGACACCGTCACGCGCATGTTCAGCTATGCCGGCGCGCCTTTTCCCCTGACGCCGCGCGAACACGCGGTGCTCGAGGCGCTGATCACGCGCTCGGGGCGCGCCGTATCGAAGGAAAAGCTGTTCGACGAAGTCTTCGCGCTGGCCGACGACGTCAACCTCGACGCCATCGAACTGTACATCCACAGGGTACGTAAAAAACTTGAAAACGGTGTGGAAGCCGGTTCGCCCGACGGCGCCGTCATCACCACCCTGCGCGGCATCGGCTACCTGCTGCAGCCGCGCAGCGCCATGGCGCCGGCCACGCCAAAATGAAGGCGCACGCCCCACGCCTGCCCCTGTTCGAGCGCCTGCGCCGGCGCTGGGCGCAAGGCCGGCCGCTGGGCAGCCTGCGCAGCCAGCTGCTGCGCTGGCTGCTCATCCCGCTGGTGATGCTGGTGCTGCTCGACGCTTTTTTTGTTTACCGCAATGCGCTCGACGCGGCCGACATGGCCTATGATCGCTCCTTGCTGGCGTCGACGCGGGCGCTGGCCGAGCGCGTCTCCATCGTCGGCGGCAAGGTGGTGGCCGAAGTGCCTTACGTGGCGCTCGACAGCTTCGAGACCGACACCCTGGGCCGCATCTACTACAAGGTCACGGGCATCAACGGCGAACTGGTCTCGGGCTATGGCGACTTGCCGCCCGTGCCGAAAAACGTGCCCCGCTCGCAGAACTACCCGGCCCTGGTGCGCTTCTACCACGCCGACTACCACGGCAAGCCGATCCGCATCGCCGCCCTGCTGCAACCCGTGTACGACGACTCGATGCGCGGCATCGCCCTGATCCAGGTGGCGGAAACGCTCGATGCGCGGCGCGGCCTGTCGAACCAGATCCTGTTCGATACCCTGAGCTGGCAGGCGGCGATGATACTGGTGATGGGCGCGCTCGTATGGTTTGCCGTGCGCCTGGTGCTGCGGCCGCTGATGCGCTTGAAAACGGAAGTCGAGACGCGCACCCTGTCCGACCTGTCCGACGTCGATCCCGCGCTGGTGCACAAAGAAATGCGCCCGCTGGTGAGCGCCATGAACGGTTCCATGTCGCGCCTGCAGCAACTGATCGCCAGCCAGCGCCGTTTCATCGCCGACGCCTCGCACCAGCTGCGCACGCCGTTGACGGTGCTGAAAACCCAGGCCGAACTGGCCATGCGCGAATGCGACCGCCAGGCCGGCACGCCGTCCGACATGGCCGCCCTGCGCGACATCGTGCGCTCGATCGCCGCCACCACCGATTCGACCGTGCTGCTGGCCAACCGCCTGCTGACCCTGGCGCGCATCGAGCATGGCGGCGACAGCCTGGCCATGGATACCGTCGCGCTGCGCGACGTGGCACAGCAGGTAGGACTGGAAATGGCCATGACTGCCGTCGGCAAGAATATCGATTTATCGCTGGAAGCGCCCAACGACGCGCCCGTGCATGGCCAGGCCTTGCTGCTGCACGAACTGCTGGCCAACCTGGTCGACAATGCCCTGCGCTACACACCGCAGGGCGGCAGCGTGATCCTGCGCGTGCATGCTGCACAAGCGGGGCGCGGCGCGGTACTGGAAGTGGAGGACAGCGGCGCCGGCATCGCGCCCGCAGAACGCGAACGGGTATTTACGCCGTTCTACCGGGTTGGCACGGCGCTCGAGAGCAACCCTGGCGGCGCGGGACTAGGCCTGGCCATCGTGTGCGACATCGCTGCCCTGCATGGGGCACGGCTGGAACTGGCCACGGCCGCGAATGGACATGGATTGAAGGTCGGCGTGTATTTCGCGCCCGGCGCCAGTCGATGCTAAGATCGCGCCCTGAGATTTTAATGAAGGCCCACTGCCATGATGACCAAAGAAGACGTAACCGAACTGTTTGCCAATATCGCCGAAAACGCGCCGTGGGACCTGTCCCAGCCGCTGCTGTGGGGCTATTACTTCACCAACCCCACTTCCGAGCCGCTGGAGCAGGCCGCCACCTTGCTGGCGCTGCAGGGCTACCGCCCGGTGGAACTGTACCAGCCTGAACTGGACGACCCGGCCGCCGCGCCCGTGTGGGTGCTGCACGTGGAAAAGGCCGAAGTGCACAGCGTCGACAGCCTGCACGCGCGCAATGGCGAACTGATGGCGTTTGCCCAGGAAAACCAGCTGGCCAGCTATGACGGCATGGATGTGGGCCCGGTCGGTACCGCAGCGTAGGTCGGATTAGGCGCAAAGCGCCGTAATCCGACAGCACATCACAAATAAAAAAACGGCGCCCGCGGGCGCCGTTTTGCGTGGATCACTGAAAACGCTCAGCTGAGGTTTTCCAGGCGGATCTTGGTGACCGTGCCCACCACGCTATTGAGCGCTTCCATCTTCTCGATGGCGGCCGTGACGTTCTTTTCCTGCGTCTGGTGCGTCAGCATGATGATGTCCGTATGCGTCTCGCCCTCGGCCGGCTCTTTTTGCAGCATGGCGTCGATCGAGATGCCGCGTTCGGCCAGGATGCGCGTCAGGTCGGCCAGCACGCCCGGCTGGTCGGCCACGTGCATGCGCAGGTAGTAACTGGTGGTGATTTCCGACATCGGCAGGATGTCGATGTTGGTCATCGCGTTCGGCTGGAACGCCAGGTGCGGCACGCGGTGTTCCGGGTCGGCCGTGGCCAGGCGCGTGATGTCGACCAGGTCGGCGATCACCGACGAGGCGGTCGGCTCGGCGCCCGCGCCGCGGCCCGAGTACAGGCTGGCGCCGACGGCGTCGCCGTGCACCAGCACCGCATTCATGGCGCCTTCCACATTGGCGATCAGGCGCTTGGCCGGGATCAGGGTCGGATGCACGCGCAGCTCGATGCCTTCCACGCCATTCACGGTAGCGCGCTTGGTGATGCCCAGCAGCTTGATGCGGTAGCCCAGTTGCTCGGCGTAGCGGATGTCGACGGCGTTAAGGTTGCTGATGCCTTCCACGTAGGCCTTGTCGAACTGCACCGGGATGCCGAAGGCGATGGCCGACATGATGGTGGCCTTGTGCGCGGCATCGACGCCTTCGATGTCGAAGGTGGGATCGGCTTCCGCGTAGCCGAGTTCCTGCGCCTGTTTCAGCACGGTGGCGAAATCGAGGCCCTTGTCGCGCATCTCGGACAGGATGAAATTGGTGGTGCCGTTGATGATGCCGGCGATCCATTCGATGCGGTTCGCCGTCAAGCCTTCGCGCAACGCCTTGATGATGGGGATGCCGCCCGCGACGGCCGCTTCGAAGGCCACCATCACGCCCTTGTCCTGGGCGGCGGCAAAGATTTCGTTGCCATGCACGGCCAGCAAGGCCTTGTTGGCCGTCACCACGTGCTTGCCGTTGGCAATCGCTTGCAGCACCAGGGTTTTCGACAGGTCGTAGCCGCCGATCAGTTCAACGACGATGTCGATCTCGGGATCGTTGACGATGAGCATCGGGTCATTGACGACCTTGCAGGCGCCGGCGACCAGCGCTTCGGCGCGCGCCACGTCGCGCACGGCGACGGCGACGACTTCAATGCCGCGACCCGCGCGGCGCTTGATTTCTTCCTGGTTGCGTTTCAGGACGCTGAACGTGCCGTAACCGACATTGCCCAGGCCCAGCAGGCCGATCTTGATGGATTTCATAGTTGTGCTTGACTGCTCATAAGTGGCGCCCCCTTGGGCGGCGCCAGGTTGATCGAGATTGCTGCTGGCTGATTCAGCCCCGGCCGTGACGCTTGCGGTAACCTTCGAGGAAGCGCGCGATGCGCCCCATGGCCTCGGTCAGGTCATCGGAGTTGGGCAGGAAAACGACGCGGAAATGGTCGGGCGCGATCCAGTTGAAGCCCGTGCCCTGCACGATCAGGACCTTCGCTTCGGCCAGTAATTCATAGGCAAACTGCTGGTCGTCGGCGATCGGGTAGATCTCCGGGTCCAGGCGCGGGAACATGTACAGCGCGGCCTTCGGCTTGACACAGGTGACGCCCGGAATATCGGTCAGCAGCTTGTGCGCCAGGTCGCGCTGTTTCAACAGGCGCCCGCCGGGCCCCACCAGGTCTTGTATGCTCTGGTAGCCGCCAAGCGCCGTCTGGATGGCAAACTGCCCCGGCGCATTGGCGCATAGCCGCATCGAGGCCAGCATGTTGAGGCCCTCGATGTAATCTTTTGCGTGGCGCTTTTCGCCCGAGACCACCATCCAGCCGGAACGGTAGCCGCAGGAGCGGTAATTCTTCGACAAGCCGTTCATGGTGATGAACAGCACGTCGTCGGCCAGCGAGGCGATCGACACGTGCTCGGCTTCGTCGTACAGCACCTTGTCGTAGATCTCGTCGGCGAAAATGATCAATTGGTGCTGGCGCGCCATGTCGACGATCTGCTGCAGCACGGAAACCGGGTACAGCGCGCCGGTGGGATTGTTCGGGTTGATGACGACGATGGCTTTCGTTTGCGGCGTGATCTTGCGGCGCATGTCCTCAATATCAGGATACCACTCGTTCTGCTCGTCGCACACATAATGCACGGGATTGCCGCCCGACAGGCTGACGGCGGCCGTCCACAGCGGGTAGTCGGGCGCAGGCACCAGCACTTCGTCACCGCTGTTGAGCAGGGCGTTCATCGACATGACGATCAGTTCGGAAGCGCCATTGCCCAGGTAAATGTCATCGATGGTCACGCCGGCGATATTCTTGCCCTGCGTGTAATGCATGACGGCCTTGCGCGGCGCGAACATGCCTTTCGAATCCGTATAGCCGGCCGCGTTCTGCAGATTGAGCATCATGTCGCGCACGATTTCATCGGGCGGATCGAAGCCGAACACGGCCAGATTGCCGATATTGAGCTTGGTGATCTTGTGGCCTTCTTCTTCCATTTGCCTGGATTTTTCCAGGACCGGGCCGCGGATGTCATAGCAGACGTCCGCCAATTTATTCGATTTCTGAATCGGTCGCAAAATAAATCCCTGTCGTGATGCGGCGCGGCCGGCCTACGCTTGCAGCATGAAAGCCGCGCCAGAACTGTGAACCCGTGAGACTGCAATGCGAAAACAACCATTCTCGCCGAAAGCAGGCCATTTTATCAAATTAAACATGGCAAATTGCAGCATTTCTCGCCGTTTATGCCACGCTGTCCGGCACGCGCGTGCTTTTCCCCGCGGACGCTCTTCATCTTCTCTTAATCTTCGCCTACTACTATGGCAAGCACCGCATGCCACTGTTGCGCAAAAAAATTGTCCATAGATTGCAAATTGGAAAGGATGTTGCTTTTCAGTCGCTCTTTTCTGTCATTTATGGCATGCTTACGCCCTTGGCCGCAGCGCGCATCCGCACAGCGCGCGCACCGATCAACCGACACGAACAGCCCCGACATCGCCATGAAACTGCATGCCAGCAGCACCCAACAATACCAAACCGTCACAGGCTACGATGAAAATGGCGTGGAGATCAATGCTCAGCCGTACAACTACAGCCTGATCGTCATGCCGGAAACGCCGCCACGCGCGTGGGAGGTGGGCAGTTTCGAAGAATTGACCGAGGCGCATTTCGCGCAAATCCTCGCCGACGCGCCCGACGTGGTCATCCTCGGCACGGGCGAGCGCCAGCGTTTCGTGCATCCGAAGCTGACGGCCGCGCTGACCATGCGCCGCATCGGCGTCGAGTGCATGGATAGCCAGGCAGCCTGCCGCACCTACAACATCCTGATGGGCGAAGGCCGCAAAGTCACGCTGGCCCTGATCCTGGCTCCCGGCGCAGGCAGCGCCACATGAAAATCAATGTCAACGAACTGCACAGCTCGCGGCTGCTGATGTGGTCCCTGCTGGGCATCTTCATCGTCGTCACCCTGTATGCGCTGGGCGTGCGTACCCTGGTGCCGCCCGACGAGGGCCGCTACGCCGAGATGGCGCGCGAAATGTTCGTCACGGGCGACTGGATCACCACGCGCCTGAACGGCATCAAGTACTTTGAAAAGCCGCCGCTGCAAACGTGGATGAATGCACTCAGCTTCGCCGCCTTCGGCCTGGGCGAATGGCAGGCGCGCCTGTGGACGGGCCTGTGCGGCATCATCGGCGTGTGCATGACGGCCTATGCCGGCAAGAAAGTGTTCGGGCCGCGCGTGGGCTTATATGCCGGCCTGGTGCTGGCGTCGAGCCTGTTCTGGCTCGCTTCCGGCCAGATCAATTCGCTGGACATGGGCCTGTCGGGCATGATGACCATCGTGCTGATGAGCCTCTTGATCGCCCAGCGCGACGAAGCCGCCCCCGCCGAGCGGCGCAACTGGATGCTGCTGTGCTGGGCAGGCATGGCGCTGGCCGTGCTGGCCAAGGGGCTGATCGGCGTCGTGCTGCCGGGCGCCGTGCTGGTGCTGTATTCGCTGTGCGCGCGCGACTGGCGCATCTGGACCCGCTTGCATCTGGTCAAGGGCTTGCTGGTGTTTTTCGCCATCGCCACGCCATGGTTCGTGCTGGTGGCCCTGCGCAATCCGGAGCAGCCGCATTTCTTCTTCATTCACGAGCATTTCCAGCGTTTCCTGATGAAGGGTCACAAGCGCGAAGGCGCCTGGTACTACTTCCTGGTCCTGCTCATTCCCGGCATCCTGCCATGGATAGGCGTGCTGCCGCAAAGCCTGGCTGCCGCCTTCAAGCGCCAGGAAGGCACCTTCCAGCCCCGTTTGATGGTGCTGATCTGGGCCCTGTTCATCACTTTCTTCTTCAGCTACTCGACCTCGAAGCTGCCCGGCTACATCGTGCCCATCTTCCCCGCGCTGGCGCTGCTGATTGCGCTATTCCTGGAGTCGGCCTCGCGCCGCCAGCGCCTGTTTGCCGCCGGCCTGCTGTGCGTGCTGGGCGCCGCCATCCTGATCGGTGCGCCGATCGGCTTCAATCACGCCAGCGCACGCGATCCGGCAGAGCTGACGGCGCTGAAAGGCTACCAGCCGTGGCTGATGGCTGCCGGCTTCTTCGCCCTGGCAGGCGGCGCCCTGGCCTTGCTGCATGCGCGCCAGCTGCGCCGCGACATGACCGTGCTGACCATCGCCGGCGCCGGCTTCCTGGCCACGCACTGCATCCTGGCCGGCTCCGAACTGTATGGCCAGAACCGCGCGGGCACCGACATGCTGCCGCAGATCCAGGCCGAACTGACGGCCGATACCAAGCTCTATTCGGTCGGCATCTATGAACAGTCGCTGACGTATTATCTGCAGCGGCCCGTGATCCTCGTCGATTACTGGGATGAGTTCACGTTTGGCCTGAAACAGCAGCCGGAACTGTCCATTCCGAGCATCGAGCCTTTCATCACGCAGTGGACGAACGATGCCAACGCCGGCGTGCACGACATGGCCATTATCAGCCTGAACCGTTACAAGGAATTGCAACAGCGTGGCGTGCCCATGCGTGTCGTTGCCGAAGATGCGCGCCGCATGGTCGTTGCCAATAAATAAATATTTAAAGGGGCGCGAGGCAGCACGAATCGCGCCCCCGGCCAGCTTGCCCCGCCCCCGCATCAGCAGGATTTTTCACCGCTGAACCGGCTGCGCCGCCATACTGACAAGATAAAATAGCCATGCCTGCCGGCGGCCTTTGACCGCATTGGCAGCCTCGGCGACGCCGATACCCTGACAGAATACAGACCCAAGAACCGCGCCCATGACCTCTACCCTGCCCTTTTTGCCTTTTTCCAAACCCACCATCGATGAAGCGACCATCGCCGCCGTCGGCGAGGTGCTGCGCTCGGGCTGGATCACCAGCGGCCCGAAAGTGCAAGCCTTCGAAGCCCAGTTGTCCGAATATTTCGGCGGACGCCCCGTGCGCACCTTCAATTCCGGTACCTGCACCATGGAAATCGCGCTGCGCATCGCCGGCATAGGTCCCGGCGACGAAGTCATCACGACGCCCGTGTCGTGGGTAGCAACGGCCAACGTCATCATCGAAGTGGGCGCCACGCCCGTGTTTGCCGATATCGACCCCGTCACGCGCAATATCGACCTCGACAAGCTCGAAGCGGCCATCACGCCCTGCACGAAAGCCATCATTCCCGTCTACCTGTCCGGCTTGCCTGTCGACATGGACCGCCTGTACGCGATTGCTGAAAAGTACAATTTGCGCGTCGTGGAAGACGCGGCGCAAGCGTTCGGCTCCACCTGGAAGGGCAAGCGCATCGGCGCGTTTGGCGACTTCGTCTCGTTCAGCTTCCAGGCCAACAAGAACATCACCACGGGCGAAGGCGGCTGCCTCGTCCTCAACAACCTGGAAGAAGCCAGGCTGGCCGAGAAATACCGGCTGCAGGGCGTCACGCGCAGCGGCGTCGACGGCATCGATGTCGATGTGCTGGGCGGCAAATACAACATGAGCGACATCATGGCTGCCATCGGCCTGGGCCAGTTCGCCAATATCGACGCCATCACGGCCCACCGCCGCGCGCTGGCACGCCATTACTTTGAGCAATTCGGCAGCGACTTCGAAACCCAGAGCGGCGCCCAGCTGCCCGTACAGGATTTTGAAAACAGCAACTGGCATTTGTTCCAGATCATCCTGCCCGACAACGGCCCCGGCACGCGCGCCGCGTTCATGCAGCAAATGGCGCAGCAAAACGTGGGAACGGGCTATCATTACGCACCGATCCACTTGTTTACCATGTACCGCGAACGCGGCTTTACCGAAGGCATGTTCCCTGTCTCGGAAAAGATCGGCCGCCTGACCGTGACCTTGCCGATGTTCTACGCCATGACGACACAGGACGTGGAACGCGCCGTCGCCACCGTCAAATCCATTCTCATCAAGTGAGCAGCGCGCCGATGAAACCTGAACTGTCCATTATCATTCCGATCTACAACGAGCAGGATGGCCTGGCCAGCCTGTTCGCGCGCCTGTATCCAGCTCTGGACGCCTTGCAGACGAGCTACGAGATCATCTTCATCAACGACGGCAGCCGCGACAACTCGGTGGCCATCCTGGCGGAACAGTTCCGCCAGCGCCCCGACGTCACGCGCGTCGTCCTGTTCAACGGCAATTATGGCCAGCACATGGCCATCCTGGCCGGCTTCGAAGCTTCGCGCGGCCAGATCATGATCACGCTCGACGCCGACCTGCAGAACCCGCCCGAGGAAATCGGCAACCTGGTGGCAAAGATGCGCGAAGGCTACGATTACGTGGGCTCGATCCGGCGCAAGCGGCAAGATTCCGCCTGGCGCACCCTGGCGTCGAAAATGATGAACCGCCTGCGTGAAAAGATCACGAATATCAAAATTACCGACCAGGGCAACATGCTGCGCGCGTATGGCCGCAATGTGATCGACCTGGTCAACCAGTGCGCCGAAGTCAACACCTTCGTGCCCGCCCTGGCCTACACGTTTGCCCGCAAGCCGACGGAAATTACCGTCGAGCACGAGGAACGCTCGGCCGGCGAGTCGAAATACTCGCTGTACAGCCTGATCCGCCTCAACTTCGACCTGGTCACGGGCTTTTCGCTGATTCCCCTGCAAATCTTTTCCATGCTCGGCATGCTGCTGTCATTCAGTTCGGCCGTGCTGGTGATCTATTTGCTGGCGCGCCGCTTCCTGTTCGGCGCCGAGGCGCAGGGGGTGTTCACCCTGTTCGCCATCGCCTTCTTCCTGATGGGCGTGATCCTGTTCGGCATCGGCCTGGTGGGCGAATACGTGGGACGCATCTTCCAGCAGGTACGTGCCCGTCCCCGCTATGTGGTGCAAACCATCTTGCAGGATGGCATGGTCCAGGCGGAAGCCGAGGCGACATCGTATGTGCGCCTGGAAAAGCGCCAGGTGGGCCGCTGATGGGCGCCCCACGCGCCGTCGTCTTCGGCTACCACAATGTGGGCGTGCGCTGCATCAAGGTGCTGCTCGCTGGCGGCGTCGATATCGCCCTGGTCGTCACGCACGAAGACAGCCCCACGGAAAACCTGTGGTTCGAATCCGTCGCCAGCCTGTGCCAGGCTGAAGGCATCCCGTACATCACGCCTCTGGACGCGCGCGCGCCCGAACTGCTGGCGCAGGTGCAGGCGGCAGCACCAGACATGCTGTTCAGCTTTTACTACCGTCACATGTTGCCCGCTAGCATTTTGGAAGTGGCTCCCGCCTACAATATGCATGGCTCGCTGCTGCCGCAGTTCCGCGGCCGCGCGCCCGTCAACTGGGCCGTGCTGCACGGCGCCACGCAGACGGGCGCTACCCTGCATGAAATGACGGTCAAACCCGACGCCGGCGCCATCGTCGCGCAAACGGCCGTGCCCATCCTGCCCGACGACACGGCCTTCGAAGTGTTCGGCAAGGTCACCGTGGCAGCGGAGCAAACCCTGTGGGGTGTGCTGCCGGCCTTGCTGGACGGTACGGCGCCGCGCCAGTTGAACGATTTGCGCCAGGGCGGCTATTTTGGCGGACGCAAGCCGGAAGACGGCCGGATCGACTGGAAGTTACCTGCGCAACAGGTATACAACCTGCACCGGGCCGTCGCCCCGCCCTATCCCGGCGCGTTCACCGAAGTCAATAATGTCATTTACATCATCGAAACCGCCCGTTTGAGCAAGCGTTCCGCAGGAAGTTTGCCAGCGGGCTTGGCGGTAGTGGATAATTGCATCTTTGGCGTCTGCGGAGACGGCCGCATGCTGGCCATTTCCGCCCTGAGGGCTGCCGGGGAGCCGATTTCGGCTCAGCAATTGCAAGCAAGTCTGACCGCCCGCGTCAGCACACACTGATATCACTCAAGAGAATCTCACATGAAAAAAGTCCTCATCTTAGGCGTCAACGGCTTCATCGGCCACCACCTGTCCAAGCGTATCCTGGAAACCACCGACTGGCATGTCTACGGCATGGACATGAACACGGACCGCATCACGGAACTGCTGGAAAATGACAACTACAAGTCGCGCATGCACTTCTTCGAAGGCGACATCACGATCAACAAGGAATGGGTCGAGTACCACGTCAAGAAATGCGACGTGATCCTGCCGCTGGTGGCCATCGCCACGCCGTCGACCTACGTCAAGCAGCCGCTGCGCGTGTTCGAACTGGACTTCGAAGCCAACCTGCCTATCGTCCGCTCAGCCGCCAAGTACGGCAAGCACCTGGTCTTCCCGTCGACCTCGGAAGTGTATGGCATGTGCCACGACGAAGAATTCGATCCGGAAAACTCGGAACTGATCTGCGGCCCGATCAACAAGCCGCGCTGGATCTATTCGAACGCCAAGCAATTGATGGACCGCGTGATCTGGGGCTACGGCATGGAAGGCTTGAACTTCACCCTGTTCCGTCCCTTCAACTGGATCGGCGCCGGCCTGGACTCGATCCACACGCCAAAAGAAGGTTCTTCGCGGGTGGTGACGCAATTCTTCGGCCACATCGTGCGCGGCGAGAACATCTCGCTGGTCGACGGCGGCGCGCAAAAACGCGCGTTCACCTACATCGATGACGGCATCGATGCGCTGATGCGTATCATCGCCAACAAGAATGGCATCGCCAGCGGCAAGATCTACAACATTGGCAATCCGGTCAACAATTACTCGATCCGCGACTTGGCCGGCATGATGCTGACCCTGGCTGCCGAGTATCCTGAATACGCCGAAGGCGCGAAACACGTGAAAATCGTGGAAACGACGTCGGGCGCCTACTATGGTGCCGGCTACCAGGACGTGCAAAACCGCGTGCCGAAAATCACGAATACCTGCGAAGAACTGGGTTGGGCGCCAAGCACCACCATGGCCGATTCCCTGCGCAATATCTTCGATGCCTACCGCAGCCAGGTAGCCCAAGCCAAAGCCTTGATGGATTAATGTTGAGCAAGCCGTTCCTGACCCTGAAAATCGACGTCGATACCTATCGCGGCACCCGTGAAGGCATGGGCAATCTGGTGCGCATGCTGACCGCGCACCAGGCCAAGGCCACCTTTCTATTCTCGCTGGGCCCTGACCACACGGGTTGGGCACTGCGGCGCGCCTTGAAGCCCGGCTTTTTCAGCAAGGTGTCGCGCACCTCGGTGGTCGAGCACTACGGCTTGAAAACATTGATGTACGGCACCTTGCTGCCGGGCCCCGATATCGGCAAGCAATGCGCGGCGCAATTGCGCGCCGTGCGCGATGCCGGTTTCGAGTGCGGCATCCACACCTGGGATCACACCCTGTGGCAAGACAACGTGGCCAAGCGCAACGCTGCCTGGACCATCAACATGATGCGCAAGGCCGCCAACCGCTACGAACAGGTGTTTGGCACCAAGCCGCACACGCACGGCGCGGCCGGCTGGCAAATGAATGTCAGCGCCTTTGTCGAACACGACACGGCCGGCTACCGCTTTGCCTCCGATGGTCGCGCCATGCTCGACGCGCGCGGCGCCATGGCGCAGCCGTCGCAAGGCCCGCACCGCGTGCGCAATGGCAACACCATATTGCAGTGCATACAATTGCCCACCACCCTGCCCACCCTGGATGAATTGCTGGGCTGCGAAATCGACGGCAAGCTGATCACGACCGGTAATGTTGCCGCGCATATATTGTCGCTGACGGCGGACAATCCGCGCGACCACGTGTATACCTTGCATGCGGAACTTGAAGGACAGAAACTTGCCCCCATTTTCGAACAACTGCTGGCTGGCTGGAAAGCCCAGGGCTACCAGTTTGCAGCGATGGGCGATTATTATGAAAAGATAAAAGAGTCGGACTTGCCCGTTTGCCCCATCACCTGGGATGAGTTGCCCGGACGTTCGGGACGCCTGATTGTGCAGGGCAAAGCGGCCTGAATGCTGTATTGTTGCACCTGGATGCGTTGCCAGATTAAAAAAACAGCGCTGATGATCACCGTTCAGGAGAGAACCTGTGGCTGATAGCCAATCCCTCGTTAGCATACCCGACTTTAGTGCCGCCATGACCAGCGGCAAGACCTTTCAGTTGCTGGGCCGTCCGGCCAAGGCCACGGTGCTGTTTTTCTATCCAAAGGACAACACCCCCGGCTGCACCACTGAAAATATCGCCTTCCGTGACGCGTATGCGCAATTTGTCGCCGCCGGCGTGGAAATCTACGGCATCAGCCGCGATTCCCTGCGCTCGCACGAAAGCTTCAAAGCCAAGCTGGAACTGCCATTCGAGCTCATTTCCGACCCGGACGAAGCCGTTTGCCTGCTGTTTAACGTCATGAAGATGAAACAGATGTATGGCAAGACGGTCCGTGGCGTCGAACGCAGCACGTTTGTGATTGACGCCCAGGGCCGATTGGTGAAAGAATGGAGAGGCGTGAAGGTCGCAACTCACGTGGAAGAAGTGCTGGAATTCGTGGCGCGTCTGAATTGATCATCTGTTCTGATCGCATGCGCGTTGTCGGCATCCAGCCAGCTTGGTTCGACATTAGCTCAACCGCAGTTCAGTTCACGGTACCTATCGCCATTTTGAGTCAACGAAGCGCCTCCACCCACTCCGCCAGGCGGGCCTGCAGCCCGCCGATGGCGTCCATGACCAGCCATGTTGCCGGCCTCCCGGCAGTCTCTCGTCCTGTAGCATTGTTGTTCCCCCGCATCCACCCCATGAGAAGTGCCGCCAGAAGCTGGCTGCCCATGGGCGATTCATTCCAGAAATTTTTTGATTGAGATCCTGATGCCACTGCCAAAATTACCGAGCAAGCCAGCCACCATCCTGGCCACCCAAGATTACCCAACCGCAGGCGCAGCGCGCCCGGCCACCAAAACCCCGGCAGCCAAGAAAGTGGCTGCACCGATCATTGAAGCGGCGATCGCCGAAGTTGCCAAGCCGGTCCGCAATGCGGCCACGAAGATCAAGCAAGTGGCGGCCCTGATGGTTGCCAAGCCGGCGCCTGCGCCAGCCGCTGCCGCACCTGCGGCGCCGGCAAAAGCCGCGCCGGTGGCGAAGGCCAAGGTCACGCCGATCAAGTCCGTCAAGCAGGTCGAGCAGCCGCATCCGGCCAAGCACAAGGCGGTCGAAGTACAGCTCAAGTCGTCCGCCAGCCGCGCCGCCGACCAGCGCGGCATCAGCAAGCTGTTCGTGCTCGACACGAACGTGCTGATGCACGATCCATCGTCGCTGTTCCGCTTCGAGGAACACGATGTGTACCTGCCGATGATGACCCTGGAAGAGCTGGACAACCATAAGAAGGGCATGACGGAAGTGGCGCGCAATGCACGCCAGGTCTCGCGCACGCTCGACGCCCTGATCAGCAACACGGACGACGACGCCATCGAACACGGTATCTTGCTGTCCAAGCTGGGCAACAAGGATGCCAAGGGCCGCTTGTTCTTCCAGACGCGTTTGCAAAGCGCCGACCTGCCGGCTGGCTTGCCAGTGGGCAAGGCCGACAACCAGATCCTCGCCGTCGTGCGCTCGCTGGAATCGGAACAGGAAGGCCGCCCCGTCGTGCTGGTGTCGAAAGACATCAACATGCGCATCAAGGCGCGCGCCCTGGGCTTGCCGGCCGAAGATTACTTCAACGACCATGTGCTGGAAGACACGGACTTGCTGTACTCGGGCATCGTGCAATTGCCGGACGACTTCTGGAACAAGCACGGCAAGGACATGGAATCGTGGCAGGAAAGCAAGAACGGCTACAGCTCGACGTTCTACCGCGTGACGGGCCCGTTCATTCCATCGCTGCTGGTCAACCAGTTCATCTACCTGGAACCGAAAAACGGCGAAACACCGTTCTACGGCCAGGTAAAACAGATCAACGGCAAGACGGCCGTGCTGCAAACCCTGCGCGACTTCAGCCACACGAAGAACAATGTGTGGGGCGTGACGGCGCGCAACCGCGAACAGAATTTCGCGCTGAACTTGCTGATGAATCCGGAATGCGACTTCGTCACCCTGCTGGGCCAGGCCGGTACCGGCAAGACCCTGCTGGCCCTGGCCGCCGGCCTGGCGCAAGTGCTGGAAACCAAGCTCTACAATGAAATCATCGTTACCCGCGTGACGGTACCGGTCGGCGAAGACATCGGTTTCCTGCCAGGCACGGAAGAAGAAAAGATGTCGCCATGGATGGGCGCCTTCGACGACAACCTGGAAGTGCTGAACAAGTCCGACTCCGATGGCGGCGAATGGGGCCGTGCGGCAACGCAAGACCTGATCCGTTCGCGCATCAAGATCAAGTCGCTCAACTTCATGCGCGGTCGCACGTTTGTGAACAAGTTCCTCATCATCGATGAAGCACAGAACTTGACGCCAAAACAGGTCAAGACCCTCGTCACGCGCGCCGGTCCCGGCACGAAGATCCTGTGCCTGGGCAACATCGCGCAGATCGACACGCCGTACCTGACGGAAGGTTCGAGCGGCCTGACCTACGTGGTCGACCGCTTCAAGGGCTGGACCCACAGCGGCCACGTCACCCTGGCCCGCGGCGAGCGTTCGCGCCTGGCCGACCACGCCAGCGAAGTGCTGTAACTTATAGCGGGCGGCGCAAGCTGCCCCAGTCATTCGAAGCCCCGGCTGCAGCGATGCAGGCGGGGCTTTTTTCATGTGCGCGACTTTTTCCTGCGACATGGTCTAATACCGCTCTCTTTCCTCCAGGACACCGTATCCGATGCCTCCCGCCTTCCAGCTGCTGCTTTGCCTCCTCATCTTCATGTTGATCCACATTTCCGTCATGGCGGCCTGTGCCAGGCTGTTCGGCATCACGCTGCGCAGCATCAGCTACGGCGTGGGCCCGACCTTGCTGAGCTGGGGTAAAGTGCGCGTCAAACTGCTGCCCCTGGCCGGCAATGTGGTGCTGAAAGATACGCGTGAAGAAACGCTGTATGACGACGACCCCTGCCTTGACGCCTGTAACTTCCAGCCGCTGTGGAAGCAGTTCGTGTTGCCGCTGAGCGGCGTGGTCGTCTTGCTGGCCTTGTCGCTGGGCATCATGGGAGCCTCGGGCTGGGAACGCTTTGTCGCCGCCTTCGGGCAAATCTTCCACGGCGCGCTGGCGCCGCTGTCGACGGCGCAGGAATTGCTGGGTGAAGGGGAAACGTTTGCCCGCACGCACGGCTTTGCGCTGGTGTTCGCCCTGTTCTCCTTGAAACTGTGCGCCTTCAACCTGCTGCCGTTCGCCGGCTTGAACGGCGGAGAGGCGCTGCTGGCCATCGCACGCGGCGGACGCGCTTTTGTGGCGTGGGAAGAAACGCTGATGAAATGGATGCTGTTGCCGGGGCTGGCGATCTTGCTGGCGTGGGCAGCGGCACTGGCCGTGTATTGCTGGCGCATGCCGGGGCTGTAATAGCACGGCCCCGGTTGGCTACCGCCTAAAAATTCACCCTCAGGCTCAACAGGGCTTCGCGTTCCGCGCCACGGAAGATGCCGCCAAAGTATTTTTTGTCGAATACATTGCCGATATTCAAGGCCAGGCGGTAACGCGCCGTTTCGTAGGCCACGGCGATATCGGCCAGCGTGTACGGATCATTCATGTACAGCGCATTGGCGGCGCCATTGTAGGGAGAACTGCCACGGTAGCGCAGGCCGCCGGCGAGCATCAGGCCGGGCACGGCCATGGGCCTGTAGTCGAGCCAGACGCTGGCCGCATGACGTGTCGTCTGCAGGGTCTGGCGGCCGATTTCATAGGCGTGGTTGCTCTTCGTCGTGCGCGGGTCAAGATAGGTGTAGCCGGCCAGCACGCCCAGATCGGGCAAGGGTTTGAACGTGCCTTCCAGTTCCACGCCCGTCGAACGCACCTCGCCCGTCTGTATCGACGAACGTGGGTGCAGCGGGTCTGGCGTCGTGACATTCGTCTGCGTCAGATCAAACAACGATGCCGTCAGCATGGTCGATGTGCCCGCAGGCTGGTACTTGATACCCAGCTCCACCTGCTTGCCCTTGCGTGGCTGAAAAGCCTTGCCGTCAAAGTCGCGGCCCGTGGCCGGGTCGAACGACGTGGCATAGCTGGCATACGGCGCCACGCCATTGTCGAACAGATACAGCACGCCGGCACTGCCCGTGGTGGCATGGTCGTCGATGCGCGTCGTCGCGGCATTGACCTGCGTGCTGCGCGCACGGTCGCGGCGCAGGCTGGCGTTCGCCACCCATGGTCCCAGTTTGAACTGATTCAAGGTGTAGATGCCCATCTGCTTGAGGTCAGTATCCGTATGGTCGAGTTCAGGCGCGGCGATCGCCTGATGGTACACCGGCAAATAAATATCCAGGTTCGGCACGTCCCAGCCGAAGCCCAGGCCGTCATTCTCCTTGTATTTCAGGTAATCGATGCCCGCCACAAAACGGTGTTCGATCTCGCCCCAGCGAAAGTCCTTTTGCGCGCGGCTGTCGACCGTCCAGGTCTTGCCGTCCACTTTTTCCGCCAGGCTGCCGCGCGTGGCCGTGCGGCCGTCCGCCAGCAAAGCCATGGCGTAGATATGCTGGTAATCGACCTTGATGGTGGCATAGCGCAAGTTTTGCGTCAGCTTCCAGCCATTCCCTGTTGCATGCTCGAACATATAGCCCAGGGCGCGCGTATCGCGGTCGAAATAGTCGAAGGACGGATCGCCCGCCGTGCGGCTGACGGGCAAGTCCTTGATTTGCGGATAGACAAACAGGCTGGGCCACCATGGTTTCGGCGTGCCCCGCTCTTGCGAATACGTGCCCAGCACGGTCAGGCTGGTACGCGCCGAGATGTCCCAGCGCAGCGAGGGCGAGATGGAAACGCGGTTGTTCTTCGACTCGACGGGACGGTCGTCGGCATCGCGGCCCGTCAGCGTGACGCGGTACAGCAAGTCATCCTTGCCCGCGACGGCGCCGCCCAGGTCGGCATTCATCTGATAGCGGTGGTAGCGCCCTGCGGAAACGCCCACGCTATTGACGTGGTCGGCACTCGGCAGCTTGGAAGTGACGTTGATCATGCCACCCGGGCGGCCCTGGCCGTAGAAGACGGAGGCGGGACCCTTGATGACTTCGACGCTGTCAAGGTCTTCCATTTCGCTGTTCCAGGAACCATAACTACCCGCCGACAACAGCTTCAAGCCATCCTGGTAGTACGAGCTGCCATCGCTGAAGCCGCGGATGGTGGCGCCCGACATGCGCACGTCGGCGCCCGTCACGTCCGTCAGCACGCCCGCCGTATAGGCCAGCGCTTGTTCTATGCTTTTCGGTGCCTGCGTCTTGATCTGTTCACGCGTGACGACGGAAATGGCGCGCGGCGTCTCGATCAATGGCGTGCCCATCTTGGTGGCGGCCACGCTGATGGGCACATAACCGCGCGACACCGTGCCCTCGCCCGCGTCAGCCGCCGCCTTGACGGTAATCAATGGCATGACGGCGTCAGGCGCCTTGCTGGCCACGGCGGGCGCGGCGCGCAGCACGTAGCTGCCCGCCTCCAGTTCGACTGCCTGCAAGCCCGTGCCCGCCAACAAGACGGCCAGGGCAGCCTGCGGCGTGTACTGGCCTTGCAAGCCGGCCGTGCTCTTGCCGCTGGCCTGTTCGGGCGTGTAGCTGAGCAAGACATTCGCGGCGCTGGCCAGGCTGCGCAGCGCAGGCGCCAGCGGACCGGCAGGGATGCTGTAGGCCAGGCGCGTAACGCCAGCCTGCTGGGCATTGGCTGCTTGCGCCTGCGCCAGGACTGGCATGGCAACGTATAGCGCCAGGCTGCACACGGCCAGCGACACGGCACGGGCGATGGGAAGGATTTTTGGTGCGGAAATATAGTGGTGTTGCTTGCGACTGACGGACATGGTGTAAAGCCTCTCAAATGGACTGCTGAAATGATTCCCCTACTTAGCAGGTGCCTTGAGAATGCGAATCGGTCAGGCTGGGCGCGAAAAATCTTGCCCCTGCTGGCGCAGCGGCTTTGAGGCTATTATTTTTTGGATACTTATCGTATGCTCGCACCACTGTCTTGACGCCATCAGCAAAAGGAGCTGGCATTTTCTCATTCGACACCTGCGGCAAGCACCTGGCCCTGTGGGCGATCCGCGCCTACCAACGCTATGTATCGCCCCGGAAAGGCTTTAGCTGTGCCTACCGCGTGCTGACGGGACGCGACAGTTGCTCCGCCTACGGCTACAAGGTCATCGCACACCATGGCTTGCGCCCTGGACTGGTGCTGTTGCAACGGCGTCTGCGCGCCTGCGGCGCACGCCATCGCCAGCACCTGGCGCTGCATCCGCAGGCGCGGCGCAGCACGCGCCGCCAGGCTCAGGCGGGATATTGCGACTGCGACGTGCCCCTGGTCGACTGCGCCTGCGACTGCGCCGACGTGGCAAATGTGCTGAGCTGCGATTGGCCGGGTCGCAACAAACATACAAGCTGGTTTCGTAACAGCTATACAACAAGCGAGACATTGAAACAGCAGCAGGCAGCACACCGCAAGAAGATCAGGCAGCGGCAGGATACGGAGAGCTGAAATTCACACAAATACTTACAAATGAAATATTCATTCATGAAATGAATAACCGCTATCGCCACTGTGAATTGGCTGGAAACAGGTCTGCGGCCTATACTCAAGCCGTCTCCCCTACATTGTTTCCCATGCACACCCTGCTCAGCCCGCACACACAGCGGGCTTTTTGTTCCCGGTATTTGCCATTCTGTCTTTCCCCCTTTACCAATCACCGGTCCCAAACCGGGAGCACAGCATGATCGTGCGCGAGCGTCCTTCGGCGCTAAGGCTGTTCCTTGTGGTGCGCGGCTCCGTCCTGCCGCGCATCCGCACCACTCTCATCGTCAACACCCTGATCGCCACCCTGGTCACCTGGTGCCACGGCACCCTGTTCGATCACAAGATCATCCTCACCACCATCCCGTTTACCCTGATCGGCTTGCCGCTGGCCATCTTCCTGGGCTTTCGCAACACGGCCGCCTACGACCGCTACTGGGAAGCGCGCAAGCTGTGGGGCGAACTGGTGTTGCGTAGCCGTAATTTCTCGCGCCAGTGCCAGACCATGATCCGCAGCGATACGCCTGCCCACGCCCGGCTGGGCCTGGACGATGTGCGCGTGCGCATGATCTACCGCACCATCGCCTTTTGCCACGCCCTGCGCCACCAGTTGCGCGACACGCGCGGACCGGACGACTTGCAGCCGCTGCTGCGCCCGGCTGAATGGGAAGCGGCCTGCAAGGCCTCGAACCCGTCCGACTACCTGATGCTGCAGATGGGCCACGACCTGGCCGACTGCGTCCAGCAGGGGCGTATCGACAGCATCCTCACCGCACAGATCGATAACACGGTCTCGGCCATGGTAGCGGCGGGCGCCTCGTGCGAACGCATCCGCAGCACGCCGATTCCCTTTTCGTATTCGCTGCTGCTGCACCGCACGGCGTATCTGTACTGTTTCCTGCTGCCTTTCGGCCTGGTCGACTCGCTGGGCTTCATGACGCCGTTCGTCGTCGCCATCGTCGCCTATACCTTCTTTGGCCTCGATGCCCTGGGCGACGAGATCGAGGAACCGTTCGGCGAAGATGCCAACGATTTACCGCTGTCAGCCATGTGCCGCGCCATCGAAATCAGCTTGCGCGAATCCGTGCAGGATGAGAATGTGCCGCCGCCCATGCAAGCTGACGATTTTCTGCTGAATTGATCCGTACGGCAGCTTTCCCCTTGACCTTACCATCGGGGGAAGGCTTACAGTGGAAGCACTTAATCATTCAAGGAGTGCTTGCATGTATCAGTTACAAGTTGAAAACATGAGCTGCGGCCATTGCGTCGGCTCGGTCACGAAAGCGGTGCAAGGCGTCGATCCTGCCGCACAGGTGCAGATCGACCTGGCCAGCAAGCGCGTCACGGTGGAATCGCCCGCAGAACTGGGCGCCATCAGCGCCGCCATCGTCGAGGCGGGTTACCCCGTCACCAGCGCACAATAAGCGACACGCACACAGAACAGCCGGCCCTTGCGCCGGCTGTTTTTTTTATCCGTCCAGCTCGGGGTAGTGGCGGAAGATGCCCTCCTCGTTGAACGCAATTCTGCGCGTCGACCGCAGGTAGCGGGCAATGTTCGGCCGCGCCGCCACGGCATCGTGCAACTCGCACAAGGCGGGGTACTGCGGCGCCAGGCGCGCCATGGCTTGCGGAAACGCATAATGCAGGCCCGCCAGCATCTGGAACAGCGACAGGTCGCCATACGTGAGTCTGGCCCCCACCAGATAAGGAGCACGGCTGTTCAGCAAGACTTGGGTGAAATAATCAAGGAATTTGGGCAACCGCGTGGCGCGGAAATCGGCGCTGCGCTGCAGGGCCGCCTGTTTCTGTTCCTCATAATATTGATTCATCGATAGCGGATGGTGCGTGTCGTGCACTTCCGTCAGCCAGTCGGCCATCGTCAGCTGCAGCTGGTTCAGCCACAGGCGGCCGCTTTCCGCGCGCGGCGCCAGGCCCAGGCGCCGGCCCAGGTACAGCAGGATATTCGTGGTCTGGCCGATCAGCACGTCGCCATCGCGCAGCACGGGCGGCGCGTAGGCGGCATGTGGCGTACTGTCGCCATCGAGGCATGCCAGCATGGCCGGCATGCCCTGCCCCTTGCGCTCGGGCAAGCGGGCGATGTCGCGGTAGTCGGCGCCCGCCTCTTCCAGGGCCAGGCGAATAAATTCGCCACGCCCCTGTATCGTGGGCCAATAGTACAGTTCATACGCCATACGTACCTCCGTTGATTTACATCAATGGCAACATGCTTTCGCTTCCGTATCGCCGGCCAGCCCCAGGCTTTGCAAGATGGGGCAATCAGGCTTGTCGTCGCCATGGCACGATTGCGCCAGGTGGGCCAGGGTATCGCGCATTTCCGTCAGTTCGGCGATGCGCTTGTTGAGCTCAGCGACGTGGGCCAGGGCGATGCCTTTCACGTCCGCGCTGGCGCGCTGGTCGTTTTGCCACAGCGACAGCAGTTCGCGGATTTGCTCCAGCGAAAACCCCAGTCCCCGGCCGCGCTTGATAAAACGCAAGGCGTGCAAGTCGTTCGGCGTGTAGATGCGATAACCCGCGTCGCTGCGCGCGCTGGGTTTGAGCAAGGTAATGCTTTCGTAGTAGCGTATCATTTTTGCCGATACGCCCGTTTCACTGGCTGCCTGGCCGATATTCATCCTTGTGACTCCTTGGTATGCGTGCTACCTGCATGACTGCGGGCTTTCCAGCGGCGCAGCAACAGGGCATTGCTGATCACGCTGACGGAACTGAAGGCCATCGCCGCGCCCGCCACCATGGGGTTGAGCAAGCCGAAGGCGGCCAGCGGAATGCCGATCATATTGTAGATAAATGCCCAGAACAGATTCTGCCGTATCTTGCTGTAGGTGCGGCGCGAGATATCGATGGCATCCGCCACCAGGGCAGGATCGCCACGCATCAGCGTGATGCCGGCCGCATGCATGGCCACATCCGTGCCCGTCGACATGGCGATGCCCACGTCGGCGGCCGCCAGCGCAGGTGCATCGTTGATACCGTCGCCCACCATGGCCACCCTGGCGCCCGCGCCTTTCAGTGCGACAATTTTAGCGGTTTTATCGGCCGGCAGCATTTTCGCCGCCACTGTGTCGATGCCCAGCAGCTTGCCGACGGCGTCGGCGCTGCCTTGGTTGTCTCCCGTCAACATCACCGTGCGGATGCCCAGGCTGTGCAAATGGGCAATGGCCGCCTGCGCATTCGGCTTGACCTGGTCGCTGAAGGCGAACAGCCCCAGCAACTGCGTACCCGAGGCCAGCCAGGAAATCGTGTTGCCCGTATTTTCCAGAGACAAGGCCTGTGCCGCCAACGGCGTCATGTCCACGTGCAATTCCTGCATCAGGCGCGAGCTGCCCAGTTTCAATTCCAGGCCATCGACCTGGGCCGCCAGGCCGCGGCCCGGCAAGGCCGACAGGGCCGTGGCGGGCAAGGGTTCGATATGGCGCGCACTGGCCGCATCCAGCACGGCCGTAGCCAGGCTGTGCTCGCTACCACGCTGGATGCTGGCCGCCAGTTGCAGCAGCCGTGCATCGTCGATGCCATGCGCATGCAGGGCCGCCAAGGCAGGCTTGCCCACCGTCAGGGTGCCCGTCTTGTCGAACACGACGGTATTGACGGCGTGCGCCACTTCCAGCGCTTCCGCATCCTTGATCAGGATGCCGTAACGGGCGGCCACGCCCGTGCCGGCCATGATGGCCGTCGGCGTAGCCAAGCCCAGCGCGCATGGGCAGGCGATGACCAGCACGGCCACGGCATTGATGATGGCATTTTCCAGCTCGCCGGTCGCAAACCACCAGCCCAGCATGGTCAGCAGCGCCAGCACCAGCACCACGGGAACAAAAATCGCGCTGACCTTGTCGACCAGATGCTGGATGGGCGCCTTGGCCGCCTGCGCGTCTTCCACCAGACGGATGATGCGCGACAAGGTCGTCTCGCCGCCCACGGCTTGCGTGCGCACCAGCAACAAACCATCGGCATTGATGGCGCCGCCCGTGACTTTGTCGCCCGGATGCTTATCGACCGGCAAGCTTTCACCCGTGATCAGCGATTCGTTGACCTGGCTGGCGCCTTCCACCACCACGCCATCGACGGCCACCCGTTCACCAGGGCGGATGACCACCAGGTCGCCCACCTTCACCTGTTCCACGGGCAAATCGATCTCGACGCCGTCGCGGCGCACGCGGGCCGATTCCGGACGCAACACTTGCAGCGCGCGGATGGCCGAGGCCGTCTGGCGCTTGGCGCGGCTTTCCAGCCATTTGCCCAGCAACACCAGGGTGATGACGACGGCTGACGCTTCGAAATACAGGTGCGGCAAGATCTCGCCCGCCGTCAGCCATTGATAGACAGACAAGCCATACGCGGCGCTCGTGCCCAGCGCCACCAGCAAGTCCATATTGCCGCTGCCGGCGCGCGCCGCCTTCCAGCCCGCCTTGTAGAAGCGCGCGCCAAAGTAAAACTGCACGGGCGTGGCCAGGGTGAACTGCAGCCAGCCTGGCAGCATCAGATGGATGCCGGCCCACTCGAGCAGCATGGGCAGCATCAGGGGGAAGGCCAGCACGGCCGCGAACGCCACTTTCATGCCGTCGCGGTTGGGCACGGCGGCAGGCGCGCCGGCCCGGCTGGCGGCAGGCACCGTGGCGGCATAGCCGGCCTTGTCGATGGCGGCAATCAGTGTGCCCGCTGCCACACCGCCCGTCACCTTGATGCGTGCGCTTTCCGTTGCCAGATTGACGCTGGCGGCCAGCACGCCCGGCACTTTCAACAGGGCTTTTTCCACCCGGCCCACGCACGAGGCGCACGTCATGCCGGCTACCAACAGGTCGATGTCCGTGCTGGCCAGCGCATAGCCGGCCTTGTCCACGGCCGCCTGCAAGGTGGCCAGCGGAACGTTCTGGCTGGACGCCACCCTGGCCGTATCGGTGGCCAGGTTGATGCTGGCGCTGGTCACGCCCGGCACGGCCGCCAGCGCTTTTTCAACGCGGGCCACGCACGAGGCGCAGGTCATGCCTTCGACCGTGAACGATTGCACATAAGGGGAAGCTGGCTGCATGGCGCGGATCCTGTAGACGAGAGATGATGTCTACAGGATCGTCCCTACCATGATGGGAAGGTCAAGCGAAACTTAGCGTACTATGCAGTCGACGTTGTTCGACTTGCCCGGCGTGCCGTTGCTGGCGCTCGGGCCGATGCTGGAATTGAACACGGGAGGCGGCGTAAACGGAATCCCAGGATTGGTCGGCAGCAGCACCGGTGGCTGCCGGAAATTCGGCGTATAGCCGAACTGGCCAGCGGAAAAATTACTCGTACCCGCTGGATTCGTCACATGAATCAGGCCATCGAGCACTTGCACATACAGCCCTGGCGGCCTGGCCGGCGTCGGTACGGTGGGTGCAACCGACGTTGGCACGGGCGTCGAGGCCGCCACGTACTCGGCAATAAAAAACGTGCCGCGGATGCCGATGGTGGCGACCGGCGTTTTCAGGGAAAACTTTTCCTTGCTGCGCTTGCCTAGCAAGCCCGACAAGGAGCGCAGTCCACCCTTGACCAGGTTGAACGAGGCCCGGTCGCCCTCGGGCTGATCGGCCTGGTAGGCGAACTGCTCGACCACAAAGGTGGTACTTGGCTTCAGGGTGATCTCGCTGTTGTCGATGAATTTCACCAGGGCATAGGTGTTTTTCTCCGTCACCAGCGTATCGCCAGCCTCCACCTCGGACTTGAGCGACAATATCTTGACCTTGCCGTCGGCCTTTTTCGCCATCATCGGCCCGCTCAGCTGCGTCACCGTGCCCGCCACCTGGGCGAACGCATGCAGGCTGATGCTCATCAGCACCAGCCATAGCATGGCGCCCGCCAGCATCGGCCTAGTTGCAAAAGGTCTTCTTGATACCATTTTGAGGATCATCTGTTGCTTCCTTCGTCGATTCTTTGGATGGGGCGGCCAGCAGCGGCGTGGCCACGTTGTTGGGCGTAGTGAACTGGTTGAGCGGGTTGTATTGCGCGCTGAGCGCCGGCAAGGTATTGACGGCGCTGATGATGATGCTTGCCGGCACCACGGGCGTCGTCACCGGCTGGGCCACCAGCACCGAGGCCGGCACGTTGACCCGGCCATTTGGCGCCAGCAGCGACACGGGTGCGCCGCGGCTGTTGATGCGCACGGTCTCGGCGGCCGTCAGGTCGCCGTTTTTCGCCAGCACGGCGATGCCGCCCGTGGCCTGCACATCGAGCCTGGCTGCGCCGGCAAAGGTGACGCCGGTACCGGCCGTGACCGCGATGGCGCGTGCCGCATTGACGCGCGCGCCGTCGCCGAAGGCCACGTCCGTGCTGGCGTCGACGGTGACGTCGTTGCCTTGGACGACGCCCTGCACATTGACGGGGCTGTGTGCGATCAGGCTCACATTGCCGCTATTGGCATTGATCGCATGGCTCTCGATGCCGCCCGTGCTTTCGATGCGCACGTCGCCGGAACCGGTGGACAGGCTACCCAGCACCAGCACGTCAGGCGCACTGTTATTGGTCAGGGCAATGCCACCGGCGCCGCTGTTGCCGGCGCTGAAGTTCTTGACACGGTTGCCGGCGTCGTTCAGCACGGTACCGGTTTGCGATTGCGTGGCCAGGCTGCCGGCAACCACGGCGCCGCTCTGGCTGATGGCGCCCGCGCCAGCGTTCAGGCTGATGGCATTGGCGGTCAATGCCGCGAAACGCAGGTCGCCGGCGGCCTGGGTCACGGCCAGCTTGCCGCCGATATGGATGGCGCCGGCGCTCTGGCTGAAGCTGTTGCTGACCGTAACATTGCCCAGGCCGCCCAGCAAGCCGCCGGTCTGCGCATAGTTGGCCACCGTCAGCGCATTATTGACCAGCAGGCTGCCGCCGGTGAGGTTCAGGCCGCCGCGCGAGCTCAAGCGATCAAGCACGGTGTCGCCGGCCGCCGCCGTGTACACCACGTTGCCGGTGCTGGCCGCGAAATCGGCCGCCAGCACATTGGCGCCGCTTGGCGCCACGCCGCCTTCCCAGTTGGCGGCGTCGCTCCACAAGCCACCGGCCGCGCCGATCCAGGTCGACAGGGCGCGCTGCGCAATGCTGGCCTGGGCCACGCCGCCGCTCGCGGTCAAAGCGTAGTTGCCGGCATCCGCGCCCGACAGGCCAAAACCCCTGACATTGACCGTCTTGCCGCTGCCATAGTTGCGGTCGGCAAACGTGCCGCTGCCGCCCACCAGGCTGATGGCATCCTGGCCGATCACGCCCGCCACGGTGCCGCTGACATTGGCCAATTGCGTGCCGTCGTACACCTTGTCACTGGCGCTGACGCTGGCCAGGGTCAATGCCGCGCGGGCAATAGTGGCCGTGGTCGCGCCAGTCGTGTTTGCCAGGCGGTAGTTACCAGCATCGTTACCGGACAGGCTGGCATTCTGTACCGTGATCGTCTTGCCGCTGCCGGCATTCTTGTCGGCAAACGCCGCGCTGGCCGATGCGCTCAGCACATCGCCTGCGATGCGGTCGTCGCTGATCGCCACCTGCGCGCCGGTCACGCCGTCATACACCTTGTCGACACCCGTATAGCCCAGGTTCAGCGCACGCTGCGCGATGCTGGCCATTGCCGTGCCACCGGTCGTGCCCAAGGTGTAATTGCTTGCGTCAAGGCCGGACAGGCTGGCGTTTTGCACCGTCACGACTTTGTTGCTGCCAGCATTCTTGTCAGCAAATGCGCCGCTGGCCGTTGCCGTCAGCACGTCGTTGGCGATACGATTATCGGTAATCGTCAATGACGCGGCGCTGTTGCCGTCATAGGTCTTGCCAGCGGCAGTAAAGCCCAGCGCCAGTTCGCGCTGGGTAATGGTGGCGCTGGTGGCGCCGGTGGTCGAGGTGAGTACATAGTTGGCCGCATCGGTGCCGGACAGGCTGGCGTTTTGCACCGTCACGACTTTGTTGCTGCCGGCATTTTTGTCCGCAAATGCGCCGGAAGCTGTTGCCGTCAGCACGTCGTTGGCGATACGATTATCGGTAATCGTCAATGACGCGGCGCTGTTGCCGTCATAGGTCTTGCCAGCGGCAGTAAAGCCCAGCGCCAGCTCGCGCTGGGTAATGCTGGCGCTGGTGGCGCCGGTGGTCGAGGTGAGTACATAGTTGGCCGCATCGGTACCGGACAGGCTGGCGTTTTGCACCGTCACGACTTTGTTGCTGCCGGCATTCTTGTCAGCGAATGCGCCGCTGGCCGTTGCCGTCAGCACGTCGTTGGCAATACGATTATCAGTAATCGTCAATGACGCGGCGCTGTTGCCGTCATAGGTCTTGCCTGCGGCCGCAAAGCCCAGCGCCAGCTCGCGCTGGGTAATGGTGGCGCTGGTGGCGCCGCTGGTCGAGGTGAGTACATAGTTGGCCGCATCGGTACCGGACAGGCTGGCGTTTTGCACCGTCACGACTTTGTTGCTGCCGGCATTCTTGTCAGCGAATGCGCCGCTGGCCGTTGCCGTCAGCACGTCGTTGGCGATACGATTATCAGTAATCGTCAATGACGCGGCGCTGTTGCCGTCATAGGTCTTGCCTGCGGCCGCAAAGCCCAGCGCCAGCTCGCGCTGGGTAATGGTGGCGCTGGTGGCGCCGGTGGTCGAGGTGAGTACATAGTTGGCCGCATCGGTACCGGACAGGCTGGCGTTTTGCACCGTCACGACTTTGTTGCTGCCGGCATTCTTGTCAGCGAATGCACCGTTGGCCGTTGCCGTCAGCACGTCGTTGGCAATACGATTATCGGTAATCGTCAATGACGCGGCGCTGTTGCCGTCATAGGTCTTGCCTGCGGCCGCAAAGCCCAGCGCCAGCTCGCGCTGGGTAATGGTGGCGCTGGTGGCGCCGGTGGTCGAGGCCAGCACATAGTTGGTGGCATCGGTGCCGGACAGGCTGGCGTTTTGCACCGTCACGACTTTGTTGCTGCCGGCATTCTTGTCAGCAAATGCGCCGCTGGCCGTTGCCGTCAGCACGTCGTTGGCAATACGATTATCAGTAATCGTCAATGACGCGGCGCTGTTGCCGTCATAGGTCTTGCCTGCGGCCGCAAAGCCCAGCGCCAGCTCGCGCTGGGTAATGGTGGCGCTGGTGGCGCCGGTGGTCGAGGTGAGTACATAGTTGGCCGCATCGGTACCGGACAGGCTGGCGTTTTGCACCGTCACGACTTTGTTGCTGCCGGCATTCTTGTCAGCGAATGCACCGTTGGCCGTTGCCGTCAGCACGTCGTTGGCAATACGATTATCGGTAATCGTCAATGACGCGGCGCTGTTGCCGTCATAGGTCTTGCCTGCGGCCGCAAAGCCCAGCGCCAGCTCGCGCTGGGTAATGGTAGCGCTGGTGGCGCCGGTGGTCGAGGCCAGCACATAGTTGGTGGCATCGGTGCCGGACAGGCTGGCGTTTTGCACCGTCACGACTTTGTTGCTGCCGGCATTCTTGTCAACAAACGCGCCGCTGGCCGTTGCCGTCAGCACGTCGTTGGCAATACGGTTGTCAGTGATGGCGAGCGTGGCGGCGGTGTTGCCATCGTAGGTCTTGCCAGCGGCCGCAAAGCCCAGCGCCAGTTCGCGTTGCGTAATGGTGGCGCTGGTGGCGCCGGTGGTCGAGGTGAGCACATAGTTGGCCGCATCGGTGCCGGACAGGCTGGCATTTTGCACCGTCACGACTTTGTTGCTGCCGGCATTCTTGTCGGCGAATTCGCCGATGGCCGTTGCCGTCAGCACATCGTTGGCAATACGGTTGTCGGTGATGGCGAGCGTGGCGGCGGTGTTGCCGTCGTAGGTCTTGCCCGCTGCCGCAAAGCCCAGCGCCAGTTCGCGCTGGGTAATGGCGGCGCTGGTGGCGCCAGTGGTCGATGTGAGTACATAGTTGGCCGCATCGGTACCGGACAGGCTGGCGTTTTGCACCGTCACGACTTTGTTGCTGCCGGCATTCTTGTCAGCAAACGCACCGCTGGCCGTTGCCGTCAGCACGTCGTTGGCAATACGGTTGTCGGTGATGGCGAGCGTGGCGGCGGCGTTGCCGTCGTAGGTCTTGCCCGCTGCCGCAAAGCCCAGCGCCAGTTCGCGCTGGGTAATGGTGGCGCTGGTGGCGCCGGTGGTCGAGGTGAGCACATAGTTGGCCGCATCGGTACCGGACAGGCTGGCGTTTTGCACGGCAACCACTTTGTTGGCACCAGCATTCTTGTCAGCAAACGCACCGCTGGCCGTTGCCGTCAGCACGTCGTTGGCGATACGGTTGTCGGTGATGGCGAGCGTGGCGGCGGTGTTGCCGTCGTAGGTCTTGCCTGCGGCCGCAAAGCCCAGCGCCAGTTCGCGCTGGGTGATGGTGGCGCTGGCGGCGCCGGTGGTCGAGGTGAGCACATAGTTGGCCGCATCTGCACCGGACAGGCTGGCGTTTTGCACCGTCACGACTTTGTTGCTGCCGGCATTCTTGTCAGCAAACGCACCGCTGGCCGTTGCCGTCAGCACGTCGTTGGCAATACGGTTGTCGGTGATGGCGAGCGTGGCGGCGGTATTGCCGTCGTAGGTCTTGCCCGCTGCCGCAAAGCCCAATGCCAACTCGCGTTGCGTAATGGTGGCGCTGGCGGCGCCGGTGGTCGAGGTGAGCACATAGTTGGCCGCATCCGCACCGGACAGGCTGGCGTTTTGCACCGTCACGACTTTGTTGCTGCCGGCATTCTTGTCAGCAAATGCGCCGCTGGCCGTTGCCGTCAGCACGTCGTTGGCGATACGATTATCGGTAATCGTCAATGACGCGGCGATGCCGCCATCGTAGACTTTATTGGCGCCGGCAAAGGCCAGGTTCAAGGTACGTTGCGTGATCTCGGCCGTGCCGATGGCGGTGGCAGCAAGGCTGTAGTTGCCCATCGCGTCGCCGGACAAGGTCAGTTCGCTGAGATTGACGGCCTTGATGCTGCCGGCGTTCTTGTCGACGAACTGCGCGCTGCCGGTCACGCCCACGGTATCGCCGCTGACCGTGTTGCCCAGGCTGAAGGTCGCGTTGGCAAAGCCGAGCTGACCGTCATACACTTTGCTGCCGCCCACGCTGACCGTCAGCGCGCGCGGCGTGATGACCAGGGTGGTCGTGCCGCCCAGACTGATGTCGTACTTGGTCGACCACAGGCCCGTCACATCGTAGTTGCCCACATTACGCGCCGACTGGAAGCCCAGGCTGCCGTTGGCCGCCGTGTCGCCATCGAGCAAGCCCAGATAGGCGAGCGTGCCGTTGAAGCTGGCGAACTGTCCATCGTAGACCTGGCTGGCTGGCTGGCCCGCCGCCGTCACTTGCAGCGGCTTCAGGAAAGCCTTCAGCATCGGCGTCGTGTAGCCGTCATAGATGCGCCAGATGGGCGAGGCGCCGAAGGCAAAACCGTCGAAGCTCGACCGGCGCGACATCTGCGCCGCCGTGCGGCCTATGCTGGTACCGCCATCGTCCGCCTGGCCGGAGCTGTCGATATTCCAGTAGGTGCTCGCCAAGGCGCCACTATTGCTGCCGACCAAGCCGCCCACCACACTGAAGCCCCCGCCAGCGATGGCGCCGCTGGCATAGGCATTGCTGATGCTGCCCGTGTTCTCGCCAGCCAGGCCGCCGATATGCTCGCGCGCGATCCCGGCATCCGCATTGCCGGCTGCCCCGACCGCGCCGGTGGCGTAGACATCAGCCAGCGTACCCTGGTTGCTGCCCACCAGGCCGCCCAGATTGCGTGCGCCGCTGACGCCGCCGCTGGCGTACGACACGGCAATGCGGCCCTGGTTGATGCCCGCCAGGCCACCGACGCCATCCTGGCCGGCCACGCTCATGCTGCTTTGCACCTGCTCTATCGTGCCGCCCGCGGCGACCACGCCGGCCACGGAGCCCACATTGTTGTTGCCGCTGGCATTGCCACCCAGCAGGTTCAACTGGCGCACCGTGCCTGTCGTGCCATTACCCAGCTTGCCGAAAAGACCGGTGTTCAGGTTGCCGTTCGGCGCGCTCTCGCCGTGGATCTGCAAGCCGCTGATGGCATAGCCGGCGCCGTCCAGCACCCCGGAAAAACCGCCCGAGTCGCTATGCGCGATGGGACGAAAACCGGCGCCGTCATTCCAGGCGCCCGTGCCGCTGGCGTCGATATTGCCGGCCAGGCGATAACTGTTACTCAGGTCCAGGCTGGCGATGCCTTGCAAGCCATACACGTCGGCGATGACATACGGTGCGCCCACGCTGCCGTCGCCGTTTGTAGCGCGCAAGAAACTGGCGCCGGGAGCGATGATGAAATTGCCGGCTAAAAAGGCTGGCAGGCCGGTCGTATTTTGCGTCCAGGTGCCGCTGGCCAACCTGAAGGTCGCCCCCACATTGACGGCGCCCGCCGCACTGACTGTCGATCCCGCAGTGAGGCTCAGGCTGCCGGCCACAGCTAGCGCATGATCGATCGCGATGGCGCCGCCCGTCACCAGCTGCAAGGTAGCCGGCCCCGTGGCACCGCTCGCCACCGTCACCGCCTGGTCGACGCCGATGGCGCCTGTCATGGCGGCATGGCCGAGCGTGAGGTTCGCTGCGGAAATGGCATTCAGGTCGGCGCTGGACAGGCTGAGTTTGCCAACCGCCTTGCTGCCGAGATTGATTTCACGGTTGGCCGACTCCGCGCGCAAGGTCACTACAGCGCCGCCTGCCTCACCGCCGTAGGCCACGCCGCCCTGCAAATTCATGTTATCGGCCTGCAACAGCAATGTCTGCCCCACCGCCGTGCCGACGATCTGTCCGCCGCTGCCATTGAGGCCGATGCGTCCGTCGAATTTGTTGGCGCGCAGTTCCGCATTGCCGCCGCCGACATTCAAGCTGCCCGCCACGCCGAAGACGATATCGGCGCCCGTCAGGGCAACGCTGCCGCCCTGGCTGGAGAGGGCCGCATCGACATGCAAGACGGCCGAGCTGCCTTGTGCCGTGGCGCCGCCATTGTCGTTGGCCGACAGAATCAGCGCGCCGCCATTGGTGGTAATGGCTTGGTTGACGTTGATGCTGTTGCCTGCCTGCGCCTTCAGTCCCACGCTGGCCTGGGTGATGGCGACGGCTGCGTTGAAGTTGATGTCGTGCTGCGCCTGCAGCACCACATTGCTGGTGGCCGCCGAAATCAGGCCGGCGCCGATAGTGGTGGTGCCCGTCGTCGGCGCATCCGTGAAATCGTTGACGCCGCTCAGCGCGCCGCCATTGCCGGCGACCACGTCGATGTCATACGGATCGAGCAGCCAGTCCCCCGTCTTTCCGCGCGCCGCGCGGGCGCGCGTATCGACCCTGGCGCCGTCGACGGCCAGGTAGTGCCCCGAGGTTTCCACGAAACCGCCATCGCCGCCGGCAGCGCCGCCGCGCGCCGAAATGCTGCCGAACACGCGCGCCGTCTCGTTGCCCCAGACGATGACCTTGCCGCCGTCGCCGCTTTGAATCGCGTCGGCGGCGATGGTGGCGTCCTTGCCGACGGCCACCTGGCGCGCATTGGCAATCGCCGGGTTTTTGCCCTGGTAGTCGCCGCCCAGCAGCACCGTGCCGCCGCCCGTGGTGCCGCTGGCGTCCACTTTGGCGTTGCCTTGCATGCCGACCTGGTCGCCCAGCACGGTAATCTCGCCGCCCTTGCCCACGGCACTGGTGGCGCTGGTGATGCTGCCGTTTTCCAGCAATGTTTTGCCGGTGGCTTTCAACACGATCTTGCCATTCTCGCCGAGCACCGCGCTATTGGCGTTGAGCACGCCACGCTGGTTCAGCAGCGCGCCGACCATGCCGATGCGCCCGCCCTGCGCCACGATCTGGCCCACATTGATGGCCTGGTCTGCGGGGGCAGACAGCACCACGCGCAAGTCGGGGTTGGCGGCGTCGGCCAGTTGCACGCTGTGGCCGGCGGCCAGCAGCACGTCGCCGTTCGGCGCGGTGATGATGCCGCTGTTTTCCACGTTCGGCGCGATCAGCAGAATCTGCCCGCCGCTGGCGGCATTGATGGTTCCCTGGTTGATAACGGCGCCGGCCTGCTCGCCGGCATTGAAATTCATCTTGCCGGCCAGGAAATCCTGGTTCGACAGCGCCAGGCTCGATGCCACCAGGCCCGCCACGTCAACCCGCGCATCGCGGCCGAACAGCACGCCGTTCGGATTGATCAGGAAGACCTTGCCGTTCGATTGCAAGGAGCCGAGGATTTTGCTGGGGTCTTGCCCCGTAATGCGGTTGAGCACGCTACTACCGGCGTTTTGCTGGAGAAAGCGCGTGATTTCGCCCGGATTGACGGAAAAGCTCTGCCAGTTAATGATGGTATTGGGCGTGTTCGTGATCGTAAACAGATTGCCCTGCTGGTTGAACGTAGCCTGGCCATGCACCACTTGCGGCAAGACCGGATTGGCGTGGGCGACGCTGAAACAGGCGGCAATCAGGAGCGCCAGCGCGGTGCGGCGCAGCGGCAGCTCCACAGGGCCGCCAGCAGGCACGCTGCGCAGTGGTTTTTGTTTGGTCATGGTGTTTTATCCTTGGAACTCAGTACATCAGTACGACAGCGCAACTCTGAAATGCAGGCGGTTGGCGTCGCGGCGCCCCGTCTGGCCGGGGTTGACCACATGCGCATAGTCCAGTTGCAGGTTGGCGTAGCGGTTCAGCAGGATGCGCAGGCCCAGGCCGGTTGAACCGATCGCCATGCTGTCGATTTCGCCGGGCAAGGCATGATTGCGGCGCACCCAGCCCGTGTCATAAAACGCCAGCGCGCGGCACTGGTAGCCGCCATCGCCGCACCAGTTCGGTGTGTACAGTTCCAGATTCAGGTTGGCGCCGGAATCGTTCGCCACTTCGCGTTCCAGGAAGCCGCGCACGGTGGCCGCGCCGCCGACGCCGAACTGCTCGCCCGGCACCAGCGCATCGGGCGTGTACTGGCCGTTGAACAACGCGCGCCATTGCCAGTCGTTGTCCAGCACCTGGGTATGACTGGCGCTCAGGCGCAAGGTGCTGTAGCCGGCCTTGGCGCCGAAACGTGCCAGCGTAAAATCCTGCTGGCTGCCATTCTTGCCGCCGGGAATATTGCGCGCCAGGGTCAGGCCCACGCTGGCCTCGCCACGTGGCAAGCTCCAGGCGCCGATATAGGCGATGCTGACGGGATGCACCGTCACGTCGGTGCCCAGCTCCATGCCGAAGAACTGCAGGCTGTTGCGGTAGGCCTTGAAGTCCAGGCCATACACCAGCTTGGGTTCATAGTTGTCGCGCTTGTCGAAGTTCTGGTTGTAGCGCGCGCCGGCGGTGGTGCCGCGGCCGCTGACGGCCAGGTCGAAGATACCGGCCGCGACGCTGCCCGAATCGACGTTCGAATAACTGGCAAAAAAGTCCAGCGAGTCGCCCAGCGCATACAGCGGCACATGGTAGCCGAGGCCGTACACAGCAACCTGGTTGGCATGCTCTAGCGAGGTGGTGTATTGCAGGCTGGCCACATGATCGCGACCCCACAGGTTGGCATGCTGCAGCACCACGCTGGCGTGGGTCTTGCCGGAGTCCTTGCTGCCGGTATTATCGAGGTTGAGCGTGGCTTTCCAGGCGCGTTCGTCCGCCACCGCGATGCTGGCGTCGAGCGTGCCGTCGGCCTCGCCGGTAGTCAGCTTGACTTCGAGCTTGCGCGCCGGATTTTCATTCGCCAGCTTCAGGCTTTGCCCCAGGGCCGGCATGTTCGGCGTCTGCCCTTCGACCAGGGCCGGCAAGGCGCGCCGCACATTGGCGTCATCGACATACTGGTTGCCGGTGATGGCCACCTTGCCAAGCTGCGTCTGCACCACTTCCAGGCGCACGGCGCCATGCGCCAGCTCCTGTTCCGGCAAGGCCACCTGCACCAGGGTGTAGCCGCGCGCGCGGTAGGCGTTTTCCAGCGCCTCGACGGCTTGCTGGATGGCGCCAAAGTCGCGCTGCCGGCCGGCGAACGGCGCCACCAGCGATTGCACCAGTTGCGGCCCCAGCAAGGTGTCGCCGCTGACCTCGTAGCTGGCGATATCAAACAGCGGGACGGCACTGTCGGCGGCGGGGGTTTGGGCGTTTGCGCATGCCGCGCAGAACAACAGCGCGGAACCTGCAAGCAGGCGCACCAGACGATAATTCATGTGTGAGAGTTCTTGTGGTTGCATGGCCAGCCAGGCGCGGCTGGGCCATCAATTAATTAAAAGCAAAGTTTAGACGGATTTTGATTTCCAGTCAGAAATATCTCCGCTGGCGATGCTTACTTGGTCTGGAAGTTGGTCACACCATCCCAGTCTTCGCCAGGCGGCGTTGCGCGATACTGGCGCAGGCGTCCGGCGTACAGCCGGCGCAGCCCATCATCTGGCATTTCCGACAAGATTGCCTCCGCGCCATCCCAGTCGCGCGCACGCAGCAGTTCCAGCACGCGCGACCAACGCGCCAGCAGCGCCAGTTCGCCGGCATCGGCTTCGGCCAGCAGGCAGCGCGGCTCGAAAATGGCCACCGGTTCGGTCTTGCCCTTGACCCGCACGCGGTCCAGTTCGCGGTAGGCGAATTGCGGCGCCTGCGCACGCGTGAATTCGCTCACGGCGATGCCCACGCCATACACTTTGGTCATGCCTTCCAGGCGCGCGCCCAGGTTGACGGCGTCGCCCATCACGGTATACGCGCGGCGGATGCGCGAGCCCATGTCGCCCACATGCATCAGGCCACTGTTGAGGCCGATGCCGATCTGCAGCGGTGGCCAGCCGCGCGCCTGGAATTGCTGGTTCAAACGACCTGCGCTGCGCTGCATCAGCAGGGCGCTGGCCACGGCGCGGCCCGCATGGTCGGGAAACGCCACCGGCGCGCCCCAGAACGCCATCACGGCGTCGCCGATATATTTGTCCAGCGTGCCGCCGTGGCTGTCGCGGATGTCTTCCGACATGGCCGTCAGGTACAGGTTGATATATTCGCGCAACTCCTGCGGCGTCATCTGTTCCGAAATGGCCGTAAAGCCGCGCACGTCGGCAAACAGCACCGTCAGCTCGCGGCTTTCGCCATCCATGCTGTAGCGGTCGGGATTGTCGGCCATCTGCGCCACCAGTTCCGGCGCCACGTACTGGCCGAAGCGCGACACTAGCGCCTTGCCCTTGCGCACTTCGAAAAAATAGCCCCAGGCCAGATTGGCGACGAACAGCGCCGCGATCAACAGCAGCAACACGGCAAGATCAAGCGCCGTGTCGAAGTAGTGATACAAGCACCAGTTCAGGCCCAGCGCGCCGGCCAGCGCCGCGCCGGCCAGCAACACGGCCGCCGCCGGCGTGGCCAGCGCCAGCGCGCCGCCGAGCAGCAAGCCCACCAGCACCACCTGGCCGAACTCGATCGCCAGCGCATAGTCGGGTCGCGACTTGAAATGGCCGTCAAGGATGGATTTGATCAGGTTGGCGTGCACTTCCACACCGGGAAACTCGGCATTGACGGGCGTGGCGCGAATATCATTCAGGCCGGCGGCTGTGGTGCCCACCAGCACGATGGCGCCGTGCAGCACGTCCGTCGGCACCGCCCCCATCAGCACGTCGGCCGCCGACACATAGCGGAAGGCGCCGCCGTCCGGGCCGCCCTTGCCGCGAAACTCGATGGTGGTGGTCAAGGCTTCGCCGACCGGGATATCGAGGCGTCCGCGCGGCGTAAATACGGCGATGCGATCCAGGCCGCCGTGCTCGCGCTCGGCCTCGGACAACTTGTCGGCAGTCTGGCCAAACACGGGCGCGATCGCGCGCACCTTCAGGTACACGCTGGCCGTGGCCAGCGACAGCGACGGGTAATACGCGTCGCCGATGCGCTGCAGCAGGGTCGATGAGCGCAGCACACCGTCGCTGTCGGTCAGGGCTGTGAAGATGCCGGCCCCTTGCGCCGCCTGTTGCAGCTGCGCCAGGTTGGCTTCATAGCCGGGCGACGTAAACGCCGTCACAGTACGCCCATTCAGGTCGGCTAGCGTAAAGGCAGGCTTGGGCAGCACGCCTTTCTTTTGCCGGTCCGACACGCTATAGCCCAGCACCACCGGCTGGCCGCGCATCGCCTCGGCAAACAGGGCGTCGTAATCCATCCGTGGTTTCAGGCGTTCCAACTGGTCGCTCAAACCCGGCACGCCGGCCAGTTCGCCCTTGGCCAGGTAGGCCAGCACGCCATAGCCGGAACTGCTGTCGGGTTCGGGAAACGAGATATCGAAGCCGAGCGCCGCCACGCCATAGTGGCCCGTCAATTGCGTCACCAGCCGCGCCTGGACGTCGCGGCCCCAGGGATAGCGGCCGATCTGGTTCAGGCTTTTTTCATCGATATCGACGATCACGATGCGCTTGTCGAGCTGCGGCGCTTCGGCACGCATGCGCATGTCGCCCAGCATGGCGTCCAGCCGGCCCAGGGTATCGACGCCGAACAGGCCGATGCTGGCGCAGGCGGCCAGCAGCGTCAACAGCGCACCCAGCAGCAGCCGCGCGCCATGCTTTTTCATTACCGCAAGCCAGCGCATCAGGGCACGTAACCGGGAATGGCCGCCTCGTCGACGGTGTCGATCTGTTCGGGATGCATGTGCTGCCGGGCAAACGCCAGGTACACCTTGCTGCGAATAAAGACATCGAACAGGTCGGGATCGATATGGCCGTTCAGGCTGAAGTGGCCCAGGATGCGCAGCGATTCGGACAGCGACTTGCCCTTTTTATAGGGACGGTCGCGCGCCGTCAGCGCCTCGAAAATATCGGCGATCGCCATCAGCCGCGCCGGCACCGACATCTGCTCGCGCGTCAGCCCGCGCGGATAACCCTTGCCGTCCATGCGTTCATGGTGGCCGCCCGCGTATTCCGGCACCTTTTGCAAATGCTTGGGCCACGGCAATGCTTCGAGCATGCGGATCGACACCGAAATATGGTTGTTGATGATCTTGCGCTCGGCATCGGTCAGGGTGCCGAAACGGATCGTCAGATTCTCCAGCTCATTGGCGTCAAGGAAATCGCGCTCGACACCGTCGGGGCCGGTCCAGCGCCGCGCCGCGATCGTGCGCACCCGTTCCTGGTCGGCCGGCGACATGCCTTCGCCGCCGATATTGGCATGGCGTAAAAAGTCGCGCTCTTCGCGCAGCATAATTTGCTGCTGGTGCAATGCTTGCGCAATCTGCTGCTGGCGTTCGGGAGCCGCCAGTTGTTCTTTTAATGCGGTAATTTCCACGTCGCGCAGCAGTACTTCGAAGCGCGTGTCGAGCAGGTGGATGCGGTCATGGATGGTTTCCAGCTTGGTGGCCTTGTCGACCACGTGCACCGGGGTGGTGATCTTGCCGCAATCGTGCAAGAGGCCAGCCAGCCACAGCTGCTTGCGTTCGTTCTCGCTCAGCTGGAAAGCGGCCATCGGCCCCGTATCGACCGCATGCACGGCGTCGGCCAGCATCATGGTCAGTTGCGGCACGAACTGGCAATGGCGGCCCGTGTAAGGCGACTTTTCATCGATGCCGATATTGATCAGGTTGACCAAGGACTCGAGCAACTGTTCCAGCTGGCGCAGCAGCAATTGATTGGTCAGCGCCACCGCCGCCTGCGCCGCCAGCGCCTCGATAAAGCGCTGGTCGGTAGCGGAAAACGCCTGCACCACGCCGGTCGCGCGATCCTGGGCATTGATCAATTGCAGCACGCCGATCAGCTCACCTTCATGATCGCTCATCGGCACCGTCAGGAAGGACGTGGAACGGTAGCCATAATGGCCGTCAAAGGCGCGCATGCCCGAGAAATTGAATTCGCCCGACTGGTACACATCGTCGATATTGACCGACACGCGGCGATGCGCGGCATACGCCGCCACCGATGCCAGGTTGGGCGCGCCGTCTTCCAGCCACAGCGCCACGCCCGGCACGCCGACCGCTACGCCGGCGCTGGCGCCCTGGCGCAGCCCCAGGCTGTCGTTGATACTGATATGAAATTCCAGGCTGCGCCCATCGGCGCTGGGACGGTACAAGGTGCCGCCGTCGGCGCCCGTCATGTCCTTGGCGACCAGCACGATGCGTTCGAGCAGGAGCGTGATATCGCCGCCGTGCAGCATGCCTGCCGCCGCGCCACGGCCCAGTTCGACGCTCAGTTCAGTCAGCTGGTCGAGCCGCTGGGCGATTTGCTCGGGGTGCAGCTGGAGCATGATGGAGGACTGGGAAAGTGGCAACAACCGCAAGTGTACCGTTGCCAGCTGCCGGCTGTACATTACAAAAAGGCAACAACTGGAAATAGATTTCCGAAACGCAACAACTATTAAAAATGCCGTTTCTTGCCCGACAATTAGAATAGAATCAACAATCGTTACACTATAACAAGGCAGTGATGAAATTCACCTTCAGGGGCGTGCGCGGTTCGATCCCCTCGCCTGGCCCGCACACGGTGCGCTACGGCGGCAACACGACCTGCATCGAAGTACGCACGGCCAGCGACGCCCTGCTGGTACTCGATGGCGGCAGCGGCATCTTTGCCCTGGCCGGCGCACTGCCGCCAGGACCCGCCACGGCCCACATCCTGATCACCCACAGCCACTGGGACCATATCCACGGCCTGCCCATGTTCGCCCCGCTGTTCATCCGCGGCAGCCGCGTGCGCCTGTATGGCGCGGCGGACGCGGCCGGCAATGGCATCGAACACGTGATGGCTGCGCAGCTGCAGAACAATTATTTTCCCGTCAGCGAAGCGGCCATGGCGGCCGAGATCGACTACCGCACCCTGGCCGTCGGCGAGCGCGCGGACGTGGCCGACGCCGTGGTGACGAATGCCAGAATGAACCACCCGGTGATCAACCTCGGCTACCGCATCGAGTCCGGCGGCGCCTCGCTGTTTTTCAGCGGCGACCATGAACCGTTCGACAATCCGCATGCCAGCGGCTCGCCCGCGTATTCCGCCTGCCAGGCCATGATCGCGCAGCGCCAGGCCGCCATCGACCAGACCATTGCTGGCGTCGACGCGCTGATCATGGACTGCTCGTACACGCGCGACGAATACGAAGCCAAGCGCGGCTGGGGCCACGGCACCTTCGACGGCGCGTTTGAACTGGCCCTGCGCTGTGGCGCCAAACGGCTGTATTGCACCCACCATGAACCGGGCCGCAGCGACGATCAATTGGAAGCGGTTTTTGCCGACGTGATGGCGCGCTTTGCCGGGCGGCTGGGGGCGTTACAGGTGTTCCTGGCGGCCGAGGGCATGACCGTAGAGCTGGGCTAAGAGCCTATCCCAGTAGGGAGCGTCTTCTGCTGGCAGTTCATCAGGAGTGCGGACAAGGCGTGAGGAGGACGCGTGGCGAGCCACGCGACGACGATCAACGCAGTCCCCGCTTCTGAGGGGCGCCAGCAGGGGATGTATTCATCTACTGGGACAGGCTCTAAGGCCTGTGTATGTTGGGTAGCGAACGGTGAAGCCGGCGCAAGCGCAGCATGATGACTGCTTGTTTATTCAAGGAGAGTGCCATGACCCAGCAAAGCGAAAAAGCGCGCGAACAGCAGCAGCGCGAAGATCAGCAAGCCCAGCATGAAGCGAACAAGAGCCGCCAGCAGGCCGAGCAGGACAAGGGCGCGATCCGCCAGAATGACGGCCTGAAACCGCACCAGGGTGGCGACAAGGGTCCGCGCGGCCAGTAATTCTCGACCACCTGACAGATAAAAAAAGGGAGCCTGGACGGCTCCCTTTTCAATCGCGACGGTACATCATCACATGATGTGGTGGCCAATCCACCAGGCGACTGCGGCGACAAACGCCGACGCGGGAATCGTGAAGATCCAGGCCCAGACGATGTTGCCCGCGACACCCCAGCGCACGGCCGACATTTTTTGTGCCGAGCCGACGCCGACGATGGCGCCCGTGATGGTGTGCGTGGTCGACACGGGAATGCCCAGCGCCGTCGAGACGAACAGGGTGATGGCGCCGCCCGTTTCGGCGCAGAAGCCGCCGACGGGTTTCAACTTGGTGATCTTCTGGCCCATGGTCTTGACGATGCGCCAGCCGCCGAACAGCGTACCGAAGCTGATGGCCGTGTAGCACGAGATGATGACCCACAGCGGCGGCATCTCGTCGGCCACGTTCGAGTAGCCGGCGGCGATCAGCAGCATCCAGATGATGCCGATGGTCTTTTGCGCATCATTGCCGCCGTGGCCCAGGCTGTAGGCGGCTGCCGATACCAGTTGCAAACGGCGGAACCATTTATCGACCTTGCGCGGCGTCGAGCGCACGAAGATCCAGGACACCAGCAGCATCATGATCGAGCCGAACACGAAGCCCAGCACGGGTGCGATGACGATGAAGGCCACGGTTTTCCACAGGCCGGCCGCGACCAGCGCGCCCGTGCCCGACTTGGCGACAGCGGCGCCCACCAGGCCGCCGATCAGGGCGTGCGAAGACGACGATGGAATGCCGTAGTACCAGGTAAACAAATTCCAGAAGATGGCGCCCATCAGCGCGCCGAAGATCACGTACTGGTCGATCACTGTCGGGTCAATGGTTCCTTTTCCCACCGTGGCGGCCACGGTCAGCTGGTGGAACACGAAAATGGCGACGAAGTTGAACGTGGCGGCCATGGCAACCGCGGTCTGCGGTTTCAATACGCCCGTCGAGACCACCGTGGCGATCGCGTTGGCGGCATCGTGGAAGCCGTTCATGAAGTCAAACAGCAGCGCGAGGGCGATCAACAGGCCTAGCACGTAGATGCTGATTTGTATGGTCATTGTAGTTTCTTTTCTGATTCTGGTTCAGGACAGGCCCAACGCTTACGCGTTTTCGACGATGATGCCTTCGATAATATTGGACACATCTTCGCAACGGTCGGTCACGGTTTCCAGAATTTCGTAGATCGCTTTCAGCTTGATCAGGTTACGCACGTCCGGTTCGTCGCGGAACAGTTTGGACATGGCGGCGCGCATCACATGGTCGGCGTCCGATTCCAGGCGGTCGATTTCTTCGCAGATGGCGACGATCTTGCGCGAGTTGTCCATGTTGTGCAGCATGGCGACGGCGTCGCGCACTTTTTCGGTACAGGCCAGCACCAGTTCGGCCAGGCGTTTGGCTTCCGGCGTGACGGCTTTCAGGTCGTACAGCGAGACGGTTTGCGCCGCATCTTCCAGCAGGTCGAGGATGTCGTCCTGGCGCGTGATCAGCTGATGGATGTCGTCGCGGTCGATCGGCGTGATGAAGGTCTTGTGCAGCATTTCCACGGTGGCGTAGGTGACTTTGTCCGCCTGTTTCTCGATGCTTTCGATCGCATGCACGCGGTTTTCCAGGTCGTCGAAATTGGTCATCAGGCCGAGCATTTCTTTAGCGCCCTTGACGCACAATTCAGCGTGCTGGTTAAACAATTCAAAAAACTTGCCCTCAGTGGGCATCAAGCGTCCAAACATGTCATTCTCCGTTAAGCATTGAGTCGTGTTATTTACTACAGAAAGCCGCCCCGTATGAGGGGGCGGCCAATGGAATATCAGTGCTGCTGAGTCTTAGTCGCCTTGGTAAAGCGCCAGGCCACCACTGTAATTGCCAAATTTGGTGTACTGCCCCATGAAGGTGAGGCGGATGCTGCCGATCGGACCGTTACGTTGTTTACCGATGATGATTTCGGCCGTTCCCTTGTCTGGCGAGTCGGGGTTATACACCTCGTCACGGTAAATGAACAGGATCACGTCGGCATCCTGCTCAATAGCGCCCGATTCGCGCAAGTCCGACATCACGGGACGCTTGTTCGGGCGCTGCTCCAGCGAGCGGTTCAGCTGCGACAACGCGATCACGGGACAACCGAGTTCTTTCGCCAGGCCTTTCAAGCCCCGTGAAATCTCGGAAATCTCCGTGGCGCGATTGTCGCCCGGACTATTGGCCGACATCAGTTGCAAGTAATCGACGATGATCAGGCCCAGCTTGCCGCATTGACGCGACAAACGGCGCGAGCGGGCCCGCAATTCGATCGAATTCAAGGCCGGCGTTTCATCGATGTACAACTGGGCGTCGTTCATCTTTTGAATCGCATTCGTCAGGCGTGGCCAGTCTTCGTCGTTCAGGCGGCCCGTGCGCAGGCGGTGCTGGTCGAGCTGGCCGACGGAACCGAGCATACGCATGGCCAGCTGGGCGCCGCCCATCTCCATCGAAAACACGGCCACGGGCAAGCCGCTGTCGATGGCCACGTTTTCGCCGATGTTGACGGAAAACGCCGTCTTGCCCATCGAAGGACGGCCCGCCACGATCACCAGGTCGCCCGGCTGCAGACCGGAGGTCATGCGGTCAAGGTCGATGAAACCGGTGGGCACGCCCGTGATTTCACTCTGGTTGTCGCGGCTGTACAGCTCGTCGATACGCTCGACCACCTGCGTCAGCAGGGGCTGGATGGCGGTCCAGCCCTGGGCACCGCGCGCGCCTTCTTCGGCGATGGCGAAAATCTTCGATTCGGCCTCGTCAAGCATCTGCTTGACTTCCTTGCCTTGCGGGCTGAAGGCCGTGCCGGAGATATCGTCGGCGACGGTGATAAGTTTGCGCAGCACGCCGCGGTCGCGCACGATCTCGGCATAACGCCGGATGTTCGCGGCCGATGGCGTATTTTGCGCCATGGCGTTCAGGTAAGCGAGTCCGCCCACATCATCGGCCTTGCCGAGCTGGGTCAGGGTTTCAAAAACAGTAATGACATCGGCTGGCCTGGAGCCGTTAATCATCTTGACGATTTGCTCGAAGATGATGCGATGGTCATAGCGATAGAAATCCTCCGCATGCATGAAGTCGGCGATGCGGTCATACGCTGCATTGTCGCGCAACAGACCACCGATAACGGATTGTTCTGCTTCGATCGAATGCGGCGGAATACGGAGGGAATCCAGTTGCGGATCAGAGGGGGCGTTCATGGCGCGAATTATACCCGCTTCGGCGTGCTGGCAAAAATAAAGGGCTGAAATTGAGCGAAAAAAAGGCCACAAAAAAGCCGGGCGAACCCGGCTTTTCATAGTGCGGCAATGCTTGCGGGCCAGGCCCGCAGACAATTACGCGTTCGCGTCTGGTACGACAGCGATAACAACTTCCACGACCACGTCGGTGTGCAGAGCAACCGAAACGTTGTGCTCGCCAACGATCTTCAGCGGGCCGGTAGGCATGCGGATTTGTGCTTTTTCAACAGCAAAACCTTGCTTGGTCAGCGCTTCAGCGATGTCGAAGTTGGTGACGGAACCGAACAGACGGCCATCAACACCAGCTTTTTGAGCAACTTGAACGGTCAGGCCGCTCAGTTTTTCGCCCTGGGCTTGCGATGCGGCCAGTTTGGCGGCAGCAGCTTTTTCCAGTTCGGCGCGCTTGACTTCGAATTCAGCCACAGCGGTTGCCGTGGCACGACGTGCCAGGCGTTGCGGGATCAGGAAGTTACGTGCGTAACCGTCTTTGACTTTGACGACTTCGCCGAGGTTACCGACGTTAACAACTTTTTCTAACAGAATGATTTGCATAGTTCTTCTCCAGGAATATCTGACCGATTAAGCGTGGTGCAGATCGGTGTATGGCAGCAGCGCGAGGAAGCGAGCGCGCTTGATTGCGGTGTCGACTTGGCGCTGATAGTGCGCTTTGGTACCGGTCAGGCGTGCTGGCATGATCTTGCCGTTTTCTTGGACGAAGTCTTTCAGCGTGTCGACGTCTTTGTAGTCGACTTGCTCAACGTGAGCTGCGGTGAAGCGGCAGAACTTCTTGCGTTTGAACAACGGGTTTTGCTGTTTGCGTTTTTCTTTAAGCTTGAGCTTATTTTTGTCGAACTTTTTACCGAATGCCATGTCAGGCTCCTGTATCTAAAATGCGCTAGTCAGAATTGACTGCACTAAAATCAATGATGTGAAACACCAAACTCTTGCTGTTGCGGCTCTTCCTGGCCAGGAAACCCGTGAACTGATACACCCCGCCCAAGCTTGCCTGGCTGAACCGGCCTGAAATTTCGCCAGCGGCTAGCGCGGCAACATCAAACTCGGTCAAACGGGCAATCCCTGCTTCCATCTGCTGCGAACTGTGTTGCAATACTGCATTCACAATCGGCAGCCCTGCCGGGGTATAGCGCAATATTTCGCGCTCGGCAATGATGGCGGTAACTTGTAGCTGGTTCAGCGCACGATCCTGGTCAGAAATTAAGCTGCTGCTGCGGCAGGAGCGGCTGCTGGTGCTTCGGTGCGGTGGCTTTTGGCCGCGTCTTCGCGTTGTACCGATTTCATCATCGGCGAAGGAGCTGTTTCAGCTTTCTTCATTTTAACGGTCAGGTGACGCAACACGGCATCATTGAATTTGAATGCTGTTTCCAACTCGACCAGGGTCTCGTTGTCGCATTCGATGTTCAGGCAGATGTAGTGTGCTTTAGGCAGCTTTTGGATCGAGTAAGCCATTTGACGGCGGCCCCAATCTTCCACGCGGTGAACCGAACCGCCGCGGGTGGTTACGCTGGCTTTGTAGCGTTCGATCATCGCGGGCACTTGCTCGCTTTGGTCCGGATGGACGATAAAGACTATTTCATAATGACGCATGCAAACTCCTTCAGGTCGGATTGATAATCGCCCACCCCGGCGTCAAGACGGGTGTGGGAAGGTCAGCCGAAGATTATAACCGCCTTTTGCAAACGTTTCAATCATTCCTTCAACAAGCGGCCCGCGCACGGGGCAGGCCAGGCGTTTTTTCCTGCCCATTCCGGTATTTCGCACGAAATTCGCGCAAATAACCGAAATCCCCTTGCATAGTGGGCGATACTGTACAAAAATACAGACTGTTCATATAGACAGCATTTTAGTATGCACCCACCGCTCATGATCAAGCTGACAGCACGACAAGAACAAATCCTGAACCTGATCAAGGACGCGATTGAAAACACGGGTTTTCCTCCCACCCGTGCCGAAATCGCCAATGAACTGGGTTTCAAATCGGCCAATGCGGCCGAAGAGCATTTGCAAGCCCTGGCCCGCAAGGGCGCGATCGAGATTTCGCCCGGTACCTCGCGCGGCATCCGCCTGATCGGTGCGGCGGCCGAAGCGCCGGCATCGAAAGTGCCGGCAGCACTGCTGATGTCGCTGCCCCTGATCGGCCGGGTGGCGGCAGGCTCGCCCATCCTGGCACAGGAAAACCTGGAAGCGAGCTACAACGTGGACCCGGCCCTGTTCTCGGCCAAGCCCGACTTCCTGCTGAAGGTGCGCGGCTGGTCCATGCGCGACGCCGGCATCATGGATGGCGACTTATTGGCCGTCAAGAAGGTCGACAGCGCCAAGAACGGCCAGATCGTCGTGGCCCGCATCGGCGACGAAGTCACCGTCAAACGCTACAAGAAGACAGGTTCCGTCATCGAACTGCTGCCGGAAAACCCCGACTTCAAGGTCATTACCGTGTCGCCGGAAGATGAGTTTGCACTGGAAGGTTTAGCGGTAGGCTTGATGCGCAGCTGGCATTAAGTTGCATGCCGGGGTCAGACCCGCCGGGTCTGACCCCAGTTTTTAGTTGCGGTTCCCTCTCATGCGTGACACGCAAGTTTCAATGCTCAAGCGCGCTGCGGAAGTCTTCAAGCAGGTCCGCTTCATCCTCAATACCCACCGACACGCGGATCAAGGACTCGGCAATGCCCATGCTGGCACGGCGCTCGGCACCCATCTCGTAAAAGATCGTGTGGGCGACGGGAATGACCAGGGTACGCGTGTCACCGAGGTTGCTCGCTGGAATGGCCAGATTCAGGCGATTCAGGAAATCGAAGCAATCGATGCCATCTTTTAATTCAAAGCTGAATAGCGAGCCATAGCTGCGGAACAAGTCCGTCGCCAGCGCGTGCTGCGGGTGCGACGCCAAGCCCGGGTAATGCACTGCCGCCACGCGCGGGTCGGCGGCCAGCATGCTGGCCAGCGCCAGGGCATTGGAACAGGTGCGGTCCATGCGCAAGGCCATGGTTTCCGCGCCCACGGCGATATGGTGCGCCGCTTCCGGGCCCAGCGATGCGCCGAAGTCACGCAAGGCCTTGGCGCGGATTTGCGCGATGCCCCACTGGGCTGGCGCCGCCTTTTTATAATTGTCGAAAATGTTCGGGTACTGCGTCCAGTCGAACACGCCCGTGTCCGTCAAGCTGCCGCCCAGCGCATTGCCGTGGCCGCCGATGGATTTCGTCAGCGCATTGACCACCAGGCCCGCACCCACCACTTTCGGGCGGAACAGGTAAGGCGTCGTCATGGTGTTGTCGACGATGTACAAAATGCCGCGTTCCTTGCACAAGGCGCCGATCTTTGCCAGGTCGGCGATCTGCGTGCGCGGATTGGCGATGGTTTCCACGAACACGATGCGCGTGGCCGGCGTGATGGCGGCCGCCACATTGGCCACCTCGGTGGCGTCGACGAAGGAGACGGCGATGCCCTGCCCCGTTACCGTTTGCCACAGGCTGTTGGTGTTGCCAAACAAAAAGGCCGACGACACCACATGGTCGCCCGCGCGCAGCAACGACTGCACCACGGCGCCGATGGCGCCCATGCCGGTCGCGAAACATAAGGTGGCCACGCCATCTTCCATCTTGTTGACCTTGTCTTCCAGCGCGGACACCGTCGGATTACCCTGGCGGCCGTAGCGGAAACCGGGCTCCTTGCCCTGAAACACGGAAGCGAGCTGGCGTGCGTCGCTGTAGCCGAAGGCGACGGAGGTGTGCACAGGCTTGTGCAGTGAGCCATGCTCGATACCCTTGCGGCGGTCGTTATGCAGGATGGTGGTGGTAAAGCCGTAGGTTTTTTTGGTGGTCATGGTGGAAGTTCCGGAGTTCGATTTGCCGCTTAACCCAAGGCAAGTGCTGGGGTCAGACCCGACGGGTCTGACCCCGAAAAAAAGCCCGGCATCGGCCGGGCAGGTTACTTATGCTTCTGTCGTCGCCAGGTTCAGGTTCAGCTGGGAACGTGGCGTATCTTCCGGCGCTGCCGCCTTCGGATGGTGGCGCGCATATTCCAGGCGGTCCAGATACTCCTGCGACACGTCGCCCGTCACGTACACGCCATCGAAGCACGAGGCCTCGAAGTTCGTCAGTGCCGGGTTGACGTCGGCAATCGCCTGCTTCAACGCGCCGATATCCTGGTACACCAGATAATCGGCCGTGATTTCGCGGCACACTTCTTCCGTCGTGCGGCCATAGGCGATCAGCTCATCGCGCGTCGGCATGTCGATGCCGTACACGTTCGGGTAAATCACCGGTGGCGCGGCCGAGGCGAAGATGACCTTCGTCGCGCCCGCTTCGCGTGCCATCTGCACGATTTCACGGCTGGTGGTGCCGCGCACGATGGAATCGTCGACCAGCAACACCACTTTATCCTTGAATTCGGATGGGATCGCGTTGAGCTTCTGGCGCACGGATTTCTTGCGCGCCGCCTGGCCCGGCATGATGAAGGTACGGCCGATGTAGCGGTTCTTGATGAAGCCTTCGCGGTATTCCAGGTTCAGCGCCAGCGCCAGCTGGATGGCGGCAGGACGCGAGGAATCGGGAATCGGCATGACCACGTCGATATGCACGTCCGGCAATTCGGCACGGATCTTTTCAGCCAGGTATTCACCCATCTTCAGGCGCGTGGCGTACACCGAGGCGCCGTCGATGACGGAGTCGGGACGGGCCAGGTAGACGAATTCGAAGACGCACGGATTCAGGCTGGCATTGTCGGCGCACTGGGCGCTGTGCAATTTCTTGTCGGCATCGATGAAGACAGCTTCGCCGGGACCGATGTCGCGCACGAAGCGGAAGCCCATGCCTTCCAGGGCCACGGATTCGGAGGCGATCAGGTATTCGGGGCCTTGCTCCGTTTCATTGATGCCCAGGCACAGCGGACGGATGCCGTGCGGGTCGCGGAAGGCCAGCAAGCCCACGCCGGCGATTTGCGCCACGGCGGCGTAGCCACCCTTGACGCGGCGGTTCAGCACGGTGATGGCCTTGAAGATGGCTTCCGGGTCCAGGTTCAGGCCCGTCGTCGCTTCCTGGATTTCATGCGCCAGCACATTGAGCAGCACTTCCGAATCGGAATCGGTATTGATGTGGCGGCGGTCATTTTTGAACATTTCCTGTTTCAACTGTTCCCAGTTGGTCAGGTTGCCATTGTGCGCCAGGGTGATGCCGAACGGCGCATTCACATAAAACGGTTGTGCTTCCTCTTCGCTCGACGAACCGGCCGTCGGGTAGCGGCAATGGCCGATGCCCGTCGTGCCTTGCAGCGAACGCATGTTGCGCGTACGAAAGACGTCACGCACGAGGCCATTGGCTTTGTGCATGGAAAACATACTGCTGTGATTGGTCGCAATCCCTGCCGCGTCCTGACCGCGATGTTGCAAGAGCAACAATGCATCATAGAGCAATTGATTGACAGGTTGATGGGAAACGACGCCGACGATGCCACACATGGTGTGCTCCTAAACTGTGCTACTGATTTTAAAAAAATTCAAAATTTCACATGCTGCGCGTAAACGGCAGGCAGATAAGGCTTGATGGCACGCGCGCCCTGCTCCGCGAACGGGCTGAGCAGCGCATTTTTCCAGAATGGCTGCTGCGGTATGGAAGTCATGCCGCACAAGATGACGGTGGTCAGCACGATCACCAGGCCGCGCGCCACGCCGAACAGGCTGCCCAGGGTGCGGTCGGCCAGGCTCAGGCCCGTCACTTTGACCAGTGCGTCGACCGTCATGGACAGCAATCCCATCAAAATGCGCACGCCGATGAACAGCACCACGAAGGCCAGCAACAGGCGGACGGCTTCGCCCGGCACGGCTTCCGGCAGGAATTTCGCCAGGGTGGCGCCATACGCGTTGGCGATGACGAACGCCACGATCCAGCTGACCAATGACAGTATTTCCTTGACCAGGCCACGCATCATGCTGATCAGCACGGACGTCACCAGCACGAACAGCACCAGGTAATCGAAGATCGTCACGTCCGTTCAGCCTTGCAACATCACGCCGGTACCAGACTGCCGCCCAGGCCCAGCTTCTGCAGCTTGGCGCGGGTCTTTTCAGCGTCCTCGCGGCTGCCGAACGGGCCCACGCGCACGCGGATGCGCTCGCCCGATGGGCTGGAGACTTTCTGCGTATAGGACTTGATGCCCGCTTCGCGCAGCTTGTCCTGCAATTCATCGACCTTGTCCTGCGTCGCCAGGGCCGCCACCTGCACCACGAACTTGCCGCTGCCGGCGTCGTGTGCCTTGTCTTGTGCTTTCTCTTGCGGCTTGTCCAGCGCCTTGCCTTCCAGAATCGCCATAGCGCGCGCGGCATCGTCGGCCGATTGCGCCGGCTTGGCAGGCTTCGGTTCAGGCTTGGCTTCCGGTTTTACCTCATGCTTGGGTTCCGGCTTCGATTCCACCTTGACCTCGTGCTTCGGTTCCGGCTTGGCTTCATGTTTCGGCTCAGGCTTCGGCTCCACCTTGACCGGCTTGGGCTCGGGTTTCGGTTCCACATAGGCCGGCTTGGCAGGCGCCGGCTGGACGGCGGCCAGCACGGGCGCCGGTACCGCTGCTGGTGCCGGCGTGGGCCTGGCCGCTGGCGGCAGCGGTGCGTCGATGATTTCCTCGGACTGGTCCAGGCCATTCTGCGCAGCCGCCTGAGCGGGCGCGGCCGGCACGGGTGCCGGTGCAGGCGCGGCAGCCTTTTCTTTCGAGGGAATGTCGATGGCGATATCGTTGAATGGCGCTTTCGGCTCGGAATCGAGCAGCATCGGCAAGCCGACAGCCACACCCAGGGCCAGGGCGATGGCCCCGACCAGGCGGCGGCGGGCGCGCTTTTTCTCAGGCAAGACCGGGTCCGGCGCTTCCTTGCCGCCACGGCGCGATCCGCCACCACCGGAGGTGTTGGCGGCGCGTTTGCGGGTCGGCGACTGTGCTTCGCCAGGGACATAAAAGCCGCTGTCTTCGCCAGAGGATTCTTGCTTGTTTTTAAACAGTTTCGAGAACAAGCCCATGCGTGATTTTCAGTCGAGTGCGTTTCAGTGAAGTGAGGATTTTCGGGCCTTCATCACGCCGGCGACGGTGAGGAAAGAACCAAAGACCACAATTCTATCATTCTCACCGGCCCGGCTCATTGCATTTGCAAAAGCTTGTGCCGGATCATCGAAAATAGACACAGTATGCTCGCTGCTGTCGGGCTTATCTTCGAGCATGATCTGCACCTTGGCCGCCAGTTCGGAAGCCGTGGCCGCGCGCGGCGAAGGCAAGCCCGCCAGGCACCAGTGGTCGACGTGTTCGCTCATCGCGGCCAGCACGCCATCGATATCCTTGTCGTGCATGGAACCGAACACGGCATAGGTGTATGGGTGAAACCCCATGTTGCCCAGGTTCTGGTTCAACGCCGCGGCCGCATGCGGGTTGTGCGCCACGTCGAGGATCACGCTGGGGCGGCCAGGCAAGACCTGGAAGCGGCCCGGCAATTCCACCGTCACCAGGCCCGTGCGCACTTCCTGCGCGCCCACGGGCAGTTTCAGCCTCAGCACTTCCAGCGCGGCCAGCACGGCCGTCGCATTCAGGATCTGGTTGGCGCCGCGCAAGCTCGGGTAGGCCAGCGAATTGCGGCGCTGCTCGCGCCCGCCATAGTTCCACTGCTGCTTGTCGCCCGAATAATTGAAATCACGGCCCATCAGCCACAGGTCGGCGCCGATGGCGGTCGCATGGTCGATCAGCGACTGCGGCGGCACGGGGTCGCTGCAGATGGCCGCCTTGCCCGCACGGAAGATGCCGGCTTTTTCAAAGCCGATCGCTTCACGCGTGTCGCCCAGGTAATCCGTATGGTCGATGTCGACGCTGGTGACGATGGCCACATCGGCGTCGATCACATTGACGGCATCGAGACGCCCGCCCAGACCCACTTCCAGGATGGCCACGTCCAAGTTGGCTTGCGACAGCAAATGCAGGATGGCCAGGGTGGTGAATTCGAAATACGTGAGCGGCGTGTCGCCGCGCACGGCTTCGACGGCATTGAAGCTGGCAACGAGCTGTTCGTCGCTGGCCATCTCGCCCAGCACGCGCGCGCGCTCGTTGAAATCGAGGAAATGCGGCTTGATGTACAGCCCCACTTTGTAGCCGGCACGCAACAGCACGGATTCCAGCATGGCGCAGGTGGACCCTTTGCCATTCGTGCCCGCCACCATGATCACGGGGCAAGTAAACGCCAGTTGCATGCGCGCCTTGACGGCTTGCACGCGGTCCAGGCCCATGTTGATCTGCGTTTCCGAATGGCGGGTTTCCAGCATGGCGAGCCAGTCTGGCAATGACGTAGGGAGGTTTTGCATGGGAGACTTCTTGAAGGATGCGATGCGCAAGGCGCAGAAGAGATATAACGAGGCAGGACGATGTAGGTCGGGTTAGGCCAAAGGCCGTAACCCGACGCCAGCGGCAAATTAAGCCAGCACTTCCACAGCCTGGTTCTGCAACAAGGCCAGCAAGCGGGCGATTTCTTCGCGCATCTTGCGGCGGTCGACGATCATGTCGACGGCGCCCTTGGTGACGAGGAACTCGGCGCGCTGGAAACCTTCCGGCAGTTTTTCGCGCACGGTGTTTTCAATCACACGCGGGCCGGCAAAGCCGATCAGCGCTTTCGGTTCGGCGATCACCACGTCGCCCATGAAGGCGAACGAGGCGGACACGCCGCCCATGGTCGGGTCGGTCAGCACGCTGATGAATGGCAATTTCTTTTCCGACAGCTTGGTCAGCATGGCCGTGGTTTTCGCCATCTGCATCAAGGAGAGCAAGCCTTCCTGCATGCGCGCGCCACCGGTGGCGGTGATGCAAATGAACGGCACTTTCTGTTCCAGCGCGATTTGCGCGCCGCGCACGAAGCGCTCGCCGACCACGGAGCCCATGGAGCCGCCCATGAATTCAAATTCGAAGCACGCCACGACGACTGGCAAGCTCATGATGGCGCCGCCCATGACGACCATCGCATCCGTCTCGCCCGTCGCTTCCATGGCGGACTTCAGGCGGTCCGGGTATTTCTTGCTGTCCTTGAACTTCAAGGTATCGACGGGCAGGATTTCCTGGCCAATTTCATAGCGACCACCCGCGTCGAGCAGGCTGTCGAGGCGCTCGCGCGCGCGGATGCGCATGTGATGGTCGCATTTCGGGCACACGTGCAAATTCGATTCCAGGTCCGTACGGTACAGCACGGCTTCGCACGACGGGCACTTGACCCACAGGCCTTCCGGCATGGTCTTGCGTGCGGCAGCATCAGAACGCTGGATGCGCGGTGGCAGCAGTTTTTCCAACCAACTCATATTTTCTCCTTGGGCCCTTGTAGGGGTAGCGTCGGTGGACGCCCCCGGCAGACGGTAAACGGCGACGCCCCGCAGGGCGCCACCAAAAATTTTATCTATTGCACAATAACAGGCAAATCAGTGGCCGAAGTGTAGCCGTTTATCGCCGGGCTGTCGAACTTTGCCGTCAACGCATCTTGCGTAAACGGCAAGCTTGCTCAGGCATCCAGGGCGGCGCGGATGCCTGCCGTAAAGCTGCGCACGGCGTCCACAGCGCCCCCTTCCGGCGCATTTTCTATCTCCTGGATGATGCGGCTGCCGATCACGACGGCATCGGCCACCTTGGCCACGGCCTTGGCCGTGGCCCCATCGCGGATGCCGAAGCCCACGCCGATAGGTAATTTTACATGCTGGCGGATGGCCGCGAGACGTTCCGCCACCTGTTCCGTATCAATGTTACCCGCACCCGTGACACCCTTGAGCGACACATAATAGCTGAAGCCGCCGCCAACCTTGGCCACTTGCGCGATGCGCTCTTCGGTCGAGGTGGGCGCCAGCAGGAAGATCAGGTCGAGGCCCGCTTCGCGCATGGCGGCCCCAAACTCCTCGCACTCTTCCGGCGGATAGTCGACAACGATGGCGCCATCGGCGCCGGCCGCTTGCGCTGCCGCAATAAAAGCGGCGCTGCCGATGCGCTCGATGGGATTGGCATAGCCCATCAGCACCACGGGAGTCGTCTGGTTCGTTACACGGAACTGGCGCACATAGCCGAACACATCGTGGATGCCGACATTGAATTTCAAGGCCCGTTCGCAGGCGCGCTGGATGACGGGACCTTCGGCCATGGGGTCGGAAAACGGCACACCCAGCTCCAGTATATCGGCGCCGCCCTCGACGAGCGCGTGCATCAGCGGCACGGTGGCGTCAGGGCCGGGGTCGCCAGCGGTGATGAAGGTGACCAGGCCGGTCTTGTTGTTGGATTTTAAATTAGCAAAGGTGGTGGCGATACGGGACATGGGGAGCTTTCTTTATCGGTGGGGGATGTCGGATTACGCGCTTGCGCGCTAATCCGACCTACGCGTTATTGAGAATTGACAGTTATTTAACTGAAATTCAATCCCATGCGCTCCGCCACGGTATGCATGTCCTTGTCGCCACGGCCCGACAGGTTGGCCAGCACGATCTGGTCTTTCGGCAAGGTGGCCGCCAGCTTGGCCGCGTAGGCCAGCGCGTGCGACGATTCCAGCGCCGGGATGATGCCTTCGATATGGCAGCAGTCGTGGAACGCTTGCAGCGCCTCGTCATCCGTGATGGACACGTATTGCGCGCGACCCAAGTCTTTCAACCACGCATGTTCCGGACCCACGCCGGGATAGTCCAGGCCGGCCGAGACGGAATGCGTCTCGATGATCTGACCGTTTTCATCCTGCAGCAGATAGGTGCGGTTGCCATGCAGCACGCCCGGGAAACCGGCCGCCAGCGAGGCCGAGTGCTTGCCCGTATTCAATCCTTCGCCAGCCGCTTCCACGCCGATCAGTTTCACATCCTTCTGGTCGATATACGGGTAAAAGATGCCCATGGCGTTCGAGCCGCCGCCGATGCAGGCGACCACATAGTCGGGCTGGCGGCCCGTCATTTCCGGCATCTGCACCAGGCATTCCTCGCCGATCACGGACTGGAAGTCGCGCACCATCATCGGGTAAGGATGGGGTCCGGCCACGGTGCCGATGATATAAAAGGTGTTTTCGATGTTGGTGACCCAGTCGCGCATGGCTTCGTTCAGCGCATCTTTCAAGGTCTTGGAGCCGGATTCGACCGGTACGACGGTGGCGCCCAGCAATTTCATGCGGTACACGTTCTGCGCCTGGCGCTTGACGTCTTCGCTGCCCATGTAGACCACGCATTCGAGGCCGAAGCGGGCACAGATGGTGGCCGTGGCCACGCCATGCTGGCCCGCGCCCGTCTCGGCAATGATGCGCGGCTTGCCCATGCGTTTGGCCAGCAAGGCCTGGCCGATCACGTTGTTGATCTTGTGCGCGCCCGTGTGGTTCAAGTCTTCTCGCTTGAAATAGATTTGCGCGCCACCGGCCATCTCGGACCAGCGCTTGGCGTGGTAGATGGGCGATGGACGGCCGACGAAGTGCTTGAGCTCATAGCGGAATTCTTCGAGGAATTCCGGGTCGACGCTGTAGCGGGCATAGGCATCTTTCAGCTCGGCCAGCGCGTGCGTGAGGGTTTCGGCAACAAACGCGCCGCCATACGGGCCGAAGTGGCCGCGCAGGTCAGGGAATGGGTAATCGGTGGCGTGGAACAATGCGGCGGCTGCGCCGGGCGCGGCGCTGTGGTCATTCGTGCGGTCATTCATGGTGGTTTCCTCTGGCAATGATGGCATCGGCATCCTGCACCGCGGCGATAAACGCGCGGACTCGGGATGCGTCCTTGATGCCCTTGGACGCTTCGACACCACTGCTGATGTCGACGGCGTAAGGGCGCACGCGCACCACTGCGTCAGTCGCGTTTTGTACGCTCAAGCCACCACTTAAAACGACCCGAGGCGCGAGTTCTTCTGGAATGAGGGACCAATCAAATACCTTTCCTGCACCGCCGTAGGCATCCACATAGGTATCGAGCAAGAGGCTCGAGAACAAGGGACTGGCGGCGCGATAGCGCTGTTCGTATTCTAGCAAATCTTCACGGGAGGTGTCAGGTTTGACGCGGAACACTTGCGTAAACGGCGTATTGACGGCGCCGGCCAGCGCAGCGCTGTATTCCGGCGTCTCGTCGCCATGAAATTGCAGCAGAGATAACGGCGCCACGGCCCTGGTGGCCCGCACCTCTTCCACGGTGGCGTTGACGAACAGGCCCACCGTCGTCACGTAGGGCGGCATGGCGGCGATCAGGGCCGCCGCCTGCTCGGGCGTCACATAGCGGGGGCTTTTCGGATAAAACACGAAGCCGATGGCGTCGGCGCCCGCCGCCACGACAGCCTGGATGTCGTCAACGCGGGTCAGGCCGCAGATCTTGATGCGTGTGCGTGGCATGTTATTCCTTAAGGTAAACCGTCAGAACCAGGGCAAGGCGCTGCTGCTGTCTTGCGGCAACTCCCACTTGGGATCGTAATCGATCTGCGCCAGGTACAAGCCGTCCGGCATGAAGGTGGGCGCGGCCGCATGGCGGTCTTTACTTTCCAGCAAATGTCCCAGCCAGTCCGGCTTTTCGCGCCCCGTGCCGATGTAGACGAGCGAGCCGACCAGGTTGCGCACCATGTGGTGTAAAAAGGCATTGGCCGTAATGGTAAAGATGACGCAATCGCCACGCCGCTCGATGCGGATATCGTGCATCAGCTTGACGGGTGACTTGGCCTGGCATTGCGCGGCGCGGAAGGCCGTGAAGTCGTGCCAGCCCAACAGCGGCTGCACGGCCTGGCGCATCAGTTCCACGTCCAGCGGACGGAAAAAGAAGCCGGCGCGCCCTTCCACCAGCGGCGAGCGGGTGGCGTTGTTGTACAACACATAATGATAGGTACGCGCGCGCGCGCTGAAGCGGGCGTGGAAGAAATCGTTGACGGTGGGGTCGCCTTCGAGCTCCTTGGCCCAGCGCACGGCGATGGATTTCGGCAGGAAGGCGTTGACGCCGCGCACCCACGAGTGCACGTCGCGGGTCAGTTCCGTATCGAAATGCACCACTTGCTCAAGCGCATGCACGCCCGTGTCCGTGCGGCCGGCGCAGGTGGTGGCCAGGCGCACGCGGGCAAACTGCTCCAGCGCGTTTTCCAGCTGGTCCTGCACCGTCTGCCCATCTTCCTGTTTCTGGTATCCATGCCAGGCCGTGCCGTCATACTGCAGGCCGAGGACGATACGCTTCAATGGCGTTGCTGTCGTAATATTTTGCATCGAAGCATTATACCGGCGCGGCAGCCTGCCGCGCCGGCGGGCATTGCTAGCTGAGGAGTGCCTTCATTGTGTTCGCCTTGGCGACCTGCTCTTCGCTGCCGCCTTTGATGACCTCATCGATCAACTCGCGCGCGCCTTCCTTGTCGCCGATTTCCTGGTAAGCGATCGCCAGGTCCAGCTTGGTATCCATTTCCATGTGGATGGCCGACAGCGGGTCGTCCACGCCCACGCTGGCCGTCTTGCCATCGTTGAGGTCCAGGTCGATGCCTGACAGGTCGAATTCTTGCGCGGGCGGTATGGCTTCCGGCAAGGTCGCTGGCGTTTGCGCATCGTCGAACAGGCTGTCGAGGGAAGGCTCGGCCGCCGCCACCGGCGCGGCAGCAGGCGCCACCGGCTCGTCGAGGTCGAAATGGGCCAGGTCGACATCCTTCAACGGGTCGGGCAAAGGCGTCAAACCGGCGCCCACGCCATTCACAGGGCCGGCTGGCGGCTCCAGATCGAGGCCGAAATCCATGCTGGCGTCATACTGCGCATCGTGCGCGGGGGACTGCGGCTTGCTGTCCGGTCCCGGCATGACGATCGGGTCGCTGGTGGAAACGGGCTCGAAATCGAGGCTGTCGAGGTCAAAATCGAGAGGATCGCGCGCATCGCGGGCGCTCACGGAGGACACCGGCTCTGCCGGCGCCAGGTCGGCCGCTGGGGCAGGCAGGTCGTCGGGCAAGTCCATGCTCTGGCCGCGCAAGTCGTCGCCGGCACCCTTGCTCAGGCTGACGACGGCATCGTCTTCCGTATCGCCATACAGGGGGTTGGTGGGATCGAGCGCCAGGCCCAGCGCGGCCGCCTGCGGCCACTCCTCGCCCTGGCCCCGCGTCAGGCTGTACAGCTCGCTGGCCTGGTCTTCAAACGCGCGTACGTCGTTGCGGGCCGAATAGATTTCCAGCAACTTCAAACGGGCCGCATGGCGCTCGGGGTGGATGCGCAAGGCTTCCTTGAGGATATCTTCCGCCTGGCCATCGCGGCCGTAGGCAATATACACGTCCGCTTCGGCGACGGGGTCCGTTTCATTCGCATCGAGCATGCTGGCGCCCGCCGCCGCGGCCACGCCGGCAGCGGCGGCACCCGTGCCGAACAGGTGGTTGCTCGCTTCGGACTGCTGGTCTTCCGGCGCCAGGCCCGATGGCGGCGTCACCGGCGCTTCCGGTTCAAGCACGGGAGCCACGTTCTCTGGCACAGGCGGCACGTCCTTGCGGCGACGCGCGACCACCAGCGCAGCCACGGCGGCCAGCAGCGCGGCGATGCCGATGCCGATGCCGATGGCGCCCAGGTGATCATTGATCTTGTCGGTGATGGTCGGTTCCAGCGGCGATGTTTTTTTCACCAGCGGCACCGGTTTCGCCTTGGGTACGGGCGGCTGCGCTTCGGCCGGCGCGCTGGCGATGGCGCTGGCGCTGGCCGGTGAGTTTGCCGATGCGCTGGCAGCGGCCTCGGCCGGTTTGGCGGGTGCCGGGGCGCTCTTGTCGGCCATGGCCTTGCTCTTGACCGCCATCAATTTTTCCAGGTCGCTGACGTTCTTTTCCAGCTCCTTGACACGCGCGGCCGCTTCATCGACCTGCTTCGCCTTGGCGATCTTGTCTTCCTCGCTGGCGACGGCGCTCTTGCCGGCCGACTTGGCCGCCGGCTGCGCCTTCGACAGTTTCAGCTTGTCTTGCGACTCACTCACGGCCGTCGGCTTTTCCTGGACCTTGGTCGCGCCGATCTTGCCAGCCGTGCTTTGCGTCGGCTGCGCCGCCTTGGCCGGCTTGCTTTGCGATACCTGCCCCGCCAGCTTGTTGCGGTAGGCTTCGAAATCGATGGCGTGCGCCGTCACGACGCCCTTCGCTTCGGCCGCGTCGGTGGCGCGCACGGCGTCCGCGCCCGGCACGGCCAGGATGCGCCCGGCCTGCATGCGGTTCATGTTCTCGCCCCTGAAGGCATCGGGATTGGCGCGGTACAGGGCGACGAGCATCATGTCGAGCGAAACGCCCGATGGTTTCAGTTCGCTGGCGATGCGGCTCAGGGTGTCGCCCGCCTTGACCTTGTATTCGCCCGCCGGCTTCTTGCGTGACTCTTGCGCCGCCGTCGGCTCCACATTGCGCCCGGCCCGGCCCGGTTCGGCCGGGGCCGTCACTTGCGCGCCGCGCGTCTGGCGCGCTTCGGGTGTGTCGAGCACGAATGCATATTCGCGTACCTGGCGTCCGCTCTTGCTGCTCAGTTCCAGCAGCAAATCCACCATGGGTTCAGCCACCGCTTGCGCCGAGCTGATGCGGATGAAGGACTTGCCGTTGCGGCTTTCCACGGCAAACGTCAGCGCATTCAGGGCCGGATTGAATTCCACGTTGGCCTGGCGGTAGGCATCCGGCGGCGCCAGCTTGGCCAGCAGGCTGCTTGCCTCGCCTGGCTTGACGGCCGATAATTCGACCTCGGCGCGCAGCGGCTGACCGGCGGCGGATAGCACCGTGATCTTGCCCAGCTCGGCTGCGGATACCGCCGGTGACAACAACACCGCACAGGCGACAGCGCTGCTGAGTGTTTTAATGGCAAGGGAGGCGACCCGGGGACGAGTATGTACAGGCATAGTTGGCGGCATCTTAGTTGACATGGGAAAACTGTTACTTTTCCAGAGGTATCAACATATCATCATGCCCAGAGCTATGCAAGCTCCGCATGGTTGAGCCTTGACGGGCTCAGGACGAAAAAAAAGCCGGGAAAACAGCCCCGGCTTGATCTGCAGCAGCAATTGATTGCTGATTGATTGCTGTTACGCGTCCAGCAAAATACGCAGCATGCGGCGCAGCGGCTCGGCCGCGCCCCACAGCAATTGATCGCCCACGGTGAAGGCGGACAGGTATTCGCCGCCCATGCTCATCTTGCGCACGCGGCCCACAGGAATCGTCAGGCTGCCCGTGACGGCTGCCGGCGACAGGTCGCGCACGGACGCTTCGCGCGTGTTTGGCACCAGCTTGACCCATTGATTGTTGCTGGCGATGATGTCGTTGATTTCATCGAGCGGCACGTCTTTTTTCAGCTTGATGGTCAGCGCTTGCGAATGGCAGCGCATGGCGCCGATGCGCACGCACAGGCCGTCCACAGGGATTTCCCTGGTGCCGAAATCGATGCCGCGACCGAGGATCTTGTTCGTTTCCGCGCCGGCTTTCCACTCTTCCTTCGACTGGCCGTTGCCCAGGTCCTTGTCGATCCACGGGATCAGGTTGCCGGCCAGCGGCGCACCGAATTGCTTGATTTCATCCGGGGAATAGCCGTGCTGGGTGGCCAGCACCTGACGGTCGATTTCCAGGATGGCGGAAGCGGGGTTCTCCAGCAGCGCCTTGACGGAGCTGTTGATGGTGCCAAACTGCGTCAGCAGTTCGCGCATGTGCTGCGCGCCGCCGCCCGATGCCGCCTGGTAGGTCATCGACGTCATCCAGTCGATCAGGTCGTGCTGGAACAGGCCGCCCAGGCCCATCATCATGCAGGAAACGGTGCAATTGCCGCCGATGTAATTCTTGACGCCTTTGCCCAGCGCATCCTTGATGACGTGCAGGTTGACGGGATCGAGCACGATGACGGCGTCTTTTTCCATGCGCAAGGTCGATGCCGCATCGATCCAGTAGCCATTCCAGCCCGCTGCCCGCAGCTGCGGGAAGACGGCGCTCGTGTAGTCGCCGCCCTGGCAGGAAATGATGATGTCGCACTTGGACAGTTCGGCGATGTTGTTGGCATCCTTGAGGATGGTTTCATTCTTCGCCATGGCCGGCGCCGCGCCGCCCGTGTTCGAGGTGGTGAAAAACACCGGTTCGATATGGGCGAAATCGCCCTCTTCCTGCATGCGCTGCATCAGGACCGAACCGACCATACCGCGCCAACCTACCAAGCCAACTAATTTCATTACCATTCCTCAAGATGAGACGGCGACTGCCGTCATTAGACTATTTTATCCCAGCGCTTTTACAACTGCATCACCCATCGCCTCGGTACCCACCAAGGTGGTGCCCGCTTCATGGATGTCGGCCGTGCGCAGCCCCTGCGCCAGCACTTTTTTCACGGCCGCCTCGATGCGGTCTGCCTGCTCTTCGCGGTGCAGCGAATAGCGCAGCATCATGGCGGCCGACAAAATCGTCGCCAGCGGATTGGCGATGCCCTTGCCCGCGATATCGGGTGCCGAGCCGTGCGACGGCTCGTACAAACCCTTGTTGTTGGCGTCGAGCGAAGCGGACGGCAGCATGCCGATCGAGCCCGTCAGCATGGCGGCCGCGTCCGACAAGATGTCGCCGAACATGTTACCCGTCACCATGACGTCGAATTTCTTCGGCGCCCGCACCAGCTGCATGGCCGCGTTATCGACATACATATGATCGAGCGCCACATCCGGGTATTCCTTGTGCACGTCGATGACGATGTCTTTCCAGAACTGGAAGGTTTCCAGCACGTTCGCCTTGTCCACGCTGGTCAAACGCTTGTCGCGCTTTTGCGCCGCCTGGAAGGCCACGTGGGCGATGCGGCGGATTTCGCCTTCCGCATAGCGCATGGTGTCAAAACCTTCGCGCTGGCCCTTGAACGGACCGTCCGGGCACTCGCGCACGCCGCGCGGCTGGCCGAAATAAATATCGCCCGTCAATTCGCGGATGATCAGGATATCGAGGCCGGAGACCACTTCCGGCTTCAGGGTCGAGGCGCCCGCCAGTTCCGGGTACAAAATGGCCGGACGCAGGTTGGCGAACAGGCCCAGGTTCTTGCGCAAGCCCAGAATCGCCTGCTCCGGGCGGAACTGGCGCTCCAGATTATCGTATTGGTAGTCGCCCACGGCGCCGAACAGCACGGCATCGGCCGCTTTCGCCAGCGCCAGGGTGGCTTCCGGCAGCGGGTGGCCATGGGCCGCATAGCCGGCGCCGCCTACGGGCGCCGTTTCCAGCTCGAACGATTCGCCCAGCACGTTCAACACCTTGACGGCTTGCGCGACGATTTCAGGACCGATGCCGTCGCCGGGTAAGATTGCAATTTTCATATTTTTATCGATTAGATGACGTTGGCCAGCCAAGGCTGATTGTTCAAATGACGCTCTTCGAAGGCGCGGATATCGTCCGCATGGCGCAGAGTCAGGCCGATATCATCGAGGCCATTCATCAGGCAATATTTGCGGAAGGCATCGATCTCGAACGGGTATGAGACGGAACCATTGCTGGTGCGCACGCACTGCTGCTCCAGGTCCACCACCAGCTTGTAGCCGGGGAAGGCCTTGACTTCATTGAACAGGTGCTCGACCTGGCTTTCCGACAGCACGATGGGCAGCAAGCCGTTCTTGTAGCAGTTGTTGAAGAAGATGTCGGCAAACGAGGGCGCGATGATGGCGCGGAAGCCATACTGATCCAGCGCCCACGGCGCGTGCTCGCGCGAGGAGCCGCAGCCAAAGTTCTTGCGCGTCAGCAAGATGGAAGCGCCCTGGTAGCGCGCCTCGTTGAGCACGAACTCGGGGTTCAGCGGGCGGCGGCTGTTGTCCTGGCCCGGTTCGCCATGGTCGAGATAGCGCCATTCGTCGAACAGGTTGGGGCCGAAACCGCTGCGGTGGATCGATTTCAGGAATTGCTTCGGGATAATCGCGTCGGTGTCGACGTTGGCGCGGTCCAGCGGGGCGACCAGGCCTTCGTAAATCGTAAATTTATCCATGCTGTCTCTACTCGGTAGGACGAGCGGCGCTATGCGCCGGCACGTCACGGTTTATTTTCCGCCGGCGCCAGTGACGACCTGGCCGACTTTCTGCACATCGCGGCCGATGCCGGAGACGGTGTTGCAGCCGGACAAGATGACGGTGGCGATGAGGAGGGCGAAGAGTTTTTTCATGATGATTTCTTGATAGTAAGTAAGGGACCGGAAACGCTAGTGTACGCCAGCGGCGCCAGTCCCAGCCCTCATCGCAAAGCCCGCACGTCGACAAAGTGGCCGGCGATACCCGCCGCCGCCGCCATCGCGGGCGACACCAGATGGGTACGGCCGCCCTGCCCTTGCCGGCCTTCGAAGTTGCGGTTCGAGGTCGAGGCGCAGCGCTCGCCCGGTTCCAGACGGTCCGCATTCATGGCCAGGCACATCGAGCAGCCCGGCTCGCGCCACTCGAAACCGGCATCCTTGAAGATGCGATCCAGGCCTTCGCGCTCGGCCTGGTCCTTGACGAGACCGGAACCGGGCACCACCAGTGCCAGGGTGACGTTCGAAGCGCGGTACTTGCCGCGCACCACGGCAGCGGCCGCGCGCAAGTCTTCGATGCGCGAATTGGTGCAGGAACCGATGAAGACCTTGTCGATGCGGATGTCTTCGATGGCGGTATTCGGTTTCAGGGCCATGTAGACCAGCGCCTTTTCCATCGCATCGCGCTTGACGCTGTCTTTTTCCTGGTCAGGATCGGGCACGCGGCCATCGATACCGACCACCATCTCGGGCGATGTGCCCCAGGTCACTTGCGGCACGATGTCTTGCGCGTTGAGGGTGACGACCAGGTCGAAGCGGGCGCCCGGGTCCGAATGCAGGGTGCGCCAATAGGCCACGGCGCGTTCCCAGTGCGGACCGGCCGGCGAAAACGGACGGCCCTTGACGTAATTGATGGTGGTGTCGTCCACGCCGATGATGCCGGCGCGCGCGCCCGCCTCGATGGCCATGTTGCACACCGTCATGCGGCCTTCCATCGACAAGGCGCGGATGGCCGCGCCGCCGAACTCGATACAGTAGCCGGTGCCGCCGGCCGTGCCGATCTTGCCGATGATGGCCAGCACGATATCCTTGGCCGTCACGCCGACCGGCAAGGCGCCGTCGACTTGCACCAGCATGGATTTGGATTTCTTTTGCAGCAAGGTTTGCGTGGCCAGCACGTGCTCCACTTCCGACGTGCCGATGCCGTGCGCCAGCGCGCCGAAGGCGCCGTGCGTGGACGTGTGCGAATCGCCGCACACGACCGTCATGCCAGGCAGGGTAGCGCCCTGTTCAGGGCCGATCACGTGCACGATACCCTGGCGCTTGTCGTTCATGTTGAAGTAGGTCAAGCCGTAGTGCTTGGCGTTCTTGTCCAGCGTTTCCACCTGCAGGCGCGAGACCGGATCGGCAATGCCGTCGATGCGGCTGGTGGTGGGCACGTTATGGTCGGCCACGGCCAGGTTGGCGGAAATGCGCCACGGCTGGCGGCCCGCCACGCTGAGCCCATCGAAGGCTTGCGGGCTGGTGACTTCGTGCAGCAGGTGCCGGTCGATGTACAAAATTGTCGTGCCATCATCTTCGGCCCGAACAACGTGGGATTCCCAGAGTTTGTCGTAAAGCGTCTTCATCATGATTTATGCAGCGTTGCCACAGCCTGTTTAAGTGATCTGTCGTACTGATCGAAGGGATCGGCAATGATTATGCCATATATTGTGCAATGCAGAAGCAAAAGCCGCCCCAGCGTGGGATGGACGATACAAAATTCGGCCTTCCTTGCGGATATGGTTAAAAAATTGCTGATGCGAAAATCCGCCAAAATGCCGGCGGGGTGAATAAAAATCGAAAAAATCGAAAAAAAAGCCCGCTGCAGAGGTCTGCAGCGGGCTTGGTATGCTTACCGGTGTTTCTAGGCAGCCATGCGCACACTTCCCCTGCAACCATCCATCAGGAACGATAGGCCCACGACCAGCACCAGCTCGCCCTCGGCCGAGCGGGCGGTACCGGTAATGCCTTCCACGGTGATGGCCGTCATCGGCTTGATCACCAGGTCGGCCGTACCATCGACGGCTGCCACGGCGAGAATGTACGGCTGTGGCGCAGCGACAACAATGCCCACGCGCTCGCTGCACGCTTCGTAACCCAGGGCGCCGGCCAGTGAACGCACGGGCAACGGACGGCCCTGGTCTTTCAGCACGGGCGCGCCGCCCACTTCCATGAAGGTTTCCGGCAATTCGACGACGCGCTGCACCACCGCCATCGGCAGCGCCAGCGCGGCGCCCGAGGTGGACACCAGCATGGTCGGCACGATGGACAGCTCAATCGGCAGGCGGATGGCAAACTTGGTGCCCTTGCCCAGCGTCGACTCGATGTGGATGGCGCCGCGATTTTTCTCCACGGCCGTCTTGACCACGTCCATGCCCACGCCGCGTCCGGAGACGCTGGAAGCGACTTCCTTGGTCGAGAAGCCCGGCAGGAACACCAACTGGAAGCATTCGTCGTTGCTCAATTGCGCGTTTTCGCTGATCAAGCCCTTTTGCTGGGCCTTGCTGCGCAGGAAGGCCGGGTCCATGCCCTTGCCATCATCCTGCAGCACGATCATGACACTGTTCGCTTCCTGCCAGGCCTTCAGTGAAATATACGATTTGGCGGGCTTGCCGGCGGCCAGGCGCGCTTCCGGCGATTCGACGCCATGGTCGAGCGAATTGCGCAGCATGTGCACCAGCGGATCGTACAGGCTGTCGACCACCACGCGGTCGACTTCCGTCTCCGCGCCTTCGATGGTCAGCTCAACATCCTTGCCCAGGTCTTTCGCCAGTTCGCGCACCAGGCGCGGGAACTTTTGGAACAGGCGGCCCACGGGCTGCATGCGCGTGGCCAGCGTGGCCCGCTGCAGTTCCGTCGAGTAGCGCGACGCGCGTTCCAGGGTTTCCGCCAGGGTCGCCATCAGGGTGGCGGCCTGGCCTTCGAATTTGAATTGCAGCAAGCGTTCGAGCAGCACGGCAGCCTGGTTGGCAGCCTGCACCGACTCGCCGGCCACTTCCAGCAGCGCGTCGAGCTTGACGGCGTCGACGCGGATACTGTCTTCCTTGACGGGCGCGGCATGGCGCACTTCCGGACGCTCGTCGCGGCGTTCCGCGCCATCCCAGGCCTTGGCGGCCGGCTTGGCAGCGGCTGCAGCGGCGGGCGCGGCGGCCACGGCGGCAGGCACAGCGGCGACGGCGGAGGCCGCTGCGGCAGCGATCTGGCTGCCCGCCGGCACGACGGCGTTATACATGCCTTCCCAGTCCAGGCCATCGGCGCTGGCGCTGGAAACAGCGGCGGCTGGCGCCGCCACGACCACCTCGGCAACCACCACGGCGACTTCCGCCACCACGGGGGCGGCCGGCGCGTGTGCGTCCATGCCCTTGCCTTCGATGGCGTTCGTCAGAATGTGTTCCAGCTCTTCCGGCATGGCCGGCAAGCTTTCCGGCGCGGCACCGTTGGCCAGTTCCGTCAGCTGGTCGGCGACGAAGCCGGACGCTTGCAGCGCCGCCTCGATGGCGATCGGGGTCACCGGCGCGGCGCCCGTGCGCAGTGCGTCGAACAGGTTTTCCGTCAGATGGCAGGCCGCCACCAGTGCGGGCAGGCCCATGAAGCCGGCGCCACCCTTGATGGTGTGGAAGGAACGAAACACGGCATTCAGTGTTTCCTTGTTGTCAGGATCACGCTCGAGGCGCAATAAGTGCTCTTCAACATTAACCGCAAGATCCATCGCCTCAACGACGAAATCCTTGAGCATATCGTCCATTAGAATCCCAAATCCGCAAGAAGGTCGTCTACATTATCCTGGTCCAGCGCCACCGACGGCACAGACGGGCCCTGCATCAGCGGCACCGGCTTTTGCGCCAGTTTTTCGCGCACTTCGGCCGGCGCGTTGTCGCGCAGCAGCTGGGCAAGCTCGTGCTCCACCGTCTTGGTGATGTTGACCACTTTTTTGATCAGCTGGCCCGTGATGTCCTGGAAGTCCTGCGCCATCATGATTTCCAGCAAGCGCGCTTTTTCCGCTTCCGTTGCCTCGGCAACGGCTTGCGCGAACTGGCGCGAATCGCCGGCCAGGGCCTTGAACTCTTCCAGGCTCAGCTTGCCATCGAACAGCGCCGTCCAGCGGCTGTCCATGTCCTTGGCTTTCTTCGACAGCACATCTTGCGCCGGCATGCCTTCGTCGAGCGTATTCAGGACCTTGTTGGCGGCCTGTTCCGTCAGGGTGGCGACATATTCCAGGCGGTCCTGCGCGTCGACGATCTGCGACGACGCTTCCGTCAACGCCTTGTCGTAGCCCAGTTCGCGCAGCGAATCGTGGAGCAGGCGCACGATGCCGCCCAGGCGTTCGAACATCGGCTTGTCGGACTGGTCGACAGGATCGGCCGCTTCGCCGGGCACGCCTGCGGCAGCTGCGGGCGGCGCTTCCGGCGCGGCGGCGACTGGCGCGGCGGCTGGCGGCACGGCGGCGCTGGCCGACACGGAGTCGAACAGCGCGTCAAAATCGTCGTCCGCGATCACGGCTGCGGGCGCTGCGGCAGGCGCGGGCTTGGGAGCGGCCGCACTTTGCGCAGATACTTCATCGAATAATGCATCGAAATCATCAGCGGCGTTGGTCATATCCCTGCTTCTCCATAATTTGTCAAAATTCCGCCTGAACTGTGCGTTTTACAGACTGATACCCACAATTTCTCGATTAAGATGATTTGAGGCAATACCGCTGCGATGGTGCGAGTGTAGCAGGGCGCCGCCCTGTTGGTAAATCTCAAAACGCGCTTCCTGGTGTAAAGCTGGCCCACAAGAGCTTTTCCGTGAGGAAATAAGTGTTCCTGCTGTTGTATTTTGAAATACTACCATTGGCATGGGTGCAAGAGCACGCGGCGCACAAGAAATCCTGCTTGCGGGCGCCTGCGCAACAGTGTCCATGGCCATCGTTGCGGCTAAAACACGATCTTTCTGCCAATGTTGTCTATACTAAAGGTGCAATAGTATTGATAATTATCAAGTCTTTACATGAATACCATGCTGCTGCCACGCCTACAATAAGGGGCGTTGCACGCGCTGAGTCACCGCCAAAGGACCTGCCATGTATAAGAAAATTCTGATCGCCACGGACGGCTCCACCGTCTCCAACCTGACGGCCTGTGCCGGCGTTGCCTTTGCCGAACAGATGCAAGCTGACATCCTTGCCGTGTACGTGGCGCCCGAGTACCAGTACCCGGTGTACATCGAAATCATTCCACCCAGCTATCCAAGCGAAGAGGAGTACCGCATCGCCATGCGCAAGGCGGGCGCCGACCACTGGCAGCCCATCCTCGACGCGGCCGCCAAGCGGGGCCTGGAAGCGACGGGCCTGACGGCCTTTTCCGACAGCCCGGCCCTGAAGATCGTGGAAGTGGCGCAATTGCAGCACTGCGACCTGATCTTCATGGGCTCGCATGGCCGCAGCGGCTGGGGGCAATTGCTGCTGGGCAGCGTGACCAACAAGGTGCTGTCGCACTCGAAATTGCCCGTGCTTGTGCATAGGCTGATCAAGGAACCCCCTTCGAAATAAGGGGTCACATGGCCACACAGGCCGCCGCAGCTCATATATCGGGTAAAAGGCAACACTGCGGCCTTTTCAGTTAAAATGACAATGTTTCTCGTTTCTTAACACCTGGCCGGCCGCCACGAAACGGCCAGGACACCTTACACGCTTCCAGATTGCGCGCCTATGATACGTATTGTGATTGCCGACGACCACACCATCATGCGGGAAGGATTGAAACGCATCCTTGACGGCGCGCCGGACATCGACATCGTGGGCGAAGCCATCGACGGCTTTGAGGTACTCAACCACGTGCGCCAGGGCGGCTTCGACCTGTTGCTGCTCGACCTGTCGATGCCGGGCCGCAGCGGCGTCGACCTGATCCGGCAAATCCGCAGCGAAGCGCCCAAGCTGGCCATCCTGATCCTCACCATGCACGAGGAAGAGCAATATGCGGTGCGCGCCATCCGCGCCGGCGCGCAAGGCTATCTGACCAAGGAAAGCGCGGGCACCCAGCTGGTGGGCGCGATCCACAAGGTGGCGTCGGGCCGTCCCTACATCAGCGCAGAGGTGGCAGAGCAGCTCGTGCTCAACATCATGATGCCGAATGAAAGCTTGCTGCACAAACAGCTGTCGGACCGCGAGTTCGAAGTCTTTTCCCTGCTGGTGGCAGGCAAGTCGATCACGGAAATCGCCAACAATCTGCACCTGAGCGTGAAAACCGTGAGTACGCACAAGACGCGCATCATGCAAAAGATGGGCATGAGTTCGCTGTCGGAAATGGTGCAATATGCCGTGGCACACCGCCTGCTATCCCCCTTCAAGACCTAAGCTATCCACGCGCGCGCCCGTAGGAACAATCCTACATCAACTGCCACAGCTCCTACTGCCATATTCAGCCACTGCTGATATTAATTGCATACGGTTGTTGGCATACTGAAACCAGTCATCAAGTTGCTGGGAAGTTATTTCATCACACAGCAAGTCTTCAGCGCATTGAGATTTACCCGCCTGGACGCGCGCCGCCCCTTCCTTGCCCGCCGCCCTGTGCACCTTGTCATTCAACTCTGAACTACCTGTCACCAGGAGATGAACATGCTGTCCACGCAAACGCCTGAAACCCGCGCTGCCGCGCCATCGCTGCCCCCCTCCTCTCCGATGGAAGCGGGGCGCCAGCGCCAGGGGCGGCTATGGTCGAACCTGAAGGAGGTGTGCGACCTGCTGCATATCTCCAGCGCCTGCACCATCGCCGCCGATGAACTGCTGTTCCAGCACGTGCAATTCAAGACGGGCCAGCGCGTGCACACCATCGGCCAGCCCTTCGACACCCTGTACATCGTCAATTCGGGCTTTCTGAAAACCGTGCTCATCGACGAATTCGGCAATGAGCAGGTACTCAGCTTTCCCATGAAGGGCGACATGCTGGGCGTCGACGGCATCCACTCGCGCCATTACTCCTCGGAAGCGGTGGCCCTGTCCGACTGCGACCTGATCCTGCTGCCATTCAAGAAGCTGACGGCGCTGGGCCGCGTGCACCTGGAACTGGAAAATGTCATGTACGGCGTGATGAGCCGCGAACTGGTGCGCGAGCAAGCCATGATCGGCATGCTCGGTGCCCTCAGCGCCGAAGCCCGCGTGGCGCGCTTCCTCGTCTCGCTGGCCGACCGCTTCGCGCAGATGGGCTACTCGAGCAAGCTGTTCAACCTGCGCATGACGCGCCATGAAATCGGCAGCTACCTGGGCCTGACCCTGGAAACGGTCAGCCGCACCCTGTCCGCCTTCAATGAAATCGGCCTGATCTCGGTCGACCAGCGCACCATCGGCATCAAGGACCCGGATGCCCTGAAAACCCTGCGCCGCCTGCCGCCCTCGCGCTCGCGCGCCAAGCAACTGGCCGCCGCCAAGCTCAAGGCCGACACCACGGCGGCCGCCACCGCCTCGGCGCAATTGCTGGCCACGATTTAACGCCAGCCGATTAACGCCACCCGATTCCTTCAAGCTTGGCACAGGCTTGACCCGGCCAAGGCACACCACCTTGCCGGGTCTTTTTTCTGCTGTCCGCCCCATCTCCCGCCCGCTGGCGCCACCGCGTGCCACGCCTACGGCACTCCCCTCCCCGGCAGTCAAAAAAAGCCTGCATCCGGCACAAATAAGCCTTGCTTTTCGGGCCACATTCAACAATAATGCAAATACGAATCATTCTCAACTGAGACAAAGAAAGCCCAACATGCAAAGCTCAAAACCAGCCTTGATCCAGGATGCCGCTACTGCCCACGTCCGTCCTCCCGTCAGCATGGCCCAGCCGGCGCGCCGCATCACCAGCGAAGCGCTGCTGCAGCAGGGCCGCGAAGTGGAGATTGAACACAGCGGCAAGATATATCGCCTGCGCGTCACCCAATTGAACAAGCTGATCCTGACTGCCTGAAGCAGCACGGCAGTCAGTCACCACACTCGCCAGCCAGTCGCGCCCCGTGCGTGCAGCCAGCCAAACCACCCGCACAGGAGTGTTTGATGGCGAACGACCGACCTTTCCCGATGTTTCCTTCCCCGCAAGGCCAGCAGCCTGAATTGCTGCTGTCGGCCGTGCTGCACCTGATGTCGCACTACCATGCGGGCAGTCCCTGCGAGAAACTGGCCGGTGTCATCGAACGCCATCTGCAAGTGCTGTCCAGTTCGCCCGGACTGGGTCCCGTGTTGCAAGCGACCTGCCAGCAACTGTCGCAGCAATGGGCCACGCTGGTGGCGCTGCACCGGCCTGCGCCGCCGAAGACCACCTTGCTGGATCGCCTGGTACGCCTGCTGAGCGCCAAGCGCCCTGCCTCGCCCCTGCCGCAATAATTTCTATTCAACACCTCCCACCGCCTAACAGGATATCGCCATGTGTGACAAAGACCAGTCCCTGCCCGTCATCAGCAATTGTTCCAGCGGCGAGGCCGAAACGGCCGCGCTCGCTTCGCGCCGCCGCCGGCTGTGGGAACTGTCGCACACCTGCCATTGTCCGCTGGTGGGCGTGGGCTTGCCATTGGGATACCTGCGCAAGCTGGTGGGCAAGATGACGGGCGGACGCGTGCTGGCCGACGACTACGAAGTGCATGTGGGCGCCGTGACGGAATGCGGGGTGCGCAACCGCCTGTCCGAAGCCCTGCAAAAGGAACTCGAACGCCGCTACGCTCCCGTCATCCTGCGCTTTCGCGGCGCCAAGACCACGCAACAAGTGGCCGAACTGTGGCGCACGGCCGTCGCCAACGGCGACGTGTCGGGTGCCTTCTGGGCCGGCCTGACGCATCCGCGCTGCGACGCCGAGCTGGAAGAGCAGATGTGCCGCGATTTGCACATGATTCAGCACCAGGCCGGCGCCTGCGTGCGGGCCGACATGGGAAAATTTACCGCCTTGCAGGAAGAAAATGCGCGCCTGACGCACGAACTGGCCAAGCTGCAACAACGCAGCCAGGCCATGCTGATGGAAAAAACGGGCGAACTGGAACGCCAGGAAGCCGTGCTGCTGCGCACGCGGGCTGAATCGATCGGTAAGGATAGCGTCATCGATGGCTTGCGCTTTGATCTGGCGCAATTGCAGGCCGCCATCCCGGCGCTGGAATCGCGCACGCGCCTGGTCGAACGCCTGGCGCAAATGGATGAGCGCGAGAAAGAATTACGCCAGCAAATCGCGGAATTGAAGCAGGCCCAGCCACGCCCGGCCGCCGCCGTGCCGCCACCGGCACCGAAGCTGGAAGTGCCGACGGGCGGCAAGCTGAAAATGCCGATCCGCCTGGTCGATCAAAGCGTCTTGTGCGTGGGTGGCCGCAGCGGCAATGTCGCCACCTACCGCGCCCTGATCGAGCGGGTCGGCGCGCAGTTCGCCCACCATGACGGCGGCCTGGAAGACAATGCCAACCTGCTCGATTCGAGCCTGGCGGCGGCCGACCTGGTGATTTGCCAGACGGGCTGCATCAGCCACAGCGCCTACTGGCGCGTGAAGGATTATTGCAAGCGCACGGGCAAGCGCTGCGTCTTCATCGACAACCCCAGCATTTCCAGCCTGGCACGCGGCTTGCAGGAAGTGAGCGGCGAGATGGAAACGACGCCGCTGACCGCGATCCAGCCGTAAGCAGCCCCTTCTGTATTAATACACGTCCCGCCGGTAGCGCCCTTCGGCTGCCAGCGCGTCGAGCGCGGGCCGGCCCAGGATTTCCTGCAGGGCTTGGTCGACGCCGCCCGCCATGCCGGCCAGGCTGCCGCAAATGTAGATGGCCGCGCCCTGCTGCAGCCACAATGTGATTTCATCGGCATTGCCGCGCAGCCGGTCTTGCACGTAGGTGCGCTCGGCCTGGTCGCGCGAAAACGCCAGGTCCAGGCGCGGCAAGTCACCGCTGGCATGCCAGCCTTCAATCTCTTCGCGATAATGGAAATCGTGGGCCGCGTTGCGCTCGCCAAAGATCAGCCAGTTGCGCCGCTGACCCGCCAGCACGCGGCTTTTCAAATGCCCGCGCAAGCCGGCGATGCCGCTGCCGTTGCCAATCAGAATTAATGGCCGCTGGGCATTGTCTTCCAAACGAAAACGTTTGTGCTGGCGCAGGCGCAATTGCAGCACCTCGCCCACTTGCGCTTGCGCCGTGAGCCAGCCCGAGGCCAGGCCCAGGCTGCCGTCGGGATGCGCATGCTGGCGCACCAGCAAATGTACGCTACCATCATGCGGGATCGAGGCGATCGAATATTCGCGCGGTTGCGATGGGTCGGCTGGCGCGGCCACTTGCACCAGGTCGCCCGACTGCCAATCCGGCAAGCTGCCTGCCACGGGCGCCAGTTCCACATGATAGATGGCGCCACCCGCGCTGCCCGGATTGAGCAACTGCCGCTGCATCAATTTCCAGTCGCCGAAGGCGGGGCCGCTCCAGTCCGGCGCGTCGCTGGTGCCGGCCAGGTGGCTCAGGTGCTGGAACCATTGTTCGATGGCGGCGCTGGCGCTACGGTCGACCTCGATGCGTTGAAACAGGCGCGAGGCGCCCTGCGTGGCCAGCCAGGCATCGAGCGCGCGGCCGAAGCCGCAAAACTGGCCATAGCTGCGGTCGCCCAGGGCCAGCACGGCGTAATGCAATTGCGGCAGCGCCAGTTCGCCCGTCATCAGGCGGCCCATGAAGGCGGCCGCATTGTCGGGCGCATCGCCTTCGCCATACGTGCTGACCAGGAACAAGGCCCGTTCCGCTTGTTGCAGATCAAGGGCCGTGAGTTCGGCCAGCGCGCACAGGCGCACGGGGATGCCGGCCAGTTGCAGGCTCTGCGCCGTTTGCGTGGCCAGTTCCTCGGCATTGCCCGTCTGGCTCGCATACGTCACCAGCCAGGCGGGATTGTTGGCCAGCGCCGCCCTGGCGGCAGCGGACGCGCGGCGCTTGGCGCGCGCGCGCAGCCAGGGCGCCAGGCATACGCCCGCGTAGCTGAGGGACAAGGTGGCCAGCAAGGCCAGCCGCGTCGTATCGTGCGTAAAAATCATGGGAAATAACTGTTCATTCGTCGAGCATGGCCAGCATGTGGCTGCTCAACGTTTCGTGGTAGCCATCGCCGTCGCGCTGCAGGAAGCGCGCGGCCAGGCCCTGCTCTTCGGCCAGCGCCATGCCAGCGTCTGGTCCCAGCACCGTCAGGGCCGTCGACCAGGCGTCGGCCGCCATGCATTGCTCGTGCACGACGGTGACGGAAGCGAGTTGATTGGCGATCGGCATGCCGCTGCGCGGATCGATCGTATGGGAAAAACGCACCGTGCCATCCTGAAAAAAACGCCGGTAGTCGCCCGAGGTCGCCACGGACAAGCCGTGCAGCGCCAGCAGCATTTCTGCCGGATGCTCTGCGGCATCGGCGCCATCGACCTGTTCCAGCATGACCCACCACGGCTGGCCGTCGGGCTTGCTGCCGGCGCCGCGCAGCTCGCCGCCCACTTCGACCAGGTAATGGCCGATGCCCTGGCTGTCCAGGTAGCGGGCCAGGCGGTCCACGCCATAGCCCTTCGCCACGGCCGACAAATCGAGTTGCAAGCCACCGGGCTGGCGCGCGCGGCGGGCCGGCAAGTCCAGCTCCAGCCGGCGGCGCTGGCGCTGCGACAGCAGCAGCGCCAGCGTATCGTCTTTCGGCGGCAGGAAGCCCGGTTCATCGTAGCGATTGCGGGGACCGAAGCCCCACAGGTTGACGAGCGCCCCCGCGCACGGGTCGTACGCGCCACCGGACGCCTGCGATACGTGCATGGCAAAGCCCAGCACCTCGCAAAAGGCGGCGGGCAGGCTGTGCCAACTACCCGGCCCGGCCCGGTTGAAACGGCCCAGGTCGGACGCGTCGCTCCAGTGGCTCATTTGCGCCACGACCAGGTCCAGCTGTTGCTGCAAGCCCTGCTGCAGGTCGGCGCTGCCGGCGCGTCCCGGCATGGCGGATTCGACCAGGCGCACCGACCAGCTGGTGCCCATCGTCAGGCCGTGCAAGTCCCGGATCGCGGCGCCGGGCGGCACGACCTGATCGGAAATATGCTGCGGCAGCAGGACCCGGCGCATCGGCGAGCTCGTGAAGAGGCCGCCGCTTACTGCGGCAGCACTTCCACGGTGGCCGCGTACGTCATGCGGCGCTCGGGCATGGCTGGCGGCTGACCGGCCACGGCCGGTGTGGCCGCTGGCCAAGTGCTGCTCAGGTAATACATGCCTGCCCCTGGTACCGTAAACGTGATCTCGCCCTTGGCATCGGTGCTCTGGCGGATTTCACCCAGCACGCCACGGTAGCGCACGCCGCCTGGCACCAGGCTGAAGGCCTGGTTCGCCGCCGGCTTGCCGTCGACCAGGAAACGCCAGGTGGCTTTTTCGCCCGCGCGCAAGTCGTTCGGGTGCGTCACGGGCACGAATTCCAGGCCTACGCCCGTCGGCTTGAACACTTCCGTGCTGGTTTCGCCATTGCTGAAGAAAGTTTCCAGGCGGCTGGCCGTGCGCGTGATTTTCACGTCTTGCGCATCGGCCGGCATGTCTTTCTTGAAGGTTTCCTCGTTGCCACGGAAACGCTTCTGCTCGCCATTTTGCTTGTAGCTGGCCATCACGTTTTGCGACACGATGGCCGCCTTGTACGTGCCCGGCTTTTCCATCTTCACATCAAACACGCTGCGCAAGCGGCCCGTGACGGTGTTCGCCGGCGCCACTTTCGCGCCATCCGGACCGATCACTTGCAGCGCGTCCAGGCGCAGCGGCTGGTGGTCGATCTCGAACAGGCCATCGGAGACGGCCGCGTCCACCGTCACCCAGGCGTCCTTGCTTTCCACCATAGTGCTCGATGGCACCATCCAGCCCCGGTGGGCGTGGGCGTTCATAGCCAGGCCGGCCAAGGCCAGGGCGATCAGGGGCTTATTGAGTTGCTTGAACATGATGTGCGCCTTATGGTTTGAGTTGGACGACGACATTGCCGAGTTCTTCCTTGCCTTTGGCAGGAACGGACTGGGCCGATTTCAGCGGCCACTGGAACGGCACGCGCACCAGTTCGCGTCCACCCGCTTCGCGCGCCGCTTCCACCACCACCTGGTATTCGCCGGCCGGCAGCTTGTCGAGCAAGGCCTTGGCACCGGGGAACGTCAGCGTATGTTCGCCCGGCGCACGCGTGGCGCCGCTGACGCCGTCGACGGGCATGGCCAGGTCGCGGCCGCTCTTGCGCCACCATTGACGCATGTCCTTCAGCCATTTCTCGCCTGCCTTGTCCTTCTTTTTCACGTCATACAGCACCGTCAGGTTGCCGACCACCTTTTGATCGGCCGTTTCCAGCCACGCCGCCACGTAGGGACGGTGGTATTCCGCCACGTTCAATTGCGGGATTTCAATCTTGAGGGCCAGGTCGGCCGCCATCGCCGAAGTGCCGATCAGGGGAAGGCCAAGCGCCAGGGAGTAGCGTAATTTCATGGTGTGCCTGTAAAAAGAAAAAATAAAAACGATCAGTGGATAAACAGCAAGGCGATCGCGCAAGGTATCAAGATACCGAGGCCAACCATCGGCCAGGTAAATGGCCGGTTGGCCGCGTGGAACTTCAAAATCAATAGCCCCGTCAGGCAAAACACGATGCAGGCGCCGGCAAAAATGTCGATGAACCAGCTCCAGGCCACGCCCGTGTTGCGGCCCTTGTGGACATCGTTGAGCCAGGATACCCAGCCCCGGTCCGTCAATTCGTATTCGGCGGCGCCGTCTTCCAGGCCGATGCGCACCCAGGCGTCACCACCCGCCTTCGGCAGCGGCAGGTAGATTTCGTCGACGCTCCATTCGGCGGGACGGCCACCCGCATTGAGCGACCATTGCTGCTTGAGCCAGGTCTCGGCGGCGGCCGGCATGGGCGCGTTGGCGCCATCGTGCTGGGCGGCATACGCGGCCAGTTGCGTGACCAAAGGGGCTGGCAACGTCGCCTTCTGGCGTGTGATAGCCGGCTTGGCCTCGATCTGGCCAGCGTGGTTCAGGGTGATGCCGGTGATAGCGAACAGAAACATGCCCAGCAGGCAAAGCGCCGAGCTGATCCAGTGCCATTGATGCAAGTTCTTCAGCCAGACGGCGCGGCTGGCGTTGTTCTTGGCCTTGTCTGCGGCGCCCGCATTACCCATAGCTCGCTCCCGGCAAGGAGCGGGCCAGGTGGCGCGACAAGTCAGTGTGCTTCATTCCCATCCTTCAATCAAAGTGCATGCTGATATTTTCAAACAAATGATAATGATTATCATTTATTAAGTCAATACATGGGGCACCCCGCCGGACCAGCGTTTTGTAACAGCTTTGAAACAAAGCTCCGCTGCTACGTAAGCTGCCGTACAGAGCAGCATGCAGCAAGCGCCTATGCTTGTTGTTCAGGACAACCAACAAGGGAGTACCCATGCAAGCTTATTCCAGCGAACAACTGGCCAGCATCGCGGCCAGGATCAAGGACGTCAAATTCGGCATGCTGACCACCAGCGACGACATGCGCACTCTCACCAGCCGGCCCCTGACGCAGCAGCAGGTCGACAAGGAAGGGCAGATCTGGTTCTTTGTCTCGGACGAGGCCGCCTACACGCGCGACTTGCTGAACAATCCGCAAGTCAACGTCAGCTTCGTCGACACGGGCGACAGCCTGTATGTGTCCGTCTGCGGCCATGCGCAGTTGCTGAAGGACCGCGCCAAGGCGGAGGAATTGTGGAATCCGCTGCTGAAAGCCTGGTTCCCGGGCGGACTCGACGATCCGAAACTGTCGCTGATCAAGGTGACGATCCAGTCGGCCGAGTATTGGGATAGCAGCGCCAGCAAAATGATGCAATTCTATGCAATGGCCAAGGCGGCCATCACGGGCGAGGCGCCGAAAGACCTGGGCGAACACGGCCGGGTTGAGCTGTAGCGCTGTAGCAGAGCCGTCCTGATGTAACCGCGCGCGGGCAGGCATGGCCAGCCGGCGTGCGCGAACACGCCTGACGGCTGCCCCTGCAGGGATGATCAGACAGCCAAGAAGGGCAGCTCAGACCCCCGTACTGCCCGTGGTGTCGGGTGCATCGTCAGCGCTCTGCCGGCTCTGGCCGGCGGAACCAGACTGATGATGGGGCAAGCGGTCGGCGCGCCGTACTTCGCCGATGGAAAACAGATCGTCGCCAATATCGAGGCCCTGCTCGCTATCGACCAGCACAAAGTTCTCGGCCGAATCGGCCGTACTTTGCTTGTTGCCCAGCGTGGATGGCATGGACGGCGTGCCGCCCTGGCTATTGCCGGGCTGCGGCGTAGTGGAGTTACCCATCATCTTCCCCCTGATCGTGAGTGCGAGTCGATTGCAGCTTGACTGTGCGTTGGCCGTGGCCGGCGCCGCTACTTCATCATAGTGCATGCCTGCTGCATTGCATCAAAATTTTGCGACTGGCCGGCGGCAATGCGCGATTCCCGCCGGCCAAACTTGCCTTGCTACGGCTTGCGCTTACTTGTTGCGCGAACCGGACGAGCCCGTCCCTGAACCTGACCCTGAGCCGCCGCTTTGCTTGTTACCACTGTCGCGGTTGCCCTCCTGGTTCATGCTGGCATTCTCACGCGAGCCGCTGGCGCTGGAGGTGGAGCTGGAGCTGGCGGCACTTTGCCGGCTGCCATCGTTCTTGTGGCTTTGGCTGCCTGCGCGGCGCGCTTCTTCCGACGTGAATTCATGCGCCGTGCCCTTTTCATGCGCTGCACGTCCGCCTTCGCTGGCGATTTCGCGCTGCTGGGCAGGGTCCATGGAAGCGAAGCCACGCTTGCTGGTATCGCTTTGCTTGTTGCCGCCGCTGCCGCTACTACTACCACTGCTGCTGGCTTTACTACCTTGCTGTTTATTGTCGCTCGATGTGGCCATGATGATCTCCTTGATCGATGGAATCAGAAACAGTGCAAACCATGCAATTCTTCCCTCTCGCACGGCAAGGGAACCCTCATCTTAGTGCGCACATGGGGCGCAAGAAATAGGAGGATGGCAAGAGCGCATGTAGGATGAGTCCCGCCCACGGTGGCACAGTTACTTTCAGTTTTCCACCAAAAGTACCAAACACTCAGCAGTTAGGGGGTATAGCGAAAATCGCCGCGTCGGCCGTCACATACACGCGTTCGCCAGCGGCAGGCCGCAGCGCATGGCCGCCCGTAAAGGCGCCAAACGCGGGCAGGATGGCGTGCGATGGCCCCAGCAGGAAACACGGCAGGCGCAGGCCGTCACCGCGTAATCCCCGCCCTGTTGCGCGCAGGTGAAACACGGGATGCACATGACCGGCCAGCACATAGCCGGGCGCCACGGTGTCCGGGTGATGGCAGAACGACAGATTGCCGACGCTGTGCGGTTCATCGACCATGCGGATGCCCAGCGCGGCGGCCGGATCGCCCGCGTGCGCATCGTGGTTGCCGCGCACCACCGTCAGGCGCACGTTGGGATGGCGCGCGCGCCAGGCCAGCATCGCTGCCACGGTGGCGGCCGCATGCGCGGCGCGCGCGTGCAGGAAGTCGCCGAGAAAGACGATTTCCTCGCAGGCGTAACTGGCCAGCAAGGCGTCGAGCGCCAGCAGGTTTTGCCTGGTGGTGCCGCGCGGCACGGGCACGCCCAGCGCGCGGAAGGCGGCCGCCTTGCCGAAATGGATGTCGGCGATAATCAGCATCCGGTGCGCCGGCCAGTACACGGCCTTGTGCGCCAACAGCCAAACGCTCTCGCCAGCCAGGTTCACCACGCAGTGCGCTGGGCGCAGGCCGCTCATGCGGCCGCCTTTTCCAGCGCGTTCACCAGGCGCGCCACCCGGTCCGACAGCTTTTCCGTCGTCAGCTGTTCGCGGAAACGCTCGACCATCAGGCCGAAGGCAAACGGCGAGGCGCGCTCCAACGCTTGCAGGGAAATCTGCCGCCCATGCAGCTCGCGCAGGGTGGCGCGCAAACGCGTCAATTCCAGTTCCTGCTCCAGCACTTCGCGCTGCGCCTGCGTGAGCAGCAAATTGGTCGCGTCGTGCTTGCGGAACACTTCAAAGAACAGCGAGGACGAGGCCTGCAGCTGGCGCGCGCTTTTCGGCTGGCCCGGATAGCCCTGGAATACGAGGCCGGCGATGCGGGCGATTTCACGGAAGCGCCGCTGCGACAATTCCGTCGCGTTCAGGCTGGCCAGCACGTCTTCCAGCAAGTTGTCCGTGCTGAACAGGGCAATATCGGCGCCGCTGGCGGCCGTCAACAGCGGCGCAAAATCAATGTCGTCCGCGCCCAGCAATTCAAAGCCGTAATCGTTGACGGCGATCGACAAGGTGGCCGGCTGCACGCGCGCGATGCGGTAAGCCAGCAGCGACGCCAGTCCCAGGTGCACGGAGCGACCGGCGAACGGATACACGAACAGGTGATGGCCTTCGCGGCTGGACAGGGTTTCCACCAGCAGGCTGGCGCGCGTGGGCAGGCTGGACCATGACTGCTGGATGGCCAGCAGCGGCGCCAGCGCGCGCATTTCCGGCCCGCTGGCTTTCCCTTCTTGCGCCAGCTGCAACTGGTCAAGCACGGCATGCGCCAGTTCCGACGACAGCGGCATCTTGCCGCCCTGCCAGCGCGGCACGGCGCCGCGGCTGCCCGTGGCGCGCCGCACGTAGGCCGTCATCTCATGCACGCGCACGAATTCCAGGATGCGCCCGCCAAACAAGAAATGGTCGCCCTGCTTCAGGCGCGCGATGAACGCTTCCTCGATGCTGCCGATGCGCCCGCCACCCAGGAACTTGACCTGGATCGCCGCCTCCGAGACGATGGTGCCAATGCTCATGCGGTGGCGCCGCGCCAGCGCCACGTCCGGCACGCGGTACGTGCCATCCTCATCGGGCAACACGCGCCGGTACTCCGGATACACGGTCAGGCTTTGCCCGCCGCGCGCAACGAAGTCGAGCGCCCATTGCCACTCGTCCAGGCTCAGGTGGCGATACGACCAGGCCGCGCGCACTTCCTCGTACAGCGCCAGCGATGCAAAACCGCCGCCCAGGGCAATCGTCACCAGGTGCTGCACCAGCACGTCGAGCGGCTTGTCCGGCACGGGGCGCGCTTCCAGGTGGCCCTGCGCCAGGGCCGCGCGGGCAGCCGCCGCTTCCAGCAATTCCAGGCTGTTGGTGGGCACCAGGGTGACACGCGAAATGCGCCCCGGCGCGTGGCCGCTGCGCCCCGCCCGCTGCACCAGGCGCGCGATGCCTTTCGCGCTGCCCACCTGCAGCACCCGTTCGACGGGCAGGAAATCGACGCCCAGGTCCAGGCTGGAGGTGCACACGACGGCTTTCAGTTCGCCCGTTTTCAGGTGCTGCTCGACCCACTCGCGCACTTCGCGGTCCAGCGAACCGTGGTGCAGGGCGATCAGGCCCGCCCAGTCGGGCCGCGCATCGAGCAGGTGCTGGTACCACAGCTCCGCCTGCGAACGTGTATTCGTAAACACCAGCGTGGTGGTGCTGCCCTCGATCTCGGCGATCAAAGGCTGCAGCATCTGGATGCCCAGGTGACCGCCCCAGGGAAAGCGCGTCGGGTTCACAGGAATCAGGCTGTCGACGAGGATGCGCTTCCTGACTTTGCCTTCGACCAGCACGCCATCGCTTTGTTCCCCCAGCAAGACGTCCTGCGCCTGCTGCAAATTGCCCAGGGTGGCTGACAGACCCCATGTCATCAGGTTTTCCTGCCAGCGGCGCAAGCGGGCCAGCGCCAGCTGCACCTGCACGCCGCGCTTGCTGCCCATCAATTCGTGCCACTCATCGACGATCACGGTTTCCAGCAGGCTGAAGCGTTCCTGCGCGTCCGCCTGGCTCAGCATCAGGGACAGGCTTTCCGGCGTCGTGACGAGCACTTCGGGCCAGGCTTTCGCCTGCCGTGCCCGCTGCGCGGCGCTGGTATCGCCCGTGCGCGCCTCGATGCGCCAGCCAGGGGCGAGCTCCGCGCCAGACGCCTGCAACGCACGCACGGTGTCGGCCGCCAGCGCCCGCATGGGCGTGATCCACAGCACGCGTAAGCCCTGCTTCCTGCTCTTGCGCGCCAGACGCTCGGCACGCAGCAAGGCGCCGAACCAGACAGCATACGTCTTGCCGGAACCCGTACTCGCATGCAGCAGGCCGGAGCGGCCCTGCGCAGCGGTGCGCCAGACGGCGCGCTGGAAGGGAAAAATCTTCCAGCCACGCCCGGCAAACCAGGCATCGATGCGCTGCGCCAGCATGCTTTTGCTCATGTAGCCTGGACCAGCATGGCCTTCAGGGTGGCCAGGGTATCGGCGTCGGCGATGGCCTTGTCGTCACGCCGACGCAGGATGCGGGGAAAGCGCACGGCGATGCCCGCCTTGTGGCGGCTGGAAGCGGCGATGCCCTCGAAGCCGATCTCGAACACCATCGTTGGCTGGACGCTGCGCACGGGGCCGAATTTTTCTATCGTCGTCTTGCGGATGGCCGCGTCCACTTGCGCGATCTGCGCATCTGTCAAGCCGGAATACGCCTTGGCGAAGGGCACCAGCTTGCGTTCCTCGCCATGCTCGCCATCCCACACGGCGAAGGTATAGTCCGTGTACAGCGACGCGCGGCGGCCGTGGCCCGCCTGGGCGTAGATCAGCACGGCATCGATGGCATACGGGGCTATCTTCCATTTCCACCACGTGCCCACGTCTTTCGTGCGGCCCACGCCATACGCGGCCGACACGGCCTTGAGCATCATGCCTTCCACACCGCGCGTGCGCGATTCCTCGCGGATGGCGGCCAGCGCCTCCCAGCTGGCAGCCATGATGCGCGGCGACAGGCGCAGCGCGGGAGCATCTACCTGCGCCACGACGCTTTCCAGCAGCGCGCGGCGCTCGAGCTGCGGCAGGTGGCGGACATCCACGCCATCGAGTTCCAGCACATCGTAGGCTACCAGCACGGCGGGCAACTCGGCCAGCAGCTTGGACGACACCGTCTTGCGGCCCATGCGTTGTTGCAAATCGGCAAATGGCGCCGGCACGTTACCAGGCTGCCAGATGAGGATTTCGCCATCGAGCACGGTGCCCTCGGGCAAGGCCAGCTGCGCCAGTTCGGGAAAGCGCTCCGTGATCAATTCCTCGCCGCGCGACCACAGCCAGTTCACGCCCTCGCGGCGCAGCAGCTGTGCACGCATGCCATCGTATTTCCATTCGACCAGCCAGTCGCCGATGTCGCCCAGCGTCTCCGGCCCCGCCTGCAAGGGGTGCGCCAGGAAAAAGGGGTAAGGCTGGCCGCCGCGCAGCGCATGCTCGCCCTCCGACTGCGCGGCGATCAGTTTCAAAAATCCCGCCCCCGTGGGGCTGACCTTGCCATCGGTCCAGCCCATCAGGCGCTGGGCGATCAGCTTGCTGTCGACGGCGGCGATGGACGCCAGCGCGCGCGTCACCAGCAGTTTGGACACGCCCACGCGAAAACCGCCGCCGATCAGTTTGATCAATAAAAACCGTTCGCGCGTTTCCAGCTCGTCCCAGTAGGCCAGCAAGTCGGCGCGAATCGCGTCGGGCGCTGCGCCGCGCAACGGTGCGATGCGCTGCTCGACCCAAACGGCCAGGCCGATATCGCTGCGCCTGGCGGGCGCGGGCAGGATCAGGGCGATGGTTTCGGCCAGGTCGCCCACGGCGTGGTAGGCCTCGTCGAACAGCCAGGCATCGAGGCCCGCCCGTTCGGTCGCGTATTCGCGCAGCAACCTGGTGGGCACGGCCTGACGCGGCTTGCCGCCGGCCAGGAAATACACGGCCCAGGCCGCATTCTCGGGCGCGGCGCCGCGAAAATAGGCTTGCAGCGCCGCCAGCTTGCGGCTGGTGGACGTGGTCTCGTCGAGTTCCGAGTACAAGCGGGCAAAGTCACGCATGGGGCGCTGCCTCCGGCTGTGCAACTACGCTGTCTTCCGCCTCGTCATCGCCATACTCCGTCTCGAAGCCGCCCGCCTGCCAGCCATTCTGCTGCAGCCAGCGCACCATCACGGGTATCGAGCCGTGCGTAACGATGATGCGCTCGGCTTGCGTGGCCGTGATGGCTTGCATCAGGCCGGACCAGTCGGCGTGGTCGGACAGCACGAACCCCCGGTCCACGCCACGCCGCCTGCGCGCGCCACGCAGCAGCATCCAGCCGCTGGCGAACGCATCGCTGTAGTCGCCGAAGCGCTTCATCCACGGCGAACCGGCCGCCGATGGGGGGGCGATCACCATGGCCGTCTTCAGGGCCGCCTTCTCCGCCACATCGCCGACCATGACGGTGGCGGGCAAGGCCACGCCGGACTCGCGGTAGACCTGCGTCAAGGCCTGCGCTGCGCCATGGCAGATGATGGGGCCGATGCTGGCATCAAGGCCGGCCAGGATGCGCTGCGCCTTGCCGAAGGCATAGCAGAACAGCACGCTGGTGCGCCCTTCGGCTGCATTCCTGCGCCACCACTGGTTGATGTCGTCAACAATTTCCTGCGGCGGCTGCCAGCGGTAGATGGGCAGGCCGAAGGTCGATTCTGTGATGAAGGTGTCGCAGCGCACGGACTCGAACGGAGCGCAGGTAGGGTCAGGCTGCAGCTTGTAGTCGCCGGACGCCACCCACACTGTGCCACCATATTCCATGCGCACCTGGGCCGAACCGAGCACGTGGCCGGCCGGATGCAGCGACACTTGCACGCCGTGGTGTTCGATGGTCTCGCCATACGCGAGACCCTGGATGGAAACGGGGCCCAGGCGCGCGCGCAGCACTTGCTCGCCGGGAGCGGCGCACAGGTAGTGCCGGTGCCCGACCCGCGCATGGTCGGCATGCGCATGCGTGATGATGGCGCGCTCGACGGGGCGCCACGGGTCGATGTAGAACTGACCCGACACACAGTACAAGCCTTCCTTGCGCACCACCACCATGTCCGCCATGCCCGACTCCTTACGAAAAACCGCGTTGGAATGGGCTGATTCTAGCGCTCTTGCGCTCGTTCACTGTTCGACAGCGCACCATGGGTTCAAGCCGGTGCGACAAACTCGGCCATGAAAGTGCGCGTGGTGTCTTCCGGAAACGCAATCGTGACCTGGTCGCCCGCCACCAACAGCACAGTGCCGATCTGGTAACGGGGCACGCGCACGCGGCTGCCGACGGCGATCTGGGACCCTGGCGCCGGCACATGAGCATGAGCAGGCGCAGGCGGCAACTCGTCCAGGGTAATGGGCGCCGCCAGCGCGGGCGGCGACTGGCAATTATCGCAAGTGCAGCAGCGCGCGAAATCACTGGCATCGCCAAAGTAATCGAGCAGAAGTTTCCAGCGGCACAGGCCGCTTTGCGCATACGCCACCATCTGCTCCAGCGCCTGCTTGTCGCGCTCCTGCTTGTCGACATAGATGTGCGCCAGCTGCGCATATGAGGGCGACTTGGCCGAGGGGGCTTTCAAGCTGTAACCCAGCTTGCGGTCCTGGCGCAGCAGCTTGCCGTCTTTCAAGAGTTTCAGGCACACCTTCAGGTGGCCGTCGGAAAACTCGGGCAGGTGCGCTGCCAGCGCAGCGAACGCAAACGTGGTGGGTAATTCTTGCGCAGCCGTCACGATGGCGGCCAATTCTTCCCCCGTGGGATAGTGCTTGGCCAGGAAAAATTGTTGCACCCGCTTGTCTTCCTGAAAATACAGCAAGGTGCAGTCGGCCGGCAAGCCGTCGCGCCCCGCCCGGCCCGATTCCTGGTAGTACGCTTCCAGATTGGCCGGCACCTGCAAGTGGATCACGAAGCGCGTGTCGGGCTTGTCGATGCCCATGCCAAACGCGTTGGTGGCGACCATGATGCGGCGTTCGCCGTTCATGAACAAGTCCTGGTGGTGCTGGCGATTGCGCGCCGTCAGCTTGCCGTGGTAGCACGTGACGCTCTCGCCCAGTTCCGCCAGCCGCGCCGCCAGGTCCTCGACGGCCTTGACGGTGGCCGCATACACGATGCCCACGCCAGCCGTCTCGCGCAGCAGGCGCAAGACGGTATCGTGTTTTTCTGCGGCATTCGTCACCTGGATCACGCGGTAGCGCAAATTGGCGCGGTAGATGCCCGTATTGATGACGTGCAGCTTGCGCGCTTCCAGTTGCGCGTCGATATCGGCCATCACTTCCCCGGTGGCCGTGGCCGTCAGCGCCAGCACGGGCGGACGGCCCAGCGCGCGCAGAGCGGCGGCGATATCCAGGTAGGCGGGACGGAAGTCGTGGCCCCACTGGGAAATGCAATGGGCTTCATCGATAACCACCAGGCTGGGGGGCGCGCCGGCCAGCAGCGACAGGAAGGCGGGACTGGCCAGGCGTTCCGGTGTGCAAAAGATGATGAGCCTGCCGCGCTGGGCGATGCGGGCGATGGCAGCGTCCTCTTCCGCGCGCGGCAGGCTGCTATTGAGCTGCACGGCCGTGATGCCCAGTGCGTGCAGCTTTTCCAGCTGGTCCTTCATCAGCGAGATCAGCGGCGAGACGACCAGGGTCGCGCCCGCTGACAGGGCGGCGGGCAGCTGGTAGCACAGCGACTTGCCGCTGCCGGTGGGCATGATGGCCAGGGTGTCGCGCCCGGCCAGCACGCTGTCGATGACCTCCTGCTGGCCAGGGCGCAGGCGCGCGATGCCGAATACCGAACGCAGCAGTCGCTGGATCTTGCGCTGGCGGGCGCGGCCAGAATCTTGCACTACAGAAATAGTATTCACCATCGTGGTCCGGTCCCTGACATGCCGGCGCCAGTTGCCAGCTTGTCGCCACTTTACGGCCCGGTCTGTCGCCAGGCCATAGGACGTCTGCTACAGCCCGCGTAGGAATTCAGGAAGCGAACAGGATGGCCCAGAACAGCATCAGCAAGCCGGCAATCGACACGCACCACACGAGCGTACGCACGACGGGCACGCCAAACGCGTACAGGGGCAAATACAGCACGCGGGCAGCCAGGTACAGGGCCGCGCCGTACAGGGTCAGCGCGCTTTCCTGCGCCGTCACGTGGGCGATCAGCACGGCGGCGGCGAACAGGGGCAAGGTTTCGAACAAATTCGCCTGGGCCCGCTGCAAGCGGCCCGTGATCTTGCCCACGGGCGGCCCGTCGCCGTCGCGCGCGCTGACGTTATACGCCGTGCCCGTTTCGCGCGTGCGAAATAGCGCCGGTAGCAGGATTTGCACCAGCGCCAGCACCAAAGTACAGCCCAGCATGGTCAGTTCAGGAGTCATCTTTACCTCTGCGGATGGGATAGGCAAGCCGTGCCGGCGCGTGCCCGTCAGGGTTGGTCGAGTGCTGCTTGTAATTCCGTCAAATCATACGGCTTGCGCAAGACACTGGCGGAAAAGCCCAGTTCATCCATCGATTCCTTGCCATAGCCGGTGGAAAAGATGATGCGCATGCCCGGTTTCTCGCGCAGCACCATGCGTGCCAGCGCGATGCCGGACATGCCGGGCAGGCTGACATCGGTAAACAGGATATCGAAGTCTTGCTCGTTGAGCAATTTCCACGCCGCCTCGCCATCGGACACGCCGCTCACCGTGTGGCCCAGCATGCCCACCAGTTCGCACACCATCAGTTGGGAATCGAGATTGTCTTCCACCACGAGTATCTTCATCGATGTCGGCATGTCCCCCTGCGGTTCGGGCGCATGGCCAGTCAGGTCCAGCCCCGGCGTACCGCTTCCCAGCGCGCTGGCCGCCGTGCTGCCGCTTGCCGGAGAGCCGGCCACCGGCGCGCCGGACCGTTCAAACTGGCGCGCGCGCATTTGCTGCTGGCGGTTGGCCAGCACATGGCGCAGCTTGCGCGCCAGCTCTTCGCGCCGGTACGGCTTGCTGAGCAATTCCACCCCCGCGTCGAGCCTGCCCTCATGCACGATCACATCCTGCGCGTAGCCCGAGGTAAACAACACGGCGATGTCGGGCTGCAATTCGCGCGCCTGACGCGCCATCTCCGTGCTGCTGACGGGGCCCGGCATGATGACATCCGTAAACAGCAAGTCGATCTGCGCGCCACTGTGCAGCACGGCCAGCGCGCTTTCGCCATCTTCGGCTTTCAGCACCGTATAGCCAAGCGCGCCGAGCATGTCGACCACGGTGGTGCGCACGCCCACATCGTCTTCCACCACCAGCACGGTTTCCGTGCCGCCCGTGACGACGCCGCTCAACTCCAGCTCCTCGTCCGCTTCGGCCATCAGGGAACGGGGCAAATAGATTTTGACTCCCGTGCCCACGCCAGGTTCACTGTAGATGCGGATATGGCCGCGGCTTTGCGTGACGAAACCATACGCCATCGACAGACCCAGGCCCGTGCCCGCGCCTTCCGGCTTGGTGGTGAAAAACGGCTCGAACGCACGCTGCAGCACGGGGCCGCTCATGCCGCGGCCCGTGTCCGTCACCGACAGCATCACATACTGCCCGGCCGGCACGTCAACCAGCTTGTGCACATACTGTTCGTCGAGCACGACATTGCCCAGCTCGATGGTCAGCTTGCCCGCGCCATCCATGGCGTCGCGCGCATTGATGGCCAGGTTCAGGATGACGTTCTCGATCTGGCTGCGGTCGACCAGGGTATTCCACAGCCCGCCGCCGCCCACCAGCACGATGTCGATCGCTTCGCCCATGGCGCGCCGCAGCAGCGCATCCATATTGCGCACCACGCGGGCCAGGTCGGCCACCACGGGTTTCAACGGTTGACGCCGCGCAAACGCCAGCAGGTGCGACGACAGCTTGGCGCCCCGCTCGACCGCAGCAATCGCCGTGTCCAGGCGCTGGCGCATCAGGCCATCCGAGCCCGTCAGGTGGTGCAGCAAATGCAAATTGCCGGAAATGATTTGCAGCACGTTGTTGAAGTCGTGCGCGATGCCGCCCGTCAGCTGGCCCACGGCTTCCATCTTTTGCGCCTGGCGCAAGGCGTCTTCCGCCTTGGTGCGCTCACCCACTTCCTGTTCGACACGGTGCTCCAGCGTTTCGTTCAATTCATGCAGCGCCTTTTCCACGCGGCGCCGGTCCGTGATATCGGTCTTGACGGCGATCAGGGAGCGCGTCTGTCCCTGCTCGTCCAGCAGACGGCTGACATTGCTCGACACCCACACCTGCGAGCCGTCGGGCTTCAAATAGCGTTTTTCCAGCGAGAAAGACTCGCCCGTTTCCACCAGGCGCTGGAACAGTACGCTGTTGCCGGGCACATCCGCCGGATGCATGATGTCGTTCATGTTCAGGCTCAGCAGCTCTTCGGACGAGCGGCCCAGCATGCAACACAGGGCCCCGTTGACCCTCTGGAAACGGCCATCGAGGCCCAGCTCGGACAAGCCCACGGAAGCCTGGCCGAAAATGGCCGCCATGCGCTCCTGGCTGGCGGTGAGTTCATCCTCGATCTGGCGCCGCTCCGTCACGTCGAACGAGACGCCCACGTAGCGGCGCTGGCCCGGCACGCGGCCAGCCACCACCTCGCCCTGGCGCGCAATCCAGCGCAGCGCGCCGTCGGCAGGGCGGCGGATGCGGTACTCCACATACTCGAGGGGATTTTGCGCCAGATCCAGCTTGCTGGGTCCGACCTTCTGCAAGTCCCGTTCGTCAACCAGGCTCACCAGCAACTGCTGCGTGACTTCTTCCTCGTCGGCAATGCCCCACAGGCGCCGGAACATGGGCGACACCAGCATCGCACCCGTCTCGGGGAACCATTCGAAGGTGCCGATGCCGCCCGCCTGCTGGGCCAGGCGCAGCCGCTCCTCGCCTTCCATGCGCTCGGTGACATCGATGCCCTCGACGAGGATGCCCGTGACCACGCCCTCGTCATCCTTGATGGGCTGGTACACGAAGTCGATCTGGCGCTGGCCCGTCTGCCCTTCCGCCGTCCGCAAATCCACCTTTACCTGGCGCCCTTCGAAGGGCGCGCCCGTGTGGTAGACCTGGTCGAGCAGTTCGATGAAGCCCTGCGCCTTGACTTCAGGCAAGGCCGATTCCACGGTTTTGCCCAGCAGTTCCAATTCTGAGCGTCCCACCAGGCGCAGATAATGTTCATTCGCCAGCTCGAACACGTGCTGCGGCCCGCGCAGCATGGCCATGAAGCTGGGCGCCTGCTGGAACAGGGCGCGCAGCAGCGCGCGCTCCTCGCCCAGGCGGCGGTTGGCCGCGCGCACGGCCTCGCTCTCCGCCTGCAAGGTGGTGTTGAGTTGGCCAAGCTCGGCCGTGGCCAGCTTCAGCTGGCGCCCCTCTTCCATGCGCGCCGTCAATTCCAGCGCCGTGCACAGCACGCCGTCCACCTGACCGTCGGCGCCATGCACGGGCGTGTAAAACAGGTCGAAACAGACATCCGCGCGCTGTCCGCCGCGCAGCAGCGGCAGGCTGCATTCGCGGTGCACCTGCATCTCGCCGCGCAGTCCCGCTGCGAGGATGCGCGCGTTCCAGTCCCAGATTTCGGGCCAGACGGCGGGCACCGTGCCGCCCAGCGCCGCCGGATGGCGCGCGCCGGCGATCTGGATGTAGTCATCGTTGTAAATCATGACGTGCTGCGGGCCCCACATCAGCACCATCGCCATCGGCGAATTGAGCATGATGTCGACGCTGGTGCGCAAATGGGCGGGCCAGCCTTCGAGTGCGCCCAGGCTGGTGGCGGACCAGTCGCGCTGGCGTATCAGCTCGCCCATGCTGCCGCCGCCGGACGGCCAGGCTGGCGCGCGCATGTCGCCGCTCATGTGGCCAGTCCCGCTTGCACGCGCACCTGGCACTGGCGCGGAATGCGCACCGTCGCCAGCGTGCCCTGCGTGGCCGTCGAACTGATCTCGACCGTGCCGCCGTGGGCCTTGACGAACATGTTCACCGTGTACAGGCCCAGTCCCAGGCCCTGCCCCGTCCGGCGCTTCTCGCCCGCTTGCTGAAACGGTTCGAACAGGGTCGGCAGCAAGGCGGCGGGAATCACGCCACGGTTGGCGATGCGCAACTCAATGCTGTCGGCGGCGCGCCCGTCGAGGGCCAGCTGCACCGGCGTGCCCGCCTCGCCATGCGTGATGGCATTGCACAAGAGATTCGAGATGACTTGCGACAGCAAGCCCGCATCGCATTGCCCGTGCAGCTCGCCAACACTGCTGACTTCGACCAACGGGGCCTGGCCGGCCGTCTCGCATTCCTCGACGATGGCGCGCGCCAGCGCCAGGTAGTCATGCGTGCTGCTGCGTAACTCCATCGTGCCGGAACGGATGCGCGCCAGGTCCAGCAACTGGTCGACCATGCGCGCCATGCGCTTGGCGCTGCTTTCGATGCGCTGCGCCGTGACGATCACCTTCGGGTGGTCGCTCATCATCGGCAACAGCATGGCGCCGTTCATCACCACCGACAGGGGCGTGCGCAAGTCGTGGCCCAGCACGGCCGTGAACAGTTCGTTGAGGTGCAGCGCATGCTTGAGTTCATCGAGCTGGGCCGACAGTTCACGCTTTTGCTGGAACAGCTGCACCAGCACCGCCACCTTGCTTTGCAAGGCTTTCACGTCGATGGGCTTGTACAGGAAATCGACCGCGCCCGCCTCGTAGCCACGGAAGCTGTAGCTCGGCTCGCGCGACGCGGCCGTGAGAAAAATCAGGGGGATGCCGCGCGTGCGTTCGCTGCCGCGCATCAGTTCGGCCAATTCAAAACCGTCCATCTGCGGCATTTGCACGTCGATCAGGGCGAGTGCCACTTCATGCGTCAACAGCAGTTCCAGCGCTTGCGCGCCCGAACTTGCTTTCAGGATGACAATACCGGGCCGTGCCAGCACGGCTTCGGCGGCAATCAGGTTTTGTGCGATGTCGTCAACGACGAGGATATGGATAGGTGCGGTCACGGAGTCATCTTCAGGCATCGCAACGGCAAGATGCCATCGTGTTTCGATATGGACATAAACATTGTTTCAATTTTCACATATATTACACGCACTGCCCCACTCCCATTCACTTGTGTTCGCCATCACCGAGCAAGGCCAGGCTGGCGGCCATCTGCGGCAAATCGAGCACGCGGTCGGCGCCGGCCAGCTTGAGCGCGGCGGCCGGCATGATGCCACAACTGGCCCGTTGCGGGTCTTGCACCCAGGCGCCGCCGCCCAGCTGCCGCACGCGCGCCAGTCCCGCCGCACCATCGGCCGAGGCGCCCGTCAGGATGATGGCCAGCATGGCGCGCCGGTAAGTGTAGGCTGCCGTTTCCAGCAAGACATCGATGGACGGGCGCGAAAAATACACGGGTTCTTCCTGCGACAGGGAAAAACAGCCATCGGGTTCGATTTGCAGGTGGTAATCGGGCGGGGCAAAATACACGGTGCCGCCCTGCAGCGGTTCCTTATCCTGCGCTTCGCGCAAGGGCAGCGCGCAGCGCGCCGCATACAGCTGCGGCAACTGGCTGGAGCGGCCCGGCGCCAGGTGCAGCACCACCACCACGGTGGCGCGGCAGGTGGCAGGCAAGGCGCGCAGCACGGTGCCCAGCGCTTCCACGCCGCCGGCCGAGGCGCCGATGGCGATCAGGCGCAGGCCGGCGGGCGGCGGTGCCACGTCGCTGGTCGGCAGCATGTCAGGCACGCTGGAAGATGCGTTCAGCCGGGCTCAGCTCGTTGAAGCTGGCCGCATGGCGGCTGAAATGCAGGCTTTCCTTCATGCCCAGGCCCAGGAAGCCTCGGTTCACCAGCGCTTCGTGGAACAGGCCCAGGCTGCGGTCTTGCAAGTCTTTATTGAAGTAAATCATGACGTTACGGCAGGAAACCATGTGCACCTCCGAAAACACGCTGTCCGTCGCCAGGCTATGGTCGGCGAAGACGAACTGGCGCCGCAGGCGCCGGTCAAAGATGGCGCCCTTGTAGGCAGCCGTGTAATAGTCGGACAGCGAGCGCTTGCCGCCCGCCAGCTGGTAGTTTTCGCTGAACTGGGCGATGCGCTCGACCGAATAGATGCCCGCTTCGGCGGCGACCAGCGCCTCGACATTGATGTCGGTCGCATAAATCATGCTGCGTTCCAGCAAGCCTTCCTCTTCCAGCAGGATGGCCAGCGACCACACCTCTTCGCCGCTGCTGCAACCGGCCACCCAGATCTTGATGGAGGGATAGGTGTGCAGGACGGGCACGACTTTTTCGCGCAAGGCGCGGAAATATGCGGGATCGCGGAACATCTCGCTCACCTGCACCGTAAAGAATTGCAACATCTGCGCGAACATGGCCGGCTCGTGCAAGATGCGGTCCTGCAATTGCGACAGGCTGGCGCAGCCAAAGCGCTGCATGGCCTGGCGCATGCGCCGGCGCAGGGACGCCACGGAATAATCGCGGAAATCGTGCTGATAACGCAGCAGTATTCCCTCAAGTAATAACTTCAGTTCGATATCGAAAATATCATCATCTAGCAATTTGACATCCACCCTTCTATCCATGCAGCATTCCCCCGGCCCCGCACCACTTCGCGGGTGCATGGGGCCAGCCGAAATGCTAGCAGATCGCCGGGGATTATCGCGCAGGAAAAGCGCCAGTTAGGTACGCTGGCGTACACTAAGCGCACATTTTTCAGGCATCCACGCCCTTCATGCCCTCCTCCGTATAACGCGCGCCCGCCGCCATGCCCAGGGGAAAGGCGGCGTTCATCGCCGCCAGTTCCGCCCCATTCAGCTGCACGGCCAGCGCGCCGAGGTTGTCGTGCAAATACGCGATGCGCTTGGTGCCGGGAATGGGGATGATGTCGTCGCCTTGCGCCAGCAGCCAGGCCAGCGCCAGCTGGGCCGGTGTGCAGCCTTTTGCGCGCGCGATGTCCCGGACCTGCGCCACGATGGCCTGGTTGCGCGCCAGGTTGTCGGCCGCAAAACGGGGATTGAACTGGCGAAAATCCCCCGTGTCGAGACTGGCCGCATCGGCGATGGCGCCCGTCAGGAAACCGCGCCCCAGCGGGCTGTAGGCAAAGAAACTGGCACCCACTTCACGGCAGGCGGCCAGCACGCCCTGCTCCGGCTCGCGCGTCCACAGCGAGTATTCGCTCTGCACGGCGGCCACGGGGCAGAGTGCCGCCGCACGCCGCAAGGTGGCGGCGCTCACTTCGCACAGGCCCACGGCGCGGATCTTGCCCTCTTGCAGCAATTGCGCCAGCGCCTCCATCGATTCTTCCAGCGGGGTATCGAGGTTCAGCCGGTGCAGATAGAACAGGTCGATGGCCTCCACGCCCAGGCGCGTTAGCGACGCTACGCATGCCTGGCGGATATACGCGGGGGAATTGTCGACGCGGCGCGTATAACTGCCCGCCTCGCGCGCCAGGCCGCACTTGGTGGCGAGCAGTGCCTGGCCGCGATGGCTGGCCAGGAAACGGCCCAGCAATTGCTCGTTGTGGCCGAAGCCATAGGCGTCGGCCGTGTCGAACAGGGTCACGCCCGCCGCCAGGGCCGCTTCCAGCGTGGCCATCGATTGCTCCTCGTCCGTGGCGCCATAGAATTCCGACATGCCCATGCAGCCCAGGCCCAGTGCCGAGCTGCTCAAGCCGCTATGGCCGATGCGTCGTTGTTGCAGTTGCATGTTGATCTCCCTCTAGTGTCAATGCAGCCAGTCTAGGCCGCGCCGGCTGGCGGGGGAATGTGCAATTTCGTGATACCTTTCTGGTATGAGAACCCTCGATACCCATGCCCTGAGCCTGTTTTGCGCCGTCGCCCGCTGCCTGAACTTTCGCCAGGCGGCGGAGCAATTGCACATGACCCAGCCGCCCCTGTCGCGCGCCATCAAGACCCTGGAAGACAAGCTGGGCGCGCGCTTGTTCGAGCGCGACACGCAGGGCGTGGCCCTGACGCAGGCGGGCCGCACCCTGTTGCCGCAGGCGCTGCACATCCTCGATTTGCTGGATCGGGCGCAAACGTCGCTGCGGCAAGACAGCGCGCCCGCGCGCCTGCGCCTGGGCCTGACGAGTTCCGTGGCAGCCGGCCTGTTCCGCCCGCTGCTGGCGGCGCTGGAAGGGCAGCTGGGCAATGCTCGGCTGGAATTGACGGCGGCGCCCTCGCCGCGCCTGGTGGCTAGCGTGCGCAAGGGCCAGCTCGACGCGGCCCTGCTGGCGCTACCCAGCGCCACCTTCGAGCTGGCCGTGCAGCCGCTGGCGCGCCAGCCCATGATGCTGGCCCTGCCCGCCGGGCACCGGCTGGCGAAGAAGCGCAAACTCAGTCTGACCGATATCGCGGCAGAACCGATTTACTGGTTCGAACGGGCGCGCCAGCCCGCCTTCTTCGACCATTGCCAGCAAGTGTTTCGCCGGCATGGCTTTGCGCCCACCTTCCTGCGCGAAGCACCAGACCACCATGTGCTGCTCGGCGACGTGGCCGCCGGCAAGGGCATGGCGCTGCTGGCCGATTCGTTCCGCGCCCTGCGCCTCGCCGGTGTGGCCTACCGGCCATTGCTGGAGGGCGAGGAGCTGGCGGCCGGCATCGGCCTGGCCTGGCGCGAAGAGCACGGCCATGCGAGCCTGCCCCTGCTGCGCCAGCTGGCGCAAGAACATCTGACAAAGTGAAGGCCGCGCGCGGAGGCGCCAGACGCGCTACCATGACACCTTCCCCATTTTTAAGCGCCACCACGACCATGACGTTTACCCTCAGCGACGCCGCCTACGCCACCGATACCCCAGAAGCCAAGCAAGCCATGTATGCGGACCTGCGCTCGCAGCTGCAAGGCTTGCTGTCGGGCGAAACCGACTTCATCGCCAATACGGCCAACTTCAGCTCGCTGGTCTTCAACACCATGCCGGGCCTGAACTGGGCCGGTTTTTATTTCCTGAAAGGCGAGGAACTGGTGCTGGGACCGTTCCAGGGCAAGCCGGCCTGCATCCGCATCAAGAAGGGCCGCGGCGTGTGCGGCACCACGGTGGTCGAAGGCAAGTCCATCGTCGTGCAGGATGTGCATGCGTTTCCTGGCCACATCGCCTGCGACGTCAATTCCCGCTCGGAACTGGTGGTGCCCGTGTTTGCGAGCGGCCAGATCATCGGCGTGTTCGACCTCGACAGCCCCCTGGTCGGCCGCTTCGATGATATCGACGCGCAAGGCGTCGAATCACTGGTGCGCGTGCTCGAAGCAGCCATCGTCGCAGAGTAAGTAATCAGTTGCCGGACTTGACGGCGATGAATTCGCCCTTGCCGACGGTGGCCAGGCAGGCCGTATAGCGGCTGTCGGCGCGGATGGCCTCGATAAACTCCGCCATGTCCGCGTAATGCGAACTGGCGTTGTCGACCACCAGCACGCCGCCGGCCGCCAGCGCGCGGTCCAGCTGCGGCCACCATAGGGCGTATTGCTGGCGCGCGGAATCGAGGAAGATGAAATCGTAGGCGCCATCGGCCGCATCGCGCAGCACGTCGCCCGCATCCGCCAGCAGCTGGCCAATCACGCCTTGCAATTGCGCGCGCGCAAAGTTGGCATGCGCCATGTCGAACTTGTCCTGCGCCTTTTCCACCGTCACCACGCTGCCGCCCAGCGAGCGTGCCGCGCGCGCCAGCCACAGGGTGGAATAGCCGTTCGAGGTGCCAATTTCCAGCACCCGGCGCGCGCCGCGCGCGTGCACCAGTACGGCCAGCAATTCGCCCGTATCGCGCGTAATGTTGAGCATGCGGCTGGCGCGCTCGGCATGTTCAGCATCATTGGCCAGACCGAACGCTTCCAGTTCGCTCAACAGGGTATCGATGCTGTGCATGCTGTCTCCTTGTTCAAAGCATCAGCATAGCAAAAAAATCAAGTAATCCTCGGGAAATTAGTGTGAATTTATGACGAACAGAACCGGATGCTATGCAAGGCGCCTGTTGCGACGCAGTGCAAGCACTGCTAGCAGCGGGCAACGCTGCAGAGCGCCGGTTATGGAAGTCAGAAATCACAATAATTTATTGGGGGTTACTTAGGCGCTGGCGCGGCGGCGCAATGGATGTTTCAGGGTTTGCACCATCAGCACGCCCAGCAGGGTCACGCCGCCACCGATCACATCATAGCTGTGCAAGGTTTCACCGAGGAACAGCATGGCGATGATCACGGTGAACACGGGCAGCAAATTCATCAAGGTCGTCGCACGGCTGGGGCCCAGCTTGGCCAGGCCGTGCATCCACAAAAACGGCGCGATGATCGAGGCGGGGATGCCGGCAAACAGCACCAGCGGCAAGCCGGCGCTGGTGACGGGCGGCGCGGACTGGCTCAGGTAATACACGAACAGCACGGGCACGGCGCACCAGACCTGGATCAGCAAGGAATGCCAGTTATTCATGGGAATCTTCCAGCGCTTGAGCAGCACGCCGTAAGCCGCATACGACAGGCAAGCCAGCAGCATCAGGGCGTCGCCCACGGCCGCGCCATGGGCGAGCAGCGCGGCCGGGTCGCCATGGCTGAGCAGATAGCCGAGTCCCAGCAGCGACACCAGGCCACCGAACACGCCGCCCACGGTGGGCGCCTCTTTCAACACCAGCACGGACAAGCCCACGGCCAGCAGCGGCATCATCGACGCCAGAATGCCCATGTTGGTGGCCGTCGTCGTCTGCGCGGCGATGTACGCGAGGCACTGGTACATGACCATGCCCAGCATGCCCAACACAAACAGCTTCCCCAGATACGGTTTCACCACGGACCGCTGTTTCCACACGGGGCGGGCAAACACGAGCGCCAGCAGCACGCCGGCCAGCAGCCAGCGGTAGAACGAGATGGCGGCCGGGTCGATCACGCCGACAGCCATCTTGCTGACGATGGTATTGATGGCCCAGATCAGCACGGCAATCACGGGAAACAGATAATGCTTGGCTTTCATGCAAGTAACTCCACTATTCAATGACGGCCATTTTCGCATGGTCCGATTCCATGGATATAATGAAAACCGGACAAACGATGCAAAGAACAGGACAAGATGGCCAGCAACCAGCATTTTCCCGCCGTTTCCGACGCCCTGCCCTATCCCGTGTACTTTCGCCTCGACGATTATCACGCACACCAGCAATTCGATTACCAGAGCCATCCCTGGGGCCAGCTCACGTATTGCTCCACGGGCGTGATGGAAATCATGGTGGCGGGCCAGCGCTACCTGTCGCCGCCCCAGTACGCCGTGTGGATACCGCCCGAGACCTTGCACGACGGCTATATCCGCCAGGATGTCGTGTTTCACTCGGCCTACATCGACGCCAGCCTGTGCATGCAGCTGCCGGCGCAGCCGTGCGCGCTGGTATTGAGTCCCTTGCTCAAGGCCATACTCGGCGACTTCGCCGAAAGGGGCGTCACCACGCCCGCCACCCTGGCCGACCAGCGCCTGGCGCAAGTGCTGGTCGACCAATTGCAGCTGGCGCCGTGCAGCCGCAACTACCTGCCCGGCAGCGACGAGCCCGTCATCGCGGCGCTGCTGGCCGCCCTGCAGGCGGACCCCGGTAGTAACCGCTCACTGGCCGAGTGGGCCGCGCAATTGCATGTGACCGAACGCACGCTGGCGCGCCGCTGCCAGCGCGAACTGGGCATGCCGTTCGGCGAATGGCGCCAGCGCCAGCGCTTCCTGGCGGCCCTGCCCCTGCTGGAACAGGGCGACACCGTGCAGGCGATCGCGCTGGAACTGGGCTACAGCACGGCCTCGGCCTTCATCGCCATGTTTCGCCGCCAGAGCGGCGGCACGCCGGATCAGTTCCGCCGCGGCCTGCGCTGAAAAAGCCGGTCCGCTTTGTCATGGTTTGTCATATGAGGATGCTAAAATCCAAACATCTTTCCAGAGAGCAAAAGGACGCGCATGAACCCCAGCACCGAGACGGCCCATGACACCCCAGGCAGCGAGGATGCGCCGCAGGTGACGGAGACAGCCGCGACGGCGCCAGCGCCCATCCGCCTCGACAAGGAAGACATACCCACCGTGCTGGGCAAGCTGCGCACGCTGGTGCAGGACAAGACGCGTTTTGAGCCGCAGGACATCACGCCGCTGGGCGAGGAAGACGTGCTGCAGGATTTTTCCCTGCAAGCCAATTACGCGCTCGAAGCGCACTTCGAACAGCGCGTCATCAATGGCTACTTCGCGCCAGCGGGCAATGACTCCCGCTGCCAGGGTGGCCTCCACGAGGTGGGAGCACTCGCTCACGCGCAGGAGAAGGAGCGGCTGCGCCGCGCGGCCGGCAAGCTCGACAATGCCTTGCGCCAGGCGGGCCAGGCCTACAATGGCATCGAGGCAGGCGTCTACCTGCCGCACGCCGTCAAGTACTGGCACCTGGACACTTGCAACAACTGTCATGGAAAAGGCCGCATCAGCTGCCACACCTGCCACGGCTTGACCACGGAAACGTGCTGGAGCTGCCACGGCGGGCGCACCGTCAGCTGTGACGCGTATGGCTGCTACGGCAGCGGCAAGGTGTCGTGCTCGTATTGCAGCGGCAGCGGCTCGGTCGCCGAGCAAGTCACCGATTACGTGACGGTGCAGGTGCCCACTATCACCTACAGCAACGGCAGCTCGCACACCAGCTACCACAGCGAAACGCGCACGCAATACCGCACCGAGCATCGCAATTGCTACCATTGCAGCTACGGCAAGGTCACGTGCAACAGCTGCCACGGTTCCGGCAACATCAATTGCGGCACTTGCCGCGCCAGCGGCAGTGTCACCTGCCGTACCTGCAGCGGCGTGGGTGACTTGCGCTGCAACCCCTGCGACGGCTCCGGCAAGGTGGGCAAGGCGGCCTGGGTCGACGTACACGTGGCACCCGGCTACAGCGTCAGCCTGCCCAAGCAGGCGCCCGACGACGCGCGCCGCATCCGCGACAAGGAGAGCGTGCACTCACTGGCGGCCATTGCCAGCAGCATGGCCCTGGCGAAAGTGAGCATTTACAATGAAGACCAGCCGCAGGAAGTCGACGCCCTGTACGCAGGCAAGCTGCGCATCGTGCGCCTGGACGCATCGTGCAACGCCGAAAAGCACCACTTGGTGGCGTACGGCACCGACTTGCGCTGGCTGACACTGGACGACATCGTGGAAAAGCTGCTGCGCGGCGACCTCAAGGCGCTCAGCGACGCGCTGGCCGGCAGCGCCGACGACGGCCTGTTCTCGGCCCATGTGCAGGGTTTGCTCACGCCGCTGCGCGACGTGGCCGCCTCGGAACTGAATGCGGACGTGATCGAGTCTGTCCTCAGCGGCGAGGCAGACCACGCACACGTCGATGTCGTCTCCGCCGAGTATGCGCAGAATGTGCGCACCTGCGTGCTCGGTGCCTTGCGCCAGGTCTACACGCGGCTAGCCAAGCAATTCTGGTGGAAAAGCGCGCTGGCCGCGCTGGCCGCCGCCATCGCCACCTGGTTCTTTGCCGGACGCGGTGCCGCCGCCGTCGCCGGCCTGCTCGTCACGGGCGCCGGCTACTGGCTGTTCAACCGCAAGGTCAAAGCCGTGCTCAGCGAAGCGCTGGGCGGCGAGCAGCAAGCCGCACGCGCCATGGGCATCGCCGGCAAGGGCCGCCGCAATCAGCTGGCGCAAGTGCTGGTCCTCGCCCCGGCCAGCCTGGCCGTGCTGGCCGCCAGCTATGGCTTGCCCGTGCGCGTGCGCCCGGTTTCTGCGCCACCGCAAACGGCCATGGCCTCGGCCCCCGTCGCGCCGCATGCACCGGCCGTCATACCGCAGGACGCGAGCAGCGCCAAGGCCGTCAAGCTGTACGAAAATGGCGACAAGGTGCAGGCACTGGCTATGCTGGAAAGCCTGGTCGGCAAGGGCGACGCGGGCGCGTATGGGCTATATGGCTGGATGCTGCTGATGGGCGAAGGCAAACCCGGCCCCGCCACGGCGCCAACGGTGCAGCAGCGCGAGGCGCGCCAGGTGGCCGCCAAGCCCCTGGTCGGCAAGGGTTTGCTGAAGAACGACAGCTATGCGCTGACGGCGAAGGGCGTGATGCTGGCCGAAGGCTGGCAAGAGCCGCGCAACATGGCGCGCGGCCTGGACCTGCTGAAACAGGCCGCCAACAAGGGCAATGCGCAAGCCATGCATTTGCTGGGCCTGTATCATGTGCGCGGCTACCAGATCCCCGTCAACCACACGGAAGCGCGCAAATGGTTCACCCAGGCCGCCGACAAGGGCAGCGCGGGCGATATCTACAATCTTGGCTTGATGGATTGGGAAGGCGCGGGCTTGAAACGCCCCGACCGCGCCAGCGCCATGCAGCGCTGGAAGATCGCCGCCGCCATGGGCGAGGAGCGCGCGATCAAGGCCGTCGCCCAGGGACAGCCTTAAGGAGCACCTGAGAAAAAGCCCATGGCGTTGTTGCATTGCCTGGCCGTACGTTCGTACTGCCTGCGGCAACGCGCCTAGCCCTGAGCATTTTTCAGGCGCTCCAACAGAATGGCGGCAAGAACCGCCGCTTCCGATTTTTATGCTGCCGCCAGCGCCTGCAAGGCCATCGGGTTCGGCGTCGGCTCGCCGATTTTCGTCAGCAGATTGCGGTCCGTGTGGTGGAACGGCTCGTCCTTGCCGCGGATCAGCATGACCGTGTCTTCATCGTAGCCCCAGGTGCCATCGGCGTGGATATCGACCTTGATGCGATATTCGACCGTGGTGAACGCGTGTTCGAGGAAGGGGTTTGAGCAGATGCCGTACGCCGTCGAATCGCGCTTGGCCACCAGTTCGAAACTGGTGGCGTCCGCCGTCGTCGTGCCGGACGCCATGGCGATCTGGCCGCGCGGGATGGCCAGGGTCTGGATCACGGCGCCCGTGGCCGGCTCCCACAGCCAGTAGCCCACCTGTTCATGGTAGGTTTTTACCTGGTCCGGCTTGGTGATGTGGATGTAGTAGCGCAAGCCGTAGAACAGCTGCGGGCCATTGGTGACGGGGTCGATCGGCTGCAGTTCGATGCGCTCGACGAAAGCCTGCTTGCGCGGGCCGTCCGCTTTCGGCTTGACGTCCAGGCCGCGCGTGCCCGTCCAGATGCCGGCCATGCCCGTCAATGGGCCCAGGTTGTTCAGGGTGTGCACGTCGGCGGACGGCTCGGTGTAGATATCTTCGGGAAAATCGCTCATGCGGAAGTCTTCAAAATGGGGCAACAGTGCTTGCCGCCATTGTAAGACCCACGCCGCTATCCGGGAAAGAGCGCGATGTGGCGTTCGATGAACAGCAAGGCTGCTGTCGCCAGCGCGGGGCGCTGCGATTCAAACACAGCTGCATCGCGCGTTTGCAGCAGATTGGCGGCCACCTCGGGCAGCAGCAAGTCATCGGCGATCAGCACCGCCACCGCTTCAATGTTCGCGTACAGGGCGCTGTCGAAGCCTTCCCAGTCCACATAGGCCAGCCACTCGGCCAGCGTCACCACGCCAGCGACGGGCGGCGCCAGGGCCCCGATGCGATCAAGGCGCAGCACGCTGTCGCTGCGGATGCCTTCCTGCTGCTGCACGGCCAGCGCCACCTGCTGCAGCGCATCTTCGGCGTCGTGCCGGTGCTGGTTCAGCAGGCGCTGCGTCAGGCTGGCGCTGTGCATCTCAGACCAGCGGGTCCGGCAAACCGGTCAGGGTGAAGATTTCAAAGCCCGTTTCCGTCACGGCCAGCGAGTGCTCGAACTGCGCCGACAGCGAACGGTCTTTCGTCACCGTCGTCCATTTGTCGGGCAAGACCTTGACCTGGTAGCTGCCCACGTTGAGCATCGGTTCAATCGTGAAAATCATGCCCGGTTCGAGCACGATGCCGGTGCCGGCGCGGCCATAGTGCAGCACTTGCGGCGTGTCGTGGAAGACCTGGCCCACGCCATGGCCGCAGAAGTCGCGCACAGAGGAAAAGCCCTGCGCCCTAGCCACCGCCTCGATGGCGGCGCCCACGTCGCCCAGGGTCGCGCCCGGGCGCACCGTATGGATGCCGGCCATCATGGCGTCATACGCCGTGTTGACGAGGCGGTTGGCCAGGATGGAGACGGCGCCCACTTTGAAGGTGCGGCTGGTGTCGCCGAACCAGCCCTGGAACTTCGGCGTCACGTCGATGTTCAGAATGTCGCCCACTTTCAGAATTTTCGTTTCCGACGGGATGCCGTGCGTGACCACGTGATTGACGGAGATGCAGCTGGCGTGCTTGTAGCCGTGGTAGTCGATGGTGCCGGGGATGGCGCCGGCGGCGCGCATGAATTCTTCGCACAGGGCGTCGAGTTTGGCCGTCGAGACGCCCGGTTTCACGAAAGGCGCGATGTAGTCGAGCGTGTCGGCGGCGATGCGGCCGGCCGCGCGCATGCCGATGAAACCTTCTTCGTCGTGCAGGGGGATTTTCTTGCCGTGTTCAAGCTGGGTGGAATAGCGCATGGGGATTCTTTTCTTTGTTAGTGTGATGTGGCGTGGGCGGCCCAGCCGCGCACGGCGTCGTGCGAAGCGCGCAGCATGGCGTCGACGCTGGCCGGTATCGGCCGCTCCTGGGTCAGGTAAGGCTTGACGACGGCCACGGGCGCGTCGATCAGCACGAATTTGAGCAGCATGTGATCGAGGTCCAGCTGCGTGGTGGCGGGCATGGCTTCGGCGCAGCGGACAAAGCAGGCGTCGAGCGCCGCCTGCTCCTCTTCCACGGCGGCCAGCAATTGCTCGCTGAGGCCACTGCTGAAATCGGGGCTGTCCGCGCATTGCAGCAGGAAGCGCGCATATACAGGCTTGCGCCGGCACCAGTCCAGCAAGCCGTGCACGCCGGCCCAGGTATCGCCGCCGAGCCAGCGGCTGGCCACTTCCTCGCGGAAATCGCTCTTCACGCGCAGCCAGGCGCGCGCCAGGATGGCGTTGCGCGAATCGAAGCGGTGATACACGGAGCCGATGGGCGCGCCGGCCTTGACGGCGATGGCGGCCATCGACACGGCAGCCACGCCGCACTGGGCGGCGACGGCAATCGCGCTGTCGATGAAGTTGTTTTCGTTGAATTTTGCGAGTCTGACCATTCAAATAGAATACAGATTCTATTTGAATCCGTCAAGCGGCCCCGCCAGGCAAGAAACGCATCCAACGCGACTTGCCCCGCTGCCTTACAATGATATGCACGAACCGCTAAAGGAGAATCCGCTTGCTTACGCCCCCCTTCATCGCCTCCTCCCGCTTCGACGATCCACGCCTGGCGTTGGAACAAGTGCAAGCCATTTACCGCAGCAGCATCGAACACCTGCGCGATGCGCTGCAGCGCTTTGTCGCCGGCGAAGACATGCACGAGCGCGTACGCGCCTGCTACCCCTTCGTGCGCATCCAGACCGACACTGTGGCGCGCGCCGACTCGCCGCTGGCCTACGGCTTTGTCGCCGGTCCCGGCGTGTTTGAAACCACCCTGACGCGCCCCGACCTGTTCGGCGACTATTACCTCGACCAGTTCACCCTGCTGCTGAAAAACCATAACGGCGGCCAGAATGTCCACCTGGAAGTGGGCGTCAGCGCCCAGCCCATCCCCGTGCATTTTTCGTTCGCCGAGCATGACCATATCGAAGGCAATATGGATGCGGGCCGCCGCCTGGCCATGCGCGACCTGTTCGACCTGCCCGACCTGTCGGCCATGGACGACGGCATCGCCAACGGCACGCACGAACCGGCGCATGGCGAAGCGCAGCCGCTGGCCCTGTTCACGGGGCCGCGCGTCGATTACTCGCTGCAGCGCCTGCGCCACTACAGCGGCACCTCGCCGCAGCATTTCCAGAACTTCGTCCTGTTTACCAATTACCAGTTCTACATCGACGAATTCATCCGCCTGGGGCACGCCATGATGGACCGCGCGCCCGACGCGCAAGCACCATCGGACGAAGACGGCTATATCGCCTTTGTCGAACCGGGCAATGTGGTCACGCGCAGGGTCGGCCAGACGGTGGAAAGCGAGGATGCGCTGGGCGCCGCGCCGCCGCGCCTGCCGCAGATGCCCGCGTATCACCTGCTGCGCGCCGATGGCAGCGGCATCACCATGGTCAATATCGGCGTGGGACCGGCCAATGCCAAGACCATCACCGACCATATCGCCGTGCTGCGCCCGCACGCCTGGCTGATGCTCGGTCATTGCGCCGGCTTGCGCACCACGCAAAGCCTGGGCGACTACGTGCTGGCGCATGCGTACGTGCGCGAAGACCATGTGCTCGACGAAGACTTGCCGCTGTGGGTGCCGATTCCGCCGCTGGCGGAAATCCAGCAGGCGCTGCAAACGGCGGTGGCGGAAATCACCCAGCTGACGGGGCATGATTTGAAACACATCATGCGCACGGGAACCGTGGCCAGCACGGATAACCGCAACTGGGAACTGCTGCCGCAGCGCACGCCGGAACGCCGTTTCAGCCAGAGCCGCGCCATCGCGCTGGACATGGAAAGCGCGACGATTGCCGCCAACGGCTTCCGCTTCCGCGTCCCGTACGGCACCCTGCTGTGCGTGAGCGACAAGCCGCTGCACGGCGAAATCAAGCTGCCCGGCATGGCCAACCACTTCTACCGCGAGCGCGTCGACCAGCATCTGCGCATCGGCATCCGCGCCGTGGAACTGCTGCGCCGCCAGGGCGTGGACCGGCTGCACAGCCGCAAATTGCGCAGCTTTGCGGAAGTGGCGTTTCAGTAAGCCTGCGTCAAGGGAAAAACCGGGGATCGTAGCTCCACCGCCTGACGGTGCTGGCGGTGACCGCCGCGGCATCGGCATGGCAGGGGTTGAGCAAGACATTGTATTCGTCGGGCACGATCACGGAAGGCACCAGCAGCAAGGCGGATTTTCCCGCTGCGATCCAGCCATCGCCGGCCCGCTTGCCCGACAAGCCGGCCGGTATGGCATCCCAGCCGCCGGGAAATGGGTCGAGTACCTGGCGCGCATTCCACACGACATCGGGAATGGCGATACGCACCAGGTAACGGTTGAACGGCAGGCCGCCACCCCGCAGGTAATGCACGGTTTCCAGGGTGGCCAGGGCGATACTTGTCGAGCAATACACGACGGGGACGCCCTGGCTGTTCCAGCGGCCGCCCGTGATCCTCGCGCCGGTGCCGCTCAGGTCACTGGCGGGATAGGCTGGCGTCTCGACGGCAATACGCCAGAGCACATTCATGCATAGGCTCCGCTCTGCGTCATGGACAGCAATTGCACCACCAGTTTTTGTCCCTCGAAGGTATCCATATAGCTGGCCGGCGTCGCGCCCGCCAGCGCAGGCAGCGGCTTGCTCAGCCAATCGGAGACCCAGCGCGCCGCGTCAAAGCCGACGGGATCGCCCGATTGTTCGACCATCGCCTGCACCATGCCGATCAGGGTTTCAACACCCAGTACGCGCTCCGATTCATCCTTCGACAGCAAGCTGGCGTCTTTCTCCTTGCGGCTGATGGTGGCACGCGACAACCCCAGGCTGGACAACAGGAATTCCTTGCTCATGCCCATGCGCGCGGACAAGCGGCTGATCGTCGAAGCTGGGATGCCCCGCCGTATCAGCGCAATGCGCGCATCAGTGTCAAAGCCATACAGCGCCATGCCCTCGTATAGCGTTCTCGCTTGCTGGAGCGGGACGGGAATATCAACTTGCTGCGCCATAATCGCCTCCTTTAAGACATCAGTATAGCTCAAATGAGGCAAATCACAAGGTTTGCTCATGCCAAAAAAAATGCCGTTCAGCGCAGGCTGAACGGCATGAGCGGCGGCACTGCACCGCATTCAGGGCGTTTCCTACAGGAATCGATCCAAAATCTTCCGCGTCGTCTTGTCGATATTGAACATGTCGCGTATCAAAAAGTGGATGCCGTGGTTGTCGGCAATCAGCAGCGATGTGGCGCCGATGCGGCGGATGTCTTCCTCGCCTTTCAGCACGAATTGCGTCTCGCCCCGGTCCGTGTCCACATGCCAGGTGCATGGCGTGGCAAAGCTGGAAACGCTTTTCACGCGCGCGATCTCGGGCATGAATTCGCGCCCTTCCAGCTCTTCCTGCAGCAGGCTGCGCGCCGGCTCCGGCAAGGTGTCGAGGCGTTCGATCCACGCCACTTCCTTGCCATTGCCCAGCACCAGCGAAATGCCTTCGTCGGGCGACTGGATGGGGAAGGCGCGCACGGGCGCCACGCCGTCAAAAACCTGACCGTCTTCGGCCGTCATCACCAGCTTGCCGAAGGTGTCGCGGCTTAATGTAAAAGTTGTACTGGCCATGCTTATTCCTTGTCATCCAGGGCGAGTTCGTTGTTGCGCGCCTGTGCTTCGTAGAGGCGGAAATAGGCGCCCTCTTTCGCCATCAGTTCATCGTGACTGCCCACTTCGACGACCTGGCCGCGATCCAGCACCACCAGGCGATCGGCCCGGTGCAAGGTCGACAGCCTGTGCGCGATGGCGATCGTCGTGCGGCCTTGCACCAGGTTATCGAGCGCCTTCTGGATTTCTTTTTCCGTTTCCGAATCGACCGACGATGTCGCTTCATCCATGATCAGGATGCGCGGGTCGATCAGCAAGGCGCGGGCAATCGAGATGCGCTGGCGTTCGCCGCCGGACAGGCCCTGGCCACGCTCGCCCACCATCGAATCGTAGCCTTGCGGCAGGCGCAGGATGAATTCGTGCGCATGCGCGGCGCGCGCGGCGGCGATGATGTCCTGGCGCGACGCGTGCGGCTTGCCGTAGGCGATATTTTCCGCGATGGTGCCGAAGAACAGGAACGGCTCCTGCAGCACCAAGCCGATATTGCGGCGGTAGTCGGACACGGCGAACGAGCGGATATCGACGCCATCGAGCAAAATCGCCCCTTCCGACACGTCATAGAAGCGGCAGATCAGGTTGACCAGCGTACTCTTGCCCGAACCGCTGTGGCCCACCAGGCCGATCATCTCGCCAGCCTTGATGTTCAGGGTGATGCCGCGGTTGACGGCCCGGTTGCCGTAGCGGAAACCGACTTCGCGCAAATCGATCCTGCCTTCGATCTTCTCCAGTTTCACGGGGTGCGCCGGTTCCGGCACGCTCGACACGTGGTCGAGGATGTCGAAGATGCGCTTGGCGGCGGACGCCGATTTCTGCGTCACGGAAACGATGCGGCTCATGGAATCGAGGCGGCCGTAGAAGCGCGTGCTGTAGGCGATGAAGGCGGTCAGTACGCCGACGGTGATTTCGCCGCGCGACAATTGCCAGATGCCGAAGCACCAGATGACCAGCAAGCCCATCTCCGTCAGGAACGAGACGGTGGGCGAGAACAGCGACCAGACCTTGTTCAACTTGTCGTTGACGGCCAGGTTGTGCGCGTTGGCGTCGCGGAAGCGTGCCGCTTCGCGTTTTTCCTGCGCAAACGCTTTTACTACACGAATGCCAGGGATGGTATCGGCCAGCACGTTGGTCACTTCGCTCCACACGCGGTCGATCTTTTCAAAGCCCGTGCGCAAGCGGTCGCGCACCAGGTGGATCATCCAGGCGATGAAGGGCAAGGGTGCCAGGGTCATGATGGCCAGCCACGGGTTCATTGACCACAGAATGACGCCCGTCATGATGATCATCAGCACGTCGGAGGCAAAATCGAGCAAATGCAGCGAGAGGAAGACGCAGATGCGGTCGCTGCCGCTGCCGATGCGCGACATCAGGTCGCCCGTGCGCTTGCCGCCGAAAAATTCCAGCGACAGTTTCATCAGGTGTTCATACGTGGCCGAGCGCAGGTCGGCACCCATGCGTTCGGACACCAGGGCCAGCACATACGTCTTGCCCCAGCCCAGCAGCCAGGCCAGCAGGGCCGAGCCGAGCAAGCCGCTCATGTAGTACACCACCAGCCACGGGTCGATATGCTTGCCGTTCTGATACGGGATCAGCACATTGTCCATCAGCGGCGCCGTCAGGTAGGGCGGAATCATGTGCGCGGCGGTGCTCAGCAGCATCAGCATGAAACCCAGGGCCAGCTGGCCACGGTAAGGGTGGGCAAAGCGCCACAGGCGGAACAGGGTCCAGGTGGACGGCGGCGTGTACAGCACCTTGGCGCAGATCGGGCATTCTTCCTGCTCCGGCTCCAGAGGCGCCTTGCAACTCGGGCACACTTCCTGTTCCGCTTGCAGCACGGGCTGGCCCGTCAGGTGGCTGTCGAGGCGCTCGACGAACTGTTCCAGCACGCGGATCGCATGCAGGTTCTGTCCCAGGGTGAAGCGCCACGAGGCCAGGCGGCCGTGGTCATCGAACAGTTCCAGGTGGCCGACACCGGCGTGGTCGTGGTGCGTCAGGCGCAATCCAGGGCGGAAAGACCAGCTTTTCCAGTCGGTATCGCCCGGTGAACGGGCCAGCAAACGCTTCTCGGTGACAACAATTATGCCTTTTGTGAAACGTAATCGCGCATCGAGGTCAACCTCAACGCTACTTAAAACGTTCTCCCCTGGAGAAAGGTTGCTCTCCACCTCCGCCAGCCAGGCTTCTGCTACCGGCGCCGGCAGCGAGGTGAGGGGAATAGTTGTTGCAGGAACACTCAGTTCAGTTGTCATCGTAAAGCATACTCCGGCTCGAGGCCAAGCCCTTCAGGGCGGGATTTGGGGGATGGGGCAGACGCCCGATCAATGTTTGTGTACTGCGCGATGGCGAGGTAGATGCACCAGTGGCAATTTCCTGTATTGTATCGAATGGATGCCTGCCAGTAAGGAATGATGGCAAAACGGCGCAAAAAAATGAGCGGCCATCGACCAGGGACAAGTATACAACAGCGCGCTGTTGCGCAAATGCTCCAGCTTGGCCCGGAGTCGGTATCTTTATAACAAGTAAGGCAACATTTAGTAACAATTAGAATGACAACAGCAGCAGAATACGAGAAGCAAACGCGACAAGGGACCGCTAAAAGTGGCACACTGCGCATACCCGGGATAAAGAACCAAGCACGAGCCTGAAAAGACTCTGTAGAGCCACCATAAAGTATCTGGCGCCCAGACGCCTGGCTTGTTATCAAGAAACCACTTACATGATCAAGAAGAAGAACATCGAATTTGCCCGCGTCACCCACTTGCGCGGCCCCAACATCTGGACGTATCGCCCGGTGATTGAAGCCTGGGTCGACATCGGCGAACTGGAAGACTATCCATCCAATACCCTGCCCGGCCTGTACGAGCGCCTGGTGGCATGGCTGCCGGGCATGATCGAGCACCGCTGCGGCGTGGGCGAACGGGGCGGCTTTTTCGAGCGCCTGCGCGAAGGCACCTGGTCGGCGCACATCCTCGAACACGTGGTGCTGGAATTGCAAAACCTGGCAGGCATGCGCACGGGCTTCGGCCAGACGCGCTCGACCAGCCAGCGCGGCGTCTACAAGATGGCTTTCCGCACGCGTGAAGAGCACGTGGGCCGCGCGGCCCTGGCCGCCGCGCGCGAACTGCTGATGGCCGCCATCAACGATGAAGCCTACGACCTGGAAGCGGCCCTGGCGCCCCTGCGCGACATGGTCGATGCGCGCTGCCTGGGCCCGAGCACGGCCAGCATCGTCGATGCGGCCACCGAGCGCGGCATCCCCTCGCTGCGCCTGAACGACGGCAACCTGGTGCAACTGGGCCACGGCGCCGCGCAGCGCCGCATCTGGACGGCCGAAACGGACCGCACCAGCGCGATTGCCGAAGGCATCGCCAGCGACAAGGACCTGACCAAATTCCTGCTCAAATCGTGCGGCGTGCGCGTCCCTGAAGGCAGCCTGGTGCGCAGCGCCGAAGCGGCCTGGGAAGAAGCGCAAGACATCGGCGTGCCTGTCGTGGTGAAACCGTATGACGGCAACCACGGCCGCGGCGTGTCGCTCAACCTGATGACGGAAGCGGACGTGAAAGCAGCCTACGCACTGGCCGCGCGCAAGGGCGACAGCTCGGCCGTGCTGGTGGAAAGCTTCATCACGGGCGACGAACACCGCTTGCTCGTCGTCGGCAACAAGCTGATCGCGGCCGCCAAGGGCGAATCCTTGTGGGTCGACGGCGATGGCGTCTCGAGCGTGCTGGACCTGGTGAACACGCAGATCAATATCGATCCGCGTCGCGGCGAAGGCGAAGATTTTCCATTGGGCACCGTCAAGCCGCATGAATCGGGCGAAATCGTGCTGGAACTGCAGCGCCAGGGCATGACCGCCCTGTCCGTGCCGCAGGCGGGCCAGAAAGTGCTGATCCAGCCGAACGGCAACGTGGCCATCGACGTCACGGACGACGTGCACCCGTCCGTCGTGCATGCGGCCCTGCTCGCCGCGCGCGTGGTGGGCCTGGATATCGCCGGCATCGACCTGGTCACCACCGACATCACGCGTCCGCTGGAAGAGCAGCGCGGCGCCATCATCGAAGTCAATGCCAGCCCCGGCCTGCTGGCGCACATCAAGCCGGGCGTGGGCCAGAGCCGCCCTGTCGGCGCGGCCATCGTCGACCACCTGTTCGCCGCCGAGGAAACGGGCCGCATTCCGCTGATCGGCGTGACGGGCACGCGCGGCGCCAGCCTGATCGTGCGCATGCTGTGCAAACTGCTCAACCTGTCGGGCCTGCACACGGGCGCCGTCTGCAGCGAAGGCATGTACCTGGACCAGCGCAGAGTCGTCAGCAGCGATTGCGTGAACTGGGACGCGGGCCAGCGCCTGCTGCTCAACCGCACCGTGCAGACGGCCCTGTTCGAGAGCAATCCACGCATGATCCTGGCCGAAGGCCTGGCCTATGACAAGTGCCAGATCGGCATCGTCACCGACATGGGCAGTTTGGAGAGCGTCAAGGATTTCGACGTGCTCGACGATGCTGGCCTGTACAAGGCCGTGCGCAGCCAGGTCGACGTGGTGGTGCCGACGGGCGTGGCCGTGCTCAACGCCGCCAACGCCCACGTGCTGGAACTGGCCGAGCTGTGCGACGGCACAGTGACCCTGTATGCGCAGGATGGCAGCCTGGCCGCCATCGCGGCGCAACTGGCCGCCGGCCAGCGCGCCGTGTTCGTACGCGGCAACCACATCGTGCTGGCCGAAGGCGGCATCGAAACGGTCTTGCTGTGCCTGGATCTGCTGAAACCGGCCACGGCCGGCAATGTCGACAGCGTGCTGGCCGTCGCGGCCGCCGCCTGGGCCATGAACCTGCCCGTCGACCTGATCTGCGCGGGTTTGCGCACGTTTGACGCCGCACCCGGCTGCATCGGGAATTAATCGGCAACAGGCAAAGCAGCACTCAAGCCCGGCCAGGACGGCCGGGCCCACAAGAACACAACAGGATTACGGTTTAATTATGGAAGTATCTCGCGTACGGGCCTTGCGGGGCCCTAATCTCTGGAGCCACGACACCGCCGTGGAAGCCATTGTTTCCTGCACCACGCAGGAACTCGACATCGCCCAGTTGCCCGGCTTCGAAGCACGCCTGCGCGCGCGCTTTCCGCAACTGAGCCCGCTGCAACCGCTGGGCAATTACAACGCCGCGCCGATGGCGCAGGTGCTGGAACTGGCGGCGCTGGGCCTGCAGGCGCAAGCCGGCTGCCCCGTCACCTTCAGCCGCACCACGCCGACCCTGGAAACGGGCATCTTCCAGGTCGTCGTCGAATACTCGGAAGAAGCCGTCGGCCGCCTGGCCCTGGAACTGGCGCAGCAGCTGTGCCGCGCAGCGCTCGACGATGCGCCATTCGATCTGGCCGGCGCCCTGCACCAGTTGCAGGAACTCGATGAAGACGTGCGCCTCGGTCCATCGACGGGTGCCATCGTCAACGCCGCCGTGGCGCGCAACATCCCGTTCCGCCGCCTGACCGAAGGCAGCCTGGTGACGTTCGGCTGGGGCAGCAAGCAACGCAAGATCCAGGCCGCCGAAATGGACGGCACCAGCGCGATTGCCGAAGCCATCGCGCAAGACAAGGAACTGACCAAGAAGCTGCTCGATTCGGCCGGCGTGCCCGTGCCGCACGGCCGTGTCGCCATCGATGCGGACGACGCCTGGGCCGCCGCCTGCGAGATCGGCCTGCCTGTCGTCGTCAAGCCAAAAGATGGCAACCAGGGCAAGGGCGTGACAGTGAACGTCACCACGCGCGAACAGCTGACGGCTGCCTTCCTCGCGGCGCAGGAATTCCGCGACGACATCCTCGTCGAACGCTATCTGCCGGGCCACGATTTCCGTTTGCTCGTCATCGGCAACAAGATGGTGGCAGCCGCCCGCCGCGACCCGCCGCAAGTGGTGGGCGACGGCCAGCACACGGTGCGCGAACTGGTCGACCAGGTCAACCTGGACCCGCGCCGCGGCAGCGGCCACGCCACCTCGCTGACGAAAATCCGCTTCGACGACATCGCCCTGGCCAGCCTGGCCAAGCAGGGCTACGTGGCCGAATCCGTGCCGCCCGTGGGCCAGCGCGTAATTTTGCGCAATAACGCCAACCTGTCGACGGGCGGCTCGGCCACCGACGTCACCGTCGACGTGCACCCGGAAGTGGCGGCGCGCGCCGTCGCCGCCGCGCACATGGTGGGCCTGGATATCTGCGGCGTGGACGTGGTCTCCGAAAGCATACTGAAACCGCTGGAAGAACAGAACGCCGGCATCGTTGAAGTGAACGCCGCACCGGGCCTGCGCATGCACCTGGCGCCGTCGTTCGGCAAGCCGCGTCCCGTGGGTGAAGCCATCATCGCCGCCATGTTCGCCGAGGGCGACGATGGCCGCATCCCCGTCGTTGCCGTGACGGGCACCAACGGCAAGACCACCACCGTGCGCCTGATCGCCCATCTGCTCACCACCTCGGGCCTGCGCACGGGCATGACCAACACCGATGGCGTGTACATCGAAGGACGCCAGATCGACAGCGGCGACTGCAGCGGTCCGCGCAGCGCGCGCAACGTGCTGCTGCACCCGGACGTGGACGCCGCCGTGTTCGAGACGGCGCGCGGCGGCATGCTGCGCGAAGGCCTGGCTTTTGATCGCTGCCAGGTCGCCGTGGTGACGAATATCGGCGCCGGGGATCACCTGGGACTGAACTACATCACCACCGTGGAAGACCTCGCGGTATTGAAACGCGTGATCGTGCAGAACGTGGCCGACAGCGGCGTGGCCGTGCTGAACGCCACCGACCCTGCCGTGGCGCGCATGGCCAAGAATTGCAGCGGCACGGTGACCTTCTTCGCCGCCGACAAGACGCATCCCGTGATGGCCACGCACCGCGCGCAGGGCAACCGCGTGGTGTACGTGGAAGATGGCAATCTGGTCGCCGCACAGGGCAAGGAACGCCACGAAATCGCCCTGTCGCAAGTGCCGATCACGCGCAACGGCGCCATCGGCTTCCAGGTCGACAACGTCATGGCTTCGCTGGCCGCCGCTTGGGCCGTGGGCCTGGACTGGAAAACCATCGCGCTGGGCCTGAAAACCTTTGCCAATGAAGCCGACAACGCGCCCGGCCGCTTCAATGTATTCGACTACAAGGGCGCCACCTTGATCGCCGACTATGGCCACAATCCGGACGCCATCCTGGCGCTGGTGCAGGCCGTGGAAAGCATGCCGGCCAAGCGCCGTTCGGTGGTCATCAGCGGTGCCGGCGACCGGCGCGACGAAGACATCCGCCAGCAGACGGAAATCCTCGGCGCCGCCTTCGACGACGTGCTGCTGTACCAGGACCAGTGCCAGCGCGGCCGCGCCGACGGCGAAGTGGTGGCCTTGCTGCGCCAGGGCTTGAACGGTGCCAAGCGCACCAGCCATATCGATGAAATCAACGGCGAATTCGTCGCCATCGACAAGGCCCTGGCACGCTTGAACGAAGGCGACCTGTGCCTGATCCTGATCGACCAGGTGGAAGAAGCGCTGGCGCACATCGCCAAGCGCGTCGCCGAAGCGTAAACGCAGCCTGATGGCATACGAGGGCGGCCTGCGGGCCGCCCTTTTTCATTGACACCGCTTTTCCGCACCAGCATGGGGCACGCACAGCCCAAAACGCCCCGCATCGACCTTATCAGCCTGTAAGTTCAGGCATGAAAATTGCTTATAAGAAAACATAAAATCGGCTGACGAGAAGGTGGGGCAGGTATGGTGGGCAGAATCTCGCGCATGATCGGAAAATTGACGGTGGGGCGCAAACTGGCGCTGATCTATTTGCTCGACCTGTCCGCCGTCATCTTCATTTCCGGCATCCTCATCAACGAAAAATACATCGCCATCGATTTCTCGCGCAAGGAGATGGCGGGCAACGACTACATCGCCGCCATCCGCGATGCGCTGCTGCCACTGACGCGCAGCACGGCGCAAGCGGACGCGCAAGCCGCCGCCATCGAGCAGGCCGAGCGCCAGTTCGGCGCAGGCATGCGCAGCGCGCAATTGAGCGGGGAATTCGCCACCCTGTTGCGCCAGGCCGGCGGCACGCCAGCGGCACATGACGGCATGGCGCCCTCGCCCGCCTTTGTGGCCGGACGCGAACTGCTTACACGCGTGGGCAATCAGTCGAACCTGATCCTCGACCCGGACCTGGACAGCTACTACACCATGTCGCTGGTGATCCTGCGCTTTCCCGAACTGCTGGAAGTGATCAACAGCACGCGGGACCTGGCCCTGCAGTTGGCGACAGCCGAAGGCGCGCAGCGCCAGCGCCTGCAGACCCAGTTCCTGATCCTCGAAGGGCGCATGGACGCCACCATGGGTGGCATCGGCAGCGACTACACGGAGGCGTTCGCGGCCAGCACACCGCTGCTGCGTCGGCACCTGGACGGCTCGCGCGCGGCCCTGCAGCAAGCCGTGGCGCAGTTTCGCGCCAGCACACAGGCGCTGGCCGGCACGCCGGCACATGCGAATGGCAACGCCGCGCTGCTGCGGCACGATGCGGCGGCCGTCGCGGCCCTGCAGCAGGCCTGGCGCGCGGCGGAAAACGAATTGCACCGCCTGATCCAGCTGCGCGTGGACGGCTTTTTCACGCGCATGTGGCTGCACCTGGGCACAGCCGTGCTGCTGCTGGTGCTGATATTGGGCCTGGTGTTTTTCGTCGCGCGGCAGATCGCCCTGCCCATCCGCCGCCTGGCGCGCGTGGCGCAAGAAGTGCGCGAAACGGGCGACCATAGCCTGCGCGCCATCTGGGACAGCGAGGACGAGACGGGGCGCCTGGTCAGCGCCTTCAATACCATGCTGCAGCAGCTCGACTTCCAGCGCATGGCGCAGCAAGACCTGGTGGCGCGCGCCAGCGCCGCCGACGCGCAGCGCCAGCTGGTCGACGCCATTCCCATCCCGCTGATGGTCACCTCGATCCCGCATCACCAGGTGCTGCACGCGAACCAGGCCGCGCACGCGTGGCAGGGCGGCCTGGAACTGGATCCTTGGGTGAGCGGCATGAGTCCGCAAGCCCGTTCGCGCTTCTTCCAGCGCTTGAGCGACCTGGGTGCCGTCGATGAGTTCGAGGTGTGCTGGAGCGGCGGCGGCACGCCCACCTGGGCCTTGATTTCCGCGCGCCTGATCGACTACCAGGGCCAGCGCGCCGTGCTGTCCACCTTCACGCCGATCAACAAGATGAAGCTGATGGAATCGCGCCTGGAACTGTGGGCAAAGGTCTTCGAGGCATCGGCTGAAAGCCTGATCGTGATGGATGCCGACATGCGCATCATCACCGTCAACCAGGCCTTCCGCCGCCATTCGCTGTACGAGATGGTGGAGCTGATCGGCAAGCGCCCGGCCTTCCTGCTGTCGCCGCAAAACAGCCATGAGCAGCTCGACAGCCTGCGCCAGACCCTGGCACGGCGCGGCTACTGGCAGGGAGAAATCTCGGTGCAGCGCAAATCGATGGAAAGCTATCCCGCCTGGCTGGTGATGAACGCCGTGCGCGACCTCGATGGCGTCACCACGCATTTCATCGCCAGTTCGCTCGACATCAGCGAACGCAAGGCCAGCGAGCGGCAGATCGAGCACATGGCCCACCACGATGCGCTCACGGGCCTGGCGAACCGCCACGTGTCGAAACTGCGCCTGGCGGCCGCCATCGCGCAGGCGCGCCGCAGCGGTGAAAAGGTGGGCGTGCTGTTCGTCGACCTGGACCGCTTCAAGCACGTCAACGACGCGCTTGGCCACCACGTGGGCGACGCACTGCTGCAATCGGTCTCAAAGCGCCTGCTGCAGCTGGTACGCGACGGCGACACCGTCAGCCGCCTGGGCGGCGATGAATTCGTCGTCATCCTCAACGGCATCGGTGACGCAGAAGCCATCGGCGCGCTGCTCGACACGCGATTGATACCGGCCATGCGCCAGCCGCACCTGGTGGAAGGCAGCACGCTGTATGTCTCGTGCAGCGTGGGCGTGGCCATCTATCCGGATCACGGCGACGACATGGATACCCTGATGCGCCACGCCGATGCGGCCATGTACCAGGCCAAGAGCGGCGGGCGCGATAATGCGCGCATGTTCACGCCGCAGATGCAGGAGCAGCAGTTGCAGCAGCTGCACCTGGAAAGCGACCTGCGCCACGCCATCGAGCGGCAGGAACTGGTGCTGTACTACCAGCCGCGCGTCGATGCGCAGAGCAGCCGCCTGAATGGCGTGGAAAGCCTGATCCGCTGGCAGCACCCGCAGCACGGCCTGATCGCGCCCGACAGCTTCATTCCCGCCGCCGAGGAATCGGGCCTGATCGTCTCCATCGGCGCATGGGTCATCCGCGAAGCCTGCCGCCAGCAGCTGGCCTGGCGCGAGGCGGGCGCGGGCGAGATCGCCGTGTCGATCAACCTGTCGGCCATCCAGTTGAAAAGCGGTACCCTGGTGGCCACCTTGCGCGAGGTGCTGCGCGAGTTTCCCGTCACGCCAGGACAGATCGAATTCGAACTGACCGAATCGATCCTGATGGACAACGTGGACGACACCATCACCACCCTGCACGCCATCAAGGCGCTGGGGTTTGCGCTGTCGATCGACGACTTCGGCACCGGCTATTCGAGCCTGAACTACCTGTGCCGCTTCCCGCTCGACAAGCTGAAAATCGACATGAGCTTCGTGCAGGACATCCACGGTTCGCCGCAAAACCTGGCCGTGACGAAAACCATCATCGGCCTGGGCCATACCCTGGGTTTGACGGTCACCGCCGAAGGCGTGGAAAGCGCGGCCGATGCCGACGTGCTGCGCCACGCCGGCTGCGATGAATTGCAAGGCTTTTATTTTGCCCGTCCCATGCCGCAGGCGCACTTCATGGCCTGGCTGGCGCACAGCGACGCGCGCTGCGCCGCCTGACACCTCCGCTGCAGCACGCGCCGGATTCGACAACGCGCAGTGCGCCGCCAGGGCGCATGAATGCTGCAGGGATACCGGAATCGGTATTGACATCGCAAAAGAAGTCATTTGTGGGGCAAAGTCATTCCCCCTACCATGTTTCCTGAGCAAGTTTCAGCTCTGGCGGCGACTGCCGCAGCGTTCTCAACATAACTAAAATACAGGTGGAGACAAGATGAAGCAATGGATGGCAACGGGCACCCGCACGCCCAAGCAAAACACACGGTTGACCTTGAAGGCCACGGTGGCCGCGCTGGCCGGCGCAGGCCTGCTGAGCAGCGCTTCCGTCTGGGCGCAACAGGCGCCCGCCGTGGAGACACCGGCGGCAGAAGTGGCAGAAACAGCGCCGGCGGCGGCACCAGCCGACAGCGGCATCGCCGTGGTGGCCGTCACGGGCGTACGCCGCGCCGCACAGAGTGCGCAGACGATCAAGAAGAACAACGACCAGGTGGTCGACTCCATCGTCGCCGATGAAATCGGCAAATTCCCCGACAAGAACGTGGCCGAAATCCTCGGCCGCGTGACGGGCGTGCAAATTCGCCGCGAAGGCGGCGAAGCAGGCTCCGTCATCATCCGCGGCCTGCCAGGCGTGGTGACCTTGCTCAACGGCCGCGAAATGTTCACGTCCGTGGGCCGCAGCCTGTACCTGGCCGACATTCCGACGGCCATGCTGCAGCGCGTGGACGTCTATAAATCGCAGGGCGCCGACATGGTCGAAGGCGGCACGGCCGGCGTGATCGACGTGCGCACCAACCGCCCCTTCGACTTCAAAGGTTTTACGGCGTCTGGCAATGTGCGCGCCGAGCACCGTGACAAGTCCGGCTCGACGGACCCGAACGTCAGCGGCATGGTCTCGAACCGCTGGAAAACCCCGTACGGCGAATTCGGCGCCCTGCTCGGCCTGTCCTATCAGCGCAGCAAATACTATGACGAGACGATCTGGAACGCCGAACCGGTGAAGCGCCCGGAAGCGGGCAACATCACGGGCCCCGATTCCGTCGGCATGATTCCGACCGTGGGCGACCGCAAGCGCTATGCGGCGAATGCCGCCTTCCAGTGGCGCCCGAACTCGCAGGTGGAAGTGTATGCGGAAGGCATGTCGACCCTGATCAAGCACGCGTTCGACAGCCAGTTCTTCGTCGGTTCGCTGCCCTGGGGCCAGAACCCGGACATCACCCTGATCCCCGGCACCAACCAGGCGGCCACAGTGGGCAAGATCGACGGCCCATGGTCGCCGTTCACGCTCGGTTCGACCCAGGCGCGGCGCGACCGCTCGATCGGTTCGCAAGGCGCCATCGGCGCGCGCTGGGACATCACGCCGCAGTTGCGCGCCACCACGGAGCTGGCGCGCACGGTGAGCAACTTCGAGCGCGAATTTCCCATCCTCGACTTCCTCGCGCATCCGACCAGCATCATCGGCAGCACCAACGTCAACGGCGGCGCGCAGATCAGCTACCCCGGCTACAACATGCTGGACCCGAAGAACTATACGCTGCTCGGCTTCTACGATAACCACAACCACGACGAAGGCAGCTCGACCGATTGGCGCGCCGACGTCACTTACGACATGGACAGCACGGGCTTCTTCCGCGAATTTTCGGGCGGCGTGCGCCTGGCCAAGCGCAAGGCCGAATCGATCCGCGAAAAAAATGGCCAGGGCGGCCTGACGTCGACCATGTACGCGGATGCGATTCCAGGCCTGGCCTGCACCTCGCACCAGAACACGGGCAACTTCGGCCTGCAAAGCTGGCTCACGCCATGCCGCGACTTCATGCTCAACAACACGGACACCTTGCGCCAGCTATTTACAGGCAGCAGCGAACGCAGCCCCGACGATCCGATGACCCACTTCAAGGATGTGGAAAAAACCAATGCCATCTACGGCAAGGCGCGCATCGGCTTTGACCTGGCACAAGTGCCGGTCGATGGCACCCTGGGCGTGCGCGTGGTGCAGACCAAGCAGGACCTGCAAGGCAATTCCTCGCAAAACGGCATCATCACGCCCGTGCGCGTGAAAACGTCGGACACGGACGTGCTGCCCAGCCTGACCCTGAAAGCCATGCTGCGCCAAGACCTGATCGCCCGCCTGACGGCCGGCAAGGCCGTACAGCGCCCAAACTTCGCCGACTTCAATCCCGGCGTGACCCTGGGCCAGAGCCTGGAAATGGTGCGCCCCACGGGCAGTGGCGGCAATCCCGACCTGAAACCCGTGGAAGGCAAGAACCTCGACGCGGCGCTGGAATGGTATTTCGCGCAGACGGGCTCCGTCACGGCCACCGTGTTCCGCCACAACTTCAAGAATTACATCCTGTCCGGTTCTGCCAAGGAAACGTATGGCGGCATCGTGTACGACATCACGCGCCCGCGCAACACGTCGAAGGGCCATCTGCAAGGCATGGAAATGGCCTACCAGCAGTTCTACGACAAACTGCCAGGCTGGATGAGCGGCCTGGGCCTGCAGGCCAACGCTACCTACATGACGGGCGAACTGGAAGAATTGAATGGCAGCGCACATCCGTTCACGGGCATGTCGAAATGGTCGGCTAACATCGTCGGTCTGTACGAACAGGGACCATGGTCGGCGCGCCTTGCCTACAGCTGGCGCGACAAGTACGTCGACGACTACAACTACCGCGGCAAGGGCATCCACCTGACCGTGGCGCCGACGAAAACCCTGGACGCGTCAGTGTCGTACAAGCTCAACCCGCACACCACGGTGACCCTGGACGCGAACAACCTGCTCGACTCGACCTACCGCGACTACCACGACACGCCGGACTACGTGCGCGATGTGCGCCGCTATGACAAGGTCGTCGGTTTGTCCGTTCGCTGGAGTTACTAGCCAATCCCCCTTTCTTCCTTGCGAGGGTTTTCAGCGCCAGCCGGCAACGGTTGGCGTTTTTTTTGCCTGCTTCAAGTCTTGGCAGGGTAGTACATGTCGTAAAACCAACCGCAAGCATTTTCGAGATACTGCTGGATACGCGGCGGAATCGCATGCTGTTGCGGCGCGCGGATGCTGGAAAACTGACGGTGCGTATATTTCATGCGGTAGTGGCTGTCGCTTTCGCGCAAACCCACGCGCAGCTTGCCCGGATCGATCTGGAACGGTGCCAATCCCAGCCAGGCATACAGATGCGCCATGCATTCGGCCGGGCGTGCCATCATGTCTTCAAACCGTAGCACGTACAACCTTTGCTGTACTGCCAGTGGCAAGTCGGGGATGCCTTGCAAATCGCTCAACGGAGCGCCGATGGTACGATCCTTGCCAAACAGCATGTCGGCCCGTCCCAGCCGGTCGTAATCGGCCAGGTGGTCGATAAAATCGAGCAGGATGGTACGCTGGTGCTGGGCTTCGACCGAACCATACACCTGCCCCAGCTCGCGCACGCAGACGATCAGCTTCGCTTCCGGCGCCAGTTGCAGCAACATCTCCATCGCCTTCAGCCATCCGCGATTCTTGTCCACTACGGCCTGCTTGCCGCAGTCCTGGTACCAGCCGCGCAGGAAGCCGCGCATCGCCGTCGTCAAATGCCCATAGCTGGCGTCGAAGCTGGTATCTAGCTGGGACAGAAAAAAAGGATCGTCGCTGATCGTATGTCGCATGCCGAGCAAGGCATTGCACAATGGCGAACTATTGCCTTCACTGTGCAGATCGGGATGCTGGGCCAGTAACTGGCACAGCAACGTCGAACCAGCACGCGGCAAGCCGGATACGCCGATAAAATGTGGAGTCATTGAATACCTGTGAGATTGTGAAGGCCATTTCGCGATTATAGGAGAGCACGGCGCCAGCAGGTGGCAGAAAAAAATGCCGCTTCGCGTATGTCACGAAGCGGCACTTCCACTGGCAAGCCCGGTTACGGTTAATGCACGCTTACTGGCTTTCGATGCTGGTGTTGCCAGCCGCCACAGGCAGTCGCAGGCCCGTATCGACCACACTCAGGCGCAAGCCCGGCAAGACATTGCTGTTCACCGATGCCGTCGTCAGCACCACCGGCGTGCTGCCCTGCTGCGGCTGACGGCCCTCCAGCGCCACCTGCACCGCGTCTTCCTTGCTGGTCACGGTTTCGCCTTTCGCCACGACATCGGCCTGCACCATATTGCCCTGCGAGGGCGCCACATTGACCGCCGCGATCACGCTGGCCACCGCGCTTTGCAGCGCTTCGGTCGGCTTGACGGTCAGCACACCCGGCGTGTAGGTCAACGCATAATTGGTCGACGTCTGGCCGGCAGCCGACACCAGATAGCGGCCCGATGGCGTAGCGATGCTGGCCGGCGTGCTGAACGCCAGATTGCCGCTGACCTCGTTCGCCAGCGTATCGTTGCCCAGCAAGCCCGTGTAGCTGGCCGTGAAGGCCGGATTGACAAAACCCTGGTCTTTCTCGGCATTGTCCACCTTCACCTCCAGGGCCGCCTGCGTAATGCTGGCCGTGGTGGTCGCCGTGGCGTTGACCGTGTAATTGCCGGCGTCCGTACCGCTGAGCGCAATGCCGTTCACCGTCACCGTTTTGTTGGCGCCGGCGTTCTTGTCGGCAAAGCTGGCGCCGCTGTTGCTGATGCTCAGCACGTCGCCGGCGATACGGTTGTCCGCCAGGGTCACGCTGGTGTTGGTGCTGGTGTCATACACGCGCGGCGCGGCACCCGTGGCGCGCACCAGCAGGCTGGCCGGCGTAATGCTGGCCGTCAAGCCGGTCGGATTGCTGACCGTATAGTTGCTGGCCAGGCCGCTGGCCGCGTCGACCAGGCTCGTGCCCGTCACCGTCACGGCTTTGCCATTGGCCGCGTTCTTGTCGGCAAACGTCGCCGTCTGGCCAGCCAAGCCCAGGGTTTCGCCCGCCACCAGGCCCGCCAGCACGCCACCGGACAATTGCGCCGCCGTATTGCCGTCGTAGACTTTATTGCCAGCCAACTGGCCCGTCAGCGTCAAGGCCTTGGCCATGATGCTGGCCGTCAAGCCGGTCGGGTCGCTAACCGTGTAGTTGCTGGCCAGGCCGCTGGCCGTGTCGAGCAGGCTCGTGCCCGTCACCGTCACGGCTTTGCCATTGGCCGCGTTCTTGTCGCTGAACACGGCAGTTTGACCCACAATGCCCAATGCCTCACCCGCCACCAGGCCGCTCAAGGCGCCACCGGACAGGCTGGCTTGTGCATTGCCGTCGTAGACTTTATTGCCAGCCACTTGGCCCGTCACCGTCAAGGCCTTGGCCGTGATGCTGGCCGTGAGGCCGGTCGGATTGCTGACCGTGTAGTTGCTGGCCAGGCCGCTGGCAGTATCGACCAAGGTCGTGCCGCTGACCGACACGGTTTTGCCATTGGCCGCGTTCTTGTCGGCAAACGTCGCCGTCTGGCCACCAATGCGCAGGCTTTCACCCGCCACCAGACCGCTCAGGGCGCCGCCGGACAGGCTGGCTTGTGCATTGCCGTCGTAGACTTTATTGCCAGCCAGTTGGCCCGTCACCGTCAAGGCCTTGGCCGTGATGCTGGCCGTGAGGCCGGTCGGGTCGCTAACCGTGTAGTTGCTGGCCAGGCCGCTGGCCGTATCGACCAGGCTTGTACCCGTCACCGTCACGGCTTTGCCATTGGCCGCGTTCTTGTCGCTGAACACGGCAGTTTGACCCGCAATGCCCAATGCCTCACCCGCCACCAGGCCGCTCAAGGCGCCACCGGACAATTGCGCCGCCGTATTGCCGTCATAGACTTTATTGCCAGCCAACTGGCCCGTCAGCGTCAAGGCCTTGGCCATGATGCTGGCCGTCAAGCCGGTCGGGTCGCTAACCGTGTAGTTGCTGGCCAGGCCGCTGGCCGTGTCGAGCAGGCTCGTGCCCGTCACCGTCACGGCTTTGCCATTGGCCGCGTTCTTGTCGCTGAACACGGCAGTTTGACCCACAATGCCCAATGCCTCACCCGCCACCAGGCCGCTCAAGGCGCCACCGGACAGGCTGGCTTGTGCATTGCCGTCGTAGACTTTACTGCCAGCCAACTGGCCCGTCAGCGTCAAGGCCTTGGCCGTGATGCTGGCCGTCAAGCCGGTCGGGTTGCTGACCGTATAGTTGCTGGCCAGACCGGTGATGGTGTCGACCAGGGTCGTGCCCGTCACCGTCACGGCTTTGCCATTGGCCGCGTTCTTGTCGGCAAAGCTTGCTGTCTGGCCAGCCAAGCCCAGGGTTTCGCCCGCCACCAGGCCGCTCAGGGCGCCGCCGGACAGGCTGGCTTCTGCATTGCCGTCGTAGACTTTATTGCCAGCCAGCTGGCCGGCTACCGTCAAGGCTTTCGGCGTGATGCTGGCCGTCAAGCCGCTCGGGTCGCTGACCGTGTAGTTGCTGGCCAGGCCGCTGGCCGTATCGACCAGGCTCGTGCCCGTCACCGTCACAGCTTTGCCATTGGCCGCGTTCTTGTCGGCAAACGTCGCCGTCTGGCCAGCCAAGCCCAGGCTTTCGCCCGCCACCAGGCCCGCCAGCACGCCACCGGACAATTGCGCCGCCGTATTGCCGTCGTAGACTTTATTGCCAGCCAGCTGGCCCGTCAGCGTCAAGGCCTTGGCCGTGATGCTGGCCGTCAAGCCGGTCGGGTTGCTGACCGTGTAATTGCTGGCCAGGCCGCCGTTGCTGCCGTTGGACAAGGTCCCGCCGGTGACGCTGACGGCCTTGCCGCTGCCGGCATTCTTGTCCGAAAATGCACCGGCCAGGTCCGCCAGGCCGACCGTTTCAGAGCCCACCAGGCCGTTCAGGGTGCCGCCCGTGATAGTGGCGCCCTCCGCTCCGTCATAGGTTTTGTCGGCCGCCAGTGCGCCGGTGACGGTCAGCACTTTTTGCGTGATGGAACCAGTCACATTGCTCGGATTGCTGACCGTGTAATTGCTGGCCCGGCCCGTGCCGTCAAGCAGGCTGATGCCCGACACCGTCACGGCCTTGCCGTTGCCGGCGTTCTTGTCGCCAAACACGCCGCTGCCGCCCGAGACCACCAGCGTCTCGCCCGTTACCAGGCCGCTCAAACTGCCGCCGGCCAGGGTCGCGGCCGTGGTGCCGTCATAGGCGCGCGTGCCCGCCGTCATGCCCGATACCGTCAGCGCTTTCGGCGTGATACTGGCGATCAGGCCGCTCGGGTTGCTGATCGTGTAGTTGGCCGCCAGGCCGCCGTTGCCGCCGTTAACCAGGGTCGAACCGGTCGCCGTCACCGTCTTGCCGGTGCCGGCGTCCTTGGTATCGAAGGTGGCGCTCAAGCCCGTCACGCCCAGGGTTTCCATACCGACCAGGCCACTGATCGAGCCGCCCGACAAGGTCGCCTTGGTGCTGCCGTCATAGATCTTGTTGACGGCCGACATGCCGGTAATCGTCAGCGCTTTAGGCGTGATGCTGCCGGTGCCGGTCGCGGTGCTGCTCGCCAGCGTGTAGTTGGCCGCGTCAAGGCCGCCCAGTGTCAGGGAAGAGATCGTCACGGCCTTGCCGGTGCCGGCGTTCTTGTCGCTGAACGCGGCCTTGGTGGCGCCGATGGCCAGGCTGTCGCCGCTCACCATGCCATTGAAAGTGGCCGTGGCCGTAGCGAAGGTGACGGAAGTACCACCGTCATAGACCTTGCTGTCGGCCACGACATTGGTCACCGAGCTGATGGTGGCCTGGTTGATATTGGCCGTCACGTCAGTCGGGTTGCCGACCGTGTAGTTGCTGGCCAGCCCGGTGCCATCGCTGATCTGCGCGCCGCTGACAATGACGGCTTTGCCGGTGCCGGCGTTCTTGTCGCCGAAGGCGCCCGACAGGCCGGACAGGCCCAGGGTTTCGCCACCGACCAGGCCGTTCAAGCTGCCGCCGGTCACGCTTGCCTTGGTCGTGCCGTCATAGACCTTGTTGGCGGCCGCCACGCCGGTGACGCTCAAAGCTTTTTGCGCGATGCTGGCCGCAAGACCGCTGACAGGGCCGACCGAGTAATTGCTGGCCAGGCCGCCATTGCTGCCGTTGGACAAGGTGCCGCCGGTGATGCTGACGGCCTTGCCGCTGCCTGCGTCCTTGTCCGCAAACGCACCGGCCAGGCTCGCCAGGCCTACCGTTTCCGAACCGACAAAGCCGCTCAGGCTGCCGCCCGTGATGCTCGCATCGAGCGCGCCGTCATAGGTTTTGTCGGCCGCCAGCGCGCCGGTGACGCTCAACGCTTTTTGCGTGATGGAACCCGTCACATTGGTCGGATTGCTGACCGTGTAGTTGCTGGCCAGGCCCGTGCCGTCAAGCAGGCTGACGCCCGACACCGTCACCGCCTTGCCGTTGCCGGCGTTCTTGTTGCCAAACACGCCGCTGCCGCCCGAGACCACCAGCGTCTCGCCCGTTACCAGGCCCGTCAAACTGCCACCGGCCAGGGTCGCGGCCGTGGTGCCGTCATACACACGCGTACCGGCCGTCATGCCCGATACCGTCAACGCTTTCGGCGTGATATTGGCCGTGAAGCCGGTCGGGTTGGCCATCGTGTAGTTGCTGGCCAGGCCGCCGTTGCCGCCGTTGACCAGGGTCGTGCCGGTGGCCGTGACAGCCTTGCCGGTGCCGGCGTTCTTGTCATTGAAGGTGACGCTCAAGCCCGTCACGCCCAGGGTTTCCGAGCCGACCAGGCCGCTGATCGAGCCGCCCGTCACGCTGGCCTTGGTGTTGCCGTCATAGATCTTGTTGACGGCCGACATGCCGGTAATCGTCAGCGCCTTCGGCGTGATGGCGCCGGTGCCGCTGCCGGTGGTGTTGGTCAGGTTGTAGTTGACCGCGTCAAGGCCTCCCAGGGCGATGCCGCTGACGGCCACCGTCTTGCCGTTGCCGGCGTTCTTGTCGGCGAACGTGGCGCTGGTGGCGCTGATCGACAGGCTGTCGCCGCCCACCATGCCGTTGAAGGTGGCGCCGGTGGCGCTGACGGTGGCCTTGGTGTTGGCGTCGTAGACCTTGTTGTCGGCGACGATATTGCTGATGGTGCTGATGGTGGCCTTGGTGATATTGGCCGTCAAACCGGTCGAACCGGTGACCGTGTAGTTGGACGCCAGGCCGCCATTGGCGCCGCCCGTCAAGGCCGCGCCACTGACGGTCACCGCTTTCGTGGTGCCGACATTCTTGTCGGCAAACAGGCCCGTCATGCTGGTCAGCGTCAGGGTTTCCTTGCCGACCAGGCCGTCCAGGCTGCCGCCGCTGATGATTGCCACCGTGCTGCCATCGTAGACCCGGTCGGCGGCTGTTGCACCGATCACCGTCAATGCCTTCCGGGTGATGCTGGCGGTGGCCGTGGCGCTGGCATTGGTGAGGTTATAGTTGGCCAGGTCGTTGCCCGTCAGCGTGATGCCGGAGATATTGACAGTCTTGCCGGTGCCCGCATTCTGGTCGCTGAAGGCGCCGCTGGCGCTGGACAAGGCCAGATCGTCGCCAACCACCATGCCGGTGATGACGGCCTTGCCGCCAATCACGGCGGCAGTGCTGCCATCGTAGGTCTTGTCGCTGGCGCTCAAGCCGCTGACGCTGGAAATACTTGCCTTGGTGACGTTGCCGGTCACACTGGTCGGATTGCTGACCGTGTAATTGCTGGCCAGGCCGCCGGCATTATCGGCCAGCGTGGCGCCGGTGACGGTGACGGCCTTGCCGCTGCCGGCATTCTTGGTGGCATAGGCGCCGCTCAAGCCGGACAGCGTCAATGTTTCGCCGCTGACCAGACCATCGAGCACGCCGCCCGCCAGGGTCGCGGCAGTGGTGCCATCATAGACGCGGGTTACCGCGCTGGCACCGGTGACCGTCAGCGCCTTCGGCGTGATATTGCCGGTGACGCCGGTCGCGTTGCTGACCGTATAGTTGCTGGCCAAGCCGGTGCCGTCGGCCAGCGTGGCGCCGGTCACCGTCACGGCCTTGCCGTTGCCCGCGTCCTTGTCGTTGAATGCGCCGCTCTGGCCAGACAGGCTCAGGGTTTCGCCGATCACCAGGCCATTCAGGGTGCCGCCCGAAATGGTCGCCTTGGTGTTGCCGTCATAGCCCTTGCTGGCGACGCTCACGCCGCTGACCGTCAGCGCCTTTTGCGCGATATCAGCCTTCAGGCCCGTCACGCTGGCGAGCGTGTAGTTGCTGGCCAGGCCGCCATTGCTGCCGTCGCTCAAGCTGCCACCGGTGACCGTCACGGCTATGCCATTGCCGGCGTTCTGGTCGGCAAAGCTGCCCGACAGCGTGCCCAGGCCGACCGTTTCGCCGTTGATCATGCCGCCCAGGGTGCCGCCCGTAATTGCGGCCGCCTTGGTGCCGTCGTAAGTCTTGTTGCCTGCCGTCACGCCGGTCAACGTCAGGGTTTTGGGCGTGATGCTGGCCAACACGGTGGTATCGACCAGCGTGTAGTTGGACGCCAGGCCGCCGCCGCTGCCATTGCCCAGGGTGGTACGGACGGTGACTACCTTGTTATTGCCGGCGTTCTTGTCAGCAAACGCGGCGGTAGAGCCTGATATCAGTCCTTCGCCGCTCACATAGCCGGTGATGCTGCCCTTGTTGATGGCGGCCGTCTCGTTGCCGTCGTACTCTTTATTATCCACCGCCAGGTTAGTCCAGCTCAAGGCCTTGGGTGTGATGGTGCCGGTAACGCTGGTCGGCGCATCGAGCGTGTAGTTGCTGGCCAGGCCGGTGCCATCGGATAGCGTGCCCAGCGTGACCGTCACCGCTTGGGTGCCGGCGTTCTTGCCGGCGAATTCGCCGCTCGTGGCGCCCAGGTTCAGCGTTTCGCTGCCGACCAGGCCAGTCAGGGAGCCGCCGGTCAGCGTGGCGGCGGTGCCGCCGTTATATTGCCGGGTGGTGGCGGCCAGGCCGGACAAGGTCAGCGCTTTCGGCGTGATGGTGCCGGTCATACCGGTGGCAGTGACGGTATAGTTGCCACCGGCGCTGCCGGTGGTGATCGCCGTGACGGCTTTGCCGGTACCCGCATCCTTGGTATCGAAGGTCCCCGTGTTGAACGTGAGGTTGCCGCTGTCCTGCGACAGTACGCCGGACAGCGAGCCGCCGGAGAGCGTGGCGGCCGTGGTGCCGTCATAGACGCGCGTTTCCACCGTGGCGCCGCTCAGGGTCGCGGCGCGCTTGTCGATAGTCAGGGTGGCGGCATTGGCACTGATGGCATAACCGCGCTGGCCGGAATACAGGCCGCCGGCCGTGATGGCGTAGGTGCCGGCGTTGACCGCGCTGCCCGCCGCGCCATAGTTCAGCGAACCGGATAGCGTGGCATTCGGGTACGAATAAGTGTAGCCCGGCGCCGTCCAGTTGCTGGTGCCGTCATAGGTCTTGCTGGCGTTCGAGGCAAACGTCACCTGCAGCGGCGTCATGAAGGCGCGCAGCAAGGGATAAGTATTCGTGTCGTAGACGATCCACGTGCTGGACAGGTCCCACGACGCCCCGCTGTAGGTGGCCAGCGATTTCATTTGCGCGGTGCTCAAGCCGGTGCCGGTGGCACTGGTGGCCTGGCCCGTGGTGGTGGTGTCCCAGACATTGCCGGTGGCGGTGCCGCCACTATTTGCGCCGACCAGGCCGCCCACGTTGAGGATGCCTGAGACGGCGCCGGTGGCGTAGTTATTGCTCAAGGTGCCGGAGTTCAGGCCGACCAGGCCGCCTACATCGGTCCCGCCGCTCACCGTGCCGGAGGCATAGCTGTTGCTGACAGTGCCACTATTGCTGCCGACCAGGCCGCCGACGTCGGTCGAGCCGGTCACGCTCGCGGTGCTGTAATTGCCGCTGACAATGCCGGCATTGTTGCCAACCAGCGCGCCGGTGTTATCCCTGCCGGTGATGCTGCCGCCTTCCAGGCCGACATTGCGCACAATCGCCGTGCTCGACGTGGCGCCGAACAGGCCGGCGTAATCCGTGCTTGGACGGTTGACAACCAGGCCGGAAATGACATGGCCGGCGCCATCGAAAGTGCCGGTGAACCGGCTGGTGCCGCTGGTGCCCACCGGCACGAAGGTCCCGCCATTCCAGACGTCGCTGCCGGTGCCGGTGCTGGCGGCGTTGATATCCTGCTTCAGCGTGTAATTGCCGGCCAGGTCCATCGCCATCAATTGCAATTGATGCGCCGATTTGATCGTGGTGCTGTACTCGGAAGACAACATCGGTCCGGTGGCGCCTGTCGCGTTGCCCGCGCCGTTGAGCGTGCCGTCGGTATTGACCATGACCCAGTTATTGCCCGACTGGCCGGTGCTGGTCGTAAAGGTGAACGCGCCGAAGTTCGCCCCAGTTTGCATTTGCGTCGCTGTCAGGCCGCTGACAGCAGTGACGGGGGTGGTGTTGGTGCTGCTGTTGACGCCGAGGGCCGCCATCGAGTTCAGCGTCGTATTGAAATAGCCGCCGTTGATCGAGCTGGTGCCGCCCAGGTTCCCGACCACCCCGCCCGGCGTACCGGTGCCGCCGCTGATCAAGCTCACCACGCCGGAAGAATACACATTGGTGATCGTGCCGCTGGCCGGGCTCGAACCCACCACGCCGCCTGTCGCGACCGTGCCGCTGACGGCGCCGGTGGCATAACTGTTGGCGATGGTGCCCCGGTTTTCGCCGACCAGGCCACCGTATGCGCGAACGGTGCCGGTCGTAGCCGCGGCCGTCACCGATCCGGTCGAGTAACTATTGGTGATGGTACCCTTCAACATATTGCTACCAGCTACGCCGCCGACTTGCCCAGCGCCGGCGATGGCGCCGGTGTTATAGCTGTTGGTGATAAGGCCTATGCCGGAGTTGGTGCCATTGACGGGGGTGATGCCGCCCGCGCCGGTACCGGCAGTCACGGCGCCGGTGTTGAAACTGTCGGTGATGCTGCCCAGGTTGGTGCCGACGAGGCCGCCGGCAGCGGCTTTATTCGAGGTCACCGTGCCGCTGTTATAACTGTTGCTGATGTTGCTGCCGCCGACGGCTTTGCCGACCAGCCCACCGAGAGCGCTGGGGCTATTTGTCGTCACCAGTAGCGCGGCGTTGTTGTAGCTATTGCTGATGGTGCCGGAATTTTTCCCGACCAGGCCGCCCAGCGCCACGATACCGGGGCTGGTCAGGGTACCGCTGCCGACATAGGCATTATTGATGGTGCCGCCATAATTGAAGCCGACCAGCGCCCCCACATTGCCGTAGCTGCCGCTCGCCACGTTGGACGTGATCGCGACCCCAAGCAGGCCGATATTGCGCACATTCGCCGCAGAGTTGATCGTGCCGAACAAGCCGACAGAGCTGTTGCTGGTGGTGGTGCCGCTGCTCAAGCCGGTGATGACATGGCCCAGGCCGTCGAACTGGCCGGTGAATGGCACGGTGGTGGTGCCGATCGGCGTGAAGCGGTTGGCGCCCCAGACCGCCGTGTTCGCCGTGCCGCTGGCATCGATATTGGCGCCCAGCACGAAGTTGCCGGACAACGCATTTTTCAAGCCCTGCAAGTCGGTGCCGCTGGTGCTGGTGGCCGCACCCAGGCTGTTGATCACCATGTAGGTCGTCGCCGTCACCGTATCGCTGCCCAGCTTGGTGCTGAAGTTCAGCCCCGATGGCAGATCCACTTCCGCCTTGACATTGTAGGTGGATAGATTGCCGGAGGCGACGCCACTCTGGCCATATTCCAGTGCTAGGCTGGCCGTGCCGGAGCCGCGCAGCGGCTGGTTGATATTGATATTGTTTTGCGCCGTCATCTTCAGCTGGTTGGCCGACCATGAAATCGTGTCGTTGACGTTGATGTTGCCCAGCGTGCCGCTGCCGCCCGAGATGCTCTGAATCTGGACACTGGTGCTCTTGAGCGCATTGGTATAAAACGCGCCAGTCTGGTCGCCGCCGGTCGCCGCGATGGTGTAGTCGGTCGGATCGATCAGCCAGGTGCCGGTCAGGCCGTGGCTGGATGCCGTCGTGACCTTCAACGCATCGTCGATCTTCACGTGCGCGGCCGAGGTGTCGATAAAGCCACCCTTGCCGCCGGTTGGCGCGCTGGCGTCCAGCGTGCCGCCCGCGTTCACCGTGCCGGTCTGCATGTCACCCAGCAACTTGATCGTGCCGCCGCGTGTGTCGATGGTGTGCGCCTCGATCACGCCCGTGCTGTTGACGACGGTTTTCAGCAAGTCGCCGGCCGCCTGCGCCGTCAATACCACGCTGCCGCCATCGGCCCGGATCATGCCGCCATTGTTGACCAAAGCGCCCACGGCGCCCGCGTTGACGGCGACATTGAGCAAGCCGTCGCCCGCCACATCGAGCGTGATGGCGCGGCCCGCCGCCAGGGCCACCGAGCCCAGGCGTGCCTGGATCGTGCCCTCGTTCGACACGTTCGCGCCCAGCAAGGCCACATAGCCGCCCGGCGCGCTGATGCTGCCCTGGTTCAGCACCTTGCCGGTACCGTTGCCGGAAAATTGGTACTTGCCCGACATGAAATCGCTATTCGAAATATCCAGGGTCGAGGCCACCAGGCCCGCCGTGTTGACGGACGCGCCCTGGCCGAACAGCACACCGTTCGGGTTGACGATAAACACCTTGCCGTTGGCCGACAAGTTGCCGAGGATGGTCGTGCCATCGCTGCCCAGCACGCGGTTCAAGGCCACCGCATTGCTGTTCGGCTGCACGAATTGCACGGACTCGCCCTTGTTGATATTGAAGTTGGCCCAGTTGATCACCGCGTTCTGGCTGCCCTGCCGGATCACCGTGGCGCCCGGCGCGCCGTTGATCGTTGCCTGCCCCGCCACCACCGTGCCACCCGCCGGCCCCGCCAGCGCCAGACTGCCGTAGCCCAGCATCAGCGCCGCCGCCATGCTGGTCAAGGCGAAATGCGTCCCGCCCCCGCTGCATCCTGGCATCGAGCGCTTGCCGGCGGATTTGACGTTTTCGGAAACGGCGGCGTAGGCGCCCGTGGCCTGGTTCCAGATGGAGCGGTAGATGCGGTTCATGGCGGTGTCCTGGTGGTCTTGATTTATTTGCTCATTTACTTACAACATCTAAAAAACCGTAGCGAGCGGATGTGAGTTGCGGCTGAGAAGCGCAGCTGTGCGCACGCACAGTGAGCATCGCAAGCCGCAAATCGCGACGCGCAGTAGGTTTTTAGAAGTACTTGACGGCTTGCAGCCAGAAACGGCCTGCGGAGTCCGGTGCGGAGGTCGCCTTGGCATTGCCCAGCTTGTGTGCGTAATACGCTTTCAGGACGAGCGCATTGGCGCCCGTCCACGTCACGCCCAAGCCGGCGCCGCTCAGGGTGCGGCGGTTCTCGCCAGCGCTCCAGGCGTCGCGGTTCAGCTTGACGCTGCCCGTGTCGGCAAAGGCCAGCACCTGCAGCTGACCGGGCAAGGCCGTGAAGGCAGTGAGGTTCTGGCGCAGTTCCAGGTTCAGCACGTAACCCTGGTCGCCATACGCCTCGCCACCCGGATAGGCGCGCACGCCGCCCATGCCGCCGATGCCCATCTTTTCAGAGACGTCGAGATTTTTCGACGCCGCCTGGCCGCTGAGGGTGCCAAACAAGCTCGTCTCGCCGCCCAGGCTTTGCAGGCGCGCCGCATTGAAAGCGAGCTTGTGGAAGCTGCCGTGGGTGTCCACCGTCAGCCTGTCGATCATGCGCGCCTCCGGCGTCTCGATGTCGATCTTGCCCGTGGTGTAAGTGATGGAATACGTGCTCACGCCACCGCCGCCCCAGCCATCCTTGGCGTCGCCGTTCAGGTTCAGCATCCACACCCTGGCCGTCTTGTCGTTGACCGTGCCCGTCGATTCCGTGCGATCCTGGAAGGTCTTGTCGTCGTAGCTGACTTGCGCATACAGGTTGCTGCTGCGCGAGCGGATCAGCGGATAACTGCCATACGCACTGGCGATCTTCGCCGTGCCCTTGGCGTCGAGCACGGCAAATTCCTTGCCCAGCTTGTAATCCATATACGTGTAGGCGCCGCCCAGGCGCAGCAAACCGGCCTGCCCCTGATACGCCAGGCGGCCGTAGTTCAAGCCGTCGGCCGAGGTAAACGCGCGCACGCTGGCCACGTCGCCGATGCCGGCCAGTTCATTGATGTTCAGGGTGGCGCCGATGCGGTTGCGGCCCGTGTAGCGGTTGCCCTGGTTATCGACGTCGATGCTGCCGTTGAAACGCGATCCCGGCTGCACCTCGACGATGAGGTCGGACGCGCCCAGGGACGCACCCGGCGCCAGGGTCGAGCTGACCTGCAAGCCCGGCAAGTCCGACAGCAACAGCAAGCGCCGCTCCAGCGGCGGCGTGGAAATCACTTGCCCGTCGAGACCGGCCAATATCGTGCCAGCCAGGCCGTCCGACAAATTGCTCTGGTTGCGCAGCTGCACTTGCCCATACTGGCCCGGCAGCACGGTGATTTGCACCACGCCATCCTGGATGTCTTGCGCGGGCAGATACGCCTGCGCGAGGAAATAGCCACGGTTCTGGTAATAGCTGGCAATTTTTGACGCCATGACGCGCAGCTCGCCCAGGGTCAGCTCGCTGCCCGGCACGAAACCCGTGCTGGCGATCAGTTCGCTTTCAGGAAACACGGGCGGCGCCGCGATCTGCAAGCGCTGCACCGTGATGCGGGTGGTATCGCCCAGCGTGGTGGCCGGTACATTGCCCTGCTGCACGCGGATGGCCGGCGGCGCTTTCGGCAACTGGGGCGCGACGGGAATCTGCTGCAGCTGGCTGCCTGCGCTGGGGGGATCGACAGCGTATGCGTTCTGGATCAACAGCAGCAAGGTCAGGGGCAGGAGTTTGGTGCGCAAAAGAATCCTCTCGATTACGATAGGCGGGGCAATGAAATTGCCATATAGACATATATATTTATATATATTTAATAATTTTAGCATTGCCTATATAAAACCTGACTATCTTTATTTGCCTCAAGCCAAGAATTGTAGGAATGAATTATTTTGGCTCACACAAATTAGCAGGCAACAGGGCGTGCCAGAGGGGCATAGGGGTGGCGCCCAATTCACCGTCCTTCTTTTGCCTTGTGGAATTTATCCGACACATGAATTGATTTCGCACAAAGTGCTGGCGCCGCAGCGCTTTTATTCTGATAGCTTGACCAGCGAACCCGGCGGGGACGACATGCGCGATGCACGGTACGTCGATACACAATTGTTTCAACCCGACATCCCGGTGCGGCTCGACATGCGCACGGCGGCGCTGGTCGAACATGCGCTGGCCTTGCAGGAAATGGCCGGCACGGGCGCCGCCGCGCTGTTCCTGCATTGCCACGACGTGCCGCTGCCCACCGCCTTGCGCGTACTGACGACGGGGCCGCGCCGCAAACCGGCCGGGCCGCACCTGTTTGCCCGCCTGCGTCCGCGCACGGCCGCGCTGGCGCAAGGCTTGCCGCTACCGGCGCGCTGACGAATCCTGTACCATCGCCGCAACCTATTAACTGAGGCACGGCGATGCAGGCAGCGACACCCCACGACTCCTATGCGGCACTGATGGACCTGATCAAGGCGTGCCATGCGGAACTGAGCCCGCAATTCCAGGCCGGCGCCCGCTACCTGGCCGATCATCCGGACGAAGTGGCCGTGTCGTCGATGCGCAGCATCGCCGCGCGCGCGCAAGTGCAGTCGGCTGCCCTGGTGCGCCTGGCGCAGCAACTGGGCTTTGCCGGCTGGCCGGAACTCAAAGCCATCTTCGTCGAGCGCCTGCGCGCGGGGCCAAGCGGCTACGCGGCAAAAGCCGGTACGCTGGCCGGCAAAGAGGGAAAAGAGCGCGACCTGGTCACCGAAGTATTCGCGGTGCAGCAGCGCAACCTGGCCGCCACGGAGAGCGCCAACCACGCCGCCCTGGATGCGGCCGCCAGCCTGCTGCAGGCGGCACCCCGCGTGCACGTGGCGGGCTTTCGCGCCGCCCACCCCATCGCCTATACCCTGCACTACCTGTACCGGCTGCTGCGCCCCAGCGTGCAGCTGCTGAGCGGCCAGGGCGGCACGCTGGAAATGGATTTGCGCGCCCTGCAAGCGGGCGAAGCCGTCGTCGTCGTCAGCTTCGCGCCGTATTCGAGCGAAGCGCTGCTGGTGGCGCAGGCGGCGCGCCAGGCCGGCTGCCTGGTGGTCGCCATCAGCGACAGCGCCATGTCGCCGCTGGCCCTGCAGGCCGATGCCAGCATCGTCATCGCCGTCGACAGCCCCTCGTTCTTCCCCTCCATCGTGGCCGGCATCGCAGCCGTGGAAAGCCTGGTGGAATTGCTGGTAGCGCGCGCGGGGCCCGATGCCGTGCAAGCCATCGGCGCGGCGGAAAAACAATTGCGGGCGCTGGGCGCGTACGCAAAAACATCAAATGATGTAAATTAAAAATAAATACATCAATCGTTGCATTATGACGCAGCGCATCCTATACTCGGCCATCCCCCTTGCCGACAAGAAAGCGATGCCATGAGCCATGTCTTCCACCGCAGCCTGACCACCACTTACCCTGTCGCCATGGGCGGCGACGGCCCTTACCTGATCGATGCAAACGGTAAACGCTACCTGGACGCCTGCGGCGGCGCGGCCGTCTCTTGCCTCGGCCATTCGGATGCGGCCGTCATCGCCGCCGTGCAGCAGCAGATTGCCAGCATGGCGTATGCGCACAGTTCCTTCTTTACCAGCGAGCCGATGGAGCAGCTGGCCGATTTTCTCGTCGCCCGTGCGCCTGCCGGCATCGACAGCGTGTATTTCGTCTCGGGTGGCTCGGAAGCGGTGGAAAGCGCGCTGAAAATGGCGCGCCAGTATTTCGTCGAGCGGGACCAGCCGCAGCGCCGCCACGTCATCGCGCGCCGCCAGAGCTATCACGGCAACACCCTGGGCGCGCTGGCCACAGGCGGCAACGCCTGGAGGCGCCAGCAGTTCGAACCGCTGCTGATTGGCGTGACCCACGTATCGCCCTGCTATACCTGGCGCGACCAGCAGGCGCATGAAACGGATGCTGATTACGTGGCGCGCCTGGGCCAGGAGCTGGAAGACCATATCGCCGAGCTGGGCGCGGACAACGTCATGGCCTTCATCGCCGAACCCGTCGTCGGCGCCACGGCCGGCGCCCTGCCCGCCGTCGCCGGCTATTTTGCGCGCATGCGCGCCATCTGCCAGCGCCACGGCATCCTGTTGATTCTCGACGAAGTCATGTGCGGCATGGGCCGCACGGGCAGCCTGTTCGCCTGCGAGCAGGAAGCCATCACGGCCGACCTGATCTGCATCGCCAAGGGTTTGGGCGCCGGCTACCAGCCCATCGGCGCCGTGATGGTATCGAAGGACATCCGCGAGACCATCCGCGCCGGCACAGGCTTCTTCCAGCATGGCCACACGTATATCGGCCACGCTACGGCCTGCGCCGCCGCCCTGGCCGTGCAGCGGCAGATCGAGGAGCACGATTTATTGGCCAACGTGCGCGCCATGGGCGGCTTGCTCAAGGAGCGCCTGCACCAACGTTTCGATGACCATGCGCACGTGGGCGACATCCGTGGACGCGGCCTGTTCCTGGGCCTGGAACTGGTCCAGGAGCGCGCCAGCAAGCGGCCGTTCGACCCGGCCCGCCGCCTGCACGCGCGCATCAAGGCGCACGCCATGCAAAATGGACTGATGTGTTACCCCATGGGCGGCACCATCGACGGCCTGCACGGCGACCACATCCTGCTGGCGCCGCCCTATATCATCGACGCCAGCCATGTCGATGAAATCGTCGACAAGCTGGGCACGGCCATCGACGCCAGCCTGAGCTAACCGCGCCCGCTGTTGCCCACGGTAGACATCAGGCTGGCGCCGCAGCTGGTCTTGTGCCCGTCAAAGGCCACGGGCACGCCATCGATCAGCACCTGCGGATCGCCCTCAGCGATCACGCAGCGCACGTGGCCCTTGATCGGACACACGCAAGGGTCGCCCTTGCGCGCCACGGCCACGCCCAGCACCGTACTGTTCGGCGCCGCCCCCACCACCTTGCCGCCATGGCTGGTGGGGTCGTTCAAACGGATCACGCCACGCATGCTGCCTCCTGTTCCTGTCCAGCGCATACCGCGGCACAGGTCCATACGGTGCCGCTCCCATCTGCATTATCGGGCGCGACGAAACAGTCGTCATTGCGTTCGAGCACATTGACGGCTTGCCCGCCGCCGAAATGGCAATCGCCTGCATTGGCAACTTTTGTTCACTCCTTGCCAATATTAATTGACTTATTCGAAACAATCGTTTTAAATCAGGAGGTTACTCAAAATCAATCATCTTGGGCATTCAAGCATCGCATTGACCCTTTTCGATGCTTGCCGTCCACGCTGATGCACTCTGAAGCCAAGGTATATGGAACTGCTCGACTCCCTGCGTCAGACCCCGTCGCAAGACGACACGATCAGCGGGCACTATGAAGTGCGCCGCTTGCTGGGCGAAGGCGGTTTCGGCCATGTATTCGAAGCCTGGGATGCCAAGCTGTGCCGCAGCGTGGCGCTGAAGCGGTTGAAACCGCAAGCCGACGTGCTGCATCCCGAAAAACTCATCAATGAAGCGCGCCTGGCCGCCTCGCTACGCCATGCCGCCTTCGTGCGCATCTTCGCCATCGAGGGCCAAGGCACGAGCCAGTCCATCGTCATGGAACTGGTCGAAGGCCAGACGCTGGGCCAGTTCATGCACAGCGGCAAGGCCGACCTGCAAGCCGCGCTCGACATCGCCTACCAGATCGCCGACGCCATGGACGAGGCGCACGCCATGGACCTCGTGCACGGCGACCTGAAACCATCGAACCTGATGCTGGAGGCAAGCGGCAAGGTGCGCATCCTCGACTTCGGCCTGGCGCGCCACATCGACCCGCAAGCGACGCAAACGACCACCCTGTGCGACTTGCAGGGCACCATCGCCTACATGGCGCCCGAACGCCTGATGGGCCGCCTGCCCGACACGCGCGGCGACGTGTATGCCTTGGGCGCCATGCTGTACGAAATGCTGGCCGGCCAGCGCCACTTCGCCCACCTGAACGGCCTGGCCCTGGCCGCCGCCCACATGCAGGCGACGGAACCGTGGCCCGATCTGCCCGACTCCGTCCCGCCCGCCATCAACGCCCTCGTGCGCGCGATGACGGCGCACGACCCGGCCGAACGGCCACGCACCATGCGCGATGTGCGCGAGGCGCTGGGCGCACAGCGCGGGGAAGCTGTCGCCGTGGCTGCCCCCCTTGCCGACGAGACGCCCGCGAAAGAAGAACCGCCCGCCAGCGTCTCCATCCGCCTGCCCCTGCCCCGCAAGCGCACCTTGAAATGGGGCGCGGGCGTGGCGCTGCTGGCGATACTGACAGGATGGCAACTGCCCAATATCATTCCTGCCGTCAAGTCGTTCGTCACGGGCGAGAAAGCACCCGCGCCGTATTCGGAAATGGCCAGCATGGCGGCGGGGATGGAAGCGTTGCGGGTGTATGATCGAGACAGCAGCCAAGAAAAGGCTATTGAGCACTTCAGCGCAGTGCTCAGGCACAATTCCAATAACGCTGCTGCCTCCGCCGGCCTGTCCATGGCTTTCGCCCTGCGCTATGCCGGCAATGGCCGCGACGATACTTGGCTGCAGCGCGCCGATGCCAGCGCTCAACAAGCTCTTGCACTAGACAATCAATTGGCACTGGCCCATGTTGCACATGCTTATATACTTGAGCTTCAGGGAAAACAAGACCAGGCGCTAACTGCCATAGCAACTGCATTAAACCTCGACCCACGCAATCTGTTGGGTCTTGCTGGCAAAGCACGTCTACTCATCCGTGTACAAAAATTTGACGCTGTCAAACAGGTGCTCGACATCGCTGCCGCCATATACCCAAGAGAAAGGCTATTTCCTTTAATACTGGGCACGTCGCTGTATCGCCAAGGTGACTACTCCGGTGCCGAACTGGCATTTCGTAAAAGCATAGAGCTTGATCCTCAGTCGGTAAATGCCTATGCGTATCTGAATGCTGTCCTCCTGCGTCAAAACCGTAATGATGAAGCCTTGCGCGTATTACAACAGGGCTTACAGTTTCAAGCAAATTGGGAGCTTTATACCAATCTCGGAACTTCTTTGTTTGCCAAAGGTGACTATCTTGGCGCCATACAGGCATTTGAAAAAGCAGTGTCTTCAAGCAAAGGCAATCCTGGTACCTATCAATTGTGGGCAAATCTTGCAGATGCACAACGTTGGATACCTGCACAGGCTCAGGCTTCACGTCGCTCTTATCTGCGTGCCATCGAACTGCTCTCTCCCATTTTGGCGAGAATGCCCAATGATGCCACCGTTAACTCACGCATGGCCTTGTATTCAGCCTATGTGGGCGCAAAGAAAGAAGCCGTGGAAAAGGCAGCTAGGGCCATCGCCATCGCCCCAAGTCTGCCCGATATTCAATTCCGGGCGGCCTTGACGCAGGAGCTTATCGGCAACCATGACGCAGCCATGACGGCGCTGCTTGAGGCCGTCAGACTTGGCTATCCTATCAATCTGATCGAAACAGCACCCGATCTGTTGAACCTCAGGCGAGATGCTCGCTACCAGCAATTTATTATCAATATTAAAAGAGATCGTAAAACATGACTCCTGTAAGCCCTTGGATGAAATTATCCATACACTTTGATGTAGACCAAATCACAAACCAACTCGACTACAGTTTCACTTCGTGCGACGGCACAGCTGATCCACGCCACGGTCCTTATATGGGCGGCGTGCACTTCCAGCAAGGCCAGCATGTTTACCTAGACGTCACTTGCTGCGGCTCCAAGGAGAGCGGCTTCACGTCGTTCCAGATCGTCGATTGCTGCATTATTACAGTTCCACAACTGACGCAAATCGGGCCGAATGTCCCGACGGTCTATGCCCCCCCATCGCCATTCTTGCAAGCCGTCGGCGCCACCTATAACTTCCCGCTGGACTTCGAAGCCGAGGTATTGCTGGGTGAGTCGGAAAACACTGCTCTGCCGCCACTGCGCCGCATACGCCAGCAATGGAAGCATAGTCTCGATGTCGGTTACGCAACGGGCCGCTGGGAATTATCTTTCGTCATCACCGTACGCATCATGCGCGGCGAGGGCGTGCAGCCAGAACTGCGCGTCTTTTCCTTTGACCCTGAAAGCTCGGTAGGTGGATCGATGGGCCTAGGCTAATCCTGCAATGCATAGCGACGTTGTCATCGGTGTGCGCCATGCTCCTGAACTTCATGAATTAACTTTCAACATTAAGGTGAATAGCATACAAGAATTGAACTTTGAAGAAATCGAGGTAGTATCCGGTGGCAATATGCCTGAAACTTCGGTGGGTGGCAACTCCGACTGGAGCTAAACGAGCAAGCCAGATTACACTTTAAAGGTAGAGGTAAAGAAAGACGCAGGTCTTTCTGCCTCATCTTGGCACCGCAAGAAAACCATCTTGCGATAAATTTAATTTCGCAAATCCACCTAAAAATGGAGCAACAGAGATGCAAGAATTAAACTTTGAAGAAATCGAAGTAGTCTCCGGCGGAGTCATGCCTGAAAGCTCGGTCGGTGGCGATATCATGATGTAATCCCTATTTTCCGAGCTAAATCAGCAACTCGCCGTACTGGATCGGTGGATCAGCAGAATTACAAGCTACACCTCCGGCAACGGCTGCCGAGGTTGGAATTGCCTAGATTAATCTCTAACATTGAAGTAAACAACATGCAAGAATTAAACACATACGAAATCGAAGAAGTATCCGGAGGCAACATGCCGGAGAGTTCCGTAGGTGCGGCGCTAGGTCTCGATTAATACCATCATGTACGGCGATCTTTCCAGCGACAAGAATCAAGCACCAAGCACCTAAAAGTCATAACTCAATTTCCAACATTAATGCGAATAGCATGCAAGAATTAAGCGTTAACGAAATCGAAGCTATAGCAGCTGGAAATATTCCTGAATCTTCAGTTGGCGGAACGACAGGTTGGAATTAATATTCTCCAGCATGCGAAATGACTTACCGCACGCATCATTCCATATGAAAAGCAACTTCATCAGCAAGGAAACAACATGCAAGAATTAAACACACACGAAATCGAAGAAGTATCCGGTGGAAACATGCCTGAAAGCTCGGTCGGCGATTCATTGGGTTTGGGTTGATATTATCCAGTGCGAGTAATTTCCCATATACATCATTCCACATAAAAACAACGTAATCAGCGAGGCTAAAATATGCAAGAATTAGAAATCCATGAAATCGAAGTAGTATCCGGTGGGAACATGCCGGAAAGCTCAGTTGGCGGAAGCACCACCATGTAAAGTGGCTCCAGCAAGGCAGCACTTTGCTGCCGCAAGCTAGACCTCTATCCAGAGCCGCTCCGATATTTACCGGCGTGGCTCTTGTTTTATCACCTGGCAACAATGGCGATAAGCTGCATCAGCGGCTGGAAGGAAACTCTTGCACTAGCACCTGCCACAATAAATCTATGCCTTTTTTAACAATTGCTTTACGATGTTGTTGTTTCGAAAACGTAAATTTTATGACATTATTAAGGAGCAGACCATACAAGAATTAAACACGAACGAAATCGACGCAGTGGCAGGCGGCCTGCTGCCGGAAAGCTCTGTTGGCGGCGATATCAACTGGTAAGCCAGAGGCCCAAGCCATACCCTTGCAGATAACTGCGCTGGCGAACTGCAAGCCTGCCAATACCACGGCTGACGTTATTACAGCCCTCATTACCTGAAAAGTCCATCATCTTGCGTGATCAACCCAGCGTCCCTGCTGCCACCACCAGCCCCGCCCCGCCCGTCCAGCCCCTGTTCCGCCAGCAAGCCATCGAGCATCTGGGCAATAAACAATACGGCACGGTGCTGCTGGCGCGGCCCGTCAGCCATCTGTTCCTGACCTGGCTGTTCCTGGCCATCGCGCTGGCCATCGTCGCTTTCTTCATCTTCTTCAGCACCACGCGCAAGGCGCAATCGCAAGGCGTGCTGTTGCCGACCAGCGGCGTGATCCGCGTCATGCCGGGCCAAGCGGGCGTCATCGCCGGGGTGCGCGTCAAGGAGGGGCAGGCGGTACGGGCGGGCGAGGTGCTGTTTGTGCTGTCGGGCGAACGCAGCAGCACCAATGCGGGCGCACCCCAGCAGGTCGTCTCGAACCTGCTGAAAAGCCGGCGCGACAGCTATGACGCGGAATTGCAGCAGTCGCGCCTGCAATCGCGCCAGCGCATGGTGGCGGGCCAGCGCCGCGCCGGCGACCTGGCTGCGGAGATCGCCCGCATGGATGGCCAGATCGCGCTGCAGCAGCGCCGCATTACCCTGGCCGAACAATCCTACCAGCGCTACAGCGATCTGCACGCCACCAATTACATTTCATCCGCGCAACTGCAGGATAAGCAGGCCGAGCTGCTGGACCAGCACCAGCGCCTGGCGGAATTACAGCGCATCAAGTCGGCCAGCCAGCGCGACCTGGCCACTACGGAAGCCGACGTGCGCGACTTGCAGGTGCAGGCGCAGCGCGACACGGAAGGCTTGCAGCGCAATGTCTCCGCCATCGAGCAAGACCTCACTGAGAACGAGGCGCGCCGCGAAATCCTGGTGCGCGCAGCGCAGGATGGCATGGTCACGGCCATCACCACCGAACTGGGCCAGACCGTGGCGGCCAACAGCGTGCTCGCCTCCGTGCTGCCGGCAGGCGCCCAGCTGGAGGCGGAAATCTACGCGCCGTCGCGCTCGGTCGGCTTCATCAAGCCGGGCATGACGGTACTGCTGCGCTACCAGGCGTACCCCTACCAGAAATTTGGCCAGTATCCGGCGCTGGTGCGCGAAGTGGCCAGCACCTCATTGCGGCCCGAAGAACTGGCGGTGCCGGGCGCCGTCAGCGGTACGAATGGCGAACCCTTGTATCGCATCCGCCTGAGCTTGCAGCGCCAGAGCGTGCAGGCGTATGGCGAAACCCTGCCCCTGAAGTCGGGCATGCTGGTCGACGCCAGCGTGCTGCTGGAGCAGCGGCGCTTGTATGAATGGGTGCTCGAACCCCTGTTCAGCATTTCCGGGCGCTTGTAAGCCAACCCGCTCTCTTTTCACTTTTTACGTCTGCGCCGCATGCACCTCCCTGATCTCGCCCACCTGTCTTTCTGGCGCAGCCAGCGCCTGCCCGTCCTGCTGCAAACGGAAGCGGCCGAATGCGGCCTGGCATGCCTGTCGATGGTGGCCAGCTATTGGGGCCACCAGACCGACATTTCCAGCATGCGCCGGCGCTTTTCCGTCTCCCTCAAGGGCGTCACTTTAAAAGGGTTGATGGCGATGGCGCAGGGGCTGGCCCTGCATACGCGGCCCTTGAAACTCGACATGCAGCATTTGCCCGAGCTGAAGCTGCCCGCCATCCTGCATTGGGACTTGAACCATTTTGTCGTCCTCAAGTCCGTCTCCGGCAGCCATGCCGTGATCCACGATCCGGCCGTGGGCGAGCGCCGCCTGCCGCTGGCCGAAGTGGCGAAACATTTTACTGGCGTGGCGCTGGAGCTGACGCCCACCGCCGAGTTCAAGAAGGCTGAGGAAAAGCAGCAGTTTTCCCTGCTCTCGCTGATGGGGCGCGTGGTGGGCCTGAAACGCGGCCTGCTGCAATTGCTGGTGCTGGGCCTGGCCTTGCAGGTGTGCGCGCTGGTAGCGCCGTTCTACATGCAGTGGCTGGTCGACGAGGCGCTGCTGGCCGCCGACCGCGACCTGATCACCGTGCTTGGCTGCGGCTTCTTGCTGCTGGTGCTGATACAGACGGCGATTGGCGCCGTGCGCTCGTGGATCACCACGGTGCTGGCCACTAATTTGAATTTGCAATGGCTGGGCAATGCCTTCGCTCACCTTTTAAAGTTGCCGCTGCCGTATTTCGAGAAGCGCCATACCGGCGACATCGTCTCGCGCTTCAATTCCATCCAGACCATGCAGCGCAGCCTGACGACGCAATTCGTCGAAGGCGCCATCGATGGCGTGCTGGTGCTGGCCACCCTGGGCATGATGCTGGTCTACAGCCCGTTGCTGGCGGGCGTGGCCTGCATCGCGGTGCTGCTGTATGTGTTGCTGCGCTGGGCCCTGTTCAATGCCATGCGCGAAGCGACGGCCGAACAGATCATTCATGCCGCCAAGCAGCAGACGCATTTTCTCGAATCGGTGCGCGGCATCCAGAGCATCCGACTGTTCGGCCGCGCCGCAGAGCGCCGCGCCAGCTGGACCAACGCGCTGGCCGACCAGTTCAATGCCGACCTGCGCATCGCCAAATTATCTGTGTCCTACCAGACGGCCAATACCCTGCTGTTCAGCGCCGAACGGGTGATCGTCATCTGGATGGCGGCGCTGGCCGTGCTGGACAACCGCTTTTCGGTGGGCATGCTGTTCGCCTTCATCAGCTACAAGGACCAGTTCAGCCAGCGCATGGCCAGCCTGGTCGACAAACTGTTCGAGCTGCGCATGCTGCGCCTGCATGGCGAGCGCGTGGCCGACATCGTCCTGACGGATGCGGAAGAAGACGGCAGCGACGTCGAGGTCGACATGGACGATATCTCGCCATCGATCGAAATCCGCAACCTCACCTTCCGCTATGCCGCCAGCGAACCAAATGTGCTCAATGGCCTCAATCTGAGCATTCCTGCCGGTCAATGCATCGCCGTCACCGGCCCTTCCGGCTGTGGCAAGACGACTCTCATGAAATTGCTGCTGGGCTTGCTGGAACCGACGGAAGGCGAAATCCTCATCGGCGGCATCAAGCTGGGCAGCCTGGGCTTGACGAACTACCGGCAATTGCTGGGCACGGTCATGCAGGAAGATACGCTGTTTGCAGGCTCCATCGCCGACAACATAAGCTTCTTTGCCCCCTCCCCCAATTATCAGCAAGTGCAAGCCTGCGCGCATCTGGCGGCCGTGCATGCGGAAATCGCCGCCATGCCGATGGCTTTCAATACCCTGGTGGGCGACATCGGCAGCGGCCTGTCCGGCGGCCAGAAACAGCGCATCCTGCTGGCGCGCGCCTTGTATAAAAACCCGAAACTTCTGGTGCTCGACGAAGCGACCAGCCACCTCGATACGCGCAACGAGCAAGCCGTGAACGCGGCGATCCGGAAAATCCAGCTCACGCGCGTGATCGTCGCGCACCGCCCGGAAACCATCGCCATGGCGCAAAGGGTGGTGGTACTGCAGCAGGGGAAAATCGTGGAGGATGTGATGCAGGAAACGCAGGCAGCCGCTTAAGGCTTGGCATGCGGCAAGAATTGTTTTACGATGGATTAGATTTGCAATTTCGCAAGTCTTAATTGTGAGGTGACAGCGATGCAAGAATTAAACGGCAGTGAAATCGAGGAAGTATCGGGCGGCTTGCTGCCGGAAGCGTCGGTGGGCGGCAAGGTCGATACCTGATCCGTACAGCTACCGACGGGCGCCGCATTGCACGCCATGCAGCCACGTTGGACACCGTGCCCCTATAGCTACAACTTGTGCATCTTAATACTGAAAATTGAGGTAAATACCATGCAAGAATTAAACGTTAACGAAATCGATGTAGTCTCTGGCGGACTGCTGCCGGAAGGCTCGGTCGGCGGCGCCACCGACCTGGGTGCGATGTAATCCAAAGGCAGCAACGCCGTCAGCCCAGCATTACTGTTTCACCAACGAGCAATATCCAGGCCGCGCCACCTCCACCGGCGCGGCTTTTTCACATCCGCACGCAATACGCCGCCCCGCCTGCCGAAAGCGGTAAAATGACGGCCTTGGACTCACGCATCGCCTAACAGCGCGGCCTTGAACGCACACAGCACCACACACAGCCCGGCAGGCACGCATTTTCCTGCCGCCGGACCAACGACAAAGAACACATGACCACCGTCCCAAAAGAAATCAACGCCGCTGCGGCAAAGAAGAATTCCGCTGAAAAGCTTACGCCGATGATGCAACAATATCTTGGCATTAAGGAAAATCACCCAACGATGCTGGTCTTCTACCGCATGGGCGATTTCTACGAGCTGTTTTTCGAGGACGCGGAAAAAGCCTCGCGCCTGCTGGGCATTACCCTGACGGCGCGCGGCGTGGCCAGTGGCAACCCGATTAAAATGTGCGGCGTGCCGTTTCATTCGCTCGATGGCTATCTGGCCAAGCTGGTCAAGCTGGGCGAGTCGGTGGCCATTTGCGAACAGATCGGCGACCCGGCCACCAGCAAGGGTCCTGTCGAGCGCAAGGTCATGCGCGTGGTCACGCCGGGCACCCTGACGGATGCAGACTTGCTGCCCGAGAAGGCAGAGCGCCCGCTGCTGGCCATGTGCAGCATCACGCAGCGCAAGACGGTCACCACGGGCCTGGCCTGGCTGTCGCTGGCCAGCGGTGCACTGAAACTGATGGAGTTTTCCGGCGACAGCAGCACCGTGGCCGCGCGCTTGCAGCAGGAGCTGGAGCGCATCGTGCCGGCCGAAATCTTGAGCGGTGACAATGGCAACCTGTTCGACGACTACGCGGGCACGCACATCAACCGCGTGCCGGACTGGCATTTTGACGTGGTGGGCGGCCACAAGGCCCTGCTCGACCAGCTGGGCGTGGCGACCTTGACCGGTTTTGGCGCCGATGGTCTCGGCGCCGCGTTCGGCGCGGCCGGCGCACTGCTGCGCTATGCGCAATCGACGCAGGGTCGCGGCTTGCAGCACGTGCGCTCCCTGACGACGGAAACGGAAAGCGAATTCATCGGCCTGGACGCGGCCACGCGGCGCAACCTGGAGCTGACGGAAACCATCCGCGGCCAGGAATCGCCTACGTTGTTCTCTTTGCTGGATCATTGCCGCACCGCCATGGGTTCGCGCATGCTGCGCCACTGGCTGCACCATGCGCGGCGCGACCAGAACGTGGCGCGCGCGCGCCATGAAGCGATTGCCGCGCTGGCGCAAAGCGAAGCGGCGGGGCCATTGGCCGCCACCCTGGCGCAAGTGCCCGATATCGAACGCATCACCACGCGCATCGCCTTGCTGTCGGCGCGTCCACGCGACCTGGCCGCCCTGCGCGACGGTTTATTACAACTGCCGGCCCTGCGCGGCGACGTGGTCCGTTGTTATGGTCCCGGCCAGGGCGGCGAAACCGGTTTGCTGGCCGCCATCCACACGGCACTGGCGACACCGGCCGCCTGCCTGGACTTGCTGGTGCGCGCCGTGGCGCAAGAACCAGCTGCCATGGTGCGCGACGGCGGCGTCTTCGCCACGGGTTTTGACGCGGAACTGGACGAACTGCGCGCGCTGTCGGAAAACGCGGGCCAGTTCCTGCTCGACCTGGAAACGCGCGAACGCGCACGCACGGGCATCGCCAATCTGCGCGTCGAATACAACAAGGTGCACGGCTTCTATATTGAAGTCACGCACGGCCAGACGGACAAGGTGCCGGACGACTACCGCCGCCGCCAGACCCTGAAAAACGCCGAGCGCTACATCACGCCGGAACTCAAGGTGTTCGAAGACAAGGCCCTGTCGGCGCAAGACAAGGCCCTGGTGCGCGAAAAACTGCTGTACGACTTGCTGCTGGCCGAGCTGGCGCCGCACATCGGCACCTTGCAGACGATTTCGCAGGGCCTGGCCCAGCTCGACACCCTGAATGCGCTGACGGAACACGCGCAGCAGCACAACTGGGCCGCGCCGCAACTGGTCGACGAGCCGTGCATCAACATCGTCGAGGGCCGCCACCCGGTGGTGGAAAAGCAGATCGAACGCTTCATCGCCAACGATTGCCGCCTCGTCAACGAGCGCCGCCTGCTGCTGATTACCGGCCCGAACATGGGCGGTAAATCGACCTTCATGCGCCAGGTGGCACTCATCACCCTGCTGGCCTACGTGGGCAGCTATGTGCCGGCCGCGTCCGCCACCATCGGCCCCATCGACCGCATCTTCACGCGCATCGGCGCCACCGACGACCTGGCGGGCGGACGCTCGACCTTCATGGTGGAAATGACGGAATCGGCCGCCATCCTGAACGGCGCCACAGAACACTCGCTGGTGCTGATGGATGAAGTCGGCCGCGGCACCTCGACCTTCGACGGCCTGGCCCTGGCGTGGGCCATCGCGCGCCATCTGATCGACAGCAGCCGCAGCTTCACCCTGTTTGCCACACACTACTTTGAGCTGACGCAACTGCCGGACAGCCACCCGAGCGCCGCCAACGTGCATCTGTCCGCCGTCGAACACAAGGACAGCATCGTCTTCCTGCACGCCGTGCAAGCCGGTCCCGCCTCGCAAAGCTATGGCTTGCAGGTGGCGCAACTGGCGGGCGTGCCGCAACCCGTGATCAAGGCCGCGCGCAAGCACCTGGCGCGCCTGGAAGCGCAAGCGCTGGACGCCACGCCGCAGCGCGACCTGTTCGCCGCGCCGGCAGCCGATCCGTATGCGCAAGCGGAAGAAGAGGAAGCGGCGCCGCTGGCCGCGCTGAATGCGGCGCAGCAAGCCTTGCTCGACGCCATCGCCGACCTCGATCCTGACGCGCTCACGCCGCGCGACGCACTGGAACAGTTGTACCAGTTGAAACGGCTGGCCGCCGCATGACCATACGGCGCAGCATCGCTGGCTTACGCCTGCTGGCTGCCGGCTTGCTGGTCGCCAGCCTGCCATGGCAAGTGGCGCTGGCCGCGCCAAGCGACCAGGCCGGCTTCGAGTTTGCCGTGCTGGGCCATTCCTTCAATGCCGGACCGGACGATGGCCCGTTAAAAAAAGCCATCGCGGAAACGAGCGCCTTCAATGCCTCCTTCGTAGTGGCTACCGGCATCAAGGCCGCCAGCGAGTCCTGCAGCGACAAGCTGTACAGCCAGCGCAAGGAGGTGCTGGACGCCAGCGGGCCGCCGCTGATCGTCTCGCTGTCGGCCAGCGACTGGGCCAACTGCCGCAATTCGCGCGGCAGGGTCAACGCCATCGAACGCCTGAACCGCTTGCGCGACGTGTATTTTGCCGACGACCAGAGCCTGGGCCAGCGCAAGCTGACCCTGTCGCGGCTGTCATCGACGGCGAAGTTCCGCAGCTATGCGGAAAACGCCCACTGGGAATACGGTGGCGTGCTGTTTGCCACCGTCAACCTGCCCGCGAATAACAACCATTTCCTGCCAGAAGCGGGACGCAACAGCGAATTCGAAGACCGCCTGGTGGCCAACCGCTCCTGGCTGCAGCGCCTGTTCGCCATGGCACAGCGCAAGAAACTCGACGGCATCGTGCTGTTTTCCGATGGGGATGTGGGCGTACTGGACGAAGACGACAATTCGCTGCTGCCCAGCTTCAGTTCGAAACAGGATGGCTTTGCCGGACCGCGCAAGCAGATCCGCACCCTGGCGAAGAAGTTCAGCGGCAAGGTGTTATTGGTCGATACGCAGCGCGATGGCGACGCGGACGGCAAGGATGGCAAGAGTAAAAAGGCCGCGGCCAGGGCTGGCGGGCCGAAAATCAGCTGGAAAGGCAACCTGGGCCACGTCAGCATCGACAACGACTGGTCCGCCATCGCCGTACGGCCAGGCAAGACACCATTCTTTGAGGTGCGTCAACGGGCCGTCAGGCCAACGGCGCAGGCAAGAGCCAAGGCGTCGACTGTGCGCCGCTAGCGCATAAGCAAACAGGCCGGCATGTAGCCGGCCTGGAACAAGCGATATTAATGGATAGGATGAGTGCGGAAGTGATCGCCCTCGTCGCCTTCATCATCGCCATCTTCATCGCCATGGTCATGGCCGTGTGCGCCATGCACGTGGCCATGGGCGATTTCTTCGTCGGTGGCTTCGCGCACGTCAGCGACGGTCAGCGAGAAGCGCAGCGCGATGCCGGCCAGTGGATGGTTGCCGTCCAGCACGACTTTGTCGTCGGCGATATCGGTCACCGTGAAAATCATCGCTTCTTCGTCCGGCGAATCGCTTTCCGGCATGCCTTCGAACTGCATGCCCACTTCCAGCGGCTCAGGCAGGCGATTGCGCGGCTCGACCTTCACCAGGGCTGGATCGTATTCACCGAAAGCATCATCCGGTTCGATCTGGATCGTGTTGGAATAGCCAACTTCCTTGCCGTCGAGCTCTTCTTCGATCTTCGGCAGGGTGTTTTCATAATCACCGTGCAGGTAGACCATCGGCTGACGGCCGTCTTCGATCAGATTGTCTTGCGCGTCTGACAGTTTGTAGTTGACAGTCACGACCGTATTTTTGGCAATCTTCATTATGCTTCCTTTCATTGTATAAGCTGGCAAATTATACCTTCACGCCGCCAACGGCAGGCGCATTCCTGCATTTCCGGTTGTTATAATGGGCGCATGAAAAAATTAACTCTCCTCGGCGATATCACGCCGGCGCAATTCCTGCGCGACTACTGGCATAAAAAGCCCTTGTTGATCCGTCAAGCCGTGCCTGGCTTCAAGGCCCTGTTCGATTTCAAGGCCCTGGCCGAGCTGGCTACCCTCGACCACGTCGAATCGCGCCTGGTCAGCCATGCGGATGGCCACTGGAACATGCAGCAAGGTCCGTTGGCCAGCCTGCCCTCGCTGAAACAGAAGGAATGGACCTTGCTGGTGCAGGGCGCCAATCTGCACAGCGCCAAGGCTGACGCCCTGCTGCGCCAGTTCCGCTTCCTGCCGGACGCGCGCCTGGACGACCTGATGGTCAGCTTCGCCACCGATGGCGGCGGCGTGGGCCCGCATTTCGATTCCTACGACGTGTTCCTGCTGCAAGGCCAGGGCAAGCGCCACTGGCGCATCGGCGCGCAGAAGGATCTGAGCCTGATCGACGGCTTGCCGCTGAAAATCCTCAGCAACTTCACGCCCAACGAAGAATTCACGCTGGAACCGGGCGACATGCTGTACCTGCCACCCCACTACGCCCACGACGGCGTGGCCATCGGCGACTGCCAGACGTATTCGATCGGCTTCCGCTCACCCACGTTCCAGGAACTGGGCGAAGCTTTCCTGCAATTCATGGCCGACTCGATCGACTTGCCGGGCATCTACAGCGATCCCGACTTGAAAGCGTCTGGCAAGCCGGCGGAAATCCCCCGTGAAATGCTCAGCACCATCACGGAAGAAATCAACAAGGTGCGCTTCACGGAAGAAGACGTGACCATCTTCCTGGGCGAACACCTGTCGGAACCGAAACACAATGTGTTTTTCACGCCGCTGTCCAAGCCGCTGACGGTGGGCCGTTTCGCGGATGCCGCACAGAAAAAGGGCGTCGTGTTGTCGCGCAAGACGCTGATGCTGTATCGTGGCAAGAATGTCTTCATCAATGGCGAATCGTTTGCCATTGGCAAGGCCGATAAAACGGCCCTGGAAACCCTGGCCAACGAACGCGCGCTCGATGGCGCCGCCGTGGCCCAGGCTTCCGATGACGTGATGGATGCCTTATATACCTGGTACCAGGATGGCTGGATCGAACTGGCCTGAATGATCGTGGCGTAGCAAAGTGGTATGACAGCAGGTAAAAAGACAACATCTGCGCCAGCACAATGAAACATATTATTTTTATATCGTTTTGTCGTGCTTTCGCAAATCGCTTACACTTGCTTGCAATTTGCTTCGGCAAATATTGCGATATCACAAAATAGTTGCGAATTTGCCTCTTGCTCCTATTGCGACGCACCAAAAATCGCTATAATATTCGGTTAGGAAGTTTCCGTTGTCTGGCAGGCACCACCTGGTACGAAAAGCCTTCGAAGACGACCTAACGAGCGATAATTACCGGTAATTATTCATCGCAACAATATTGATTTATTTTTTGAAATAATTAAGGAAAACAAATGAAAAAATCCCTGCTGATCGCCTCCCTGATGGTTGTTGCTCTGGCTGCTTGCAGCAAAAAAGAAGAAGCTCCTGCACCAGCACCAGTAGTTGAAACCCCAGCAGCCGCACCAGTAGTTGAAGCTGCTCCAGCTGCTGCTGCTGACGCTGCTGCTTCGGCCGCTACCGACGCTGCTGCTGCTGCTTCGGCTGCCGCTTCGGCCGCTACCGACGCTGCTTCGGCTGCTTCGGCTGCTGCATCGGCTGCTAAGTAATTTAGCACCCAGCACTAGGAAAAGCCGGCCCTCGGGTCGGCTTTTTTGCGTCCGCAGTTTTATCCGCAGGATAAAACGCTGACTATCGGCAATAAAAAAGGCTGCCCCGGTTTCCCGGGCCAGCCTTTTTAATGCGCGGCAGGTTTTCAAACCTGCCGCTGCCACACCATTTATTTCAACTGCTCGTTCAACAAACCCAGGATCTTCTCGGCCACTGGCGAGGTATCGGGCTGGCCTTCGTTGCTGAGGATGCTGACCAGGCTGTTCGAGCCATTGCCGGCCTTGACCAGGACGCGGTAACGCTGCGCTTCCTTGTCCTTGTCGGACGACGAGCCCCAGCTGAACAGTTTCGAGAAGAAACCATCTTTCTTGACGACATCAGGATCGACGTAACGCACGAAATACGTGCCTTGCGTGCGGTCGCGGTCTTCCACCGTAAAGCCGACACGGTCCAGCGCCAGGCCGACACGGCGCCAGGCGCGGTCGAAGCCTTCATCGACTTCGATGGCGCGCGCCGGCGTGGCGGCTTGGCCCACCAGCTTGGCGTGCTGCGGCTGCACGATGGCGGCGTCGACAGCCGTCTTCGCCTGCGCATCGTCGCTGGCCGCGCCCAGGCGCGTCATCAGCTTGGCCAGGAATTGCGCTTCCAGGCCCGGATCGTTCGGACGCGCGGTCCAGGTGGTGGTTTCCTTGTCGCGGCCCGTAACGACCTCTTCCACGCCACGGTGACTGATGTAGATTTCGGTCGAGCCGTCGGCCAGACGCTCCACGCGAGTACGGTATTTGTCTTTTTCGCCGCTCGAATACAGGCCGTCGAAAGCCTTGCCGATCGTGCTGCGAATGATATCTTGCGGGATCTTGGCGCGGTTTTCGTTCCACTCGGTTTCCATGATGCCAGCCGTCGGCTGATCGAGGGCGACGGTAAAGCCGGAATCTTCCCAGAACTGCTTGAGCTGCGGCCACAGTACTTCAGGCGACTGCTTGACGACCAGCCAGCGCTGGTTGCCCGCGCGCTCGACCTTCACACCACCGGCAGTGACAGGCACGACGCCCACCACGCCGTCGGCGCCCACGACGACGGGCGTACCGGCCGTGGCGCTGCGCTGCGCGTTGTAGCCGGAAGCCGTGGCCACGCCGTTTTTCGCATCCGGCAGGGAGTAGCGGTTGTCCTGCTGCAATTGCGTCAGGTCAGGCGGCACGTCCAGGGTGCTGGCTTTCTTGACCGACTTGTAGTCGACCTTGTCGCCACCGACTACCGAACTGATCATGCCACAGCCCGCAAGGCTGGCTGCGACGGCGCCGATGATAATGCCGCGGACGGCGATGGTGGCAGGCGCCGGTATGGTTTTCTTGCAATTAGTCATGTCGTAACTGGATAAGAAGCTAAGTAGCAGCTGGAATCAGGGAAGGTCCGGACTGGTCAAGCCCGGGCTTGAAGTTCGGCTTAAGACAGGATGCCAGCGTCGCGCAAGGCCTCGCGCACGGTGGCATGGCAATTTTCAGCCAGCGGCACCAGTGGCAAGCGTATGCCGGCTGGCATCATGCCCATTTCGGCCAGCGCCCATTTGACGGGCACCGGATTGGGCTCGACAAACAATTTCTGGTGCAGGGGAAAAACTTTGTTATTGATGGCGATCGCCGTGGCGCGCTCACCGGCCATGGCTGCGACGCACAGTTCGTGCATGGCGCGCGGCGCCACGTTGGCCGTCACGGAGATGTTGCCGTGGCCGCCGCAGAACATCAGCGCCATGGCCGTCGGATCATCGCCCGAGTACACGGCGAAGCCCGCGGGGACCAAACGCAGCAGGTCGATGCCACGGCCGATATTGCCGGTCGCATCTTTCACGCCGACAATATTCGGGATGGCGGACAGGCGCACGATGGTTTCGTTGCTCATGTCGGCAACGGTGCGGCCAGGTACGTTGTACAGGATGACGGGAATGTCGACGGCTTCGGCGATGGCCTTGAAGTGCTGGTACATGCCTTCCTGCGTAGGACGGTTGTAGTACGGCACCACTTGCAAGACAGCATCGGCGCCCGCTTCTTTGGCATAGCGCGTCAGTTTGATGGCCTCGGCCGTGGAGTTGCCACCGGCGCCGGCGATGATAGGAATGCGTCCCTTGGCATGTTCGACGGTCAACTTGATCAGTTCGCAGTGTTCTTCCACGCTCACTGTTGCCGATTCGCCCGTGGTGCCAACGATGACGATGCTGTCCGTACCCTCGGCGATATGCCAGTCGATCAGCTTGCGCAGACCTGGAAAGTCCAGACTGCCGTCAGCGTGCATCGGGGTGACGATTGCTACAATGCTGCCCTTGATCATAGTAAGTTTATAGCGCCGATAAATAAAACAACGATTGTAGCGGATAGCCCGCGCCTGTGGTGCATTCTGACATAGTATGGCCGCTCAAAACGTCGGCAGCAAGGCTGCCAACCGTGGAAAATCCGGCCGGACGGCACAAATTCGTTGCACCAGAGCAGCTTTTGGCTGTTCCACGCGCCCATCCTCGTACGCTACCACACGCAAGCCGTGCTGCACCGCCCAGGTCAGCATTTCGCCTTCGTTCAGCAAAAATTTCGGATTCGACGGCTTGCCGAACTGCTCGTTACCCTCGGCGAAGGTTTCGTACAGCAGCACGCCATCGGGCGCCAGGCTGGTCACCATCGCTTCGAGCAAAGGCCGGTGCAGATAATTGGTGACGACGATGCCGGCAAAGCGGCCAGGCGCGAACGGCCATACGGCGCCCGGTGCCTCCAGGTCCACCAGCGAGGTGGTGATGCCCGTGCCGGCCGCCTTTTCCAGCATTTCCGGATCATGGTCGAGCGCGATCACGGGGTGGCCCAGGCTGACCAGGTGGCGCGCATGGCGGCCGGCGCCACAGGCCAGGTCCAGCACTTCGCCGCCCGGAATCAGGGGTGCCCAGCGGCGCACCCAGCCCGAAATCGCTTCAGTTTCTATTGTTGGTTCAGTTACTTGCATCGGTACTTCCATCAATTATTTACGACCATCCAGTTGCTTGTTTCAAGTCAATATGGCCGTCAGGGGTGTGACCAGGGTGACAAAAATGCCAATCACAAATTCGATCGCCGCCAGCAGGGCGCGGTTCAAGATGCCCGTGTACATCAGCAGCACCAGGGCGCCGAAGACATACAGGCTGTAGCGCTCGATGCTGGCGTAAGGACGCGCCAGCTGCATCGGCAGCAAGCCCGTCATGATGCGCCCGCCATCGAGCGGTGGCACGGGAATCAGGTTAAAGACAAACATGGCCGCATTCACGCTGACGCCGGCGCCGGCCATCTTGCGGAAAAACATGCCCATTTCCGTCGGCGGCAGGACACTCAGGACAACAAAAGTGATCATCCAGCCGAAGCCCATGACGAAATTGGCGCCAGGACCGGCAAACGCCACCCACGCCATCTGCTTCTTCGGATTGCGCAGGCGGCTGAAATCGACGGGCACCGGCTTGGCATAGCCGAACGGTACCTGGATCGTGAAATACAGTATCAAGGGCAGCAAGATCGTGCCGAAAGGATCGATATGCCGGATGGGATTGAGGCTCAGCCTGCCCTCGTTCGAGGCCGTGGGGTCGCCGAAGTATTTGGCGGCATAGCCGTGCGCCGCCTCGTGCAGGGAAATGGCAAACAGCACCGGCACCAGGTACACCGCAACGGTCTGGACTATCGTATTGAAATCGCTCATGACCGCGATTCTACCAGAGGCGTCCCAGGCACTTTCTTATGTTGCCATTAAAGATAGGTAAATCCCGCGCCCTGCGCCAGCGACTACAAGCCCAGCACGGCCGGGTCGCCCCGTCCCACGCGCACCACTTCCGGCTCCGCTCCCGTCAGGTCGATCACGGTGCTGGGGCCATGCGCGCAGACGCCGCCATCGATGATCAGGTCGACCAGCTTTTCCAGCCGTTCGCGGATGGTGTCGGCATCCGTCAGGCTGTCTTCGTCGCCAGGCAGGGTCAGGGTCGCACCCAGCAGGGGCTGGCCCAGTTCTTCCAGCAGGCTTTGCACGATGCGGTGCTGCGGCACGCGCAGGCCGATGGTCTTGCGCGAAGGATGGCTGAGGCGGCGCGGCACTTCCTTGGTCGCCTCCAGGATGAAGGTATAGGCGCCCGGCGTGCCCGCCTTGAGCAGGCGGAACTGGCGGTTGTCCACGCGGGCATACAAGCCCAGCTCGCTCAAGTCGCGGCACAGCAGGGTCAGATGATGCTTTTCATCCACGCCACGGATGCGGCGCAGGCGCTCAACGGCGCCCTTGTCGTCGAGCTGGCACACCAGCGCGTAGCAGGAATCCGTGGGCAAGGCCACGACGCCGCCGGACTGGATGATCTGCGCCGCCTGTTTGATCAGGCGCAATTGCGGATTCTCGGGGTGAATCTGGAAAAATTGACTCATGGTCTACGTAGTCTTAGTTATTGGCATTAATTATCATTATTGCACGCCGCGCAGGGCGGCGATGCGTTGCTCGATCGGTGGATGGGTGGCGAACAGCGCGCCCCAGCCGCCATTGCCGCCGCTGATGCCCAGCGCCTGCATCGATTGCGGCAGTTCGCCCGGCGGCACGCCGCCCAGGCGGGCCAGCGCATGCATCATCGGCGTGGGGCTGCCCAGCAGCTTGGCGGAACCGGCGTCGGCGCGAAATTCGCGCTGGCGCGAGAACCAGGCCACGATGATGGAAGCGAGCAAGCCGAAGATGACTTCGCACACCATCACGGTAACAAAGTAACCGATGCCGCGTCCGCCGCCTTCGCGGTTGTTATTTTTCAGCAGCACATTGTCGACAAAGAAACCCACCACGCGGGCCATGAAGACGACGAAGGTATTCACCACGCCCTGGATCAGGGTGAGCGTCACCATGTCGCCATTGGCGACGTGGGCGATTTCGTGGCCCAGCACGGCTTCGACCTCATCGCGGTTCATGCTTTGCAGCAAGCCTGTGGAAACGGCCACCAGCGCCGAGTTTTTGAAGGCGCCCGTGGCAAACGCATTCGCGTCGCCTTCGTACACGGCTACCTCCGGCATGCCGATACCGGCCCGCTCGGACAGTGCGCGCACGGTATTGACCAGCCACAACTCGGTCGACGAGGTGGGGTTGTCGATGACGCGCGCGCCCGTGCTCCACTTGGCCATCGGTTTGCTGATCAACAGGGAAAAGATCGACCCTGTAAAACCCACCACCAGCGAAAACACCAGCAGGCTGCCCAGGTTCAAGGTGCTGCCGCGCGCCGGATTGCCCACGCCCAACAAGCTGAGGACGAGCGACAGCACCAGCATCACGGCCAGGTTGGTTGCAATAAAAAGGACAATACGTTTCATGGGCGATGGCTCCAGAATGAGAGTAATAGCTAAAAGATAAGCATGCAGTGGCGAATTTCAAGCCTGCGCGGCAGGCGCAGGCCAGCCGCGCCCTAGAACCAGTCGTGCCAGATGGGCGTGACGTTGGTGGGCAGCGGCGGCAGCTTGGCAAAATCCACGCGCGATTCGCCCGGCGCATGGAAATCCGTGCCGCGCGAGGCGAGGAAGCCGTAGGCGTTGGCCAGCTGCGCGTATTCCGGATACTGGTCCGGACTGTGACTGCCCGTGACGACTTCGATGGCCACGCCGCCGAGTTGCTTGAATTCATCGAACAGCACGCCTTGCGCCATGTCGCTGAAACGGTAGCGGCCCGGATGGGCGATGACGGCCACGCCGCCCGCGCCACGTATCCAGCCCACCGCCTCGGCCAGGGTGGCCCAGCGGTGCTCGACATAGCCCGGCTTGCCTTCCGACAGGTATTTCTTGAACACGTCAGGGATGTTCGCGCATTTCCCCGTTTCCACGATGTAGCGGGCAAAGTGCGTGCGCGACATCAGATCCGGGTTGCCGACAAATTTCAAGGCCCCTTCATAGGCGTCGGGGATGCCGGCCAGGTCCAGCTGGCGGGCGATTTCGCGGCCGCGCGCGTCGCGCCCCGAACGTGTCTGGTGCAAGCCCTGTACCAGGCCCGGATTGTTTTCATCGACTTGCAAGCCCACGATGTGCACGGTCTGGCCGGCCCAGGTGATGGAAATTTCCACGCCGGCCACGAAACGCATGCCCAGGTCCAGCGCGGCCGTGCGCGCGGCGGCAACGCCGGACACTTCATCGTGGTCCGTCAGTGCCCATACATCGACGCCAGCCTTGCGCGCGTACGCAGCCACGGCAGCGGGCGCGAGCACGCCGTCGGAAATATTCGAATGACAATGCAGGTCGACTTTAAGCATGTGAAAACAATACCCTGCACGGGCTCAGCATGGAAGAAGTTTTCATTGTACGCTGCTTGCCCGATAAGGAAGTCGCGTTAGCGACACAGTTGTGCCAGCGCATTACTGCGCCAGGAAAGTTTCCACCAGACGCGCCAGTTCCGCCGGCTGGTCATGGTGCAGCATGTGGCCGGCGTCCGCCAACATCTCGCAGCGCACATCCTTGATGCAGGCCAAACGCCGGTCGATTTCAATGCGCGCCTCTTCCTTCGGCCCCATCCATTGCCACATATTCGTATCATCGGCTTCCACCCACAGCACGGGCGCCGTGATGCGGCGCCAGCACGCCATTACTTCTTCCACCTGGTACAGGATGGGATTGACCCGCTTGTGCTGCGGGTCGCCCAGGATGTCCCACTCGCCCGCCTCGTTCTGCGCCGACCAGTGCTCGGCCAGGAAGGCGGCGCGCGCGTCCGGCAGGCGCGGATTGGTCTTTTGCAGGCGCTCGGCCACGGCCTGTTGGCTCGGATAGCTGCGCATGGCGGGCGGCTCGCGCAATTCATCGAGCCACTTGGCGTAGCGGCCCGGCGCCTGCTCCGGCTTGGTTGCCATCATGCCGAAGCCTTCCAGATTGATGAAACGGCTGATGCGCTCGGGCCGCACGCCCGCGTACAGGCCGGCCACGTTGGCGCCCATGCTGTGGCCGAGCAGCTTGACGGGTGCATCCGGCGAATAGTGCAGCAGCATGGCGTCCAGGTCGGCCAGGTAGTCGGGGAACCAGTAGGTGTCCGATTGCGTGTAATCGCTCAGGCCAAAGCCGCGCCAGTCGGGCGCGATCACGTGCCAGTCACCTTGCAATTCGTCGACGACGAACTGGAACGAGGCGGCCACGTCCATCCAGCCGTGCACCATGAACAGGATGGGCGCGCCTTCGCGACCCCAGTGGCGCACATGCGTGCGGGCGCCGCGGATGTTGATGAATTCGGAACGGGAAAGTTTCATGGGTTTCATCTGATTGCCTGCCTTGAAAGTGGCGCGGATGGCGCCACATGCTGTGTCTGTAGATAGGGTACGCATAAAAGTACGACCGTTCGATTATTATACCGGATTAGCGCCGGGCGCCAGGACTTGTCCTGCAACAGCGTAAAATAGCGTACGCAGCACAGTAAAACTTCAGCGTCCGGCCATGCCCGTCGCTTCCACCACCGCCACAGGCTAATGATGACACTCTACCAATTGGGCGCCGATGCGCCACAGATTGACGCTTCCGCTTTTGTTGCCGACACGGCCAACGTGATCGGCAAGGTGACCCTGGAAGCGAACACCTCCGTATGGTTCGGCGCGACGCTTCGCGGCGACAATGAACGCATCACCGTGGGCGCCAACAGCAATGTGCAGGAAGGCGCCGTGCTGCACACGGACCCGGGCTACCCGCTCGACATCGGCCAGAACGTGACCATCGGCCACCAGGCCATGTTGCATGGGTGCACGATTGGCGATGGCGCCCTGATCGGCATCCAGGCCGTGATCCTGAATGGCGCGAAGATCGGCAAAGGGTGTCTGGTCGGCGCAGGCGCGCTGGTCACGGAAGGCAAGGAATTTCCCGACAATATGCTGATCATCGGCTCGCCGGCAAAAGCCGTGCGGCCCCTGACGGCAGACGATATCACCAGGCTACAAGGCAACGCCGTGAACTATGTGCAACGCGGCCAGCTATTTAATACGCAACTCAAGAAGATTGGATAAAAGAATGACGACTGAAACCACCGGCGCAGTCAGCGCAGCCGTTAGCGGCCAGGATACCCTGCAAAAATTTATTTTCGACAACGCCGCCGTGCGCGGCCAGTTCATCGACGTTTCCCACACCTGGCAGGAAGTGGTGGCGCGCCACGCCTATCCGACGGCCGTGAAAAAAGTGCTGGGCGAAATGGTGGCTGCCGCCGCCCTGCTGTCGGCCAACCTGAAATTCAACGGCTCCATCATCATGCAGATCCACGGTGACGGTCCCGTGCGCCTGATGGTCGTCGAGTGCGACTCCGACCTGCGCCTGCGCGCCACGGCCAAGCTGGACCCGGACGCCACCATCCCCGACGTCGCCACCGTGCCGCAATTGCTCAACGCCACGGGCAAGGGCCGCTTCATCATCACCCTGGACCCAGCCGACAAGGTGCCGGGCCAGCAACCGTACCAGGGCATCGTGCCGCTGGACGGCGACGACATGGCGACCGTGATCGAAAACTACATGTTGCGTTCGGAACAGCTCGATACGCGTCTGTGGCTGGCCACGGACGACAGCGTCTCGCGCGGCCTGCTGCTGCAAAAGCTGCCCCACCATGGCGGCAAGGCCGAAGCGACGCCTGTCTCGGAAGAAGTTGCGCTGGACACATGGCACCGCGCCGTGATGCTGGCGTCGACCCTGAAAGAGGAAGAAATCCTCGCCACCGACATCGAGACCCTGATGCAGCGCTTGTTCTGGGAAGAAACGATCCGCGTCTTCGACCCGCTGCACCCGAGCTTCCATTGCAGCTGCACGCGCGAAAAAGTGGGCAATATGCTCAAGATGCTGGGAGAAGAAGAAGTCAACGGCACCCTCGACGAAGTAGGAAAAGTGGGCGTGAACTGCGATTTCTGCGGCCAGCACTACGAATTCGACAAGGTCGATTGCGCGCAGCTGTTCATCACGGATGCGCCAGCGGAAGTTTTAATACCTCCAGCCGCCAGCATCAACTAAGCTCAAGCAAGCATTACAGTTTCGCCATCATCCTTCCGCGCCGCCCCTCAGGCGGCGCCATTGTTTCCACTGTCATCGTTCCGTCATCAGTTCGTCATCAGCCCGTCACGCGCCGCCGTTACGCTGCGCAGCTTGTATTACTTCCCACTTTCCACAGGCTGATGATGACCACCCACTTGACGCTGGCGCTGCGCCGCCATTCCTTCCATGTTTTGCTGGGCGCTTGCGCCGCGGGCCTCTCCCTGCCGGCGTTGGCCCAAACGGCTGTGGCCGCCGCCGTGGCGTCCGCCGCCACCGACATGGCCGCTGCCCCGGCTGCCGCTGACGAGAATGCCCCGATGACCACCGTGGAGATTTCCTCGCGCAAGACGCGTTCTTCGGTCGCCCTGAGCAAGAATGAAATCCAGAAAATCCTGCCCGGCACGAATCCCCTGAAAGCCTTGCAAACCTTGCCTGGCGTCAGCTTCCAGACGGCCGATCCATGGGGCAACAACGAACAAAACCTGTCGCTGTTCGTGCATGGCTTTTCCGGCCAGCAACTCGGCTACACCATGGATGGCGTGCCGCTCGGTGACCAGCAGTACGGCAACTACAACGGCCTGTCGCCGCAGCGCGCCGTGATCAGCGAAAACGTGCGCAGCGTCGTGCTGTCCTCCGGCGCGGGCGACCTGGCGACGGCCTCGACCAGCAACCTGGGCGGCACCATCGAAACCTATTCCAGCGACCCGCTGGCCACGCAAGGCGCCAGCGTGCAGCAAACGGTGGGCAGCCACCGCACCTCGCGCACGTTTGCCCGCTATGACACGGGCGCCTTCGGCGACGGCAGCAGCGCCTATTTTTCCATCCTGCACCACGAAGCGCGCGCCTGGGACTTCGATGCGCGCCAGGGCGGCGACCAGTTCAACGCCAAATACGTCAACCGCAGCGAGGCGGGCAAACTGACCCTGTTCTTCAATTACTCGGACAAGATCGAGCCGAACGAAGACAGCACCGTGCACGTGAAGGGCGAGACGAGCGCGCCGTACACGCGCCCCTTCCTGTACCCGGACTTCAAGGCGGCCCTCAATTACCTGTCGCCGACGGGCGCCACGCCGCCTGCCGACGGCAACAATTACCGCAATTACTACAGCGATGCGCAGCGCACCGATTACCTGGCCTACGCCAAGTTCGACGCCAACTTGTCCGAAGGCATGACGTGGTCGAACCAGGTGTATTACCACAAGGATGACGGCGCGGGCGTGGTAGCCGGTCCCATCGGCGTGGCCGGCTTGCCTGGCCTGTTCAGCGTGTACTACCCGAAACAGAACCTGAAACAGGTGTTCGGCAACTCGGGCTACGCCGTGCGCACGACGGAATACGACATCAAGCGCGGCGGCTTCATTTCCACCCTGCGCAAGGAAATCGGCAATCACCAGCTGGAAGCGGGCCTGTGGCTGGAACAGAACCGCTCGTCCGCCTACCGCCGCTGGTATGCGCTGGACGTCAATAACCCGACTTCGCCCTACGACCGCCCCAGCAATCCTCTGATCACGCAGTACGGCAGCGAGATCGACAACAAGGTGGTGCAGCTGCACTTGCAGGATGAATGGCGCATCCGTCCCGATATCGCCCTGCAGGCGGGCTTCAAGTCCAGCCTGCAGTTTGCCGATGGCCAATTCCCCGTGCAACCGGCCCTGGGCGCCATTTCCGGTGGTTCGACGGCCTTGCCGGTCGGCACCATCAACACGAAAAAATGGTTCTTGCCACAAGTGGGCGCGCGCTGGGACTTCACACCGCAAGACCAGCTGTACTTCAATATCCAGAAAAACATGCGCCAGTTCGTCACTTACGGCGGCGGCGGCGCCTCGCCATGGAGCTTGTCGAGCCAGGCCGCGTTCGACCTGTTCAAGCGCGATGCCAAGCCGGAAACGGCCCTCACCTATGAAGTGGGCGTGCGCGGCAGCCATGCCCTGAACCTGGGCGCCATCACGGCCATCGATGGCCAGGTCAATGTCTACCACGTCGATTTCAGCAACCGTTTGCTGCAGATCAGCCCGACGCCCGTGATTTCCTCCATCATCGGTGGCAACCCCGTGCTGGCCAACGTGGGCAGCGTGCGCACGGACGGCATCGATATCGCCGGTACCGTGCACTTCGGCAACAACTTCTCGTTCTACAATGCCCTGTCGTACAACCGCTCGCAATACGCGGACAACTACAACAACGGCGCCGCGCTGGTATTGACGGCCGGCAAGAACGTGCCGGGCTCGCCGGAGTGGCTGAACAAGTTCGTGGCTTCGGCTACGTTTGGCGATATTGAAGTGCAACTGACGGGTGACTATGTGGGCAAGCGCTACGCGACGTACACCAACGATTTGTCCGTGCCCAGCTATTTCCTGATGGGCCTGGGCGTGTCGGGCAAGCTGCCGGCCATGGCCAGCTGGCTGAAAAACCCGCGCTGGCGCCTGAACGTCAGCAACCTGGCCAACCGCGAAGGCTCGCTGAACGTGGTGGTGGGGGCGGCCGACAAGACGTACAACACCTTCCCCATCGCCCCGCGCCAGGGCTTCCTGACCTTGACGGCGGATTTCTGATGCGCACGCCCGCTCTGCCCCAGCGTCACTTTTCGCGCCGCAGCTTCGTCCAGGCGGCCGTGGGCGGCCTGGCGCTGGCCGCCGCCCCCGGCTTTGCCGCCGGCTTGCTGGAGACAAAACCGGCGCGTCCGCTGGTGTTCGCCCACCGGGGCGCCAGCGCCCTGCGCCCCGAGCATACGCTGGCGTCGTATGCCAAGGCCATCCTCGACGGCGCCGACTACGTCGAGCCCGACCTGGTCGCCACGCGCGACGGCATTCTCGTGGCGCGCCATGAAAGCAACCTGATCGACACCACCGACGTGGCCCGTCGTCCCGAGTTCGCCAGCCGGCGCGGCAAGAAGCTGGTCGACGGCGAATGGCACGAAGGCTGGTTCGTCGACGACTTCACGCTGGCCGAGCTGAAAACCCTGCGCGCCATCGAACGGCTGCCGAAAGTACGCACCGGCAACACCTTGTACGATGGTCAATTCCAGATCCCCACATGGGAAGAAATCATCGATTTTGTTGCAGCGCAATCTGCCGCCAGCGGGCGCGTCATCGGCCTCGTACCGGAGCTGAAAAGTTCGACGTATTTCCGCGATGCGGGCCTGGCGCTGGAAGACCGTTTCCTGTCGACCATGCTGGCGCACGAATACACGCGCCGCGCGCCGATCGAAATCCAGTCCTTCGAAGTGGCCAATTTGAAGTACCTGCGCGAGAAGCTGGGACGGCGCGCCAACGTGCGCCTGATGCAGCTGGTGGTGGGCGGCGAAGTGCGCCCCATGGATGTCGTCAAGGCCGGTGGCAAGCTGACCTTCGGGCAAATGATCACGCCGGCCGGCTTGCGCGACATCGCCGCCTATGCAGACGTGGTGGCGCCGCCCACGCGAGGCGTCATCCCGCTGGGCGCGGATCAGCGCCTGGCTGCGCCCACGACCATCGTCGACGATGCGCACCAGGCAGGCTTGCTGTTGCACACGTGGACCTTCCGCCCGGAAAACCGTTTCCTGGCGGCCGACTTCCGCGATGGCAATGGCGAGAACGCGCGCAACGAAGCGGGATCCGTGGCGGAAATGCGGCGCTATATCGAAACAGGACTGGACGGCTTTTTCAGCGACGATCCGGGCCTGGGACGCATCGCCGCCGGATAAACATTTCGTAACAATTTTAATTTCAGGGCGTGGCCAGCGGCTACGCCCTTATTATTCGTTTCTTGAATTTCTGAAATTGGAATTTGAAATTGGACGCATATCGCAAACTCCATTATTGTGCAATGCAACAACAGACCATTCATGGAGGGCATATGTCCACTTTTACCAACACCTACAGCAACGACAACGACAACTACTTCAGCAACCTGGGCCGCGCCACGCGCGCCTTCCTGGGCGCCCTGCTCGCTTCCAAGCCGTACAGCGAACTGGCGCAGAAGGAAGTCATCGCCACGAACACCAGCACCACCAGCGCAGAAGAACAGCGCTATGTGCGCCCAAGCAAGCGCGACATCGCCCTGCTGAACTCGGAAGCGGCCCGTTACGAGCACCTGATGCCGAATCTGGCCTCGGAACTGCGTTTCCTGGCGTCGCGCGGTTAACTCAATACACGAAAGGATTTTTATATGATGATTCTCGAAACCGCACTAATCGCCGTAGCCGTCGTCGTTACCGGCATCCATTTTTATCTGATCTCGACCGGCAAAGCCCGTTTCTGATCAGCAAGCAGCAAGGTAGTAGCAGTCATAAAGTGATATGTCAGCCTGGCAATCGGTCCAGGCTGGCAAGCGGGAAGTCGTACTATCTTAATGTGGCGCAGCAGCGTCCACCGGCGTTTCCAGCAGTGGCGGGGTTTGTCCCTTGCGCACGATCTGCACGAAAATCTCATTCTGTTTGACCATGCCCAGCTCATAGCGGGCACGCTCCTCGACGGCGCCCGTACCATCTTTCAGGTCGCGCACTTCGGATTCGAGCTTGGCGTTTCTCGCCTTCAATTCCACATTCTTCTTGTTGGCCAGCGCCACTTGGGCTTCCATGTCGGCAACACGCAGCCAGCCGCCTTTACCCAGCCAGAGGGGAAATTGGATCAGCAGCAGCAGGGCTGCCAGGGCGAGCGTAATCAGGCGCATGGGGCATTCAGTTAAAAAACCGGCCGGATATCTCCGGCCGGCCAGTGGGTTTTACATCAGCTTACTTCAGATTATAGAACGCATCGCGGCCAGGGTAGCTGGCGATGTCGCCCAGGTCTTCCTCGATACGCAGCAGCTGGTTGTACTTGGCCATGCGGTCCGAACGCGACATCGAGCCGGTCTTGATCTGCAGGGCGTTGGTGGCAACGGCGATATCGGCGATGGTCGAGTCTTCCGTTTCGCCCGAGCGGTGCGAAATGACGGCCGTGTAGCCGGCGCGCTTGGCCATTTCGATGGCGGCGAAGGTTTCCGTCAGGGTGCCGATCTGGTTGATCTTGATCAGGATCGAATTGGCGATGCCCTTCTGGATGCCTTCTTTCAGGATCTTGGTGTTGGTGACATACAGATCGTCGCCGACCAGTTGCACTTTCTTGCCCAGTTCAGCCGTCAGGATCGCCCAGCCGTCCCAGTCGCCTTCATGCATCGCGTCTTCGATCGAGATGATCGGGTACTTGTCGCACCAGGTCGCCAGCAGGTTGGTGAACTCGGTGGCCGTCAGGCTCAGGCCTTCGCCTTCCATTTCGTACTTGCCGTTCTTGTAGAACTCGGACGCGGCGCAATCGAGGCCGATGGCGATCTGCGTGCCTGGCTCGTAACCCGCTTCTTCGATGGCCTGGATGATCAGCTTGATGGCTTCTTCATGGTTGGCCAGCGATGGCGCGAAACCGCCTTCGTCGCCCACGTTGGTGTTCAGGCCCTTCTTGTGCAGGATCTTTTTCAGCGTGTGGAACACTTCCGCGCCGTAGCGGACGGCTTCCTTGAACGACGGGGCGCCCACGGGAATGATCATGAATTCCTGGATGTCCAGGTTGTTGTCGGCGTGTGCGCCGCCGTTGATGACGTTCATCATCGGCACTGGCATCTGCATGGCGCCCGAACCGCCGAAATAGCGGTACAGCGGCAAGCCCGCTTCTTCGGCGGCAGCCTTGGCGACGGCCATGGAGACGGCCAGGATGGCGTTGGCGCCCAGGCGCGATTTGTTTTCCGTGCCGTCCAGGTCGATCAGGGTACGGTCCAGGAAAGCCTGTTCATTGGCGTCCAGGCCCATGATGGCTTCGGAGATTTCGGTGTTGATGTTTTCGCATGCTTGCAGCACGCCCTTGCCGAAGTAGCGCTTGGCGTCGCCATCGCGCAATTCCACGGCTTCGCGCGAACCGGTCGAGGCACCCGACGGTACGGCCGCACGGCCCATCACGCCCGATTCCAGCAACACATCGCATTCGACGGTCGGATTGCCGCGCGAGTCCAGGATTTCGCGACCGATAATATCAACAATAGCACTCATGTCATTCTCCAAAGTTAAGCGTAACAGGGGCTGCACACTGCGTTCTGATGCGCAATTGCACAAAGGGGGCAAAGAAACTCCCGGCGGGAACCATCTGGCCGGGAGCTGTCTTACGGGTAATACTGTCGCAATCGACCCGCGTTATTCCGCAGCGGCGTTGGCTTCTTTGTGCGCCAGCGCTGCCTTGATGAACGAGGTAAACAACGGATGGCCAGTGCGTGGCGTCGACTTGAACTCGGGATGATATTGCACGCCCATATACCATGGGTGGGAATTTTCACCCGTGCGTGGCAATTCCATGATTTCGCACAAATCTTCGCTCGGCGTGCGGGCCGAGACGATCATGCCAGCCGCTTCGACACGGGCCAGGTAATGATTGTTGGCTTCGTAGCGATGGCGGTGACGCTCGGTCACCACGCTGCCGTAGATCTCGGCAGCCAGGGTGCCCGGATTGACGGCGCAGGTCTGCGCGCCCAGGCGCATGGTACCGCCCAGGTCCGAGTTTTCATCGCGCAACTCGACTTTACCATCGTGGTTTTGCCACTCATTGATCAGTGCAACGACAGGTTGATCCGTATCAAGGTCGAACTCGGTCGAATTCGCGTTCGGCATGCCTGCCTTGTTGCGCGCGTATTCGATCAGGGCCACTTGCATGCCCAGGCAGATGCCCAGGTAAGGGATCTTGTGTTCACGGGCGAACTGGGCCGCCTTGATCTTGCCTTCCACGCCGCGCTTGCCGAAGCCGCCCGGTACCAGGATGGCATCGTACTTGGCCAGGTTCTCGCAACCCGTCGTTTCGATTTCTTCCGAATCGATGTACTCGATGTTGACGCGGCTTTCCGTGTGGATGCCGGCGTGGCGCAACGCTTCGATCAGCGACTTGTACGACTCGGTCAGCTCGACATACTTGCCGACCATGCCGACGGTCACTTCTGCCTTCGGGTGCTCCATCGTGTAGATCAGCTTGCTCCAGATCGACAGGTCGGCCGGTGCCGGATCGAGGTCCAGCGCTTCGCAGATGATCTTGTCGAGGCCCTGGTCGTGCAGCATTTGCGGCACTTTGTAGATGGTGTCGACGTCCCATACGGAAATGACGGCATGCTCTTCGATATTCGAGAACAGCGAGATTTTCGCGCGCTCGTCTTCCGGGATGGCACGGTCGGCGCGGCACAGCAGCGCGTTCGGCATGATGCCGATTTCGCGCAGCTTTTGCACCGAGTGCTGCGTCGGTTTGGTCTTCAGTTCACCGGCCGAGGCGATGTAAGGCACCAGGGTCAGGTGGACGAAAGCCGTGTTCTTGCGGCCGGCGCGCAGGCTCAACTGGCGTGCCGCTTCCAGGAAGGGCAACGATTCGATATCGCCGACAGTGCCGCCGATTTCGCACAGGGCCACGTCGTAGCCTTCGGCGCCACGGCGGATGTAATCCTGGATTTCATTGGTGATATGCGGAATCACCTGCACGGTCTTGCCCAGATACTCGCCCCGGCGTTCCTTGCGGATCACCGATTCATAGATCTGGCCAGTGGTGAAGTTATTCACCTTTTTCATGCGGGTGGAAATGAAGCGCTCGTAGTGACCGAGGTCGAGGTCGGTTTCGGCCCCGTCGTCGGTGACGAATACTTCACCGTGCTGCATAGGGCTCATCGTGCCAGGATCGACGTTGATATACGGGTCGAGCTTGAGCATGGTGACTTTAAGGCCGCGCGATTCGAGGATCGCGGCGAGGGAGGCGGCGGCAATCCCTTTTCCAAGGGAAGACACAACGCCACCAGTGACGAAGACAAATTTGGTCATTGCAGATGGTGCCGAACGGCACGTGCGGGAAATTGAAATTATACACTAAAGCCCGCCTGCGGCGCTCTCCACGCGCGGAAATTTGCGCCAAATGTCGACGATCGCCCCCGCTCCTGCGGTCTACACACAACAAAATTACTCAATAGCAATAATTAAAATATTTTCAATTCCTTAATTTGTGTGGGCGAGCGAACAGACCCTGCCGCGCCCTGTCGGCAGACTGGGATTTTTCAACGGAGGTACATCATGAGCTACGAAGAACGCGACGCCTACGGCATGTATGTCAACCGCGGCCACAAAGGTCCCGGTCCTGAACTGATGGGTGCCGACACCCTGATCGGCGACCATGTGCACAACGCCAAGGATGAACACCTGGGCGAAATCAAGGAAATCATGATCGACATGCGCAGCGGCAAGATCGCCTACGCCGTCATGTCGCATGGCGGTGTCTTCACCATCGGCGAAAAGCTGTTCGCCGTACCCTGGGAAGCGCTGCTGCTCGACACTGTCAACAAGCGCTTCACGCTCAACGTCGACAAGGAACGCATCGAAAACGCGCCCGGCTTCGACACGGATAACTGGCCGAACATGGCCGATACCACGTGGGCCCAGTCCATCCACAGCTACTACGGCACCACGCCACGTTGATAACACCTGACAAAACTTACTGCGCGGTGCGCTTTGCGGCCACAAATCACATCCGCTCGCTACAGTTTTGTCAGGCGTCGCAGCTTTAGTAAAAAAACTAGAACCGGTACTCCAGCCCCGCCACATACGTCCTGCCCCGCGCCGTGCTCAGCGGCGTGTTGTCCTGCGACTGCGACGGCATCGAGTTCAGCCGGTTCAGCGCTTCCGAGAAGTCCTTGTTCATGGCGTTCTGCACCGACAGGCGCAAGAACAGGTTTTTCGACACCTGATAACTCGCATACAAGTCGATCACGGCCGGGATCTTCGGATTCTCGGCCTTGAGCACTTCGCCCGTCGCTTCGTCGGCTTCATTGTCCGGCGACAGGCGGCGGTTCGAGCCCGTGTGCTTGAGGATGGCGCCCACTTCCAGCTTGTTGTCCAGCAGGCGCGTGCCCACGTCGAGGTTGTAGTACACGCTGGGCAGCTCGCTGATGTCGGCCGCGCCGAACCAGGCGCTGGCGATCGAGGTGGGCTGGCGCGTCGTTTCGCGCGTGTACGACAGGCGCGCATAGGCCGGCCCCAGCTGATATTGCGCTTCCAGCTCCCATCCGCGCGAGTACACGGGCGTGGCCGAGTTGATGTAGATATACATGTTGGTCATGTAGTCATCCACATTGCGCCAGTCATTGGCGAGCACTTCCGCGATATTGCACTTGCGGCCGCTGTCGCACACGAGGAAGGACTGGCTGGTGATATAGCCGTCGATCTTGCTCTTGAAATACAGGGCCTTGAAATTCAGCACGTCATTCTTGCTCAGCAAACCATGCAGGCTGGAATTGAAGCCCAACTGGTAAGTCGTCGCCTTCTCCCCTTTCAGGAAGGGATTCATCGAGGCCCCGCCGTCATTCGAGAAAAACACTTCCTGCGGATTCGGGCCGCGCATGGTGCGCTCGGCGCTGGCAAACGGCTGGAACCACGGCGCGACCTGGGCCGACAGCATCAGCGAAGGATTCACGCCGTGTTCTTTCAGCGCGATGTGCGACGCGCCTTGCGGGAAGCACTGCACGCGCAGATCGCAGGCTGGCTTGTAACCCGTCAGCTCGAAGCTCGTATAGTTGAGGCCTGCATTGACTTGAACAATGCCACGGTTGTATTGCAGGCCGGCATACAGGCTATCGATCTTTTGCCGTCCTTCCGGCCCGAAAGTATTGTTTTCAATCGATTGCTGGTTCGCCTCGGGGTTGTCGGGATCGTCAACCAGGCTTTCCACGTGCTTGCTGTACTTGTTGCGCATCAGCTTGCCACCCACTGTCACCAGGGCGTCGCCACCGGCCAGCTTGAAGCTGCTGGTGTTGTTGATATCGAAGGCATCGGCGCGGTTGGCCACATTCGTGTTGATGAAATTGGTCAGCGCTTCGGGCATGTATTTCTGGTTGCCACGGCTGCTGCTGGCCACCACATTGAGGTCGATCAATTCCGAAAACGGCGTGTAGTGATATTTGACGTAGTAGTCATCACTCTGGATATCGCGACGCGTAAAGGTGCTGCGGTAATCGCGCGCCGACAGTTCCAGCGCGTGGAAGTCGCTCAATTTGAGGTCCAGCTTGAGCAGTTGCGACTTGGGCTTTTGCTTGTAATAGCGGTTGTAGCCGAACCCGAATTCCTCGCTGTTGACGCCCTTGGCATTCTTGTAGTTATTGCCGATCACACTCGCGCTGGTGGCAGCCATGAAGCCCACGCTGCCGCCATCGAAGGCCGGGTTTTTCATGGCTACGGCCAGCATGGCGCTGCGTCCCACACCATTATTTCCGGTCGACATCTTCGTGCGCGCCCCGGCTTTTTCACCGGCGAAGACGACATCATCGACACCGATGGTGCGGAAATTGGCGCTGCCGGCCAGCGCATTGACGCCATCGCCACCGACGACATTGCCACGCGACACGTCCACGCCGATGATGAAATTCGGGTCGATCAGGGCGCCGAATTGGCTGCTGGGCACGCCGCCGTGCGACACGGACGAGGGCGCGCTGCCATAATAATTCTGGCTCACGCCATCGACCATCATGTTGACGCGCCCCAGACCCGACAAGCCGCGAATATTGACGCTGACGGCGCCCTGTACCGGATCGATCTGGGTAAACGTGCCAGGCATGCTGCGTACGATCTGGTCGACCGGTTGCAAGCGCGTGTCAGGCCCGCGCGCACTGACGGCGCCCGGCTTTTCCAGCGCCTGCTGCTCCGCAGGGACCGCCTCGCCCGATACATTCAGCGGCGAAAGCTCGACCTTGCCGCCGGTATTTTCTTGCGCCCACGCCTGTTGCGCGAGCACGGCCATGCATACGCCCACGGCATGCGCCATTATCTTGATATTCATACACCCTCGATTTGTTATGTGATTGGAAAAACTGCTAAAGCGATTCAGGTGGCGCCGTGGCTGCCATCCGTTTCCAGCTTGAACGACACGGGCAAGGTGACCGTCACCGTGCCCTGGCGCAGCAAGGTGACTGGCGGCGCCGGCAACGGTTGCGCGCGCTCAAGCACTTGCAGCGCTTCGCGGTCGAGCAGCACCGTGCCCGATGACGTGATCAATTCGCTGGCCAGCAGCTTGCCGTCGCGGTCCACCTGGAAGCGCACCCAGGCGGCGCCGGCCCGCTTGCGCTGGCGCGCATCACCGGGATAGCGCTTGAAGTGGGCCAGGTGGCTGAGCACACGGCTTTGCCAGCTGGCCGGCGCCGCGCTGGCAGGCGGCGTATCGCTGTCGAACGGCGCCGCCTGCGGACCGCGTACGGGGCTTGGCGCCGGTGTGGCGCTGCTGCTGGCCTGCGCGGGCAAGGACGCTTCCTTGGCGGCATCCTTGCCGGGATCTGGCGACGGACCGGTTTCTGCCTTCGCCTCTTTTTCTGCGGCGATGATCTGCGGCGCGACGGCACGCGCCAGCACGGGCAGCGCTTCCTGCCTGATGGCACTCTTTGGCGGCCGGGCGGCACTGGCGGCGACCGACTGGCGCGCCCCGGCTGCTGCCGCCTGTTGTGTCTCCGGCGACATCGCTTGCGCGACAAACACCAGCATCACGCTGGCGGCCGGATTGGCGGGCGCGACGCTGACGGGCTGCCAGGCCGCCCACAACAGCAGCGCCAGCGCCGTCGCCACCACCAACGACGTGGCGATGCCCCAGTTCAATACCGGACGCGGACTCACCCGCCCTCCCGGCCCACCAGGCCCACTTTCAGATAGCCGGCCTGGCGCAGGGCATCCATCACGCCCAGCACGTCTTCATACGCGGCTTGCTTGTCGGCCTGGAAAAACAGCGTGCGCTGGCGGTCGCCGCCCGTTTCGGCATCGAGCAGGCGGCCCAGTTGCTCGCGCGCCACGGGCGATTCCTCCAGATACAGGCTGTGATCGGCTTTCAGGGAAACGAACAGGGGCTTGTCGGGACGCGGCTCGGGCTTGGCCGTGGCGGCCGGCAAGTCGATTTTCAGGTCGACGGTGGCCAGCGGCGAGACCACCATGAAGATGATCAGCAGCACCAGCATCACGTCGATGAAGGGTGTGACATTGATCTCGCAGAGCTCCGGCATGTCGGCCGTGTCGTCGTCCGGTGACGGAAACAGGGACGCCATGGCTCAGGCCTGCTTGCGCGTGTCGAGGTCGCGGCTCAGCATCAGCAGCACTTGCGCGGAAGCGGCGCGCAGCTGCGCCTTGTACTGGTTGATGCCACGGCTGAGCACGTTATAGATGACGACGGCGGGAATCGCCGCCACCAGGCCCAGGGCCGTCGCCAGCAAGGCTTCCGCGATGCCCGGCGCCACTGTCGCCAGGTTCGTGCTCTGGCTGACGGCGATGCCGATAAAACTGTTCATGATGCCCCACACGGTACCGAACAGGCCGACGAAGGGCGCCACGGCGCCGATGCTGGCGAGCAGGCCGATGCCTTGCGTCATGGCGCGCACCTGGTGGGCGATCCACTGTTCCTGGCGAAAGCCGGCCCGCTCTTTCAGGGCTGCCGCCGGTGCATTCGCGTGCGACAAGCTCAGTTCCTGCTGCACCTCGGCCAGCAACTGCTGCGCCAGCGAAGTGCTGCCTGCGCCCTCCACTTTGACGGCCGCGTCGGATAGCGAGGTCGCCGTCTTCAGCATGGCGACGGCTTGCGCCGCCGCGCGCCGGGCCGTCAGCAAGCTGGCGCCCTTCACCAGCATGACCACCCAGGTGGCCAGCGCAGCGACCAGCAAGCCGATGAGCACGCTTTTCACGACCTGGTCGGCGGCGAAAAACATGCCCAGCGGCGACATGTCGTGCGGCAAGGCGGACGCTTGCGCGCCGGAATGAAAGATGAAAAGAAACACGCCGCCGGCAGCGGCTTTGATACAGGAAATACGCATGGAAGCTTCAACAGGTAAGAAAAAATCGGACGGACTACCTGGCTGCTGCTAAGAAGCTTGCTGGGGAAGAGTGCCGAGCAGAACGCCCGGCGGAGATGCAATGAATTATTTGGCGCTGGCAACGGCAGGCATTGCCGGCGTGAACCAGACAAAGTCCGCCTGCGGCGCCAGCACCGTGGCGCCGCGCTGCGCCAGCACCAGCACCAGCGGCGCCGGTCCGCCCGTCAAGTCCTGCACGTGCAGCGGCACCCCCAGGTCCTTGTGCGCATGGTAGGCGCCGGCGATCAGCATGGCCGGCGCGGGCGCGGCCAGCAGACGCTCGGCCATGCGGCGGTCGCGCTGCTGCTGCACCGACAGCATGGCGGCCAGGCGCGGTGCGTCAATCTGGTTGTCGTGCATGACGCGGATGATGTCTTTCAGTTTGTCATGCACCTTGCCATCGTTGGCCAGGTTCGAATGCTTGCCCTGCACGGCTGGCTGGTCGACGAACAGTTGCTTGATCTCGCTGCGGTCCAGGTTGGCCGACCAGACGGGATACGGCGCGCGCATCACGGTCATGACCAGGTCGCCATATTGCGCCCACTTCCAGCTCGGTTGCCAGGCCAGCAGTTCGGCCACGTGTTCGGGACGTACGACGGGGTCCGTCTGCAGCCACGGCTTGACCTTGTCCACCTTGGCTTGCTGGTCCGGATTCAGCATTTCCAGCAGCACGCTGCCTTGCGGACGCTGGCCCTGCAATTGCTGCAGCAGCCATTGCTCGATCCGGTGATGGCTGAGCTGGTCATGCTGTTCGCCGACGATCACGCGCGGCGCGGCGGCCAGCTGGGCCAGCAATTGATCGGCGCTCAGGCGCTGGCCGCTGCGCAGGTCGACGATCTCGCCCAGCTGGCGCACGTCTTGCGCAGAAGCGGGCGCGGCGGTCGTGGTGGCCGCCGTGCCAGTGGCGGGTGCGACACTGCTGCAGGCGCTCAGCGCCAGCACGCAGGCGGGCAGGACGGCGGCGAGGAACAGGGGGAATTTCATGGGCATGGCCTTTCGGGTAAAGCGCGCATTGCAAAATAACTACTGGCGGGCATTTTAATAGAAATGATTCTCATTTACAACCAGTGCAAGACAAACCCTGCGGATTTTTTTACAACTGGCAAAAAATCAATATGCTGCTTCGGTGAAATCCCCGGGCGCGGAGTAGAATAAAAAAAACGGAGGACTCGCGTGAATCAAACTGACCAGTTGGCGGTACTGAAAAAACCGCTGCCAGAATCTCTTGCTGCCGTACTTTCCCTGATCTTTGCCGACCGCTTTTCCATGACGCAAGCCATGCGCGCACACCATGGCCGCGACGAGTCGAGCTATCCCCCCATGCTGCCCGATGCCGTCATCTTCGCCCATTCCACCGAGGAAGTGGCGGCCGCCGTGAAGCTGTGCAGCGCACACGACGTGCCCGTCATCGCCTATGGCAGCGGCACCTCGCTCGAAGGCCATGTGCTGGCCCTGCATGGCGGCGTGACGATTGATCTGTCGCAAATGAACCAGATGGTAGCAGTGCATGCTGAAGACTTGACGGCCACCGTGCAGGCGGGCGTGACGCGCAAGCAACTGAACGAGGAAATCCGCGACACGGGCCTGTTCTTCCCCATCGACCCGGGCGCCAATGCGTCGCTGGGTGGCATGGCGGCCACGCGCGCCTCGGGCACGAACGCCGTGCGCTACGGCACCATGCGCGAAAACGTGCTGGCCCTGACGGTGGTGACGGCCGATGGCCGCATCATCAAGACGGGAACCAGGGCGAAAAAATCGTCGGCCGGCTACGACCTGACGCGCTTGTTTGTTGGCAGCGAAGGAACCTTGGGCATCATCACGGAAGTGACGGTGAAACTGTACCCGCTGCCGGAAGCGATCTCGGCCGCCGTGTGCTCGTTCCCCGGCACGGGCGAAGCCGTCAGCGCCGTGATCCAGACCATCCAGATGGGTATTCCTGTGGCGCGGGTCGAGTTTCTCGATGAAAACGGCGTGAAAGCCATCAACGCCTACGACAAGATGGCGCTGCCGCAAAAGCCGCTGTTGCTGTTTGAATTCCACGGCACGCCGGCCAGCGTGGCCGAGCAGGCGCAGTTGGTGCAAGCCATCACGGCGGAACACGGCGCCAGCGATTTCGAATGGGCCAGCCGCCCCGAAGACCGCTCGCGCCTGTGGGCCGCGCGCCATAACGCGTATTTCGCCCTGCTGCAAATGCGTCCTGGCAGCCGCGCCATTTCCACCGACTGCTGCGTGCCCATTTCGCGCCTGGCCGAATGCATCCTCGCCACCAAGGCCGATTGCGAAGCGCAGGGTCTGGTCTACGCCATCATCGGCCATGTGGGCGACGGCAATTTCCACGTGCTGATGCTGGTCGATCCCGATGACCCGGCCGACATCGCCCGCGCGGAAAAGGTCAACAGCGACATGGTCACGCGCGCCATCGGCATGGACGGCACCTGCACGGGAGAACATGGCGTGGGCATGCACAAGATGGTTTTCCTGGTGGAAGAACATGGTGTCGGCGCCATCGACACCATGCGCGCCGTGAAACACGCGCTGGATCCGAAGAACCTCATGAATCCAGGGAAGATTGTCAGATGGTAGGTCGGTCCCTTCGGGATCGGCATTTTCCCCACTGGGAAAAATGCCCCCTCAGGGTACGACCCCAGTCCTTGCCGTTGGGTTATTTTTACAACGCCATGCGCATCGGCACAAACGCGATGCCGCCCGTCTCCACCTTCGGTCCCGTGGCGACAAAGCCCAGGCTTTCATACAGGGGCAAGGCGTAGGCCGAGGAGTTGACGGTAAATGCCGTCACGCCGCCCCTGGCCAGCGACGCATCGCGGGCAGCCTGCCACAAACGGCGCGCCATGCCGCGCCGGTGCAGGGCACGCGGCACGAACATGTGGAACAGATGCGTATTGTCACGCATGGCCACCACGCCGGCCAGTTCGCCGTCGATATGCGCGAGCTGGTAGGCGTAATTGGGCAGCGACAGATAGTTTTCGATGGCGGGCTGGCGGCAATGTTCGATGAACTTTTCCGCCCCCGCGCCATCGGGGTGCAGGGTCAGAAAAGGCATGAGGTCGTCGATCAGCGCAACGATGGCGGGCGCGTCGGCGACCAGGGCGGGACGCAATGTCGGTTCGGGTAAAGTAGGCATGATGATAATCATGCCATCGTCTGGACGATGTTGACAAGCCTCAACAAAAATCCCGGCTGCTGGTCCGCAAGCGCCCCAGCAAATGCGACATGTCGACCAGGCGCTTGGCCACCAGATTGCGCACGATGCCCTCCCTTTGCCACACGCCATACACGCCCAGCAGCGGCGCGCTCAGCACTTCGCGCCGCTGACTTTCCACCAGGTCCGGCCAGACGATGACGTTGACCGTGCCCGTCTCGTCTTCCAGTGTCATGAAGATCACGCCCTTGGCCGTGCCCGGCCGCTGGCGCACGGTGACGATGCCGCAGGCGCGCGCCAGCTGGCCATGCGTGTAGCTGGCCAGCGTCGCGGCGGGCAGAAAACGTTCCTCCAGCAACTGTGCGCGCAGCAGCGCCAGCGGGTGGCGGCCCAGGGTCAGGCCTTGCGAACGGTAATCGCTGACGATGCCCTCGCCTTCCGTCGGCGCGGCCAGCATGGGCAAGTCTTCCTCCGGCGTGGTGGAACGCAATAAATCCCTGTCGGGCACGGCGCCGGCCGCCTGCCATAGCGCTGCGCGCCGGTGGCCAGCCAGCGCGTGCAGCGCATTGCCGGCAGCGAGCACCTGCAAATCATGACGGTCCAGGCCGCCACGCCGGGCCAGGTCGGCCACGTCAAGAAAAGCGGCGATGGCGCGCGCATCCTCGATGCGCCGGGCCGCCTCGGCGCGCATGCCGAACAGGCTGTTCAAGCCCAGGCGCACGGCGGGCGCGGCACCCATCTCTTCTTCCAATGCCGCTTCCCAGCCGCTGACGGCCACGTCGACGGGCAGCACTTGCACGCCATGCCGACGGGCATCCTGCACCAGTTGCGAAGGGCTGTAAAAACCCATGGGCTGGCTGTTGAGCAAGGCGCACAGGAAGGCGGCCGGTTCGTGGCATTTCAGCCAGGAACTGGCGTACGTCAGCAGGGCAAAACTGGCCGCGTGCGACTCGGGAAAACCGTATTCGCCAAAGCCCTCGATCTGGCTGAAGATGGCCTCGGCAAAACCTTTCTCGTAGCCATTGTCGACCATGGCATCGACGATGCGGTCATGGTAATTGTTCATGCCGCCCTTGCGTTTCCAGGCAGCCATGGCACGCCGCAACTGATCCGCTTCGCCGGGCGTGAAATCGGCGGCGATGATGGCCACCTGCATCACTTGCTCCTGGAAGATCGGGATGCCCAAGGTGCGTCCCAGCGCCTTTTCCAGGCCCTTCGGATACACCACAGCTTCCTTCTGCTGGCGCCGCTGCAGATACGGATGCACCATGCCGCCCTGGATGGGGCCGGGACGCACCAGCGCCACCTCGATGACGAGGTCATAGAATTCACGCGGACGCAGGCGCGGCAACATGCTCATCTGCGCGCGCGACTCGATCTGGAACACGCCGATGGTGTCCGCCTGGCACATCATGTCGTAGGTGGCGGGATCTTCGGCGGGAATATCCTGCAAACGAAATTCCTCGCCGCGCCGCGCACTCACCAGTTCCAGGGCGCGGCGCAAGGCCGACAGCATGCCCAGCGCCAGCACGTCGACCTTCATCAAGCCCAGCTCCTCGAGGTCGTTCTTGTCCCACTCGATGACGCTACGCTCGGCCATGCTGGCGTTTTCAATCGGCACCAGGCGCGACAATTTCCCCTGAGCGATGACAAAGCCGCCCGGATGCTGCGACAGGTGGCGGGGGAAACCCAGCAACTGCTGCGCCAAGCCGGCCCACTGCTGCGACAATGCCGCTTCCGGGTCGAGCCCGCATTCGGCCAGGCGCTCCAGCAGATCGTGCTTGCCGTCGAACCAGCGATGCGCCTTGGCCACCTTTTCCACGATGGCCAGGTCGATCCCCAGCGCCCGGCCGCTGTCGCGCAAAGCGCTCTTGGGCCGGTAGCTGATCACCACGGCCGCCAGCGCGGCCCGCTCGCGGCCATATTTGCTATAGATATATTGAATGACCTCTTCGCGCCGCTGGTGCTCGAAATCGACGTCGATGTCGGGCGGCTCGTTGCGCTCGCGCGACATGAAGCGCCCGACCAGCGAATTGCCGCGCGCCGGGTCCACTGCTGTAATTTGCAGGCAATAGCAGACGGCCGAATTGGCGGCCGAGCCCCGCCCCTGGCACAGGATGTTTTGCGACCGCGCAAAGCGCACGATGTCATACACGGTCAAAAAGTACGCTTCATACGACAGCTCGGCGATCAGTTCCAGTTCCTGCTCGATCTGCTGCTGCACGTTGGCGGGAATACCCAATGGAAAGCGGATGCGCGCGCCCGCATAGGTTTCCTCGCGCAAATAGGTCGCCGGCGTGTGACCGTGCGGCACCAGCTCGTCGGGATAGTCATAACGCAAGCTGTCGAGGGAGAACGTGCACAGCCCCGCGATGCGCACGGTTTCCGCCAGCGCTTGCGGCGGATACACATTGGCCAGGCGCAAGCGCGCACGCAGATGCTGCTCCGCATTTTGCGCCAGCGCATAGCCGCACTCGCCCACGGGTTTACCCACGCGGATGGCACACAGGGTGTCGAGCAACGGTTTACGCGAGCGCACGTGCATGCACACATGGCCGACGGCCACCACGGGCAAGCCCAGCGCCTGCGCTACCTCTTGCACGGCACTGCGGTGCGCGTCGTCCTGCGCCCGCTGCAGCAAATTCAGGCCGATCCAGCTGCGCTCGCTGCCAAAGGTGGACGCCATCCACGCACCCTGCGCGCGCACGCTTTCCGGCTGGGCCGGATAGCTGGGCAGCAAGATCATCAGGCAGCCGGGCAGCCCCCGCAAATGGGCAAACTGCGCCGATGGCGCGCTGAAATCATCGGGCGTCAGCAGATAGCGCCCCTTGGCCGCCCGCGTGCGCGCCATGGTGATCAGTTCCGACAAGTTGCCGTAACCATCGATATCGCGCACCAGCGCCAGCAGGGACAGGGCCGCGCCGCCGTCGGCCCGCGTCAAATGAAAATGCGCGCCGATGATCAGGGGAAAGCCGGCCCGCTTGGCTACCGCATGGGCGCGCACGACGCCGGCCAGCGAACACTCGTCGGTGATGGCCAGCCCCTTATAGCCGAGCTGGACTGCGCGCGCCACCAGCTCTTCCGCATGCGAGGCCCCATGCAGGAAGCTGAAGTTACTCAGGCAGTACAACTCAGCATACTCGGGTAAGACTGCGCCCCACATGATCCACCTCAATACTGTATATAAACACAGTCTATTATACTTATCTGGAATCGGGCTTATCGTTTATGCTGGTGTTTTACCTTTCGCATCGACCGCCATGATCGTCCACTTATTAAAATGTTTCGGCGCCGCACCCGGTGGCGGCAATGCGGCGCTGGTCGTGGAAAACGACCACGGCAGCGAAACGGCGCGCCAGCAATTCGCCCGCGAGCGGCAAGTGAGCGCCTGCGTCTTCATCGACCGGCAAGCGGACGGCGGCATCGTGCTTGACTATTTTTATCCGCACACGCGCAGCCCCCTGTGCCTGCACGCCACCCTGGCGGCCGCGCATGTGCTGCTCACGGAACCCTGCGACCCGGCAGGCTTGACGGTGACGACGGCCATGCGCGGGCAAGCCTTGCAGCTGGTGCGCCGCGCAGCCGATCTATTCATCGGCCTGGCGCCGCAGCCGGCGCCTGCCGTCATGCTGGAAAAATATGTGCCGTCCGAACTCATGGGCCAGCACATGCACTTGCTGTCGCCGCCCGTCATCGCCTCCGTCGGCAGCCCGAAACTGCTGCTGGAAGTGGCCGACAGCACCACCCTGCGCGCGCTGCGGCCGAACCTGGAGCTGATCGCCGACTGGAGTGCCTTGCATCAGGTCAATGGCTGCTATGCGTATTGCCGCACGGGCGAGAGCGAATACGAGGGGCGCAACTTCAACCACCTCGACCCGGCACTGGAAGACAGCGCCACGGGCGTGGCGGCGGGCGCGCTGTCAGCGCACCGACAACAGTCGCTGCGCCTGCATCAGGGCCACGTGACGCAGCAACCGTGTCTGATCGAGGTGCAATACAGCGCGCAGGCAATCTGGGTGGGCGGCATGGTGCAACGCAGCACCTGAATGGGGCATGCTGCACCAGTACAGGGCAAGCCGGGCAGCAACCAAAAGATAATCAACCAGGAAACAACAGTTACAACCAATTTGTAATAACAAAACAAAGTATCGCTGGTGAATGCTGAAATGATGGCACTAGAATCAAGTCACAATACCACTTGGAGATACTGCGTGCCGACCCTCACCACCTTGCGTAAAGCCGTCCTCATCAGCCTGTACGGCAGCGCCGCCCTGGCCGCCTTCACTCCCGCCGCCATGGCCCAGTCCACGGAAGCGGGAGCCACGGACGGTCCCGTGCAAACGGTCAGCGTGGTCGGCTCGCGCCGGGTCGCCAGCTCCGCCACCGACACCATGGTGCCGGTCGATATCATTCCGATGTCCAGGGTCGCCGAGCAAGGCGGTCAGTTTGACCTGGCGCAATCGCTGCAATACATCTCGCCCTCGTTCAACTCCACGCGCCAGACGGGCGCCGACGGGGCCGACCTGGTCGATTCAGCCGCCCTGCGCGGCCTCGGCTCCGACCAGACCCTGGTGCTGGTGAACGGCAAACGGCGCCACACGACGGCCCTGGTCAACCTGTTCGGCGCGCGCAACCGCGGCAATACGGGCACGGACATGAATGCGATTCCCTTGTTGGCGATCAAGAACGTGCAAGTGCTGCGCGATGGCGCCGCCGCCCAGTACGGCTCGGACGCCATTGCCGGCGTGATCGACATCGAACTGAAGAAAAGCCTGGGTTGCGAAGCGGTGGCCGGCTACAGCCAGTATTCCGAAGGCGACGGCAAGAATTACATGACCTCCGCCTACTGCGGCATCGCGCTGGGCGACAAGGGCGTCATCGCCATCACGGGCGAATACCTGGACCGGGGCCGTTCGAACCGGGCCGACGCGGACAGCATGCGCATCATCGGCGACACCAAGTCGCAAAACAAGACGCTGTACCTGAATGGCGACTACGCCACCAGCAGCACGGGCAAACTGTACTTCACGGCCGGCGCGCAGACGCGTGACGCGTCCAGCGCCGCATTCGGCCGGGGTGGCATCGGCAGCGACGACATTCCGTCGCGCAATTCGGCCGCCATGTATCCAAATGGTTTCGTACCGTTCATTAACGGCAAGATCGATGACCAGTACGCCACCGTCGGCCACCGCAGCCAGATCGGCGAATGGCATGCTGACTTTTCGCAAACCTATGGCTACAACAAGATGCGCTATGACATCAGCCACACCTTGAACGCCTCGATCGCCAATCTTGACCTGATGAACGGTGGCAAGGGCATCAGCGCCAGCAGCTACGACGCGGGCGGCTTCTCGTTCCAGCAACTGACCAGCAACGCCGATTTCAGCCGCTATTACGACACGGTGATGAGCGGCATGAACGTGGCCTTCGGCGCCGAATACCGCAGCGAGGAATACAAGATCATGGCCGGCGAACCGGGCTCCTACAGCGACGCCGACGGCGTGGGCGTGGGCGGCAATGCGGGCAGCCAGGGCTTTCCCGGCTTCCAGCCAGGCGACGTGACCAAGGCCAAACGCCACAGCATCGCCGCATATGGCGACGTGGAACTGGACTGGACGGATCGCCTGAAAACCCAGGCGGCTTTGCGCTATGAAAAATTCAGCGACTTCGGCTCCACCGTGACGGGCAAGCTGGCCGCCAGCTATAAAGTGGCACCGAATGTGCTGCTGCGCGGCTCGGCCAGTACGGGCTTCCGCGCGCCGTCATTGCAGCAAGTGTATTTCTCGTCCACCTTCACCGACTTCATCGGCGGCGTGCCCACGGACGTGGTACTGGCCCCCAATGGCGGCGCCGTCGCCAACGCAGCAGGCATTCCCAAGTTGAAAGAGGAAAAATCCACCAGCTTTACATTCGGCACCACCTGGACGCCGACGCAAGCCATTTCCGTCACGGCCGACTTATACAATATCAAGATCAAGGACCGCATCGTGCTGTCGGGCCGCTTCAATGCCGACAACTATCCCGACCTGGCGGCGCGCCTGGCCCTGTTGGGCGTGGGCGAGGCGCAATTCTTCGTCAACTCCATCGACACGCGCACGCGGGGACTGGACCTGACGGCCTCGCATAAGGGTGAACTGGCCGGCAACCGCCTGAACACCTTCCTGGCCTTGAACTTGAGCAAAACGGAAGTGACGAAAGTCAAGACGCCCGCCTCGCTGACGGGCTTCGAGGATGTCTTGCTGTCCGAGCGCGAACGCCTGTTCATCGAACAGGGCGGCCCCCGCGCGAAAGCCACCCTGGGCTTCGACTACATCACGGGCAAGCTGGAATCGGACCTGCGCATCATCTACTTTGGCCCGCAAACCCTGGGCACCTTCAGCGGCACGGCTGAAGGCGTACCGAACGCCCGCTACGCGGCCAAGACGTCCGCCGACCTGAGCTTCACCTACAGCATCAATAAAAATACCAAACTGACCTTTGGCGGCAACAACATCTTCAACGTCAAGCCCACCACGCAGAACGCGGACGAAACGGATAACGGCTTCAAATACGACAGCGTACAGTTCGGCCTGAACGGCGCATCCTACTTTGGCCGCTTGTGGGTGAAGTTCTGATCTGAACGGACTCTTCGCATAAACACAGCGGCTGCGCCAGCATGGGCAGCCGCTGTGTTTTATGTCGGCATCACCATTCAGTGCTCATCGCCTGCATAGATCCACATGGGCTCTGTTTTCCCTGCGCGCACGAAGCCCATGGATTCGTAGAACGCGATGGCCTTGCCGTCCGCTGTCAGCATTTGCTGGTGAAACCCCGTGTATTTTTCCAGCATGGCAGCCATCATCCTCCTGCCCACGCCTTGTCCTTGCGCCAGTGGATCGACAAGCATATGCGGGAAGTAAACAACCAGATGGCCATCGGAAATGGCATTGCCGATGCCAATCAATTTGCCATCTGCGCGGGCCGTCACAAGGCTGTGGGAATTGCGCAGCGCGGCCATCAGTTCTTTGGGTTTTTCTGCGGACGACCAGTGATTGGCCTTGTAGATGGCTATCACTTCTTGCTCAGTGATCACATCATTCATGGAGATTTGCATCGGCACGGCCTTCTTTATTGATGACGCTGACCTTCGCAATGGGAAGGTCCAAGCGTTTCGACAACATCAACATCTATTGTATCGATCCACGCCCCCATCAGTTTCACAGCTCATACACGCCCATGCTCCAGTACCGGCTGCCTTGCCTGTTGCGGGCAAGCCAACCCAATGCCTGCAACTCCTTGCCGATCAGGCGATTCATGATGCCATGTCCGACCAGCAGCACAGGCCCGCTGGCGGCCAGCGCAACAAGCCGCTCGGCGGCAATCCTGGCGCGCCGCCGGCTTAGCGTCAGCGAATCGGCTCCGCGCGCATAACCGAACAACCAGAGCAGGCGAAAAATCGCCGCCCAGGCTGCAGGCGGCAGCCAAGGTGCTCTCCAGAGCGCAAAAGGCAGCCCGGCCTCGGTGAAAATCGCCTCTTGCATGAACGGCAAGTCACCCAGTGCCCTGGCCGACGAGCATGCCCTCGGTGCCGTGCTGGCCACGATAGTCGACGCCGATAGTGCTGCCATGGCGCACTCGGCAGGTATGCCATTGTCCTTGATGAGCGATTGGTTGTAGCGATCAATCCACTCGTCCATTTGCATGGGCGCTATCCAGCCCCCCTTGGCGAGTCTGGGCTCGCCGTGACGCATCAGTGTTATTCGCATGTAGTCAGATCACCTCGTACATTTATCAGTCTGTTTCATTACCCCGGCCAGCACAGCCGCAGTGAACAATGTTTGCCCTGCGGCAGAAAGCACGGATAATAGCGCCTAACTCATAAGCACAGTATTGGATTACCTCATGGAAATTAAAGTCAACTTTCTCGACAAGCTGCGTCTCGAAGCCAAGTTCGACGATTTTACCGTCATCGCCGACCAGCCCATCCGCTATAAAGGCGATGGTTCGGCGCCTGGCCCGTTCGATTACTTTTTGGCATCATCGGCACTCTGCGCGGCATACTTCGTGAAGTTGTATTGCGATACGCGCAATATTTCCACTGAAAATATCCGCCTGTCGCAAAACAATATCGTCGATCCGGAAAACCGTTACCAGCAGATTTTCAAGATCCAGGTCGAGTTGCCGGCCGATATCTCGGCCAAGGACCGCCAGGGCATCCTGCGCTCGATCGACCGTTGCACGGTGAAAAAAGTAGTGCAAGCGGGGCCAGAATTCGTCATTGAAGAAGTCGCGAACCTGGACGCCGATGCGCAATCCTTGCTGATGCTCAATCCGACCGGCGAAGCCAGCACCTATATCGTGGGCAAGGATTTGCCGCTGGAACAGACCATCGCCAATATGTCGGGCCTGCTGGCGGGCCTGGGCATCAAGATTGAAATCGCCTCGTGGCGCAACATCATTCCCAACGTGTGGTCGCTGCATATCCGCGATGCGCACTCGCCGATGTGCTTTACCAACGGCAAGGGCGCGACCAAGGAAAGCGCGCTGGCGTCGGCCCTGGGCGAGTATATCGAGCGCCTCAGCAACAACCATTTCTACGCCGGATCGTTCTGGGGTGAAGACATCGCCAACGCGGACTTTGTTCATTACCCGAACGAGCGCTGGTTCAAGCCGGGCCGCAAGGATGCGCTGCCGAAGGAAATCCTCGATGCGTACAGCCTGGAGATCTACAACCCCGATGGCGAGCTGCGCGGCTCGCACCTGGTCGACACCAACTCCGGCAATGCGGAGCGCGGCATCTGCTCGCTGCCGTATGTGCGCCATTCCGATGGCGAGGTCGTGTATTTCCCCTCGAACCTGATCGAAAACCTGTACGTCAGCAATGGCATGAGCGCCGGCAATACCCTGGTCGAAGCGCAGGTGCAATGTCTGTCGGAAATTTTTGAGCGGGCCGTGAAGCGCGAAATCCTCGAAGGCGAGATCGCCCTGCCCGACGTGCCGCAGGACGTGCTGGCGAAGTATCCCGGCATCCTGGCCGGCATCCGGGGCCTGGAAGAGCAAGGCTTTCCCGTACTGGTCAAAGATGCGTCGCTGGGCGGCGTGTACCCGGTGATGTGCGTCACCCTGATGAACCCGCGCACGGGCGGCGTGTTCGCCTCGTTCGGCGCGCACCCTAGCCTGGAAGTGGCGCTCGAGCGCAGCCTGACGGAATTGCTGCAGGGCCGCAGCTTTGAGGGCCTCAACGACTTGCCGCAGCCGACGTTTGCCAGCGAAGCCGTCACCGAACCGAACAACTTCGTCGAACACTTCATCGATTCCAGCGGCATCGTCTCGTGGCGCTTCTTCAGCGCCAGGGCCGATTACGATTTTGTCGAGTGGGATTTTTCCGGCCACGGAGAGAACTCGAATGCCGAGGAAGCGGCAACCCTGTTCGGCATCCTCGCCGGCATGGGCAAGGAAGTCTACACGGCCGAGTACGACCAGCTGGGCGCCACCGCCTGCCGCATCCTCGTGCCCGGTTATTCGGAAGTGTATCCCGTTGAGGATTTAATCTGGGACAACACCAACAAGGCGCTGCTGTTCCGCGCCGACATCCTGAACCTGCATACGCTGGACGATGCCAGCCTGGAAGATCTGCTCGAGCGTCTGGAAAACAGCGAGCTCGACGAGTACGGCGACATCGCCACCCTGATCGGCATCGAGTTTGACGAAAACACGGTGTGGGGCCAGCTGACGACCTTGGAATTGAAGCTGCTGATTCATCTCGCCTTGCAGCAATTCGAGGAAGCAAAAGAGCTGGTGGAAACCTTCCTGCAGTACAACGACAACACGCTCGAGCGCAAACTGTTCTATCAAGCCTTGAACGTGGTGCTGGAAGTGGAACTCGATGACGAGCTGGAGCTGGACGATTACGTCGTCAATTTCCGCCGCATGTTTGGCGACGAACGTATGGACGCGGTGCTGGGCTCGGTGGACGGCAGCGTGCGCTTCTTCGGCCTGACCCCGACCAGCATGCAACTGGAAGGCCTGGACCGGCACCAGCGCCTGATCGACAGCTTCAAGAAGCTGCACGCGGCGCGCGCCAAGGTGGCGACCACAGCCCGCTAGAGTGACGGGTCAGGGCAGGCGTTGCAGTCATGCCGTCGAGCCCTGGCGCAAGATGAAAGCAGCATCACCACATGGAATGAGACACCATGGCCACACTGGAATTCTGGTTCGATTTCGGCAGCAACTACAGCTACCTGAGCGCCATGCGCATCGAAGCGCTGGCGCGTGAAAAAAAGGTGCAGGTCATCTGGAAACCCTTCCTGCTGGGCGTCGTCTTCAAGGCGCTGGGATGGGAGACCTCGCCGTTCGTCTTGCAAAAACTCAAGGGTGACTACACGTGGCGCGACATGGCGCGCCAGTGCGAAAAGTACGCATTGCCATGGCAGCAACCGAGCTCCTTCCCCCGCACGGCCCTGCTGCCCATGCGCGTGGCGCTGGTCGGCGCGGACCAGGGCTGGATTGCGCCGTTTGCGCGCCGCATGATGACGATGAATTTTGCCACAGACCGCGATATCGACAACCTCGAGGCCGTCAGCGAGGTGTTGGAGGAGCTGGGCCTCGATGCACGCGCCATCCTGGCGCTGGCTTTGACACAGGACAACAAGCAGCGCCTGCGCCGCCAGACTGAACAGGCGCAAGCGTTAAACCTGTTCGGCGCGCCCAGCTTCATCAGTGACGGTGAACTATTCTGGGGCAACGACCGGCTGGACGATGCGCTGGCGCATGCCGCCGCCAGCGCCTGACGGCCATCAACCGGCCAGCGCCGCGATCTCCTTCTGCATGTTTTCAATCGCCCGCGCGTTGTACTGATCGGCGAAATACGCATCGCCAAACAGCTGGCCCGCCTGCGCCTTGCTGCATAAATGCTGCAGTGCCAGGCTTCGCTGCTGGTTGAAGCGCACGGGGTCCACATGCGCGTATTCAAGGCCGATGGCTTGCGTGTAGGCGTGATATACCTCTTCATCCTGCCCCAGGATGGCCAGGTCGGCGCTGAGCATGGCGTCCTTCAGCGCGTGGCTGATGCCGGGCCCCTGGAAATGGTCGGTGGCGCGTATCAATTGCGCCACATCGAGGTTATCCCCCGCATCGAGGCCGCTGGCCAGCCACAGCTGGGCGCTCGCCTCTTCGCTGGAATACAGGGCCTCGTCGTCATGGCTGTAGACGGCGTCGTGGAACCAGAAGGCCTTCTTGACCAGCGCGCTGTCGCGTTTGGGTGCATAGGTATTGTCGGCCCACACGCGGATTTCGGACAGGCCGTGCACCAGGTGATCGAGGTTGTGATAGTGGCGGTCCGTGCCGCCATATGCCTGCGGTCCCGTCAGGTAGGCGAACCAGTGATCCGCCAGCGCGATGTCGGCTTGCGAAGCGGTGGCGTAATGCCACAGCGCTTCCCACTCCTTGCGCAGGCAGTCGAGTATCCACGCCTGGTAGGCCGGGCCGGGGACGAATTTTTTCATGGTCCAGTTCCAGCCCACCGGGCCTTCCAGCGCCTTGACGAAGCTGGAGCTGACGGAGCCGAGGTCGCGCGGCGGCATGACGAAAATCGTCTTGGCGCCCTGCAGCACGTCCACATTGGTTTGCTGGATCAGGTTTTCATAGTCGAAATCGGCCGTCGTGCGGATGCCGCGGATCAGGTAGTCGCAGCCATGCTTTTTCGCCGCGCGCGCCGTGTAGTCGCCCTTGACGATGACCACTTGCACATTCTCCCAGCCGCACTCGCGCGCGCTCTGCTCGATGATGCGCTTGCGGTCTTCGGCCGGGAACTGCGGCTTCTTGGCGGGGTTTTGCGACAGGAAGACGATCACCTCGTCGGCGAGCGAACGCGCTTCGCCGATCACCCACATGTGGCCATTGGTGATGGGGTCGAGGGTTCCTGAAAATCCGATTCTCTGCATGTGCGCTCCGTGGTCTGGTTCTGCTTGTTTCGCAGACAATATAGGGCCACGGCGCGCGCGTCAATGCAACATGCCAAAGATCATGATCAAAACGCTCTTTTCTCCGCTTGCGGGAATTCCACGCGCACGCACAGGCCGCCCAGGCGCTCGGATTTGTCCAGCACCAGGCGCGCGCCATGGCGTTCGGCGATGGCCTTGATGATGGCCAGCCCCAGGCCGCTGCCGTTGGCGTCCGTGCCGGGCACGCGGTAGAAGCGGCTGAAGACACGTTCGCGCTCCTCGGGCGGGATGCCGGGGCCGTTGTCTTCCACGGACAAGGTCACGCCGACGGGGCTGGCGCGCAGGTCGATATCGACCGTGCCGCCCTGCGGCGTGTACTTGATGGCGTTGTCAACCAGATTGCGCAGCATGATGTTGAGCGCATCGGCCTGCCCCGCCACCTTGGCCGGGTCCATGTGATGCAGGCCCAGGTCGATCTTGCGCGCCTGCGCGATGCCGGCCATGTCGCCCAGCGCCCGCTTGACGACGTCGTTCAAGTCCACCGCCTGCAGCTGGTCGCCGCTGGCGGCGCTCGCTTCCTGACGGGCCAGCACCAGCAACTGCTCGACCAGGCGCGTGGCCCGCTCGATGCCGGCGCTCACGCGGGAAATGGCCAGGCTGCGTTTTTCTTCCGATTCGGCCCGCTCCAGGCTGAGTACCTGCAGCTTCAGGGCCGCCAGCGGCGTGCGCAATTCATGCGCGGCGTCGGCAACAAAGTGCTGCTGCGCGTCGAACGCCGTTTTGACGCGCCCGAACAGCAGGTTCAATTCATGCACCAGGGGGCGCACTTCGTCGGGCAAGCCCGCTTCCGAGACGGGAGATAAATCGTCCGCCTGGCGCGCCGCCACCTGCTTGCGCACGCGCGAGACGGGCGCCAGCGAACCGCTGACGACCCACCACACCACCAGCATCAGGATAGGCGCCATCAGCGCGATGGGACCGACCGTGCGCAGCGCCAGGCTGCCGGCCATGCGCTTGCGCACGGCCATGTCCTGCGCGATCTGCACGGTCTGGGAACTGGTTTGCACGGAGAAGATGCGGTAAGTCGTGCCGTTCGCCTTCACATTCGAAAAGCCCAGAACGGCGCGCTGCGGCAGTTCCGCGCGCGTGATCGAGCGGAACACCTGCACGCCGTCGGGCGTCCACACCTGCACCACCATGTCGTTGTTGACGGGGTCGGCCGGCAAGGCTTGCGCATGGTTGGCCAGCGGCGCGCCGGAGCGCAGCGACAGGGCCATCTGCTGCATGTGATAATCGAAGATCTGGTCGGCGTCGTACAGGGCGCTGCGGTAGGCGATCGATGCCTGCGCCAGGGCAGCCATGATGATGGCCGCCAACAAAAACCACAGCAGGCGGCCGCGCAGCGAGTGCGTCACCGTGACCTTCATCCTCATGCCTTGGGCACCATGTAGCCGAGGCCGCGCACATTCTGGATCAAGTCGCTGCCCAGCTTCTTGCGCAAGCCGTGGATATACACTTCCACGGCATTGCTGTTGACTTCATCCTTCCAGCTGTACAGCTTTTCTTCCAGCTGCGCGCGCGACAGCACGATGCCGGGGCGCGCGATCAAGGCTTCCAGCACGGCCCATTCGCGCGCCGACAGGTTGACGGGATGGCCCTCGGCGATCACTTCGCGCGTCAGCGGATTGATGGAGACGCCCTGGTGTTCGAAGATCGGTTCCGGACGGCCCGAGGCGCGCCGCAGCAGGGCACGGATGCGCGCCAGCAGTTCGTCGAGATCATACGGCTTCAAGACGTAATCGTCGGCGCCCGCGTCGAGGCCCGCGATGCGCTGCTCGACGGCGTCGCGCGCCGTGGCCACCAGCACCGGGGTATCGAGCTTGCGCAAACGCATCGAGCGCAGCACGTCGAGGCCATCCTTGCGCGGCAAGCCCAGGTCCAGCAGCACCAGGTCATAGGTTTGCGTCTGCAGGGCCGTATCGGCCATGTCGCCGTCCTTGACCCAGTCCACCGCATAGTGCTCGGCGCGCAGCAAATCGAGCACCACCTCGCCGATCATCGTGTCGTCTTCTACCAGCAATAAGCGCATGGCTTGCCTCTCTATCTTGTTATGCTTGCTTTCACCCAAAAAGATGAAAAGCTGGGGTCGGACCCTCAGGGTCCGACCCCGGTATTTGCCCTTGGGTTTGTTTCTTCATTAACCCAAACGCACGGGAATAAAAATCTTGTCGGGGCCGCGCTGTATCAGCAAGGCCACCGACTTGGCGGATTTTTCCACCACGTCGCGCACCTGCTCGACCGTGTTGACGGGACGGCCATTCACCGACAATAGCACGTCGCCCGGCAGCACACCGGCATTTGCGGCAGCACCGCCGGCGTCTTCCACCAGCAGGCCGGCACTGATGCCCGCCTCGCGTTTTTCATCCGATTGTAACGGACGCAGGGCCAGGCCCAGTTGTACCTTGCCGGCCGCGCCGTCGCTCTTCGCCACTTCGGCCACCTTGTCGGCCGCATTGCCCAGCGTCGCCGTCAGGCTGACGATCTTGCCGTCACGCCAGACGTCGAGGCTGATCTTGTCGCCTGGCAAGGACGTACCCACCAGGGCCGGCAAGTCGGCCGAAGCGATGATGCGCTGGCCATTCACCTTGCGCACCACATCGCCCGACTTCAGGCCCGCCTTGTCGGCCGGGCTGCCACGCTCCACGTTGGCCACCAGCGCGCCTTCCGGCGTGGCCAGCTTGAACGAGTCGGCAAAGCCCTGGTTGACTTCCTGCACCGTCACGCCCAGCTTGGCATGGCTGGCCTTGCCCGTGGCGACGATCTGGTCCTTGATGCGGCCGGCCAGGTCGATCGGGATGGCGAACGACAGGCCCTGGAAGCCGCCCGTCTGACTGTAGATCTGCGAATTGATGCCGACCACTTCGCCGCGCGTATTGAATAGCGGGCCACCCGAGTTGCCGGGGTTCACCGCCACGTCCGTCTGGATGAACGGCACATTGCTGTCGTCGGGCAGGGAACGGCCCTTGGCGCTGACCACGCCGGCCGTCACCGTGCTGTCGAAGCCGTACGGCGATCCGATGGCCAGCACCCACTCGCCCACTTTCAGGTCACTCGAATGGCCGAGCGGCACGATGGGCAGGTTGTTGGCGTCGATCTTCAGCACGGCAATATCGGTCTTCGGATCGGTGCCCAGCACCTTGGCGCGGAATTCGCGGCGGTCGTTCAACTTGACGGTCACTTCGCGCGCATCGCGCACCACATGGGCATTCGTCATGATGATGCCATCCGGGCTGACGATGAAGCCGGAACCGAGGCCGTGCGTGGGCACGTCGCGGCCACCGCGCTGCCCGCCTTGCGGCCCCTGGAATCGGCGGAAGAATTCGAAGAAGGGGTCGTTACCGAAGTCGTCGTTGCCGGCCTGGGCCGATGGGTCGTAAGCCACCTTGGTGCTGCCCGTGACGCTGATGTTGACGACGGCCGGGCTGTTGCGCGCGGCGATCTGGCTAAAGTCGGGCAAGGCCACCAGCGGCGCGCTGGCGGCAGGCGCGACAGCGGCAGCCACGGGGGCGGCGGGAGTGCCGGCGGCGGCATTCGCACCGGCATTGTTCTGATGCATGACCATGGCGCCACCGGCGCCCAGCACACCGATCGCGGCCAGCGCGGCTACGGTGCGTTTGATTTTCAGCGATGCGGTATTCGTTTGCTGTTCCATGAATTGCTCCTCATTCAATGAGATTTTGATGTATGCAATAGTGGGCCACGAGTCTTAGGCGGTGCTTAACATTTTTCCATTTGGAAACAGGCGTTGGCGCCTTTAAGTATCGCTTAATCCAGCGTTCCGCATGGCGGGCTATGGAGGGGCATACAGGGCCTGGACGTGACACTGGCCGGATCAACCGGCCAGTATTTTACTGCATGGGAGGGTACCCTCCTGGCTGCCCGGGCGCCAGAGGGGCGCCGCGATCAGCTCAGCTCAGCTCAGCTCAGGCTGCCTGGCGCTGCTCCAGCGCATTCACGTTGGCGGCGGTAGCGATAGTGTCGCTGCCGGTGCCGATCTCGATCTTGCGCGGTTTCAGCGCTTCCGGCACTTCACGCACCAGATCGATGGTCAGCATGCCGTTTTCAAACGTGGCGCCCGTGACCTTCACATGGTTGGCCAGCTGGAAGCGTTGTTCGAAATCGCGGGCAGCGATGCCGCGGTGCAAGAACGTGCGCTCGACGCCATCTTTCTGCTTGCGGCCCGTGACATGCAGCGAGTCGCGTTCGGTGATGATGTCAATCTCTTCGCGCGAGAAGCCGGCCAATGCCATCACGATGCGGTATTTATCTTCCGATACCAGTTCGATGTTGTAGGGCGGATAGCTGGGCTGTGCATCGGCGCGCTGTTCGTTGAGCAGCTGTGCCAGGCGGTCAAAGCCAATGGCGGAACGGTACAGGGGAGCAAGGTCAAAAGTACGCATGATAAATATCCTTTTCAAATGAAGCGATAAGAGGGGCGGACCTCACCGTGAGCATCCGCTTGCTACCAATCTAAGGACGATCAAGCGGCCTTCAAGGCCTTGAAATTGGCAAAAAGCACCCCAGACGACGCTAAATTTGTAAGAAATTTTTACACGGCCAGCCCAAAGCGATTTTGCATGGCGTCCCCTATGCGGGGCCGGCTTTTGGTGTATGCTGGCGGCATGAACAATGACACCGACATCCAGCTCAGCGGCCCCTTCAAGGCCATCGACGGCTCCGGCCGTGCCCATGACATCAAGGCCATCCGCATCTTCGACGAAGGCTACGGCATCATCGACGTCTACGTCGATTTCGCCGCGCCGCTCGAAGCGGGCGCCTACAAGGACAAGACCCTGGTCGGCCACATCCTGGCCCGCTTGCGCAGCCTCGGCTATGTAGGCCCCGACTTCGGCCACGGCGACCTGGGCTTGCAAGACAAGAAACTGATCGTCCTGGAAGCACCGGAAGAGTTTTCCGCCTTTGCAATCAGTAAAGGCTGGAAGGATCTTTCGGCCGAGTTTGACGAAGACTGATCCGTTTCCTCCCCCCCGATCTGCGCCGCGCCAGCTTCTGCTGCCGCGGCGTTTTTCATGGGCGACCGCTTAGTTCAGCTTAGTTGATATAGCGCACGCTCCATGCGGCGATGACGTTGGCAACATAGGCAGCATCATCGCGCCCCGTCAACAGATGGTCGGCATCGTCGAGCGAGACAAAACTTTTCGAGTGCTTGGCGGCCGTAAAGATATCCATCGCGTTCGACAGGCTCACCGTCGTGTCGTTGGGCGCGTGCATCACCAGCAGGGCGCGGCGCAGGCCGGCGATGTGAGCTTTCAGGCTGTGGCTGCCCGCGTCGTCGACGAATTGCTGGCGGATGCGAAATGGCCGCCCTTCCAGCTGCACCAGCGCCTCGCCCTCGGCGGCAATCTGCTCCAGGTGCGCGCTGAACATGCGCGTCACATACGCGGGCGTGCTGGGAGCGGCCAAGGTCACCACGGCGGTCGCTTCCGGCACTTGCGCGGCAGCGGCCAGCACGGCGGCGCCGCCCAGGCTGTGGCCGATCAGCAATTGCGGCGCAGCATGTTTTGCCCGCAGGAAATCGGCGGCGGCCAGCAGGTCGTCCACATTCGACGAAAAATTGGTGGCGGCAAACTCACCCTCGCTGGCGCCCAGTCCCGTGAAGTCGAAGCGCAGCACGGCGATGCCGTGCTGCGTCAAACCTTGCGCGATGCGCCGCGCGGCCAGCACGTCCTTGCCGCAGGTAAAACAGTGGGCGAACAGCGCGTAGGCGCGGATGGCGCCGTCGGGCGCGTCGAGGCGCGCCGCCAGCACATGGCCGTGCGCGCCGGGAAAATCTTGCCGTGTGGATTTCATTGTCTCAGATCAAAGCTGCCGCGCAGCGCGGCCGATGGCGCATTGTAGCGCCGTCAGGCCACAGCTGTTTTAGCCACGCGATGGGATGTCGACGCCCTTGATGACGGCAGGCCGGGCCAGGAAAGCGTCCAGCGCGCGCTGCACGTTCGGGAAATTGCCAAAGCCGACGAGCTCGCCGGCGCCATAGAAACCCACCAGGCAGCGCACCCACGGGAAGATGGCGATGTCGGCAATCGTGTACTGGCTACCCATGATCCAGTCGCGGCCCTGCAGGCGCTGCTCGAGCACGCCCAGCAGGCGCCTGGCCTCGCCGAGGTAGCGTTCCAGCGGACGCTTGTCTTCGTAGTCCTTGCCGGCGAATTTATGGAAGAAGCCCACCTGGCCAAACATGGGGCCGATACCGCCCATCTGGAACATCAGCCACTGTATCGTTTCATAGCGCAGGCCCGCGTCCTGCGGCAGGAACTTGCCCGTCTTTTCCGCCAGGTACAGCAGGATGGAGCCCGACTCGAACAGGGCCAGCGGCTTGCCGTCGGGACCGTCCGGGTCGAGGATGGCGGGAATCTTGTTGTTCGGATTGAGCGACAAGAAGGCGGGCGACAACTGGTCGTTCTGCTCGAAACTGACCAGGTGCGGCTCGTACGCCAGGCCCAGCTCTTCCAGCAGGATCGAGACCTTGATGCCGTTCGGCGTGGGCAGCGAATACAACTGCAGGCGCTCGGGATGCAGTGCAGGCCATTTTTGGGTGATGGGGAAGTCGGAAAGTTGGGACATGGAAATCCTTATTCAAGTGGTTGACGCAGCGCAAGCAAGAAAGCAAGTATAGCCAAGCATGGCAGTTTCAGCAGGACAGCACATTCAGCCAAACAAACCATGCAAAAACCAGCGCGGCGCGGCGTCCTCTCCGCTGCCGGCGATGCGTTCGCGGTAGACCCAGTAGTGGGCGTGGTCGCGTCCTTCGGCAATAAAATAATCGCGCGCCTGCGACTGACCCCACCAGCCCGCCTCGATGCGCTCGGCGACAGACACCATTTTCAAAGGCGAGCCATAAAAGGGCCGGTGTTCGCGCATCAACAGGGCGATGGGCTGGGCCAGCAGCCAGCCGGGACGGGGCATGCCGGGCAAACCGGGTGGCAAGTCGGGTAGCGCGCTTCTTGAAACGGGCTTGGCCGGCAGCGGCAGCCACTGGTTGGCCGCTTCGGGCCGGTAATCGGCGCGCGGGGATGCCTGCAAGACATTCTCGGCGCCCAGGCGCGCCACCAGCAATTCCATCAGGCGCTGGCGCTCCTGCGGCGTGCCGCCCGGCTCGGGAAACAGGCTCTCGCTGGGCGGCGCCATCGGCTGCACCTGCAGCGCTTCCAGGGTCAGGCCGATCACGGGAGAGTCCAGCACCAGCTGCGCCAGGCGCTCCTTGAGCAAACGCACCAGGTGCTCGTCGCGCCAGACGGCCTCGCCCAGCGCCAGGTCGATGACGGTGGGCGGGCGCGCCACCCTGCCCCGCTCGTGCGCCAGCAGCAGCTGTATGCGCTCGACGGCAAATTGCCGCGCACACAGCCAGCCCGTCATTTGCTGCAGCAGGCGGCGCGCACCGAACAGCAACGCGTCCGCGTGCTCGACGCGGTCGAACAATTCCAGGCTGGCGCGAAACGTGGGCGGCGCTTCCATCCAGACGAACAATTCCGTGCTGTGACCATGCGCGTCGTCGAGCATGTCCAGCACGGCGGCGCCGCAACGGCGCTGCAAGCCGGGCCGGGGCAACTGGCGCAACTGCCCCAGGGTGCGGCAGCCGATGCCCTCCAGCCAGTCGAGCCAGGGGCGCGCGGGCGGCAGCAGGGAGCACGGCAGGCGGTCGAGGCGGCGCACCAGACTGGCCATGCTCAAGGTCCGGCCCCGGCGCGTACCGGCGCGCGCCAGCAGCCAGGCGCCGCGCGCCGTGGGGGCGCACGACAGCTGGGCCGTGTAGCCCAGCGCGCGCAAGCTGGCCGCAATCTGCCGGCACAGGGCGCGCACGCCGCCGAACAGGCGCAGGCTGGCGCCCGCGTCGACCAGCAGGGTCGCTTCTTCGCCCTGCGCCACCAGCGGCGAGTATTGCAGCAGCGCCAGCGCCACCGCTTGCAGGGCTTGCGCTTCCAGCTCAGGCGAGCGCCCGTGCAGGCGCGCCTGCGGCGCCAGCATCAGCGCACCCGCGCGGCGCATGCCCGGCCGGATGCCGGCCGCACGCGCCAGCGGCGACAGGGCCATCACTTGCTCCTGCTCCAGCACCACGCCCAGCTGGTCAGCCGACCAGCGCGGGCAAAATACTTCGAGCGGGAGCCGGGGCAGGCACAGGCCGATCCAGAGTCGCATGACGTAGCAATAATGAAGGAGGTTGCAGGGGCAGGAACAGGGGCGCGTCGCGCTGCGGTCCCCGGCGCTTGATGAAGCCGATCTCGATGCCGCCGTCGGCCGGGCGCACGGACAGGCGCAGCGGCGCCGGCGACGCATCCTGCGCGCCGTGCAAGGGGCGCAGCATGCAAAACAGGGTGTTGCCGCCTTGCGCGGCCAAGTGCAGCCGGCGCAGGCTGTCGGCGCGCACGTGCGATTGCCAGAACAGCAAGGCGCCGCAACTGCCGCTGCGCAAGATGTTTTCCGCCGCCCACAAGGCATCCTTGCTGCCGGCGCTTTTGAGCCACAGCAGTTGCGACGGCGCCAGCCCCTGCGCGGCCAGGGCCAGCGCCTGCGGCGGATGCGGTGGCTGCAGCAGCACGATGGGCAAGCCCGGCAGCTGCGCCAGCGCGGGCGCCAGCAGCCGCAATTCGCCGCTGCCCGCCTGCTGCACCAGCAGATCGATGAGGCTGCCGCTGGGCCAGCCGCCGCCGGGTAACTGCGCGGACAGGGCGGCAAAACCCGTGTCCAGGCAGCGCGTGGCGCCCTGCCCCAGCTGCGATGCGCGCCATAAAGACGGGTGCAAGGCTTCCGGCGAGGCCATCAATTCGGAATGTTGCATAATTGAATATGAAGATGAATACTGTATGTATATACAGTACTATCCAACCCGGCTTTTGGCAAGGCTTATCTGCCAGATAGCGTGCCCGGGGCCGCTCCGCCATGTCCGAAAAACCCCGTTTCTGGCATCGATTGCTGTACCATAAGCACTCTCCTTACCGCCTGGCAAAGTACCAGTCGGCTCCCTCCGTCCATAAGGAAACGCATTTGACCACCATCCAAATCATCAGCGCCATCGTCTTCGGCCTTGCGCTCATCCACACCTTCGCCGCCAAGTCATTTGAAACCCTGGCACAGCGCCATCCCCGCCATGGGGGCCTGCTGCACCTGCTGGGCGAAGTGGAAGTCGTGTTCGGCTTCTGGGCTTTCATTTTAATCATCATCATGGCCTTTGTCTCGGGCGGCGAGGCGGCCATCGAGTATGCCGAATCGCGCCAGTACACGGAACCGCTGTTCGTCTTTGTCGTCATGGTGGTAGCCGCCTCGCGCCCCGTGCTCGACGCCGTGCAGCGCCTGCTCAAGGGCGTGGCGCGCGTGATGCCGCTGCGCACGGAACTGGCCCTCGTCTGGCTGGGACTGGCGCTCGTGCCCCTGACGGGCTCGATGATCACGGAACCGGCCGCCATGACCCTGGCCGCGCTGATGCTGGCGCCACAAATCTTCCGTCCGGGCATCCCCGAATGGCTGAAATATGGCGCGCTGGGCGTGCTGTTCGTCAACGTTTCCATCGGCGGCACCCTCACTTCGTACGCGGCGCCGCCCGTGCTGATGGTGGCCACCACGTGGAACTGGGACAGCGCCTACATGGCCAGCCATTTCGGCTGGAAAGCCGCCATCGCCGTACTGGTCAACGCCACGGGCGTGAGCATATTGCTGCGTAAATATCTGCACAGCAACACCTCCGATATCAAGCCGAAAGCCGGTGAAGTGGAAGCGCCGAAAGTGCCGCTGGCCGTCAGCCTCGTGCACATGATCGTGCTGGCCGGCGTGGTGGCCCTGGCGCACCATCCCGTGCTGTTCTTCGGCCTGTTCCTGTTCTTCCTCGGCTTCGTGCAGGCGTATGAGCGTTATCAAAGCCCGCTGATCCTCAAGGAAGGCTTGCTGGTCGGCTTCTTCCTGGGCGGCCTGGTGGTGCTGGGCGGCATGCAGCAATGGTGGCTGCAACCCATCGTCTCCAGCCTGGAACCGCTGGCCCTGTTCTTCGGCGCCCTGGGCTTGACGGCGATCACCGACAATGCGGCCCTGACTTACCTCGGTTCGCTGATCGTCGGCATGACGGACGAAGCAAAATACATGCTGGTGGCTGGCGCCGTGGCCGGTGGCGGCCTGACCGTCATCGCCAATGCACCGAATCCGGCCGGCGTATCCCTGCTGCGCCGCGGCTTCAAGGATGAATCGATCGGCGCCGTCGGCCTGCTGGCCGGCGCCCTGCTGCCGACGGCCGTGGCGGCCCTGGCCTTCCTGGCTTTGTAATCACCGCAGTGCGGCGGCCACCCTGGCCGCCGCTTTAATCGCCTTCGTACACGAGGAAGTGCAGCCGGTCATAAAACAGGCTGTAGGCATAGTCGAACGTGCCCACGCTGCGAAACCCCTTGTGCAGATACACCTGCAGCGCTTCGCTCTTTTCCCATACCGTCAAGCTGATGCGCGCGCAGCCCTTGCGGCTAGCCAGGTCGCGGATTTCATGGAACATTTGCCTGAATAAGCCCTGGCCCCGGTATTTCTCGTCGATGGCCAGACTGCTGACGAAACAGTCGTCGGCACGCGCATGCGCGAGCACGAAGGCGTCATACGCATCGTCGAGCGCCTTCATGTCGTCGCGGTAATACGAAACGGCGCCGCAGGCCTGGAACTCGTCCATCGTCGCGGCCGTGAAAAAGCCGATGAAGCGCCCATCCTCGTCATGCAAGCCGTGGATGTGCGCCAGATACGGGTCGATGTTTTGCCGCCGCTGCAGCTCGACGAACTGCAGATTGAGTTTATTTCCAAAAGAACAGTATTCGAGGTAGCTGGTGGCAAACAGCAATTTGGCCATGCGGTTCTTCACCTCGTCGCCCAGCAGTTCACCCGCCACCAGCTTGAGCGGCGCATGCGACAGCAAGCCCGCCTGCGCCTCATCACCTGGCGGGGCGGCATCGCCGATGGCCGGCATGCGGCTGCCGTGGCGGCCCACGGTGGGGCGCCAGAAAGCGCCGGCAGCAATATGCTGTGAACGGTGGGCCAGCAGGTAGCGGCAAAAGACGGCATTCACGCGGTCCAGCTGCGGGTCGTTCGACAGCACCGAGTAATAGTGGAAGTGATCGATGTCCGCCCGCAGCTGGGCCGCATACGCCATGCGCGGCACTTCCTCGATGTCGAACACATCGACGATGTCGGGCAGGCGCAAAGGATCGTCGAGTTGCCAGTCGAGTTCATCGAGCCGCGCCACGCAGCGCGCATACGCGCGCCGTTCCTCGTCGCTCAAGGGGATGTGCATCTCGGTAATGATATCGTCCAGCAAACGCATGCCGCGGATGCCGCCCGCCACCGCTTCGCGCACGCCGTCATGCAGCACGCAATAGCGCTGGTAGAACTCGGCATGGCTGAGCAGGGTCACGCCCAGGTTTTTCTTCCATTCGGCATAGAACTGGCCGAACAGCTGCGCTTCGAATTGCGGGCAGGAACGGGGAATTTCCCCATCGATACCCGCATACGCGAGGTTCACATTGCCCTGGATCACACGCAGCGCGGCGTCGTTCTTCTTGGCAATCAACATGCCCGTTTCATCGAGAAACAGATTCATCCAGCTGACATGCCGGCGCTCTTCGCTGTCATCAGCGTTGCGCTGAAAATAATCGGGCACTTCCGGCTTCATCAGGAAAATCGTCGCCGGATTATGCGGGATCGTATCGACATCCATGTACATGCCGCCGTATTCGCACATGATGAGGATGCGGAAATAATCGGACAAGGTGGCGAAGTAGCGCTGCGCATGCAGGGTATCGAGGATATCGAAGCGGGCCGGTGCAAAGTCCAGCGCCAGCGCGCGCAGCGAGTTGATGTGTAGCGTCGTGCCGCCGATGGCATAGCGGCCTATCGTGTAGCGCCCGGCGCCGCCCGTGGGGCTGAAACGTGCGTCATCGCGCAATTGCTGCGCATCCCACACCCACAGGATGGAGACATACGGCGCGCCGCCGCTGTACCGCACTTCTTCCAGCGCCGCGCCCCACTGCCCAATCGCTTCACAGGCGATGGCCGGCAGCGGCCCGCCCATCCAGATGCGGTGCAGGTAGCGCTCGTCGTCGCCCAGCGCGCGCGTGGGGATGCAGCTCAGCGATGAACAGCTTGCCGCATTGAAATACGTAAAATTGCCGGCGACAAAGCTGCGCAGGGCGGCGATGCCCGCCTGGTGCTCTGCGGCCAGTTGCGCCAAATCAATGCCGGCCGGCCGGACATCGGCCAGGGTGATGTAATCGAGTTTCAGCCGGTGGATGCGGAACTCGTATTCCAGGCTGAAAATCTTTGCTTGATCGTGTTTTGAAGCCAGGTCATCTATTTTCATGGGCGCACCATCTTTCGCAGGAGAGTGTCAATCAACGTCGCAGCAGGTAAAACAAGGGCGGGAACATGCGCAGCGTGGCGCCATCAGTGTCGGGCCAGCCGCACCTCGCTTTGCCGGCGCCCCGCCATGCCCCGCGTAAACAGCAGCAGGCAGATGGCGATGAGCACGATGACGGGGATATTCAGTAGCGCATACGTTTCCAGCGCATAGCCGAAGCGCTGGCACAGCACGTTGTACAGCTGCAGCCAGGCGGACAGATAAATGCAATACAGCAAGCTCATGGCGGCCGTCGTCAATGTCATCGATTCCTTGCTGGCCGTGATTGCGCTGCGGAGCAAGGCGCCGTTGAACAGGCCGAAGCCGATGGAATAGACAAACATGCAGGCCGCAAACACATCGACGTGGTGGCGACCCAGCCCCGCGCCCAGCATGCCGGCGGCCGCGATCAGTCCGCCCAGGCGCAGCAGATGGACGAGGGGGAAATCCTGGCGCAGGCGCTGGATGGCGATGCTGCTGAGGACAAAGCCGGACAGAATCACGCATTGCAGCGCGATATACGTGGCATAGGATGCGCCCATTTCCTGCAGCACGAAGAGGGGCGAAAAACCGATCCAGGCCGTCAGGGGCACGGTGGCCAGCCCGGCCGTGAACATGCCGAACATGAAGCGTTTGTTGCTGAAAATGGCGACATAGCTGCGCACGATGGCGCGGCCATCCAGGCGCGGCTGTGTCGCCGCCGTGCGCGGCATGCTCGTGAACAGGCCCAGCAGGGACAGCAGCGCCAGCAGGCCGGAGAGGAAAAACACGTAGCGCCAGTCCAGCCGGCTGATGATGGCGCTGCCGAGGATGGGGCCGGCCAGGGGCGCGAGGATGGTGGTGCTCGACAGAATGCTGCTGAGCTTGACGGCCGCCATGTCGTCGAACAGTTCATGGATCATGGCATAGCCGATGAAGATGAAGCAGCAGCCCATGCCCTGGATGAAACGCAGGGCGAGAAATTGCTCGATGGAAGTAGCAAACGGCACCGCCAAGGTGGCCAGCAAGAACAAGGTATTACCAGTCAGCACCAGCTTGCGCTTGCCGATGGTGTCGGCCAGGGGCCCCAGGAAAATCTGCAGAGAACTGCCGCCCAGCAGATACAGGCTGAGGGACAGGGGGACGAATTTTGCCTCCGCCTGGAACTCGTCGACGATGCCCAGCATGGCCGGCATGATCATGTCGTTCGACAGATAGATATTCAACTCAAAAACGAGGAAAAACGCAAAAAACCACAGCAATTGCCTGGACTGGATGGACATGGCGCATTCCGTAACGTGGGTGGCTGCCGTCAGTGCGTATCTGCCGTCGGGGCATGGGACGGCGAACACGGATTACACTGAAAACGTGTACCAATTGTATACCAGTTAGGGTTTTTATCGCCTATTTTTGTTATTTTTAAATACCGCAGCAATACCACTTAAAAAATCGAGGGCAGCCCGGCATGCGCTGCCGGGGCTGAGGAGGGCAAGGCCGGCGATGGGGGAAGGGAGACGCGATGCGTACCAGTGCCTGCCGCGCCGTTGCGGCGCGCGGCAGGCTCTTAGCGTCGGCGGTGGCTGGCGAAGAAATCGAGCAGCATCTTGCTGGCGTCGGGCTTGGCCTTGTCGTTGAACGGCAGGCTGGCGTCGCCGCCGCTCCACGCGTGTTCAAGGTGCTCGACCTGCGCCACGCGCAGCAGCACCTCCTGGCCCACCTGATAATCGTGCAGTGCATACGCATGGGCCGGATTGCGCCCGCCCGCCGCGCCGCCCGGCAGGCGCTGCGCCGTCACCAAGGTATCGGCTGGCAGGCGGTTCACGCGCACGCTCTGGCGCACCAGCTGCGTCTGGTTAATGGGCCGCACCACCTTGTCGGCCTGTCCTTGCAGCAAGATGGTGGGCAGGCGGGGAAACGCGGGCTGGCGCGCCAGCACTTCATCGATGGCCGCGTCGGCACGGGCGGCAGCGCCATGCTGCATCACGCCCAGCGCGCCGATCAGGTTATGCCCGGCGCCAAACACGGGCCCCGAATGCAGGCCCAGTGCGGCAAACAGATGGGGATGGTTCAGGGCCACGATATGCGCCATGCCGGCGCCGGCGGAAATGCCGCAGATATAGATGCGCGCGCGATCGATCGCATAGCGGGCCGCCACCTGCTCGATGGCGCCGACGATCAGGCGCACGTCGCCGCCCCCCTCCTGCGTCAGCTTGTCATACCACTTCCAGCAGCGGCGCGCATGCGAACGCAGCGATTGCTGCGGATACAGCACGGCATAGCCCTTGCGTTCGGCCAGGCGGTTCATGCGCGTGCCTTCGGCAAACTGTGTGGCGCTCTGCTCGCAGCCATGCAGCATCACCAGCAACGGCCGGCCCCGGCTGCGCATGGCGACGCTGGGCGCCTTCTCGGGCAGGTACAGGAAATACGGCAGGCGCCGGCCCGGCAACTGCCCCAGCTCCGGCAACGGCGCATAGTGGGCCGCCAGCCACTTGCCCGGCGGGGGCGCCGTTCGCTTGCGCACGCGCGGGGGCGACAGGGGCGTGGCAAACGGCGCCAGTGCAGGCACGGCGTCGCTGGCGGGCCTGGCGCGCGGCGTCGGCCTGGGCTTGGCCACGGTCTTGCTGCGGGGTTTGGGTTTGGCCTTGGGCTTGGCCGGCACGGGCCCGAACAGCACCTTGGCCAGTTTGGTCGCCGTGCGCTGTTGCGCCTTGCCGGCGCGCAATAGCCCGCGCAGCCACTTGGTGGCGGGCTTCACCATGGCGAGCGGCGCGCGTGGCTTGGTGGAGCGTAGCGCCAATTCATCCCTCTGCATCGTTGCATCGTCTGCATGTGCGGCCTCCTCCGTAGAACGCATAGAGTACCGCAATTGACTGACAACACCGTGCGTTTGCACACCGACAAAAGTACCGCAGGCACCATTGAGGCAGATCAAACGTAGCTTGGTGCGTATGCTTAATCTGGATGTTCGATCAGCACTTCATAGGAGAAATACCATGAGCTATCTGGACCGCGACATCCTGGGCATGTACCGCAACAACGACGGCCCGGGGCCGGCCCTGATGGGGGCCGACACCCTGCTCGGCGACGATGTCTACAATCACAGCGACGAGGAACTGGGCGACATCAAGGAAATCATGCTCGACATGCGCACGGGCCAGATCGCCTATGCCGTGCTGTCCTTCGGCGGCATCCTGGGCATGGGCGACAAGCTGTTTGCCGTCCCTTGGGAACGCCTGACCCTGGATCCCGTCAACAAGCGCTTCTTGCTCAACGTGGAAAAAAACCAGCTGAAAGACGCACCCGGTTTCGACAAGAACAACTGGCCCGACATGGGCAGCGATGCGTGGAACCAGCAGATGGAAGCGTTCTATGGCAGCGGCACGCGCTACGGCAGCGGTGTCATGGCGGCGGGCCGCATGCAGTCCAGCAGCGACCTGCGCGGCGGTGCCAGCCTGCAATCGGGCAGCGACGGCAGCATGTCCGGCACCTCCATGAGCGGCAGCCGCGCCGGCACGGGCAGCAGCCAGGGCGACCTGGGCTCGCGTTCCTCGCTCAGCGATGATGAGAGGTAGAACCTAGGTCGGGTAGGTCGGGTAGGTCGGATTAGCGGCGCAGCCGCGTAATCCGACACCACCAGCGGCACGGTTAACACCGCCAAACCGCCAAACCGTTAACCCGGCTGACACCACCAGCGACACCGCACCACCGTCGCGCCAACGATGGCGTCGGATTACGCGTGGCTTCGCCCCGCTAATCCGACCTACCGCTGCATCGACTCCCATACTTTTCGCAAGCGCTTGGCAGAAACAGGCATCGGCGTCCTCAACTCCTGCGCAAACAGTCGGGTAAGTCGGGTAGGTCGGATTAGCGGCGCAGCCGCGTAATCCGACACCACCAGCGGCATGATTAACACCGCAAAACCGCCAAACCGTTAACCCGGCTGACACCACTAACACCGCACCGCCGTCGCGCCAACGATGGCGTCGGATTACGCGTGGCTTCGCCCCGCTCATCCGACCTACCGCTGCATCGATTCCCATACTTTCTGCAAACGCTTGGCAGAAACAGGCATCGGCGTGCGCAATTCCTGCGCAAACAGGGACACGCGCAGCTCTTCCAGCATCCAGCGGAACTCGACCAGTTTCGGGTCCGTGTTCTTGCCGGCCTGGCGGTCCTTGGCTTGGCGCAGGTAGGGTGTGGCCGCCGATTGCCATTCGGCCATCAACTTGGTGTCGCGCGCGGGGTCGGCGCGCAGTTTTTCCAGGCGCACATTGATCGCCTTCAAATAGCGGGGGAAGTGCGCCAGCTGCGTGTACTCGTTTTCCGTCAGGAAGCGTTTATGCACGAGTCCCTGCAGCTGCGACTGGATATCGGCCGCCGCCGCTGCCGGGATATTCTGCAGGCGCTTGGGCAAGCCGTGAAATTCCGTCAGCACTTGCGACAGCAGGCGGGCGATTTCATTGACCAGCAGAACCAGGCGCGACTTGCCTTCCGCCTGGCGCTTGGCGAACGAGGCGGCGTCCAGCGGCAGTGGATCTTGCAGGCAAGCGATGTCGAGCGCCTTGTTGATGATTTGCTCGCGCAACTCTTCCTGCGACCCCAGTGCCATGAATTGCATGCCCATCTGTTGCAGGCCAGGGATGCTTTTCTCGACGTATTTGATCTGCTCCTTCATTTGCAGCGCGAACAAGCGGCGCAAACCGATCTTGTGCGTGCGCGCAGCCACGGTCGGGTCGTCAAACACTTCCAGGTCGCAATGCGTGCCCTTGTCGACCAGCGCGGGGAAGCCGATCAGGGTCAGCTTGCCCTGCACGATTTCGAGCAACTCCGGCAATTCGCCAAAGGTCCAGGCCGTCAAGCCCATGTGCTGCGAGACGGTGGCATTGCTTGGCGCCGGCGCGGCAGCGGCGGACGCGCCCTTGCCTGCTGCCACTGTAGCGCTCTGTGCCTGCAGCCGCGACGCCACTTGCGCGCCCGCCACCTTGGCACCGGGCGTGCCCGTGCCCGACACGCCCGACACTTCGGCCAGTTTCTGGAAACTCTGGCGCGCCTGGCCGCCGAATTCCGCCTGCAGAGTGGCCAGGTTGCGGCCCATGTCCAGCTGGCGGCCATGCTCGTCGATCACCTTGAAATTCATGAAGTGATGGGCAGGCAGGGTTTCCGGCTTGAAGTCCGTCGTCAGCACATTGATGGTAATTTGCGTGCGGATATCGAGGATGATGGCGTCGATCAGGTCACCGCGGCCAAACAGGCCCGCTTCATGCACGCGCTCGCAGAATTTCGCCGCATAATCAGGCAGCGGCACGCAGTGGCGGCGCAGCTTTTGCGGCAAGGATTTCAATAGCAGATGCACCTTTTCCTTCAGCATGCCCGGCACCAGCCATTCGCAGCGCTCGCGCGGCAACTGGTTCAGCGCATACAGCGGCACGCTCAACGTCACGCCATCGCGCACGCTGCCCGGCTCGAAGTGGTACGTTAGGCCCATTTCCAGGCCCGTCACGGACATGGTTTTCGGGAACAAATCCGTCGTCACGCCGGCCGCCTCGTGGCGCATCAGCTCTTCGCGGTTCAAATACAGCAGCTTCGGGTTCTCGCGCGTGGCTTCCTTGTGCCATTTTTCGAAACCGGCGCCATTGCACACGTCCGCCGGCAGCAGCTGGTCGTAGAAGGCGGCGATCAATTCATCGTCGACCAGCACGTCCAGGCGGCGCGATTTATGTTCAAGGTTTTCAATGTCCTTGATCAGCTTGTGGTTGTGCGCAAAAAACGGCGCGCGCGTATCGAAGTCGCCGCCGACGAGGGCGTCGCGAATAAAAATTTCTCGCGCTTCCGGCAAGTTGAAATTACCGTAATTGATGCGGCGCTGGCTGTACACCACCAGGCCATACAAGGTCGCGCGTTCCGAAGCCGTCACTTGCGCCGAACGTTTTTCCCAGCGCGGCTCGCCCCACGATTTCTTCAGCAGGTGCTCGCCGACTTTTTCCAGCCACTCGGGCTGGATCTGCGCCACGCAGCGCGCATACAATCGCGTGGTGTCGACCAGTTCGGCCGCCATGATCCACTTGCCCGGCTTTTTCAGCAGCGAGGAACCGGGCCAGATATGGAACTTGATGCCGCGCGCGCCCAGGTAGCCCGCGCCCGGCTCGTCTTCGCCCTTGAAACCGATATTACCCAGCAAGCCGGTCAACAAGGCCATGTGCAGATTGTCGTAGGTGGCCGGTGCCTCATTCAATCGCCAGCCCTGCTCCTTGACGATGGTCAGCAGCTGCGAGTGCACGTCGCGCCATTCGCGCAAGCGCATCTGCGACAGGAAATTCGTGCGGCAATTGTCCTGCAGCTGGCGGTTGGTTTTCTTGTGCTCGATGGCGGACTCGAACCAGCGCCAGATTTTCAGGTAGCTCAAGAATTCCGACTTCTCATCGGCAAACTTCTTGTGCGCCTCGTCGGCCGCCTGCTGGTGCTCCATCGGGCGGTCGCGCGGATCTTGCACGGACAGGGCCGAGGCGACGATCAGCACTTCCGTCAGACACGCGTTATCGAGCGCGGCCAGGATCATGCGGCCCACGCGCGGGTCCAGCGGCAGCTTGGCCAGCTTGTTGCCCAGCGGCGTGAGCTGGTTGACCTCGTCGACGGCGCCCAGTTCCTGCAGCAGCTGGTAGCCGTCGGCCACCGCGCGCGCCAGCGGCGGCTCGATGAAGGGGAAGGTTTCCACGTCCGTCAGGTGCAGGGATTTCATGCGCAGGATGACGGCGGCCAGAGAAGAGCGCAGGATTTCCGGCTCCGTGAATTTGGGCCGCAGCAGATAATCCTGCTCTTCGTACAAACGGATGCAGACGCCATCGGCCACGCGGCCGCAGCGGCCGGCGCGCTGGTTGGCGGCCGACTGGGCGATCGGTTCGACCTGCAGCTGCTCCACCTTATTGCGGTAGCTATAGCGTTTCACCCGCGCCAGGCCCGCGTCGACCACGTAGCGGATGCCGGGCACGGTCAGCGAGGTTTCCGCCACGTTGGTGGCCAGCACGATGCGGCGCGCATTGCTGGTCTTGAAGACCCTTTCCTGCTCCTCGGCCGACAGGCGCGCGAACAGGGGCAAAATCTCCACGTGTGGCGGATGGTGCTTGCGCAGCGCTTCGGCGCAGTCGCGGATTTCGCGCTCGCCGGGCAAGAACACCAGCACGTCGCCCGAGCCGATGCGGCACAGCTCTTCCACGCCATCGACGACGGCATCCATCAGGTCGCGCTTTTCGCGCGCGGCGGCCGTGCGCTGACCGGGCTTGTCGGCGTTCGCGGCACCCGGCATGGCCACCTGCTCGCGCTCCACGGGACGGTAGCGCACTTCCACCTGGTACAGACGGCCCGACACTTCGATCACGGGCGCGGGTTTTCCCGGCGTGCCGAAATGGCGCGAAAAGCGTTCCGCATCGATGGTGGCCGAGGTAATGATGATTTTCAAATCGGGCCGGCGCGGCAGCAGCTGTTTCAGGTAGCCGAGCAGGAAATCGATGTTCAGGCTGCGTTCATGCGCTTCATCGATGATGATGGTGTCGTAATTTTTCAACAACGGGTCGGTCTGCGTCTCGGCCAACAGGATACCGTCCGTCATCAGCTTGACGGAGGCACCACGGCTCAGGGTATCGGTAAAGCGCACCTTGAAACCCACGGTTTCGCCCAGCGGCGTGCCGAGTTCCTGCGCGATGCGCTTGGCCGTCGAGGAAGCGGCGATACGCCGCGGCTGCGTATGGCCGATCATGCCCTTCTGGCCACGTCCCAGTTCCAGGCAAATCTTCGGCAACTGCGTCGTCTTGCCGGAACCCGTCTCGCCCGAGACGATGATCACCTGGTTGTCCATCAGGGCCTTGGCGATTTCGGCGCGCCGGCCCGAGACGGGCAAGTCTTCCGGATACGTAATCGGTGGCAGCGGATTGCGGAAAGCCTTTTCCGCCTCGCGCGCGGCGCGGGCGGCATCACGGCTTTCGCGGCTTTCCTGCCCCTCGCGCGGCGGGCGTGGTGCGCGCTGCTGCTGCTGCTGCTGCCGCTGTTGTACTTTCGGCTGCTCCGCGCCCGGCGGCTGCGGCCTTTGCTGGCTCACGGGCGGGCGCTGGCGGCCCTGCGCGGGCGTGGCGGCAGGCGTGGCAATATCCGCGCTGGCGGGCACATTTGCAACGGTGGAAGGAGGGGAAGACTTATTGCTGGCTGAAGACATTGTTTTTTTACAGGTATTTTAAGCGCGCACATCGCGCAGCGAATTATAATGCGCTTAATGGAAAACCCTACCCAATTCGTCCAATGGCTGCGCTCCGTCGCGCCCTACATCCACGCCTTTCGCGGCAAGACCTTCGTGGTCGCCTTCCCCGGTGAACTCGTCAGCGCCGGGGCGCTGCAGGTGCTGGCCCATGATTTGTCCCTGCTGCATGCGCTGGACATCAATGTCACCGTCGTCTACGGCTCGCGGCCGCAGGTGGCGGAACAACTGGCCTTGCGCAACGTCGAAGGCCGCTTTCACAACGGCGTGCGCATCACGGACATCGCCGCGCTGGAATGCGCGAAGGAAGCGGCCGGCGAGCTGCGCCTCGATATCGAGGCCGCGTTCAGTCAGGGCTTGCCGAATACGCCCATGTCGCATGCGGCCATCCGTATCATTTCCGGCAACTTCATCACGGCGCGCCCGCTGGGCGTGATCGATGGCGTGGACCTGGAACTGACGGGCATCACGCGCAAGGTCGACGCCGAAACCATCCATTCCATCCTCGGTTCGGACGGCCTGGTGCTGCTGTCGCCGCTGGGCTTCTCGCCGACCGGCGAAGCGTTTAATCTGACCATGGAAGACGTGGCCTGCAGCGCCGCCATCGCCCTGCACGCGGACAAACTGATCTTTATTACCGAAACGCCGATGATGGAAGACGCCACGGGCGTGGAAATCCGCGAACTGTCGTCGCACCAGGCCGAAGCCGTGCTGATGGCGGGTTTCTTGCCGGACGCCACGGCGTTCTACCTGAAACATTGCGTCAAGGCCTGCCACAACGGCGTCGAGCGCTCGCACATCGTGCCGTTCTCGATGGATGGCTCGGCCCTGCTGGAATTGTTTACCCACGATGGCGTGGGCACCATGATCAGCCATGAAAACCTGGAAAGCCTGCGCCAGGCCACCATCGAAGACGTGGGCGGCATCATCAAACTGATCGAGCCACTGGAAGCGGACGGCACTTTGGTGAAGCGGGGCCGCGAGCTGATCGAACGCGAAATCGATTATTTCTCCGTCATCGAGCATGATGGCGTGATCTTCGGCTGCGCCGCCCTGTACCCGTTCCCCGCACAAAAGATGGCGGAAATGGCATGCCTGACGGTCAACCCGGAAGTGCAAGCCCAGGGCGATGGCGAGCGCATCCTGAAACACATGGAAAACCGCGCGCGCGCCGCCGGCCTGAACAAACTCTTCGTGCTGACCACTCGCACCTCGCACTGGTTCAAGAAGCGCGGTTTCGTGCCGGCCACCGTCGACGATTTGCCGAAGGACCGCCAGCATATGTATAACTGGCAGCGCAAATCCCAAGTGCTCATCAAGACACTGTAAAACTGAAAAAGCCCGGCATGCCGGGCTTTTTCTTTACTTACACATCATTACTTGATATTCAACGGCGCAAACGATTTGACCAGGTCATCGAGCGCCTTCAATTGCGCCAGGAATGGTTCCAGCTGGTCCAGCGGCAAAGCGCTGGGGCCGTCGCAGCGGGCGTTGTCCGGGTCAGGATGGGCTTCCAGGAACAGGCCGGCGATGCCGACGGCCAGGCCGGCGCGGGCCAGGTCCGCCACCTGCTGGCGGCGGCCGCCCGAAGCGGCGCCACCGGGGTCGCGCTGCTGCAGCGCGTGCGTGACGTCGAAGATGATCGGCAAGTCGTCACAGGTCTTCTTCATGACGCCAAAACCCAGCATGTCGACCACCAGGTTGTCGTAGCCGAGACAGGTGCCACGGTCGCACAGGATCAATTGATCGTTGCCCGCTTCCTTGAATTTTTCGACGATATTGGCCATCTGGCCAGGGCTCAAAAATTGCGGCTTCTTGATGTTGATGACTTTACCCGTTTTCGCCAAGGCCACGACGAGGTCCGTCTGGCGCGCCAGGAAGGCGGGCAATTGCAGCACGTCGACCACTTCGGCCACCTGCTGCGCCTGCCATGGCTCATGCACGTCGGTGATCACGGGCACGCCGAACGCCGCCTTCACATCCTGGAAGATGCGCATGCCCTCTTCCAGGCCAGGGCCACGGTAGGAGTGGATCGATGAACGGTTGGCCTTGTCGAAACTGGCCTTGAACACATAGGGAATGCCCAGTTTTTGCGTCACGCGCACATATTCTTCGCAGGCGCGCATGGCGAGATCGCGCGATTCGAGCACGTTGATGCCGCCAAACAGGACGAAGCTGCCTGCATTGCTGACGTCGATGCCATGGACTTTCACTGAGGTCATAGGGATTCCATATTGGTTAATTGCTACTACTTGCTTGGACGAGGCGCAGCCAGCGGCTGGCGTGATAAGGCATCTTACTAGCTAGGGCGGCACAGATCAAATTTGATCCAGCGCAAGGGTGCGGCAAACGGCGCGTGGCTGGGCCGCGACGGCCCCGCAAGGGCAGGCGCAAAGTACCTTATAATCACGCTTTATCTCTACACTGATTCAGGAGCACAGATGGCCCGCACGATCCACTGCATCAAACTCAACAAGGAAGCCGAAGGACTGGATTTCCCACCGTACCCGGGCGAACTGGGCAAGAAAATTTACGAATCGGTGTCGAAAGAAGCATGGGCCGCCTGGCTCAAGCACCAGACCATGCTGGTCAATGAAAACCGTTTGAACCTGGCCGATGCGCGCGCCCGCAAATACCTGGCCACGCAGATGGAAAAGCATTTCTTCGGCGATGGTGCCGATGCCGCCATGGGCTACGTGCCACCGACGGAATAAGTTTTATCGCTTGCCCGTGACCACGTCACGGGCAGTTTCACCTGCGTTTCACGCCCTGCCTCGCCGTTTCACGGCACCTCCTCCCCGTTTCGTCGCACACCGCTCGCCGCCCACGCCGCCGGCTGGCACAGTACGTCCATCGACAACCTCACACCAAGGCGGACACCATGTTGCAGCACATCTTCAGCCACACCCCCCTCTACGTCTGGGCCATACTGGGCTTTCTCGTGTACCGGGGCGTGCTGGCCAGCCGCGCACGCGAAGTGAGCTTGCGCAAGCTGTGCATCATTCCCCTGGCCATGCTGGCCCTGTCCCTGAGCGGCGTATACGGCAGCTTCGGCCTGGCTGGCAGCGCGCCATTCGCCTGGGGCGCCGGCGCCCTGGCCGGTGCGGCGCTGGCCTGGACGCTGGTCGATCCGCGCAAGATCGTGGCCATTCCCCAACGGGGCAGCGTGCAGCGTCCCGGCAGCTGGCTGCCGTTGATCCTGATGATGAGTATTTTTTGCATGAAATATGCGGTCGCCGTGACCCTGGCCATCGCGCCCGCTTATGCCCATGCGACCGGCTTCAGCGTGCCCGTCTGCCTCGCCTACGGTGGCTTCAGCGGCATCTTCCTCGGGGGCTTGCTGCGCACCGTGGCCGTGTACCGGGCGGTGCAAACGGAAGGCTGGGGTCAGACCCGGCGGGGGAATGCGCCCCAGTGAGGCGCATTCCGATCACGCAGTGTCTGACCCCGGATTTCTGCTGCGTATCAGTACGCCAAAGTCCGCACGCCTTCCGGCATGCCCAGCAGGCAAACATTCGCGCCGCGCACGGCAAACAGGCCGACGGCGATGACGCCAACGATCTGGTTGATCTGCTGTTCCAGCGCCACCGGATCGGCGATCTGCAAGCCCAGCACGTCGATGATTTCGCCACCGTTGTCGGTAATGAAGGCTTCGGTGCTGCCCGCTTTCAGGCGCAAGCGGGGTGTGCCGCCCAGCGCGGCCAGCTGGCGCGAGACGGCGGCGCGGGCCATCGGCACCACTTCCACCGGCAGCGGGAAGGCGCCCAAAGTGCCCACCAGCTTGGAGCCGTCGGCGATACAGACGAATTGTTTCGCTACGGAAGCAACAATCTTTTCACGCGTCAATGCCGCGCCGCCGCCCTTGATCATGGCGCCGCTGGCCGTGATTTCATCGGCGCCGTCGATGTAGACGGCGATCGACTCGACGTCGTTGAGGTCAAAGACGGCAATGCCATGGCCTGCCAGGCGCGCGGCCGTCGCTTCGGACGACGCGACCGTGCCTTTGATGCGGTGCTTGATCTTGGCCAGTTCATCGATGAAAAAATTGGCGGTAGAACCGGTGCCGACACCGATGATTTCACCGTCGACCACATAATCAATGGCGGCGCGGGCTACGGCTTGCTTCAATTCGTCTTGGGTCATGACATTCAGGCTAAAGTGGGGAATGGCGCTATTTTAACGGATTGCCAGCCCGGCTTGCCGGCCATGATGATCGACCATACCATGAGATACAACAGCTAAGCGGGAAAAACTTGCCATAGGGCAATTCCCCATTCAATTACTCTCTATGGCCTTTAAAATATGCGAAAATGGAATGATCGACCGATATGACGTTTCAGGAATAGCACATGAATCACAGTAAACAGGTACTTGTTGTCGATGACAGCCGGGTTTCACGTTTGATGTCGCATCAGTTCATCCTCAGCAAACATGCCGACTGGCAAGTGATTGAGGCGGCGACGGGTGAAGAAGCCCTGGAAAAAGTCAAGACAGTCAACCCTGTCCTGATATTACTGGATGTCAACATGCCCGGCATGGGCGGCGTGGCGGCGGCGGAACAGTTGCGCGTGCTGTGTCCCCAAACGCACATCATTCTCGTCACGGCGAATGTGCAAAACGCCATCCGCAACCGCGCCAGCGAGCTCGGCGTCGGCTTCATGGAAAAACCGATCACGGAAACCCGCATCCATCAGCTGATCGAATCACTGGGACTGTGAGCATGATCAATCTCTCCGAACTCGAAAACGACGCCCTGGTAGAGATATTCAACATCGGGGTGGGCCATGCGGCCGCTTCGATGAGCGAAATCGTCAATGAAGAAGTGACCATGTCGGTGCCGTCGATCACGTTCCTGAACCGTGCAGACGCGGCCGCCCTGCTGGGCAGCAAGAAGGATGGCGAACGCATCTGTGGCGTCAGCCAGCATTACGATGGCGCCTTCGCCACCGAAGCCATCCTGATGTTCCCGGAAGACAAGAGCCTGGAAATCGTGCGCCTGATGGTGGGCGATGCCATGCCGCTGCAGGAACTGACGGAGATGGAACAGGAGGCGATGAGCGAAATCGGCAACATCATCCTGAACTCCTGCGTGGGCACCCTGGCCAACCTGTTCGACAGCGAACTGCATGGTTCGCTACCCCTGTACCACGTGGGCACCAGCGCGGAAATCCTGTCCTCGTTCGGCGGCCGCGATGACGAAGCCGTCGTGCTGATGCTGCATATCGACTTCGTGCTGTCCAAACACCAGATCCACGGCTATGTCGCCTTCGTGCTCGACCTGTCCGCCTTGCACGACCTGAAACAGCAGGTCAGCCACTATCTGGCCAAGGTCCTGGGACAGGCGTGACGATCATGCCGGATGCCTTACACCGACTCGCCCTGCTCGAAAGCATACTCGGTGCCGTCAACCTGGGCGCCATCGTGCTCGACGAGCAGCACCGCATCGTGCTGTGGAACCACTGGATGGCACGTCACTCGGCATGCCGGGCCGACGCCGTGCTGGGGCAGGACTTCTTCGCCGTCTATCCGGAACTGCGGCACAAGCGCATCGATTCGGCCATCACCCAGGCCCTGCGCGACAATTTCCAGTCGCTATTGTCGCAAACGCTGCACAAGGCGCCGTTTGCCCTGTACACGCATGGCGCGGCCGCTGGTGCGGCGGAAGGCCAGGAACGCATGCAGCAGGCGATCGCCGTCACGCCGATCAATCTGCCCGCTTCGCCGCGCCACTGCCTGATCCAGATCAATGATGTCACCATCGCCGTGGGCCGCGAAAAGCTGCTGCGCGAACAGACCATGGTTCTGCGCTCGCAAACGTTTTCCGACGGCTTGACGGGCATCGCCAACCGCCGCCACTTCGACGTGGCGATCGAGAAGGAAATGCGGCGCGCCATGCGCACGGGCAGCCCCCTGTCGCTGCTGATGATCGACATCGACCATTTCAAGGATTACAACGACCATTACGGGCACCAGCAGGGCGACGACTGCCTGATCCGCGTGGCAGCCGAACTGGCCGCCATGCTGCAGCGCCCCACCGACCTGCTGGCGCGCTATGGCGGCGAGGAATTTGCCGCCATCTTGCCCGACACGGACGCCGCGCAGGCGCTGCGCATGGCCGAGGCGCTCCGCGAACGGGTGGCCGAGCTGCGCATTGCGCATGCCAAGACGGGCAATGAGGTCAAGCACATCACGGTCAGCATCGGCATCGCCACGCAGCACCCGCAGCAGCAACTGGCCATCTCCGCCCTGATCGGCGCCGCCGACCGCGCCCTGTACCTGGCCAAGGGCGCCGGGCGCAACCGTGTGATGGTGCAGCCATTGTAGGAAATGCAACGCCCGGCAAAGGATTCCAGTAGACATCCTTACGGCGTGTGCGTAGACTCGTAACTGATTGCAGCAACAACAACAAGAATTTGTCTGTGGTATCTATCCATGCGCATGGCCTGCCCATGCGGGACACGGCCAGGAGCGCTTGTGAATCTCGATCCTTCCTTCAAATCCGGCTTGCCGGGTGCTGGCATGGATACGACCATGGTGAATGGCATGCGTCTGCTGCTGTCGAGCGCTACCTTGCTGACCCTGTTCATCGACCCCGAAAGCGCCGGCAGGCTGAGCAAGATCACCTGGCTGATTTTTTCCGCGTATACCCTGCACAGCCTGCTGCTGTATGTGCTGGCCATCCTGGGCATGAGTTTGCCGGAAGATATTCTGCTCTACTGGCTGGACGTGGCCTGGTATGCACTGATCGTATTCTCCAGCAGCAACCACAACAACCTGTTTTTCCTGTTTTTCTTCTTTGCCATCCTGACCTCATCGTTCCAGCGCGGCTTCGAGGAAGGCGCGCGCATCACCCTGGCTTCGGCCGGCCTGTTCGCCGCCACCGCCCTGTTCGGCGAAACGGATGCGGAACTGTCGCGCCTGCTGCTGCGCGCCACCTTCCTGCTGGCGCTCGGCTACATGATCGCCTACTGGGGCGGCTCGGCCATCACGCAGCGCAGCCACCTGGCGCTGCTGCGCGATGTCAGCCAGCTGTCCAATCCGCGCTTCGGCGTCGACCAGACCATTAGCTCGGTGCTGGAAAAAACCCGCAGTTATTTTAACGGCCGCAGTTGCCTGCTGGTCATGCAGGACAAGGGCACACGCGTCTGGTCGCTGCGCAGCGTACTGCATACGGCAACGGGCGTCGTGCACACCAGCTCGCTCCTCAGCGACGACGCGGCCAGTCCCCTGCTCGCTTTCGCGCACGATAAAATCGCGCTGTACAACCAGCCCGTCAGCCCCTGGCTGCCGTGGACAGGCGGCGCGCGCATGCTCGATCCCCACAGCGGGCGCTGGCCGCGGCATGACGACGCGGCAGGCGCCCGCCTGGCCGAACTGCTCGAAGCGCACGCCTTCATCAGCGCGCCACTGCCCTTGCGCAATGGCAAGGGCCGCATCTTTATCGTCTGCGCCACCAGCATGAGCAGGACCGATGCCCTTTTCCTCAGCCATATCGGCGCGCAGGCGTTTCCCGTCATTGAAAACATCGATCTGCTCGACCGCCTGGCATCGCAGGCGGCCTCGCGCGAGCGCGAAAAGATTGCGCGCGACCTGCATGACACGGCCGTGCAGCCGTATATCGGCTTGCGCCACGGCCTGGCCGCCCTGCGCAATGAAGCCACGCCGGGCAATCCGCTGCTGCCCGAACTGGAAAAACTGATCATCATGTCGGGCCAGGTGATCACCGACCTGCGCAGCTATGCGCGCACCTTCAAGAATGGCCAGGTGCAAAGCGAGCCGGAACTGCTGGTGGCGCTACGGCGTCAGGCGGCACAAATTCACGAATTCTATGGCATCGACATCACCCTGCATATCGAAGGCGACCTGCATATCAACGACCGCCTGGCGGCCGAGGTGTTCCAGATCGTCAACGAGGGCATGAGCAATATTCGCAAGCATACATCGGCGCGCCACGGGGCCGTCAAGCTGACCTGCGTACAGGGCGCGCTGCACATCAGCATCGAGAATGAATGCGCGGTCGCGCACGTGCCCGATTTCCTGCCCGACTCGCTGGCCGAGCGCGCCGCTGCCCTCGGTGGCAGCGCCCGCGTCACCCACAGCCGCCTGGGCCACACTTCCGTGCAGATCGAGATCCCGATATGACCGACATGAATGAACGCCAGCACCTGCCCGACGTCCACACCCACACCAGCATCCGCGTCATGCTGGTCGACGACCACAAGACCATGCTGTGGGGCCTGGAACGGCTGATCGGCGGCGAACACTCGGGCATGCGCGTGGTCGCCACGGCGTCCGACAGCGCAGCAGCGCTGGCACAGGCGCTGGCGCTGGAACCCGATGTCATCGTGCTGGACCTGGACCTGGGCGGCGTCAGTTCGCTGGCCATCCTGCCGGCGCTGGTACGGCAAGGCAACACACGCATACTGGTGCTAACAGCCAGCCACGACCAGGCCACGCTGGACCAGGCCATCCTCAAAGGCGCGCGCGGGATCATCAGCAAGGATGCGCCGGCCGAGATGGTGCTCAAGGCCATCGAAAAGGTCTACCACGGCGAACTGTGGCTGGAGCAAGCCATGCTGGGGCGCATGATGACCCAGCTGACGCAGCCGGGCGGCGCATCGGCGCACGCCATCGCCGTGGCCAGCCTGACCTTGAAGGAAAGAAAGATCATCGCCGCGCTGGTGCACGGCAGCGGCACGCCAGCCAAGCTGCTGGCGGACCAGCTGTTCATCTCGGAACACACTTTGCGCAACCACCTGACGTCGATCTACCGCAAGCTGGGCGTGTACAACCGCCTGGAACTGTACGCCTACGCCAGCAAGCATCAACTGGGCGAATTGCCGCCCGCCAGCTGATTCCCGTTTCCGCAGCCGCCCCCCCTCACAGGGCGCCCGCTTTGCCAGCGTAGCGCCAGGCATGCGTTCGGCCTGCGCCTGCGCGTGCCAAGCCCAGCCATGACAATTGTCCCGAAAAAATCGAGCATATCCTCCCGGCCGGAAAGGGAGGTTCTTCTGATGTAGATCAAGCTGCCCACTTCTATATTGGTGTTACCGGAGTGCAAATCACACGCCACGGTCCACCACGATACGGAGCACGGCATGCGCCTAGCCAAGTTTCTTCCTGCATCACTATCCGCCTATTTGCAGGGCAAGGAAAAGGCCGCCTTCTACCGCTATGCCCTGGTCGCCGCACTGCTGGCCGTGATCTGCATCATCGGGCTGCTGGCACTGGGAGTAAGCCCGTAAGGCAGCGTTTCGCGGAAATACCCCTGCAAGACAGCAATGCCGTTTCATCCACCGTAGTTCCTCAACCACCAGGAGTTGTCATGAACCTCATCAAAAACTTTATCCGCGAAGAAGATGGCGTGACCGCCATTGAATATGGCCTGATCGCCGCCTTGATCGCTGTCGTGATCATTGTTGCCGTCAAGCTCATCGGCACGAACCTGAACATCATCTTCAACAAGGTCGCTACTGCCCTGGTTCCCGCCGCGTAACAGACCACAAGCCGGGCTGGCCCTGTGCGGCCCGGCTGTTGGCAATTGTCCAGTTTCCGAGGTACGCCATGAAACGCCTGTTCTCCTGCCTGCATGAAGATTCAGCCGTCACCGCGATCGAATACGCGCTGCTGGCCAGCCTGCTGGCATTGGCAGTGGTGGCCAGCATCAGCCTGGTCGGCGACCAGGTGCTGCTCATGTACGGCCATATCAAGGACCAGATCATCCTGGCGCTATCATGAACGCCCTCAGCCACCGCCCCCTATGCCTGATCGTACTTGGCTATGCCGCCGCGGTCACATTACTCCTTGGCAGCCTCTCCACGCTGCGCGACAGCGTGCCGATACTTTCGGGCTTTCTCCTCATTTCGCTGCTGTCCGCCGTGTTTGCGCTATGTGGCTACAGCCTGTATGTGATGCTCATGCTGCGCCCAGATCGCCTGTGCCATTACCTGTATCACGTGCTGCGCCGCTACCTGAGCAGGGAACGCCTGCTGCAGGCGCTGCCCGTGTTGCTGCTCATTCCCATCTTTGCCGCCAGCTTCACGGCCTTCAAGGCGGCCATTCCCCGCTTGCATCCCTACACCTGGGACAGCCGCCTGTCCGCCTGGGATATCGCCCTGCACGGCGGCAGCGCGCCATGGGCATGGCTGCAACCGCTGCTGGGCTATCCATGGATGACGGGCCTGCTGAACGTCAGCTACCACCTGTGGTTCTTCCTGTTCTATGCCACGATCTACTGGCTGGCGCAAGACATGCGCCGCCCGCTGCTGCGCATGCAGTTCCTGCTCAGTTTTGTCCTCTCCTGGATCATCCTGGGCAGCATCGCGGCCATGCTGTTTTCCTCCGTCGGCCCCTGCTACTACGGCCACTTGCACGACAGCGACCCCTACGCCCCACTGATGGCCTATCTGCACGAAGCCAACCATCACTTCCCCATCTGGGCCTTGTCGGTGCAAGACACGCTGTGGCAAGACTACCAGAGCAGGGGCGCTTCGAGCGAACTTGGCATCTCGGCCATGCCCAGCATGCATGTCGCCACCGCCGTGCTGATGGCCTTGCTGGGCTGGCGCGTCAGCCGCACCGCCGGCCTCGCCCTCAGCGTTTTCGCCATGCTGATCATGCTCGGTTCCGTGCACCTGGGCTGGCACTACGCGCTCGACGGCTATGCCGGTGCGGCCGGCGCGGCACTGGTCTGGCATGCGGTGGGCCGCATGCTGCGTACCGGCGGCGTCTCCGTCAGCACGCTGGGCGCTGCGGCGCCATGCATGAGCAAGGGAGGACTACTGTCATGAGTTCCGCCCTGACCTCGCTGCTGTGCCTGGCCTTGCTGGCCGGCCTGTTGGGTGCTGCCCTGTGGCATGACCTGCGCACGCGGCGCATCCCGAATCGTTTGGTGCTGTGGGGTACGGTGGGCGGCGTGCTCCTGAACAGCATGCTGCCGGCCGGCGCCGGCCTGTTCCAGCAGCCGTTTGGCGGCCTGGGACTGCTGCAGTCGCTGGCCGGCGCCGCTGCCGGACTGGCACTGCTGCTGCCCATGTATTTACTGCGCGCCCTGGGTGCCGGCGACGTCAAGCTGATGGCCATGTGCGGCGCCTTCCTGGGGCCGCTTGCCGTGCTCGAAGCGGTGCTGCTGACCTTGCTCGCTGGCGGCGTGCTGGCCATCGCCGCCGCCCTGCTGGGACGCCGTTTGCGCCAGGTGCTGAAAAACGCCTATCACATGCTGCTCGGCACGCTGCTGCAAAGTCTCGCAGGCGGCCCCGCTACCGTGGCCGAGCCGCCTGCCGTCACCGGCAAGCTGGCTTACGCGTTTGCCATCACCAGCGGCACGGGCCTGCAAATTTTCCTGACGTACAACCACCTGTGGAGCTTGCGCTGAACAGCGCAAATCCATGACCGCATCCAGAACGGGACGCCATCATGAACGCCATCAGCACCCTGCGCCACTCGCGGCACGCCAGCCTGCTCGGCAACGCCTTCATGGCGGGCATCTGGGCCGTGTTTGCCTATGCCCACGTGCTCGCTTACCTTCACACCAGTGACTGGAGCTATTTGCTGTTCTGCATGACGGAAACCGTCTCGGCCCTGTTTTTCCTGATCCGCACGGCACCGGACAGCGTCTCGACCGACATGCGCGACTGGCTGCTGGCCATCGGCGCCACCTTCGCGCCTTTCTTCTTCAGTCCTTCCGACATGGCGATCTGGGCCGATGCACGCTACCTGCTGCTGCCGGGCAGCGCCTTGCTGCTCACGGGCCTGCTGTCACTGAACCGCAGCTTCGGCCTGGTGGCTGCCCAGCGCACCATCAAGACCCGCGGCGTCTATCGCGTGATACGCCACCCGCTGTACGCCAGCTACCTGATTTCCCTGAGCGGCTACGTGCTGGCCAATACCTCGACAGCGAATCTTCTCATCTACGTCGCGATGATGTCGCTGCTACTGGCGCGCCTGCTGCGCGAAGAGCGCTTCCTGGCTGCCGACGTGCGCTATCGCGCCTACATGCGCCAGGTGAAATACCGCTTGCTGCCTTTCATTTTCTGATCGCCAGCCCAGATCGACACGCAACAAGGAGCCATCATGCCCGATACCTATCCAGAAGAACCCGCCAACGGCAGCATCACGCCGGCAGCGATGCGCGCGCCGCGCAATGTGGCCGAGACCGGCCTGCCCTTTTTGTTCCTGGTGGAACTGCTGGTGAAAGTCATGTTCCTGCGCGGCCAGATCAGCTTGCCGGCCCTGTCGGCGCACGTGAAGCTGGGCGCCAGCGTGCTCGAACCGCTGCTGACCTTCATGCGCGCCGAAAAACTGTGCGAGGTACAGCGCACCGGCTACAGCGGCACCGACGCCGACCAGCAGTATCATCTGGGCGACCAGGGACGCCTGCGCGCCGCCGACTATTTGCGGCGCAATGCCTACAGCGGCCCCGCACCGGTCACGCTGGCCGACTACAGCGCGCAGGTGCTGGCGCAAAGCGTGGCTCGCATGCAAGTCACGCGCGAAACCGTACTACAGCAGTTTCACACCGTGGTGGCCAGCGCTGCCGTACTCGACCAGCTGGGCGCGGCCATGAACTCGGGCCGGGCGCTGCTGCTGCACGGTCCCGCCGGCAGCGGCAAGACCTACCTGGCCGAGCGCCTGCATGGCTTGCTCAGCGGCACCATCGCCCTGCCGCATGCGGTGATGGTCGATGGCGAGGTGCTGCCCTTCCTCGACCCCATGCTGCACACGCTGGCCAGCGACGCCGCGCCGCCGGCCGACCCGCGCTGGGTGCGTGCCCTGCGCCCCACCGTGCTGACCGGCGGCGAACTGACGCTCGACATGCTGGACCTGCAATTCGACCAGGGCGCCCGCCTGTACCAGGCGCCGCTGCACCTGAAAGCCAACAACGGCATCTTCATCATCGACGACCTGGGCCGCCAGCGCTGCTCGCCCGTGGAACTGATGAACCGCTGGATCGTGCCGATGTCGCGCCGCGTCGATTACCTGTCGCTGCACACGGGTTACAAGTTTCCCGTGCCCTTCGACGTCATCGTGGTGTTTTCCTCGAACCTGGCGCCGCAGCAGCTGGCCGACGACTCCTTCCTGCGCCGCATCGGCTACAAGATCCACATCGGCGAACTGACCGGCTACCACTACGAAACCGTGTTCCGCCACACCTGCGAACAATTTGGCATGGCCTTCAACCACGCCAGCTACCACTACCTGCTGCAACTGCATGGCCAGCATGCGCGGCCGCTGCTGGCCTGCTATCCACGCGACATCCTGTCCCAATTGTGCGACGTGGCGTGCTACGAGGGCCGTCCGGCACGCCTGGAAGCCGATGCGCTGCACTGGGCCTGGAACAACTATTTCGGCGCCGCCGACGGCTCCGCCGGCATACAGAACGGATCGGCTTCGGTCCTGCATAAAGGAGTATCAAAATGAGAAACGCACGCGCTCTGACGATGATGGCCTTCGCGGTCATCCTGGCGTTCGTGGCGGTCATCGTGGCCGCGCGCTGGATCAATGCCCAGGCTTCGGGCAATACCAACAAGGTAGCCGTTGCGCTACTCGACATCAGCCTGGGCGCGCGCATCTCGCCTGAAATGGTGCGCATGGTCGACTGGCCCGCCAACGCGCTGCCGCCGGGCGCCTTCAACGATCCGAAACTGCTCGACGCGCGCGTCACGCGCACCAGCATCCAGCACGGCGAACCGATCATGGAGAGCAAGCTGGCGCCCCCCGGCACCCAGGGCGGCCTGTCGGCCGTGGTCGGCGAAGGCAAGCGCGCCATGACCGTGCGCGTCAATGACGTGGTAGGCGTGGCCGGCTTTGCCCTGCCCGGCAACTATGTCGACATTCTCGTCAACACCCAGGACGAGCTGACCAAGAATGCCAGCGGGCGCGACCCCAGCATTTCGAAGATCGTCCTCGAACGCATCCTCGTGCTGGCGATCGCACAGGAATCGAGCCGCGACGACACCAAGCCCAAGGTGGTCAATGCCGTGACCCTGGAATTGACGCCGGACCAGGCGGAAAAGCTCGACCTGGCGCGCAGCGTCGGCACGCTCTCGCTGGTGCTGCGCAACCAGATCGAAGACAAGCCCGTCAACACTGAAGGCGCCACCAAGACCAGCCTGCTCGACACCAAGGTCGCCGCCCAGGTACCGGCGCCAGCACCACGCCCTGTCGTGCGCCACCGCGTGGTGCAAGGACCGGTCGGGCCACAAGTCGATGTCATCAAGGGGCTGGAACGCAGTTCCCAACAATTCTGAACAACGCGGATTCCTACCCGATCCGCACCACGAGGAGCATGCCATGAGCACCATGAGCAAACTGAGCACAGCAAACGGGAGCCGCATCCTGCGCATGGCCCTCGCCATCGCCGCCATCGGCGCCCTGATTCCGGCCGCCTATGGCGAAGTGGCCGCCCCGGCGCCACCAGCGGCCTCGCCCGGCCTGTCGCCGACGCCGCCGGGCGCCAAGCCGCAGATGGCTGGCGCCTCTGCCACAGCCACTGCCGCAGCCATCTCGCCACCGCCAAAAGTGGTGCACCGCGCACCACGCACCAAGGCCATCGCGCCGCAAGCCATGCCGGACACGGCCGGCAGCCACACCGACGTCAGCCGGAGCATGGCCCTGGCCGAAGGCAAGTCGACCTTGATGCACCTGCCGTTTCCCGTCGCCCGCGTTTCGGTGGGAGATCCGCGCATCGCCGATGTGATCCTGCTCAATACCACCGATGTCTATCTGCTGGGAAAATCCGTCGGCACCACCAACCTGATCATCTGGAACCGCAGCAACGAGGCCAGCATCATCGACCTGTCCGTCAGTATCGACAGCAGCTTGCTGCAGGCGCGCCTGAGCGCATTGCTGCCGAACGAGAAAGACTTGCATGTGACGGTCGCGGGCGACACGCTGATCCTGTCGGGCATGGTCAGCGATACCGTCAAGGCCGACCAGGCGATGTCGCTGGCGAACGCGTATGCCCAACGCGGTTCGCGTCCTGCCACCGGCACGGCTGCGGCGGCGGGCGCCGGCGCAGCGCCAGCGCCCGCCGCTGGAGGCCCCGCCGACCCCTCGGGCGGACCAGCTCCCTCGCCACGCGTGATCAACCTGATGTCCATCGCCGCACCGCAGCAAGTGATGCTGGAAGTCAAAGTGGCGGAGGTATCGAAAACCCTGGTCGACCAGCTGGGCGCCAGCCTGGGCATCAACAAGACCATCGGCAGCTGGTCGTATTCGCTGCTGTCCAGCCTGTTGAGCAATAATCCCAGCGGCTTGAGCGGCGCCAGCAAGAACAACTTCTTCAATCTCGACGCGCAAAAACGCGATGGCCTGATCAAGGTGCTGGCCGAACCGAACATCATGGCCATCAGCGGCCAGGAAGCCAGTTTCCTGGCCGGCGGCAAGATTTTCATTCCCGTCAGCCAGACCAATAACGGCGGCACGCCCACGATCACGCTGGAAGAAAAAGAGTTTGGCGTGGCCGTCAAATTTACCCCCACCGTGCTCGAAGGGGGGCGCATCAACCTGAAAGTGTCGCCAGAAGTATCCGACCTGAACAAGGAAGGCATCGGCATCACCGCTACGGGCATCTCGACGACCGCCATTCTGCCATCGTTTACCACGCGGCGCGCCACCACCACGGTGCAACTGTTCGACGGCCAGAGCTTCGCCATCGGCGGCTTGATCAAGAACAATGTCACCAGCAATATCAAGGCCTTGCCGGGCCTGGGTGAAGTGCCCGTACTGGGCGCGCTGTTCCGCAGCACGGATTTCCAGACCGACCGCTCGGAACTGGTCTTTATCATCACGCCGCACCTGGTCAAGCCATTGCCGGCCGACTACAAGCTGCCTACCGACGAGTACATACCGCCGACGCGCGGCGACGTCTTCCTGCAGGGAAAAATGGAAGGCCGGGCGCCCGCACCGCAGCCGCAGCCGATGCTGCAGCCGGCACCGATGCCCATGCCAGCGCCGCTGCCAGCACCCGCTTCCATGCCGCCCCAGGCAGCCATGCCGGCCCCCGTGCCGCCCGCCATGCCGACGCCGCCCAGCGACGATTTGCCGCAATACCGCGCCGTGCCCAAGGCCGATGCGGCCACGCCGTCAGCCAGCATCATCGATGATCTCAAATAGGAGCGCCCCATGAAAACCTTTTCCTTCACACGCACCCTGCCCCGCTGCCTGTTGTGCGCAGCGGCATCGCTGGCTGGCTGTGCCGCCACGACCACTCCTGTGCTCGACAGCCATTTCGGCGAGGCGGTGACCCTGCTCAAGCAACAGCAGATCCTGTATCCCGCTGCGGCCAGCAATACCAATCCCGTGCTGGGCCTCGATGGCAGGAGCGCCATCAGCGGCTACAAGCTGTATCAGAAGTCGTTCAGCGCGCCCGAACCGCTGCCCGACGTACTGACGATCGGCGTCAGCAAACGCTGACACTGCCGCCCCGCCCTTTGATCCCATCCACAGCCGGAGCCCGCCGTGAAAATCTTCATTATCTCCAGTAACGAACAACAACTGGCCGGGATGGCGGCGCTGCTGCGCAAGCGCCATGCCGGCGACGATATCGACAGCGCCGTCGGCAGCCTGGAGCGGCTTGCCGGCACGGCCGAAATGGCGGCGCCCGACGTGCTGCTGCTGGCACAACCCGTCATCGACGATGCCGACCTGGCGCGCATCGAGCGCCTGGCCAGCCGCCAGCAGGGCATGGCCATCATCCTGCAATGCGAGCACCAGGGCAGCGACTTCCTGCTGAAAGCCATGCGCGCCGGCGTGCGCGAAGTGCTGCCGCAAGCCGACAGCAGCGCGGCCCTGAATGCGGCGCTGCAGCGTCTCGAGGACAAGAGCGCGCGGCACGTGCAGCGCAATGGCAAGGTGATCGCCTTTGCCTCGTGCAAGGGCGGCAGCGGCGCCACTTTCATCGCCGCCAACCTGGCCTATGCCCTGTCGCTGGACAATCAGCGTGTGGCACTGTTCGACCTGAACCTGCAGTTCGGCGATGCGGCGCTGTTTGTCTCTGACCAGAAGCCGACAGCGACCCTGTCGCACGTGGCGCAGCAAATCCACCGCCTCGACGCGTCCTTCCTGGCCGCCAGCATGGTGCAGGTGACGCCGAATTTCAGCATCCTGGCCGCGCCCGAAGATCCGGCCCATTCCAGCGACGTGAAACCGGAACACATCGACCAGCTGCTGCACCTGGCGCGCAGCGAGTACGATTTCATCGTGCTGGACCTGGGCCGCGGCCTCGATGCCATCAGCGTGCGCGCGCTGGACCATGCCGACATGATCTGTCCCGTCATGCAGGCAACGCTGCCCTATATCCGCGACGGCAAGCGCCTGCTGCAGGCGTTCCAGTCACTGGAGTATCCGGCAAGCAAGATTCACCTGATCCTGAACCGCTACGCAGGCGACGATGAAATCCGCCTGCGCGACCTGGAGGCGGCGTATGGCCAGCGCATCTTCCATACCATCGCGAATCACTACGCGGCAGCGGCCGCTTCGGTCAACCAGGGCGTGCCGGTGTTGAAGCTGGCGCCGGGCAGCCCGCTGTCCAAGTCGCTGCAGGAGTGTGCCAGCAAGCTGTCGGGCGGGCGCGCGCCCGTCCCGGCAGGCCTGTTTTCGCGCCTGTTCCAGCGTAGCCGGCCCATTCACCTTCGAGGGGAAACAGCATGAGTACCGATATCAATGGCGGCCATCCCAGCCTGCGTGAACGCCTCGGCAGCGCCGCCGCGCCGAATGGCTACGCGCCGTTCGGCGCAACCCGCGCTGGCAGCGCCGACAATCCCGCCTACCATGAACTCAAGCAGCATGTGCACCAGGCCCTGCTCGACAGGATCGACCTGGAGGGCATGCAGCGCCTGTCGCAGGAGCAGATACGCGAGGATCTGAAAACCCTCGTCGGACGCCTGCTCGATGAAGACAATGTCGTCATCAACGACATCGAGCGGCGCACGCTGGTGCGCGACATCCAGGATGAAGTGCTGGGCTTCGGCCCGCTCGAACCGCTGCTGGCCGATCCGGAAATTTCCGACATACTCGTCAATACCTACCGCCAGGTGTATGTCGAGCGGCATGGCCAATTGGAACTTAGCAATATTCGCTTCACCGACGATGCCCACCTGCTGAAAATCATCGACAAGATCGTCTCGCGCGTGGGCCGGCGCATCGACGAATCGAGCCCCATGGTCGATGCGCGCCTGCCCGATGGCTCGCGCGTCAACGCCATCATCCCGCCGCTGGCCATCGATGGCCCGGTGATGTCGATACGGCGCTTCTCGGCCCAGCCGCTGCGCCTGGCCGACCTGGTGGAACGGCACAGCCTGACGACGGAAATGGCGCAGATACTGCAAGGCCTGGGCAAGGCCAAGGTCAATATTCTGATCTCGGGCGGCACTGGCAGCGGCAAGACCACCATGCTCAACGCGATTTCCGGCTTCATCAGCACGAGCGAGCGCATCGTCACCATCGAAGATGCGGCCGAACTGCAGATGCAGCAACCGCACGTGGTACGCCTGGAAACGCGGCCGGCCAATATCGAGGGCAAGGGCGAGGTGACGCAGCGCGCGCTGGTGCGCAATGCGCTGCGCATGCGGCCCGACCGCATCATCCTTGGCGAGGTGCGCGGCGCCGAAGCGCTCGACATGCTGCAGGCGATGAACACGGGCCACGAAGGCTCGATGGCCACCATTCACGCCAATACCCCGCGCGACGCGCTGACGCGGCTGGAAAACATGATCAGCATGGCTGCCTCGATGTTGCCGGGCAAGGCCATGCGCCAGCAGATCAGCGCCGCCATCGGCGTGGTGGTGCAGGTGGCGCGCCTGACCGATGGCAAGCGCAAGGTGGTGGCGATCCAGGAGATCACCGGCATGGAAGGCGAGATCATCACCATGCAGGAAATTTTCACCTTTCGCCAGACCGGCATTGCCCAGGACGGCACCGTCAGCGGACACTTCCAGGCCAGCGGCGTGCGGCCGCAGTTCCTCGACCGCCTGCGCGCCTTCGGCGTCGTCGTGCCGGAAAGCCTGTTCGATCCCAGCCGCCAATACCACTAAGGAGAAGGGCCATGGACTATAGCTATTACGTCTTCGGCGCGCTGATCTTCCTCGCCGTGGTGCTGTTCATTACGGGCCTGTATCACAGCTGGAACAATGCGCGCGGCCCCGAATCGGAGCGGGTGGCGCATCGGCTGCGGGTGCTGTCGGCCGGCGCCCACGCGGGCGAGCAAAACACCACCATGATCAAGCAACGCCTGCTCAGTGAAACGCCGGCACTGCAGAAATTGCTGCTGGAGGTGCCGCGCGTGCATGCCCTGGACCGCCTGCTGGAGCAGTCGGGCCTGAAATGGAGCGTGGCCCAGTGGGCCATGCTGGTGCTGCTGACCTTCCTCGTCGCCCTGGTAGCCATCAGCTTCATCAACCTGCCCTGGCTGCTGCGCCTGCTCGTGGCGGCCGCCTGCGCCCTGCTGCCCCTGTACTACATCGAGCGGGCCAAGGCGCGCCGTTTGCTGCGCATCGGCATGCAGCTGCCCGACGCACTCGACCTGATGAGCCGCGCACTGCGCGCCGGCCATGCCTTTCCCACGGCACTGAAAATGGTCGGCGATGAAATGACCGCGCCGCTGGCCGAGGAATTTCGCATCGCCTTCGACGAAGTCAATTTCGGCATCGCCATGCCGGATGCCCTGATGAACCTGGCCACCCGCGTGCCCAGCACCGACATGCGTTATTTTGTCATTGCCGTACTGATACAGCGCGAGACAGGCGGCAACCTGGCAGAACTGCTTGAGAGCATCAGCCACATTATCCGCGACCGCATGAAACTGCTGGGCCAGGTGCGCGTGCTGTCGGCCGAGGCGCGCCTGTCGGCCTGGATATTGTCGCTGCTGCCATTCGCTGCGGCGGCCGTGATCCACCTGAGCAATCCGACTTTCCTGGCCGTGCTGTACGACGATCCCGGTGGACAAAAAATGCTGGCCTGTGCTGCGATGCTGATGCTGGTCGGCATCCTCATCATGCGCAAGATCATCCACATCCGGGTGTAGTGTCGAGGGAGAAAACATCATGACTACCGTACAAATAGGATTTCTGGGCTTGCTCTTCATCGCCGTCTTCGCCGGCGCCATGTTCGTGCTGCTATTAGCCATACCCGACCCGCTACGCCAGCGCCTCGACAGTGTGGGTACCAGCGAAGCAGGCGGTGCGCGCCAATGGCTGGCGCACTTCGTCAAGTTCAGCGGACCGCTGGCCCGCCTGTCCTTGCCGGAAGACGGCTGGGAAACGTCCAGGATACGCCTGCGCTTCATGCATGCGGGCCTGCGCCATCCGTCGGCGCCCCTGCTGTACTTCGGCGCCAAGACGGGCCTGGCCATCGGCCTGCCCGTGCTGCTGTTCCTCGGGCTGAGCCTGGCCGGGGTACATGACGACGGCATCAATTTGCTGCTGTGCCTGCTGTTGGCGGCCGGTCTCGGCTACTACCTGCCCAATCTCTGGCTGAACCGGCGCATCCGCTTGCGCCAGCGCGAGATCTTTGAAGCGTTTCCCGATGCACTCGACCTGATGACCGTCTGCGTGGAGGCGGGCCTGGCCATGGATGCGGCACTGGCGCGGGTAGCGGCCGAGATCAACCTGAAAAGCGGGGTGCTGGCCGAGGAATTGCATTTGCTGACGCTGGAACTACGCGCCGGCAATTCCAAGGAGCGCGCCTTGCGCAACCTGGGCCTGCGCACGGGCGTCGAGGATGTCGACGCCCTGGTGTCCATGCTGATCCAGGCCGAACGCTTCGGCACCAGCATCGCCTCCTCGCTGCGCGTGCAGTCCGATCAACTGCGCACCAAACGGCGCCAGCTGGCCGAAGAGCAAGCCGCGAAAATCGCCCTGAAGCTGCTGTTTCCCCTGATCTTCTTCATTTTCCCCTCGCTGCTGGTGGTACTAATGGGGCCAGCGTTCCTGCAAATCTACCGCATCCTGCTGCCAGGCATGGCTGGCGGCAATTAAGACGAGCGTTCCCTACGCCTCCCGGCAGCAGCCACTGCCGGGAGCAATGCCTTCCCCCGCCAGCAACGCGTCCCTCCCTGCCCTTTCTCGCAGCCTGCCCCTGCCGCAGCACCGCATGCCTGTCCAGCGCTGCGCTGGCGAGCCCAAACAACATGTCCGGCTTGGCAGTACGGCGCCAACGACGCACGTATGCGTCGCAGGCGCGTGCTTGATGCGGTGAAGGCGCCTGCCGCGATGAACCAAAAAAAAGGCCGGACTGCGTGTCCGGCCCTGTTGCCTGCCTGGCGAGCAACTACATGCTGATGCGCAAGATGGCCGAGGCGAGCTTCTCGAAGCACGGTTTGAGCTCGGTGGCATTGGCCGCGTGGCAATAGATGCCCACCGGCTGCGTCGGCGTGGCGCAACGCGATGGCGCATCGGTCGTGTTGGCCATGCACTTGAGGATACTCTCGCCCGTGTCGCCAGCGACGGGGCCATTGACGGTGGTCAACTGCGTTCCCAGGCCCAGCGTAAATACATACATGCCTTCCGAGCGTGCCTTGGCGGCCATCGCTTCGAGCAGGTTGCGCGAAGCATTGTTGACATTGACCCAGGTCTTGGCATTGGTACTGGTATCGTTGGTCACGGGCCGCAGCGTGGTGCCAGGATAAATGGCGAACTCCTGGTCAGCCAGATTGTGCGCGTTGTACCATTTTGGCAAGGCGGCAGCATCCAGGTTTTTGACGATATCGGTTCCCTGGTAGCACTTTCCCGCAGCCGTCGAACTCTGCATGTTGATCAGCCACAAGCCAGCCGGCGTGCCGGTGGCAGCATCGTTCGTGATCAGCGAGCCGGGCGTGGTGCAATCAGCAGGTTTTTTGAAGGTAAAAACGGAAGAAAAGGTATTCGGCGTGCCGTCGGAAAAAAACACGATGACGCGCAGGCTGGAACGCTGGGCCAGGGGAATGCTGTTGAGCTGGTTGCGCCCATTCCACATGCCTTCGGCGGAATTGGTCAAGCCGTCAAAAACGTATTTGCCGATGTGGGTATTCATGCCCTTGCCGTCCGCCGAGCCGGTCGGCGCATCCGTATCGTTCAGGGCGAAGCCGCGTGTGCTGGTACGTATTGTATTGTCGAGTACCGCGCCATACGAAAAATGAATCAGGGCCATTCGATCGAGGTCCTTGTTAAATTTGGTCAGGAACAATTTCGCACTGCTGATCACGGTCGGCCCCACGGACGCCATCGAACCCGAGGTATCCATCACAAACGCCAGGTCCAGGTCCTTGCGGATGGTTTGCGCCGCCGCGCTGACATTGAGAAAATTGAAGCCCAACACCCGCATCAGGGTCACCGGCACCGATGCCGTGGCCGACGCGTCGACTGTGACCTTGCCCGCGTCAAACGTGATGGTCGGATCGGGAAAGCTGGGCGTGGCACCCAGATAGCCGGTGGGAAAATTGGCGGCAAAGAATTTCCGCGCGGCAGCCTGCGCGCTGGCCCGTTGCGCGGCCTCGCCCACGCCCTGTGTGACGGAACGGGCAGCGGCGATGCTGGCGGCATCGACGGCAGAGTTGAGCTTGGAGCGGACAATGAAACCCAGGCCCGAATCGATGGCCAGGCCCACGGCGCCTATCAGCACGACAAGCGACAATGCCACGACAATCAGAACCTGTCCCTTGGCCTGTTTTCCAGGCGTGTTACGTTTTTTCATGATGCCCTCCAGGTACCGGATGATGGCGTCCGGATGTCAGAAGATGGTTTTGGCGTACAGATTGCCGCTCAGCTGCGGCGTTTTGGCGCCGAAGCCCAGGTTCATGCCTGCAAACAGAATGGTCGAGCGGTACAGCGTTTCCACGACATAAATCACTTCGCCGTCAGCGAGCTGGTTGCTCATGGCGTCATTGATGGCCGAGCCGGCGCTGGGGATGTTGCTGCACTTGCCGCTGCCATCGGTGGCCCAGCTGTTGCAAGTCCATACCCGGCTCGGCTGCTGCGCCCCCTTCGTCCAGCGGTAGTGTTCCAGTATGACGTTCGACTTGCCAGGGCCATTGCCCATGATCTTGCTGATGTACATGCTGCCATTGGTGGCCATGTCCAGCGGCGGCGTCGTCATGGCCAGCGCCGTCATGATGGTCTGGGGGTCTTGCGAGGAGCGCGATGCCAGGTTGGCGCCTTCGCGGCTCAGATTGGTCAGGATCATGTCGCCTTGCACGATGCGCGCCAGGTCGAACACGGGGACGGCCAGCATCAGCAAGAATGGCAGTACGAGAGCGAATTCCACGGCGGCCACACCCTTCTGGCGCCGGATTGGCAGTTTGCGCGCGTTCATCAGAAGGCCTCGTTGCGCATGGTGGCAGCCACGCTGAATGTGTATTGGCTGCGCGAGCCGGCACTGGTCTGGTGGCCGGGGTTGAGCAGCGCCATCAAGCGCCAGGCGGGCGTGACGACAGGCCAGGTGCAGTTCACCTGCAAGACGACGATGTCGCCAGCGGCGCCAAACATATTGTTGTTGTAAGCCGATGGCGTTTGCGACACGCCATTGACGACGATGACGGGACTGACCATGCCATACAGTCCCAGCGAACTATCCTTGATTCTTTGCAATACCGCTTCGTAACGCTGCTTGTTCGCCGTGGCGGGGTCGAGGTTGCTTTGTCCCGTGATGGAATAGCGCGCCCCTTCGCGCACCGCGTATTGCATTGTCAAGTTGACCCAGAACATGACCCCCAGTTCCATGATCATGGCGATGAGGAAAAAGAGGAGTGGGGCGATCATGGCAAACTCCACCAAGGCCGCGCCGCGCGGCATTTTTTTCAGGCACAACTTTCCCCTACAGCTGTTTCTAGTCTGCATGATTTACTCGCTTGGACAGGTTGCTCTCGGTCTCGCGCCGAAGTTGCAATAAAGTCAAATAAATTGTTCTTTGTATAATTTAATTTAGGTAATACTGAGACGAAAGTCAAGGTCTGAATGCGGGTAAATCAGGTGCGCTCGAAAATGAGCAGGGGAGATAAAATTAGCGCGGCAGCAGGCGGCGGTCGGCAGGGTTGAGCAGGAAGCCTTGCAGGATCTCCTGCAGTTGCGGCAGTTGCGCCACGTAGGCGGGAATGCCCAGCTGGCGCGCGCCGAAGTAGTGGGCGATGATGTCGCCCTGCTGCTCCATGTTGAAGTCGGACAGGACGCCGCCGGCCTGCGCATCGTAGCGGTAGGCACGCTGCCCAATGTAGCCACCGCGCAGCGCCAGCAGCACGCCATGCAGCAGCACGCTGTAGCCGAGCTGGTACTGCCACACGTGCACCATCTCGTGGATGAAGAACAGCTTGCCGCCATTGCCTTCGCGGGAAAAATCGTCGCGGTACTGGGCCGGCATGAAGTGCAGGCTGCCGCGCGGCGTCATCGCCGTGTTCTGGTCCTGCAAGCCGAATGGTAAAAACGAGCCGCGCACGACGCGCACACGCGCGTAGTCGATGGCGCCCTGGAAGACGCTGCGGGCCATGGCGGTTTCGCCGATGGTGAGGGGGCGGCGCAAGACTCGCATAAGAAGAAGAGAAGAAAGCGCGGCAGGCATAAAAGCCTGCCGCGCCGGTGCCGCTTACGCCGACCGTAAACCGCTGGCAGCTTTCGCGATTTCCGTGATGCGGTCCCAGTTGCCGGCCGCGATCGCGTCTTTCGGCGTCAGCCACGAGCCGCCTACGCAGGCGACGTTTTTCAGCGCCAAGAACTGCGACGCCGTCTCTTGCGAGATGCCGCCCGTCGGGCAGAAGGTGATGTCCGGCAGCGGGCCGTAGATGGCGTTGAGCATGCCGATGCCGCCCGCCGGCACGGCCGGGAACAGTTTCAGCTGCTGGAAGCCGTTTTCACGTGCCGCCATCACTTCGCCGGGCGTCATCACGCCTGGCAGCAGCGGCAGGCCGCTGCTTTTCGCCGCCGCCACCAGGGCCGACGTCAGGCCTGGCGAGACGCCGAAGACGGCGCCCGCATCGCGCGCCTGGACGAATTCCTCGGGACGCGTGAGCGTGCCGACGCCGACGATGGCGCCCGGTACTTCCGACATGGCGCGGATCGCTTCGAGGCCGTGCTTGGTGCGCAGGGTCACTTCCAGCACGCGGATGCCGCCCGCCACCAGCGCGCGCGCCAGCGGTACGGCGTGTTCAGGATCGTCGATCGCAATCACGGGGATCACGCTCGAAGTGCGCATAATTTCCAGTAGTGTCATGGTCATCTCTTATTTCCTAGCCAAAAAGTCTTCATCGGAACCCGGTACGGTATCACCGACATTGTCGGCGTCGTGCAAGGCGACGGTGGTGGGAATCGGCGACGGCAGGCCGAAGGTGGTAGCACCCTCTTCCGCCGCGCTGACGGTGGAACGGAACATGGAAAACAGCTCGCGGCCCATGCCGACGTGGTTCGGCGACAGGTCGGTCGTGACCAGCGAACGCGCATGCCAGACGTCGGCCGGCACCAGCGCCTCAAGGACGCCGGTAAACGCGTCGAGGCGGATGATGTCGCCGTCGCGCACCAGGCCCAGAGGGCCACCGGCGAGGATTTCAGGCGAGACATGGATGGCGGCCGGCACCTTGCCCGACGCGCCCGACATGCGGCCATCGGTGACCAGCGCCACGTGGCGGCCAGCATCCTGCAGGTTGGCCAGTGCGGGCGTCAGCGCATGCAGTTCCGGCATGCCATTGGCGCGCGGGCCCTGGAAGCGCAGCACGGCGACGAAGTCGCGGTCCAGGGTGCCAGCCTTGTAGGCGTTCATGAACTCTTCCTGCGAATTGAACACCAGGGCAGGCGCTTCGACCGTGCGGTGCTGCGGCTTGACGGCCGAGACCTTCATCACGGCGCGGCCCAGGTTGCCTGCGACGAGGACCATGCCGCCGTCCGGCGCGAACGGGTTCGACGCGGGGCGCAGCACGTTTTCATCGGCGCTGGCGGCCGGTGCGTCTTTCCAGAAGACCTTGCCGTCTTCGCCGAGGAAGGGCTCCATGCAGTGCGCGCGCAAGCCGTGGCCCAGGATGGTGTTGACGTCTTCGTGCAGCAAGCCCGCATCCAGCAGTTCGCGGATCAGGTAACCGGTGCCGCCAGCCGCGTGGAAATGGTTCACGTCGGCGTCGCCGTTCGGGTAGATGCGCGTGAGCATCGGCACGATGGCCGACAGTTCATTGAAATCGTTCCAGTCGATGACGATGCCGGCCGCCTTGGCGATCGCCACCAGGTGCAAGGTGTGGTTGGTCGAGCCGCCCGTGGCCAGCAAGCCCACGACGGCGTTGACGATACATTTCTCGTCGACGATATGGCCGACTGGCAAGTAGCTGGCGCTTTGCGCCGTGATGACAGCGGCGCGCTGGGCGGCGGCGGCGGTCAGTGCATCGCGCAACGGGGTGTTCGGCGTGATGAAGGCGGCGCCCGGCAAGTGCAGGCCCATCACTTCCATCAGCATCTGGTTGCTGTTCGCGGTACCGTAGAAGGTACAGGTGCCGGCGCCATGGTAGGCTTTCGATTCGCCTTCGAGCAAGTCTTCGCGCGTGGCCTTGCCTTGTGCATACAGCTGGCGCACCTTGGCTTTTTCCTGGTTCGACAGGCCCGACGTCATCGGACCGGCCGGCACGAAGACGGCCGGCAAGTGGCCGAAGTGCAGCGCGCCGATCAGCAGGCCCGGCACGATCTTGTCGCACACGCCCAGGTACAGGGCCGCATCGAACATATTGTGCGACAGCGCCACGGCCGTCGACATGGCGATGGTGTCGCGCGAGAACAGCGACAGTTCCATGCCCGGCTGGCCTTGCGTCACGCCATCGCACATGGCGGGCACGCCGCCAGCGAACTGGGCCACGGCGCCCACTTCGCGCACGGCTTGCTTGATAATCTGCGGGAAGCCTTCGAAGGGCTGGTGCGCCGACAGCATGTCGTTGTACGAGGAAACGATGGCCACGGACGGCTTCTTGTATTCTTTCAGCGACAATTTGTCGTTGACGGGAAAGGCGGCAAAGCCGTGCGCCAGGTTGGTGCACGACAGGGCGCCGCGCTGCACGCCCTGAATGCGGGCCGCATCCAGATGCGCCAGGTAGGCGCCGCGCGATGGCCGGCTGCGCGCGATGATGCGCGCTGTTACGGATTCGACTACTGGATGCAGCGCCATATGGATTTCCTTAAAAATGAGTATTTCGTGAAATTTTACTACAAAACGCTGAAGAAGAAGCACTCTTGCATGGGCCAACAACAGAAATAAGCCACAAATTGCGGCATGTCAAAGCCAAACCAGGCAATATCGCGTATCCGTAGCTGCCAACATATCTCTTATATGTGGCTGCTGCAATCGCTAAAAAAAGCACAACAAAACCGGCTTCACGTCACAAACTGTAGTGAAATTACGTTTTTGTGATGTATTATTCTCATACCAACGCCGGATCCGCTGTTCGCCACGACGAACGCACCGCGCTCCTTTCAACCGAGACAAGCACCCAAGCCGACCGCCATGCGCCAGCCAGCACCTACTCCTGCCATCACCGCCACCGCCAGTTTCCAGTCCCTGCAAGCGCACAGCGCCAGCCTGCGCGAAGTACATCTGCGCCAGCTGTTCGCTCTCGACCCCGCGCGTTTCTCGACGATGACGGTCGATGCGGCCGGCTTGCTGCTCGATTACTCGAAGAACCGTGTCGACGCCACCGCCATGGCGCTGCTGATGGACCTGGCCCGCGAGCGCGGCGTCGAAGCGCAGCGCGAAGCCATGTTTACAGGCGAGAAAATCAATCTTACCGAACATCGGGCCGTTCTGCATACCGCCTTGCGCGCGCCACGCGGCACCGCGCTGGTGGTCGATGGCCAGGATATCGATGCCGATGTGCAAGATGTGCTGCAACGCGTCAAGGCGTTTACGGACAAGGTACGCAATGGCAGCTGGCTCGGCCACACGGGCAAGCCGATTTGCGACATCGTCAACATCGGTATCGGCGGCTCGGACCTGGGCCCGAAGATGGCTTGCCTGGCGCTGCGCTCGTATGCCAACCCGGGCCTGGAAATGCACTTTGTGTCCAACGTCGACGGGCACGACATGGAAGCAACCCTGTCCAAGGTCGATCCGGAAACGACCTTGTTCATCGTGGCCTCGAAAACTTTTGTTACCGCTGAAACCATGCTCAACGCCAATACGGCGCGTGCCTGGTTCCTGCTCGAAGGCGAAGAAAAGGACCTGGCCCAACATTTTGTGGCCGTCTCGACCAACACGCAAGCCATCGTCGACTTCGGCATTTCGCCGGACAACATGTTCCCGTTCTGGGACTGGGTCGGTGGCCGCTATTCCGTCTGGTCGTCGATCGGCCTGGCCGTGGCGCTGTCCGTGGGCTTTGAATACTTCAGCGACTTCCTCGCTGGCGCGCATGCGATGGACCAGCACTTCCGCCAAGCCCCGCTGGAACAGAACATGCCCGTGGTGCTGGCCATGGTGGGCTTCTGGAACCGCCAGTTCCTCGATTGCGGCTCCGTCTCCATCGCGCCCTACCACCAAGACCTGAGCCGCTTTGCCGCCTATCTGCAACAACTGGACATGGAAAGCAACGGCAAGCGCGTCACCAAGGATGGCGTGCCCGTCGACGTGCCGACCGGCCCCGTCATCTGGGGCGATTGCGGCACAAATGCGCAGCACGCGTATTTCCAGCTGCTGCACCAGGGCACAGATATCACACCCATCGACTTCATCGCCGCCCTGCGCGCCACGCACGATTTACCCGGCCACCACGACGCCCTGCTGGCCAACTGCTTCGCCCAGTCGGAAGCCTTCATGACGGGCAAGACGGGCGAGGAAGTGCGTCTTGATTTGCAGGCGCAAGGCTTGCCGGAAAGCGAAATCGAGGCGCTGGTGCCGCACAAGACCTTCCCCGGCAACCGCCCCAGCAACACCATTTTGATGGACCAGCTGACCCCGACCACCCTGGGCGCCCTGATCGCGCTGTACGAACACAAGACCTTCGTGCAAGGCGTCTTGTGGAACGTCAACAGTTTCGACCAGTGGGGCGTGGAACTGGGCAAGGTGCTGGCCAAGAAAATCCAGGCCGAACTGACGGGCGAAGCCCGTCCCGACCACCACGACAGCTCGACCAATGGCTTGATTGCCTTGGCGAAAGCCGCCAAGGCGGCGTACTAACTTAATTGAGGTTTATGAATATTTACGAAATCAAAGTAGTGAGCGACAAGCCCATGCAAGTGGGCGAATGCCCGCTATGGCATGGCAAGGAAGCGGCCCTGTACTGGGTCGACATCGATGGCCGCGCCGTGCACCGTTTGCACCCGGCCAGCGGCAAGCATGATCAGTGGAGCATGCCGACGGAACCGTCGGCGCTGGCCATCAATGCGGGCGGCGGCCTGATCGTGGCCTTGCGCAGCGGCTTTGCCCACCTCGACACGAAGACGGGCAGCCTGGCGGAAATCGCCGCGGCACCGTTCGACATGGCCACCACGCGCTTCAACGACGGCAAGGTCGACCCTGCCGGCCGCTTCTGGGTCGGCACGATTTTCGAGCCGCGCAGCGCCGATGCGGCGGAAATGTTCGTGCTGGAAAAGGGACAAGTGCGCAAGGTCTGGTCCGGCGGCATGACCGTGTCGAACGGCCTGGGTTTCAGCCCGGACGGGCGCACCATGTACCACGCCGATACCACCACGCACCGCATCGACCGCTTTGATTTCGACGCAACCACGGGAGCCATTTCCGCGCCGCAACCATTCCAGCGCTTTTCCACGGACAAAAAAGCGGCGGACTACGGCGGACGCCCGGACGGCGCGGCCGTCGACAGCGAAGGCAATTACTGGTCGGCCATGTTTGAAGGCGGCAAGATTTTACGCTTCGCCCCCGATGGCCATTTGCTCGGTGAAATTACCGTGCCCGTGCGCTGCCCCACCATGCTGACGTTTGGCGGCCCCGACCTGCGCACCTTGTACATCACCAGCGCCAGCCACAACCGTTCCGCCGCCGAACTCGCCGACTACCCGCTAACGGGCCACGTGCTGTCCGTGCGCGTGGATGTGGCGGGCCAGCCGGAAACGCCGTACCAGGCGTAACACGGCCAGGCATAAAAAAGCGCCGGCACCCGCGAGGGTCCGGCGCTTTTTTAACGCTCACGTAGGTCGGATTAGCGGGGCAAGGCCCCGCGTAATCCGACAACAGTGTTGGCCATGGTGGCGTCGGATTACCGTGCCAGCACTTTGCGGATGGTGTCAGCCAGTTCCGCTGCCACAAACTTGGCCACATAACCATCGGCGCCCACGCCCTTGACGTGGTCTTCGTTGGTCGAGCCCGTCAGCGACGAATGGATCACCACGGGGATGTTGGCGAAGCGGCCATCGTTCTTGATGTTGCGCGTCAGGGTAAAACCATCCATTTCCGGCATTTCCAGGTCGGTCAGCACCAGCGCGACCTTGTCTTTCGCCGTCTTGCCTTCGGTCGCCGCCTGGGCCGAGATCGCCTGCAGGCGTTCCCACGCTTCCTTGCCCGTCTTGGTCATGATGAAGGGCACGCCCATCGCTTCGAGGCCCTTCTCGATCAGCGAGCGGGCCAGCGAGGAATCGTCGGCCGCGAGGATCACGGCGCCGGCAGGCAAGCGCACTTGCGGGCCGATGCTGTTCTGGTCCACATCCGGGTCGCCCGACGGCAGCACGTTGCGCAGGATTTGCTCCACGTCCAGCACTTGCGCCAGGCGCGTCTTGTCCGTATCGCCATCGAGGCGCGCGATGCTGGTGACGAGGCCGCCACCGACGCTCGATTCGGCCGACAGCACCTGGTTCCATTCCAGACGCACGATTTCATCGACCTCTTCCACGGCAAACGCCTGCGTCGAACGGGCGAATTCCGTCACCATCAGGATCTTCAAGCCGCTGCTCTTGCAACCGACCGCCATCGGCAAGTCGATCACGGGCACAATCTGGCCACGGATATTGACCACGCCCAGCATGTGGGGGTGCGACCCGGCCACCGCCGTAATGGCTGGCATTTCCATGATTTCACGGACTTTGAACACATTGATGCCGAACAGTTCGCGGCTGGTCGAGTGATCACTGGTGCCCAGCTTGAACAGGAACAGTTCGAATTTGTTATTGCCTGTCAGGCTGGTGCGTTCATCGACATCTTGCTGCATTGAATTCATTGTGTCCCCTTAAGCCGTCTTGTAAAGTTAAGTCTGACTACCCGTGATGCTGCGGACAGTGCGTACTGCACGTCGCACGGACCTCGGATGGCGGGTTCGGGGCATGGCCGGCGCTAACGGTGCAGTGTAGTACAACCAATAGTTGCTATCGATTTCAGCTTGAATTATACGGTTTTTTACTTTCTTCAAAGCTACTTTACGCTGCTAACGGCGATCCTGACAGCATTTCTTGATTTGCTTGTTGCTACAGCGCAAATGATGACGGAGGGAACCGAAAATTTCCCTGGCAACCATGGTTGCTTTGAAAAGCCCATTGCCAAGCGTGACGGCGCACCAGCGCCAGCGAACGGCATATAATGGCCCTGCCAGCGCCGCCAGCAAGCATACCGGGCAAAATGGCGACGCCAGTGAATGGAATGTAGTAAAATTTCTTGCAATTGCCTGTTCTACGTAGTAAATTTACACCACAGAATGATAGTAGCGACAGACTGGCACTTCCGGTCGGCCTCCTCCCCGCTCCGGCTCTTTTACTTTTGCGACGACACTCACTTATGGCACTTACCGATTTTGACCTGGTCCTGTTTGGCGGCAGCGGCGATTTAGCAATGCGCAAGTTGCTGCCTGCAATGTATGCGCGCGACGTCGCGAACGATTTGCCGCCGACGGCGCGCATCATCTGTGTGGGCCGCCAGGACAGCGGCCAGGATGCCTTCCTGAAGATGGTAGAGACCAACTCGCGTCCCCACATCAAGGCCAGCACCCTGAATGCCGCCACCTGGAGCAAATTCTGCGCGCGCATCGTGTATGTGTCGCTCAACGCCAGCGATGCAACAACGTACGCGCCGCTGGTCGAAGCGCTGCGCGGCGATGCCGAGCTGACCCGCGTGTACTACCTGGCGACGCCGCCGCACTTGTTTGCCTTGATCTGCGACAACCTGGAAGACAACGGCCTGGTCACGCCGAATTCGCGCGTGGTGCTGGAAAAGCCGCTGGGCCGCGACCTGGCCAGCGCCAAACAGATCAATGCCGAAGTGGGCAAGGTCTTCCAGGAATCGCAAATCTACCGTATCGACCATTACCTGGGCAAGGAAACCGTGCAGAACTTGCTGGCCCTGCGCTTCGGCAATATCCTGTTCGAACCGCTGTGGCGCCGCGAATGGATTTCCGACGTACAGATCACCATCGCGGAAAAGCTGGGCGTGGGCAACCGCATGGGTTACTACGACACCTCGGGCGCGCTGCGCGACATGCTGCAAAACCACTTGCTGCAACTGCTGTGCATCGTCGCCATGGAACCGCCGACCTCGATCGCGCCGGACGCCGTGCGTGATGAAAAGCTGCAAGTGTTGCGCTCGCTGAAAAAATTCACGCCCACCACGCTGGCGCAAAACATCGTGCGCGGCCAGTACCGCGCCGGCCACGTCGATGGCGCCACCGTGCCGAGCTACCGCGACGAGCCGGATGCACCGGAACATTCGCGCACCGAAACCTTCGTCGCGCTGAAGGCGGAAATCGACACCTGGCGCTGGGCCGGCGTGCCGTTCTACCTGCGCACGGGCAAGCGCATGGCCGACAGCCTGGCCGAAATCGTCGTGCGCTTCAAGCAGATCCCGCACTCGATCTTCAACCAGCCCACCTCCAGCTTCCAGCCGAATTGCCTGGTCATCCGTTTGCAGCCGGACGAAGGCTTGCGCATGAACCTGATGGCGAAAACCCCGGGCGACGGCATGCGATTGAAACCGGCGGAACTGGAACTCGATTTCCGCGAATCGTTCAAGACGCCGCGCATGGACGCCTACGAGCGATTGCTGCTCGACGTGCTGCGCGGCCAGCTGACCCTGTTCATGCGCGGCGACGAACTGGAAGCGGCCTGGGAATGGGTCGAGCCGATACTCGACAACTGGGAACAGAACGACAGCGCGCCGATTCCCTACACGGCTGGCACCTGGGGCCCGGCCGCGGCCAGCGCCCTGATCGGCCGCGATGGCTTGCAGTGGCGTGAAGAAGCCTTACCTGAGGATTAACAGGCAAGACAAGGGCCTGCCCGCAGATGGGCAGGCCTTTTACCTATTATCCCCACACTCCTGAACACCTACCAGAAGACTACCCTGATGCTGCTTGATTCCATCCGCACCCAGCTCGATTCGCTCTCCAAGTCGGAGAAGAAGGTCGCGCTGGCCGTGCTTGACCAGCCGAACCAGACGGTCAGCCAGAACATCACGGCGCTGGCGAAAAGCGCGCAGGTGTCGGAACCGACCGTGGTGCGCTTTTGCCGCACCCTGGGCTATGACGGCTGGCATGAATTCAAGCTGAAACTGGCGCAGGGCCTGGCCCTGGCCATGCCGGGCGCGAACGAGCAGCCGGCGCAGGACGACCTGGCGGCCGACCTGGTCAACAAGATTTGCAGCCGCTCGATCAACACCCTGCTTGACCTGCGCAACAACCTGAACCCGGAAGCGATCCAGCGCGCGCTCGACATCCTGTCGCGCGCCAGCAAGATCGAATTCTATGGCCAGGGCACGTCCGGCATCGTGGCGGCCGATGCGCAGCACAAGTTCTTCCGCTCGGGCGTGCCGACGGTGGCCTACAGCGATCCGAACATCCACAGCATCGCGGCAGCCCTGCTGCGCGGCGGCGACTGCCTGGTGGCCATCTCGCAGCGAGGCAACAGTCCCGCCCTGGTGCGCTCCGTAAAACTGGCGCGCCGCGGCGGCGCCGACGTCATCGTGCTGGCCCCATCGGGCACGCCGCTGGCCGACCTGGCGACGGTGCTGATCCCGATCGACCTAATCTTCAACACCGACCCCTACACCCCGATTTCCGCGCGCCTGGCTTACCTGGTGGTGATCGACGTGCTGGCCGTGGGCCTGGCCCTGCAGCGTGGGCCTGAGTTCCGCAAGAAGATGCAGAATGCACAGAAGGCCTTGCAGGAATTCGACATGCAGTTCGATTCTTTTATTGGCTAGGCAGCAGAAATCCGGGGTCAGACCCGCCGGGTCTGACCCCAGCTCTCGATTTTGGCTTCCTGCCACTGCATTTCTTCCGCACCAAAAGGACTGAACCGCGCCCCGGATTATGTACAATAGTCCGGCAAGCCCATTCACTCTTTCCCGTGCAGCCATGAACCAACTCGAACAACTGAAGCAATTTACTACCGTGGTGGCCGACACCGGCGACTTCCAATCGATCCAGGCCTACACGCCGCGCGACGCGACGACGAATCCGTCGCTGATCCTGAAGGCCGTGCAGAAGGATGAATACAAGCCGCTGCTGGAAAAGGCCGTGCGCGACCATCCGCACGCCTCCAACGCCGAAATCATCGACCGCCTGCTGATCGCGTTTGGCGAGGAAATCCTGCAAATCATCCCCGGCCGCGTCTCGACCGAAGTCGATGCGCGCCTGTCGTTCGACACGGATGGCACGGTGGCCAAGGGCCGCGACCTGATCGCCCTGTATTCGAACGCCGGCATTCCACGCGAGCGCGTGCTGATCAAGATCGCCTCCACCTGGGAAGGCATCCGCGCCGCCGCCATCCTGGAAAAGGAAGGCATCCGCTGCAACATGACCCTGCTGTTCTCGCTGGCGCAGGCCATCGCCTGCGCCGAAGCGGGCGCGCAGCTGATTTCGCCCTTCGTCGGCCGCATCTACGACTGGTACAAGAAATCGACGGGCATCGATTACATGGGCGCGGAAGACCCGGGCGTGCAGTCGGTCCGGCGCATCTACAATTACTACCGCAAGTTCGGCTACAAGACCGAGGTGATGGGTGCGAGCTTCCGCAACACCTCGCAAATCCTCGAACTGGCCGGCTGCGACCTGCTCACCATCAGCCCCGACCTGCTGCAAAAGCTGGCCGACAGCGATGCACCCGTGGAGCGCAAGCTGAGCGCCGAAGCGGCGCCATCGACCAACATCGTGCACATGTCGCTCAACGAAGAAGCCTTCCGTTTCATGATGAATGAAGACGCGATGGCGACGGAGAAGCTGGCCGAAGGCATCCGCGCCTTCTGCGTCGATTCCGGCAAGCTGAAACAGATGATCGCGGCGCTGCGTTAATCGCCTATGCCCCCCAAAAAGCGGCGTCCGTGCACTGCACGGCGCCGCTTTTTTTTCGTCTCGCCCTCGCCCGCCTTCGTGAAAGCGAGCGCCAGGCGGGCGATCTGCAGCACGGGCGTGGCTGCAACAGTGAGCAAAAACAAGCCATTTTTTTCGTTTACCTGTTGGTCACTTATCAGTGCATACTATGTCGCACAGGCAATTAAATCCCCTCTGCGACAGGAGTTACGACCATGCACGCTCTCTCCCACCTTCGTATCGGCACCCGCCTGGCCGCAGGCTTCGCGCTGGTGCTGCTGCTGTCCGTGATTTCCACTTCGTACGCGCTGTACAGTGCCCGCGTGAATGCCGAAGCGACCCGGGAAATGATGGAAAAACCGCTGGCCAAGGAACGTCTGGTATCAGACTGGTATGTGCTGATTTACTCGGCCATCGCGCGCACCTCGATGATTGCCCGGAGCACGGATGAAACCCTGTCGGGCGTGTTTGCCGAGACCATCGCCGACAGCACCAAACAGGGCGGCGAGCTGCTGAAGAAAATCGAACCCCTGCTCGTCAGTGAGGAAGAAAAGGCCATCTTCAAGGCCTCCATCGCGGAACGCGTCAAATACCAGGATGCCAAGACCCAGGTGATGAACGCGCGCAAGGGCGGCAACGCGGCCCTGGCGGAAAGTACATACCGCGACAGCTTCGCGCCCGCCGCCACCAAATACCAGAACAACGTCAAGGCCCTGCTGGCGCAGCAGCGCCAGGCCATCGACGCGACGGCGCACGCGATCGAGGCAGCCAATGGGCGCAGCTTCACCCTGCTATTGCTGCTGTGCGCGCTGGTGGTAACCCTGGGCAGCATCTGCGCCTGGCTGATCACGCGCTCGATCACCGCGCCCCTGCAGGCGGCCGTGAAGGTGGCCGAGACGGTCGCTGCGGGCGACTTGCGCACGCATTTCGGCACGGCGGCCAGCGATGAAATCGGCGACCTGATGCGCGCGCTGCACGGCATGAACGAGGCACTGCGCAAGGTGGTGTCGGAAGTGCAGACGGGTACCAACGCGATTGCCACGGCATCGGGCGAAATCGCCGCCGGCAACCAGGATCTGTCGGCGCGCACGGAGCAGCAAGCCAGTTCGCTGGAAGAGACGGCGTCGTCGATGGAAGAATTGACCAGCACCGTGAAGCAGAATGCGGACAATGCGCGCCAGGCCAACCAGATGGCGGTCGCCGCGTCCAGCGTGGCCGAACGGGGCGGCAGCATCGTCAGCCAGGTGGTCGACACCATGGGTGCCATCGACACGGCGTCGACGAAAATCGTCGATATCATCGGCGTCATCGACGGCATCGCCTTCCAGACGAATATCCTGGCCCTGAACGCGGCCGTCGAAGCGGCGCGCGCCGGCGAACAGGGGCGCGGCTTTGCCGTCGTGGCCACGGAAGTGCGCAGCCTGGCGCAGCGCTCGGCGGCAGCGGCGCGCGAAATCAAGACCCTGATCGGCGACTCGGTGGAACAGGTCAACAACGGCACGCGGCTGGTGCAGCAGGCCGGCAGCACCATGAGCGAAGTGGTCGACAGCGTGCGCAGGGTCACCGACATCATGGCCGAGATCACCGCCGCCAGCGCCGAACAAAGCATGGGCATCGACCAGGTCAACCAGGCCATCGCGCAGATGGACCAGGTAACGCAGCAAAATGCGGCCCTGGTGGAGGAAGCCGCGGCGGCGGCCGAGAGCATGCAGGATCAGGCGGCGCGCCTGGCGCAGGTGGCGGCCGGCTTCCAGCTCGAACACGTGACACCGGCAGTGGCGCCGGTACGCGCCGCGCGGCCGGCCAGGACCGCCACCGCCGCCACGCCGCGGCTGGCAACGCAGCGCCAGTCCCAGGCGACGGCCAGCAAGCCGGCCGCACCCAGGGCTGCCGGTGCTGCGGCGCGCAAAACGCCATCGCACGTCGCCGGCGAGCAGGACTGGGAAGAGTTTTAAGCCTGCGGTGTTAAACCCTGCCTCAAGCGCCGTGCAGGCGGCAAGGCGCTTGAAACTATTTGACAGCGGCGCCAGGCGCGCCGATACTGGTTTCAGGTGGGACTGGCGCGCCACCGCGACATGAGACAGCCGGCGCCTCCAGGGAGAGACCATGCGTCCCTATCTTGTTTGCACCGCTTGCGTCGTGCGCCTGCTTGCCGTCCTCCTCTGCGCCACGCTGGCCGCCTGCGCCGCCGCACCGCCCGCCAGCTTGCCGCCCATCTTCAACGATAACGATTTTGCGCCGGCCCGCGCCGTCGATACCGGCCAGGTCTTCGCCCTCAGCGACGCCATGCGCCTATATGTGCAGACGCAAGTGCGGCACGCGGCGCGCAACGGCAATCCCCGCGTGGCGCTGTACGAAGCGCTGTACGACAAATCCAGGCTGAAGCTCGAGTACGATGCGGCCATGACCCGCAATGCGCGCGAAACGTTTGAGGCGCGCAGCGGCAACTGCCTGTCGCTGGTGATCATGACGGCAGCGCTGGCGCATGAATTGGGCTTGCAGGTGCGCTACCAGGAGGTACTGGGCGAAGCAAGCTGGAGCCGCAGCGGCGACATGTACTTTGTCGCCGGCCACGTCAACCTGGTGCTGGGCCAGCGCCTGGGCGAGAGCCCGAATAACTACGACACCAAGGGCATGATGGTGATCGACTTCCTGCCGTCCGGCGACGTGGCGGGCTACCGCACGCGCGAAATCAGTGAAGCGACCGTGCTGGCCATGTACCTGAACAACCGCGCCGCCGAAACCATGAGCGAGGGCCAGCTGGACCAGGCGTACTGGTGGGCCAGGGCGGCCCTCCTGCAGGATCCCTCGTTCAGCGGCGCCTACAACACTCTGGGCGTGATCCAGTTCCGCCATGGCGACCTGGCGCAAGCGCGGCGCACGCTGGCCCATGCGCTGATGCGCGCGCCGGACAATACGCTGCTGCTGTCGAACCTGGCGCAAGTTCTGGAAGCGTCCGGCCTGCCCGATGAAGCGCTGCCGCTGCGCCGGCGCCTGCTGGCGCTGCAGCCGCAGCCGCCCTTCCACTACTTCAACCTGGGCAAGGCGGCCATGCAGCAAAACGATTACGTCCAGGCGATCCGCCTGTTTTCACGCGAAATCGCGCGCGACCCGTACTACCACGAATTCCACTTCTGGCTGGCGCAGGCGTATGCCCGCCTGGGCCAACTCGCGCAGGCGGACCGGCAGCTGGAACTGGCGATGGACAACAGCACCACGCGCAGCGAGCACGGGCTGTATGCGGCCAAGCTGCAGCGCCTGCGCGCCACCACCGCGCATTAATCTTCCAGGAACATCTGCTGCAGGTCATTCAGGAAGCACAATCCCAGCTCCGTCGGGCGGATGACCTGGTGGTCGCGGTACAGCAAGCCTTTCGCTTCGGCCGCATTCAGCGGCTGCTCGATGGCGTTGAGGGCCAGGCCCGTGCGTTCGGCGAACAGGTTCGGCGAAAAACCCTGCGTCAGGCGCAGGGTATTGAGCATGAATTCAAAACCCATCTCCTCGCGCGCCAGCTCGCGCTCTTCCTGCACCGGCACGCCGGCCAGTACCGCGTCCATGTAGGCGCGCGGCTGCTTGTAGCGGGCCTGGCGCAGCACGCGATGCGGGAACGAAATCTTCGAGTGGGCGCCCGCGCCGATGCCCAGGTAGTCGCCGAATTCCCAGTAATTGCGGTTGTGTTTAGCCTGGCGGCCCGGCTGCGCATACGCCGACACTTCGTAGCGGCCATAACCGGCCTGCGCCGCACGCGCGGCCACCATGTCGGCGATGTCGGCGCTCTCGTCGTCGTCCGGCAGCACCGGAGGATACTTGGCGAACAGGGTGTTCGGTTCCAGCGTCAGGTGGTACAGCGACAAATGCGGCGGCGCGAACGACAGCGCCGTTTCCAGGTCCTGCTGCGCCTCGGCCAGGGTTTGCGTGGGCAGCGCGTACATCAGGTCGAGATTGAAATTGTCGAAATTGGCGTGCGCGATGTCCACCGCGCGGCGCGCCTCGTTGTCGTCATGGATGCGCCCCAGCGCCTGCAAATGGCGGCCATTGAAGCTCTGGATGCCGATCGACAGGCGGTTGATGCCGCTGGCCCGGTAAGACTTGAATTTTTCCGCTTCGAAGGTGCCCGGATTGGCTTCCATGGTGATTTCGCAATCGGGTTCCAGTGGCAGCAGGGTGCGCACGTCCGACATCAGCCGGTCCAGCCCCGCCGCCGACATCAGGCTGGGCGTGCCGCCACCGATGAAAATGGTGTGGATCTTGCGGCCCCAGATCAGCGGCAGCGCCATTTCCAGGTCCAGCCGCAGGGCCGCCAGGTACTCCGCTTCCGGCAAGTCACCGCGCACCTCGTGCGAATTGAAATCGCAATACGGGCATTTTTTCACGCACCACGGGAAATGGATGTACAGCGACAGCGGCGGCAGGGCCGTCAGGTTCAGCGCGCCCGGCTGCAGGTACTTCAGGGCCGCTCCGGCCGCGCCGGAAATGCCTTCCTGCGGCGCGGGCGAGGCTCCGGGCCTGGCTGCCGACTTGGCAACGGCGCCCACCAGTTTGATCGGAATCATCGCAGGGTCCGCAGCTTGTCGACCAGCGCGCGCAGGGCCTGGCCACGGTGCGACAGCGCGTTCTTTTCATCGGACGTCAGTTCGGCCGCGCACTTGCCCAGCGCGGGAATGAAGAAATGCGGATCGTAGCCAAAGCCGCCGTTGCCGCGCGCAATGGCGATCATTTCACCATTCCAGCGGCCGTCGGCGATCACCGGTTGCGGGTCGTCCGCATGGCGCACGTACACCAGCACGCAGTAGTAATACGCGGACTTGTCGGCATGCGCCTCCAGGTCGGCGATCAGCTTGGCGCTGTTGGCGGCATCCGATTTCGGCTCGCCCGCATAGCGGGCCGAGTACACGCCCGGCGCGCCGCCGAGCGCATTGACGCACACGCCGGAATCGTCGGCCAGCGCCGGCAAGCCCGTCAGGCGCGACGCGTGGCGCGCCTTTTGCAGGGCGTTTTCAACGAAGGTGTGGAATGGTTCGTCGCTTTCCGGCACGGCATACTCGCCCTGGGCGTGGACGGAAAAACCGATGGTCGAGAGCAGCTCGTTGAATTCCTTGAGCTTGCCGGCGTTGTTGGAGGCGAGGATGAGGCGTTGGGTCATGTCAGTAGTCCGGTTGAAGTGCCGACATTGTAAACCCTTTGCGCTCCCCTCACCGCGCCCCGCCGCCGCGCTCAACGGCGGCGAGTGTGGGCTTTTTGCCCGGCGCGGCGGGCAACGACATGTAAATCTATGTAAAGATTACATGCCGAGAGATTGCTTTTGCAGGGCGATCAGGTCGGCGATGCCGCCCTGCGCCAGGTCCAGCAAGCGGTTCATGCCGGCGCGGTCGAACGCGGCGCCTTCGGCCGTGCCCTGCACTTCGATGAAGTGGCCCGCTTCCGTCATCACGACGTTCATGTCCGTGTCGCAGCCCGAGTCTTCCACATAGTCCAGGTCCAGCACCGGCATGCCCTGGTAGACGCCCACCGAGATGGCGGCGACAAAGCTTTTCACGGGGATGGCGGCAATCGCGCCGCGCGCCTGCAACTGGGAAAACGCGTCATACGCGGCCACCATGGCGCCCGTGATCGAGGCCGTGCGCGTGCCGCCATCGGCCTGGATGACGTCGCAATCGAGGTGCAAGGTGCGTTCGCCGAACGCCTGCAGATCAAAGGCGGCGCGCAGCGAGCGGCCGATCAGGCGCTGGATTTCCTGCGTACGGCCGGACTGCTTGCCGCGCGCCGCTTCGCGGTCCATGCGCGTGTGCGTCGAGCGCGGCAGCATGCCGTACTCGGCCGTCATCCAACCCTGGCCCTTGCCCTTCAGGAAACCCGGCACCTTGTCTTCGATGCTGGCAGTGCAGATGACCTTGGTATCGCCACACTCGATCAGCACCGAGCCTTCGGCATGCTTGGTGTACTGGCGGGTGATGCGGATGGCGCGCAGCGCGTCGACGGCGCGGCCGCTCGGGCGGGATTCAAATGTCATGGGGTGTCCTGTGTGATTGGGGTTGCGGCCGCGATTTTACCACCGCGGCGCCATGACACGGCGCAGGGCGGGTCCGCGCACAAGATCCCTACAATCCTGCCCCGCCAAACACAATTTTCTTTACAATGCCGTAAAACGCACACTATCCAGCAATTTTCAGGCCATCGAGCACTTCGGTCCTGTTTTGCAGCGCGGGCGGTATTGCCTGCGCTGGCTGATTAAGTGTATAAGTGACTGTATATAAGACCAAATCGGGGAATCCTTTGAGCATTTCAAGCATGACAGGCTACGCGGTTGCCACCAGCGAAGGTGCTGCAGGCACACTGACAATTGAAATCAAGAGCGTCAACTCGCGCTTTCTCGACCTGCAATTCCGTATCAACGACGATCTGCGGGCGCTGGAGCCTGACTTGCGCGCCGCCGTCATGTCCGCCATCACGCGCGGCAAAGTCGAGGTACGCCTGAGCTTTGGCCGCAAGGCCGCCACCGCCGGCACGCAGGCGCTGAACCTGCCCCTGCTGGCCGAACTGGCGCGCCTGCAAAACGAAGTGGGCCAGCATTTTGTCTCCGCCCCCGTCATGACGGTGGCCGAACTGCTGCGCTGGCCGGGCATCATCGAAGAAGCGCAAGTGGGACAAGAGTCCTTGCAGGCGGACGTGGGCGCGCTGACCAAACGCACGGTGGCGGCCTTCGTCGACAGCCGCAAGCGCGAAGGCGCGGCGCTCGAAGCGGTGCTGGTGTCGCGCATCGAAGCGATGGAAGCCATCGTCAAGCGCATCACGCCCTTGATTCCGCAGGTGGTGGCGGCCTTCCAGCAAAAGGCCATCGAGCGCATGCAGGATGCGCTGGGCCTGGCCAGCCAGGGCTCGAATTCAGCCCTGTCGCGCCAGGACGCCATGGAGCGCATCCGCCAGGAAGTCATTTTGTACGGCATCCGCATCGATGTGTCGGAAGAACTGGCGCGCCTGTCGGCCCACCTGGGCGAAACGCGCCACATCCTCACCAAGGGCGGGCAAGTGGGCAAGCGCCTCGACTTCATGATGCAGGAACTCAATCGCGAAGCCAATACGCTGGGCGCCAAGGCTTCCGTCAAGGAACTGGCCGACGCCTCGATGGACTTGAAGCTGCTGATCGAGCAGATGCGCGAACAGGTGCAGAACCTGGAGTAAGGGCCAGCCTTGCCAGGCACTATCCATGCTGGCCTCGTTGGGACTGGCTCACAGCCTTGCCTCTTGGTAAAATACCGGATTGGGCGCCGCTTGCGCGAGCATCGGCGCCAACAACACGATTATTGAAAGATCCGCATGAGCCACCCTACCGCCTTCTCCGGCAGCCTGTTCGTGGTCGCCGCGCCATCGGGCGCCGGCAAATCGACACTGGTCAATGCATTGCTGGCGCAAGAGCCCGGCATCAAATTGTCGATTTCGACCACCACGCGCGCACCCCGTCCGGGCGAGCAGCACGGCCGCGAATACTACTTCACGACGGCGGAAGACTTTGTCGCGCGCGCCGACCAGGGCGAGTTCCTGGAATGGGCGGAAGTGCATGGCAATTACTATGGCACTTCGCGCATCATGGTGGAACAGCAAATGCTGGCCGGCACCGACATCCTGCTGGAAATCGACTGGCAAGGCGCGCGCCAGGTGCGCAAGCAATTCCCCCGCGCAGCCGGTATTTTCATCCTGCCGCCATCGATCGATGCGCTCGAAGAGCGCCTGAACAAGCGCGGCCAGGACGAGCAGCACGTGATCACGCGCCGCCTGCTGGCGGCCGGCGGCGAAATCGCACACGCTCCCGAGTTCGAGTATGTTATTATCAATGAAGAGTTTACGGTCGCTTTGTCCGAACTGAGCGCGATCGTGAGAGCGGCCCGTTGCCGGTTTGCGCAACAAGCGGCCCGCAACGCATCGCTATTCGCCCAGCTTGGCCTGCACGCAGAGTAATTCGTCTGCACGCCAGTTCACACAGCGCCACGCACCACGCATAAAATTTAGGAGTTACTATGGCCCGTATCACAATCGAAGATTGCCTGAAGCAGATCCCTAACCGTTTCCAGCTGACCCTGGCTGCAACCTACCGCGCACGTCAGTTGTTGCAAGGCCACACCCCAAAGGTGGAAGCCAAGGACAAGCCTACCGTTGTCGCACTGCGTGAAATCGCTGCCGGTAAAGTCGGCATCGAAATGCTGAAAAAAGTCCCGATGTAATTGGGAAGCCGCGTGCCGGAACAGTGCTGACCCCTGGTTCTACCGTATCCTTTATTCACACTGTAAAGCAACGCGACGTTTTATGAGTCCGACTCCAGCCGACACGACTTCTGCAGCACTGCCGCCCCTGGCCCCGCGCCAGGCGGCAAAATTACAAGGCGCTTCCGCGTCCGGCGCTGGTACGTCCACCGGGACCACCTCCGCCACACCGCCAGCACCCGCCTTGGGCGTGGCCTCCGTTAGCCACCTGGCCGACAAGCTGGCCGAATACCTGTCCCCCGCCGACCTGAAAAAAGTCAAGGAAGCCTACCGCTTCTCCGACGAAATGCACCTGGGCCAGATGCGCCGCTCGGGCGAGCCGTATATCTCGCATCCGATCGCCGTCGCCGAAATCTGCGCCGACTGGAAACTCGACGCGCAAGCCATCATGGCCGCCCTGCTGCATGACGTCATGGAAGACCAGGACGTCAAGAAGGAAGAATTGATCGAGCGCTTCGGTGCGCCCGTAGCGCACCTGGTCGATGGCCTGTCGAAGCTGGAAAAGATCGAATTCCAGAGCCAGATCGAAGCGCAGGCGGAAAACTTCCGCAAAATGCTGCTGGCCATGGCGTCCGACGTGCGCGTGATCCTGATCAAACTGGCCGACCGCCTGCACAATATGCGCACGCTCGATTTCATGACGGCGGCAAAAAAACGCCGCATCGCCAGCGAGACCATGGAAGTGTACGTGCCGATCGCGCACCGCCTCGGCCTGAACAATATTTACCACGAGTTGCAGGACCTGTCTTTCTCGCACCTGTATCCGATGCGCTACCGCACCCTGGCGAAAGCCGTCAAGGCGGCGCGCGGCAACCGGCGCGAAGTGGTCAACAAGATCATGGAAGCGGTGAAAAGCACCTTGTCCATGGCCGAACTCGAGGCCGACGTCACGGGCCGCGAAAAGACCCTGTACGACATCTATAAAAAGATGCGCAGCAAGCATTTGTCGTTTTCGCAAGTGCTGGACGTGTACGGCTTCCGCGTGGTGGTGGGCAGTTTTGCCGACTGTTACGTGACCCTGGGCACCCTGCACAGCCTGTACAAGCCGATGCCGGGCAAGTTCAAGGATTACATCGCGATCCGCAAGCTGAACGGCTACCAGTCGCTGCACACGACCGTCATCGGCCCCTACGGCACCCCCGTCGAATTCCAGATCCGCACGCAGGAAATGCACCGCACGGCCGAATCGGGCGTGGCGGCGCACTGGCTGTACAAGAGCGGCGAATCGAACCCGTCCGACCTGCAGCAGCGCACGCACGCGTGGCTGCAATCGCTGCTCGACATCCAGCAGCAGACGGGCGACTCGGCCGAATTCCTCGAACACGTCAAGGTCGACCTGTTCCCCGATTCCGTCTACGTGTTTACGCCGAAATCGAAGATCATCGCCCTGCCGCGCGGCGCCACGGCCATCGACTTCGCCTATTCGATCCATACGGGTATCGGCGACCAGACCGTGGCCGTGAAAATCAACAACGAAACCTCGCCGCTGCGCACCGAGCTGCACAATGGCGACATCGTCGAGATCATCACCGATTCCTCGTCGCGCCCCAGCCCCACCTGGCTGTCGTTCGTGCGCACCGGCAAGGCCCGTTCGGCCATCCGCCACCATTTGCGCACGATCAACCTGCCCGAATCGATCGCCCTGGGCCAGCAATTGCTGTCGCAGGCACTGCACACCCTGAACATCGACGCCGACCTGCCGGCGCCCTTGGTCGAACGCCTGCTCAACGAATCGAGCGCCAATTCCATGGACGAGCTGTACGCGGACATCGGCATCGGCAAGCGCATGGCTACTCTGGTGGCACGCCACATTTTTGGCCTGATCGGCGGCGAAGCGGCCAGCATGCCGGTGGAGCACAACAGCGGCAACGAACTCGACCCCGTCACCATCTGCGGCAGCGAAGGCGTCTCGGTGCAGCTGGCGCCATGCTGTTTGCCGATTCCGGGCGACCAGATCATCGGCCAGCTGCGCCGCGACCAGGGTTTGCTCGTGCACACGAGCGACTGCTCGCAAGCGAAGCGCCAGCGCGCCAAGGAACCGGACCGCTGGATCGCCGTGCGCTGGGGCACCGAACTGAACCGCCGCTTCGACTGCCGCATCAAGGTACTGATCAACAGCGAACGGGGCATCCTGGCCAGAGTCGCCGCCGAAATCGGCGAGTCCGACGCCAACATCATCTATGTGGGCATGGATGAAGACAAGGACAACGTCCTCGACCAACTGCGCTTCACCGTGCAAGTGAAAGACCGCGTCCACCTGGCCGCCCTGCTGCGTAATGTGCGCAGGGTCGCAGGCGTCAACCGCATCCTGCGCGAGCGTAATTAGACCCCAAGGCAAATACTGGGGTCGGACCCGCCGGGGGAATACGTCCCAGTGGGACGTATTCCGATCGCGGAGCGACCGACCCCGGATCCCCGCTGCGGACTACCGGCGCATTTCCGCGACTCGCCGTAAAAACGCCTGATCGCCTACCGCAAATTCAGCATCGGCAGCGTCCCGCAGCTCACCGATGCAGCATGCGGTCAATTCTTCGTTAAACAGGGATTGATACGTCTTTGTCCGTTCAGACGCGTCACGTCCAAGCATCAAATACAAGGAATGCGGAGACAGCAGATCATCTTGTACGCCCTGCGCATTGCTCCGATAGCTGGACCAACAATATTGCCCAGGTAATGCCACGATACCGGCCCTGACGGGATTGAGTTCGATATAGCGCTGGCAAATCAATAAGTAACGCTCGCCTGAACCATGCAAGATTTGTAGCGGCCTTCCCACAAGCTGCCGGTACGACCATAACGCCAGTTGAAATACTGCACATAACGCTGGTTCAGCATTTTCATCATCGACGACAAGGAGTCTGTATTTTGCGTGGAAAGCAAAAGATGCACATGATTGCTCATGACCACATACGCATGCAGATAGCACGGCGCAAGCGCTAAACAACTACGCAGATAGTCAAGATAGCGCTGCTTATCCTGCCCATCAAGAAAGCATGCTTGGCGATTCACTCCACGCTGCACCACATGCAGCGGAACGCCGGGCAAGACAAGCCGGAGGCGACGGGGCATGGCAACTCCTGATACCAACTAAATGATCAGTGTGCCAGCACCCGCCTCAGGCGCCCTGCGTCACCGCAAACTACCCCTCCACCGGCGCTGGATACGTCACTTCCAGCAACTCCAGCTCTTGCTCGCCCTGCGGCGTGTTGAGGGTGATGAGGTCGCCTTCGCGGGCCTTGGTGATGGTGCGCGCCATCGGCGAGACCCAGCTGATCTTGCCGTTCAGGGGGTCGAATTCATCGATGCCGACGATGGTGATGGTGTGCGTTGCGCCGTCGCTGGTGCGGTAAGTAACCGTGGCGCCGAAAAACACCTGGTCGTTGCCATGGTGCACGCTGGGGTCGACGATGGCGGCCAGATCCATGCGTTTGGTCAGGAAGCGGATGCGGCGGTCGATTTCGCGCAGGCGCCGCTTGCCGTAGATATAGTCGCCATTTTCCGAACGGTCGCCATTCGACGCCGCCCAATGCACGATACGCACCACTTCCGGACGGTCGACGTCGATCAGCTGCAGCAACTCTTCCTTGATGCGCTGGTAGCCGGCCGGCGTGATGTAGTTCTTGGCGCCGGCGGGAATGGCCAGCGCCAGCGCGGCCGCTTCTTCATCGTCGTCGTTGTCGGATTCTTTTACAAAGGCTTTATTCATCCGCCTATTGTAGCCCCGCCAGGGAGCCACGGGCACACCGGATGCGGGGGCAGCCGGGCTTTTTTGACGTATCATCGTGGCAATCGCGGCAAACCTGCGCCGCACACGGAGACGGATGAAAAAATTCTACAGAGTCAGGCGCTGGCTGTTCGCGCCGCTGGTCTACCTGGCGGCCATCTGCCTGCTGATCGAGGAATGGCTGTGGGCGACGGGCGCGCGCATCATGCAGGTGGTGGCGCAATTTCCGCCCCTGCATACGCTCGAAGCGTGGATCAAGCGCCTGCCGCCGTACTGGGCGCTGGCCATCTTCGTGCTGCCGGCCGTGCTGCTGTTTCCCGTCAAGCTGCTGGCCCTGCTGGCGATCGCGCGCGGCCATGCGTTTTCCGGCATCGGCGTGATCGTCATCGCCAAGCTGGGCGGCGCGGCCGCCGTGGCCCGCCTGTACAGCCTGACGCGCCCTACCCTGCTCAGTTTGCCGTGGTTTGCGCGTTGGCATGGCCTGTTCATGGAAACCAAGGACCGCTGGATCGCCCGCCTGCGCGCCACGCGTCCGTGGCGCCGCGTCAGCCGCCTGTCAGCCGCGCTGGGCCGCGCCCGCCGCGCCTGGTGGCAGCGCTTGCGCAAGGGCACGCCAGGCCGTCATCATTCCCGCCCGGCCAGAGTGCTGCGCCGCTTCGCCGCCTTCTGGCGCGCCCGCCGCTAATGAAAAAAGGCCATCCCATGCACGATACTGCCCGGCTCGCCCCCGCCATGCGCGCGGCGGCGCGGGAAATCTACCTGTACGACGCGGTCAGCCTGCAATTGCTGGACGCCAACGATGCCGCCTGCGACAACTTGCAGTACGCACGCAAGGAGTTGCTGGCGATGACGCCCTTCACCCTGGCGCCACAGCTCGACGCGCAGCAACTGGCCGCCGTGCTGGCCGCCCTGGACGACAGCATCGGCGCGCAAGCCTTGCTGCACGTGCAGCAGCGCCGCCGCGATGGCAGCCTGTATTCGCTCAGCCTGCACCTGTCGCGCGCCAGCCGCCAGAACCGTGCCCTGCTGCTGGCCGAGGGCGAAGACTTGCGCACGCCACAGGCGACGGCCGCCGCCCTGGCGCAGGTGCAGTCGCGCTTCAACGCCATCGTCTCGAATACGCCGGGGCTGGTGTACCAGTTTTGCCTGCATGCGGACGGGCGAGCGTCCTTTGCCTACCTGAGCGATGGCTGCCAGGCCCTGCTGGGCCTGGAGCCGGCACAGCTGCACGCGCGCCCGGAACTGTTCTACCAGCTGATCCTGGCCGACGACCACGCCTCGTATCTGGAGTCGATGCAGGCCTCAAAAAACGCCTTGTGGAGCTGGAACTGGGAAGGCCGCATCTGGATCGATGCCTGGAAGGATGTCAAATGGATCAACTTGCGCTCCACGCCGCGCGCGCTGGCCGACGGCACGGTGCAGTGGGAAGGCATCATGACGAATATCACGGAAAGCCGGCTGGAACAGATCGAAGTGCGCCAGTCGCGCGCCCGCCTGGCCGAGCTGACTGCGCATATCGACAAGGTCAAGGAACACGAACGCACCCGCCTGGCGCGCGAACTGCACGATGACCTGGGCGGCAATTTGACGGCGATCAAGATGGCGCTGGCCATGCTGGCGCGCCGCCTGCCGCCGGACGACCCGCAGTTGCAGGAAAAGGCCGACTATGTCGATGCCCTGGTCGACCGCAGCATCGACGCCGTGCACCGCATTTCGCTGGACTTGCGCCCCTCCATGCTGGACCTGGGCCTGGTTGCCGCGCTGGACTGGCAGGTGAAGGAATTCGCGCGCCAGGCCGGCATCGAATGCGAATTCATTTCCAACCGCCAGCATATTGAACTGGAACTGGACCAGGCGACCAGCCTGTTCCGCATCGCCCAGGAGGCACTGACGAATATCGCCAAGCATGCGCAGGCCAGCAAGGTCAGCGTGCGCCTGGCCCGGCAGCGCCAGCATCTGAGCCTGTCGATCGCCGACAATGGCGTCGGCATGCGCCTGTCCGACCGCGCCAAGCCGCAGTCGTTCGGCATCCGCGGCATGGCCGAACGCGCCAGCGCGCTGGGCGGCACCCTGAGCCTGGTGGATGGACCCGATGGCGGCACTCTCCTGAGCATAAAAATCCGGCTGACCACGCCGCGAGAGGCGATAATAGCGGCTGCAGCCAGCGCACCAGCGCAAAGCGGAGCGCCATAAGGCCACAGGGTCGCCGCAGGGCGCAGGGATTCAGATAGGAAACAACGCAGTCATGAAAGAAAAAGCCACCATCCGGGTATTCATCGCCGACGATCATGCGATCGTGCGCGAGGGCTTGAAGCAAATCCTCGCCGACACGAAGGACATCATCGTGGCCGGCGAGGCTGAAAATGGCCACGACGCCATCAAACTGTTCCGTGGCTCGAAATGCCAGGTATTGCTGCTAGACATCTCCCTGCCCGACCGCAGCGGCATCGAGGTGCTCAAGCAGATCAAGAAGGAAAAGCCGGAACTGGCCGTGCTGATGCTCTCCATGCACCGCGAGGACCAGTATGCCATTCGCTCGCTCAAGGCGGGCGCGGCCGGTTACCTGACGAAACAGAGTGCGCCGCGCGAGCTGGTCACGGCCATCCGCCAAGTGGCGCAAGGCTTGAAATACATCAGTGCCTCGCTGGCACAGGAACTGGCCAACACGGTGGGCGAAGACCACGAAACGGCCTTGCACGACACCCTGTCGGACCGCGAATACCAGACCCTGGTCATGATCGCCTCGGGCAAGGCGGTGGGCGCCATTGCCGAAGAACTCAAATTGTCCGTGAAAACCGTCAGCGAATACCGCGCGCGCTTGCTGGTCAAGATGAAACTCAAGAACAGCGCCGAATTGACGCATTACGCCATCCGCAACCAGCTGGTCGATTGACGGCAAAGCGGCATGCCCGCTGGCATCGGGCGAATTGACAGGACTTCTCCTTGCTTCTCGCACAATAAGTTCTTTGCCAACTCGCCTATCATGGGGATAATGAGAAATATCTGAAAAGGCTGTGTCTACATGTCCAGTAAATTGCCATCTTCACCAGCAGGCGCTCCCGCTGGCGCCACGCATACCGCCGCCGCTGCGGCGATGAATCCGGCCGATATCGCCCGCGAAGCGTTTCGCCGCCTGGCCACGCGCCGCATCGCCCCCACGCCCAGCGCCTACCGCGATATCTACAATGAAATCGCCGGCATCAGCGAACCGGCCGATACGCCTGCCGCCCCGGCAGCCGTGCTGGCCGCCAGCGCTCCCACGGAGAGCGGCGCGGAAAACGTCCTGACGCAGTTTGCCGCCAAGATGAGCGAATCGGCGGGCGAACTGGGCGACTTTGGCCGCCGTTTCCAGCGGGCACTGAAGGCGCGCGACTGGGACAGCTATGCGCGCACCCTGGCGCAGCTGGCGGAAAAACAGGTCAAGAAAGGCGGCGGCATCGAATTGCCGCCACTGCCGGACGGCGAACAGACGCGCACCCTGCGTGAATTGCTCAGCCGCACCCTGGGCTTTGCCGTCGCCACCTTGCTGACGGGCACGCCCGCGCTGGTGGAAGAAGCCGAATCGCTGGGCGCTGCCATCAAACTGGCGCACACGGAAGAGGCGCTGAACGAAGCGGCGCTGCGCCTGAAGCAGCTGTGCTACCAGATCGAACTGAAAAGCGGCGATACGGCCGAGCAGCAGGAATTGCTGCTGCGCCTGTTCAAGTTGCTGCTGGACAACGTCAGCCAATTGCTCGACGACGACAGCTGGCTGCGCGGCCAGGTCGATGCCGTGCAAAACCTGATCGCCGGCCCGCTCGACCAGCGCGCGCTGGAAGACGCCACGCGCAGCCTGAAGGAAGTCATCTACAAGCAAAGCCAGCTCAAGCACAGCCTGTCCGACGTCAAGCTGACGGTGAAGAACATGATGATGACCTTCATCGACCGCCTGGGGCAAGTGGCGGCCAGCACGGGCGACTTCCATGAAAAGATCGGCGGCTATTCGGAAAAGATCAGCCAGGCGGAAAATATCAGCGAATTGAACAGCGTTCTCGACGAAGTCTTGCGCGAAACGCGCATGGTGCAGAACGAAGCCCTGCGCGCACGCGACAAGATGGTGCTGGCGCGCCAGGAAGTGCAGGATGCGGAACAGCGCATCCACACCCTGGAAGCGAAGCTCCAGCATATGAGCGAACTGGTGCGGGAAGACCAGCTGACGGGCAGCCTGAACCGCCGTGGCCTGGACGATGTGTTCGAGCGCGAGACAGCCCGCTCCGACCGCCGCGGCACGCCGCTGTGCATCGCCATGCTGGACCTGGACGATTTCAAGCGCCTGAACGACACTTATGGCCACCTGGCCGGCGATGCCGCCCTGAAACACCTGGTCAAAATCGTCAAGGAAACCCTGCGCTCGATGGACGTCATCGCCCGCTTCGGCGGCGAGGAATTCCTCATCCTGCTGCCGGAAACCACGGTCGAAGCGGCCTCATCGACGATGACGCGCTTGCAGCGCGAGCTGACCCGGCATTTCTTCCTGCACGACAACGAGAAAGTCTTGATCACCTTTTCCGCCGGCGTGGCCCTGCGCCTGCCCAACGAAGACCAGGCCGAGCTGGTCAAACGCGCCGACCGCGCCATGTACCAGGCCAAACAGACGGGCAAGAATCGGGTGGTGGTGGCCGACTAAACGGCAACTTGCAGGCTGTCGCACTCCATGCCCACCTTACGGTGGGTTTTTTTTGGCCTGCGCCCGGCACGTGCGTACGGCGGCGCTGCAGCGGCCGACATGCGCCCCCTGTGGCAATCTGAAGATACTGAATATTATTTCTTATATTTAATTATTTACAACCCTAAAGTTTAGTCAAAGCGTGCCGTCTATGCGTCCTCGCCTATGGCAACTTGAGGGGCAAAACAAAAAATATACTCGCTGTATTTCCCTAAACTTTCCATGGCCCACTCCGTTAATGAATATAACTGCGGTGTGAGTGTCCCGGAAGGCAGGGGCAGACCAAGGTACAAGGCACATAGCCAAAACATATAGCAAGGAGCTTCAAAATGGCCTCAGTCATCAATACCAATACCGCGTCACTGAATGCGCAACGCAACCTGAGCACATCGCAGTCGGCCCTGTCCACCTCATTGCAACGCCTGTCTTCGGGTATGCGCATCAATAGCGCAAAAGACGATGCTGCTGGCCTGGCAATTTCCGAGCGCTTCACCTCGCAAATCCGCGGTCTCGATCAAGCCAAGCGCAACGCCAACGATGGCGTGTCGCTGCTGCAAACGGCCGAGGGTTCGCTGAAATCGACGGGCGACATTCTGCAACGTGTCCGCGAACTGTCAGTACAGTCGTCGAACGCCACCAACTCGGCCGGCGACCGCAAGGCAATCCAGGCTGAGGTAGGCCAGCTGCTGTCGGAAGCCGACCGCATCTCGCAAACGTCGGAATTCAACGGCATGAAGCTGCTCGACGGCTCGTTCGGCTCGGCATCGTTCCAGGTCGGCGCCAACGCTGGCCAAACCATCCAGGCCACGACTGCCAACTTCCGTACCAATAACTACGGCAACAACCAGTCGTCCGCTGCGCCACCAGCTACCTTGGCTGGCAGCACTGCTACCGCTTACGCCGGCGGCACCTTCGACATCCAGGGTCTGAAATCGGCAACGGTCACCGCGACTACCGCCGACACCGCGCAAACGCTGGCAGCCACCATCAACGGCAAGACCTCCGATACGGGCGTGACGGCAACTGCCAAAACCGAAGAAGAAGTCAAGTTTGCGGCCAATGGCGTGTATTCGCTGGCAGTTACCTCCGACAGCGCCACCGCCTCGAACGTGACCTTCACGGTGGGCGCGAACAACGCGTCGGGCCTGGCATCGGCAGTAAGCGCCTTCAATGATGTATCGTCCACCACCGGCGTGACGGCCAAGATGAACGACGCCAAGGACGGCCTGGTGCTGACCAACATAGCTGGCAACAACATCAAGCTGGACAACAAGAGCGCGACCTCGACCTTCACGGCTGCCTCGATCGGCGCCGACGGTGCCCGGACAGCGGCTGCCACCGTTGCCGCCACCAACGGCTCCGCCGTGTCGATGGGCTATATTTCGATGAACTCCGACAAGGGTTTCTCGTTGGGCACGGTTACCGCCGGCAATGGCGTGGCCTCTGGTCCGGCGACGCTCAATTCGGTATCCAGCATCGACGTGTCGACTGTCGCGGGTTCGAACGATGCGCTGAAGATTCTCGATTCCGCCCTGGCCAGTGTCAACAGCCAGCGCGCAACCTTCGGTGCCTTGCAGTCGCGCTTTGAAACGGCGGTAAGCAACCTGGAATCGACCTCGGAAAACCTGTCGGCATCGCGTAGCCGCATTCAGGATACCGACTTCGCATCGGAAACGGCCAAGCTGACGCGCGGCCAGATCCTGCAACAGGCTGGTACGGCAATGTTGGCCCAGGCCAACTCGCTGCCTAACGGCGTGCTGTCGCTGCTGCGCGGTTAATCTCCGCCCCGTAGTACCGTAGCTTAGCCCTCCCCGGCCGATCCAGATATTGCATCTTGATCCGCCGGGGATTTTCCGTTAGAGGACACCATCATGGATATCCAGGCAACAAACGGCCTCACGGCCCCACAGCCGCAGCCGCAGCGCACTGCGCTCACCCCAGGCAGCACCACGGCCGCCAAACCTGCGGCGCCAGCAGCCACGGACAGCAAGCCCACCGGCAAGGCCGCCAGCAAGGAAGACGCGCAGGCCGAGCTGAGAGAGGTCAAGCAGGCCGTCAGTGACATCAACAAGGCGATGCAGTTCATGTCGCGCCAGCTGGAGTTTTCAGTCGATACCGACAGCGAGCGCACCATCGTCAAGGTGATCGACCAGCAAACCCGCGAGGTCATCCGCCAGATGCCCACCAAGGAAGCGCTGGAAATCGGCAAGGCGCTGGAAAAAGCACAAGGTTTGCTGATCAAGCAAACGGCGTGAAACGGCCCTGTGCCACTTCCTTCGTGGCATAGGGCAAACAGCTGGCCGAATACCCCTCTAAAGTCTGGATGGATTATGCCGTTAACCAAGTATATTCAAGCATTCTCATAGGAGGTTATTGTGGCTGTCTCATCCGTCAGTACTGGTGGCGTTCTCGACGTAAATGGCCTGGTCAGTCAGCTGATGGCAGTGGAGAGCCGCCCCTTTGTTGCCATGCAGAACAAAGAGAAGGCGATTACCTCCCAAATCTCCGCCTATGGCACCCTGAGCGGCGGCGTCGGCGCGTTCCAGACCACTGTCACCGCCCTGGCCGATGCCTCCAAATACAAGGTGGCCAACGCCACCACCTCAGATGACAAGGTCTTGACCGCCACCGCTGGCAAGGACACAGTCAAGGGCAACTACAGCGTCAACGTGACCCAGCTGGCGCAGGCGCAAACCATTTCGGCCGCCGGCCAGGAAAGCACCTCGACGCTGATCGGCTCGGGCGCCAGCACCGTGCTGACATTCGACTTCGGCAGCATCACCGGTGGCACCCTGACCGACGGCAAATATACCGGCGCCACCTTCGACCTCGATGCCACCCGCGTAGCGCGCACCGTCACCATCGACGGCAGCAACAACTCGCTGCAAGGTATTCGCGATGCCATCAACAAGGCCGGCATCGGCGTGACCGCCAGCATTATTTCCGACGGTAGCGACAAGCCGAACCGCTTGGTATTGACATCTGGCAAGAGCGGTGAAACGTCGAGCATGCGCGTGTCCGTCGCCGGCGACCAGGACCTGAGCAACTTGCTGTCCTATGCGCCCAACGGCACGCAGAACATGACCCAAAGCAATGCTGGTCAAAATGCCAAGCTGACCGTCAACGGCGTGGCCATTACCAGCCAGACCAACAATGTCGAGAACGCCGTGCCTGGCGTGACGATGTCGGTACTCAAGATCGGCACCAGCAATGTCGGCGTCACCATGGATACGTCCGGCATCAAGACGGCGCTGACCAATTTCGTCAAGGCCTACAATGAGCTCAATACCACCGTCACCGGCCTGACGGCCGTCACGCCCGACTTGAAACAGGGTGCGGCGCGCACCGGCGGCCCGCTGGTCGGCGATTCGACCACCAACAGCCTGCAGGCCAGCTTGCGCAAGCTGTTCGGCACCAGCGTGCCGGGCCTTGACAGCACCGTGACGAGCCTGAGCCAGCTGGGCGTCGCTTTTCAGAAGGACGGCACCCTGAAGCTCGATACCGGCAAGCTGCAAACGGCGATCGACAAGAATTCGGACGACGTCATCAAGCTGCTGGCGACCTCGGGCTCGACCACCGACAGCCTGGTCAGCTTCGTCAGTTCGACCAGCAATTCGACGGTCGGCACCAAGGGCATCTCGATTTCCAAGCTGGCCACGCAAGGCACCCTGGTCGGCAGCACGGCGGCCAACCTGAACATTATTGCCGGCGTCAACGACAACCTGTCGCTGAGCATCAATGGCGTCAGCACCAAGGCCACCCTAGTGCCGGGCAACTATACGGCCGACAGCCTGGTCAGCCATTTGCAGTCGCTGATCAACGGCGCCTCGGGCGTGACCGACACCACGGCCGGCGTCAAGGTAACGCAGCAAAATGGTGTGTTCAGCATCGTCTCGAACAAGTATGGCTCGTCATCGAAGCTGGAAATCACCGGCAATGGCGCCGACGACCTGTTCGGCACGCCGACCATGACCACCGGCGTGGACGTGGCCGGCACCATCGACGGCGCCGTGGCCGTCGGCAGCGGCCAGACCCTGACCGGTTCGGCCGGTTCGGGCAGCGCCGGGATTGCCGTACTGATCAAAGGCGGCCAGCTGGGCGACCGCGGTACGGTGAATATTTCCAAGGGTATCAGCGCCCTGTTTGCTACTATTACGGATAATTACCTGGGAACGGCGGGCCTGATCCAGAACAAGAATGACGGCTTGAACAAGAGCATCGCCGATATCACCAAGCAACGCGATGCGCTCAATACGCGGCTGACCCTGACCGAGGCGCGCTTGCGCAGGCAATACAGCTCACTCGACGTCACGCTCAGTTCGATGAACAGCACCAGCAATTTTTTGACTCAGCAACTCGCTGCGCTGGCCAAGTAGAGCTAACGCATATCTACAAGAGGAATACGAATGTTTGGATCATCGAACAAAGGCGCGCAATCCTACGCCAAGGTTGGCCTGGAAACGGGCATAGGTGCCGCTTCCCCGCACAAGCTGATCGCCATGCTGTACGACGGCGCCCTAGTAGCCGTGCTGAGCGCGCAGATGCACATGAAAGCTGGCAATATCCCGGAAAAGGGCAAGTCCATTTCACGCGCCATGCAACTGATCGACCAGGGACTGCGCGCCAGCCTGGACAAGAATGCGGGCGGCGAGATCGCCGAAAACCTCGATGCGCTGTATGAATACATGGGCGCGCGATTGCTGATGGCCAACCTGAAAAATGACCTGAGCATCCTCGAAGAGATACAGCGCCTTCTGACCGACCTGCGCGACACCTGGAACGCCATAGGCACGCCTTCCGGCATGAGTATTGCCGCTAGCGATGCATCTGCTACCCGCATCTCCAACTATGCGAGCGCCTGAGCCATGATGACCAATCAAGAAGTCCTGACCACCTATGAAACCATGCAGACCCTGACGGGCCGGATGGTGACGGCCGCCAGCAACGCCGACTGGGACGCGTTCGAAGCGCTGGAGCAGCAAGTGAGCGCGCACGTGGAAGCGCTGAAAGCGAATGAAGCAAAAGTCGTGCTGGAAAGCGCCGGCCGCCAGCGCAAGGTCGCCCTGATCAAGCAGATCCTGGAAGATGACCGCAAGATCCGCGACCTGACCATGCCGTGGATGGCGCATTTGTCCAAGCTGATCAACAGCACGGGCACCGAACGGCGCCTGGCCAACGCCTACGGCGTCTAAACGCAAGCGGGGGCGCCATGTTGCCGAAGATGGATGCCATCGGCATGCCGCCCCTGACCCCGGTCAAGGGCGCGCGCCCGGCCGACGCCGTCGCCGACCCGCGCCAGGCCGAGTTCCAGCGCTCGCTGCAGGGACTGATCGGCAAATCCATGCAGGGCCAGGTAATGGCGCGCATGGGCGATGGCAGCTACCTGGTGCGCGTGGCCGGCACGCCGGCCCGCATGCAGCTGCCCGCAGGCGCCCAGCTGGGCACCGAGATTCCCCTGACCTTGATCGGCATCAATCCCCGTCCCTCCTTTCAAATCGGCAATCACCGCGACCAGCCCGCCAGCGCCCTGCTGACGTATGCCGACGCGGAGGCCGAACCCGACGCCTTGGAAGCGCGCGGTCCCCAGACCGGCGCTGCCCAGGCCGGCATGCGCGCCAGCAGCACGGCCGCCACCCTGCTCAGCCGCGCCCCCCTGACGCCGACCAACTTGCTGCCCGCCCTGGCAGGCGATACACCGGCACCGGAACTGAGCACCACCGCGCGCGCCATCAGCAGCGTACTCAGCCAGGCTGAAAGCGTGCCCGGCGCCCCCCTGGCGCTGGTCGGCAAGACGCCGCTGATGGCCGCGCCGGGAGCCGATCCGGCCCAGGTGGCGCAAAAGCTGCGCGACACGGTCGGCAGCAGCGGCCTGTTCTATGAATCGCACGTGGCCGAATGGGCCGAAGGCAAGCGCCCGCTGGCCTCGCTGCTGCTGGAACCGCAAATGCAAAAGGCCGCGCCGGGCGAGACGCCCAGGACGGGCACCGACCTGGCCTCGGCGCAGCTGATCAATTTACAGCTGCATACGCACGAACAGGCGCGCGTGCAGTGGCAGGGCGAAGCCTGGCCCGGCCAGAAGATGCAGTGGGATATCAGCCAGGATGCGCCGGAAGGACAGCAGCACGCTGGCACGCAGGGCGACGAAGAAGCGACGGCCTGGCGCAGCAATGTGCGCTTCCAGTTTCCCCTGCTGGGCGACCTGGCCGCGCACGTGGTCTTGCAGGGCGGCCGGGTGGCCATCCAGCTGCAGGCCGGCAGCGAGGCCAGCGCCGATACCTTGCGCCAGCATGCGGCGCGGCTGGAAGCGTCGCTGGACGCCGCCGGCTGGCCCCTGTCGTCATTGACGATCGCCGGCAAGCCGCAGGCGGCCGAGCCAGCGGAAGCAGATGATGCTTGACGACACCAAGCGCAAGGTGCCGCAGACGGCCGTCGCCCTGGCCTACCAGAGCGGCACGCCAGCGCCCAAGGTGGTGGCCAAGGGCAGCGGCCTGATCGCGGACCAGATCATCAGCACGGCGCGCGAACACGGCGTCTTCGTGCATGAATCGAAAGAATTGGTGGCGCTGCTGATGGATGTCGACCTGGACCGCCAGATTCCGCCCGGCCTGTATCGGGCGATTGCGGAACTGCTGGCCTGGTTATATCATATTGAATCTGCGAATGGCGGACCCATCCCGCCGCCGCCCGACACCAGCGTCAACCTCACTGATACATAGACAGGCATCAATGCAAGCACATATTATGGATTCCGGCCTCGAAAACTGGCATGACTTTGAAGTGGAATCGCGGCGGGAAATCATCGCCTTGCTGCGCAGCATCAGCGAAAAGAACCAGCTGATCCGCATGCTGATCCACGGTGAATCCGATGTGTGCGTCACCTCCATCCTGGAAGTCGATGCCGACCACAATACCGTCATCCTCGACCGTTCCGTGAACAACGACCAGAACCGGCGCATGCTGGCCGCCAAGGGCATCTCGTTTGAAACGTCGCTCGACAAGATCCGCATCCTGTTTGCCAGTGCCCAGGTGCAAGAGTGCAATTACGGCGGTACTCCCGCCTTGAAAATTGCCATTCCAGAAACATTGATCCGCCTGCAGCGGCGCGAGTATTACCGCATGACCACGCCCGTGAGCAATCCCGTGCGCGTCTCGATTCCCCTGCCGCCCTCGCTGGGCGGCGCCGATGCCCCGTTTCCGCTGGCCGACATCAGCTGCGGCGGCATCGCCATCCTGGACAATAAGCTGATACTGGGCGAGACCATCGGCAGGGACTATCCCGGTTGCCGCATCGACTTGCCTGACGTCGGCATCGTCACCGCCACCTTGCAAATTCGCAATTCGCTGGACATGACCCTGCTGAACAACAAGCTGAACCGCCGCCTGGGCTGCCAGTTCGTCGACCTGCCGCGCAGCATGCTGGCGCACGTGCAGCGCTATATCACGCGGCTGGAGCGGGAGAGGAATGCGCGCATGGCTGGGTTGGGCTGATCATAGTTAACCCAAAACGAAGACTGGGGTCGGACCCTGAGGGTCCGACCCCGGCCCTTGCGCTTGGGGTTATCATGAGTTAAACCTGCATATTCATGATCTCGTGATACGCCGACACTAATTTATTGCGCACCTGCACCGTCGCCTGGAATTCGATGCTCGACTTTTGCATCGACACCATCACATCCGACAGGCTGACCTTTTCGTCACCCATGGTAAAGCGCTGGCCCATCGCCGACGAAGCCTGTTGCGAACTGCTCACGGAGTCCAGCGCGCTCTTGAAGGCGTCGGCAAAATTCACCTTCGCTGCCGGCATTTCCGTCTGGATCGCTGGTATTTTCGCCTCCGGCCGCGTGGCCGCCGACTTCAGTTGCGCGATCATCGCCTCGATCCTGCTGCTATCGATACCGCCTGTTTTCACTTTGCCTCCCGATTCTGGTCTACTCCTTGTTGTACCCAGAGAACAAAACCCTGGTTTGCAAGGCAACGACGGGTACAATAACTTCCATCACATGTTGCCAGGGTTCCACAATACCAGCGCCAACGCCAGCCGCTCGGCCGAGCAGGCGGCAAAAGCGCCTTCTGTTTGGACGATTGAAGCGCGTGACAGTGGCGGATAATTCTGCATATCGCCCCTCCTCCCGAGGAAGCGGCCCCCACGCACCACCCAACACCCGTCAAACCACACGCCCTGGAAGGCAATCATGGCTGTAGCCGAAGAAATCGATGTGAACCGCATACCGCCGGAACCGGCGCCTGCCCGCTCGCCCGTGGAGTCCGTGCAAGCGTTCGCCAAGACGCCGATGGGCAAGAATTTCCTGCGCGGCCTGGGTGTGGCCGCACTGATTGCCATCGGCGTGGCCCTGTACATGTGGAACCAGCCACCCGAGTACAAGGTCCTGTTTTCCAATTATACGGACCGCGACGGCGGCGCCATCACCGCATCGCTGGACCAGCTGGGCATCAAGCACAAGTTTTCCGAAGGCGGCGGCGCCATTCTCGTGCCCACCGAGCAAGTCCACGATGCGCGCCTGAAACTGGCCGCGCAAGGCTTGCCGAAGGGCGGCAACGTGGGCTTCGAGCTGATGGAAAACCAGAAGCTGGGCGTCTCGCAGTTTCTGGAACAGGTCAATTTCCAGCGCGCCCTCGAAGGCGAACTGGCGAAATCGATCGAATCGGTGTCCGCCGTCGACACGGCGCGCGTCCACCTGGCCCTGCCCAAGCCGTCCGTCTTCGTGCGCGAGCAGCAAAAACCCACGGCTTCCGTGCTGCTGAACCTGCATCCGGGCCGCGGCCTCGACCAATTGCAGGTAAGCGCCATCGTGCACCTGGTGGCGTCCAGCGTGCCGGAATTGCTTCCAGTCAATGTCACCGTGGTCGACCAGGCCGGCACCTTGCTGTCGAACCAGGAAAAGGACAAGGACCGCGCCAACGGCATCAAGAGCCTGGACCCGAACCAGTTAAAGTACGTGCAGCAGTTGCAGCAAAGCGTGATCAAGCAAGTCGAATCGATCTTGCTGCCCATCGTCGGCGAAGGCAATGTGCGCGCCGAAGCGACGGCCGACGTGGATTTCTCGCAAAGCGAGCAGGCGGCCGAAACCTACAAGCCGAACTCGCCGCCGGAAGCGTCCACCATCCGCAGCCAGCAAACGAGCGAATCGACGGGCGCTGGCAATGCCAACCCGTCCGGCGTGCCGGGCGCCCTGTCGAACCAGCCGCCAGGCGTCGCCACGGCGCCGTTGACGGCCGAAGCGCCAGGCGCACCGGCCGGCGCAGCGACGGCACCGAGCCAGAAGGAATCGACGACAAATTACGAAGTTGACAAGACCGTGCGCTACGAGCAGAAATCCATGGGCGGCTTGCGCCGCCTGTCGGTGGCCGTCGTCGTCAACTACCGCCGCAGCTTCGACAAGGATGGCAAGGTCACGGTCAAGCCGATTTCGCCTGCCGAAATGGTGCAGATCAATAACCTGGTCAAGGAAGCGATGGGCTACAACAAGGAGCGCGGCGACAGCTTCAGCGTGGCCAACTCGCCCTTCGACGGCATCGACCGCGCGCCGGAAGGCAAGCTGGAGTGGTGGCGCGACCCGGCCAACTTGCCGCTGGCCAAGGAACTGGCGAAGTTCCTCATCACTGCCCTGATCCTGCTGTATATCTTCATCAAGATCGTGCGCCCGATGCTGCGCCCCGTGATGCGCAAGATCGACGATTTCGGCGCGCCACCGCCCGTCATCGAGCCGGAACTGGCCAAGGACGGCGCAGAAAGCGAAGTCCTGCTCAGCGAAGCGGAGCTGGAAGAACTGGAAGAAGATACGGCCCGCGGTTATCGCGAAAACCTGGCGATGGCGAGGAAACTGGCACAGGACGACCCACGCGTGGTGGCCAACGTAATCAAAGCATGGATAGGCAATAATGAGTGAGACAACGGGACTGCAAAAAGCATCGATCCTGATGCTGGCACTGGGCGAGAGCGAAGCGGCCGAGGTCATGAAATTCCTCGGCCCGCGCGAAGTGCTGAAACTGGGCGCCGCCATGGCCACCATGAAGGGCATCGCGCACGAACAGGTGGTCGAGGTGCTCGACGACTTCCGTGCGCAGACGGAACTCAATTCCACCGTCGGCCTCGATTCGGACGAATACATCCGGCAAGTGCTGACCAAGGCGCTGGGCGACGACAAGGCGTCCGTGCTGCTGTCGCGCATCCTGGGCGGCAAGGATGCGTCCGGCATCGAATCGCTGAAATGGATGGATTCGCAATCCGTGTCCGAGCTGATCCGCAACGAACACCCGCAGATCATCGCCACCATCCTGGTCCACCTGGAACGCGACCAGGCGTGCGAAATCCTCGGCCATTTCACGGACCGCCTGCGCAACGACGTGGTGCTGCGCATCGCCACCCTGGACGGCGTGCAGCCGGCCGCCTTGCGCGAACTCAACGATGTGCTGACGAAACTGCTGTCGGGTAACGAAAACATCAAGAAATCGTCGCTGGGCGGCGTGCGCGCGGCGGCCGAGATCCTCAACTTCATGAGCGGCGAGCAGGAAGGCTCCGTCATGGACAATATCAAGAACTACGACAACGACATGGCGCAAAAGATCATGGACGAAATGTTCGTGTTCGACAACGTGATCGACATCGACGACCGCGGCATCCAGCTGCTGCTGCGCGAAGTGCAGTCGGAAATGCTGATCATCGCCCTGAAAGGCGCCTCGCAAGAGCTGCGCGACAAGATCTTCAAGAACATGTCGCAGCGTGCCGGCGAGATGATGCGCGAAGACCTGGAGTCGAAAGGCCCCGTGCGCCTGTCGGAAGTGGAATCGCAACAGAAACAGATCCTGCAAATCGTGCGCCGCCTGGCGGACGAAGGGCAGATAGTACTGGGTGGAAAAGGCGAGGATTCGTTTGTCTAATTTAATACCCAAAGAGCAACAAACCGCTTACCAGCGCTGGGAAATGACCTCGTTTGGCGACGAGCGTCCCAGCGTGGTGGCGGCGCGCAAGCTGCTCGAACCCGATCCTGAACCCGAATTCGACCCGGAAATGGATCCATACGGCGAACTGTCGGAAGAAGAGCAGGCCGCGCCGCTGGAATACCCGACGCAGGAAGAACTCGACGCCATCCGCGAAGAAGCGCGCGCCACGGCCTTCGATGAGGGCCGCGCCGCCGGCTATGCGGAAGGCCACGCGGCCGGACATGCCGACGGCCATGCGCAGTCATATGCGGAAGGCAAGGCGGCGTCCGGCGTGGAACTGGCGCATCTGCAAACCATCGCCGTCGACTTCGGCACGGCCGTGCACCAGGCCGATGAACTGATCGCCAACGACGTCATGGAACTGGCCTTGCAACTGGCCAAGGCCATGCTGAAGACGGCCTTGCCCGTGCGCCCCGAGCTGATGCTGCCGCTGGTGCGCGAAGCCATCGAATATTTGCCTGTGCTGCAACAACCGGCCTTGCTGATGCTCAATCCGGAAGATGCGCAAGTAGTGCGCGACGGCATCGGCGATGAGCTCGACAAGGGTGGCTGGAGGGTCATCGAAGACCCGTCCGTGGAACGCGGCGGCTGCAAGATCGACACGGCCAGCAACCAGATCGATGCGCAAAGCTCCACCCGCTGGCAGCGCCTGACGCATGCGCTGGGCAAGGACCTGGACTGGCTGGCGCCGTGAGCGAGTCCGTCAAAGGCCCGCAAGCCCATGCGGGGCGCTGGCGCGCCTACCTGAGCGACTGTTCGGCCGTGGTCGGCTTTGTGGAACCGATGCAAATATCGGGCCGGGTCACGCGCGTGGCCGGCCTGGTGATGGAAGCGGTGGGCCTGCGCCTGGCCGTCGGCGCCGCCTGCACCGTGCCGCTGCCGAATGGCGGGCGGGTCGAGGCGGAAGTCGTGGGCTTTGAAGGCGAGCGCCTGTTTTTGATGCCGCAAAGCGACGTCGAAGGCATCGTGCCCGGCACGCGCGTGTTTTCCGTCGAACCGGCCATCCCCCGTCCCGGCAGCGTGGCGCATCCGCGCCGCCGCCCCAGCGACCGCGCGCGCCATCTGCCCGTGGGACCGCAACTGCTGGGTCGCGTGCTCGATGGCGCGGGCCGCCCGCTCGACCAGCTCGGCCCCCTGCTCACGACGGACAGCGCCCCCATCAACGTGCGTCCCGCCAATCCACTGGGCCGCGCGCCCATCGTGACCACGCTGGACGTGGGCGTGCGCTCGATCAATGCCATGCTGACCGTCGGCCGCGGCCAGCGCATGGGCCTGTTCGCCGGTTCCGGCGTGGGCAAGAGCGTGCTGCTGGGCATGATGGCCCGCTACACGGAAGCGGACGTGATCGTCGTCGGCCTGATCGGCGAACGGGGACGCGAAGTGAAGGAATTCATCGAGCAAATCCTCGGTGCGGAAGGTCTGGCCCGCTCCGTCGTCGTGGCGGCGCCGGCCGACACGCCGCCGCTGATGCGCCTGCAGGGCGCCGCGTATGCGACGGCGATTGCCGAGTATTTCCGCGACCAGGGGCAAAACGTGCTGCTGATCATGGATTCGCTGACCCGCTACGCCATGGCGCAGCGCGAAATCGCCCTGGCCATCGGCGAACCGCCTGCCACCAAGGGTTATCCGCCGTCCGTCTTCGCCAAGCTGCCCGTGCTGGTGGAACGGGCCGGCAATGGCGAGGAAGGCGGCGGCTCGATCACCGCCTTCTATACCGTGCTGACCGAGGGCGATGACCAGCAGGACCCGATCGCCGACTCGGCGCGCGCGATTCTCGATGGCCATATCGTGCTGAACCGGCGCCTGGCCGAGGCGGGCCATTATCCCGCCATTGACATCGAGCAATCGATTTCGCGCGCCGCCCACTCAATCACCACGCATGAACACCAGCAGCAGGCGCGCAAGCTGAAACAGCTATATTCGCGCTATGAACGCAGCCGCGACCTGATCAGCGTGGGCGCCTACAGCGCCGGCACCGACCCCGTACTGGACCAGGCCATCGCCCTGCATGAAAAGATCGAGGCGTTTTTGCAACAGCAAATCACCGAGCGGGTCAGCATGGACGAGAGCTTGGGGCAACTTACCGCTCTATTCGACTGATTAGGGCTTGCATGGCGGGAATATAATCAGGCATGGCTTCTCCTTCCCAACTTGCAACCCTGATCGACCTTGCCCAGCGCGAAACGGATGATTGCGCCAAGCGCCTGGGCGCGGCCCTGAAAGCGCTCGACGATTGCCGCCAGAAGCTCGACATGCTGTCCGGCTACCGCGACGATTATGCCCAGCGCTTCGAGGCGAGCATGAGCAGCGGCATCACGCCCATGGCTTACCGCAATTTCCAGGCCTTCATGGTCAAGCTCGACAGCGCCATCCAGGGCCAGCAGCAAGTGGTCGAGCATGCGCAAGCGCGCAGCGAGAATGAAAAGATGCGCTGGCAACTGGCCGAACGCAAGCGCATGTCGTACACCACCCTGAATAACCGGGCGCAGGAACAGGCGCTGAAGCTGGAAAACAAGCGCGACCAGAAAGCAATGGATGAGCACGCGGCGCGACAAGCCTATTACAAACGCTAAGCAACACTGAGGCAGCATCATGCAAACCCAGCCAACACCGATTTCCCAGATTATCTCGCCGAACGCCACGCCGGGCGCCGCCAACCGCAGCCAGGCGCCCACCAGCAGCACCGCGGGCGACTTCCAGCGCACCCTGAACCGCCAGATCGAGCAACGCCAGACCAGCCGCAATATGGAGCAAGCGCAAGGACAAGCATCGGCGGCAGCCCGCCCTGCCAGCCCTGCCGCGACGCAGGCGCCCACCCAGGCGCCGGCCAAGGACACGACGCCGGCGCACGCGAACACCGAACCGGCCGCCAACAAGGAACAGCCATCCGCGCCCGCCAGCGAGGCGCCCGCCACCAGCGACAGCGCCACGGCCGAGGCCAGCGTGCCCGCCGCGACAGTTCCGCCGCCGGCCGATCCTGCCGCCGAGATGCTGGCCCTGGTGGGCAGCATCCAGCTGGCCATCCAGCCGCCAGCGGCCAAGGCCGCGCCGGAACTGCCCGCGCGCGCCAGCCTCAAGGCCGACGGCAAGAACCTGGCAACAGGGGCCTTGCTGGCAGCCGGCCAGGGCGGCGGCAAGGCCGCCGCCACCGTTATCGCGCAAGCCGACAGCGGCGACTTTGCCGACAGCCTGGGCCTGGCCCAGGGCAAGGCGGCCACCACACAAGGCAGCAGCGTACCGAGCGGCAAGGCCGAGCCGGGCAAGCTGGCCATCGACGCGCAGCTGGCGGCCACGGCCAAGGCTGGCAGCGCCGTGAGCGAAGCGATCATCAAGGAAGCACCTGCCGACCTGAGCCGCTTGGCGGCCCAGCTGCAGCCAGGCGCGCTGCAGCAGGCCGCCGCCGCTATGGCCGTGCCGGCAGACAAGCTGACGGGCCGGGTCGGCACGCCGGCCTGGGATCAGCAACTGGGGCAGAAAGTCGTGTGGATGGCGGCCGGTGGCGACCAGAGCGCCACCCTGACCCTGAATCCGCCCGACCTGGGGCCTGTGCAAGTGGTCCTGACGGTCACCAATGACCAGGCCGATGCCGCCTTCATGTCGGCCCAGCCCGAAGTACGCCAGGCGCTGGAAGCGGCCATGCCTCGCCTGCGCGAGATGATGAGCGAAGCGGGTATCGCCTTCGGCAGCGCCACCGTCTCGGCCGGCACGCCGGAACAGCAAAACAATGGCGAGCGTGCCGCCTCGGGCGAACGCCGCGGCAATGGCCAGGGCGGCAGCGTCTCCGGTGGCGAGATCGCCATTGCGCCGGCGGCGGGCGGACGCAGCCGGCCCAGCCTGAGTGCCGTGGATACCTTTGCCTGAGGCCAATTCATCGGCCGCAGGCCCCAGACGCGCCCCAGGGAGTAACTTTTCGTATAAAAACAGCGAGTTGAGGGCGCTTCCGCCCTCTTTTCACTGCATCCTTCTGCGCAGAATTTGCCGATAATGACATAATGGCGTCGTGATCCACTTCCATGCACTCGTGTACCATTGAAAGCAAATCCAAAAATGAAAGCAGATCCGAAAGCAGATGCAGGCCTGGCCCCCCCCGGCGCCTCGAAAAAGAAGCTTCTGATCATCGTGCTGGCCTCGGTGCTGGTGGCTGGCGGCATCGGTGGCGGTGCAGCCTGGTACTTCCTGCATGGCAAGGCCGATAAAGAAGAAGCGGCGCCCAGCAAGAAAAAACATGCCGCGTCCAAGGCCGGTCCGCCCGTCTTCGTGCCCATCGACTCCTTCACCGTCAACTTGCAGCCGGAAAATGGCGAACAATACCTGCAGATCGCGTTTACCTTGCAGGCCAGCAGCGCGGAAGAAATGGACTTGATCAAGGTCAACATGCCGAAAGTGCGCAGCCGCTTGCTGCTGCTGCTGTCCGGCAAGAAGGCATCCGAACTCAATACCGTGGAAGGCAAGCAGCAACTGGCGGCCGAAATCATCAATCAGGTGAACCAGCCGTTCGAGGACAAAGGGCCGGAGCAGGACGTGACGGACGTATTATTTACCGCATTCATCATTCAATAAGCAGCCATGGCCGATAATTTCCTCTCCCAGGAAGAAGTCGATGCCCTTCTGAAGGGCGTCAACGGAGACCAGGACGACGCGCAGGCGCCGGAAGATGTCACGGGAGTTCGTACCTACAACCTGGCAACCCAGGAGCGCATCGTGCGCGGCCGGATGCCAACGTTGGAAATTATCAACGAGCGTTTCGCCCGCCTGCTGCGCGTGGGCCTGTTCAACTTCCTGCGCCGCAGTGCCGAAGTGTCGGTGGGTTCCGTGCGCGTCTCGAAATACAGCGAGTTCATCCGCAACCTGGTGGTGCCGACCAATCTGAACCTGGTGCACATGAAGCCGCTGCGCGGCACGGCCCTGATGGTCTTCGATCCGGGTCTGGTGTTCCTGCTGGTCGACAATCTGTTTGGCGGCGACGGACGTTTTCATACGCGTGTCGAAGGACGCGACTTTACGCAGACGGAGCAGCGCATCATCTTGCGCATCCTCGACATCGTCTTTGAAGCCTATACCAAGTCGTGGGAACCGGTCTTCCCCGTCGAGTTCGAATATATCCGCTCGGAAATGAACACGCAGTTCGCCAACATCGCCACGCCGAACGAGGTCGTCGTCGCCTCGACGTTTACGGTGGAACTGGGCTCCGTTTCCGGACAAATCCACTTCTGCATGCCGTACTCGATGATCGAGCCGATCCGCGATTCGCTGACCTCCAGCCTGCAGGGCGAAGCGCTGGAAGTGGACAAGCGCTGGATCCGCCTCATGACGCAGCAGATCCAGATCGCCGAAGTCGAACTGGTGGCGTCGCTGGGCACGGCGCGCGTCTCGTTCGACGAGATTTTGAACATGAAGGTGGGCGACATCATTCCGCTCAATATTCCCGAACTGATCGCCGCCACCGTCGACGGCGTGCCCGTGATGGATTGCACATATGGCGTGTTGAACGGACAATATGCGCTGAAGGTTGAAAAGTTATTGGCAAATTCCGATAACATGAATAATCACTAAATAACTACCCGGGCCGCGTTGCGGTCCGTATCTGTACAACAGGAGAAACACATGTCTGACAACCAAGACGACCAAAGCGCGGAAGACGATTGGGGCGCGGCCATTGCCGAGCAGGCCAAGGCGGAAGCCGAAGCGCTGCAAAACCAGGCCGCCAATACGGCCAGCGCGGCCAGCGCCGCCGTGTTCAAGGACTTTTCCAAGCAGGCGTCGAAGTCGGAAACGCACAACGATATCGATTTCATCCTCGATATCCCCGTGCAGCTGACAGTCGAACTGGGCCGCACCAAGATCGCCATCAAGAACCTGCTGCAACTGGCACAGGGTTCCGTGGTCGAGCTTGACGGCCTGGCGGGCGAACCGATGGACGTACTGGTGAACGGCTGCCTGATCGCCCAGGGCGAAGTGGTGGTGGTGAATGACAAGTTTGGTATCCGCCTGACCGACATCATCACGCCTTCCGAACGCATCCGAAAATTGAATAAATGAAGCCTGGCCTGTTGATTTCCACCGTGCTGCCGCTCATGGCGGCATGCAGCATTGCGCTGGCGGCGCCCGCTTCGGCTCCCGTACCAGCTTCGGTCCCGGCCGAAACGGCGGCGCCCAGCGCAACTGCCGAAGTTGCATCTGAAAAACCCGCTGCAGCGGCACCCGCCCCTGCCGCCGCCCTGCCCGCCATGCCGGCGGGCGCGCCCATGACGATGGCACCGACGAGCTCGGCCGGCAGCTTGCTGCAAACCATCTTCGCGCTGGTGTTCGTGCTGGCCCTGCTGATCGGCCTGGCCTGGTTCATGAAGCGCTATGGCCCTAAAGTCATGGGCGGCAACAACAAGATGCGCGTCGTCAGTTCGCTCAATCTGGGCGGACGCGAACGCATCGTCCTCGTCGAAGTGGCCGACCAGTGGATCGTCGTCGGCGCCTCGCCCGGCCGCATCAACGCGCTGGCTACCATGCCGCGCCAGGAAGGCGAGTTGCCGCAACTGGCAACGACGCAAAACGGCCCCGCAGCCGCCAATTTTTCCGAGTGGCTGAAACAGACCATCGAAAAACGCAATGGGAAATAAGCAGCAGATGGCGTGGTCCAACGTAAAGACTCCCCTGACCTGGCTGCTGGCGGCGGCCGCCCTGGCCTTGCCGCTGTGGGCCATGGCCCAGCCGGGTATCCCGGCCTTCAACAGCACGCCGGCGCCGGGCGGCGGACAGAATTACTCACTGCCGGTGCAGACGCTCATCCTGATGACGTCGCTCACCTTCCTGCCGGCGGCCCTCCTGATGATGACCTGCTTTACGCGCATCATCATCGTGCTGTCCCTGCTGCGCCAAGCCATCGGCACGCAATCGGCGCCGCCGAACCAGGTGCTGGTGGGGCTCGCCCTGTTCCTGACCCTGTTCGTCATGGGCCCCGTGTTCGACAAGATTTATACGGATGCCTATCTTCCTTACCAGGAAAACAAGATCAGCATGCAGCAGGCCATGGACAAGGGCGTCGATCCCCTGAAAACCTTCATGCTCAAGCAGACGCGCCAGGCCGACCTGGCCCTGTTTGCCAAGATGTCGCGCTCGCCGGCCCTGCAAGGCCCGGAAGACGTGCCGCTGCGCATCCTCGTGCCCGCCTTCGTCACCAGCGAACTGAAGACGGCATTCCAGATCGGCTTTGCCATCTTCATCCCGTTTTTGATCATCGACATGGTGGTCGCCAGCGTGCTGATGTCGATGGGTATGATGATGATGTCGCCGGCGACGATCTCGCTGCCGTTCAAGCTGATGCTGTTCGTGCTGGTCGATGGCTGGCAATTGCTGCTGGGCTCCTTGTCTCAGAGTTTTTACTAGGGGAAAACGATGACACCCGAAAGCGTCATGACCCTGGGCCGCCATGCGATGGAAGTCACCCTGATGGTGGCCGCGCCCATGCTGCTCGTCGCCCTCATCATCGGCTTGATCGTGAGTATTTTCCAGGCGGCCACGCAGATCAACGAATCGACCCTGTCTTTCATCCCCAAGCTGGTCGGCATCTTTGTCGCCCTCGTCGTGGCCGGTCCGTGGATGCTGTCCGTCATGCTCGACTATATGCGCCAGGTATTTACCGGCATTCCGAACCTGGTGGGTTAGTGCAGCCACCATTGCCATGCTGACCCTGTCGAGCATCGAACTGAACACGTGGATCGCAGCACTGCTGTGGCCGCTTAGCCGCATCCTCGGCCTGATCGCGGCCGCGCCCCTGTTCGGCAATGCTGCCGTGCCGGCCAGCGTCAAGGTGACCCTGGGCGCGCTGCTGGCCATGATCATCGCTCCCACCGTGCCGGCCTTGCCCGCTGTCAACCCGATGTCCTTGCCCGGCTTGCTGATCCTGACGCAAGAGATGCTGGTGGGCCTGGCCATGGGCTTTTCCATCCGCATCGTGTTTTCCGCCGTCGAAATGGCGGGCGAACTCAGTAGTCTCACCATGGGCCTGGGCTTCGCCTCGTTCTTCGACCCGCAAACCAAGGGCAGATCTTCCGCCATCAGCCAGTTCCTCGTCATGCTGGCCACCTTGATGTTTTTGACAGTCAACGGCCACCTGGTCTTGCTGGCGGCGCTGGCGGAAAGCTTTGTCAGCCTGCCCATTTCATCGAGTCCCATCAGCGGCGGCGGTTTCCAGCAATTGGCGGCCTGGGGCGGGGAAATCTTCCGCTCCGGCCTGCAGATTTCGCTGCCCATCATCGCCGCCCTGCTGCTGACCAACGTGGCGCTGGGCATTTTGACGCGGGCCGCGCCGCAGCTGAACATTTTCGGTATCGGCTTCCCCGTCACCCTGGGCGTGGGCTTGCTGGTGATCAGCATGGTCCTGCCCTACCTGGCCACGCCCTTCCAGAACATGTTCCTGCGCGGCATAGAAACGGCGCGTTTGCTGCCGCGCGGCTTTGCCACGCGCGACCGGCCACCGCCGCCCGCGCCGCCGAATCCCTTGCGCCCGGCGCCGCCTGCTCCGGCTCCGCTGCCGGCGGCGCGCTGATCAGGGCTAGCCGCCCAGCGCGTGGCGCAGCAGCAGCGCCGACAGCACGAACATGGTGACGCCGATCAAGCCATCGAGCACTTGCCAGGCGCGGGGCCGCGCAAACCACGGCGCCAGCCAGCGTGCGCCATAGCCCAGCGAGGCAAACCACAGCAGGCTGGCCGCGCTGGCGCCGGCGATGAAGCAGCCGCGCAGCGCGCCCGGTTGCTGGGCGCCAATACTTCCCACCAGCAATACCGTATCCAGATACACATGCGGGTTAAGCAAGGTAAATGCCGCCGCCTGGGCCAGCACGGCGCCCAGTCCCAGTCCGGCACCTCCCTCGGCGGCGCGCAACTGCTGCGGCCGGCGGGCGCGCAGCAGCGCTTGCCAACCGTAGACGGCCAGGAAAGCGGCACCACCCAGCGCCAGCGCGCTGGCCAGCAAGGGGCGCTGCCCCAGCGCACTGGCCATGCCCAGCACGCCGGCGGCAATCAGCGCCGCGTCGGCCAGCGCGCAAAACAGCACGATGGCGCCCACGTGTTCGCGGCGCAGGCCTTGCCGCAAGACAAAGGCATTTTGCGAGCCGATGGCAACGATGAGTCCCAGGCCCAGGGTCATGCCCTGGAAAAAGACGGAAAAAACGAGTGGGGTGGTGGCGGAGAGTGTCATGCGGCGATCTTGCCAGCTGCAAGCAATGAAGGCAAACTACCTTTTCTACCGCTACTTAAGGAAAACTTCATCCATGCTCGACTATGCCGCCCTGGGCGCCCTGGCCGCCGTCATCCGCGAAGGCAGTTTCGAGCGCGCGGCGCGCGCCTTGCATGTGACGCCATCGGCCATTTCGCAGCGCATCCGCCTGCTGGAAGAGCGCGTCGGTTGCGCGCTGGTGATACGCGATCAGCCTTGCCGCGCCACGGAAACGGGCCGGCGCTTGTGCCAGCACGTGGACCAGGTGCAACTGCTCGAACAGGATTTGCAGGGCAACTTGCCGGCGCTGGCGCAGGCAGCACTGGGCGTGTCGCGCGCCAGCGTGCCCGTCGCCGTGAATGCCGACAGCCTGGCCACCTGGCTGGCGCCCGCCATCGCCGCCTTCGCCGCCGGGCACCCGGTGCTGCTGCAAGTGGCCGTTGACGACCAGGACCATACGGCCGAGTGGCTGCGCAGCGGCACCGTGCTGGCCGCCGTCAGCGCCATGGCCCGGCCCGCATCGGGCTGCAACAGCCGCCCGCTGGGCGCCATGCGCTACCTGGCGGCCGCCAGTCCCGCCTTCCTGCAGCGGTATTTTGCCCACGGCGTGGGCGCCGCCAGCCTGGCGCTGGCACCCAGCCTCGTGTTCAATGCCAAGGACGAGCTGCAATCGCGCTGGGTGCGGCGCCTGTGCCACCGGCATGTGGAATTGCCGCGCCATGCCCTGCCCTCGCCGCACGCCTTCGTCACGGCCGGCCTGGCCGGTATGGGCTGGGGACTGCATCCGCAGGCACTGATCCAGCCTAATCTTGACAATGGCAGCCTGGTCGAACTGCTGCCCGCTACGCCCCTGGATGTGCCCCTGCACTGGCACACGGCACGCGCCGCGTCCGGCCTGCTCGACGGTTTGAGCGCAGCCATCCTGGCTGCCGCCCGCACGGGCCTGCTGCCGCCCTGATTGCCAGGCTCAGGGCTGGTCGCTGCTGAACGCGAAGCGCCAGCGCCGCACATCGACATTCAAACGCAACTGGTGATGTTTGACCAGGTAGCGCACGCCGACCAGCGCCGCCGCCAGGCCCGACAGGGCGCCGATGCCCAGCGCCCAGCGCGGGCCGAAGGTGTCGGCCACCCAGCCCACGATGGGCGCGCCCAGCGGCGTGCCGCCTGCCGAGATGGCCAGCAGGATGGCCATCACGCGGCCCCGCATGGCGGGCGCCGTCGACAGTTGCACGCTGCTGTTGACGCTGGTGGTAAACGTTTGCGCGGCGATGCCGATGACCACCAGCATCATGCCGAACAGCCAATAATTGGGCATCACGGCAGCCAGCGCGCAGGCCAGGCCGAACAGCGCCGCCGCCCCCAGCAGCAAGGCCAGCGTAGGCTGGCCACGGCCCGCCGCCAGCAGGGCGCCGGCCACGGAGCCGCACGCCATGATGGAACTGAGCACGCCATACTGGCCGGCGCCCGCATGGAAGGCTGTGACCGACATGGTCGAGAGGAAAATCGGGAAATTCAAGCCGAAGGTGCCGATCAGGAATAGCATCAGCAGGATGGCCATCAGGTCGGGCCGCTGGCGCACGTAGCGGAAACCCTCGCCCAGGCTGGCGCGCGTGGCCTTGATACGCGGTGCGCGGCGCAGCAATTGCACGCGCAGCAGCAACAGCGAACCGATCACGGCGGCAAACGAGACGGCGTTGATGATGAAGACCCAGCCACTGCCGACACTGCTGATCAGCAGCCCAGCTACCGCGGGGCCCAGCATGCGCGCCGCATTGAACGAGGTGGAATTGAGCGCCACGGCATTCGTCAGGTCTTCCTCACCGACGATTTCGGCAACAAACGTCTGGCGCACGGGCGAATCGAAGGCCGTCACGCAGCCCAGCAGGAAAGCAAACACATACACATGCCACAGTTGTACCAGGCCGCTGATGCACAAGATCCCGAGTCCCAGCGCCAGCAAGCCCATGGCCGCCTGCGTGCACAGCAGCAATTTCCTGCGGTCGAGCAAGTCGGCTGCCATGCCCGTCAGGGGTAGCAACAGCAGTTGCGGGCCGAATTGCAAGGCCATCACAATACCGACGGCGCTGGCATTGTGCTGCGTCAATTCGCTCAGCACCAGCCAATCCTGCGCCGTGCGCTGCATCCAGGTGCCAATATTCGACACCAGGGCGCCGCCGGCCCAGATACGGTAATTGGGAATGCGTAGCGAACGGAAGGTGTTGTTCATCTGGGCGTGCGGGCTCCTTGCCGGGGTCGTGGTGGAAAACTCAGCGGATCACTGCGCCAAGCGTTTGAGTAAGGCCACCGCATGGTTCAGTTCGGTGACTTCGTCCGGCGTGAGCCGGGTTTCAATGGTGCGCGCCAGCCAGTCTTCGCGCGCGGCGCGGCTGGCCGCGATCCAGGTGCGGCAACTGTCCGTCAGGGTCAATAGCGTCTGCCGGCCATCCGCCGGGTCGGGCGAGCCCGTCACCATGCGCGCTTGCGTCAACGCTTGCACGGTGGCGGCCATCGACTGGGGCCGCATGCCTTCGGCGCGCGCCAGGCTGCTGGCGGTGGCCGGGCCATCGCGCTCGAGGCGGCTCAGCACGGATGCCTGCGACATGCTGACATCGCCCAGATGCGCTTCTTCGCGCAGGCGGCGGCGCAGCTTGCCGACCAGGATACGTAATTCGCCGGCCAGTTGCAGCACGTGCTCGTGATCGTTGTGTTCTTCTTGTGGGGTGCTCATGCTAGCCGTGGAGTGGATCAACGGCCATCAGTATAACAGATAGACAGGCAGACTGCGCAGTTTGCCTGCATATATTATCAAGACGGCCATTTTGCGCCCGTAAAAAAGCCGGGGCGGGAGGTATTCTCCCGGCCCCGGCTTGCCGGTCATCGAGCCGATATCGAGCGCTTAGAGCCTATCCCAGTAGGGAGCGTCTTCTGCTGGCAGCTCATCAGGAGCGCGGACAAGGCGTGAGGAGGACGCGTGGCGAGCCACGCGACGACGAGCAACGCCGTCCCCGCTTCTGAGGGGCGCCAGCAGGGGATGTATTCATCTACTGGGATAGGCTCTTAGCTGATGTAATTGAACAGCGACAGGCCCGAGATCGAGGTGAACGTTTTCTGCGCCGCCTGCAGGGTCACCTGCTGCTGGGTGAAGGTGGAAATGGCTTTCACCATGTCCAGGTCTTGCAGGTCCGACAGGGTGGTGGCGTACTGGAGGTCGAGGTCGTCGCCTGCGCTGTCGAGATAATCGAGCTCCTTCATGCGCGCGCCCACTTCGGTGCGCACCGACAGCACATTGTCGTAGGCCGTGTCGAGTATATTGTGGGCCGCGTTCAAGCCATTCGTCAGGCGCGCCTGGCCCGCATCGCCAGTGGTCGTCTGGCGCAGCACGCCGATCAGGTTTTTCACGGTGGTAAACAGCGATTCCTTGGCGCTCGGCTCCAGCGTAAAGCTGTCCAGGTCGGCCGGCTTGCCCGTGACATTCACTTGCTGGCCGTCGAAGGTGATGGTGTCGCCGCTCTTGTAGGGGATGGGCACGGCGGGATTCGGCACCGTCTGGCCCAAGGTGGCGTCGGTGATGGTATACGTGGTGACGGCAGCGGTGCCCGTGCCCGCGACCTTGAAGTCAATGGAATATTTATGTCCCGTCAATGCCGTCGGGTCCGTCACCGTGCCACCGGAAACGATGCCGGAACCGCCGCGCGTGAAGTTGCCGCTGGCGGCGGCCGTGGTGAACTTGCCGTTGCCGGTCAGGTTGTTTTCAAAGACGGTGGCGCCGGAATCGCTGGTCGCCAGGTAGCGCGCCGAGCCCACCTGCAATTCGCGCTGGCCCTGGTCGCCCACATAGGTGGCGCCCGTCGGCGTCTGGCTGAATGGCTGGGTGGTGGATTTATAGCCGGAAAACAGGTAGCCACCGGCGCCGTCGGCCGTGTTGGCGATGCCCAGCAAGTCGGTCAGCCGCCCTTCCAGTTCCCTCGCCAGGGTTTCGCGGTCGACGTCTTTCAGCGCGGGATTGCCGGCCTTGACGACCAGATCTTTCACGTCCGCAATCAGTGAACCCGTGCTGGCCAGCGCCAGCTCTTCCTGTGACAGGAAATTCTTCGCATTCGAACGGTTCGTCACGAACTGCGTATTGATCGATTGCGACTGCGTCACTTCCAGCGCGCGCGCCGAGGCGATCGGATCGTCGGCAGGCGTCAGGTTGCGGCGGTTCGCCGACAGCTGCATCTGCGTACGGTTCAGGGCACCCTGCAGATTGTTCAGCTGCGAACTGCCCTGGTCATAAATCATTCGTGTGCTGATGCGCATGATGCTGCCCTTCCAGAAAGCCGCCGCGCGCTAAGTCGCGGCAAAAATTGATTAACGTCCCAGGCCGATGACTACGTCGAACAGGGTGCTGGCGATCTGCATGACCTTGCCGCACGCCTGGTAGGACTGCTGGTAACGCAGCAGGTTGGCCGCCTCTTCATCGAGGTTGACGCCGGAGACGGCCTGCTGCTGCGTGCTGACCTGCTGCAGCAAGGCCAGGCTGGCCAGGCCGCTGACCTGTACTTCGCGTGTCTTGTTGCCCACGAAGCTGACGGTTTGCGCATACGAGCCCTGGAACGTGGCATTGCCGCCATCGAGGATGTTCTTCGTCTGCAAGCCCGCCAGCAGCGCGGCATTGCGGTTGTCGCCCACGCCGCCCGTATTGGGCTTGATCGTGAAGGTATCGCCCTGCGCCGGCGTGCCCGTCATGCTGACATTGATGCCGCCAAAGCTGAAGTTGTCGCCTTCCGCATACGGGATGCTCGCCGTACCGGCCGGATAGGTGGTGGTGGCGCCATTCACGCCCTTGACCGTCACCGCCTGGCCGGCCGGGAAACCCGTCAGCGAGGTAGTCGCCTTGTCGTAGGTCAAGGTCACGGGCCCCGTCAGGGCATTGCCCGGGGTCAGGTAGGCCTTGTCGACGGAGCCGGCGCTGAGCTTGCCCGTGCCCGTATTGGCCACCGGCGCCGAGGTGGCGATGGGGGCCCCAGCGGCAATCTTGTTGCGGTCGGTGATCAGCACGGCCAGGCCCGCCGCACCATTCGCCGTCGGTTTGATGACGTAGTTGTCGCCTTGGGCGGCCGTGCCCGAGATCGAGAAATCGACGCCGTCGATGGTTTGCGGCGCCGTTTGCGGGTACGGATTGATGATGGTGTGCGCGCCGTCCGATTCGCGCGTCACCACATAGTTGCTGCCATCGTAATTCAGGCTGTAATCGCTGGCCGTCAGCTTGGTGGGGTCGCTGACCTTGGCCGACAGCACGGTGGTGCTGCTGGCGTTGTTGCCGCGATCGGCGCCGATCACGGGGTCGGGTATCTTGAAAAAGTCGCCGCCCATGGCGCCATTCAAGTCCTGGCCCAGCTTGTGCTGGTCGTTGAAGGTGCTCGCCAGCGCGATGGCCACCTTGCCCAGCGAGTTCTGCACATTGTCCAGGGTGCCGCTGCGAAATTCCAGCAAGCCGCCCAGCGAGCCGCCGGTCAGGGAGCTGTCCGGCAGTACGCTGACGGTATTGCCCGTGACATAGCCCACCTCGATGCGGTTCGGGTCCGTCCGCGAAGGCGTGGCCGCCAGCGCGAAGCTGCGATCCGCCACCACCAGCGGCTGGCCCGCGCCGATGGAAATGGTGACGGTATTGTTGGCAGCGGGTTGCACCGTCGCCTTGACATACTTGTTCAATTCCGTGATCAGCTGGTCGCGCTGGTCCAGCAGATCGTTGGGCTGGTTGCTGGCATCGACCGACAACTGGGAAATCGACTTGTTCAGCTCGGCGAGCTGCTTGGCGTAGGTATTAATCACCGTCACATTCGACGTGATCTGCGAATTGACGCCGTCGCCGATCTCCGTCAGGCGCGCGCTCAAGCCCTGGAAACGGGAAGCGAGCGAGCCGGCGCTCGACAGCAACGCCTGGCGCGAGGCGACCGAAGACGGATTGGCGCTGAAGTCCTGCACGCCCTTGAAGAAATCCTGCATGGCGGGCGACAGGCCCGCCGTGGGGTCGGCCAGCAAGTTGTCGATCTGGCTGATCTGCGTGTAATAGCTGTCGAGCGCGCTGGTGGCGCTTTGTGCGGCATTGACCTGGGTGCCCATGAAGCTGTCGTACTGGCGCTTGATCTGCGACACTTCCGTGCCCGTGCCGACGAAGCCATAGCCGGCAAAGTTCGACTGCGAAGTCTGCTGCAGCACCGTCTGGCGATTGTAGCCGGGTACATTCGCATTCGTGATGTTATGCCCGGTCGTCGACAGGCCCACCTGCGCTGCAAGCAAACCGCTCTTACCGATGCTGAGTAGATTCGAAGTCATGGTGTCTTATTGGTTACCGTCACATGTATTTACGGCAGCCGCGGCGAAAACTTGAAGTGCGCGGCCTGCACAGGGGTACGGCAGGGTCTGTAGGTCGCAATAAATTATTGTAATTTCTGACTTTCATAACCGGCGCTCTGCGGCGTTACCCGCTGCTAGCAGTGCCTGCACTGCGTCGCAACGGGCGCCTTGCAGCGCATCCGCTTCTGTTCGTCATAACTTCACAATAATTTCCCACGACCTACTTAGCCGACCAGCGAATGCTTGATGATTTTTGTCAGTTTGGCAGCGTAATTCGGGTCCGTCGCGTAGCCAGCCTTTTGCAAGCCCTGGGCAAACGTGCTGGCGTCGCCCGCGCTGGCCAGCACTTTTTCGTAGCGCTTGTTGTTTGTAATCAACTGCGCGTAATCCTTGAAGCTGTCCGCGTAGCTGTCATAGGCACGGAATTTCTCCACCTTGCGCTGCGCCTTGCCATTCACATATTCCGTGGTGACGGCTTCCGTGACCTTGCCCTTCCAGTCGCTGGATGCCTTGATGCCGAACAGGTTGTGGCTGCTGCTGCCGTCGCGGGCGATGATTTCGCGCTTGCCCCAGCCCGTCTCCAGCGCTGCCTGGCCCAGCATGAACTTGGCCGGGATGCCGGTGGCGCGGCTGGCTTCTTCCGCATGTACACCCAGCTTTTCCTGGAAGGCGCGCACATGCGGCGCCTGCGTGGCATTGGCCTTCTCGCTCAGGGTCTTGCCCGTGGCGGTGGCACTGGCCGCGCCGTCGGTCAGCGCGCCTTGCTGCTGGCGGAAGGCAGCCAGCGCCTGCGTCATGCTCGACGAGCGGGGCGACGGCGCTTCGGCGCCATCGGCGGCCAGCGCCTGGTTCGAGGACGACAGCTGGCGGATCAGCACGTCCGCCAGGCCCGTGCCCCGCTTGGCCAGGTTCTGGCTCGTCTGCTGATCCAGCATCGAGGTATACATCTTGCTTTGCTGGCTATCCATGATGCCGTCCTGCGGCGAGGCGTCACGCATGCTTTTCATCATCATGTTGATGAACATGGCTTCAAATTGCGTGGCCGCCTCTTTCAGGGCGGCAGGGTCCTTCGCCTTGGCGGACTGGCGCAAGCCATCCATGCCCTTGACGTCGTAGGCGGCGGTATTGCTGAGGTCGGTTTGGCTGATCATGGCGTGCCCATCAAATGATTTCGAGTTCGGCGCGCAGCGAACCGGCCGCCTTCATCGCCTGCAGGATGGCCAGCAAGTCTTGCGGCGAGGCGCCGATGGCGTTCAAGGCTTTCACCACGTCGGACAGCGAAGCGCCACCCTTGACCAGCATGACCTTGCCCGGTTCCTTCTTGATATCGATCTGTGCCGTCTGCGTGACCACCGTGCGCCCGCCCGACAAGGGTGCCGGCTGGCTCACCTGCGGCTCGACATTGATGGTGACGGACAGGTTGCCGTGCGAAATGGCACATGTTTCCAGCGTCACGGACTGGTTCATCACGACGGAACCGGTGCGCGCATTCATGATGACCTTGGCCGCCAGGCGGGCCGGATTGACTTCGATGCTTTCCAGCTGGCCCAGGAAGGTCACGCGCTGGTCGCTGCTGCCCGGCGACTGCACCTGAATCACGCGCCCGTCCAGCGCGGCGGCCGTGCCGGCGCCGTAGCGGCTGTTGATGGCGTCGACCACGCGGCTGGCGGTGGCGAAATCGGTGGCATTCAATTCCAGGCGTATGGTGTTGTTGGCGCCCAGCACCGAGGGCACAGTGCGCTCGACGGTGGCGCCGCCCGAGATGCGCCCCACGCTCAGGTGATTGATGACGATGGAGCTGCCGGCCGCCTGCGCGCCCACGCCGCCCACCAGTACATTGCCCTGCGCCATGCCGTACACCTGGCCGTCGGCGCCCTTCAATGGCGTCATCAATAAGGTGCCGCCGCGCAAGCTTTTCGCATTGCCCATCGACGACACGGTCACGTCGAGCATCTGGCCCGGCTGGGCAAACGCGGGCAAGGACGTCGTCACCATCACGGCGGCCACGTTTTTCAGCTGCAAACTGGTGCCTTGCGGCAAGTTGATACCTTGCTGCTGCAGCATCGCCGCCACGCTCTGGATGGTGAACGGCGTTTGCGTGGTCTGGTCGCCGCTGCCGTCGAGGCCGACAACGAGGCCATAGCCCATCAACTGATTCTGGCGCACGCCGGCGATGCTGGCCAGGTCTTTCAGGCGTTCCGCCTGGGCGACGGGCGCCAGCATGGCGGCTGCCAGGCCGCAGGCGAGCAAAAGGCGGGGGAAAGTCAAGGTCGCCATGATCAGAACGGCAGCAGGCTGAGGAAGAAGCGCGAGGCCATCGAGGCCATTTCGGCGCGGTCGATCTGGCTGTTGGTGCGGTATTCGACGCGCGCGTCGGCCACCTGGGTCGAGGCCACGACGTTGCCCGTGCCGATGGTGTCCGGATTGACCATGCCCGAGAAGCGGATGAATTCCGTGCCCTTGTTCATGGCGATCTGTTTTTCGCCGGCGACGATAAGATTTCCGTTTGGCAATACCTCGATCACCGTCACGCCGATCGTGCCGGAAAAGGTGTTGCTGGCGGACTGGTTGTCGCCATCCGCAAACTTGGTCGCGCCATTCGCCGAGACGGTGCCGCCTAAACGGCCCTGGGCAAAACCAGGCGTACTGAAGCCCACGCTGCCCGACTTGTTGCCGGAGCTGGCGCCCGCCTTGACGGCGTTCGTGCGCTCGGTGATGGCGATCGTCATGGTGTCGCCCACGTGGCGCGCGCGGCGGTCTTCGAAGGCGGGACGGTAAGTCGACGGCTGGTAGATGGAACCGTTGTTGACGACCACGGGTTCCGGCATCGGCGCGCGCGTGGTGGTCGGGTATTGCACGATGGACGTAGGCGTGATGGCGCAGCCGGACAACAGGACTGCGGACAACAGGGCGATGATGGGGTATTGCATGGCGAACCTCCGCTGCCATCCGGCGGCGGATGGCATGACGACTATGAAAATTAAAGTTGCGACAATTTCTGCAGCATTTGATCGGATGTGGTGATGGCCTTGCTGTTGATCTCGTAGGCGCGCTGCGTCTGGATCATGTTGACCATTTCCTCGGCCACGTTGACGTTCGAGCTCTCGATGTAGCCCTGCATCAGCACGCCGGCACCATTCGTGCCCGGGGTGTTGGTTTGCGCCACGCCGGAAGCGCCCGTTTCCATGTACAGGTTTTCGCCCTTCGATTCCAGGCCGGCCGGATTGACGAAGGTGGTCAGCTGCAGGGAGCCGATCTGCGACGGCGCCACGGTATTGGGCAAGGTCACGGAGACGGTGCCGTCGCGCGCCACGGTCAGGCTCAGCGCATTCGTCGGTACGGTGATGGCGGGCTGGATGACGAAGCCTTCGGAAGTCACCAACTGGCCATTGGCATCCGTCTGGAAGGAGCCGTCGCGCGTGTAGGCGGTGGCGCCATCGGGCAGCAGCACCTGGAAGAAACCGGTGCCGTTGACCATCACGTCGCGCGAATTGCCCGACGCCTGGGGATTGCCCTGGGTATGGATGCGTTCGGTAGCCACGGTGCGCACGCCCGTGCCGATCTGCAAGCCCGACGGCAGCTGGGTTTGCTGCGACGATTGCGCACCCGGCTGGCGCACATTTTGATACAGCAAGTCTTCAAACACGGCGCGCGACTTCTTGAAGCCCGTGGTGCTGACGTTGGCCAGGTTATTGGCGATCACGTCCATCTGCGTCTGCTGCGCTTCCAGGCCGGTCTTGGCTATCCAAAGGGAACGAATCATGTTTTTTCTCCAATAACAGCGCTTGCCAGCCCTGTAGACTATTTCTATGTGACCATTATGCGACCGGCTCTATCAATTCAAAGCGAGGATCTGGGTGGCTTTCGCCGCGTTATTCTCGGCATTCTTCAACAAGCTCATTTGTGTTTCGAACTGGCGCGCCAGGGCGATCATGCTGACCATCGAGTCGACGGGGCTGACATTGCTGCCTTCGAGCGCGCCCGTCGTCAATTTGACGGCCTGGTCGGCTTGCGCCAGCGTGCCATCCTTCAGGCGGAACAGGCCGTCGTCGCCGCGCACCAGTTGCTGCTCGGGCGGGTTGACCAGCTTGATGCGTCCCAGCACCGTGGACGGGCCCGGCGGCACATCGGTGGAAATCGTGCCCACCGTGCCATCGCTGGCGATGGACACCGTCACGCCCGGCGGAATGGCCAGCGGACCCGTGTCGCCCTGCACCATCAAGCCCGATTGCGTCTGCAACATGCCGTTTTCATTGAGCTTGAAGGCGCCGTTGCGCGTATAGGCTTCGGAACCGTCGGCCGACTGCACCGCGATCCAGCCGCCATTTTCCACGGCCACATCGAGCGCGCGGCCCGTGTGCTGCATGGGTCCTTGCGTGAAATCGGAACCGACCGTCGAATCGACGACAAAGGCGCGCGTCGGCATCATGCCGTCGGCCACCACAGGCACGGCGCGAAACGAGTCGAGCTGGGCACGGAAACCCGTGCTGGTGGCGTTCGCCAGGTTATTCGCCGTGGTCGCCTGCTTGTCCAGGATGTGCTTGGCGCCCGAGCCGGCGGTGTAGATGAGACGGTCCATGTGTTTCTCCTGTTGCTTTCAACCCAAGGCAAAAACTGGGGTCGGACGGGGACGCCAAGTCCCTCAGGGTCCGACCCCGGCCTTTCGCCGCTAGGGGGTCAATCCATTAGCGCAAGTTCACCAGGGTTTGCAAGACCGAATCCTGCGTCTTGATGGTCTGCGCATTCGCCTGGTAGGCGCGCTGGGCCGTGATCATGTTGACCAGCTCCGCCGTCAGGTCCACGTTCGACACTTCGACGGCCGAGGCGCGCAAGTCGCCCAGGCCGGCCGAGCTCGGCTCACCCGTCATGGGGCTGCCCGAGGTCGAGCTTTCCGCCCAGGCATTGTTGCCCAGCGGCTCGAGGCCATTCGGATTGGCAAACTTGGTCAATACCACCTGGCCCAGGTCGCGCGTCTGGCCATTGTTGTACTGGCCCTGGATCACGCCATCGGAACCCACGACGAAACGGCTCAGCTGGCCGGCCGCATAGCCATCGGCCACGGTGCGCTTTTCGCTGGTGGATGAACTGAGCTGGGTGGAATTGGTGAAGTCGACCTTGATCGCCAGGTTCGCGTTCGCGCCCGTGGCGGGGAAGACGGGCAGGTTGACCGTCACCGGCAGGGTTTGCGGCGGCGTCAGGCCCAGCATGGCGGCCTTGTCCAGGCTACCGACGCTGTTGAACACCAGCGCAGCCGACCTCACGGCGGGCACTTCCGTCACCGAGGCGATATTCTTGTCGATCTGATCCGGTGTCAGGCTGGAATTGATGCCGTTAGGCACGGCGCTGCCATAGGTGGCGCTGATGGCATTCAACTGGGCGGTGCTGGCGCCGGCCAGCACGGCGGCGGCGCGCACGGCAGCGCCGGCCGCATTGCCATAGGCGACGGCGGCAGCCGTGATAGCCGCCGGCACCAGCGGCACGGCAGTGGCGGCGGACTGGTAGGCGGTGCGCGCGGCCAGCGAGGCGGCATCGGTCTGCGCCGCAGCCGCCACTTTCGCGCTGGTAATTTCCTTGCCGTCAGTAGCCGAGTAGACATCCCAGCTATTGATGCCCGTCTTGACGTAGAAATTGGACATGGTGTGGGCATTGCCCAGCGAATCGTAGACGGGCACGGGGAATTGCTTGGTCCACGACTTTTGCTCGCCCACGCTGAACGGCACCACGGTCGGCATGGCCGAGTTGGAATCGAGGTTGACCTGGGTATCGACCTTGGTGGTCGCCTGCGGCGCCATGTCGGACGGGTCGATCTGCAGCGGTACGACGGCGCCGGCCAGGATCTTGCCGTTCACGTCGGCCGGATAGCCCGTCAGCTGGGCTTTCTGGGCATTGATGATGAAGCCGCTCTTGTCGACCTGGAACTGGCCGTTGCGCGAATACTGGATGGCACCGTTCACGCTGGTGCGGAAGAAACCGCCGCCATTGATGGCGATGTCGAGCGGATTCGACGAGCTTTCCAGGTTACCCTGGTTGAACAGCTGCGCCACTTGCGACACGGCCACGCCGATGCCGGGCTGGTTGCCGCCCACGCCATACAGCGAATTGGCATAGATGTCGGCAAACTGCGCCTGCGATTGCTTGAAACCCACGGTGGCCGAGTTGGCGATATTGTTGCCGATGACGTCCAGCGATTTGGCGGCGCCATTCAAGCCGCTCAGGCCTTGTTGGAAAGACATTGTGTTCTCCTGGTAGAAATTAGGGGTAGAGGGTCTACGCTACAAACGAGCGGCTTACAAAATCTGTTTCACATCGGCCATGGTGATGCTGCCCACGCCCGGCACATTCAACTTCACGCCGCCGGCGCCCGTCGACACGCTGGCGACCGAGCCGAACATCAGCGCCGCCGCATCCGTGAGCTTGGCGCCGCCACGCGTTGCTTCCACCGAAAAGGTATAGGCGCCGTCGGCCAGCACGATCGGCTTGCCATCCTTGTCGAGCTCGGCGGTGGAACCGTTCCAGCCCAGCGGCAAGGTACCCGCATCCTGCGGGCCCAGGTCGATGGAATGGACTTCCTTGCCCGCGCTGTTGTAGATGATGACCTTGACGCTGTCGGCCGGCGTCGCCAGGTCCACGCCCAGCAGGGCCGCGCTCTTGCTCAGGGTGACGTTCTTGCCTGCCGTCAGCACGCCGTGGCCGATGATATTCGCTGCCTGCATGGATTCGGCCTGCTGGTAGCTGGTTTTCAGCGTTTCCAGCGTGGTATTGAGCTTGTTGACGCCCGTCACCGTGGACAGCTGGGCCAGCTGGCTCGTCAGCTGCGCATTGTCCAGCGGGTTCATTGGATCCTGATTTTGCAGCTGGGTCACCAGCAGGGTCAGGAATTTGTTCGTTTCTTCCTCGACGCTGCCCTTCGCGGCCGTCGTCTTCTTCGGATTCATCGTCGCCATCAGGTCGGTGACGGTGGTGGTGCTGGTATCGATGGTTGCCATAATGGTCAGTCAGCCCTATTGGCCGAGCGTAAGGGTTTTCAGGAGCAGCGACTTGGCCGCGTTCATGGTTTCCACGTTGGTCTGGTACGAGCGCGAAGCCGACAGCATGTTGACCATCTCGTCGACCGTATTCACGTTGGGCATGGTGACGTAGCCCTTCTCGTCGGCCAGCGGGTTCTTCGGGTCGTAGACCAGCTTCATCGGCGACGGATCTTCGATCACCTTCTGCACCTTGACGGCCGTGGCGCCGTTGGCCATGGGCACGGCTTCGAACACCACCTGCTTGGCGCGGTAGGCTTCGCCCGTGGCGCTGGTGGCGCTGTCGGCATTGGCCAGGTTGCTGGCCACCGTGTTCAGGCGCTGCGCCTGGGCGCTCATGGCCGAACCGGACACGTTGAAGATATTAAATAGCGACATGATTATTGTCCTCCCTGGATGGCCGTCAGCATGCCCTTGATCTGCGAGTTGAGGAACGTCACGGCCGCCTCGTAGCGGATGGCATTGTCGGCAAAGGCGTTGCGTTCAAGATCCATGTCCACCGTATTGCCGTCGACGGCGCCCTGGGCCGGCGCGCGGTACAGCAGCGGCGTGCCGTCAGCCAGGGTCTCGACCTTGCCGCCCGTGCTGCTCCCTGCGGCAGCGGCCACGCCCTTGCCCGGCAGATGCTGCGGCGCCGTGCCCTTCAAGGCCGGCGGCACGCCATCCTTGCGCGCCATCGCCCCCTTCAGCGCGCTGGCGAAATCGACATCGCGCGCCTTGTAGTTGGGCGTATCGGCATTCGCGATATTCGAGGCGAGCAATTCCTGGCGCGTCGAGCGCAGGCTCAGCGCCGTCTCGTTGAAGCGCATGTAATCGTCGAGTTTCCCTATCATGTCAGGCTCCGGAAAGATCTGCCACTGGCGCCTGAGATGGCGGAAGGATGGCGGTATAGTGATGACAGGAAACATAGTACGGCGCCCACCGGCAAGGCCATCGCCGGATCAGACCGTACTTTTACCCCTTAATCGGCGCTTCGATCAGGGCTGCGCGCACTATCATGGCACTATTCCAGAGGCCTATCACCATGAAAACACCGCTCGCTTTCTTCTTCGCTCTTGCCGCCCTGCCACTATTGGCGCAGGCGCAAAACGCCGGCCGGCAGACGCCGGAAGCGCTACGCAACAGCGTGGAACAGTTCCTGCAAGTGCAAAGCAATGGCTTGCCAGGCAAGGTGACGGTCACCGTCGGCGCCGTCGATCCGCGCCTGAACCTGGCCGCCTGCCCCGCGCCGCAAGCGTTCATGGCGCCAGGCGCGCGCGCCTGGGGCAAGACTACCGTGGGCGTGCGCTGTACGGCACCCTCCAACTGGACCATTTATTTGCAGGCCAACGTGGCCGTGGTGGGCGACTACGTGGCCAGCGCCGTGCCGCTGGCACAAGGGCAAGCCATCGACGCCAGCCAGCTGGTGACGATGCAGGGCGACCTGGCGGCATTGCCGGCAGGCATCGCCACCGACATGGCCCAGGTGGTGGGCGCCAGCACGAATATTTCCTTGCCACCAGGCACGCCGATGCGCCTCGATACCCTGCGCCGCAAGCCGGTGGTCATGCAAGGCCAGCTGGTGCGCGTCGTTTCAAGTGGCAACGGTTTCCAGGTGGCATCAGAAGGACGCGCCATCGGCAGCGCCGGCGATGGCCAGACGGTGCAGGTACGCACGCAGAGCGGCCAGCAGATCAGCGGCGTGGCGCGCGCGGGTGGCATGGTGGAGGTCGCCTTTTAACGCGAATAGATAGCGATATTGTAGTCTGGCGCACTAAAGTTCCTGGATAAGATGCCGATAAGATGTCATATCCCGGAGTTTTTTGACTTCGACCAGACGAGGATCACGCTGTGAAAATTACCGACAACACCATTAAAAGCAATCCCGGCCTGCCGGTGGCGCCCGCGAATACCTCCGGCGCCCGGAATGCCGAGAAAGCCCAGGCAACACCGACGACGTCGGACAATGTACGCCTGTCGCCGCAAGGACAGGCATTAGCGGCCAGTGCAACTGCCGGCAGCGGCGCCGTGTTCGACACGAAAAAAGTCGAACGCATCAAACTGGCGATCGCCGACGGCCAGTTCCAGGTCAACTCTGAAAAAGTGGCGGACGGTCTCCTCGACACAGTCAAGGACTTGCTGCACTCACGAAATAGATAGGTTCCCTCATGCAATCAGTGACTCCGTTTTCCAGCCTGCGCGACGAGCAACAGCTCATGACCACATTGCTGGCATTGATGAAAGAAGAACAGCGGCATCTGGTTGCGGCTGACATCGATGCAATCACGGAGCTCACGGTGCGCAAGACGGCACTCGTCGGACAATTGAGCCAGCTGGCGGCGCAACGCCACCAGGCGCTGGCGGCAGCCGGTTTCACGGCCGCCGAAGCGGGCATGGAAGACTGGCTGATCAGCGCCAGCGAAGCCGAAGCGGCGCCCCTGTGGAAAGCCCTGCTCGACACCACGCGCGAAGCGAAAGAACAGAACCGGCTTAACAGCCTGCTGGTCAACAAGCACATGCTGCACACGCAAGGCGCCCTGAACGCCATGCGCCCCACGGCCCAGAGCGGCAATTTCTACGGCCCCAGCGGCCAACCGACGACGAACACGGCCAGCCGGCGCGTCGTCATCGGCTAAGTCCCTTATTTAGAGCCTATCCCCCGGCAAGGCGCAGCGGCTTTGCCAGCTCAGCCGTGCCCGGGTCGTCCCGTGTGCTGGCGAAATTTCGCCGCGATGGCTTGCCCCTTCGCGGCGGCGGCGGCCTGCTGCGCCGGGGTCAGTTCATCCTGCAGCCAGTGCCAGTATTCATCCTGATACGGATTGGTGGCGCCGGGAGCGAGGATGTCGTCGTAGACGAGGCGCAGGGCCAGCAGGTAGCCATACGCTTGCGGCGCATCTTTCTGCACCACCTCGCCATCGCGCAGGTAGGCCATCATCAGGGTAGCCACGCTGGAGAGTTCAGCTTCGTCCGCCTGCGCCGTCAGCTGGGCGATGGCTTGCCGCTTCCATGCCTGCACCAGCGGATCGTCGGGACGGTTGCGCAGCGCGCTGCGGTCGCCGAACGGCCCTTCCGACAGGAAAAGGGTGGCGGCGCCCGGCACGCCCGCCTTGGCGGCAGTGGCCAGGTAGCCCAGTCGGTCCTCGCGCTGGCGCTGCGTCAGGCCCGCGCACAGCTGCTGCTGGGCGGCTTTTTCTGCCGCCGTCATCTCGCGTCCCAACTCGAATTCCAGCCCCGGCAAGCGGCTCTCGCGCTGGAAGACGATGCAGTCGTCGAGCAGGTTGTAGGCCGCATACGCGTCTTCCGGCCTGCCGCTGGCGGCCAGGCGTTCGAGCCGCTGCGCCAGGGAAACGACAACGGGCGCGTCAGCCGCAGGGACGGAAGCCTCGATAGGCAAATACGATTCCAGGCTGCGCCCCGCTGGTGCGCTGGCGGCAGCGATAGCCACAGATTCCGGCGCGCCGCCGTCGGGTGCGGGCCAGTACGCCAACGCCAGTGCTGCCGCGATGGCAGCGGCGATGGCGATACTGGTGAATTTGACGTTCATGGTGAGGATGCGCGTGGATGGGAAGCGCACGTTACCACAGGTGCGCGGCGGCATGCCGCACGCGGCGCGGGCAATCAGCCGCCGGCTTTTTTCGCTTGGTGGCCCAGTTTGGCCAGCGCGGCCACGATGGTGTCCACGTGGTCGCCCTGCACTTCGATCACGCCATCCTTGACGGTGCCGCCCGAGCCGCATTGCGTGCGCAGCTGCTTGCCCAGCAGGGCCAGCGCGATGGCGTCCAGCGCCAGGCCTTTCACCACGCTGACGCTCTTGCCGCCGCGGCCCTTGGTCTGGCGCGACACGCGCACCACGCCATCGCCCGCAGGCGCCACCTTGGCCTGCGCCTTGCACGCGCATTGCGCCAGCGGCTGGCGGCAGGCGGGACACATGCGGCCCGTTTCAGTGGAATACACGAGACCGCCCAGGGAACTGCTTTTCATGATGGAGAGATAAAAAGGGAGAAGGCGCGATTGTACCAAGCGCCGGGTTCAGTTGGCGGGAGCAGGTGCCGGTGCGACGGGCGGCGTCGGCACTTCCGTCACCGTCTCGGGGATGCCCGACAAAATCGTCACGGCGACCCTGCGGTTGCGCGCGCGCCCTTCCGGCGTTTCGTTCGGCGCCACGGGGATGTTGTCGGCATGGCCCACGGCCGTCAGGCGCGACGCTTGCACGCCGCTGGCGATGAACAGGCGCACCACGGCGCTGGCGCGCGCGGCCGACAATTCCCAGTTCGAGGCAAAGGTCGAATTACTGATCGGCTGCACATCCGTATGTCCTTCCACCTGCACGTCGTGCGTGTCATCCTTGAGCAGCACGGCCACGGCGCGCAAGGCCTGGTCCGACTCCATCGTCAGCCCTGCGGCGCCCGGGTCGAACAGCACGCTGGCATTGATTTCCACGCTCACGCCGCGGCTCGTCTGCGTCACCCGCACCTTGCCTTCCTTGACCAGCGGCGCCAGCGTGGACGTCAGGTCCTGCGCCAGGCGCGTCATGTGTTCGCGCTCGCGGCGGATGGCTTCCGTGCGGCGTTTCAGGGCTGGGTTCGGCAGCGCAATGGCTTGCGGCGCTTCCATGATGATGGGCGGCGCGCCCTTTTCCAGGCTGAAGGCCTGGCCGATGGCATTCTGGAAGACGCGGTATTTACCTTCGTTGACTTGCGAAATCGCGTACATGACGACGAAAAAGGCGAACAGCAAGGTGATGAAGTCGGCATACGAGATCAGCCAGCGGTCCTGGTTGTCCGGCTCCTCGTCATACTTCCTGCGCGCGCGCCGCATCATGCTCAGTGCTCGTGCAGCAGGCTGGCCACGCGCTCTTCGATGATGCGCGTGTGGTCGCCCGTGGCGATGTCGTACAGCACGGCGGCCGTGATTTCATACTGCAGTACCCGGCGCGAGACGATGGCCTTGAGTTTATTTGCCACCGGCAGGAACAGCAGATTGGCCAGGCCCACGCCATAAATCGTCGAGACAAACGCCACGGCGATGCCGCTGCCTAATTTACTCGGGTCGGTGAGGTTTTCCATCACGTGGATCAGGCCCAGCACGGCGCCCAGGATGCCGATGGTGGGCGAATAGCCGGCCGCCGATTCCCACACCTTGACGGCCTGGCGTTCGGCCATCTCGTAGGCGGAGATTTCCACGTCGAGCAACTGGCGCAGCTTGTCGGGCGCGATGCCGTCGACGATCATGCGCAAGCCCTTGGCATTGAAGCGGTCGGCCGTGTTCTCCATCAGGCGTTCGAGCGCCAGCGGGCCATCGCGGCGCGCCGTCAAACTCCATTGCCCGATGTCGCGCGCCAGCGCGGCACGCGTGTCGGCTGGCGGCAGGAAGACCCAGCGCAGCATTTCCAGGCCGCGCACGAAGGTGCGCAGCCGCGTTTGCAGCAGCACGGCGCCGAAGGTGCCAATGACCACGATGGCAAAGGCGGCCGGCTGCAGCAGGGAGGCCATCTTGCCGCCTTCCAGTGCCTGGCCGACCAAGAGGCCCGCCAGCGCCAGCGCCAGCCCGATTACGCTGGACCAGTCCACGCCAGCTCCCTCAAGGTTGCCCGCAGGCGCGCGACGGCCTGGGTATGCAGCTGCGAGACGCGCGATTCGGACACGCCCATCACCGCACCGATCTCCTTCAGGTTCAGCTCTTCTTCGTAGTACAGGCCCATGAGCATTTTCTCGCGTGGCGGCAGCGCGTCGATGGCATCGATCACGGATTGCCGGAAATCGGTATCGAGCAGGGACCGCAAGGGGTCGCTGTTCTCGTCCACGCAATGGCGGTCGAGAAAGCTGTCATTGCCGTCCGGGTCATGAAAGTCTTCGTAGTACAGCAACTGGTGGCCGCCGCCGTCGCCCAGCATTTCCTGGTAGTCGACCAGCGACATTTTCAGCAATTTTGCCACTTCCGACTCCGTCGGCGGGTGTCCCAGGCGCTGCTGCAAAATGCTCATCGCCTCTTCGATCTTGCGCATGTTCTGGCGCATGCTGCGCGGCAGCCAGTCGCTGGTGCGCAATTCGTCGAGCATGGCGCCGCGGATGCGCAGCACGGCATACGTCTCGAACTGCGCGCCATGCGTCTCTTCATAGCGGCTGATGGCGTCGAGCAGGCCGATCATGCCGGCCTGGATCAGGTCATCGACCTCGACCGAAGGCGGCAATTTCGCCTTCATATGGTGCGCCAGACGCTTCACCAGCGGAATGTGCTCCGTCAGCAAATAGTCCTTGTTCGATTTCCCTTTGACCGTGTACATAGGCTGCTTATTGTTTTAACTGCTATCGTGTGCTGATGATGGATTCAGACGCTGAACTGGTGCGGGCTCCCCGTCTGATACAAGGTGCCACCGAGCACCGGCGCCGCCGAACGGGCCAGCCGCTCGGCCAGTCCGCGAAACGCCACCGAGGCTCCCGCCAGCGGAAAGGCATCGACCACGCTGCGGCCCAGACGCGCCGCGCGGTGCAGATACTCATCGGCAGGCACCGATCCCATCGAGGTCAGTTTCACGGCCAGATAGCGGCTCGCCGCCTGCGCCATATTATCGTATACCACTTTTGCCTCGGATTCGGAAGCGCCGGTGACGAGAATGCCGAACGGACGGCGTCCCAGCTCCTGGCTCAGGCGCTTGATCAGGCAGTACGCGGCCTTGATCGAGGTGGCACTGGTCGACACTTGCACCACGATATCGGACGAGGCCATCAGCGGCACGGGGAAGCAATCGCCTTCGTCGGCCATGATGCCATCGACCAGCACGATGCCGCTCTGGCGCGCCAGCACCTCGAAGGTCTTGCCCAGGCGGCGCAGTTCTTCCTCGCCCGCATAGTCCATGCTGTCCATCAGGTGGTTGCGCGCGCCCAGGCTGGCCACGCCGAAGCCTTGCGGCACCTGGTGGATGACCTGGTTCAAGGCGCACTGCTGGCGCGCCACGTCGCGCAGGCTGGCGCCGTGCGCCAGTCCCAGGCGCGCGGCGACGCCGTCGCTGCCGCCGCTGGCGTCGAGCAACAGCACGTCATTGCCGCCGTAGACCAGCGAGGCGCCCAGGTTGACCAGCATGGCGCCCTTGTCGTCCTGCGGCGTGGCTGATAAAAATGTCATCACGCGCGGCTGCGGGCCAGCCAGCATGCGGCGCAAGCCTTCGGCCTGGTCGAAATCGAAATTAGCCAAGGCGCACCCCGCGCGCTTCATTGTTGCGGGCGGCCGCCTGCGCCATCAACAGCGGCAGTTCGGCATCGGAAAACTGCGTCGCCGCCGCATCGCGCTTGAGCTTGAAGGCGCGGTCGATCAGGTAGCCGCGGTCGGCCAAGTACAGGTCTTCCGGCACGCGCTGGCCGTTCGACACATAAAACAGGTTGAGTTTCTGGCGGATCACCACGTCGAGCACATTGCCGATCGAGGCCGCTTCATCGAGCTTGGTCATGATGCAGCCGGCCAGGCCGCTGCCCTGGTAGGCGCGCACCACTTCGTTCAAGGTTTCCTGCGTCGCCGTGGAGTTCAGGCACAGCAAACGTTTCACGTCGGCGCCGGCGCCCGACAGCATGGCCACCTGTTCCGTCACCATCTGGTCGCGCTGGCTCACGCCCACCGTATCGATCAGCACCGTGTGCTTGTTCTTCAATTCTTTCAGGGCGATGCGCAAGTCCGCTTCATCCTTCACCGAATGCACCATCACGCCGAGGATCTTGCCGTAGATGCGCAACTGTTCGTGCGCGCCGATACGATAGGCGTCCGTGGTGATCAGGGCCAACTTTTCCGGGCCGTGGCGCATCACGCAGCGGGCCGCCAGCTTGGCCGTGCTGGTGGTCTTGCCGACACCGGTCGGGCCGACCAGCGCAAACACGCCGCCCTGCTCCAGCATGGCGTCTTCATTGGCGACCGTATTCAGGTTACGGCTGAGGACAGTCTTGATCCAGCGCATGCTTTGCGCGCCATCGAGGCCGGCGGGCAGCTTGTCGATCAGGTAGCGCGCCAGGCTGGCCGAGAAACCGGCGGCCAGCATTTCGCGCAGCACCACGGCTTTTTGCGGCTCGCGCTGTTGCGTCGAGCCCCACGAGATTTCCGCCAGCTGGGTTTCCATCATGCCGCGCATGGCGCGGATTTCATTCATCATGCCGCTCATCTCGGCGGCGGCGTTCTCTTTGACGTGCGCCAGCGCGCTGGCCATCATCTGCTGCATGCGGGCCATGTCCACTGGCTCGCCGGCAGCCTGGCGCGGTGCGGCAGGACGTGGCGCAGCCGGGCGCTGGGCCGGGGCGGCCGGACGCTGCGGCGTGGCGAACTGGGTCTGCAACTGGGGACGGGGCTGGGACATTTCGGACGCGGCCGGCGGCGACGCCAGCGAAGCGGCATCGTCATTGGCCAGCGCGAGGATTTCCACCACGCCATCGGCCTGGCGGTTCGACAGGATCACGGCATCGGGACCCAGCGCTTCACGCACCTTGCGCAGCGCATCGCGCGACGAGGCGCCCGTAAATTTCTTCACATTCATGACCGGCCTCCCAGGGCGGGGGTGGCGCAATATTGGCTGAACTGTGTGACCATCGTCGACTCCTGTTGCTTGGGTGCTGTCTTCCACATGGACACAGATCACCCGGACAGTTTCCATTATTAGCGATGCTTGGAGGAAATGATCGAAGGAACAGGACGGGAAAGTACCCGTTATTCAGTTTGCCGGCAGGAAATTGATGAAAAAATAAGCAAAAAAGTGGCAACCCGTCGCTTCGCGATCGGAGTGCGCCCCATTGGGACGCACTCCCCCATCGAAATCTAGGGTCAGACCCCCTCGCACGTTGGCGATGACCTTCGTGTTGGTGGTGTTGAGGGTCTGACCCCGGCATTAACCATGTCAACTATTGCGCGCCCACCAGGCTGGTGACGCGGATGGTCTTGGTTTCCGGCACTTCCGCATGCGACAGCACTTTCAGCTGCGGCAAGGCGCGGCGCAGGAAACGCGACAGCAAGGCGCGCAGCGGCGCCGGCACCAGCAGCACCGGCGTCAGGCCCAGCGCCTCCTGCTGCTGCGCGGCCAGGCCTGCCTGGTGGGCGATGGTATCGGCCAGGCCCGGCTCGATGCCGGCGCCGTCGCCGCCGTTGCCCATGGCTTGCATCAGCAGGCGCTCCAGGCGGCTGTCCAGGGTCATCACGGACAATTCGGCGGCGCCGGGGAACAGTTGCTGCACGATGGCGCGGCCCAGCGATACGCGCACCAGCGCCGTCAGCTCGTTCGGGTCTTGCGTATTGACCGTATGCTCGGCCAGGGTTTCGATGATGCTGCGCATGTCGCGGATGTGCACGCCCTCGGCCAGCAGGTTCTGCAGCACCTTTTGCAAGGTCGACAGCGACAACATCTTCGGCACCAGGTCTTCCACCAGGCGCGGCGCATCCTTGCCCAGGTGATCGAGCAGCGACTGCACTTCCGCGCGCCCCAGCAGTTCGGAAGCGTGCGAGGTGATCAGGTGGTTCAAGTGCGTGGCCACCACGGTGCCCGCATCGACGACCGTGTAGCCCATCGATTGCGCCTGGTCACGCAAGCTGGCGTCGATCCAGGTGGCGGGCAAGCCGAATGCGGGATCGCTGGTGGCCACGCCCGGCAAGGTGCCGCTGGCCATGCCGGGATTAATCGCCAGGAACTGCCCGTTGAACGCTTCGCCCACGCCCACTTCCACGCCCTTGAGGGTGATGCGGTAGGCGGACGGTTTCAATTCCAGGTTGTCGCGGATATGCACGGGCGGCGCCAGAAAGCCCACTTCCTGGGCAAATTTCTTGCGGATGCCCTTGATGCGCTTGAGCAATTCGCCGCCCTGCGTCTTGTCGACCAGGGGAATCAGGCGGTAGCCCACTTCCAGGCCCAGGGTATCGACGGGCATGATGTCTTGCCAGCTAGCTTCTTCCTGCTCGGGCGCCACGGTGGCTTGCGGCACGTCGGCCGGCCTCTCGGCCGCTTCTTTTTCCTGCGTGCGTTTCTTGCTGATCAGATAGGCGGAGCCGGCCAGCGCGGAGGCCAGCAGCAGGAAGACCATGTTCGGCATGCCCGGAATCAGGCCCATGCCGCCGATGATGCCGGCGGTAATATACAGTACTTGGGGTTTCGCAAACAGCTGCCCCACCAGCTGGGTGCCGATGTCCTGGTCGCTGGCCACGCGCGAGACGACGATACCGGCTGCCGTGGAAATGATCAGCGAAGGAATCTGCGCCACCAGGCCGTCACCGATGGCCAGCAGGGTGTAGTTCTTGAGCGCGTCGGCAAAGCCCATGTCGTGCTGCAGCAAACCCACCAGCAAGCCGCCGACGATATTGATGACGGTGACCATGATGCCGGCGATGGCGTCGCCGCGCACGTATTTGCTGGCACCATCCATGGCGCCATAGAATTCCGCTTCCTGCGCCACTTCCGTGCGGCGGCGGCGCGCTTCGTCTTCGCCGATCAGGCCGGCGTTCAGGTCGGCATCGATGGCCATTTGTTTACCAGGCATGGCGTCCAGCGCGAAGCGGGCACCCACCTCGGCGATACGGCCCGCACCCTTGGTCACGACGGTAAAGTTGATGATGGTCAAAATGATGAACACCACGATACCGACCGTGTAGTTGCCGCCGATCAAGAAGTGGCCGAACGCTTCGATCACTTTACCGGCCGCGTCGGCGCCCGTATGGCCTTCCGTCAGCACCACGCGCGTGGACGCCACGTTCAGCGACAGGCGCAGCATGGTCGACACCAGCAAAATGGTCGGGAACGCCATGAAGTCGAGCGGCTTGACCGTGTACAGCGCCGTCAGCAGCACGATGATGGACAGCGCGATGTTGAAACTGAAGAAAATGTCGAGAATGAAGGCCGGCAGCGGCAGCACCATCATCGCCAGCAGCATGATGATGATGATCGGCGCGGCGATGCCCTTGCTGGCGTTGCTGCTCATTCCGCTGAGCCAGGCTGGCAATCTCAGGCCGTTCATGGTGTACTTCCTTTATTCTTGTCTGCCGCGTCTGCTGCGGCTTTGATCTGCGATGCGGGGTCGAGTGGATCGAGCTCGGGCGGCACGTCGAGTTTTTTCGGCTTGTCGGGCCGCTGGCCATGGCCACTGCCGTAGCTGCGCAGCTGGAACACATACGCCAGCACTTCGGCCACGGCGCCATACAGCGCCTCGGGGATCTCGTCGCCGATGTCCGTGTGCTGGTACAGCGCACGCGCCAGGGCCGGCGCTTCCAGGATGGCGACCTTGTGTTCGCCGGCCAGTTCGCGGATCTTCGCCGCCACCTCGTCGATACCCTTGGCCACCACCTGCGGCGCGCCGCGCGAATTCTCGCCATACTTCAGGGCCACCGCGTAGTGGGTAGGATTGGTCACCACCACGTCGGCCGTCGGCACGTCGGCCATCATGCGGCGGCGCGACATTTCATGCTGCATCTGGCGTATCTTCGCCTTGATCTGCGGATTGCCGTCCGACTCTTTCGCCTCTTGCTTGACTTCCTGCAAGGACATTTTCATCTTGTTAGCGTAATGCCACATCTGGTACGGGCCGTCGATGGCGGCGATCAGGCCCAGCGCGCCCACGATCATCAGGAAAGCCGTAATCAGCAGGCTGATCAGATGGGCCGAACCGGCGCGCAAGGATTCGACCGACAGGCCCAGCACGGCGTCTTTCTGGTGCTGCATCACCATCCAGGCGACGACGCCGACGACGAGCGTCTTGGCGATGGCCTTGAGCAATTCCACCAGCGCATTCTTTGAAAACATATTGCCCAGGCCGCGAATCGGGTTGAGCTTGCCAAAATTGGGGGTGAATGCCTTGGAACTGAACAGCCAGCCCCCCACCAGCACGGGCGAGGCCAGGGCGACGAGCATGATCGCCAGCGCGTACGGCAGGCAAGTCAGCAAGACGGAACCCACGTCGTAGCCGATGCGCAACATCATCGCGTCGGGATTGAGGATTTGCTCCCGGTCCAGGGTCAGGCCGGAGACCATGACCGCCGTCAGCCGGCGCACGATGGCGTCGCCGGCAAACCACAGGCAGCAGCCGGACGCCATCAACACCGTAAACGTGGCCACTTCACGCGATCGCGGAACGTCGCCTTCCTCACGCGCCTGCTCGAGGCGCTTCGGTGACGCGGCTTCGGTCTTTTCTGCGTCGCTGTCTTCCGACATCAATCAACTCCGGTGAAGTCCTGCAGCCTGGTTAGGCGCAATACGGACTGGGCATGACGCATTATCGGTTTAATTAGCGCAACGCCATCAAGGGAAAAGGAGGGCTAATCCCCTGCTTTTCCTTTGCTCTCCAGAAACCTTAGCGGGACTTCCTGGCCTCTGCCTGCTTGACGGTCTGCTCGATGGCACCAAACAGCGACTTGCCGTCATCGCCCAGCATTTCCAGTCGAACAACATCACCGAACAGCAAATAGGGCGTACTGGCGACGCCATCGGCGATCATCTCCTGGTTACGTCGCTCAACGATGCTGGAAAAACCCTTTTTAATCTCCTTGTTGGCGACGCCGCCCGCGCTGACCACGCTGCCGGCGCGCGCGTTGCGCGTCTGGCACAGATGCGCAAGCAATTGCGGATAATTAAACGCCATATCGGCGCCCGCGTGGGGCTGGCCCGTCAATTTTCCGTTCAGGCTGCAGCGCAGCGCGTAATGCACCTTGCCGCCGCGCCAGGCGTCGCCCAGTTCGTCGGGCGTGATGGCCACCGGTGAGCAGGCCATGGCCGGCTTCGATTGCAGGAAGCCGCAGCCGCTGGCCTGCTCCTCGGGCGCCAGATTGCGCAGAGTAATATCGTTGACCAGCATCAACAGCTTGATGTTCAGGTGCGCCTGGTCCGGCGTCGAGCCCATGGCCACGTCATCCGTGATGGCGGCGATACCCGCCTCGTAATCGATGCCCCACTGTTCGTGCGCCAAGGTGATGTCGTCGTGAGCGCCGAGGAAATCATCGCTGGCACCCTGATACAGGCGCGGCGCCTCGCGCAAGTTGGCGGGTACATCAACGCCTGCGGCCTTGCAGGCCCGCTCGATCTGCTGCAGGTACGATGCGCCGGCCACGCGCAGGCTGCTGCGCGGCAAGGGCGCCATGCAGTTGGCAGGGTCGAACTCGAAGGCGCGATGGCCGCGGCCGCTATTGATGGTCTGGTACAGCAAATCGAGCTGGGGCGCGATGAAACTCCAGTCGTCGAGCGCCTTTTGCAAGGTCGAGGCGATGCCATCGGCCAGGTGGGCCGTTTTCAGGTCGCGCGAGACGACAGCCAGCTGGCCGTCACGCGTGCCGTCTTTCAAAGTTGCTAATTTCATGTACGGGAAACTTCGTCAAATGCGGGCAATTAGGGACCAAAGACGCCAAAAAGCCGGGACATTCCCGGCTTTGGCGGTCAGGAGGGATTTATGCCAGCAGCGCGATCTGCTCTGGCGTCAGATAGCACCACTCGCCTTCGGCGATGCCCAGCGATTCCAGCGTCAGGCTGCCGATGGCGGAACGGTGCAGCGCGCTGCAATGGTTGCCGGCGGCGGCCAGCATGCGCTTGACCTGGTGGTATTTGCCTTGTTCGAGCACGATTTCCAGCTGATGCTCTCCCCGTTTGATGCAGACGAGGGCCGCCAGCGGGGCCGGTTCATCGTGCAATTGCACGCCAGCCAATAGCTGCGCCACTAGTTCATCGGTCACGGGCTCTTGCGTGGTAGCCTGGTAAATCTTGGGAACATGACGCTTCGGCGACGATTGCGCATGGATAAAGGGGCCATCGTCGGACATCAGCAGCATGCCGGTCGTATCGTGGTCGAGCCGGCCGACGGGCTGGACTTCGCGCCAGGTGAACTGTTCCGGCAGCAGGGTCAACACGCCAGGGTGATGGCTGGGCTTGCGCGAGCATTCGAAGTTGGCGGGCTTGTTCAGCGCCAGGTACAGGTGCGCGCGGTATACCCACTCTTCTTCAAACACGTGCAGCACCAGGCCTTCGGTCTCGACGGTGGTACGGTAAGTGGTCTGGGTGACGCCATCGATGACGACATCGCCATCTTCGATGAGGGAACGACAATATTTACGGGTGCCAAAACCCTGCGATTGCAGGATGCGGTCTAGGGATAATTTACTCATGGGCGTGACTTTACCAGAAGCGGCTGACAGCGTGAAGCGGCGGCGCGCGCCGCCTGCGCCAGTCGGCGGACCGTGCACCAGCCTTGCGCAGGCACAGATACGGCGATGCACAAGGTGAGATTTCGATATAAATGGCCCATTCCTTTGAGATATATCAAGCGCTCGGAATATCGCATTGATAGACTGAAACTTCGTTAGGAATCCGCCTAATGTACTTTAGGAATTGTGGCAGTCGCCACCCCTCATAAGGACATCGTATGAAGCATACCGATACCATCGCCTTACAAGGCAGCATCGCCGACATGCGTCAGCGCATCGCCGCGGAACAGGCGGCCATGCACAAGGTCAGACTCGGCGTGGCGCGCTGGCGCAACACCCCTGCGCCGCAGGATGCGGACGCGCCGCCAGCCCCAGCGAGCCAGACGCGCTGGCATGCCGAGGCGCAATGCCATTTCATGTGCTGGCTGGAACTGGGCGGTTTTGCGCACGCGGATGCGGCAGCCGACAAGGTGAGCGCGCCCGCCATGACAGACATGCCACCCGACAGCAGCGCCAACTCCGGCAACAACACAGCAGCGGCGCCGGCCCCCTTGCCCGCGCACTGTAACGGCTGCGCCGCCTGAGCGCGCCACCATCGGCCCTGTCATGCCCTGCCCCCGCATGCCTGCCTTGCCAGCCAGACCAGATCACGCATTGCACGATGCCAGCCCACCCGGCACGGACGACGCACAAAAGGAAACGGCGGCATTGCGCCGCCGTTCCCAAGCCCCATCGGGACTTCAGTGAGGAATGTAAATTCACTCAAAACCACATCTGCGATGCGGCGAGTAGTTCCAAGACCTGCCAATCAAGTTAGTACTGACAACATAGTTGATATATCGCCCCTCCTTGAAAAGAACTACGCTTTCACTATAGCCCAAGCAGCCCCTTTTTCAAGCCAAATTACCATCTTATTGAAAATCATTCTCGACTGGCTTGCCTGCCAGCCAAGAGTGATGCCTTCAACGCAACGCCGGTTGTGACTGCTGCACGGCCGCCTTCATGGCGCCTGCGCCCATGGCGGCGCCAAATTTCTTCAGCACCCGCTCCGGCAAGCCTTCATGCTGCGTGTAGTCGACGATGTCTTCCGCCTTGACGACATCGCGCGCCACGCTGTCGACCGTGCCAAAATCGTCGGCCAGCCCCATTTCCACGGCTTTCGCGCCCGTCCAGTACAGGCCGGAGAAGGTATCGGCCGTTTCCTTCAGGCGCTTGCCCCGTCCCGTGCGCACCACGTCGATGAATTGCTGGTGGATTTCATTGAGCATGCCTTGCGCATACGCCTTGTGCTTTTCCGTCAGGGGGCTGAACGGGTCCATGAAGCCCTTGTTCTCGCCCGCCGTCAGCAGCCGGCGCTCGACGCCCACCTTTTCCATCACGCCCGTAAAGCCGAAGCCATCCATCAGCACGCCGATGGAGCCGACCACGCTGGCCTTGTTGACATAGATGCGGTCGGCGGCGGCGGCGATGTAATAGCCGCCCGAGGCGCACATTTCATCGACCACCACATACAAGGGCTTGTCCGGATAGCCCTTGCGCAGGCGCTGCATCTCGTCGACGATCATGCCGGCCTGCACGGGACTGCCGCCCGGACTATTAATGTGCAGCACCACGGCCACGGAACCGGCATCGGAAAATGCCTTGTCCAGCGCGGGGATGACGACGGCGGCCGAGCCGCTGCCTTCGGACTCGATACTGCCGCTGATGTCGATCAGGGCCGTGTGGCGGCCCAGGGTCTCGCTGTCGTCGGCCGTGTTGTAGTCATAAAACACCCACAGGGCGAACAGCACGATCAGCAGGCCGAACACCTTGAAAAAGATGCTCCAGCGGCGGTGCGCGCGTTGCTCTTGCAAAGTGGCAAATACCAGCTTTTCCAGCACGTCGCGCTCCCAGTTCCCCGCAGGGGCGCCGTGGCCGGCGGCTGGCGCGCTGCTGTCCAGCTTGTCATTCGTGTTTTCGCTCATGGTTCACTTTGTTTAAATTGCAATAATGCCTGTGCCCGGCATCAGGCCGGCAGCGGCTGAACATACTCATCGGGTTGCCAGTACAGCTGGCCATCGCGCTCGCTCACTGGAATCGGGCGCAAGCGGCCGCCCTTGCAGGGACCGCCCGCGCACAAGCCGCTCTCCGGCACATAGATGGCGCCATGCGTCGAACACATCAGGTACAAGCCGCTGGACTCGAAAAACTCGCCCTCGGCCCAGTCCAGTTCGATCGGTACGTGGGCGCAGCGGTTCAGGTAGCCATATGCCTTGCCGCCGTGGCGCACGACAAAGCCGGTGGTCGCTTCGCCACCAGCCGAGACGGGAAAGCGCACGCCCTTGCCGCCATCGGCCAGCGCATCGGCGGCACAAATGAATACGTCGACAACATCGCTCATCATGCGTACTCGCTCAGCCATTGATGCAGATCGGCCACCGTGGCGGCCGAATACAGGGGATTACAAGCCTGCAACTGCTCCACCGGATGCGCCCCATACTCTACGGCAATACCGGCCGCACCTGCATTGCTTGCCATCAACAAATCATGACTGGTGTCGCCGATCATCACGGTGCGGCGCATATCCTGCCCCAGTTCGCGCGTCAGCTCCTGCAGCATGGCCGGATGGGGCTTGGAAAACGTTTCATCGGCGCAGCGCGTCGCATCGAACAGCGACAGCAGCTTGACGGCATTCAGCGAACGGTTCAGGCCGACACGGCTCTTGCCCGTGGCGACGGCCAGAAAGTACGCTTGCTGCGAGAGTTCCTGCAGCATTTCCTGCACGCCGGGAAACAGGGTCAGCTCATGGTCGCGCGACAGATAGTGATAGCGATAGCGTTCCGCCATGCGCGCATGGTATTTCGGCTCGACATCGGGCATCACCAGCTGCATGGCTTCGTGCAAGCCCAGGCCGATCACATGCGAGGCCAGCAACTCGGTGGGAATTGGCAAGCCCAGGTCTTTCGCCGACGCCTGGATGCACTTGACGATGGTCGAGGTACTGTCTATCAGGGTACCGTCCCAATCGAAGACGATCAGATCAAATTGCTTTCTTGCCATGTTTCCCGACGACAAAGCCGCCGGCTCCTTGAGAATGAATGATGGCGACTGACTACCTTGTGAGTAGTGTCCCCGCACGCGATGGAGAGCTATCGTGCGGCAACGGCCAAGGGTTTGCCCAAGCTTACCAAGAAACGCTCGCATTCGGCAGCCAGCGGCGCATTCAGGGTCACCGTCTTGCCCGTCTCCGGATGCGTAAACGTGATCTGGTGCGCGTGCAGGAACATGCGCTTCAGGGCGCCGCGCGTGCTGTCGGCTTTCAACAGGGCACGGTTGAGGGCAAAGTCGCCATATTTATCGTCGCCCGCGATGGGGAAACCGGAGGAGGACAGATGCACGCGGATCTGGTGCGTGCGTCCCGTCTTCAATTCCGCTTCCAGCAAGGCGAAGTTGTGATATTTATGCAACAGTGAAAACACCGTGTGCGACGCCAGGCCATCGGCCTGCACGGCCACCCGGCGCTCGCCTTCGGCCGTCGTGTATTTATGTAGCGGCAGCTTGATATGCTGGCGCGCATTCTTCCAGTCACCGGCCACCAGTACCAGGTAGCGCTTGTCCGTGAGGCCGTCGCGCATCTGCTCGTGCAAATTCGTCAACGCCGTGCGCTTCTTTGCCAGCAACAGCAAGCCGGACGTGTCGCGGTCCAGGCGGTGCACCAGTTCCAGGAACTTGGCGTCGGGGCGCGAGGCGCGCAATTGCTCGATCACGCCGAACGAGACGCCCGAGCCGCCATGCACGGCCACGCCGGCCGGCTTGTCGATGACGAGCAGCTGCGCATCTTCGAAAATGATCTTGAATTCGGCGGCCGGCGCGCCCGTGGGGGCCTTTTCGGCCACGCGCACGGGTGGAATGCGCACCACGTCGCCGGCGACAAGACGGTACAGCTGATCGATACGGCCTTTATTAACCCGCACTTCTCCCGATCGCAAGATCCGGTAGATGTGGCTTTTAGGCACTCCCTTGCACACTCTTAATAAGTAGTTGTCGATACGCTGGCCTGCTTCTTCCTCGGCGATCGTTACGAATTGGGCTTGCGGCTGAACCGGGGGTGTTGAAGGGGGAACAACATCTTTTTGACTCTTCATTTACTATGTCTTCCCAGAAATCTCTCTAAGTCCTTCATTTTGAATATATAATTGTTTTTGCTGCGGCCCTGGCTGCTGCGAGTGTAAGAATAAAAGCACATTTTACACAGGGGCGTCTCCACCGGCCTCGCCAAATTGCAAATTCGGTGGAAAAAAATGTATATGCACCATCCCTGCGCGAATCAAGGTTGCACCGTAGTTGTAATCGGATAACGCGTGGAGATGCTGAAGTGAGTGTGGGATTATAAGGATAAGTACCCGTTAGCGCGACTTATCGAGTCGGGCTCGCGGGTTGATGAAGTTGATAACGCTTGCCGTTTTCGCCAAACCCCGTATGTGGCCAAATACTGAGGGTTGTCGATGATAGGCTGAGGCCAAGCCTCGCCATCGCGATCCCTGTAATGAGCCGGCTAACGATTTTGGCTCTGAATTTGCTGACCACTTGCATTCTCTGCCCCCGATGCAGTTCATTCTCATCCGGGCTGTTTCAGATGAGTTGCAAGTGTCCTGTGCACTCGGCATGACGATTGACCTCACCGCGCCTGTTGCGGCCGTAACGCATATCTCGTACGCGTTGTTGCTCCGCACGCCTGGGCATTTCCCCCGCCAACACTCCCGTTCTCGCATATATCCCTGTACTTTCGTCGCTTCCCCGGAAGCGGCTTTGAGATGGCCTACGGGTCGCGGAGTTATAAAAATGAAACGCATGTTGTTTAATGCCACGCAGCAAGAAGAACTGCGCGTAGCGATTGTCGACGGACAAAAACTGATCGACATCGATATCGAGACAGCCGGGCGCGAACAGCGCAAATCCAACATCTACAAGGGCGTCATCACGCGCATCGAGCCATCGCTCGAAGCGTGCTTCGTCAGCTATGGCGAAGACCGCCACGGCTTCCTGCCTTTCAAGGAAGTTGCCCGCACGTATTTCCGCGAAGGCGTCGATGTGCGTAACGCTTCCGTCAAGGAAGCGCTGCGCGAAGGCCAGGAAATCATGGTGCAAGTGGAAAAGGAAGAGCGCGGCAACAAGGGCGCTGCCCTGACCTCGTTCGTTTCGCTGGCCGGCCGTTACCTGGTCTTGATGCCGAACAACCCGCGTGGCGGTGGCGTATCGCGCCGCGTGGAAGGTGAAGAGCGTCAGGAATTGCGCGAAACCATGGATAAACTGGACTTGCCAGCTGGCATGTCCGTCATTGCCCGCACCGCCGGCATCGGCCGCAACGTCGATGAACTGCAGTGGGACTTGAATTACCTGATGCAACTGTGGCGCGCCATCGAAGGCGCCGGCAAGTCGGCCAACGGCGCTTTCCTGATCTACCAGGAATCGTCGCTCGTCATCCGCGCCATCCGCGACTACTTCCAGCCCGACATCGGCGAGATCCTGATCGATACCGACGAGATCTACGACCAGGCGCACCAGTTCATGAGCCACGTGATGCCCGACATGGTGCACCGCGTAAAACGCTACAGCGACGACGTGCCGCTGTTCTCGCGCTTCCAGATCGAACATCAAATTGAAACGGCGTACAGCCGCACCGTGCCGCTGCCATCGGGCGGCGCCATCGTCATCGACCACACCGAAGCGCTGGTTTCCGTCGACGTCAACTCGGCCCGCGCCACGCGCGGTTCGGACATCGAGACAACCGCCTTCAACACCAACTGCGAAGCGGCCGAAGAAGTGGCCCGCCAGCTGCGCCTGCGCGACTTGGGTGGCTTGATCGTCATCGACTTCATCGACATGGAAGTGGCAAAAAACCAGCGCGAAGTGGAACAGCGCCTGAAAGACGCGCTGCACCATGACCGTGCCCGTGTACAAATGGGCAAGATTTCCCGCTTCGGCCTGATGGAACTGTCACGCCAGCGCCTGCGCCCTTCGTTGTCCGAAGGCTCGCACGTGACGTGCCCGCGCTGCTCCGGCACCGGCCACATCCGCGACACGGAATCGTCCGCCCTGCAGGTGCTGCGCATCATCCAGGAAGAAGCGATGAAGGAAAACTCGGCCACCATCCACGTGCAAGTGCCCGTGGACGTGGGCGCCTTCCTGCTGAACGAAAAGCGCGGCGAAGTACTGAAAATCGAGAACCGCCACCGCATCGCCGTGATCCTGATCCCGAACAAGCATCTGGAAACGCCGCACTACAAGCTGGAACGCATCAAGCACGACGATCCGCGTCTGGAAGACAGCCAGGCCAGCTACAACCTGGCCGAAAGCGCTGAAACCGACATGGCTTACAGCAAGCGCCAGAAGGAAGAAGCCAAGCCGCGCCAGGAAGCCGTCGTCAAGACGATCACGCCTGACCAGCCAGCACCGCTGGTCGAGCGCAAGCCTGTCGAAGCGAAACCAGTCCCGGTGGCCGCACCTGCCGCACCACAAGGCTTGATCGCCAAGATCATCAGCTTCTTCACCGGCGCCCCGGCCCCGGTGGCGCCAGCGCCCGCCCCTGTCGCACCAGCCAAGCCGACCGGCGCCGACCGCGGCGACCGCAACAGCCGTGGCCCGCGTGGCCGTGGCCGCAACGGCAAGCCTGGCCGCGAAGAACGCGAACCGGGCCAGGGTCGCCCAGCCCAGGACGATGCAGCGAAAGAAGCGGAAGCACTGGAAAAGGCGGCCCGTCCGCCACGCCCACCGCGTCCGCCACGCGAACCGCGTGAAGCGGGCGAGGCAACGGCGGCACCACGCGAACGGGGCGAGCGTCCTGAGCGCGCGGAACGCCCTGAGCGCGCAGAGCGTCCAGAACGCGCCGAACGTCCGCCACGCCAGCCACGCGAAGGCCGCGAGCCACGCATCGACAAGGCTGTTGTTGCTGAAGTGAAAGCGGATGAACTGGCCCTGGTTGGTGCTACCGCCAGCGCCGTCAATGTGGTCGTACCGTCAAGCGGTCCGGACGCTGATGCAGCACCAATGAGCTTGCTGAAAGCGCCGGTCAATGCCGGTCCTGAAGGCGAAGAGACGGAAAACGACGTGGAAGGCGAAGAACCGCGCCGCCGCCGTCGTCGTGGTGGCCGCAACCGCAACCGCCGCGACCGCGAAACGGGCGAGCTGATCGAATCGGCAAACGGCGAGAACGAAGGCCAGGACGCGCCAGTGATCAGCTTTACGGTCGCTCCGGCGCCGGAAGCCGCCGCTGATGCTACCCCGGTCGCCGTCGTGGCTGCCGCCGCTGTCGTCGCCGTCGCTGCGCCAGTGGAAGCTGCCGTCGTGGAAGTGGTCGAAGTGGTCGAAGTGCTGGAAGTGGCCAAGGTCGAAGAAGCCGCTCCTGCCGCAGAAGCCGCACCAGTTGCTGAAGTGATCGTGCCACCAGCCCCTGTCGAAGCGGTTGCAGCGCAAGCTGAACCAGCCGCTGCCGAGCCAGCACCAGTTGCCGAGTACAGCTTTGCCGAGAAAGTGGAAGCGGCACCGGTGCCAGCGGAAATCATCGTCGAAGCCGTGCCAGTGGTGGAAGCTGCGCCTTTGGTCGAAGCCATCGCCGTGATCGAGGAAGCACCAGCGCCAGTGGCTGAAACGGCGCCTGCCGTGGTGGAAGCCGCACCGGTGGTTGCCGAAGTTGCGCCTGCTCCTGCTCCTGCTCCTGCTCCTGCTCCTGCGCCATCACCTGTCGTCGCTGCAGCGCCGGCACCTGCGCCGCTGGACTTGAGCGCAGTGCTCGGTTCGGCCGGCCTGACCCTGGCTGCCACCGATCCGGAAAAACTGCGCCTGGCGCAGGAAGCGGCCGCCAAGGCAGTCGCTCCCGTGCGCAAGCCGCGCGAACGCAAGCCATTGCCGCCGCAATCGGATGAGCCGTTGATCCAGGTCAACACGCAACGTCCATAAGCGCGCCGGGTTCGCCCAGCCGCCAATGATGAAAGGGGGAGCTCAGGCTTCCCCTTTTTTACGTCCACACCTTTGCCAGCCAGCCGCCAGCCATGCACAAGAACGCCAACCTTCCCCGCCCCGCCCCCGTCAGCCTGCGCAGCGCCTTCTGGTACTGGCTCAAGCTGGGCTGCGTCAGCTTTGGCGGCCCGGCCGGGCAAATCGCCATGATGCATGCGGAACTGGTGGAAAAGCGGCGCTGGATTTCCGAGCAGCGTTTCTTGCACGCCCTGAATTACTGCATGCTGCTGCCGGGGCCGGAAGCGACCCAGCTGGCCATCTACATCGGCTGGCTGATGCACCGCACGCGCGGCGCCCTGGTGGCGGGCCTGCTGTTCCTGCTACCCTCGCTGCTGCTGCTGATCGTCCTGTCCTGGCTCTACATGGCGTATGGCCACGTGGCCGCCATCGCCGGCATCCTGTACGGCATCAAGCCGGCCGTCGTCGCCATCGTGCTGGCGGCTGCCTGGCGCCTGGGCCGGCGCACCTTGCGCAGCCCCGGCCTGATCACCATCGCGGCGGCAGCATTTGTCGCCATCGCCGCGCTACAGCTGCCATTTCCGCTGATCGTGCTCGCCGCCGCCCTGCTGGGCATGGCGGGCGGGCGCTGGCTGCCGAGCCATTTTCATATCGGCGGCACGCAACATGGCGGCGCGGCCCGCTACGGTGCCGCCCTGATCGATGACGACACGCCCACGCCGGAGCACGCGCAGCTCAAATGGCCGCGCCTGCTGGGCACGGCCGCCGTGGGCCTGGCGCTGGCATTCCTCACCTGGCTAGGCCTGGCACTACTGGGCGGACGCGAGCAACCGCTGGCGCAGATGGGCGTGTTTTTCAGCAAGGCCGCCCTGCTCACGTTCGGCGGCGCGTATGCCGTGCTGCCCTACCTGGTGCAGGGCGCCGTCGACCACTACCACTGGATCACGAGCGCGCAGATGATGGATGGCCTGGCGCTGGGCGAAACGACGCCCGGCCCTCTGATCATGATCGTCGCCTTCATCGGTTTTGTGGGCGGCTGGAGCCATGCCGCAGGCATCGCCGGTGAACACCTGTGGCTGGCGGGCGTGTGCGGCGCCCTCGTCGCCAGCTGGTTTACTTTCCTGCCCTCGTTCATCTTCATCCTGGCCGGCGCGCCGCTGGTGGAAGCGTCGCGCGGCAATTTGCTCCTGAGCGCACCCCTGACGGCCATTTCGGCGGCCGTGGTGGGCGTCATCGCCAGCCTGGCACTGTTCTTTGGCCGCCATGTCTTCTGGCAAGAAAACCCGCTGCCCCACTGGGACTGGCTGGCGATGCTCATCGCGCTGGCGGCCGGCGTGGCGCTGATCAAGTTTCAAATGGGCACCATCAAATTGCTGCTCGCCTGTGCCATCTTCGGCCTCGTGCTATCGTAGCTGCCTTGACCGATTTAACGTAAGTGGTATCACCTTTCATGGCTGACAAGATTATCTACCTCGCCGAGGCCCGCAATGGAGCACCGGCGATCCCCGCGCGGCTGGAAAGCCCCAGCGGCAACGTGGCCGACAGCCTGGGCCGGCCCCTCCACGACCTGCGCATCTCGATTACCGACCGCTGCAATTTCCGTTGCGTGTATTGCATGCCGAAAGACGTGTTCGACAAGAACCACGTGTACCTGCCGCACACGGATTTGCTGTCGTTCGAGGAAATCACGCGCGTGGCGCGCCTGTTCGTCGCGCACGGCGTGGAAAAAATCCGCCTGACGGGCGGCGAACCGCTGCTGCGCAAGAATATCGAAAAGCTCATCGCCATGCTGGCCGAGCTGCGCACGCCCTCGGGGCAGCCGCTGGACCTGACCCTGACGACCAACGGTTCCTTGCTGGCCAGAAAAGCGCAAGCATTGAAGGATGCGGGCCTGAACCGCGTTACCGTGTCGCTCGACTCGCTCGACGACACCACCTTCAAGCGCATGAACGATGTCGATTTCGCCGTGGCCGACGTACTGCACGGCATCGATGCGGCGCACCAGGCAGGACTCGGCCCCATCAAGATCAATATGGTCGTCAAGGCCGGCATGAACGAGCAGGAAATCGTGCCCATGGCGCGCCACTTCAAGGGCACGCCCTACATCTTGCGCTTCATCGAATACATGGACGTGGGCGCCTCGAACGGCTGGAACTTGCAGGAAGTCATCCCGTCCGCCGAGGTGGTGCGCCGCATCGGTGCACACATGCCCTTGCTGCCCATCAACCCCAACTACGCGGGCGAGACGGCGGCGCGCTGGCGCTACGCCGATGGCAGCGGCGAAATCGGCCTCATTTCCAGCGTCACGCAAGCGTTCTGCGCCGATTGCAGCCGCGCCCGCCTCTCGACCGAGGGCAAGCTGTACACCTGCCTGTTCGCCAGCAGCGGCCACGACTTGCGCAGCCTGCTGCGCGGCGGCCGCAGCGACGCGGAAATTTCCTCGGCCGTGGCGCAGTTGTGGCGCGGCCGCGCCGACCGCTATTCGCAATTGCGCACCAGCCAGACGGATTTGACGGCCACCACGCTTGAGCACGGTAAAAAGAAAGTGGAAATGTCGTACATCGGCGGCTGAATCAGGCGCGGCGCGCGCCCGCCGCTGCTACCATGGCGCATGCCCCCATTTTCCTACCTGACATGATCAACACACACGACATTACCGGCCTGATCCTGGCCGGCGGCCTCGGCACGCGCATGGGCCAGCGCGACAAGGGCATGCTGCCCCTGCATGGCCAGCCACTGGCGCGCCACGTGCTGCAGCGCCTGGCGCCACAAGCAGGCCAGTTGGCCATCAGTGTCCACGCCGATGCCGGAGATTATGCGCGCTTCGGCCTGCCCGTCTGGCCCGACGTGCTGCCGGGCCAGCTGGGCCCGCTGGCCGGCATGCACAGCGGCATGCAGCACGCCAGCACGCCCTACCTGCTGACGGTGCCGTGCGATTCGCCCCTGCTGCCGCCCGACCTGGCAGCGCGCCTGGCCGCCGGTTTAATCGACAACGATGCCGACCTGGCCATCGCCGTCACCGAAGAGATCGACCCGGCCACGGGATCGACGTTGCGCCGCCCGCATCCCGTTTTCTGCCTCGTCAAGACTTCCGCCCTGCCCCAGCTCGATGCGTATCTGCGCAATGGAGAACGCCGCATGCGCACCTGGCATGGCCCCCTGAAGCTGGCCGAGGTAGTATTCGAGGATGGCGGCGCGTTCGGCAACATGAATACCCCGGACGAGCTGGCCGCCCTGCAGGCGCAGGGCCTGTCCGTGCCGATGGCGCAAGCCATCCTGGCCGACAGCGTCGCACCCGTCGCCGACGTGGAACAACTGCCGCTGCCGCAAGCGTTCGAGCGCATCCTGGCGGCCGACATCATCTCGCCCATCAGCGTGCCCGCGCACGACAATTCCGCCATGGATGGCTATGCGCTGCATGGGGCTGACCTTGGCGCCGACCTGGGCGGCAGTGTGCCACTGACCCTGGCCGTGGTCGACACCATCCTGGCCGGCCGCCCCGGCACCGTCAACGTTGAGCGCGGGCAATGCGCGCGCATCATGACGGGCGCCGTCATGCCCGACGGCTGCGACAGCGTGGTGCCGCAGGAACTGGTGCAGCAGGCCAGCGCAAGCAGCATCACGCTGGCGCCCGATTGCATCCGCCCCGGCGACAACCGCCGTTTCAAGGGCGAAGACTTGATGCAGGGCCAGCCGGCCTTGCTGCAGGGCAAGCGCCTGGGACCGGCCGAACTGGGGCTGCTGGCCTCCTTGGGCATCGCCACCGTGCCTGTGCGCCGGCGCCTGCGCGTGGCCTTCTTTTCCACCGGCGACGAATTGCGCTCGATCGGCGAGCAACTCGACGCCGGCTGCATCTATGACAGCAACCGCTACACCCTGCTGGGCATGCTGAGCCGTTTGGGCTGCGAAGTGCTCGACATGGGTATCGTCAAGGATGAGCCGCAAGCGCTGGAAGCGGCCCTGCGCGGCGCCTGCGCCAAGGCCGACGTCATCATCACCTCGGGCGGCGTGTCCAGCGGCGCGGCCGATTTTACGCGCGAGATCCTGGCGCGCCTGGGTGAGGTAGCCTTCTGGCAAATCAACATGCGTCCGGGCCGCCCCATGGCCTTTGGCCGGATTGCCAGCGAAGGCGGCACGGCCTTGCTGCTGGGCCTGCCCGGCAACCCCGTGGCCGTGATGGCGGCGTTTTATTTCCTCGCCCGCCCCACCCTGCTGCGCCTGATGGGCGCCGATGCGGACACGGCCACCCTGCCGCTGCTGCAAGTGGCGGCACAAGCACCCATCCGCAAGAAACGGGGCCGCACGGAATACCAGCGCGGCATCGTCGAACGGGGCGCGGACGGCCGCCAGCACGTGCGCGTGACGGGGGCGCAAGGCTCCGGCATCCTGCGCTCGATGACACAAGCCAATTGCATGATCGTGCTGCATGAAGCGCAGGGCAACGTGGCCACGGGCGACCTGGTCGATATCGTGCTGTTCCATGGATTGACCTGATGAAACATCTACTTCTGGCACTGGCCCTGCTGCAGGGCATGGTGGCGTACGCTGGCGATGTCCACAGCAATGGTTACACGGTGCGCTTCGACGAGCGCATCGAAACGGCGCCGGGCGACTTGCATGGCGCCACCGTGGGCCGCATCAGCATCGTGCGCGCCGCCGATCAAGGTCTCGCGTGGCAGGAAAACACGCCCTTGCAGCCGGGCTGCGGCGCCATTGCGGCCATCACCGTCCTCAACGACAGCTATGTGGCCCTGTGCGGCCACTTGGGCGGGCGCCATTACACGCAAAAGATCATCTTCATGCAAGGCAACTCGCCCAGCATGGTGAGCGTGGACCAGTTCGATTCACCGAGTGCCGTGCGCGTGGAGCGTAACGGATCGCTGGCCGTCGACGTCCTGCGGCGCGACCGCTTCCCTGGCGAGCTGACGGGTCCGCATTACTTTCCCACCGTGTACCGCTTGCACCACGATGACGCCACCTTCGGTTTCATCCCCAGCTTTGATGCCGATGCCGCCGAGCGCTACTGGCAGCACTTTCGCGCCACGCGCCAGGCGGCGCCAGCGGCGGACGTACTGCCGGAACTGCTGGCGTCGCTGCTGGCGGCGCAGGCCGGCAAGCAATCCATCTGTGCAGAACTTGCCACGCTCGCCGCAGATTTGCAGCAGGGACAACAGTACGAACAGTACGATATGCAAGGCGCGCGCACCTTGATGCGCAAGTGGCTGCACAAGCTGCCCGCCATCGGCTATCCCGCCTTCGATACGCAAGCCTGCCCGGGCCGCATCTAGATCGTTTCACCACCGCCTGCCGGCGGCGCATCCTTCAACACCCCACTGCCCTCTCAACCGGCCCGCCCAGCGCGGGCCGCTCGCATTGCCCCTTCACAATCAATTTCCCTGCACTGCTGTGGTTCGACTATCGAGATTAAAATATTAATTATTTCTTTAAGGAACATATTAATAAACACAACACTAATTGTAATTATTTTATTTATTTGTTGATACTACAGTTTCTTCGGTGATAACATTCGAACTTGCACAAAAATTCAATTTTGATATTGTTTTCACGAGGAAACTAATAATGAGACACCATTCATGGATCGCGGGCGCCGGCATGCTGGGAGTGGCTTGCCTGCTTGGCATGTTGTCCCTGGCGCCGCTGCCCGCCTATGCCAAAGGGTCCCCTCGGGCCGACGTGCTGGAGCATTGCAGCTGGAACCGCCCGGGCGCCGACCCGTTCATGGGAGATGTGGTGGCCGCAGTGGACAGGTACCCGGACATCGCGCCGCAGGTGCGCGAAGAATTGAAGGCGCGCATGCGTGCGCGCCAGTACGATGAAATCGTCGTGATCAGCCGCGACGCCATCCGCGGCAAGGGCCATTACAATGCGCGCATCAGCGACATGCATTTCGGGCCGGGCCGCGTCTGCCGCAATGTCACGCGCTCAGGCTGGAGCGAGCAGATGCAGGAAAGGGGACTCGTGTACTGCGTGCAGGGCGTTTGCATCCTCGTGCCCACCGTGTGCCGCAATGTCAGCCGCATCATGCGGGTGCCAGCGTCAGCGACGCCAGCCACCGGAGCCGCTCCCGGTGGCGCCGCGCCCGTTGCCGCCGGGCCCGCCGCCCCGGAAGCAGCAGGCGTGCCCGTGATCGATAATCCCGACGCCTTGCACGGCGGTTCCTTCACGGGCGCCGGCGCGCCGCCGGCCGTGGCGAGCGCTCCCTTCCTGCCCTTCGATTATGTGCGTACCGTCGGCGGTATCACGCCGCCAGCCGGCATGGGCGGCATGGGCGGCGGAGGTGGTGGTGGAAGCCTGCGGCCGGACCAGGGCAGCAGCATCATCGTGCCGCCCACCGTGATCCTGCCGACCCTGCCACCCACCGGCCCGACAGTCTTGCCGGCCGTGCCCGAGCCGCAAACATGGGCCATGCTGCTGGCGGGATTGGCACTGCTGGCCGGCGCCACGCTGCGCCGCCGGCCAGCGGCGGCCTGAACGCCGAGGGCGCTATTCGCCGTCCGCCTCGGCGGACAGCCCCGCGTCCGCCGCGCCCAGCAGCAAGGCGGCCGCCTCGCCCGGCAAGGCTTCCACGGATTTCAATTTGCGCGCCATCTGCCGGCTGCGCACTTCCGCGCTTTCGATATTCTTCGCCGCCTTTTCCAGCGTCAGCCGGGTTTGCGACAGCACGTCGCCGAACTTGCCGAACTCCGTCTTGACGGCACCCAGCACCTGCCATACTTCCGACGAGCGCTTTTCCAGCGCCAGCGTGCGGAAACCCATCTGCAGGCTGTTGAGCAAGGCCGTCAGGGTGGACGGTCCGGCAATGCTGACCCTGTGTACGCGCTGCAATTCGTCGGCCAGTCCCGGCCGGCGCAGCACTTCCGCATATAGCCCTTCCGTGGGCAGGAACAGGATGGCAAAGTCGGTGGTCAGCGGCGGCGCCAGGTATTTCTCGGCGATGGTTTTCGCCTCGCCCCGCACGGCCCGTTCCAGCTCGCGGCCGGCGACGGCCACGCCGTCCGCATCGGCCCGCTCGGCCGCGTCCACCAGACGCTCGTACTGTTCCTTGGGAAACTTTGCATCGATGGGCATCCACACGGGCGGACCGCCGTCGACCATGCCTGGCAACTTCAGGGCGAATTCCACGCGCGCGCCGCTGCCCGGCAGCGTTTCCACGTTCTTCGCGTACTGGTCGACAGTGAGTACCTGCTCCAGCAGCATTTCCAGCTGCACTTCGCCCCAGGTGCCGCGCGTCTTCACATTAGTAAGCACCCGCTTCAGATCGCCCACGCCCAGCGCCAGCTGCTGCATTTCACCGAGGCCCTGGTGGACTTTTTCCAGCCGCTCCGACACTTGCTGGAACGACGCACTCAAACGCGTTTCCAGCGTGGCATGCAGTTTTTCATCGACCGTCTTGCGCATCTCTTCCAGGCGCGCGCCGTTATCGGCCTGCAAGTCGCGGATCTTGTTTTCCAAGGTGGCGCGCACTTCCAGCATGCGCTGCGCATTCGATTCCGTCAGCTGGGCCAGGGTCTGGTTGGTGCTCTCGGCAAAGCGCGCCAGGCTTTGCGCCTGCTCCTCGCGCCCGACTTTCCCCTGCGCCTGCATCTGCGTGCGCAGGCTGTCGAGCTGTTGCAAGGTTGCCGCCTGGAATTGCGCCAGGCCGGCCGCCAGGTCTTGCCGGGTGGCTTGCGCCGACGCCTGCAACTGCAGCCGCACTTCGCGCTCGACCCGGTCGATGCGCTCCAGGCTTTGCTGCTGGTGCTGCTGCACCAGCGCCAGGGTGGTGGCGCCATCGCCGGCCGCGCCACGCGGGCGCAGCAGCAGCAAGATCAACAGGACGATGGCGACGGCGGCGGCGCCCAGCAGGCTGTAAAACTCGATTGGGCTCATGGGTGTCAGTCAGGTTTGTTGCGCATCCAGTCGGCCGTCTGATAGAACGATTCCATCAGGCGCACGCGCAGGGATTCTTCGATGCCCGTGTCTTCCATGGCCCAGGCCATGGCGCGCAGCCACTGGTCGCGCTCGCTGGTGCCGATGGCGTAAGGCAAGTGACGCGCGCGCAAGCGCGGGTGGCCGAATTTCTCGATATACAAATCCGGCCCGCCCATCCAGCCCGTCAGGAAGAAATACAGCTTGTCGCGCGAACCGTCCGTCGATGGCGGATGCATGACGCGGATGCCGGCGAACTCGGGCTCAAGTTCCATCAGATCATAAAAACGGTCGACCATTTCACGCAGCACGGGGGCGCCGCCGATGGTCTCGTACAGGGTGGGGGCAGTGGTATCAGTCATGGCCGCCATGATAGCGCAAGCATCGGCGCTCCATGCGCCACTAGCTCTCTCTGCCACAATAAATGGCAATATACTTGACCAATCAAGCTTATATCAACTACTATGCAATTTTAAACCAAGGACAAGAACAGCATGTCAGCCACTACCCAACCCCACTTGCTACGCAATACCAACTTCCGCTGGCTGCTGGGCGGCGGCCTCGTTTCCATGCTGGGCGACCAGTTCAGCATGCTGGCCCTGCCGTGGCTGGTGCTGAGCCTGACGAACGATAGCCTCAGCCTGGGCATCGCCGTGGCCCTGATGGGCGCACCGCGCGCCGTACTCATCTTGCTGGGCGGCACCGTCGCCGACCGTTACTCGCCCCGGCGCGTGATGCTGCTGAGCAAGTATGCGAACGCTGCCATCCTGCTGGCACTGGCGGGGCTGCTGATGCTGGAGCAGGCCAGCCTGGCACTCGCGTATGCGGCCGCGCTGGCACTGGGCATCGCTTCCGCCTTTGGCATTCCGGCCGGCACGGCCATCCTGCCGCAAGCCGTGCCGACGCAATTGTTGCAAAAAGCCAATGGCTTGCAGATGGGCACGCGCCAGTTGTCGCTGCTGGCCGGCCCCCTGCTGGCGGCGCTGGTGCTGGGCGCCCATGAGGGCGCGCAGAAAACCCCCATGGCGGCGCTGGCCGCCGCCTTTGTCATCGATGCGCTGACATTTGTGTTTTCTGCCTGGACCTTGCGGCAAGTCAAGCTGCGGCCACTGGCCGTGGTGGCGGCGCAGGGCATGTGGCGCGACATGGCCGCTGGCCTGGCCATGGTGTGGCGCGACCTTCCCTTGCGCAGCTGCTATGCGTACTGGGCGGTGGTGGCCTTCTTCGTCATGGGTCCGCTGCAAGTGGCCTTGCCCGTGCTGGCCAGCGAACGCCTGCACGGTGCTGCGGCGCTGGGACTGCTGATGGGCGCGCACGGCGCCGGCACCCTGGCCGGCATGCTGGCGTCCAGCCTGGGCGGCGCCTGGCTGCGCCTGCGTTTCGGCGCCACCCTGCTGGCCGTTGACGCCATTGTCGCCATCCTGTTGATGACGCTGGGGCAAATCGAAACAGCCTGGCAAGGCGCAGCCTTGCTGGCCGTCACCGGCCTGCTGGGCGGCTATGTGCAGGTGGCCATCTTTACGTGGATACAGCGGCGTGTGGTGCCCGCCATGCTGGGCCGGGCGATGGCCGTGTTCATGGGCATCTTCCTGGGCCTGGCGCCCCTGTCGGCGGCGGCCACGGGCGCGCTGCTGCGCCACCTGAGCGTGAGCGAACTGTTCTGCGCCGGCGGCGCCCTGCTGCTGGCCGCCGCCATCGCCGCCGCCCTGTTCACTGACATTGCGCGCATCGCGGCAACCGATTACGTCACCCAACCGTGAGGAAATTGCAGCATGGATAAAACACAGCAAGCTGCCCTGAAAGCGGCTTACCGGCAGCAAGCGCCAGCGCTGGGCATCATCGCGCTGCGCCACCTGCCCAGCGGATGCACCCTGCTCGAACGCAGCCGCAACGCCCCTGGTGCGCTGAACCGCCACCGCTTCGAACTCGCGCTGGGCACGCACCGCAACGCCCGCTTGCAGGCGGATTGGCGGCGCGATGGCGCGGCGGCCTTCCGCTTCGACATCATCGACACCGTCGATCAATCCGTCGATCCCGCCTTCGATGCGCAGGCCGAACTCGATGCCCTGCTGGCCCTGCACCGCGCACAGTGGCTGGAACAGGGGCAGCCACTGTATTGAGCAGTATTGCTTTACACTTGCGTACTCAAGCACTGCGCAGCCAACACCAAGGAAACCATGACCGATCACACTTCCCCGCCGCCGGACGGCGCCAGCGCGCTGGACTTTTGCCTGCGCCTGGCGCGTGCCCAGGCGCTGCTGGTGCGCCGTTTTGACAGCATTCTGGGCAATCTGCATGGCTTGAGCTTTGGCGATTATCAATTGCTGTACCACTTGCAGCGTGCGCCCGGTGGCCGCCTGCGCCGCATCGACCTGGCCGAGCGCCTGGCGCTGACGGCGTCCGGCATCACGCGCTCGCTGATACCGCTGGAGAAAATCGGCCTAGTGGCACGCCAGGCCGATGCGCGCGATGCCCGCGTCGGCTATGCCGTCATCACCGAGGCGGGGCAAGCCCTGCTGATCCATGCCGATGCGACGGCGCAGGCGCTGGGCCAGGAATTGCTGGGCAGCGCCAGCGCGGAGCAGCTGGCACCGCTGTCCCTGCTGCTGGCCGGCATCGCCGGCAGCCAGCCCAGCAACGGCTGACGCCCGCTCCTTACACCAGCGCCAGCTTGCGCAAACGCCGCGTCGACGGCCAGCGCGCCATGCCCGTCTCATCGCGGATGGCGGCGCAGGCGGCCAGCACTCTGGCGCGCTCGTCCTCGCGCAAGCCCGCATTCAGGGTCAGGCGCACCAGCGAGCGGTTCTTCGGCGTGGCCGGTGCGCAGAACACGGCGCCGTAGATGCCGTGCCGCTCCAGCGCCTTGCGCAGGATCAGGGTGTCGGGTTCAGTGCCCGCTTCCAGCGCGATGATTTGCTCGGTGCCGTCGCTGACGTTGTAGCCAAGCTCAGCCAGACCCTGGCGCAGCTGCACGCTGTGGCGGCGCAGGGCGGCGCGGCGGGCATCGGCGGCGCGGATGAAATCGAGCGCCGCATCGAACCACGCCAGCTCGTGTTCCAGCAGGCAGGAGCTGAAGATGGCGGGCCGCGAGGCGGACAGGAAATAGCCCTTGAAGCGGGCCGAACAGGTGATCAGCCCCGCGCGCCCCGCAAACGCCTTGGCCAGCGACGCCGTGCGAAAATGCACGCGCCCGGCCAGGCCCAGCTCGGCCACCAGGCCCGCGCCCTGCGGGCCGTGCGTGCCCAGCGAGTGCGACTCGTCGACGATCAGCATGCTGCCGCTGCGCTCGGCGATTTCCACCATTTCCAGCAGCGGCGCCACGCTGCCATTCGTGCTGTACAGCGCATCGACGACGATGATGCCGGGGCCATGCTTGTCGAGCTGGCGCTGCAGGTGAGCGCCATCGTTATGCAGGAAGGCCACGGGCACGGCTTGCGCCGATTGCACCCCTTCCCACAGCGAGGCGTGCGCCTGCATGTCCAGGTAGACGGGGATGCCGGGCCCGGCCAGGCTTTGCAGCAAACCCACGTTGGCGACCCAGCCCGACTGCGCCAGCACACAGGCTTCGCTGCCGAGATAGTCCGCGAATTTTTGTTCGAGCCGGTGCTGGCGGCTGCCTTCCTGCAAGAACACGGACGACATCAGCATGGCGCCGCCGCCTTGCAAGACGCGCGCCTGGGCCGCCAGCAGCACGGTCTCGCCGGCGATGTTCAGGTAATCATTACCTGCCAGCATGACCGCACGCGCGGGCATGGCTTGCCATTCGTGCAGGTGTTCGCCACCGAGCAGCTTCTCGATGCGCTCGACGTAATGTTCATCCATGCGTGCGCGCACGAAGGCAGGCATCTGTTGTTCAGCATGGATGGCGGGGGACGACAGGGGAAAAAGGGCGTGTGACATAGGGCACTCCTGATTGGTTGCGGGGGAACTACCGCGTCCAACATGCGCGAGCCATCCGACAAGAGATTGATACAGCTCAACAGTTATGCCGATATTCTGCTGATAAGGAAGGAACCCGCCGATCATGTTGCATTGACACGCCTCAACGAACACGTCCCCTGATCATGATGCACGTGCAGTCCCCTTCCGGAAAACGGTGGCAAGGCAAGCTGCTCCAGCCTTTCCTGCATTTCCACGACGCCATCGAACACACACCCGTGCGGCGCGCGCAGGTGCGCACCCTGGCCGTCATCGGCGCGCTGGGCATGCCCCTGTACTACGCGCTGTGGCATTATTTTTTTCCGCAAGAATACGAATCGCCGCTGCTGCGCAGCGTGGCGGCACTGCTGTTCCTGCCCGCGCTGTGGCCCGACCGCTTCAGTAATACCTGGTTCAGCGTGTACCTGTTCCTGGGGCTGACCTTCGAACTGCCGTTTTTCTTCACGTACATGTTCCTGATGAACCACGCCTCGGCGCTGTGGATGCATTCACTGCTGGTGGCGCTGATCGTGCTGTTTCATTTCGATACGCGCATCGCCGTGCTGGCCTACCTGAGCGGCACCCTGCTGGCCTGCCTGGCGTTTGCCGTGTTTGGTGATCCCGCCTTTTTGCTCAGCCGCGACGTCTTGCAGCAATTGCCCGTGCACTGGTTCACGATTGCCGTGCTGTCCGTGGTCAAGGTGGGGCGCCATGTGGGCGCACAAGAGAAACTGGCCGGGCTGGCAGCCGGACTGGGCAGCGTGGCGCACGAATTGCGCACGCCCCTCGTCAGCGTCGAGGCGAACGTGCGCGGACTGCAGCGCAAGCTGCAAGACCAGCCGCCCGACGCGGCCAGCCTGGAAGCGTTGGCGCGCATCCAGTTCGAAGTGCGCCACATGCACCACATGATCGATTTGTTCCTGCTCAGCGCCAGCGCCGTCAACCGCAAGCTCGAAGCGAACGAAGCTGTGGCCATGCACGACAGCGTGGCGGCCGTGCTGCGCCGCTATCCATTTACCAGCACGGCCCAGCGCGACATCGTCAAGGTCGAGGTGCGCGCCGATTTCACCTTTCCGGGCCAGTCGGAATTGTGCGTGGTTATCCTGCTGAACCTGCTGCGCAATGCCTTGAAAAGCATCCACCGCGCCGGCAAGGGCCGCGTGCGCATCATCATCGATGGCGCCCATCCCGTACCGCGCCTGCTGTTCATCGACACGGGCTGCGGCATCGCGGCCAACCGCCTGCCGCTGATCTTCGACCGCTTCTATTCGTATCCCGCGCACAACGGCAGCGGCATCGGCCTGGCCCTGTGCCGGCAAATCATGCAAGCCTGGCAGGCACGCATCCGCTGCGTGGCGCGCGAAGGCGCCTACGCCATCTTCGTGCTGGAATTTCCCCAGCCCCTGCCCGTGCCCACGCACCACCGTTTTCCATCCATCCACCGCGCGAGGTGACGCATGCAACTGCCCGTCTACACCCATCCGACCCTGACCGTATTGATCGACGACAGCGATTCCTTCCTGAAAAGCCTGGCATTCCAGCTCAATCCTAGCCTGGCGCGCAAGACTTTCCACGACACCAGCAGCGCCTTGCACTGGCTGCGCCACAGCACGCAACTGGGCGAGACACCGCTGCACGTCAATTTCGACACGCAAAACTTGCCGCCCGACCAGTGCAACGTGGCGCTCGATCTCGAACGCATCTGGCGCATCAGCGGCCAGGCGCAGCGCTTTGCCGTGCCCTCCGTGCTGGTGGTCGATTATTCGATGCCGCAGATGAATGGCCTGGAATTCTGCCAGGCCGTGCGCGACTTGCCGTGCAAGAAGATTTTATTTACAGGGGCGGCCGATGAAAAAGTAGCCGTGACGGCCTTCAACCGGGGCTTGATCGACCGCTACATCAAGAAGAGCGACGACGATGCGCTCGACATCCTGGAACTGGAAATCGTTGCCCTGCAACGCGAATTCTTCCTGCAGCAATCGGACACCGTACGCGACTTGCTATTACTGCACGACTACAGTTTCCTGCAAGACGAAGCCATGGCCGCCGTCGTGTACGAGCTGTGCCAGCGCCATGGCTTCGTCGAGTTCTACATCTTTCCCAATCCCTGCGGCATCCTGTTTTTCACGCGCGACGGCCATGCCAAGCTGATGATCATCGAGACGGAGCGCAGCCTGCACACGCAATATGAAATGGCGCGCGACAGCGACGCACCGGAATCCCTGCTGCTGGCCCTGCTGGAAATGCGCGTGATCCCGTACTTTTCCGACGCCGACAGCGACGGCATGTATGCGACGCACATCGGCGAAAACTGGTTCCGCTACTGCGCCGCGCCCACCATCTGTCTGGGCCGCGTGACGTATTTCTGGGCCCTGTTCGACGTGCCGGCGCACCAGTTGGGGCAGCCGGTCATGTCCTATGCGCAATTTTTGCGCGCGGGCGCGGGCGACAGCATCAGCGCGTAGTTGGCAACTTAGCCTTCCCGTAGCGTTTGCAGCGGCGGATGTTTCAATACATTGCGCAGTCCCAGCCAGCCGCCGGCGATGGCGCACAGGGCGCCGGCCAGTAAACCAAAGGCCCACACGCCCGGCGCGAAGCTCCAGGCGAACTTGAACTGGTAAGTGGCCAGGGCCCAGCCCATGGCGGCTGCGCCCGATGCCGCCAGCAAGCCGGCCAGGGCGCCCACCAGAGAAAATTCGATCAGCTGCGCCTGCGCCAGCTGGCGCCGCGTGGCGCCCAGCGCGCGCAGCAGGCCCGCTTCGCGCGTGCGCTCGTCCTGCGAACCCATCAGCGCCGCATACAGCACCAGCAAGCCCGAGGCCAGCGTAAACGCGAAGAGGAATTCGACGGCCGTGACCACTTGGTCCAGCACGCCCTGGATCTGTTTCAGCACGCCGCCCACGTCGACCACCGTCAGATTCGGGTAGTCGCGCAGCAAGGCATTGCCCAGGTCCGCCTGCGCAGGCGGCAAGTGAAACGCCGTGATCCACGTCTGCGGCGTGTCCGCCATGGCGGCCGGGTTGATGATGACAAAGAAATTGACGCGCATCGAACCCCATTCCAGCTTGCGCAAACTGGTAATGGCCGCCTCGACGGGCTGGCCGGCGATGTCGAAGCGCAGCTTGTCGCCCAGTTTCAGTTTCAATGTCTTGGCGATGCCCTCTTCCACCGACGCCTCAGCCGGCGCACCGGGCGCATTGGCGAACCACTTGCCGGCCACCAGCTTGTTTTCTTCCTGCATGGTGGCCATCGTCGACAGGTTGAATTCGCGCTCGGCCAGGCCCTTGGCGCGGTCATCCTCGTAGGTGGTTTCCGTGATGGCGTTGCCATTCACGGCCACCAAACGCCCGCGTATCATCGGATACAAAGGCGCATTGGCCACGCCGGCCTGCGCCAGGCGCGCGGCGATCGGCTCTTTTTGTTCCGGCAGGATATTGATCATGAAGCGGTTCGGCGCGTCCGGCGGCGTGGCATTGCGCCAGGCCACCATCAAGTCGCCGCGCACCACCGTCAGCAACAGCAAGGCCATCAGGCCCAGCGCCAGCGACACCACCTGGATCACGGTGGCGCCCGGACGGCGCTGCAAGGACGTGACGGCGAAGCGCCAGCCCTGGTGATTGAAGGCGCCGCGCAGGGTTTTCAGCGATTTGATGCCCAGCCAGCCGGCCAGGCCGAACAGGGCAAAGCCGCCCAGGAAGCCGGCCGCCGTCAGCAGCGCCAGTTTCACGTCGCCCGCCTGCCACAGGAGCAGCACGACGAAGGCGGCGATGCCCAAGCCGTAGGTGGCCAGGGCCAGCGCCTGCGGCGGCTCCTGCTCGCGGCGGATCACCCGGTTATGGGGAACATTTCGCAACTGCAAAATCGGCGGCAGGGCAAAGCCCAGCAACAGCAGCATGCCGGTGGCCACGCCTTGCAGCGCAGGCAGCAGGGAGACGGGCGGCAAGTCGCTCTGCACCAGCTTGCCCAGCAGCTCCAGCAGCACCAGGTGGCCGCCGAAACCCACCATCACGCCGATCAGGCTACCCACCAGGCCCACCAGTAAAAATTCGATCACGTACATGGCCGTGACCTGGTTTTGCGTCAAGCCCAGGCAGCGCAGCATGGCGCAGGCATCGAGGTGCCGCAGCATGAAGCGGCGCGCCGCCATGGCCACGGCGACGGCCGCCAGCATGGCCGACAACAAGCCGACCAGCGACAGAAAACGGTCGGCGCGGTCCAGGGTCGATTGCATCTGCGGACTACCCGATTCCAGCGATTCGATGCGCACACCTTTGATGGCCTGCGCCTTGATCTGGCTTTCCAGCCAGGCTTGATATTGCGCAAGCTCGGCTGCCTTGGCGGGCGGTGCCGACAGCAGCAAGCGGTACGACACGCGCGAGCCGTTTTGCACCAGCGCCGTGGCGGCCAGGTCGCTCAAGGGCAGCATCACGCGCGGGGCGAAGTTCAGGAACGAGGCGCCCCGGTCCGGCTCGCTGGCGATCAGTTGCGTGACGGTAAATGCCTTGTCGCCCAAGGTCAAGGTGTCGCCCAGCTTCGCGTTCAGGCTGGACAAAATCGCCGCGTCGACCCACACGGTGCCCGGTGCCGGCACCTGCTCCGTTGGCCTTCCCAGGGCATCCTGCGCTTCGTTCAGTTTGGTCGTGATTTTCAGCTTGCCCCGCTGCGGGTAGCCGGGCGAGACGGCCTTGAGGGACGCCAGCTGCGACAGCGACTGCTCACCCTCGCCCGCCTGCGCCATGCTGGGGAACGTCACCGTGTCGGCCAGGATAAAACCGCGCTTCTGCGCTTCGGCGCGCCACGCCGCATTGACGGGCTGGTCGGCGCTGATGACCAGGTCGGCCCCCAGCAGCTGGTGCGCGTCGCGGTTCAGGCCCGCGCGCAAACGGTCGACGAAGAAGCCCACGGCCGACAGGGCCGCCACGGCCACGATCAGGGCGACGAGCAGGAAACGCAGTTGCCCGGCGCGCCAGTCGCGGCCGGTCATTTTCAGGGAGAGGCGGAGCATGGGCGGCGGGTCTTTATGCGAGTTGATTGTGATGCGTTATTGCGCTGCGCCGTGGGCGGCGGCGTGCTGGGCAAAATACGCAGCGACGGTAGCAAGGAAGGCGTCTTTTTGCGCCTGCGGCAGGAAGGCGGCAATAAAACCGTTGCGCGCCAGGCGCTGCGCGTGGGACAGGCCCAGTGGCAGCGCGTCGAAGATGGCGTCGAAGTTATCGTTCATGTAGCCGCCGAAATACGCGGGGTCGTCCGAGTTCACCGTCACGAGCAGGCCGGCGTCGAGCAGTTGCACCAGATTATGCTCATGCATCTGGTCGAACACGCGCAGCTTGGTGTTCGACAAGGGGCAGACGGTCAGCGCGATCTGTTCGCGCGCCAGGCGGGCCGTCAGTTCCGCGTCTTCCAGGCAGCGCACGCCATGGTCGATGCGTTCGACTTGCAAGTCGTCGAGCGCCGTGCGGATGTAGGCTGGCGGACCTTCCTCGCCCGCGTGGGCCACCAGGTGCAGGCCCAGCTCGCGGCAACGGGCAAACACGCGCGAAAATTTCTCGGGCGGGTTGCCCACTTCCGAGGAATCGAGGCCGATGCCGATGAATTTGTCGCGGTGCGGCAGCGCGTCTTCCAGGGTCTCGAACGCCTCTTCCTCGCTCAGGTGGCGCAGGAAACACAGGATCAGGGCCGCGCTGACGGGGCTGTCCTGGCAGGCGCGGTGAATGCCGTTGATCACGTCGGCAATCGGCACGCCGCGCGCCGTGTGCGTTTGCGGGTCGAAGAAGATTTCCGTATGCAGCACGTTATCGGCTTCGGCGCGGCGCAGATAGGCTTGCGTCATGTCATAGAAATCCTGCTCTTTCAAGAGCACGCTTGCGCCAGCGTAATAAATGTCGAGAAAAGACTGTAAATCCGTAAAAGCATAGGCGCTGCGCAAGTGTTCTACCGATTCATAGCCCAGCGGCACGCCATTGCGCGCGGCCAGTGCGAAAATCAGTTCTGGCTCCAGCGAGCCTTCGATATGGATATGCAACTCGGCCTTCGGCATGCCGCGGACGATCGCGCGCAATTGGGGGTTCATCATGGGTGTTCCTTATAGGGTGACGATAAAAGTGCTGGCACGCGCACGCACGGCGCGCAGGGCCATCAGACATGCAGGCATCTTAGCGCAAGATGGCCGGTCTCACCGGCGACAGCAGCGCCAAGGCTGGCACCGGCACGTGCTGGCGAATTGTCGTATGATGGTTTAAAAGGTACAAAAAGGTTCATCGCAATCGATGAAAAATTTGATGATTTATCCAATTAAATCAACAATTTACAAACAAGTATTAAGGATATGCTGACATATCTTTTGACTTCCTGATCCTTTAGAGCAATAATAAATTTCATGGGGTAATGGTAGGTGCAACAAGCGCTATCAACAGTGAAAAAAAGCCGGCTGGCCACGTCAGCGTACGGCATCAAGCGCCAGTTTTTTGGTCCGGGCAATCCGGACTCGCAAAGACACCCGGGCTTGAAACAACAATAAAAATCGGTACGGGGTACAGGAAAAGTTCAGACGGCGAGCCCAGGCGAGTGCCAGGCGGGCGGCCATGGTGACTGGCAGGACAGGTTTACATTAAAGGACATTGACATGACCATTTTTGATAACTATGCAGCACGCTACGAGCGCACCCGCGAAGAGGAAATGTCGCTCACCGAATACCTGGCCCTGTGCAAGAAGGACAAGCTGACCTATGCCAGCGCGCCCGAACGCATGCTGGCCGCCATCGGCGAGCCGCAACTGGTCGACACGCGCAACGACACGCGCCTGTCGCGCATCTTCGCCAACAAGGTGATCAAGATCTATCCCGCCTTCCGCGAGTTCTACGGCACCGAGGAAGTCATCGAGCAAGTCGTCTCGTATTTCCGCCATGCCGCGCAAGGGCTGGAAGAACGCAAGCAGATCCTGTATCTGCTGGGGCCTGTCGGCGGCGGCAAGTCGTCCATTGCGGAAAAACTCAAGTCGCTGATGGAGCACGTCCCCTTCTATTGCCTGAAAGGCTCGCCCGTCAACGAATCGCCGCTGGGCCTGTTCAACGAGCAAGAAGACGGCACCATCCTGGAAGAGGATTACGGCATCCCGCGCCGCTACCTGCGCAACATCCCCAGCCCCTGGGCCGTGAAACGCCTGCATGAATACAATGGCGACATCAACCAGTTCCGCGTCGTCAAGCGCTACCCGTCCGTGCTGAAACAGATCGCCATCTCGAAAACGGAGCCGGGCGATGAAAACAACCAGGATATTTCCTCGCTGGTGGGCAAGGTCGACATCCGCAAGCTGGAAGACTATGCGCAGGACGACCCGGACGCCTACAGCTATTCGGGCGGCCTGTGCCTGGCCAACCAGGGCTTGATGGAATTCGTGGAAATGTTCAAGGCACCGATCAAGGTGCTGCATCCGCTGCTGACGGCCACGCAGGAAGGCAATTACAAGGGCACGGAAGGTTTTGGCGCGATTCCGTTCGACGGCATCATCCTGGCCCACTCGAACGAGTCGGAATGGAAGACCTTTAAAAACAACCGCAACAACGAGGCCTTCCTTGACCGTATCTATATCGTCAAGGTGCCGTACTGCCTGCGCGTGACCGATGAAATCAAGATCTACGACAAGCTGGTGGCCAATTCCTCGCTCGTCAAGGCCCCGTGCGCGCCCGGCACCCTGCGCATGATGGCGCAGTTCGCCATCCTGTCACGGCTGAAAGACCCGGAAAACTCCAGCATTTTCTCGAAAATGCTCGTCTACGATGGCGAAAACCTCAAGGATACGGACCCGAAAGCCAAATCCATGCACGAATACGTCGATTATGCGGGCGTGGACGAGGGCATGAACGGCCTGTCGACGCGCTTTGCCTTCAAGATCCTGTCGAAAGTGTTCAACTTTGACAATTCCGAAGTGGCCGCCAATCCCGTGCACTTATTATATGTACTGGAACAGCAGGTCGAGCGCGAGCAGTTCGCGCCGGAACTCGAGCAGCGCTACTTCTCCTATATTAAAGAGCACCTGGCGCAGCGCTATGTGGAATTCATCGGCAAGGAGATCCAGACGGCGTACCTGGAAAGCTATTCGGAATACGGCCAGAACATCTTCGACCGCTACGTGACGTTTGCCGATTTCTGGATACAGGACCAGGAATACCGCGATCCGGACACGGGCGAAAGTTTTGATCGTGAATCGCTGAACAATGAACTCGAGAAGATCGAGAAGCCGGCGGGCATTTCCAATCCGAAAGACTTCCGCAATGAAATCGTGAACTTCGGGCTGCGCGCGCGGGCCTCGAACGGCGGCAAGAATCCCGCCTGGACCAGTTATGAAAAGTTCCGCACCGTGATCGAAAAGAAAATGTTCTCGAATACGGAGGAATTGCTGCCCGTGATTTCCTTCAATGCCAAGGCCAGCGCCGACGATGCCAACAAGCACGCCGACTTCGTCGCCCGCATGGTGGAAAAAGGCTATACGGCCAAGCAGGTACGCCTGTTATGCGAATGGTACTTGCGCGTACGCAAGTCATCCTAGCGCGGACAGCGGAGGCACGCTCCCGCCCGGCGACTGGCGGGGCGCGCAAGACGAGAGGCAAGGAGGCACCCTTTGACATACCTCATCGACAGGCGCTTGCAAAGCAAGAATAAATCCGCCGTCAACCGCGAGCGTTTCCTGCGGCGTTACAAGGGCCAGATCAAGGATGCCGTGGGGCGCGCCATCAAGGGGCGCTCGATCACGGACGTCGAGAATGGCGAAAAAGTCAGCATCCCCGTCAAGGACGTGGGCGAACCGTCGTTCGGCCACGCGCATGGGGGCGTATGGGAAGTGGTTAATCCCGGCAACAAGGAATACCTGAAAGGCGACCAGATCGCCCGGCCGAAAGGCGGCGGTGGCAGTGGGCGGGGCAAGGCGGGCAATAGCGACGAGACGACGGAAGACGACTTCATCTTCGAATTGTCGCGCGAAGAATTCATGAATTATTTCTTCGAGGACTTGGAATTGCCGCACATGGTGAAAACCCAGCTGACGGCCACCACGGAATTCAAGAACCAGCGCGCCGGCTACAATATGTCGGGCACGCCATCGAACATCCATGTGCTGCGTTCCCTGCGCGGCGCGCTGGGCCGGCGCATCGCCGTCGGCGGCGGCGCCCGCAAGCAGTTGGCGCAGGCCGAGGAAGACCTGGCCGCCCTGCTGCTCGACGGCGCCGCCGAGGACGACCCGCCGGTGGTGGAACTGCGCCGCGTGATCCACCACCTGCACACGCGCCTGCTGGCCATCCCCTTCATCGATCCGTTCGACTTGCGCTACAGCAATCGCATCAAGGTGCCCAAGCCGATGACGCAAGCCGTCATGTTCTGCATCATGGACGTCTCCGGTTCCATGGACGAATCGCGCAAGGACACGGCCAAGCGCTTCTTCATCCTCTTGTATCTATTCCTCAAGCGCGCCTACGACAAGATCGAGGTGGTCTTCATCCGCCACCATACGGCGGCGGCGGAAGTGGACGAGCATGAATTCTTCAATTCGCGCGAGTCGGGCGGCACCGTGGTGTCGTCCGCCCTGCACTTGCTCAATACCATCATCGACGAACGCTATGGCGCCGGGCAATGGAACAGCTATGTGGCGCAGGCGTCCGACGGCGATAACTGGGACAACGATTCCGTGCTGTGCCGCCAGTTGCTGATCAACACCATCCTGCCCAAGGTGCAGTACTACACCTATGTCGAGATCACCGACGGCCCGCAGCAAAACCTGTGGGAGCAATATGCGGGCGTGCTCGACCATCACGCCCATTTCGCCATGCAAAAGATCGTCACGCCGGCCGATATCTACCCGGTCTTCCGCGAACTGTTCAAGAAACAGGTGAAATGATGAGTGCAGCCTTTGACCGCGCCAGCAACACTCCAGGCGAACCGTTCGTGCGCCTGCGCCACCCGAACGCCCTGCCCGAGCAGTCGGAATGGACGTTCGAACTGATCGAGCAAATCCACGAGGAAATCCGCAGAGTGGCGAAGCAGTTCGGCCTGGACACCTATCCGAACCAGCTGGAAATCATCACGGCCGAGCAAATGATGGATGCCTACACCTCGGTCGGCATGCCTGTCTCGTACAACCACTGGTCGTTCGGCAAACATTTTCTTTCCACCGAAAAAAGCTACAAGCGGGGCCAGATGGGCCTGGCCTACGAGATCGTCATCAACTCGAACCCGTGCATCGCCTATTTAATGGAGGAAAACAGCCTGACCATGCAGTCGCTGGTGATCGCGCATGCGGCCTACGGCCACAACTCCTTCTTTAAAGGCAACTATCTGTTCCGCGCCTGGACGGATGCGGACGCCATCATCGACTATATGGTGTTTGCCAAGAATTACATCGCCGAATGCGAGCAGCGCCATGGCGTCGATGCGGTGGAATTGCTGCTCGACTCTTGCCACGCCATCCAGAACTATGGTGTGGACCGCTACAAGCGCCCGGCGAAACTGTCGATGGCGAAGGAATATGCGCGCCAGAAAGAGCGCGAAGCGTATGTGCAGTCGCAGATCAACCAGCTGTGGCGTACCCTGCCCCGGCGCGAGGATGACGAGGACGAGGATGAGCAGCGCAAGGCCGCCCCCCGCTTCCCGCCCGAAGCCGAGGAAAACCTGCTGTACTTTATAGAGAAGTACGCGCCGCTGCTGGAACCGTGGCAGCGCGAGATGGTGCGCATCGTGCGCAAGATTTCCCAGTATTTCTATCCGCAGCGGCAAACCCAGGTCATGAACGAGGGTTGGGCCACCTTCTGGCACTACACGATATTGAACCAGCTGTATGACGAAGGCGTGGTGGGCGACGGCTTCATGATGGAATTCCTGAAAAGCCATACCAACGTGGTCTACCAGCCGCCCATCGACAGCCCGTATTACAGCGGCATCAACCCGTATGCGCTGGGTTTTGCCATGATGAGCGACATCCGCCGCATCTGCGAGCATCCGACGGACGAAGACCGCGCCTGGTTCCCCGACATTGCCGGCAGCGACTGGCGCAAGAGCCTGGACTTTGCCATGCGCAATTTCAAGGATGAAAGCTTCATCGCCCAGTATCTGTCGCCGCGGCTGATCCGCGAATTCCATTTCTTTGCCGTCCTCGACGACGACAAGAATGAAAAACTGGCCATTTCCGCCATCCACGACGATGCCGGCTATCGCTACGTGCGCCAGCAGCTGGCCGAGCAGTACAACCTGGGCAACCGCGAGCCGAACATCCAGGTCTGGTCCGTGAATACGCGCGACGACCGCGCATTGACCCTGCGCCACACGCAATTCCAGCGCCGCCCGCTGAACCAGCAGGCAGCCGAAGTGCTCAAGCACGTGGCACGGCTGTGGGGCTTCGATGTCCACCTCGATACGGTCGATCCGCAAGGCGTCGTCCTGGGTACGCTGAATTGCCGGCGCGAGAAGCGCAACCGGCGCGACGATGCGCCGGCACGGCCATAAGTAATCTTCTTGGCAATTATTTTAGCAAGAACATAAGCGCATCCTATGCCGCCATAGGAATTCCGTATGGCCTGGCGACGTCGAAACGGCTGCCGGGAGCGTCTTTTTTGACCTGGGTGAAGTTCCTTTCGCACCCGATTGGTGCGCGCGTATGGCGAAGTGGTCTGGTTCAGAGGCAAAATATTCCCTATGGGAAATATTTTTCTCCAAATTTAGCGGTTTCCATATTGATTATCACGAAATATAATTCCGTCATATGGGCACATCGGAGAACTTAGCAGTAGTCGCCCAAAACGGCTGTAAAAAACCGATAAGACCGCCTTTTTTTATGTCCGAAAGCGTGCAAAGATGACATAAGCAAGTACGTTTTCAGGGCGCAAAAGCGCCAAAAATTTAACCGGTTTTAGGCGTTAAAAATCTGTGTAAAATAAAGAATTCGTATGTATAATTCGGCGACGTCCCGGATACGGCTGGAGCTTTGTGTCGTCATTTTGGGGTTCAGTTGCAAGACAAGAGATGGTATTTGGAGAAAGCAGGCATGAATTTTTCGAACGAGAAAAGTCCCAAGAACTACACAGGCATCACTATCGTTGTCCTGCTGCACGTTCTCGCGGCTTACGGGATCGTGACGGGCTTGGGCAAGCGGTTGGTCACCAAAATGATGGAACCGGTTGAAACCAAGATTATCGAGGAAGTCAAACCGCCTCCACCGAAGGATCTTCCACCGCCACCACCGCCGCCAGAAATGAAAGCGCCACCGCCGCCATTCATTCCGCCAGTCGAGGTGAACGTGCAGCAGCCGCCACCACAGCAGAACGTGATTGCAAATACGACTGCCGTGAAGCCAGCCACGAATGTATTGGCACCGCCAGCGCCGCCTGCACAGCCTACGCCAACTCCTGGACCAGCCAAATCGGTGCGTACACCGGCCGTGGTTGACTTCAGTGTCTGCGAAAAACCGGCTTATCCAAAGTCGTCGCAGCGCAACGAGGAAACCGGTGTGGTGACACTGTCGTTCCTGATCGGTGTGGACGGCAAGGTCGCTGATTCGAAGATCGTGAAGTCCAGCGGCTTCAGAGACCTGGACAAAGCTGCGGTGCAAGGTATCAGCCGCTGTACATTTAAGCCGGCAACAGTTGACGGCAAGCCGGAACAAGGCTGGCAGCAAATGCAATACGTTTGGTCGCTGGATTAAAACCCGAGACAGTTATCCCCTGTCTCACACCATGATTTCGTTGTCATTACGTTCAGCGATCTGTTATTTTTAATTTTGGAGGAAGCATGTTTAAGAATACCCGTTTGTCCGCATTTTTTGCCGCGGTTCTGTTGTCCGTCACCGCTACTACCGCTCTGGTAGCAGCTCCGGCATTCGCTGACGCGCCAGCATCGGCTGCCGCTTCGGCTCCTGCGGCAGACGCTGCACCAGCACCAGTTGCCGCAGATGCAGCCGCTCCAGCAGCAGACGCAGCAGCTCCAGCCGCTGACGCAGCAGCTCCAGCCAAAACCGAAGAAGTGCACAACCCGTTCGGCCTGCAAGCAGTGTGGGACGGCGGCTTCGTGCCACGCGCTACCCTGATCATCATGGTCATCATGTCGATCGGCACCTGGTACATCATCATCACCAAGCTGATCGATCAAATGAAGATCTTCAAGCAAGCCAAAGAAGCCGCTGCCAAATTCTGGAAAGCTCCTTCGATCGCTGCTGGTTCGGCAACCCTGGAAGAAGGTTCGCCATTCCGCTTCATCGCTGAATCGGGCACCAAGGCAACCGCGCACCATGACGGCGCCCTGCTGGAACAAATCGATCTGTCGACCTGGGTGACGATGTCGATCCAGCGCGCTTCGGACAAAGTTCAATCGCGTCTGCAAGATGGCCTGTCGTTCCTGGCAACCGTTGGTTCGACCGCACCGTTTATCGGTCTGTTCGGTACCGTTTGGGGTATTTACAACGCACTGACCGCTATCGGCATGACCGGTAACGCATCGATCGACAAAGTGGCAGGTCCAGTTGGTGAAGCACTGATCATGACCGCTTTCGGTCTGCTGGTCGCCGTTCCTGCCGTTCTGGGTTACAACTGGTTGGTGCGTCGTAACAAGACCGCAATGGAAGACATCCGCTCGTTCAGCGCCGACGTTCACTCGGTACTGATTTCCGGCGCCATGTCGACCAGCGAAGCTGGCCGTGCTGCCGGCGCTAAAAAGATCGGATAAGTCATGTCGATGTCCGTCGGCTCCGACAGCGGAGATGAAGATCAAGTAATGTCAGAAATCAACACGACGCCGCTCGTCGACATCATGTTGGTTTTGCTGATCATTTTCTTGATTACGAGTCCGGTTGTCCTCAAGCTGCAGCAAATCAGTCTGCCGATTGAGGCCAATCAAGCCCTGCAAACCAAGCCAGAGAACGTTAACATCGTTGTTAACAAGGACGGCGAGATTTACCTGGGCCAGACCAGACTGAAAGACACGAACGAACTGTTCGATTATCTTAAAGTTGAAGCAGTGAAAGTACCGCAGCCGGAAGTACACGTTCGTGGCGACCAAGAAACACGCTACGAATCGATCGGCCGGGTTATTTACACGACCCAACGTGCCGGGATCCAGAAGGTCGGCTTCATCACCGAACCACCTGACAAGGGCTGATAGCGGCTGGCAGCGGCGTCCCGGCAACAGGGGGATGCCGCTGCCGGAAGCTGACCGGGCGGCAGTTTCGCCCGGTGCTTCGTTGGACTTCTTAAAGGAAACACTATGAGTATGAATGTCGGTTCGGGAAGCGCAGCAGGCGCGGATCCGGAACCAATGATGGAACTGAACATGACGCCCCTCATCGACGTGATGCTGGTGCTGATTATCATGTTGATCATCACGATTCCTAAGCAAAACCACTCGGTGAACCTGAACATGCCGGTCGGCACCCCGCCGCCACCGACAACCGAACCAGTGGTCGTCACGATCGATGTCGATTTTGATGGCACTATCTTGTGGGACAATCAGGTCGTACCTGATCGTAATACGCTGGAAGCCAAGCTGAGCAACGTTGCTGCGCAAGCAGACCAGCCAGAAGTGCATCTGCGTCCTAACAAGCTGGTGGAATACAAAGTCGTCGCCGGTGTGATGGCGTCGGCGCAGCGTCTGGGCGTGACCAAAATCGGTCTGGTCGGCAACGAGCAATTCCAGTAAGCTGTAGCAATCAGGTTATCTTTACATCCGAATAGGCAGGACTTCCTGCCTATTCGCTTTTTACTGAAAGACTTTCTTATGTCCAAGTTTCGTCTCGCTCATCTCGGCCTCGTCATGGCCGCTATCGGTTTTACCGCAGCAACTCCCGTAATCGGCCTGGGCTCGCTGGCATACGCCGCGGACACCGTGCGTGCCGAAGTGGGCAAGCCACTGCAAGAAGCGCAAAAACTCGCTAGCAGCGGCAAAAACAAGGAAGCGCTGGCCAAGCTGCGCGAAGCTGACAGCGTCGGCGGCAAGACCGCCTTTGAAAGCTACCAGATCGAGCGCGTGCGCGCCTCGGCCGCCGCTGCCTCCGGCGATAACGGCACCGCCATCAAGGCTTTCGAAGCCGTCATCAATTCCGGCCGCCTGAGCGCCGCCGAAGCCCCCAAATTCACGCAAGCGCTGGCAGGCATGTACTACCGCGCCAAGGACTGGCCGAACACCATCACCTGGATCAAACGCTCGCTGAAAGACCGCGAAGATCCACAGATGCGCGAACTGCTGATCCAGACCTACTACGTCAGCGGCAATTACGCCGAAGCGGCCAAAGAACTGCAAGCGCGCGGCGGCAACTCGGAAGCGAGCCTGCAAATGCTGGCCAACATCCAGTTGAAGCAAAACGACAAGGCCGGCTATGTGGCCACCCTGGAAAAACTGGCATCGAGCTATCCGAAGACCAGCTACTGGGCCGACCTGCTGAACCGCGTTTCGGGCAAACCTGGCTTCTCGCAACGCCTGAGCCTGGACGTCCAGCGCCTGCGCCTGGCCAACGGCCTGTTCACCAAGCCGTCCGAATACATGGAAATCAGCCAGCTGGCCCTGCAAGCAGGCAATCCAGGTGAAGCATTGAGCATCATCGAGCAGGGCTACAAAAAAGGCGTGCTGGGCACCGGCGCCGATGCGCCGCGTCACCAGCGCCTGAAAGACCTGGCCCTGAAAACCCAGGCCGACCTGAAAGCCAGCGCCGCCAAGTCGGAAGCGGAATACGTCAAGAACAAGGACGCCGACAGCTTGAGCAAGCTGGGCTTCGCCCTGGTCTACGATGGCCAGGCCGACAAGGGCCTGGGCTTGATGAACGATGCCGTGAAAATGGGCACCGCCAAGTACGCGGAAGAAGCCAAGCTGCATCTGGGCATCGCGTACATGCACGCCGGCAAGAAGGCCAATGCCACGACAGCGTTCAAGGCCGTCAAGGGCACGGATGGCGCGGCAGACCTGGCCCGTTACTGGACCCTCATGAACAAGTAAGACAACACGTCCAGGGCGTTGTTGCCGCGTCTCGCCGTACATTCGTACTGTCTTCGACGCGGCGCCTAGCCCTGAACATGTTGTCAAGCCGTTAGTTCCCGAAAAGCGTTGCCAGCACACCCGCCGGCAACGCTTTTTGTTATTTCAGCAGTGAAATTCACCCTGCGCCAGCCCTGCCGGGTGTGCATCCCTGAAACAGTCCGTATAATCCCCCTTTTGGCACAGTTTTCATCAGATTCCTATGAAGGTATTCCGCGGACTTCCCAATGCCCAGGCACGAGCGCCTTGCGCTCTGACCATCGGCAATTTTGACGGTGTCCACATCGGCCATCAAGCCTTGCTGGCGCGCGTGCGCGGCGCGGCGACCGAACTCGGCATTGAAGCGGCCGTGATGACGTTCGAACCGCACCCGCGCGAATTCTTCGCGCAGCGCGCGGGCGACCTGTCGAAGGCGCCGCAGCGCATCGCCAACCTGCGCGACAAGCTGCAATCGCTGGACGACGCCGGCATCGACAGAGTCGTCGTCGAGCACTTCAGTGCGCAATTTGCCGCCTTGACGCCGCAGGAATTCACGCAAAAAGTCCTCGTCGACGGCTTGCACGTGAAATGGCTGATGGTCGGTGACGATTTCTGCTATGGCGCCCGGCGCGCCGGCGACGTCGCCATGCTGCAGGAAGCGGGCCGCGAACATGGTTTCCACGTAGAAACATTACCTACCGTCATGAATGGCAGCACGCGCATCTCGTCGTCGGCCGTGCGCCTGGCCCTGGCCGCCGGCGATTTCCCGCTGGCCACGCAGTTGCTGGGCCACCCGTACGCCATTTCCGGCCATGTGATCCACGGCCAGAAGCTGGGCCGCACCCTGGGTTTTCCCACTCTGAACCTGCGCGTGGCGCACCGTCCGGCCCTGTCCGGCGTCTTCATCGTGCAAGTGCACGGCCTGGCGTCGCAAGCGCTGCCCGCCGTGGCCAGCCTGGGCGTGCGCCCGACCGTCGACGACAGCGGCCGCGTCTTGCTGGAAGTGCATCTGTTTAATTTCAATCAATCCTGTTACGGCAAGCTGGTACGCGTGGAGTTTTTGCAAAAGCTGCGCGACGAAGAAAAGTATGACGACTTGCCCACCCTGACGGCCGCCATCGAGCGCGACTCGAACCAGGCGCGCGCCTATTTTGAGCAGCGCAGCGGTGCTATTACCGCTACCGACCGAATTTGACGCCGGCCAACTCCGCCGCCTGGCGGCGCCTGCCGCCGCAAACCCGCTACAAAAATAGACTCCATACCATTAAAGAAGATTATGTCCGATCAAAACAAGCCAGCCACGCCCAAGCAGAACAAGAAGCCTGAAAGCAAATACCCGGTCAACATGACGGAAACCCCGTTCCCGATGCGCGGCGACATGGCCAAGCGCGAACCGCAATGGGTACAGCAATGGCAAGACAAGAAGATTTACGAGCGCGTGCGCAAGGCTGCCGCCGGCCGTCCTAAATTCATCCTGCATGATGGTCCGCCGTACGCGAATGGCGACATCCACCTGGGCCACGCCGTCAACAAGATCCTCAAAGACATGGTCGTCAAATCGCGCTCGCTGGCCGGCTTCGACGCGCCGTATGTACCGGGCTGGGATTGCCACGGCATGCCGATCGAGATCCAGATCGAAAAACTGCACGGCAAGAACCTGCCGACGGCCGAAGTGCTGGAAAAGGCCCGCGCCTACGCCAACGTGCAGGTCGAGCGCCAGAAGAAGGATTTCATCCGCCTGGGCGTACTGGGTGAGTGGGACAACCCGTACCTGACCATGGCGCACGGCAATGAAGCCGACGAGTTGCGCGCGCTGGGCAAGTTGCTGGAAAAAGGCTATGTCTACCGTGGCCTGAAGCCCGTTAACTGGTGTTTTGATTGCCAGTCGGCGCTGGCGGAAGCTGAAATCGAATACGAAAACAAACGCGATCCGGCCATCGATGTCGGCTTCAAGTTCGCCGAATTCGACAAGCTGGCCAAAGCCTTCAATCTGCCGACACTGCCGACCGAAAACGGCTTCGTCGTCATCTGGACCACCACGCCTTGGACCATCCCGTCGAACCAGGCACTGAACGTCCATCCTGAATTGAAATACGCGCTGGTCGAAACCTCGCGCGATGGCCAGCCTTTGCTGCTGATTCTGGCGCAAGACCTGGTCGAATCCTGCCTGGCGCGCTTCAAGCTCGATGGCACGACGATCGCCACCTGCGACGGCGCCGCGCTGGAAGGCATCAGCTTCCGCCATCCGCTGCACGCGTCGGATGCTTTCTACGACCGCCTGTCACCGATGTACCTGGCCGATTACGTGACCGCCGAAAGCGGCACGGGCGTGGTGCACTCGGCGCCCGCGTATGGCGTGGACGACTTTATCTCGTGCAAGGCGCACGGCATGAAGGACGACGACATCATCAAGCCCGTCATGGGCGACGGCAATTACGTTTCGACCTTGCCGCTGTTCGGTGGCATGAGCATCTGGGATGCTTCCAAGCCGATCTGCGCCGCCCTGAAAGAAGCGGGCGCCCTGTTCGAAGTCAAGATGTTCGACCACAGCTACATGCACTGCTGGCGTCACAAAAAGCCTGTCATCTACCGCGCCACCTCGCAGTGGTTCGCCGGCATGGACGTGACGCCGAAGGACGGCGGCGCGACCCTGCGCGAGACGGCCTTGAAAGGCATCGCCGAGACCGAGTTCTTCCCGGACTGGGGCCAGGCGCGCCTGCACGGCATGATCGCCAACCGTCCCGACTGGACCCTGTCGCGCCAGCGCCAGTGGGGCGTGCCGATGGCTTTCATCGTGCACAAGGAAACGGGCGACCTGCATCCGCGCACGCCGGAACTGCTGGAGCAAGTAGCCAAGCTGATCGAAAAAAACGGCATCGAGGCATGGCAGGCGCTGGACTTGAAAGAACTGATCGGCGACGAAGCGGCCATTTACGCCAAGAACAAGGACACGCTGGACGTATGGTTCGATTCCGGCGCCACGCACCAGACGGTGCTGGGCGGCCCGCAAGGCCATGGCTCGCACTCGACGCAGCTGCAATTCCCGGCCGACCTGTACCTGGAAGGTTCGGACCAGCATCGCGGCTGGTTCCACTCGTCCCTGCTGGTATCGTCGATGCTGAATGGCCGTCCGCCGTATAAAGCCCTGCTGACGCACGGCTTCACGGTCGATGGCGAAGGCAAGAAGATGTCTAAATCGCTGGGCAACACCCTGGCGCCGCAAAAGATCTCGGACACCCTGGGCGCCGACATCCTGCGCCTGTGGATCGCCTCGACCGACTACACGGGCGAGCTGTCGATCTCCGACGAGATCCTGAAACGCGTGACGGAAGCGTACCGCCGCATCCGCAACACCTTGCGCTTCCTGCTGGCCAACACCTCGGACTTCAATCCGGCCACGGACGCCGTGCCGGTGGCGGAGATGTTCGAAATCGACCGCTATGCGCTGGCCAACATGGCCTCGCTGCAAACGCAGATCGAGAACAACTACGCACGCTACGAATTCCAGCCGGTGGTGTCGAAGCTGCAGACGTACTGCTCGGAAGACCTGGGTGGCTTCTACCTGGACATCCTGAAGGACCGTTTGTACACCTCCGGCTTGAGCTCGCACGCGCGCCGCTCGGCACAGACGGCCCTGTGGCATATCACGCAAAGCCTGCTGCGCCTGATGGCGCCGGCCCTGTCGTTCACGGCCGAAGAGGCGTGGGCCGTCTTCGCCGGCGCGGACGCTTATGCAGCCAGCGATGAAACCATCTTCACGCAAACCTGGTGGCAGCTGCCGGAAGTGTCGGATGCGGCCGACCTGCTGGAGAAATACACGGCCCTGCGCGCTGTGCGTACGGACGTCACAAAACAGCTGGAAGACTTGCGCACCTCGGGCGCCATCGGCTCCTCGCTGCAGGCGGAACTGACGATCAAGGCCGCGCCGATGAAGTACAAGCTGTTGACCACCCTGGGCGAGGACTTGAAATTCGTCTTCATCACCTCGCAGGCCACCGTTGCCGAAGTAGCCGACGAAGCGGCAGAGGAAATCGTCGTGGCCGCGTCGACGGCGCCGAAGTGCGAGCGCTGCTGGCACTACCGTGCGGACGTGGGCACGGACGCCGCGCATGCTACCCTGTGCGGCCGCTGCGTCAGCAACCTGTTTGGTGCGGGCGAGAAACGCCGCTTCGCCTAAAAACGGTGCGGGACAGGTTCCCGCACCGCTTCCCACCGCCGCTGCCCGCAAGAGTAGCGGCGGCTTTATCTTCCCTGGAAAAATATGGCCACTAAAAACCGTTTTTCATCGAAATCGTCCTCCTCAGCGTCGCTGGTACCCTGGCTGGGCATTGCCGCCATCGTCATCCTGTTCGACCAGATCACCAAGATCACGATCCTGAAGACCTTCCGCTATGCGCAGGAAATGGTCATCACCTCGTATTTCAACCTGGTGCTCGCGTATAACAAGGGCGCCGCGTTCAGCTTCCTGTCCGACCAGGGCGGCTGGCAGCGCTATTTCTTCACCGCCATCGCCCTCGTGGCAGCCGTCTACATCATTTATTTGCTGAAAAAGCACGCCGGCCAGCGCATGTTCTGCTGGGCCCTGGCACTGATCCTGGGCGGCGCGCTGGGCAACGCCATCGACCGCCTGATGTACGGCCACGTGGTCGACTTCCTCGACTTCCACTGGAAAAGCTGGGGCCACTTCCCCGCCTTCAACATCGCCGACAGCGCCATCTGCATCGGCGCGGCCCTGTTCATCATCGATGAACTGCGCCGGGTAAACAAATAAACACGCAGGAGAACGGCATGGAATTGTCCGGCAAAAAAATCGTCCTGGGACTCTCGGGCGGCGTCGCCTGCTACAAGGCGGCGGAACTGTGCCGTGCCCTGACCAAGTCTGGCGCCTCGGTGCAGGTGGTGATGACGGATGCGGCCAGCCACTTCATCACGGCCGTGACGATGCAGGCCCTGTCGGGCCACCCCGTGCACACCAGCCAGTGGGATGCGCGCATCGATAACAACATGGCGCATATCGATTTGACGCGCCATGCGGATGCCATCCTGATCGCGCCGTGTTCGGCCGATTTTCTGCGTAAACTCGCGCACGGCGTGTGCGACGACCTGCTCTCGACCCTGTGCCTGGCCCGCCCGGCCCACCTGCCTTTGCTGGTGGCGCCGGCCATGAACGTGGAAATGTGGCAGAACCCCGCCACGCAGCGCAATGTGCAGCAGCTGCGCGACGACGGCATCAAGCTGTTCGGCCCTGCCGCCGGCGAACAGGCATGCGGCGAAACGGGACTGGGCCGCATGCTGGAACCGGAACAGCTGTTGACGGAGCTGATCGCCGCCTTCCAGCCGAAAGTCCTGGCCGGCAGGCGCGTTCTGGTCACGGCCGGTCCTACTTTTGAAGCCATCGACCCCGTACGCGGCATCACCAATCTGTCCTCGGGCAAGATGGGCTATGCGGTGGCGCGCGCGGCGCGCGAGGCGGGCGCCGAGGTGCTGCTCATTTCCGGCCCCACGGCCCTCGACGCGCCCTTCGGCGTGCGCCGCATCGATGTGCAAAGCGCGCAGCAGATGCACGATGCGGTACTGGCCCACGTCGACGGCCAGCATGTCTTTGTCGCCGTGGCCGCCGTGGCCGACTGGAGAGTCGCCAACGCCAGCGACCAGAAGATGAAAAAACAGGCCGACGGCTCCGTGCCCGAACTGCAGTTCGTGCAAAATCCCGACATCCTCGCCACCGTGGCGGCGCGCACCAACCTGGCCGGCTATCCCTACTGCGTCGGGTTTGCCGCCGAATCGGAAAATCTGGTGGAATTCGGCTCGACCAAGCGCGAGAAAAAAGGCATTCCTCTGCTGGTCGGCAATATCGGCCAGAACACCTTTGGCCAGGACGACAACACCATCATCCTGTTCGATGAAGAAGGCCATACCGTGCTGCCGCGCGCCTCGAAACTGAACCTGGCGCGCCAGCTGATTTCGGAAATTTCGAAGCGTATTGCCAAAAATTCGCTGCTCAAATAATCCCTTTAAACGACTTAGCTTAGTTAGTTAGATTAATGAAAAATATCGACATCAAGATCCTCGACGCCCGCATGCAAGAACTGCTGCCCGCCTACGCCACACCCGGCAGCGCCGGCCTCGATTTGCGCGCCTGCATAGACGAAGCCATCACCATCGAAGCGGGCCAGACGGTGCTCATTCCCACCGGCCTGGCCATCCACATCGGCGACCCGTCGTATGCGGCCATGATTTTGCCGCGCAGCGGCATGGGCCACAAAAACGGCATCGTATTGGGGAATCTGGTAGGCTTGATCGATTCCGATTACCAGGGCCAGCTGATGGTATCGACCTGGAACCGGGGCCAGAGCGCTTTCACGCTCAATCCCATGGAACGCCTGGCGCAGCTGATTATCGTGCCGGTGCTGCAAGTGGGCTTTAACGTCGTCGAGGAATTCGGCGACAGCGAACGCGGTGTTGGCGGTTTCGGCAGCACCGGAAAACATTAAGGAATTTCTTATGCCAGGTTTCCGCCATCTGATCTCAGCCCCGACTTCGCTGCGCCGATTGGCTACTCCCCTCCTGCTGGCCAGTGCGGCCATCCTCGCCGGCTGCACCACGCCGGCAACGAATGTCAGCGGCCCGTTCAACGTCGTGCCGGCGCCCGATGCGCCCGCGCCGACGGCGCAGCAAAAGGCAGCGCAGGAAGAACTGGTGAAGATGGTGGCGCTGCAGGACCGCCTGTCGAAAGTCTCGGCGCCCCTGCTGATCAACAATGCGGACCTGTGCAAGACGTATGCACGCAACCTGCTGGGCTTCACGGCGCAGAACAAGTATTCCTACCCTGGCATCTATGCCGATGCGGCGCAGGCAGCCCTCGGCTATGGCGAACAGATGCAGGTCTCGGGCGTGCTGCCTGGCAGCGGCGCCGCGCGCGCCGGCTTGCGCAAGGGCGACGGCTTGCTGGCTGCGGAAGGCAAGCCGCTGCCGGCCGGTCCCAAGGCGGAAGGTCCGTTCGGCGCCATCGTCGGCCCGCTGGCCTCGAAGAGCGCCAGCCTGAACATGACCATCGCCCGCGACGGCCAGCCGCAGGACCTGAAAATTCCCGTCACGCGCGCCTGCGCCTTCCGTGTCGCCCTGGGCAATGCGGACAATATCAACGCGTATTCGGACGGCGCGCGCATCATGCTCACGCGCGGCATGCTCAATGCGGCGCAAAACGACGAAGGCATCGCCTTCGTGATCGCCCGCGAAATGGCGCACAACATCCTCGATCACGCGCGCAGCCAGCGCACGGCCGGCACGGCCGGCAGCATCATCGACAGCCTGGGTGCCGTGCAGCCCGACGTATCGATGCTGACGGGCGCCGCCGGCATCAAGCCCATGCCGCAGGAACTCGACGTACAAGCCGATACCCTTGCCATCTACCTGCTGGCGCGCGCCGGCTACAACGTCGACAACGCCGCCCGCTTCTGGCAGCGCCTGGCCACGCAAGTGCCGGCGACAGTCGCCAACGGCTACACGGCCCTGCATCCGGGTACCAACTCACGCATGGCGGCCATCAACCGCGCCGTCACCGACGTGCGCGCCAAGCAGGCGGCCAAGAAGCCGCTGAAGCCTTAAGCACGGAGGCACCTGACAAAACCGGGTTTGCTCAGGCGCCCGGGAAGTTCGGGAAGTAGGTGCCCATAATCCAGGTCAGGGCGCCGCAGAACACCACGGCCAGAAACAGGACGATGAGCAGCTTGCCGAACTTGGGAATACCCTCTTCTTGCGTCTTGACTTCATTTGACATGAAAATTCTCCGCAGGGTGGTGGAGCAGGTAGTATATCCACAATCTTGAATACTTTTCCATACTTTGCCGCAAACATGCGGCATCACTCCCGCACCCCATGGACAGCATCGACCTTGAAGTTCTGAAAACCAGCGCCGCCTGGCTCGCTGCCGGGCACCGCTGCGAACTCGTCACCGTCGTCAAGACCTGGGGTTCCAGCCCCCGCCCCGTGGGCGCCACGCTGGCCATCTGCGACGATGGCACGGTGGTCGGTTCCGTCTCCGGCGGCTGTATCGAGGATGACCTGATCGACGCCGTCCGCACACACGGCATCGTGCGCACGCTGCCGGAAATCGTCAGCTACGGCATCAGCGCCGACGAGGCGCACCGCTTCGGCCTGCCCTGCGGCGGCACCATCGAACTGGCCATCGAGCCGCTGCATGCAGACAGCCGCGTGGCCGAACTGCTGGCGCGCCTGGCAGCGCATGAACTGGTCGAACGCCGCCTGGACTTGCACAGCGGCGCCGTCACCCTGCGCACCGCCGTGCCGGGCGCCGTGCTGGCCCTGCAAAACGCCGTGCTGACCACGCAGCACGGCCCGCGCTGGCGCTTGCTGATCATCGGCGCCAGCCAGCTGTCGCGCTTCGTGGCGCAAATCGCCATGGCCATGGATTACCACGTCATCGTCTGCGACCCGCGCGAAGAATATCGGGGCGGCTGGAACGTGCCCGGCGTACCCCTGCTGCACGCCATGCCCGACGACCTCGTGCTGGATTTAAAGCTCGACAGCCGCAGCGCCGTCGTCGCCCTCACGCACGATCCCAAGCTCGACGACCTGGCCCTGATGGAAGCGTTGAAATCCCCGGCTTTTTATGTCGGCGCCATCGGTTCGCGCGCGAATAACGCCAAGCGCCGCGAGCGGCTGTTGCAGTTCGACGTCAGCGCCGAACAGCTGGCACGCCTGCACGGCCCCATCGGCCTGTACATCGGCAGCAAGACGCCGGCCGAAATCGCCATTTCCATCCTGGCCGAACTGACGGCCGTCAAAAATGGCGTGCCCGACGCGCTGCAGATCCAGCACGCGGCCGCCTTGACGCCGCCCAACCCGGACCTCTGCGTGCGCTGAAGCCTGAAAGCAAGAAACAAGATGCGCCAGCGGCGCGCCCCTGCTACCTTCCCTGATTTTTGGCCACCATGACCCTGCTGCACTGGACCCTGCCCCTGCCCGCCGGCTACCGCCGCGACGATGTCATCGCCTTCCATAGCCGCGATGGCGAAGCCGTGGCGGAGCAAGTCACGCCGACGGGGCTGCGCAAGGGAATTTTGCTGTGCGGCGTGCCCGTGATACTGGACGTGGCCTTCAGCGACGATGCCGCCGTCTGCCGCGCCGAGATCGACGGCAGCGCCAGTGACGCTCTGCAAACGCCGCTGCACGGCGCCCTGCTCAACATCCTCGGCCTGCGCATCGACCCGCAGCCATTCGCGCAACTGGCCGCCGGCGACCCGCTGCTGGCGCCTTTGATCCGGCTCAACCCGGGCTTGCGCATCGTGCAATCGGCCAGCCCGTTCGAGGCGCTGACCTGGGCCATCATCGGCCAGCAGATCAACCTGTCGTTCGCCATTTCCCTGCGCCGCACGTTTATTCTGCAGGCGGGACGCCGGCACGGCAGCGGCTTGTGGTGCTACCCGGAGGCGCGCGACGTGGCGCGCCTGTCCGTCGAGGATTTGACCAGCCGCAAATTCTCGCGCGCCAAGGCGGAAACCGTGCTGCGCCTGGCGCGCCTGGTCGACGCGGGAACATTGTCGCTGGAGCTGCCCCCCTGCGGCGACGTGGCGGCCATTTCGCAGGCGCTGCTGGCCGTGAAGGGCATCGGCCCGTGGACCGTCAACTACGCGCTGCTGCGCGGCTACGGCTATGCCGACTGCTCGCTGCACGGCGACGTGGCCATCCGCGCCGCCCTGCAAAAGCTGCTCGGCGAAGTAACGAAACCTGACATGGCGCGCACGGAGCAGTGGCTGCGCCAGTATGCGCCGCACCGCACCATGGCCGCCGCCCACCTGTGGGCCAGCCTGCATGCGCCGGCAAAAAATATTTTGCCGGTGCGGGAATAAACGGCGAGTAGCATGCGTCTATCCCTTGCAAGCCCCCAAAACCTCAAGGAGACCATCATGCGCTTTACTACTTTTGCCGCCACCGCCCTTTTCACCGCCTTGTCCGCCCCGCTGGCCTTCGCCGCCGACGTCATGCCCGCCAATGGCATGCTGGTCAACGCCAGCGGCATGACCGTGTATGTGTTCGACAAGGATGTCGCCGACAGCGGCAAGAGCGCCTGCAGCGGCGGCTGCCTGGTCGCCTGGCCCGCCGTCATCGCCACTGACGCGACGCCCGCCGCCCCGTATGGCAGCATCAAGCGCGAAGACAACGGCGCCATGCAGCTGACCTACAAGGGCAAGCCCCTGTACCTGTACAAGGAAGACAAGAAGCCGGGCGATGTCGCCGGCGACAACTTCAAGAACGTGTGGCACGTCGTCAAGCCGTAAGCCCCCTCCTGCCGCCACGATGACCACGCCAGAGGACAGCCGCCAGCTGCAAGCCTGCCTGCCGGGCCTGCGCCGCTATGCGCGTGCGCTGGTGGGCGGACTGCAGGCGGACGACCTGGTGCAGGATACCGTGGAGCGTGCCTGGCGCAAGCTCGATCAATGGCAGCGCGGCGGCGAAATGCGGCCCTGGCTGTTCGCCATCATGCATAACCTGCACGTGGATCAGCTGCGCCGCCCCGGCCTGGCGCTGCAGGAGCTGGACGACGACAGCGTGCTGCCCGCCCCTGAGCGGGCGCCGGGGCAAGCCATCGCCATCGGCGAAATGGATGCGGCGCTGGCCCGCCTGCCGCTGGGGCAGCGCGAAGTGATCCTGCTGGTCGCGCTCGAACAAATGCCGTATGAGCAGGTGGCGGCCACCCTGGACATCCCCGTCGGCACCGTCATGTCGCGCCTGTCGCGCGGACGCGACAAACTGCGCACCCTGCTCGATGGCCGCCCTGCCGGCAGCCAGGGCAGCGGCCCTCCCACCCTGAAAGTCGTGAAATGACAATGCAAGCCATCAGCGAAGCGCAATTGCATGCCCTGGCCGACGGCGTCCTGCAGGAAGAGCAGCGCGCGGCCGTCGACGCCCACCTGCGCGCGCATCCGCAAGACGCCGCCAGGGTCGCTGCCTGGCGCGAGCAAAACCGGCAATTGCGCGCCCTGTTCGATCCCGTGCTGGACGAAGCCGTGCCGCCGGCGCTGTGGCAGGCAGCGGCCCCGCCGGCGGCCAATTACGCCTGGTACCGCCCCGCCATGCAGGCGGCAGCGGCCATCGTGCTGCTCATAGCAGGTGGCGCGGGAGGCTGGCTGCTGCGTGGCGGCGACAGCGTGACCGCCAGCGCCAGCCCGATCTCCCTGGCGCGCAGCGCCGCCATCGCTCATGCCGTCTACACGCCAGAAGTACGCCACCCAGTGGAAGTGGGGGTCGAACAAGAGGCGCACCTGGTGCAATGGCTGTCGAAACGCCTGGGCAGCAAATTGCAGCCGCCCGCGCTGTCGCCGCTCGGCTATCACTTGATCGGCGGGCGCCTGCTGCCCGGCGATGGCGACGGCCCCGTGGCGCAATTCATGTACGAAGAGGGCACTGGCAAGCGCCTGACCCTGTACGTGGCCAGGGAGCGGGCCGGCAAGCAGGAAACGGCATTCCGCTACACGCAGGAAAAGGACTTGGGCGTGTTTTACTGGATCGATGGCCAGATGGGTTACGCCCTGTCGGCCAGGCTGCCGAAAGCCGAGTTGGGAAAGATCGCCGACGCCGTGTATGCGCAGCTGGAGGCACATCGCTGAGCCACGGATAGCCGCTATTGCCGCGCCGGCGCGCGTCTGGACGTCAGCTGAGCGCGCGCCTCAGTTCCGCATAGGCGTCGATCAGCCGCTCCTTCGAATAGCCGCGATTGAGTCCACTCGGATTGGGCAAGATCCACGCGCGCACCCCGCCGAAGCGCTCTGGCTGTTCGCCCCAGTCCACCTGGCGTTGTCCCGTCATTGCCGCGTAGGCTGCCTTGCCCAGGAAGGCGATCCACTGCGGCTGCATCAATGCCAGTTTGTGCTGCAGGCCCGCCGCCGCCTGAGCGAATTCGTCCGTCCCCACCTGGTCCGCGCGGCTGGTCGGGCGCCCGACGGCCGCCGTCAAACCCAGACCGAAACCGAGCACGCTGGCATCGTCCTGCGGCGCCACCAAATGCGGCGTGAAGCCGGCCAGATGCAATACGGGCCAGAAGCGGTTGCCGCGGCCGAGAAAATGGTGGCCGGCGGCCGCCGCGTCCACACCGGGATTAAGGCCGCAAAAAACCACCTGCAAGCCGGGAGCCAGGATGTCGGGCAAGCCTTGCGTCGGGGCGATATGTGTCATGGAAAACTCCCAATACCAGGAGCCGCAGTATAGAAGAACTTGCGCAGACATGTGCTGGCCTGCCGCCAGCTGCCATGCCCTGCAACACATGGCGGCTGGTGCTACCATCTGGTACTGATGAGCTAATCCCTATGGCGGATGGCCGTCGCGCTTTCCCGCACCATCCCCCACAGAGGAATAAACATGACGACCCTGACCATCAATGGCAAGCAGCACGACCTTGCACTGCCTGAAGACACGCCCCTGCTGTGGGCCTTGCGCGACGAACTGGGCATGACCGGCACCAAATTCGGTTGCGGCATGGCCCTGTGCGGCGCCTGCACCGTGCACCTCGATGGCGAAGCCATCCGCTCCTGCGTGACGCCGATGTCGGCCGCCGCCGGCAAGAAGATCACCACCATCGAAGCGGTGGGCGAAGACAAGATCGGCCTGGCGCTGCAGCAAGCCTGGCAGGAACACGGCGTCCCCCAATGCGGCTACTGTCAGGCCGGGCAGATCATGTCGGCCACGGCCCTGCTGCACAAGACCCCAAGACCGAACGACCAGCAAATCCGCGAAGCGATGAGCGGCAATATCTGCCGCTGCGGCACCTATACGCGCATCCACGCAGCCATCAAGCAGGCCGCGACCAGCATCAACGCAAAAGGAGCGGCCAAATGAGCATCCTTGAAAACATCCCCGCCCCCTCCCCCACTTCGCCTGCGCGGCGCAACTGGCTCAAGGCTGCCGGCGCGCTGGCCGGTTTGACTTTGGTGGCCGGCCCTTCCGGCCTGGTGATGGCAGCCGACGCCGTCAAATACGGCGGCGACAAGATGGCCGGCGGCGTGGTCGACGACACCCTGGTATTCCTGTCGGTCGGCGCCGACGGCATCGTCACCATCGTGGCGCACCGCTCCGAAATGGGCCAGGGCATCCGCACCAGCCTGCCCATGGTAGCGGCCGACGAACTGGGTGCCGACTGGGCGCAGGTGCGCGTGCAGCAGGCGCCCGCCGACGAGGCGCGCTACGGCAGCCAGGATACGGACGGCTCGCGCAGCATGCGCCACTCGTTCCGCGCCATGCGCCACGTGGGCGCCACGGCGCGTTTGATGCTGGAAACGGCTGCCGCCGTGCGCTGGGACGTGCCCGTGACGGAAGTCAAAGCCGTCAACCACGCGGTCGTGCATGCGGCCAGCGGACGCTCCCTGTCGTTCGGCGCCCTGGCCGAAGAAGCGGCCAAATTGCCGGTGCCGCCGCGCGCGCGCATCAGCCTGAAAACGGCCGGCGAGCTGCGTTATATAGGCCAAAGCAGCACACGCGGCATCGACCTGCACGACATCGTCACGGGCAACACCCACTTTGGCATCGACACGCGCCTCGATGGCATGGCGTATGCCGTCATCGCCCGTCCGCCCGTGTTTGGCGGCAAGCTGAAAAGCGTGGACAAGACGGCGGCCCTGAAGGTGCCTGGCGTGCTGCGCATCGTCGAACTGGCGGGCAGTCCGCCGCCGGCCATGTTCAATCCGCTGGGCGGCGTGGCCGTCATCGCCAGCAACACCTGGGCCGCCATCAAGGGCCGCGAAGCGCTGGTGCTGGAATGGGAGGATGGCCCGAACGGCGACTACGATTCGAAGGCTTTCCGCAAGACGCTGGAAGCGGCCGTGCGCCAGCCGGCCAGCCCGGCGCGCGACCAGGGCAAGACGGTGGCCACCCTGGCCGCCGCTCCCGCCGCGCGAAAATTCAGTGCAGAATACTATCTGCCCCACCTGGCCCACGCCACCATGGAGCCACCCGCCGCCACCGTGCGCATCGCCGATGGCAAGGCAGAAGTGTGGGCCTGCGTGCAGGCGCCGCAAGCCACGCGCAGCAACGTGGCCAAGGCCCTGGGGCTGACGTATGACGACGTGACCGTCCACGTGACCCTGCTCGGCGGCGGCTTCGGGCGCAAATCGAAACCCGATTTCGCCGTCGAGGCGGCGCTGCTGTCGAAAGCGATGGATGGCGCGCCCGTCAAGCTGACATGGACGCGCGACGACGACCTGCAACACGACTACCTGCACACGGTGTCCGTCGAGCGGCTGGAAGCGTCGCTGGACGCCAAAGGCCATCCCACCGCATGGCTGCACCGCACGGCTGCGCCCACCATCACCTCGACCTTTGCCGCCGGCGCGAACAGGCAGGCGCCGTTCGAGCTGGGCATGTCGGCCATCAATGTGCCGTATGCGATTGCGAACATCCGCGTCGAAGTGCCGGAAGTGCCGGCCCATACGCGCATCGGCTGGTTCCGTTCCGTCTCGAACATCCCGCACGCATTTGCCATCCAGTCGTTCACGGCCGAACTGGCGCATGCGGCGAAAAAAGATCATCGCGACTACCTGCTGGATTTACTCGGGCCGGCACGCAAGATCAACCCGGCCGACCTATCCGATGGCTGGAACTATGGCGAAGACCCGGCGAAGTATCCGGTCGACATAGGCCGCATGCGCCACGTGATCGAGCTGGCGACAGCCAAGGCGGGCTGGGGCCGCAAGCTGCCCAAGGGCCGGGGACTGGGCCTGGCCGTGTCCTACAGCTTTGTCACCTATGTGGCGGCCGTGATAGAGGTGGAGATCAACGCGGCCGGTGAAGTCATCGTGCCCAGGGTCGATATCGCCATGGATTGCGGACCGCAGATCAACCCGGACCGCGTGCGTTCGCAGATCGAAGGCGCTTGCATCATGGGCCTGTCCCTGGCCATGAGCGGCGAGATCAGTTTCAAGAATGGCCGGGTCGAGCAAAGCAATTTCCACGACTACGCCGTACTGCGCGCCGCCGACGCGCCGCGCGTGATCCACACGCACCTGGTGCCGGGCACACTGGACATGGAGCTGGGCGGCGTGGGCGAGCCGGCCACGCCGCCCATCGCGCCGGCCCTGTGCAACGCCATCTTCGCCGCCACGGGCAAGCGCATCCGCGCCCTGCCCGTGGGCATGCAGCTGGCGAAAAAGGCTTAAGTCCGCCGCGCGGCAGGCAACTGCAGCAGCAACGCTGCGATGGCGACCAAGGCGGCGCCGGCCGCCAGCAGCCACATGGGCCAGTTGAGCAGGAGCAGCAACCCGCCCGTGGCGGCGCCGATGGCGCTGCCGAGGTACAGCGCCGATTCATTGAGGGCGATGGCCAGGTTGCCGTCGCCCTGCTGCGCGCGCACGGCCAGCAACTGCTGGTTCTGCGGCACTTGCAGGGCCCAGCCAGCCGCTCCCCACAACGCAATCGGCGCCAGCATCAGCCAGGCCGACCAGCCGGCCGCCAACGGCAGCGCGCACAGGGCCAGCGCCAGCAGCAGCAAGATGAAGCAGGTCAGCTTCGGCGCCGCCAACTTGTCCGCCCATGGCCCCACCAGCACGCTGCCCGCGATGCCGCCCACGCCCCACGCCCACAGGAACGGCGTACTGGAAACCGCTGCGCCGTGCGCGGACCACGCCAGCAGCGGCACAATAAACGTGTACATGCCCAGGCTGGCGACGGCCGCCAGCAAGGACACCAGCAGAATGAGCAGCACCCGCCCATCGGCCAGCAAGGCCAGCTTGCGGCGCAGCGAAATGGCCTGCGCCACCGGCAGCGCAGGCAGCTGCCACAGCAAGCCCGCCAGCGCCAGCGCACCGAGGACGGCGACCAGCCACAGGGCCGCCGTCCAGCCCAGCTGCTGCGCCAGCAACAGGCTCACTGGCACGCCCAGCACCGTGCCGCCCGCCATGCCGCCCATGATCACGCCGATGGCCTTGCCCCGCTGCTGCGGCGCCGACACGCCCGCCGCCGCCGCGATACCCAGCGCCAGATAGACACCGGCCCCGATGCCAGCAATGGCCCGCCAAGCCAGCAAACTGGCAAATCCGGGCGCCAGCGCGCTGGCCCCGTTCGCCAGCACGAACACGGCCAGGGCGAGCAACAGGCCCGTGCGTTGCGCGCGCGCCGGCAGCAAGGCCACGACCAGCGGCGAGCCGAGGCCATAGGCCAGGGTAAATGCCGTCACCAGTTGCGCGGCCATGGCCAGCGAGATGGAAAATGCACTGGCGATCAGCGGCATCAAACCCGCCGTCACATACGAGGCCATGCCCAGCGCGAACGCGCCCACGGCGATCAGGTAGACGGTGAGGGGAAGAACGGCACGGGAGGAAGAAGAGTCAGACATGGGCCAGCTTTCGGGAAGAAAACGGGCATTCTGGAATACAATATAAACAATTACAATTTAACTGTTTATGCTATTACTGATAGCAACAGGTTGACAGGAAAGGCATCACCATGCGCACATTGGCCCGCACCCGCCACGAACTGGCCGCCTACCTGCAGGCGCGGCGCGCGCGGCTGTCGCCCGAAGACGTGGGCTTGCCCGGCGGCGGGCGGCGCAGGACGCCGGGCTTGCGCCGCGAAGAGGTGGCGGCGCTGGCCGGCGTGGGGCTGACCTGGTACACCTGGCTGGAGCAGGGGCGCGAGATCGGCGTCTCCAGCGTCTTCCTCGACAAACTGGCCGAAGTGCTGAAACTGGACGGGGGCGAGCGCCGCCACCTGTTCCTGCTGGCGCATGCGCGTCCACCGGCCGAAGAGGGCAAGACGTATTGCGTGGTGCCGCCGCTGGTGCGCCGCCTGATGCACGAGCTGGCGCATCCGGCCTATGTGCTCAACCTGCGCTGGGACGTGCTGGCGTTCAATGCGGGCGCGGACGCCCTGTTTGGCTTCGGCGCGCATGCCGCCTCGCGGCGCAATCTGCTGTGGCTGCTGTTTACCGATCCGCTGCTGCGCTCACGCTTCGCCGGCTGGGAAGAGCAGGCGCCGCTGATGCTGTCGAGCTTTCGCCGCGACTACGCGCGCGCCACGCAGGAAGCCGATATCCACGCGCTGGTGGAGGAACTGGAAAAGGTCTCGCCTGAATTCAAGCAGTGGTGGCGCCGCCACGACGTGCATGCGCCCTGCGACGGCGTGCGCCGCCTGACAATCGACGGCGAGCAGGTCGCGTATGAGCACACCTCGCTGACCATCGATGCAGACCGCCACTTGCGGCTGGTCGTGTATGCGCGCCAGCTGGAAGAAGAAATCGCCCCGTAAACGAAAAAACCGCTGGCCCTCTTGCGAGGAACCAGCGGCTTCGAAATGGTTGCGGGGACAGGATTTGAACCTGTGACCTTCGGGTTATGAGCCCGACGAGCTGCCAGACTGCTCCACCCCGCACTCGAATTATATACCAGATTGTTGCGCCGCGTAAAGGGCAAGAATTGACAATCTCATTCCTGCCCCGTCTGCCGGAGCTTGCCGCTGGCCAGCAATGGAAAAAGCCGCTGATCTTTTGCAAGAGTCAGCGGCTTTCCGGTATTGGTTGCGGGGACAGGATTTGAACCTGTGACCTTCGGGTTATGAGCCCGACGAGCTGCCAGACTGCTCCACCCCGCACTCGAATTATAAGGGCAAACGGGTGGCTTAGGCAATAACTATCTCAACTTAGACTGCAATAGAGCCATTTAATTAAATAGGTCGGCCAATTGCCGCTTGGCATGCCGTCCGCCTGTCACGCCACGCCGCACGCAATCGGTGTACAGTAAGCGTTACACTATCGACTTACCCGATGCCATCCCTACTCCAAGCCTGCCCATGAAATTCTGCTCCGAATGCGCCCATCCTGTCAGCCTGTCCATCCCGGAAGGCGACAACCGTCCGCGCTATGTCTGCACCAACTGCGACGCCATCCATTACCAGAACCCGAAAATGGTGGTCGGCTCCATTCCCGTCTGGGAAGAGGATGGCCAGTTGCAGGTCTTGCTGTGCAAACGCGCCATCGAGCCGCGCCTCGGTTACTGGACCCTGCCGGCCGGCTTCATGGAAAACGATGAAACCACGTCCGACGCGGCCGAGCGCGAAACGGTGGAGGAAGCAGGCGCCAATATCGAGCTGGGGCCCCTGTTTTCACTGCTCAACGTGCAGCGCGTGCACCAGGTGCACCTGTTCTACCTGGCGCGTTTGCGCGACCTCGATTTCGCACCGGGCATCGAAAGCCTGGAGGTACAGCTGTTTACGGAAGCGCAGATTCCCTGGGATGACCTGGCCTTCCCCACCATCCGCGCCACCCTGGAACTGTTCTTTGCAGACCGCGTGAAAATCCGCGAAGGCGGCAGCTATGGTTTCCATACGGGCGACATCACGCGCCCGATGGCGCGCCCGGATGCCGAGTAAGCCCATCCACCCCATTACCATTGCGATGGCATGATTCCCTGGCTCGATATCCACACCCCCTTTCCCGACGTTTCGCGCGCCCTCACCGATGAAGCGCCCGGCCTGCTCGCGGCCGGCGCCGACCTGTCGCCCGCGCGCCTGCTCGACGCCTACCGGCACGGCATCTTCCCCTGGTTTTCCGAGGGCCAGCCCATACTCTGGTGGAGCACCGATCCGCGCATGGTGCTGATGACGGAGAACTTCAAAGTCTCCGACAGCCTGGCCAAGGCCATCCGCAAGGTCGAGCGCAGCGCCTCCACGGACGGGCGCTGGCAGCTGCGCTTCGACGGCGATTTCGACGCCGTCATGCGCGCCTGCGCGGCACCGCGCAAGGATGGCCCGGGCACCTGGATTTCCGACGAGATCATCGCCGGCTACACGGGCTTGCACAAGCTGGGCTACGCGCACTCTTCGGAACTGTGGCTGGACGGGGAACTGGTGGGCGGCGCGTATGGCGTGTCGATCGGGCGCATGTTCTATGGCGAATCGATGTTTGCGCGCGTCTCGGATGGTTCGAAGATCGCGCTGGCGCAGCTGGTGCGCTTTTTGCAGGCGCGCGGCGTGACCATGATTGACTGCCAGCAAGAAACAAAACACCTGGCCTCGCTGGGCGCGGCGCCCATTTCGCGCGCACGCTTCCTGGCCCATGTACGCGTCGCCATTGAAGCTGCGCAAATCACCGATTGGCATGCTGCGCCAGCGGCGTAAAAAAGCTATGATAGCTTCACACAGACATCCATTGCTGCGGCCAGACCAGACAGGATCAGCATGACGCACCTGAACGAACTACCGTTTGCCACCCTGCAGTTCTACACGACGGCGCCCTACCCGTGCAGCTACCTGGACGACCGCCAGGCCCGCTCGCAGGTGGCCACGCCTTCGCACCTGATCAACAGCGACGTGTATTCGGAACTGGTGCGCAACGGCTTTCGCCGCAGCGGCATCTTCACCTACCGGCCGTATTGCGACGGCTGCCAGGCCTGCATCCCCGTGCGCGTGGTGGCGCAATCGTTCACGCCCAACCGCAACCAGCGCCGCGCCTGGAGCCGGCACGCCGACCTGCAGGCGGGCGTGGCCACCCTTTCCTTCCTCGACGAGCATTACGAGCTGTATCTGCGCTACCAGAGCACACGCCACGCGGGCGGCGGCATGGACCAGGACAGCCGCGACCAGTACGCGCAATTTTTGCTGCAAAGCCGGGTCAACACGCGCCTGGTGGAATTTCGCGATGCCGACGGCATCCTGCGCATGGTCAGCATCATCGACGTGCTGGCCGATGGCCTGTCGTCCGTCTACACGTTTTTCGATCCCGACGTGCCTGGCGCCTCGTACGGCACCTACAACGTGCTGTGGCAAATCGCCCAGGCGCGTGAACTGGGCCTGCCCTACATCTACCTGGGCTACTGGATAGAACAAAGCCCGAAGATGGCGTATAAAACCAACTTCAAGCCGCTGGAAGCGCGCATCAAGGGGCAGTGGGTGATCCTGTAAAACCGGGGTCAAACAATGGTGTCGGATTACGCTTCGCTAATCCGACCTACCGGGTGAATCGAACAGTGCAAGGTAGGTCGGATTAGCGCAAGGCGCGTAATCCGACACATTGTTGGCGGGTTGGCGATACAAGTCGGATTACGGCGCTTCGCGCCTAACCCGACCTACTTGCTCTTGTCCGGAAACGCCGGACGTGCCGGCCGCACGGGCGGGTTCTTCGCCAGTTCGCCCTGGATCACCTCGATCGCTTTTTCCAGCTGCGGATCGCGGCCGGCGATGACGTCGGCCGGCGTTTGCTCGACTTCGATATCGGGCGGCACGCCTTCGTTTTCCACGCCCCAGCCGTTTTCGCGCGTCCAGAACGCCAGGTTCGGCGCCGTGATGGTGCCACCATCCATCAGCACGGGAAAGCCGAGGATGCCCACCAGGCCGCCCCACGTCGCCTTGCCGATCAGCGGACCCATGTTGTTTTTGCGGAACATCCACGGCAACAGGTCGCCGCCCGAGCCGGCCGTCTCGTCGATCAGCATGGCGCGCGGCCCCTGGATCGAGGCGGACGGCGTCTTCATGTCGGCGCCATAGCGCATGGTCCACCAGGCGATTTCCTTCTTCTGCAGGATCTCGATGTAGTAATCGGCCACGCTGCCGCCGCCATTGAAACGCTCGTCGACGATGATGGCCTGCTTGTCCGCCTGCGGGAAGAAATAGCGCTTGAAGTAAGTGTGACCCAGGCCCGCCGTATTGGGCACGTACACGTACGCCACCTTGCCATTGGTGGCCGCATTGACCTTGCGCATATTGCCCTCGATCCAGTCGCGGTTGCGCAGGGCATCCTCGGTCGGCACGGGCACCACGGTGATCGTGCGCGCGCCCTTGCCGTCGGCCGATGGCCCCACGGTCAGGTCGATGGCCTTGCCGGCCGTGTTCTCGAAGGCGCTGTAGATATTCGTCGGCGGCGTCAAAGGACGGCTGTCGACGGCCAGCAGGTATTCGCCCGCCTTGACGTTCAGGCCCGGCTCCGTCAGCGGCGCGCGCAGGGCCGGATTCCAGTTCAAGCCGCCATACACCTTCTTGAAGCGGTAATGCCCGTCGCGCACTTCGTAATCGGCGCCCAGCAAGCCGCCCGGCACTTTCTTCGCCTCGATAAAATCGTCGCCGCCGCCGCCGCGGTGGTGGCCCACGGCCAGTTCGCTGCACATCCATTGAATCAGGCGGTTCAGGTCCGCGCGGCTGGATAGCTCGGGCAGGAACACGGCGTACTTGCCGCGCATGGCCTTCCAGTCCACGCCATGCATGCCCGGATCATAGAAATAATCGCGGTTGATGCGCCACACTTCATTGAAAATCTGCGTCCACTCGGCACGCGGATCGGCTTTCACTTCGATGGCGTCGACCTTGATCTTGCCCTCGCCCGGCGCCAGCAGCTTGCCCGTGGCGGAGCCCATGGCCCAGTTGTCCTTCTGCCGGTACAGCAGCTTCTTGCCATCGGCCGACACCTCGAAGTCGTCCGCCTCCATCACCACGGTTTCCGCCTTGCGCTCCTTCAAGTCAAAGCGCTGCACGGCCTTCTTGCCATCGCTTTCGCGCAGCAGGAAGATCTGCCCCGCAGCGCCAGCCGTCAGGCTGGAGAATTGCGCGGCCGGCAGCGGCAGGTCGACGATGCGCGTGGCGATGCCGTCGAAATCGATGGTAATCGGCGCCACGGGCGCCACCACCACTTTCGGATCGTCGCGGCCCGTCTTCGGATCGACCTTCGCTTCGCTCTTCGGCTCGGCTTCCGCCTTGGCCGTGTCTTTCTTGCTCTCCGCGCTGGCGGCCTTTTCCTCGTCGCTTTCCTTGATCAGCGGCGACGGCAAGTCGCGCCGCAGCACGGCCATCCACACGGTGCGCGTCACCAGGTTGTCTTCGTTCTGCTGCGAGAACCAGTTATTGCTGGGGCCTGCGTTGGTCGACGCGAAGAAGTACAGATATTTGCCGCTCTTGTCGAACACGGGCTGGGCCACGTCGGACAGGCCATCGGTCACCGGCATCGACTTGTTCTGCTCCACGGAATAGATATACGCGCTGCGCGTGTAGGTGGGCGAATTGAGCGTGTAGGCCAGCCAGCGCGAATCGGGCGCCCACGAGGCGCGCATGCTCTTGTCGACGCCATACATCGGCTCCGTGGCGACCTTCTGCACCTTGCCCGTGCCGACGTCGATCACATACATGCTCCAGCCATTGTCGGCAAACGCGATCTTCTTGCTGTCGGGCGACCAGACGGCGTTGTCATAGAAGCCGCTGCCATTCAGCTTGAGCTTTTTCACGGCGCCCTTGCCGTCCTGCGCGCGCACATGCAGTTCATATTCTCCCGACTCGTCCGAAAAATACGCAACCGAGCGGCCATCGGGCGACCAGATGGGCGTGCGCTCGTGGGCGCCGGCCGTCTGCGTCAGGTTGCGCACGTCGCCCTTGTCGGCGGGGATGGTGATGATCTCGCCCCGGTATTCAAAGGCGATGCGCGCACCCGACGGCGAAATCGACGCGTCGCGGATGTATTTCGCGTTCTTCACCCAGCGCGGGCGCGTCTGCCCCAGGTCGCTGGCTACGCCAATGGCGAGTTTGTGCGCCTGGCCGCTGGCGATGTCAAACGCGTGCAGGTAGCCCGCCTGCTCGTAGACGATGGTGCCATTCGCCGCCGAAGCGTTCAGCACGGGGAAATCCGTGTGCTGCGTCAGCTGGCGCACGGCTTTGGTCTTGACGTCATACGCGAACAGGTTGAATTCGCCGTTGCGGTCCGAGCGGAAGTACACGGTGTCGCCCAGCCACATGGGATCGACGTCGTTCGAGCGCGTGGTCGGCTGGGGGATTTTTTCGATGGATTTATCGGCCGAGGAGAATAACCACAGCCAGGAATTGGTGCCGCCCCGGTAGCGCTTCCACTGCTTGAAGGCCGGCATCAGCGGGTTGTAGGCGATGCGCTTGCCGTCCGGCGAATACGCGGCGCGCGACGCGTTGGGGATCTCCAGCTGGGTTTCCACGCCGCCCGCCACCGGCACCGTGAACAGCTTCTGGAAGCGGTTGTTGAAGGCGGCGCGGGGCGAGGTGAACATCACGGCCTGGCCATCGGGCGTGAACGACTGCGCCAGGTCCGCGCCCGGGTGGAAGGTCAAGCGGCGCGGCACGCCGCCCGCCGCCGCGATCACATACACGTCGACATTGCCGTCGATGTTCGCGCTATACGCGATCAGGCTGCCGTCGGGCGAGAACACAGGGTTGGACTTGTCGCCCAGGTCGGACGTGAGGCGCCGCGCGCCGCCGCCATCGAGGTTCGACAGCCACAGGTCGCCCGCATAGATGAAGGCGATATGGCGGCTGGAGACGGCCGGTTCGCTCAGCATGCGGGTGTCTTGCGTATTGGGCAGGGCCAGGGCCGGGTGGCTCAGCAGCAGTGCGCTGGCGGCCGCGATGGCCGTCAAGATGCGTGTCTTTTTCAATCGATGTCTCGCTTATGAAGTAAACAGAACAGAGAAAAAACAGGAAAGTCCGCGGCCGAATGCGAATTAACAAGGAATCAATGTTGCATTTGACCAAAGAGAACTATACACCCGGCAGCCGCGCGGAACACGGTAAAATACGCCACTTATTTCGCGCGCCGCCAGTCCTTCCCGGTAGCCCGCACACCTACTCAAAGCGCCCCATGTCTGAAAAATTCCTGTACTCCCTCGCCCGCCCGCTGCTGTTTTCGATGGATGCCGAAGCGGCCCACCATCTGACCCTGCCCGCCCTGAAACGCGCCAGCGCGCTGTGCCTGACCAAGCTGGCCGGCAAACCGGCGGCGGACCCGCGCACGGTGATGGGCATTACCTTCCCCAATCCCGTGGGCCTGGCCGCGGGCCTGGACAAGGATGGCGCCTACATCGACGCGCTGGCCGACCTGGGTTTTGGCTCCATCGAAGTGGGCACCGTCACGCCGCGCGCGCAGGCGGGCAATCCGAAACCGCGCATGTTCCGCCTGCCGCAGGCGCAGGGCATCATCAACCGCATGGGTTTTAACAATGGCGGCGTGGACGCCTTCGTGGCCAACGTGCAGGCGTCAAAGTTTTACCAGAACCGCGCCGGCGTGCTGGGCCTGAACATCGGCAAGAACGCCGACACGCCCATCGAACGGGCGGCCGACGACTACCTGCTGTGCCTGGAAAAAGTCTACCCCTACGCCAGCTATGTGACGGTGAACATCTCGTCGCCGAACACGAAGAATTTGCGCCAGTTGCAGGGTGCGTCGGAACTCGACGCCCTGCTGTCGCAACTGAAGGAGGCGCAGGCGCGCCTGGCGGACAAGCACAAGCGCTACGTGCCGCTGGCCCTGAAAATCGCGCCGGACATGGATGCTGAACAGGTGAAAAGCATCGCCGAGTCGCTCACGCGCCACCGCATCGACGGCGTCATCGCCACCAACACGACCCTGTCGCGCAGCGCCGTCGAAGGCATGCCGCACGGCGCGGAAGCGGGCGGCCTGTCGGGCGCGCCCGTGTTCGAACTGTCGAACAATGTCATCCGCTTGCTGAAGGCGGAACTGGGCGACGCCTTGCCCATCATCGGTGTGGGCGGCATCATGCAGGGCAAGGACGCCGTGGCCAAGTTCGAGGCGGGCGCGCAACTGGTGCAGCTGTACAGCGGCCTGATTTACGCCGGTCCCGCCTTGATCAAGGATTGCGCGCGCGCGCTGCACGGCACACGATGAGCTTCGGCGGACAGAAGCTTCCAGTGACTTGAGGACGTCAGCCCACCGGCACCTCTCGTCGCTGACTTGATATGCAGTGTTTCACCTACAACGCTGGGATGGTCAAGAGATAAGGCGCCAGGCCCGGGCGGCCCGCCATACACAGGATCGGCCCGGGATGCTGCTCGCGCACAGGAAGGTCAATTCCGGTCGCTGAGTTGTTTCACGGAGCGTGATCGAGGAAGGGCCTTGGCGCCGCCGCAGTCGTCATTTGCCTGCGCACAAACCTCCCAGCCGCCACCCAGTGCCTTGTAGATGCTGACAACGGCAAGCCGCTGGTTGGTGCGCGCGACCGCCAGCGCACGCTGGCTGGCAAAGTCGGCGCGTTGCGCTTCGAGCACATCCAGGTAGAGGCCTTCACCCTCTGAAAACCGCAGCCTGGCAAGATGCGCCGCCGCGCGATTTGCCGCCGACTCAAGCAGCCGCAGTCCAAGCGTGCTACCGGCGCTGCCATAGGCTTTGAAGGCATCATCTGTTTCCTGTAGTGCGCGCAACACGGTCTGGTCGTACGCGAGCAGGGCCGCCTGGGCACGTGCCTCGCTGGCGGCGATCCGGGCGCGCACGCGCCCCCTGTCGAGCAGATTCCAACGCATCACCGGGCCGAGAAAGCTGGACTGCATTCCAGCGTCACCCATGGTATCAAGACTGCCCGCAACGAGCCCGATGGAACCGAGCACCTGGATCTCGGGGTAGAGACCGGCCGTCTCCACCCCGATGCGGGCGGTCGCCGCAGCAAGGTTTCTTTCTGCCGCCGCAATATCGGCGCGCCGTGCGAGGAGCGTGGCGGGATCGCCCACGGCAATCGTCCGCACTGACAGCGCTTCATGCACAGGCATGGCAGCGGGAAGGCTGAACGTCTGCGGGACTTCACCCAGGAGGATGGCCAGCGCGTTGACGGAAGCCGCGCGGCGGCGTTCCAGCTCGGGCATGGCTACCTCCACTGTGCGCAGCAAGGCTTCGGCACGAAGCCGGTCAAGTTCACTGGCAGAGCCCACGCTCATCAGGCGCTCGACCAGCGACAGGCTGTCGCGCTGGCTTTGCCGGATACTGGCGACAACAGCGAGTTCGGCTTCGATGCCGCCCAGCTCGAACCAAGTGCCCGCCACTGCGGCGGCAACGCCCGCCTGCACGCCGCGCAGCAACGCTTCGCGTGAGCCCGCCAGCGCCCGCCCCGCCTCCACGGAGCGCCGCACGCGGCCAAACAGGTCGATTTCCCAGGCAGCGTCGACGGTGCCGCGATAAGTCTCGCTCTGACGCGGCTGGCCGGGTAGCGTCTCGATCTTGCTCAAGCGACGCTTCTCGTAAGCAAGCGCGGCTCCGCCTTGCGGCAGGAAGCCCTGCCTGTCTTCGCGCAGCATGGCTTTTGCCTCTGCGAGCCGAACGGCAGCGATGCCGACGTCATGGTTTGCCGCCAGCGCCCGCTGGATCAGGGTGACCAGCGCTGGGTCGTCGAAGGTGCGCCACCACTCCACCTCGACCGCACCCGGGACAAGCGCGGCGTCCGTCTGGCCGGCTCCGCCGGAGAACTGCGACGATGGCAGCGACGGCGGCAAGGGCGGCGAGTAATCGGGGCCGACCGCGCATCCGGCCAGCACGATCAGCGCACTGAGCGACACTACAACTGTGTGATACGGGCGGTTCATGACGTGCTCCTGTCCATGCTGGTCTTGGTCGTTGGCGTGCGGCGCTCGAAGCGGGCCGCCAGGGTGCGCATCAGCACATAAAACACGGGCGTGAGGAATAATCCGAACAGTGTCACGCCGAGCATGCCGGCGAAGACCGCGATGCCCATGGCATGGCGCATCTCGGAGCCGGCGCCACTGGCGAACACCAGCGGCACGACGCCAGCGATGAAGGCGAGCGAGGTCATCAGGATGGGCCGCAGCCGCAGCCGGCAAGCCTCGATGACCGCATCGAGCGGGCTCGCTCCTTCCATTTCCAGGCTACGTGCGAACTCGACAATGAGGATGGCGTTCTTGGCCGCCAGGCCGACGAGCACAATGAGCCCGATCTGCACAAAGATGTTGTTGTCGCCGCCCACCAGCCACACGCCGATGATCGCGCTCAGCAGACACATCGGCACGATCAGCAGGACCGCCAAGGGCAGCAGCCAGCTGTTGTACTGCGCGGCCAGGATGAGATAGGCGAGCAGCACGCACAGCGGGAAAATGAACAGTGCCGAATCGCCTGCCAGCTTTTGCTGGTAGGTGAGGTCGGTCCATTCAATACTCATGCCTTCAGGCAGCACCTCCTTCGCCAGGCGTTCCATGACAGCAACCGCCTGCCCCGAACTGACACCGGCCATTGCGCCACCCGAAATATCGGCCGAGGGATAGCCATTGTAGTGAACCACGCGGTCCGGACCGGAACTGGGCGTGACGGTGACAAACGACGACAAAGGCAGCATGTCGCCGGCCGCATTGCGCACCTGCAAGCGGCCGATGGCCTCGGCCTGCATGCGGTGCTCCGCATCGGCCTGGGCCGTCACCTTGTAGGTCCGGCCGAAGCGGTTGAAGTCGTTGACATACAGGGAACCGAGATAGATCTGCAGCGACTCGAACACGTCGGCCAAACTCACCCCCTGGCTCTTGACCTGGGTGCGATCGATGGCGACGTCGAGCTGCGGGGCATTGACGTCCATGCTGGTCATGAGTCCGGCCACCTGTCCCGACTCGGTGGCTTTGGTCATCAGGATATGGGTCTGCTGGACCAGGGCATCGAGTCCGGCGCTGCCGCGATCCTCGACCAGCATCTTGAAGCCACCGGTCGCGCCAAGGCCGGGCACGGGCGGCGGCGGGAACACCCCGAGGAAGCCGTCGGGAATGCCGGCAAATTTCGCCTGCAGGCGCCCGGCGATCGCGCTCGCGGTGAGATCGGCGGTCGTGCGATCCTTGAACGGGTCGAGCATGACGAACATGACCGCGGCGTTCGGCACGTTGACGAAGCCGTTGATCGACAAGCCAGGGAAGGCAACGACGCTTTCAACGCCAGGTTCATCCAGCGCGATCCTGGACATCTGCTTGGAGACCGCCTCGGTACGCTCCAGCGATGACGAATTCGGCAGCTGAGCGATCGCAACAAGATAATATTTATCCTGCATCGGCACGAAGCCCGGCGGCACGGCCTTGAAGCCGAAGAAGGTCAGCGCCAGCAGGCCGCCGTACACCAGCAGCGCCACGCTGCTGACCCCGACGACCTTGCGCACGCTGTTGCCATAGGCATCCGGCGCGCGCTGGAACGGCCGGCCCAGCATCTGCAACAGGCGCTCGGCACGGCCACGCAGGCTGCGCGGGTCATGCACGGCCTCGGCCTCGGCCTTGCGTGGCTTGAGCAGGAGGCCGGCAAGCGCCGGGCTGAGCGTGAGCGAATTGACTGCCGACAGGATGGTCGAGATGGCGATCGTCAGCGCGAACTGGCGGTAGAACTCGCCCTGCAAGCCGCTCAGGAAGGCGGTCGGAATGAACACGGCGGCGAGCACCGAGGTGATCGCGATGATGGGGCCCGTGACCTCGTCCATGGCGCGCCTTGCCGCTTGCTTGGGCTCTTCGCCATTTTCGATGTGACGTTCAACGTTCTCGACCACCACGATCGCGTCGTCGACGACGATGCCGATCGACAGCACCAGGCCAAACAGGGACAAGGTATTGAGCGAGAAGCCCATCAGATGCATGACGGCGAAGGTGCCGATCAGCGATACCGGCACCGCCATGAGGGGGATCAGCGAGGCGCGCCAGTTGCGCAGGAACAGCACCACCACGATGACGACGAGAATGATCGCCTCGAGCAAGGTGGTTGCCACCGACTCCAGCGAGGCACGCACAAAGACCGTCGGGTCATAGGCGATGCGCGAGCTCAGTCCCGCCGGGAAATTGTCTTCCAGCCGCTGCATGGTTTCCCGCACCGCCTGCGAAACGTCGAGCGCGTTGGCACCCGGACTCTGAATGATTTGCAAGGCGACGGCCGGCTCACCGTCAAGCAGGCTGCGCAGCGCATAGGCGTCGGCCCCCATCTCGATACGGGCGACATCGCGCAGGCGCGTCACCTGGCCTTCGGCACCTGTGCGAATGATGATGTCGCCGAACTGTTCCTCGTCGGTCAATCGTCCGAGCGTGTTGACCGTCACCTGGAACGCGGCACTGGAATCGGGAGACTGGCCGACGGAGCCGGCTGCCACCTGCACGTTCTGTTCACGTACCGCGGCAATCACGTCGCCGGCCGTCAAGCCACGTGCGGCGATAAGGTTTGGATCGAGCCAGAGCCGCATGCTGTATTCGCCCGCGCCCCAGACCAGGACGTCGCTGACCCCGGGGATGCGGGACAACTCGTCGCGCACCTGGAGGTAGGCGTAATTCGATATGTACAGGGGATCGTAGCGTTTGTCGGGCGACAGCAGGTGAACCACCATCAGAATGTCCGGCGAGGTTTTCTGTGTGACGACGCCCTGGCGCTGCACTTCTTCAGGCAAACGCGGCAGCGCGCGCGAAACCCGGTTCTGCACCTGGATCTGTGCCATGTCGGCATTCGTTCCCTGCGCGAAGGTGGCGGTCAGGATCATGCGGCCATCGGTTGCCGATTGCGACGACATGTACAGCATGCCCTCGACCCCGGTAATGGCCTGCTCGAGCGGCGCTGCCACCGTTTCGGCGATCACCTTGGGATTGGCACCAGGATAGGAGGCGGTCACCTGCACGGTCGGCGGCGTCACCGCCGGATACTCGCTGAGCGGCATCTGAAAGAAAGCCACGATACCGGCGAGCACCATCAGCACCGAAAGGACGATGGCAAAGATCGGGCGATCGATGAAGAAACGTGGGAAAGACATTACGCGCCTCCCGAGGTTTTCGGCACTGCAATGGCCGTACCGTCAATCGCGGCTGACTGTGGCGTCACTTGCATGCCCGGGCGTACCAGCCCTTTGACGACGATGCGCTCACCGGGCTGCAGCCCTTGCTCGATCACGCGCAAACCGTCGACAACGGGGCCAAGCTCGACGGGCCGGTATTGCGTCTTGTCGTCTTTGCCGACCACGAGCACATAGCGGCGCCCCTGATCCGTGCCTATCGAGTGATCGGAAACCAGCACCCTGGCTTGTGGCGCTCCCGTCTCCAGCCTGACCTTGGCAAACAGGCCCGGCGTCAGTTTTCCATCGGGGTTGTCGACCACAGCGCGAACCCGCACCGTCCCCGTCCCGCGATCAGCAGCGTTGGCAAGGAAATCGACACGGCCGGGTCGCGAATAGGTCTTGTCGGTGGCCAGTGCCACCATGACCTTGGCCGCCTGCGCCCCATGCGGGGTAGCTTTGGCTCGGCCGGCTGCAAGCGAGCGCAAATAGGTGCGTTCGTCGACATCGAAATAGACATGCAGGGGATCGATGGACACGATCGTCGTCAGGGGCGTCACGCCACTGGTGACGTAATTGCCCTCGGTGACGAGGACTTGCCCGACACGTCCACTGATCGGCGCCGTGACGCGCGTGAAACTCAGATCCAATTGCGCAGTATCTCGCGCAGCTTTTGCGGCATCGACCTGTGCCTTGCCGGCATGTAGCGCAGCCGTTGCCATGTCGAGACGATCACGCGCGACGATCTTCTTGGCGAACAGCTGTTCGGCTCGCGCATACTCCGCCTGGGCCAGCATCGATGCCGCTTCAGCCTCGCTCAAGCGCGCTGTCGCGGCATGCAGCGCGGCCTGGAACACGCGTGGATCGATGTCAAAGAGCCTGCGGCCCTTCTCGACAAAGCGTCCTTCAGGCACGCTCACGGCCTGAATGTAGCCGGCCACCTGCGGGCGCAGTTCAACCCGCTTGACCGCAGTCAGCGAACCGTTGAACTCGACATACGGTGTTGCCGGACGAACGATCACTTCTGCCACGGGAACGCTGGGCGGCTTTGCGGCTGCGGGAGAGGATGCCGTCTGCTTGCATCCGCTGATGGTGAATGCTGCGCCTAGCACCGCAGTGATCAGGGTTATTGGTTTGACTTTCATCATTGTGCCTTTCGCGACTGGAGTCGACTTGGTTTCGTTGATCTGAAGCAGATCCCATAGTCGTTATCCGAGGTGACACACTTGGAAGGTCAAGCATTTTTTGAATTCGAGAGCTGTGCTCGCACAATCAGAGTCTGACTATTTCTTCGGACAGCCATGGGCAGAAAGAACGTGTTCTTCATGCCAGACACCCCACGCGCATGACATATAGTCGTATTTATACAACAGCCAACAATTTACTGCGGTGCAGCATTGCAGCCTTGCCATGCCCGGTCGTATGCTGGAGACAAGGCCATATGCACTACTCGCGCCATTTTGACGAGTATCAGATATTTATTGCATATCGATAGACAGAACAATTCGTAAGCACGCCGTTCACCCGCTGCTAAGCTGATTTCGTCATCGGACCGCCATGGTCCGCGCAACCACTAACCGAAGAGATATTGTCGATGAGTTCAAGCACCGCCCGCTCCCAGCTTCCCGCCCTCCCCGTGAAAACCGTCCTCGCCGCCAGCCTGATCGCCTGCTTCAGCCTGCCAATGCATGTGCAAGCGCAGCAAGAGCTGCCGGCAGAAGGGGAATTGCAATCCGTGGTGGTCACCGGTACCTTCGCCAAGAACCGCCGCACCATCGATTCCGAATCGCCGATCGACATCCTCACCTCGCGCGACCTGCAAAGCACGGGTTCGGGCGAACTGGCTACCGTACTGGCGCGCCTGCTGCCATCGCTGAACTTTGCCCGCGCCACAGGCGCCGACGCCAGCGACGCCGTGCGTCCGGCCCAGCTGCGCGGCCTGTCACCCGACCAGACCCTGGTGCTGGTAAACGGCAAGCGCCGTTATACGTCCGCCGTGGTCAACGTCAACGGTTCCCTGGGCCGCGGCTCGGCGCCCGTTGACTTGAACGCCATTCCGCTGGCCGCCATCGACCACGTGGAAGTGCTGCGCGATGGCGCGGCGGCCCAGTACGGTTCCGACGCGATTGCCGGCGTGATCAACATCATCCTAAAAAAAGGCGCGGCCGGCGGCGATATCGAAGTGGGCTATGGCCAGACGCAGGAACGCGACGGCAAGCAAAAATCCATCAAAGGTTCGGCCGGCTTCGCCCTGGGCGACGACGGCTGGGTACGTGTCTCGGCCGAAGTGGCCGAACGCGACCCGACCAACCGCGCCGGCGCCGATTTCCGCAATCCGCTGGAACCGCGCTACGGCAAGGTCAACCAGCGCTACGGCGACCCGGAAAGCAAGCCGGCGACGATTTTCCTCAACAGCGAATACCATATCAATGACAATGTGGACTGGTATGCCTTCGGCAACTATGGCAAGCGTGATACGTCGGCCGCCGCCACCTGGCGCACGGCGCTGATCACGGACCCGAATAATTCGAAACTGTTCGTCCAGCGGACACCGCTCTTCCCGGAAGGCTTCTTGCCATTGCAAAACAGCACCCTGACGGACCAGTCCATCGTCACCGGCTTGCGCGGCGAGGCGGCCGGCTGGCGCTGGGATGCCAGCATCAATTACGGCAGCAACAAGTTCGAACTGGACCTCGACAACACGGTCAACCAGTCGTTGGCCGCAGCCAGCCCCACGCACTTCTATGCCGGTTCGCTGAAAAATGAACAAACGGTATTCAACCTGGACGCGGCACGCGAATTTCCCGTCTCTTACTTTACGGGACCGCTGACGGTAGCCGTCGGTGCCGAAGCGCGGCATGAAAAATACACGATTGGCGCCGGCGACGCAGCGTCGTACACGGGTGGCGGCTCGCAAGGCTTTGCCGGTTTCCGCCCTGCCAATGCGGGCAGCCACTCGCGCCACAACGAATCGATCTATGTGAACCTGGAAGCGGAAGCGACGAAAAACCTGTCCGGTGGCGTGGCCCTGCGCCATGAGCGCTACAGCGATTTTGGCAGCACCACCTCGGCCAAGGGCTCGGCCCGCTATTCGTTCAGCGATGCGCTGTCCCTGCGCGGCACCGTGTCGAGCGGCTTCCGCGCGCCATCACTGGCGCAGCAGTACTACACCATCACCACCACCAACTTCCAGGTCGTCAACGGCATCAACACGCCGATCGAGACGGGCACCTTCGCCGTCAACACACCACAGGCGCGCGCCTTGGGCGCACAGGACTTGAAACCTGAAAAGGCCCGCAACTACAGCCTGGGCCTGCAGTTCCAGCCCAGCCGCAACTTCACGACGACAGTGGACGCCTACCGCATCGACATCGACAACCGCATCCTGTTCTCGGCCAATCTGATACTCAGCAATGCTTTGAAGAACATCCTGGCCGCCCAGGGAACGCCGGTGGGCTCGGGACGCTATTTCACCAACGCCGTCGACACGCGCACGGAAGGCGTGGACATCGTCAGCACCTACCGCATCGACCTGCAGGACAAGGACCGCCTGGACCTCACCGTGGCTTACAACCATAACAAGAGCACGGTACGGAAAATCGCCGACAATCCGGCCATCCTGACGGCCAACAACCTGAAACTGATCGACCGCCAGAGCATCGACCGCATCACGGTGGCGTCGCCGAAGGACAAGTTCAGCCTGGCCGCCGACTACGGCTTCGGCATCTGGAATGCGCACGGCGTCGTGACGCGCTACGGCAGCTTCACCGTGCCGCAAAACGATGTCAAGCTGGACCAGACGTATGATCCGCAATGGGTGCTGGACGTGTCCGGTTCCGTGAAGCTGGGCAAGAACTGGCGCCTGGTGGCCGGCATCGACAACGTCACCAACCGCTACCCGGCGCAAGTGACCAGCAATGGCAACCTGAACGTCAACGGCACCCAGCCCTACAGCATCTTCGCGCCGAACGGCTTCAACGGCCGCTATTACTACGCCAAGGCGGGCTATAGCTGGTAATCGCTGGCAATAGCAACGCAGCACGGGAGGCATCTGCCTCCCGTTTTCATTCCCGCCTATCAAATACAGCCCTGGCGTACGGGTGGCCATCCTGGCAGGCAATCGGCTACCATGGATATTCCCCCACTCTGACGACGGAATACCATGCCCAGCTGGCATCTGACCGACGCCGCCGAACTGGCGGCGCGCTACCCTTACACCTTCTATAAATCACCGCCCGAGGCCATCGCCCAGGTGCGCCCTGGCGAAGTGGTCAAGCTGATCTTCGCCTTCCACAGCGACGATCCGCAGGCGCCGGGCGCCGAGCGCATGTGGGTGCTGGTGGAGACGATCGAGCCACATGGGCACTTTACGGGCAAGCTCGACAACATGCCCGGCTACATCGCCGATCTGCACGCCAAGGACGCCATCACCTTCGAAGCGCGCCACATCATCAATACGCAACACGACGATGACGACAATCTCGTCAACCGCTATGCGGGCCTGTGCTTCGTGACGAAAAAAGTGCTGGAAGACGGCGCGCCCGTCGGCTATCTTTACCGCGAAGAGCCGGACAACGGCGACGACAGCGGCTGGCGCTTCACGGCCAACGACGAGAGCGACGACTACATCAACGACAGCGCCAACGTGGCCCTCGTGTCGCTGGGCGCCGTGCTCCGCGTGGACGACCGCTTCATCCGCCTGCTGGATTCTCCGGCCGGGTCAGCCTATGCTTTCGACCACAACACGCAACAATTCATGGCGGTTGACGAATGACAACTGATGAACTGAAAGACTTTTGCGCGGCGCAGCCAGGCGCGCAAGCCGTACTGTACGGTGCGCCGTCGAACATCCTCGTGCTTGAAGTGAGCGGCAAGAAATTTGCCTACTTTAAGACCAGCGCACCGGAGCAGTGGCGCTTCAGCCTGCGGGTCAGCGCGGAACGCTTTATCGAGCTGACGGACATGCCCGGCGTGAAACCGGCCCGCTACATGGGCCGTTTTCACTGGGTCACCATCGTCGATGTGACACGCTTCCCGGCCGATTACCTGATGGAACTGGTGCAGGATAGCTACGCGCGCGCCGTGGCCAGCCTGACGCGCGCGCAAAGGGCGACCATCGCCTAGAGCGCTTCCTCGCCCGCCATGGCGCGGTCGATGTCTGCGCGCGTCAGGTCCGGCGCCAGTTGCAGGATGAACTCGTAGGCGTAGGCGCGCAGATAGGCGCCGCGGCGCACGGCCAGGCGCGTCGTGTTGCTGGCGAACAGATGCGATGCTTCCACCGCCCGCAAGCCCTTGTCGCGGCCATGGTCGAAGGCCATCGAGGCGACGATGCCCACGCCCAGGCCCAAGGTCACGTATTGCTTGATGACGTCGGAATCCATGGCGGTGAGGATGATGTCGGTCGCCACGCCCGCCTTGGCGAACGCATCGTCGATATGGCCGCGTCCCGTGAAACCCTTGTCGTAGGTAATCAACGGATATTTGGCCAGGTCTTCCAGGCGGATGGGCGAGTGTTCAAGCAGCGGGTGGCCGTCCGGCACGACGATCAGATGGCTCCAGCGGTAGCACGGGAACGACACGAGGTCGGGGAACTGGCTCAGGCCTTCCGTGGCGATGCCGATATCGGTCTTGCCCGACAACACCCATTCCGCAATGTGCTCGGGCGCGCTTTGTTGTAGCGCAATGCGCACGTCGGGATAGGCGGCGCGGAAGCCCTGCACCACTTTCGGCAACGCATAGCGCGCCTGCGTGTGGGTGGCCGCCACCGACAGGGTGCCGCTGGTCTGGCCGCTGTATTCCAGGCTGGCCTGCTGCAGGTTTTCCGCCTCGATCAAGAGGCGATCGACGATTTTCAAAATGCCCTTGCCCGGCTCCGTCAAGCCCGTCAAGCGCTTGCCGTTGCGCTCGAAGATGACCACGCCCAGCTCGTCTTCCAGTTCGCGGATTTGCCGGCTCACGCCCGGCTGCGACGTGAACAGGGCGTTCGCCACTTCCGTCAGGTTGTAGCCGCGGCGCGCCGCTTCGCGGATCGAGCGCAGTTGTTGAAAGTTCATATATTTTCAGCCCTTAGGTTCTTGTTGGTTCAACGAACACGTGCAGGCGTTTCGGGCGGACAACTAACGTCTCGCCCTCCTTCAGTTGCAGATGCGTAAAACGCTCGTTCGACATCACCGCTTCGATCAGTTCGCTGTTATCGATGCGCTGCAAGTCCAGCTGGGCCAGCGGGCCGATGGCATGCGCGCGGCTCAGTTTCACCACGATGCCTTCGGCGCCCTGCGTGTAGCGGTCGATTTCCAGGTCGTGTGGACGCACATAGGCCGTGCCCTTGCTGTCGCTCACGCCAGCATAATCGGGCACCTCGAAGCTGGCGTCACCGGTGGCCATCACGCCGTCATGCACGCGGCCATGGAACAGGTTGACGTTACCCAGGAAGCCGTAGACGAAAGGCGAAGCCGGATGGTTGTAGACTTGTTCCGGGGAACCGAGTTGCTCGACGGTGCCCTTGTTCATCAGCACCACCTGGTCGGCCACTTCCAGCGCTTCTTCCTGGTCATGCGTGACGAAAATACTGGTGACGTGCAAGTCGTCATGCAGGCGGCGCAGCCAGCGGCGCAATTCCTTGCGCACCTTGGCATCCAGGGCGCCGAACGGTTCGTCCAGCAGCAGCACGCGCGGCTCGACGGCCAAGGCGCGCGCCAGGGCGATACGCTGGCGTTGCCCGCCCGACAGCTGCGGCGGATAACGGTCGGCCAGCCAGTCCAGCTGCACCAGCTCCAGCAAATCTTTCACTTTACGGCGGATCTGGTCTTCCGACGGGCGCTCGCTGCGCGACTTCACGCGCAAGCCGAAGGCCACGTTTTCAAACACGGTCATGTGCTTGAACAGCGCATAGTGTTGAAAGACGAAACCCACCTGGCGCTCGCGTACGTGGCGGTTCGACGCGTCCTCCGCGTCCAGCAGCACCTGGCCGCTGTCCGGGTGTTCCAGACCGGCGATGATGCGCAGCAAGGTCGTCTTGCCGCAGCCGGACGGGCCCAGCAGGGCCGTCAGTTCGCCGGCGGGAAAGTCCAGCGAGATATTGTCGAGGGCGACGAAATCGCCGAAGCGCTTGTGGATGTTTTTAACTGCGATGGTCATATCAGTGCTCCGTAGAACGTAAGGCGGAATCGTCGGCGTCGCTCTCGTTCAAACGCCACTCAATGAAAGCTTTCAAGGCCAGGGTCACCAGCGCCAGCAGGGCCAGCAGCGAGGCGACGGCAAACGCGGCGGCAAAGTTGTACTCGTTGTACAGAATCTCCACTTGCAGCGGCATGGTGTTCGTTTCGCCACGGATATGGCCGGAGACGACGGACACGGCGCCGAACTCGCCCATGGCGCGGGCGTTACACAGAATCACGCCATACAGCAAGCCCCACTTGATATTTGGCAAAGTCACGCGGCGGAACGTGTTCCAGCCCGACGCGCCCAGCACGAGTGCCGCCTCTTCCTCTTCGCTGCCCTGCGACTGCATCAGCGGGATCAGTTCGCGCGCGACGAAGGGGAAGGTAATAAAGATGGTGGCCAGCACGATGCCGGGCACGGCAAACAGGATCTTGATGTCGTGTTCCTGCAGCCATGGTCCGAACCAGCCCTGGGCGCCGAACATCAGCACATAGATCAGGCCGGAAATCACGGGCGAGACGGAAAACGGCAAGTCGATCAGGGTCAGCAGGATGCTCTTGCCGCGGAACTCGAACTTGGCGATGCACCAGGACGCGGCCACGCCGAACACCAGGTTCAGCGGCACGGCGATGGCGGCCGTGATCAGGGTCAGCTTGATGGCGGAAATCGCATCCGGATCGATGATGGCGGCGATATACGCTTCCCAGCCCTTCTTGAACGCTTCGGCAAACACGGCCACCAGGGGCACGATCAGGAACGCCGTCAGGAACAGCAAGGCGATGCTGATCAATACCGTGCGCACCCACAACGGTTCCAGCACGACAGGCCCGACATTCGGTTCGAAACGGCGCGCTTTTGGCAGCGCATCTTCCACATTCGCCACGGCAGTGATATTCGTACTCATGATTTCTTCGCCTTTCCGCGCGTCCATGCTTGCAGCAGGTTAATCGTCAACAACAGCAGGAAGGACACCACCAGCATCACCACGGCAATGGCCGTGGCGCCTGCGTAATCGTATTGTTCCAGCTTGGTAATAATGAACAGCGGCGTGATTTCCGACACCATCGGCATGTTGCCGGCGATAAAGATCACGGAACCGTACTCGCCCGTGGCGCGGGCGAAGGCCAGCGCAAAGCCCGTCAGCAAGGACGGCAAAATCGTGGGGAAGATGACGCGAATAAACGTTTGCAGCGAATTGGCGCCCAGGCTGGCGGCCGCTTCTTCCAGTTCCTTTTCCGCGTCTTCCAGCACCGGTTGCACGGTGCGCACGACGAAGGGCAAGCCGATGAAGGTCAGCGCCACCACCACGCCCAGCGGCGTGAACGCCACCTTGATGCCCAGCACGCCTTCGATGAACTGGCCGAACCAGCCGTTCGACGAGTACAGAGCCGTCAGGGTGATGCCTGCCACGGCCGTCGGCAAGGCGAACGGCAAGTCGACCAGCGCGTCGATGATGCGCTTGCCGGGGAATTTATAGCGCACCAGCACCCAGGCCAGGATGCCGCCAAACACCACGTTCAGCAGGGCAGCGATCAGCGAGGCGCCAAACGTCAGCCGGTACGACGCCATCACGCGGTCGGACGTGACGGCACTGAAGAAGGCGTCCCACGTCATGGTGAAGGTTTTCAGGAACACCGACGAGAGTGGAATGAGAACGATCAAGGCCAGGTAAAAGAGCGTGAAGCCCAGTGACAGCTTGAAACCCGGCATGACCCGAAACGGCGCGCCGCGCGCCTTGATCGGTGCTGCTGATGCTGATGCTGCTGCAGACATAGAAACCCCTTCTTATTACATTTTTGAGTTATAGGGTGCAATATTCACATGCAATCGTTATAAAAAGAACTAACCATTTCTCATTTGCTTAGATGGATTTTGCATACTTGCTGGCAGAATCGACGGACGAAAAAAAAGGGGTCGGACCCTGCGGGTCCGACCCCTGCTCTTGGGGTGGGGTTGGGGTGGGCACACACTTAACCCAACACCTTGACGGCTGGGGTCTGACCCATAGGGTCTGACCCCGTTCTCACTTGTTCGGCTGCGGCGTCAGACGGAGATATGGCTTGGCAGCCGTAAAACCCTTCGGATACTTCTGCTTGATCACATCCGGTTCTTGCACGGTCAATGGAATGATGACGTCGTCGCCATCTTGCCAGTTGCCGGGCGTGGCCACCGTGTAGCCATCCGTCAGCTGCAGGGCATCGAGGACGCGCAGGATTTCATTGAAGTTGCGGCCCGTACTGAGCGGATACGTGAGGATCAGCCGTACCTTTTTGTTCGGGTCGATGATGAAGACGGAGCGCACGGTGGCCGTGACGGATTGCTCCGGGTGGATCATGTCGTACAGCACCGACACTTTCTTGTCGACGTCGGCGATGATGGGGAAGCCCACCACGGTGTTTTGCGTCTCTTCGATATCCTTGATCCAGCTCTTGTGCGACTCGGCCGCGTCCACGGACAGGGCGATGGCTTTCACGTTGCGCTTGTCGAATTCCGGCTTGAGCTTGGCCGTCAGGCCCAGCTCCGTCGTGCACACGGGGGTAAAGTCGGCCGGGTGGGAAAACAGCACCACCCAGGAATTGCCAGCCCACTCGTGGAACTTGAGCGGGCCGATCGAGCTGTCTTGTTCAAAATCAGGGGCGACATCGCCCAGGCGTAAAGTCATCGTGCTCTCCTTGTGAGGTTGTATGGCGGGATGTTCGTCGTATCAGGCTGCCTGACGGTGGCGCTTGTCGCTTTGCGCCAGATCAAACAGTGTTTGCAGTTGCGCCTGGCCGTAGACCCAGTCACCAAGGCGCGACTCGGCGTTGATATGGCCCAGCGCACCGCCATCAATATACTTGCAATTCCAGCGCCGTGCCCACTGCGCCGCGTGCTCGGCCGTCATCCACGGGTCCGTCTGGCTGGCGATCAATATGCCGGGACAAGGCAGCCGCTTTTGCGGCAAGGCTTTCGCCACGCCAAACTTGTCCGGATCGGCCGGCCCCACCAGCAGCACGCCGGCCACGCCTTGCGGGTCGCGGGCCAGGCTGTGCGCCGTCGCCAGGCAGCCGAAGCTGTGGGCGACGATCAGGGTTGGGCGCGCATCTTGCCGCCGCACCTGGTCCAGGCGCGCCGACCAGGTGGCCAGCTCGGGTTCGTTCCAGTCATCCTGCTCGACCCGCTCGAATTGCGGATACAGGCGCTGCCAGCGGCTCTGCCAGTGCTCGGGACCGCTGTTATGCAAGCCCGGCACGATCAGTACCCGGTAATCGGAAAAGCTGCGCAGCGCCATGATGGATCCCTTTTGGTAGCAGTCTGGCAACCGTTCCCGATTGCCATCCGATATTACTTGGGTTGGTAGATCTGGTCGAAGATGCCGCCGTCGGCAAAGTGCGCCTTCTGGGCCGACGTCCAGCCACCGGCCACTTGCTCGATGGTGAACAGGTTGACCTTGGCAAACTGCGACGCGTATTTCTTCGCCGCCTTGTCCGTTGCCGGACGGTAGTAATTCTTGGCGATGATGTCTTGCGCTTCGTCCGTGTACAGGTAGTTCAGGTAAGCCTCGGCCACCTTGCGCGTGCCGTGCTTGTCGGCAAACTTATCGACGACGGCGACGGGCGGCTCGGCCAGGATGCTGACGGACGGCGTGATGATGTCAAACTTGGTCGGGCCCAGTTCCTTGACGGCCAGGTAAGCCTCGTTTTCCCAGGCGATCAGCACGTCGCCGATGCCCCGTTCAACGAAGGTGGTGGTGGCACCGCGTGCGCCGGAATCGAGCACGGGCACGTTTTTATACAGTTTGCCGAGGAAATCCTTGGCCTTGGCTTCATTGCCGCCCGGCTGGCGCAGCGCGTAGCCCCAGGCTGCCAAATGATTCCAGCGGGCGCCGCCCGAGGTTTTCGGATTCGGCGTGATGACGGACACGCCCGGCTTGATCAGGTCGCTCCAATCCTTGATGCCTTTCGGGTTACCCTTGCGCACCAGGAACACGATGGTCGAGGTGTACGGCGCACTGTTGTGCGTCAAGCGCTTTTGCCAGTCGGCGGCCAGCAGTTTGTGCTCGGCCAGCGCATCGATGTCATAGGCCAGGGCCAACGTGACCACGTCCGCTTCCAGGCCGTCGATGACGGCGCGCGCCTGCTTGCCGGAACCGCCATGCGATTGCTTGATCTTGACGTTGTCGCCCGTCTTGCCTTTCCACTCCTTGGCAAATGCCGTGTTCACATCCTGGTACAGCTCGCGCGTCGGGTCATACGACACGTTGAGCAGGGTGATATCGGCGGCCTGCGCCGTTTGCAGAATAGCAAACGCGCTGAGGGCGGCGGCAATGATGATTTTTTTCGACAGCATCTAAGATCCCCGTGTGGTTGAACTTTCAGAGCCACCAGATTACGGCGCAACGGCCGCAAAGAGAACGAAGCGTTTCGCCGTTTGATATGCGATTTTCGCATATGGGCGACGCGCAACGGGGATAAAGCAGTTAATAAAAACGGTTGAACAGGACAACTACCCAGGTAGAAAAGGCCAGGATGCACGTGAGCAGCACGGCGGCGCTGCCGAAGTCCTTGGCGTTTTTCGACAGCGGATGAAGCTCGAGCGAGATGCGGTCGACCACGGCTTCCAGCGCGGAATTGATCAATTCGACGATCAAGACCAGCAGCAGCACGCCGATCAGCACCAGTTTTTCAAAGGCAGAGATGCGCAGCAGCAAGGCAATCAGCGTGCCGACGACGAACAAGCCTAGTTCCTGGCGGAACGCATGTTCATGGCGCCAGGCCGCCTTCAAGCCGTCGAGCGAGTAGAAAAAGGCGGAAAAAATCCGTTTCAAGCCGCTCTTGCTCTTGAATTCATTGACAGGTTGCATAGTTTTCCATGGTTCAAAGTACGTCCAGCCATCAATTATGACGGCCAACATGAGAATTGTGACAATTTATTCGCTGAATATCTCGGAACATTTCACTATTTTTTCACATCATGGTATAAAGAAGAATGAATACTGCATTGCACCAAATCCATCATGAAAATTGAACCGGTCGCTGCCCCGAAGACGACGATCCAGGTCATCGAACGCATGGTCGCCCTGCTCGATGCCCTGGCCAAATATTCCGACCCGGTCAGCCTGAAGGAATTGTCCAAGGTTTCCGGCCTGCACCCCTCGACGGCGCACCGCATCCTCAACGACATGGTGCTGACGCGCTTTGTCGACCGCATCGAACCGGGCACGTATCGCCTGGGCATGCGCCTGCTGGAACTGGGCAATGTGGTGAAAAGCCGCCTCAGCGTGCGCGAAGCGGCGCTGGACTTCATGCGCCAACTGCACAAGAAAACCCAGCAAACCATCAACCTGTCCGTGCGCCAGGGCGACGAGATCGTCTACATCGACCGCGCCTTTTCCGAGCGCTCGGGCATGCAGGTGGTGCGCGCCATCGGTGGCCGCGGCCCGCTGCACCTGACCTCGACCGGCAAGCTGTTCCTGTCAGTCGACGAGCCGAAAGCCATCCGCGCGTACGCCACGCGCACGGGCTTGGCCGGGCACAACAAGAATTCCATCACGGATCTGCAAAAACTCGAGCGCGAGCTGAGCCTGGTGCGCGAGCGCGGCTATGCGCGCGACAATGAAGAGCTGGAGCTGGGCGTACGCTGCATGGCCGCCGGCATCCGCGACGATTCAGGCAAGCTGATCGCCGGCCTGTCGATCTCGGCGCCAGCCGACCGCCTGCAGGATGAGTGGCTGGGGGATCTGGTGGAGACGGCGAACCAGATTTCCGTCACCTTGGGATTCATTCCTCAAGACTAATAATGCAGGGCAGCAACGCTGCCCTGTTTCTTTTACCCGCCAGGCAGGCTCATGTTGGCGGGTTTCAATGCCTCCAGCCACTTGCGCATGCGTCCCGCATCAGCCGTACGCGACTGTTTTCCCTTGGAATCGAGGAAGACCATGATCACGGCCCGTCCTTCGATGACGGCCTGCATCATCAGACAACGTCCCGCCTCGTTGATGAAGCCCGTCTTTTGCAAGCCGATTTCCCAGCCCGGGTTGGCCACCAGGTGATTCGTATTGCCAAACTGCATGGGCTGGCCGCTGGCTTCGACGATGGCTTTCGGGTCCGTCGAGTATTGGCGCAGCAGCGGATGGCGGAAGGCCGCCATTGCCAGCTTGCCCAGGTCGCGCGCGCTGGCCACGTTCATTTTCGACAAGCCGCTGGAATCGACGTAATGCGTATCCATCATGCCCAGTTGGCGCGCCTTGCTGTTCATGGCGTCGACAAAGGCCGGCAAGCCGCCCGGATAATTGCGGCCCAGCGCCGAGGCGGCGCGGTTTTCCGAGCTCATCAGGGCGATATGCAGCATATTCGCGCGCGTCAATTGCGAGCCCACTTTCAGGCGTGAGCTGCTGAACTTGGCGCGATCGACGTCCTCGTCCATGATCGTCAGCACTTCATCCATGTCCTGGCGCGCTTCGACCACCACCAGGCCCGTCATCATCTTGGTGATGGAGGCGATGGGCAGGGCCACATTGGAATTCTTTTCAAACAGCACTTCCGAATTGGCCTGGTCCAGCACCAGCGCCACGCTCGATTTGAGGTCGAGCGGATCGCGCGTGAGGTTCAAACCAGCCAGGTCGCCCATGGTGGGCATCGGTGCGGCCATGGGCACGGCCACGCTGCTGACTTTTTGATAGATGACCTTGCGTTTGCCGCGCACCATGACGACCCGGCGCACGGTCTTTTCGCGCGGCGCGGCCGTCGTGCCCTTGCGCAGCACGACTTTGACTTTCTTGGTATTGTGTTTCTTGGAGGCTGAGGATTTGCCGTTCGCTTCCTTGGCGTGCACGGCCGCAGCCGGCGCCAACGCAAACAGCAGGGAAGCCAGGACACCCAGCGCAAGTTTAAACTTAGCCATTCGATAATTCCCCGTGAAGCTGTTGCCTTATTGCAGTGTAGCGAAATGCAGAGTAATCGCAAGCCTATTTAACAGTTGGGACAGTATTTATTGCAGCAACGAAATACAAATCGTTGCCGATCAGCAAACAAACTCATCCTTAATCAACTGATTGCGTGCGCAAATCGCTGGAAATGTCTATTGATCCATGAATTTAACAAAGCCGGCCAGCGGCTCACGTTCCGTGTTCAAGCGGTTCTCGATCTTGTCCGGGTCGGCATAGCCGAGGGCCATGCCGCACACCACCATTTCGCTGGCCGGCACGCCCAGTTCCTCGCGGATGATGTCATGGTAATGGATGAAGGCAGCTTGCGGGCAGGTATCGAGTCCCCGCGCGCGCGCCGCCAACATGATGTTTTGCAAGAACATGCCGTAGTCGAGCCAGGAACCCTGTTCCAGCACCCGTTCGATGGTAAAGATCAGGCCCACGGGCGCATCGAAAAACTGGAAATTGCGTCCATGCTGGGCCGCCATGCCGGCCGTGTCGCCCCGCTCCAGGCCCAGCAACTGATACAGGTCCAGGCCGATCTTGCGGCGGCGTTCGATGAACGGCGCCGTCCACTGGCGCGGGTAATAGGTATAGGACGCCGTGCGCGCGGGGGCGTCCGGCGCCTTCGGTGCGACATAGGCGTCGAGGATGCGGCGCGACAGGCGCAGGCGCGCCTCGCCCGACAGCACGTACACTTTCCACGGCTGCATGTTGGCGCCCGAGGGCGCGCGCGCGGCCACTTCCAGGATGCGCGCGATATCATCCTGCGCCACCGGCGTGGGCAAAAAGGCGCGGATCGAACGGCGCGACACAATGACGGCGTCCACGGCTTGCTGCGCCGACCTTGTTTCAGATGCTTGCTTGTTCACTGCCCTGCTCTCCCGCTATAGCTATATCTATTTCTTGACAACAAACACCACGCCGACCACGGCCACCAGCATGCCGGCGATACCCAGCATATTAAAGGCTTCGCCAAACATCAGCCAGGCCATCACGGCCGTCGTGGGCGGCGTCAGGTACAGCAAGCCCGTCACTTTCGTCGCATCGCTGCGGCGGATCAGGGCAAACAGCAGGAAAATGGCGCCGATGGACAGCACGAGTACCGACCACAGCAAGGCGCCAATAAAATTGGCCGTCCATTGCACGTTGCTGAAATGCAGGTCCAGCCCCTCGTAATACAGGGCGAATGGCAACACGACCACGATGGAGGCGGCAAACTGCACCACCGTGCCGGTGCGCAAGTCGAAATGCGGACAGTGGCGTTTTTGATACATGGTGCCGGCCGTCATCGACAGCAGGGCAAACACGCACAGCAGCACGCTTTCCACGGTCAGGCCCACGAGATTGATCTTGGCGTACACGACGAGGGCCACACCCAGCAAGCCAAAGAGCAAGCCCAGCCACTGGCGCGGGCGCACGGATTCGCCGATCAGGGGCGCAGCGCAGGCCGTCAGCACAGGCTGCATGCCGACGATCAGGGCGGAGAGGCCGGCCGGCATGCCCAGCTTGATGGCGCACCAGACGCCGGCCAGATAGCCGGCCTGCATCAGGATGCCGGCCACGGCGATCTGGCGGAACTGTCCCACGGGCCACGGTGCGCGCAACAGCAACACCAGCGGCAGCAGGATCACCAGCACGCCCAGGAAGCGCAGCAGCAAGAAGGTCAGCGGCGGCGCGTACGGCAGGCCGAACTTGGCGACGATAAAACCTGTGCTCCATAACAACACAAAGAAGCCGGGCAAGGCCATCGGCGCCAGGGTCGTCAAGAAAGAGGTTTTGGGGGCTTTACCGCTGGCGCCAGCCGCGGCGGGAAGATTGGACATGATATCAACTCGGGAAACGGGGTCGGCACCGGGGCGCTGCGCCAGTGCGGGAGGCAAAGTCTAGCATGCTGCGCCGCACTCGTCCTGAAAGGCGGGGAAATAACAGTTTAGGGTTAAACCATTGACACCCAGAAATCAAATATTTCTCTTTAGAAACAATGGTTTTTGATGTAAATCTATTCAATTGTTGCATCGCACAAGAATCGCTTGACTTCGTTTTTTTTAGCCGTAGAATAGGGTTTGTTGCGTTGCACAATTCTTGTTCAGCTTGAAAATTTAGATTCACCTGCTTTCCCAAACGGTACACGCAGCATCAAATTAACCAGATTTCGATTTTTTGGAGATTTATATGTTTTCAATTCCTGAGCAATTTTCGTCCGCTACCAAAACCAACCTGGAAGCCCAATTCGCCCTGTTCTCGTCGCTGACGAGCAAAGCCTTCGAAGGCATCGAAAAGATCGTCGAACTGAACCTGACCGCTGCCAAGGCAACGCTGGAAGAATCGACCGCTGCCGCCAAGCAATTGCTGTCGGCAAAAGATCCACAAGAATTCTTCTCGCTGAGCGCTGCTCAAGCCCAGCCTAGCGCCGAAAAAGCCATCGCTTACGGTCGTCACCTGGCTGCCATCACGTCGGGCACCCAAGCCGAGTTCAGCAAAGCAGCTGAATCGCAAATCGCTGAAACCAACCGCAAAGTCCTGTCGCTGGTGGAAGAAGTCACCAAGAACGCGCCAGCCGGTTCGGAAAACGCCGTCGCCATGCTGAAAAGCGCCATCGGCAACGCCAATGCAGGCTACGAGCAGTTCTCGAAAACCAGCAAGCAAGCCGTCGAAGCCATCGAAGCAAACCTGACATCGGCCGTGAACCAGTTCACGCAAGCGGCCGAAAAAGTCGTGCCACGCACGGCTGCCAAGTAATTATTGCGCGACCGCTACGGCGGTCCGCTGTTATCGGCTCCTCCAGGCATCCATCCCGCACTTCCCCGACGGATGCCATTATGCCCCAGCCCAGCTGGGGCATTTTTTATGCCTGAGCACTTCCTGAACGCGCTTACTCCCCCAGATACGCCGCCTTCACGCGCGGGTCGTCGAGCATGGCGGCCGCATTACCGCCCATGGTGACCAGGCCGGAATCCATCACATAGCCGCGGTGCGCCGCTTGCAGGGCCAAACGGGCATTCTGTTCGACCAGCAAGATCGTGATGCCTTCGGACGAGACCTTGCGGATCACCTCGAAGATTTTCTCGACCATGATGGGCGACAGGCCCATCGATGGCTCGTCGAGCAACAGCAGCTTCGGATGGCTCATCAGGGCGCGCGCCATGGCCAGCATCTGCTGCTCGCCGCCCGACAGGGTGCCGGCCATCTGCGCCGCCCGCTCTTTCAAGCGGGGAAACACGTCGAACCATTTCTCGATATCGGCCTCGACACCCGCCTTGTCCGTGCGCGTGTAGGCGCCCATCATGAGGTTTTCGCGGATCGACATGCGGGTAAACACGCCCCGCCCCTCCGGCACCATGGCCAGTTTCCTTTCCACCAGGTGAAACGACTTCGTGCCCTTGAGCGATTCGCCCAGGTAACTGATCGTGCCCTCGACCTTGCAGGCCGGCAGGGTGCCCGTGATGGCTTTCAAGGTCGTCGTCTTGCCGGCGCCGTTCGCGCCGATCAGGGCGATCAGCTCGCCTTCGTTGACTTCCAGGTCGATACCCTTGACCGCCTTGATGCCGCCGTAGGCCACGTGCAAGCCCGCCACTTTCAATACAGTCTTGTTCAAGCCATTGTTACTCATGCGTGCGATCCCCCCAGGTAAGCCTCGATGACGGCCGGGTTTTGTTGTATTTCGGCCGGCAAGCCTTCGGCGATGCGCTTGCCATATTCGAGCACCGTGATGCGGTCGCACAGTCCCATCATCAGTTTCACGTCGTGCTCGATCAACAGCACGGTCTTGCCTTCGGCCTTGATTTTCACCAGCAACTCGCGCAAGGCCAGCTTTTCCGTCGCATTCATGCCCGCCGCCGGCTCGTCGAGGGCCAGCAGCGTGGGGTCGGTGGCCAGCGCGCGGGCAATTTCCAGGCGCCGCTGGTCGCCATACGATAAAAAGCGCGCCGTGCGGCTGGCGAACTGGGCGATGCCGACGAAATCGAGCAACTCCATCGCCCGCTGGCGGATGGACGCCTCTTCCTCGCGCGCCGCCTTGTGGCGGAAGATGGCGCCGAACACGCCTTGGTGCGAGCGCACATGGCGCCCCACCATGACGTTTTCCAGCGCCGTCATGTCGCCAAACAGGCGGATATTCTGGAAGGTGCGCGCGATGCCCGCCTTCGCCACCTTGTGCGGTGCCGACGGCGAATACGGCTTGCCGGCCAGCTCGAAGGTGCCCGTATCGGGCTGGTACAGACCCGTGATGACATTGAAAAAGGTCGTCTTGCCGGCGCCGTTCGGGCCGATCAAGCCGTAAATCTGCCCTTGCCGGATGGTGATGCCCACATCGGTCAGCGCCTGCAAGCCGCCGAAACGTTTATTCACGCCGGCGATATTGAGAATGATCTGTTCGCTCATGCTATCCCTCCCTTATGCGGACACGACGCCGGTGGATTTATTCGGCTGGTCCACATCGTGGTCGGGCCGGTCTTCGTGCTTCGGCGATGGCCACAGGCCGGCGGGACGGTTGAGCATGATCAACACCATGGCCAGGCCGTACAGCAACTGGCGCAGCACTTCCGCCTCGATTACCACGTGGCCGAACAGCGCCTGCTGGGCCGGTTCCACCACGTGGCGCAGCACTTCCGGTATCGAGGCGAGGATCACGCCGCCGAGGATCACGCCGGGGATATGGCCGATGCCGCCCAGCACCACCATGGCCAGCACGGCGATCGATTCCGTCAGCGAGAACGATTCGGGCGAGACAAAGCCCTGGAACGAGGCAAACATGGCGCCGGCCACGCCGCCGAACGAGGCGCCCATGGAAAAGGCCAGCAATTTGACGTTGCGCGTATTGATGCCCATGGCCTTGGCAGCGATCTCGTCTTCGCGGATGGCCACCCAGGCACGGCCCAGGCGCGAATGCTGCAGGCGCTTGGTGACGAACACGACGGCGATGCACAGGAAGAGGAACAAAAAATAATAGGCGTTCACGGACGGCATGGAAAAGCCGGCCACCACGACGGTGCTGTTGGTGCCCGCCTCGCCCGCCAGGTTGACGCCGAAGATGCGGATCGGGTCGATCAGATTGATGCCTTGCGGGCCATTCGTGAAATTGATCGGGTCGTTCAAATTGTTCATGAAGATGCGGATGATCTCGCCAAAGCCCAGGGTCACGATGGCCAGATAGTCGCCGCGCAGCTTCAAGGTCGGCGCGCCCAGCAAGGCGCCGAACAGGCCCGCCACGGCAGCGGCCAGGGGCACGATGAGCCAGATCGACAAATGGATGCCGTTTTCGCGGATTTCCGGCCCCATCAGTTGCACCAGGGTTTCACCCAGCACGGGATATTGATTCACCACCGATTCGAGCAGGATGGCGAACTGTGGCGACGCCAGCAAGGCCGTCAGGTAAGCGCCCACGGCGTAGAAGGCGATGTAGCCCAGGTCGAGCAGGCCGGCAAAGCCGACGACGATGTTCAGGCCCAGGGCCAGCATGATGTACAGCAAGGCCATGTCGATGATGCGCACCCACGAGTTGCCGAACTGGGCGGCAAAGAACGGGAACACCATCAGCAGCGCGGCCAGGCCCAGCATGCCGGCGTAGGCTTTGGCCGGATTTTTCTTAGCGTCAAAATCGAGTAGTGCCATGATTTAATCTCCCAGTTTCACATCAGGCACGGTCGGCCACTCGTTCGCCCATGATGCCGGACGGGCGCAAGGTCAGCACGATGATCAGCACGACGAAGGCAAAGATATCCTGGTAGTGGCTGCCCAGAAAGCCGCCCGTGATGTCGCCGATATAGCCGGCGCCCAGGCTCTCGATAATGCCCAGCAAGATACCGCCCAGCATGGCGCCATAGATATTGCCGATGCCGCCCAGCACGGCCGCACAGAAGGCTTTCAAGCCGGGGATGGCGCCCATGGAAAATTGAATCGAGGCATAGTTGGCGCCCCACATCACGCCGGCCACGGCCGCCAGCGCGGCGCCGATGGCAAAGGTGGCCACGATGACCTTGTCGGAATCGACGCCCATGAGGCCCGCCACGCGGGGGTTTTCCGCCGTGGCGCGCATGGCGCGGCCCATTTTCGTCTTTTCCACCAGCAATACCAAGCCGCCCATCGACAGCGCGGCCAGGGCCAGCAGCAACACTTGCGTTTGCGAAATCACGGCGCCGCCTATGTTGATGGGGTCGGTCGACAGCAATTGCGGGAAGGGCAAGGGATTGCGCGTCCAGATCATCATGGCGAAGGTTTGCAGCAGGATGGAGACGCCGATGGCGGTAATCAGGGGGGCGAGGCGGGGGGCGTTGCGCAGGCGGCGGTAGGCGACCCGCTCGATGATGATGTTGACCAGAATACAGATGGGTATGGCGCCGAGGATGGCGGTGGCCAGTTTCAGGTAGCCGGGCCAGTCCGGTACATAAATGCCCAGCAGCTTGAGGATGGTCAAGCCCACCATGGCGCCGATCATGAGCACGTCGCCGTGGGCGAAGTTAATCAGGTTCAAGACGCCGTACACCATTGTGTAACCGAGGGCGACTAAGGCATACATGCTGCCCAACACCAAGCCGTTGATGATCTGCTGGATGAATGTATCCATGATTGCCCTATCAAATATGATGCATTTTGCGGGAACAACTTCGGCCAGAATATGTCGCTGATACAAAAACGGCACCGGAGGAAGAATTCCTGCAGTGCCATCCTTGGACCGTTCTCACCAGCATGGTGCACGCACTTAAAACGGGCGTGACCTTGCTTAGTCATAACGACAACATATTCAAGCTTGAAGCAATCATAACGATCTTTTGCAAAAACTAAGCTTGGAATAAATCGATCATTTCCGAATTAAATTCGGTTTTGAGGTAACTATTTCATCGATACTTAATCGTCCTGCAGACTCAGGCCACGTCGCGCTTGAGGCCATCGAGGCCTTTCGGCATCGGGAACGTGACGGCTTCCTGCACGCCGTCGAGGGGGCGCACGCTCTTCACGCCACACTCTTTCAAGCGGTCGATGACGGCTTGCACCAGCACCTCGGGCGCCGAGGCGCCAGCGGTCACACCCACGCGCAGCTTGCCTTCCAGCCAGGCGGGGTCGATCTGCGAGGCATTGTCGACCATGTAGGCAGGAGTGCCCATCTTCTCGGCCACTTCGCGCAAGCGGTTCGAATTCGAGCTGTTCGGGCTGCCCACGACGATCACCACTTCCACTTGCGGCGCCATGAATTTCACGGCTTCCTGGCGGTTCGTGGTGGCGTAGCAGATGTCGCCTTTTTTCGGCTCGGCGATGTTCGGATATTTCAGCTTCAAGGCCTCGATAATGTCGCGAGTGTCGTCAACTGACAACGTTGTTTGCGAAACATAGGCCAGGCTCTCCGGATTGGCGACCTGTAATGCCGCCACATCATCGAGCGTTTCCACCAGATGCATGCCCATGTCGGCCTGCCCCATCGTGCCTTCCACCTCGGGATGGCCGTCGTGGCCGATCATGATGATCTCGCGGCCTTCGCGGCGCATCTTGCCCACTTCCATGTGCACCTTGGTGACCAGCGGGCAAGTCGCGTCAAAGATGCTCAGGCCGCGCGATTCCGCCTCCGCGCGCACGGCTTTCGACACGCCATGCGCGGAAAACACGAGCGTATTGCCAGCAGGCACGTCATCGAGGTCATCGATGAAGATGGCGCCCTTGTTGCGCAAGTCGGCCACCACATAGGCGTTGTGGACGATTTCATGGCGCACGTAGATCGGCGCACCAAATTGCTGCAAGGCACGTTCGACGATTTCGATCGCCCGGTCGACGCCAGCGCAAAAACCACGGGGCTGGGCCAGTAACAGTTCTTTATCCATCGCTATTCCTTCACAGCACCGAAATGAGCTTGACTTCAAAGCGCAGCGGCTGACCTGCCAGCGGATGATTGAAGTCGAACAGGGCTGAATCCTCGCGCATTTCGCGCAGCACGCCGGCAAAGCGGCCGCCGCCCGGCGCGGCGAAGTCGACCAGGTCGCCGATCTTGTAGTCGGCGCCCGGCACCGAGTTCTCGTCCAAGGTCGCGCGCGAAACGGACTGCACCAGCTCGGGATTGCGCTCGCCAAAGCCTTCGCCGGCGGCCAGCTCGAACGTCTGGTGCGTGCCTTCAGGCAAACCCAGCAAACGCTGCTCGAGGAATGGCGCCAGCTGGCCCTGTCCCAGCATCAAGGTAGCAGGATTTCCGCTAAAGGTAGTGACAATATCAGTACCGTCAACAGTAGCAAGACGATAATGCAGGGTGAGGTAAGCCGCTTCGGTGACGACTGCTGGTTGCTCGTTGGACATAGTGAGTTTTCAAGTAGCTGATGCAAAACGATATTGTAAGCCACACTGGCCGCGCCTGCGCCATGGCTTCGTCAAAGAAGACCACGCTGGGGCAAGCGCCGGTGACAAACAGGAGAACAGCATGGGCATCAAGGACTGGCCGGCCAGCGAACGGCCACGCGAACGCCTGATCGAGGATGGCGCACACTCGCTGTCGGATGCGGAATTGCTGGCCGTGTTCCTGCGCACGGGCGTGCGCGGCAAAAGCGCCGTGGAGCTGGCACGTGACACGGTCGAGCACTTCGGCTCCCTGCGGGGCCTGTTTGGCGCCAGCCTCGTGAGTTTTTCCGCCGTGCATGGCATGGGCAGCGCCAAGTTTGCCCAGCTGCAAGCAGTCATGGAACTGGCGCGGCGTGCCATCATCGAGGATTTGCAGGCGGGCCAGGCCCTCAATTCGCCGCACGCCGTCAAAGACTATTTGCGCCTGACCCTGGGCAACCTGGCGCATGAAGCGTTTCATGTGTTGTTTTTGGACGTCAAGAACCGCCTGATCACGACCCGCGAAATGTTTCGCGGCACCCTCACCCACACCAGCGTGTATCCGCGCGAAGTGGTGAAACAAGCGCTGCTGCACAACGCGGCCAGCGTGATGCTGGCCCACAACCACCCGTCCGGCACGCCTGAGCCCAGCGAATCAGATTTATTGCTCACGCGCGCGCTGGTGCAGGCCTTGTCGCTGGTGGACGTGCGCATCCTCGACCATTTCGTCGTGGCCGGTCGGCAAGTGCATTCGTTTGCGGAACACGGCCAGATCTAGCACAGACGCGGCATGGCAGCGGTCAATTATCAGTTAACCATGTGTAAACAAGGACATACGTGACAGCAGCAGGACGCTTATCTAACAGTAAACAGTCCTGTTTACCAGTGCTTTCCCCTATGAAGAAGGGTAAAAGTTAAATTGTTAAATTATTTCAATACAACATGACACAATTGTTTTTCGCAAGTCATTGATAAATCTGCTTATTTTGGATATACTCTCGTTTTTCCAATTTGGAATATCTTTAAGGAGTGCGCCATGGCACGTGTTTGCCAAGTCACTGGGAAGAAGCCGATGGTCGGCAACAATGTTTCCCATGCAAACAACAAAACCAAACGTCGTTTTTTGCCTAACTTGCAGAATCGTCGTATTTTTGTTGAATCTGAAAACCGCTGGGTCTCCCTGCGTTTGTCCAACGCCGGTCTGCGCGTCATCGATAAAGTCGGCATCGACGCCGTATTGGTCGATATGCGCGCTCGTGGCGAAAAAGTCTAATTAGCAGAATAAGGGAGCTATCATGGCAAAATCAGGCCGCGACAAAATCAAGTTAGAATCGACCGCCGGTACGGGTCACTTCTACACGACTACCAAAAACAAGCGTACGACGCCTGCGAAAATGGAGATCATGAAATTTGATCCTAAAGCACGCAAGCACGTAACGTACAAAGAAACCAAAATCAAGTAATTGATCTTGTGTTCTGTAAAAAGAGCCGCTCCGATGAGCGGTTTTTTTTCGCCCTGATTTTGACGCCGCCCTCCCCCTTTGCCAGGGCGAAAAAAAAGGCCCTGGAATCCAGGGCCTTGATATGGCGCAACAGGCTAATCAGGCATAGCTGCGCAGGCGCAGTGAAAAATCCTGCAGCGACTGGATGCCCGACGCTTCGGCGCGCGTGCACCAGTCTTGCAGCTTCTGCAGCAATTGCTCGCGCGTAAAGTGCGAACGCTCCCAGATGGCACCCAGCTCCACGCGCATGTGGTGCATGGTTTCCAGCGCCTTGCTGTGCTGGAACAATTCCGACAGCTGTTCATGGTGCGCCTCGGCCAGCTTGCCCGGCTCGCGCTGCATCAGCTTGCGCGACGATTTCAGGAAACGCTTTTCCAGTTCGGCCTTGTGCTTCAGGTGTTCCAGCTCTTCCTTCCAGGCATGCTTGATCGATTTCGCGTACTTGGCCATCACGTCGTAGCGGTTGGCGATGACCGACTGCAAGGTCTCGAAGTCCGCTTCCAGCTTGCCGTGCGAGAACTTCGGTTCCGGCGCCAGCTTTTTCACCTTGGCCAGGCCCAGCATTTCCAGCGCGCGGATATACGCCCAGCCGATATCGATTTCATACCATTTCGACGACAGCTTGGCCGACGTGGCATACGTATGGTGGTTGTTATGCAACTCTTCGCCGCCGATCAGGATGCCGAAGGGAATGATGTTGGTGGCCGCGTCGGCGCAATCATAGTTGCGGTAGCCCCAGTAGTGGCCGATGCCGTTGATGATGCCGGCTGCCGTGATGGGGATCCACATCATTTGCACGGCCCACACGGAAATGCCGATCACGCCGAACAACACGAAATTGATGACGAACAGCGACACCACGCCCAGCCAGCTGTACTTGGTGTACAGGTTGCGCTCGATCCAGTCCGTCGGCGTGCCGTGGCCATACTTGGCCATGGTTTCCATGTTCTTCGATTCAGCGCGATACAGCTCGGCGCCTTCCCAGAACACTTTCTTGATGCCGCGCGTCACGGGGCTGTGCGGATCTTCTTCCGTATCGCACTTGGCATGGTGCTTGCGGTGGATGGCCGCCCACTCCTTGGTCACCTGGCCCGTCGTCAGCCACAGCCAGAAACGGAAGAAATGGCTGGGGATGGCGTGCAATTCCAGCGCACGGTGAGCCTGGTGGCGGTGCAGATAAATCGTGACGCTGGCAATCGTGATATGCGTGACCACCATGGTGTACAGGAAAACTTGCCATGCGGTCAGATCGGTAATGCCAGTTGCCATGAACTGCAAAACGTCGTGTAAAACGGAACTCAATGTCATTACTACTACTCCAAGTGGACAGGCATGCGCACGGTCGCTCCAGTGACTCTGGAGGTCCGGCGGAGTTAATTTTAGGCGTAATTGTACGCCCTAATGGGTGCTATCAGGCAAAATCGGAGGCAGGCAGCGAGGTTAAGGCTGGGTGCCGGATGGCGCGGACTCACCCTCTGCCGCGCTGGCAAGCGGGGCAGGAGGCGTACCAACAATACGCAATTCGCGTTGCGGAAACGGTACAGTGACCTTATGTTCCTGCAAGGTGCGCCAGATGGCGCGGTTCACATTCGACTTCACGCCGCCGGTGCCGTTTTCCGGGTCGGCGATCCAGAAGCCGATCTGCACATCGAGGCCGTCGGCCCCGAAACGCACGAGGGTGGCCGATGGTGGATTGCTTTGCGACACACGCGGCACCTTGGCCGTCGCCGCTTCCAGCAAGGGGAAGATGACATCGATATCCGTTTCATAGCCCACCGACACGGCCGTCGACAGCCACACCATGCGGTTGCTCAGCGACATATTCTGCACGCCGCCGGAAATCAGCATTTCATTCGGCACGATGGATTCAACGCCATCGCCACCCAGTAATACAGTATAGCGCGTATTGATCTGCGTCACCTTGCCCGTAAATTGACCCACCGTGATCATGTCGCCGATGGTCAGGCTGCGGTCGAGCAGGATGATGAAGCCGGAAACGAAGTTCGCGGCGATCTTTTGCAAGCCGAAGCCCAGCGCCACGCCGAAAGCGCCGCCAAACACGGACAGCACCGTCAGGTCGATGCCCACCAGCGACAGGCTGACCAGAACGGAAACGAGGATCAGCACGGCGCGCCCCATGCGCGACAGCACCACGCGCAAGGAGGTGTGCAGACCCTGCATTTTCATCAGCCGCTCGTCGAGCGAAGTGCCGGCCCACATGGCCAGCACCAGCAGCACGGCCACGGAAATAGCGGCTTGCAAGATGGCAGCCACGGACACCTTGTTGCGTCCCAGCGGCACGACGATGCCCTCCAGGAAGGCATGCAGATCCGGCCACAGGCCCGTGATATACAGGGCCATGCCGGCCCACACCACCACCGTGAATATCTTTTCCAGCAACAACATAGTGGGGCTGATGTCGCCATGGCGGGCAAAAATACGGCGCAGCACATAAAAACCAAAGCGCACCAGCGCCATCGAGGTGCACAGGGGGATGGCAATACTGAGCAGATTCACCGACTGGAACTTGGCCAGGAAATGTTGCGCAATGCCCAGCAACATGGCCGCCAGCACGGGCGTCAGGATGCGAATGAAACTGTCCGTGCGCTGCAAGGTTTCCGGCGTAGCCGGGACAGCGGCCGCTTCCGCCCGCTGGTGCAGGAATGCGCGCAACTGCCGCACCAGCAGCCAGCTCAGTGCCAGGCAGGCGACGATGACCAGCGCCTGCCACAGGATGGCCGGTTGACGGAAATCGTCGACAAAGTCAGTGATCAGGTTGAGCAGCGGGGTTTCATTCATGGCGGATGGTCTGGAAGATGGTGCAGGGAAATAACCGGGCGGGGCGCCCACAGCCTGCGCCAGACTGGCTGGCGCAAGTGCATGGCCACCGCTGCGATGCTGCAGCGGCGGCCCGTGACCAACTTATTCGGCTGGTTCAGCGTCAACGTCGTCGGCCGGTTTTTCATCGGCGTAGACTTTTTTCGGCATGACCTTGCGCTCGAACACGGCGGCGAAGAAGCCGTCGGTATGGTGCAGGTGCGGCAGCAATTTCAGGTAGTCGCCCATTTCCAGCTCGATCTTCTGTTCGGCCAGCACCTTGCTCATCGGCACCAAGGTGAAGTCCGGATGGGCCGCCAGGAATTGCTCGGCGATAAAATCGTTTTCTTCGTTCAGGAAACTGCAGGTGGCGTACACCAGACGGCCACCGCCCTTGACCAGGCGCGCCGCGCCGGCCAGGATGGCTGCCTGCTTGGCTTGCAGTTCGACGATGGAGTTCGGTTGCTGGCGCCATTTCACGTCCGGATTGCGGCGCAGGGTGCCCAGGCCGCTGCACGGGGCGTCGACCAGCACGCGGTCGATCTTGCCGGCCAGGCGCTTGATCTTGGCATCGCGCTCATGCGCGATCTGCACCGGATGCACGTTCGACAGGCCGCTGCGGGCCATGCGCGGTTTCAGCTTGGCCAGGCGCTTTTCCGACACATCGAATGCATACAAACGGCCCGTGTTGCGCATCAGCGCACCTAATGCGAGCGTCTTGCCGCCCGCGCCGGCACAGAAATCGACCACCATCTCGCCGCGCTTGGCGCCGACGATTTGCGACAGGATCTGGCTGCCCTCATCTTGCACTTCGATGGCGCCGCTCTGGAACAACGGCATGTTTTGCAGCGATGGCTTCTTGATCACACGCAGCCCCAGCGGCGCGTAGGGCGTCGGGGTGCTGAGGATAGGTGCTTCGGCCAGAGCCAGCATCACGTCTTCACGCGTGGCCTTGAGCGAGTTGACGCGCAAGTCCAGCGGCGCCGGTGCGTTCAGCGCATCGGCCAGCTTCATGGTTTCCGCTTCGCCGAACTGGGCGATCAGCTTGTCGAACAGCCAGGTCGGCATGTTGGCGCGCATGTTCGACGGCATCAGGCTGCGGTCGATCTGCGTGATGCGTTCCAGCCATTCCACTTCTTCTTCCGTCAGGCCGCCCAGGGAGTCGGCACCAACGGCTTCGGCCAGGCCGAGGATGGTCAAACGGCGCATGGTCGGGCCACTGCCCGCTTCGGCGAAATCGGTAAAGAACGATTTGTTGCGCAGCACGGCATAAATGCCTTCGGCGATGGCGCCGCGTTCGCGCGAACCGAGGCGCGGATGGTCGCGGAAATAGCGCGACAGGGTGGTGTCGGCCGGGGCCGTGAAACGTAAAATTTCGCGCAATACTTCTTCAGCATTGGCAAGTATCGCTGGTGGCAATCTCATTGTTATTCTTCCTGTAATATTTTATTGAGGGTCCACGCGGACCTGGCCATGCTCGACTGACAGTTTATCGTCAATGAACAGGCGGATGGCGCGCGGGTAAAGCAAATGTTCCTGTACCAGCACGCGCGCCGATAAGCTGTCTTCTGTGTCGCCTGGCAAGACTGGCACCACCGCACTCGCCACGGCCGGGCCATGATCGAGCTCGGCAGTTACGAAATGCACGGTCGCGCCGTGTTCCGTCACACCCGCCTCGAGCGCCTGGCGGTGCGTCGCCATGCCCGGGAACAGCGGCAGCAGCGACGGGTGGATATTGAGCATGCGCCCCGCGTAATGCTCGACGAAGGGCGGCGTCAGGATGCGCATGAAACCGGCCAGCACGACCAGGTCGGGGGCGAAGCCGTCGATCACGGCTTGCAGCGCCGCATCAAACTGCTCGCGGCTGACATAATCCTTGTTGGCAACGACTGCCGTCGCTATCCCATGTTCCGCGGCAAAAACCAGTCCCTGGGCATCGGCCCGGTTACTGATGACGGCGGCAATACGGGCTGGCCATTGCTCGGCTTGCGCCGCGCGCACGACCGCTTCCATGTTGCTGCCGCGTCCGGAAATGAGGATAACGATATTTTTCATAGCGCGCATTGTACCCGCTATGGCGATGCGAATCTAGAAAGGCCGGTATTATTGTTGCGGCGCAACATAAGCGCCGGCGCGCCGCAGCCGCCCGGCGATGCTGACTGCCATCGGCACGGGAGGCCGGCTTCAGGGCATCGCGGCAAGAGTAAGTATTTACTCGAACGAATAGAAGACGCGGAACGGCACTTTCTTCTCGGCCCAGTAGTCGGCCGCATCGCGAAACACGTCGAGCAGGATCTCGCGCGCTTCCTTGTCGAATTTTTGCGTATTTGGCAATTGCTCGAGCACCACCAGGAAGCCCGTTTGCGTGCCGGCCTTGTGCATGGTATCCGTCAGGCACAGGCGCAGGGCATCGAAATTCTTTGCCAGGTTTTTCGGGAACAAGAATGCTTCTGCAATAATGCCGATGACTTGTTGTTTGGTCTGTCCAGCGTTGCAATGCGCATATAAAAAGTGCTGCCCGAGACGGATCGCCTCGTCTTGTAACTCGGTCACGCGAAAGGCACGGATGGACTGGACAAGGTTGGGCGGCACGGTTAGTAACAAACTCATTTTTCCCTCAAATCGACCTGTTATGTATGGATTTGTTTAAGTAACCCCCAATAAATTATTGTGATTTCTAACTTCCATAACCGGCGCTCTGCGGCGTTGCCCACTGCTAGCAGTGCTCGCACTGCGTCGCAGCGGACGCCTTGCATAGCATCCGGTTCTGTTCGTTATAAATTTACAATATTTTCCTGAGCATTACTTAGCTGCTCTTCTTATTGCATCCCCGCACGCGGGTCAATGCGCACGCGGTGATTCGATCTGTATCAACTTTTATGCGATTCAGTGCGATTTTATATAAGCCATACGCGTATTAGGGTAACGTGTTGTCCTGTATGAATCAACCCGAATGTGATGTCAAACGCAAGATTTGTTACAAACCGCTGGTTTCAAGTCACTTCAACATCTTGTATCGATTGAAAGTGCATGTTACAGACTGTGGGGCAAGGGGCTTGGGCTGTTACATTTTGTTGCCATGCGAACGACAACCGGCCAGCGAGTCGGATTACTATAGACTCAAGTTGTAAAAAATACCCTGAAAGATTCTCTACATAATGAGGTTAGAAATGAACTTGCAAGCCAAATTGATGATGTCAGCCCTCTGTATCGGCACATTGCCACTCGCTCAGGCTGCCGACTTTGAAGATTTCGGCAAGGTCGTGCGCGTCGTGCCGCAAGTGGAACAGATCAATCGTCCACGCCAGGAATGCCGCACGGAATACGTGCAAGTCCAAGCGCCGCCGCAACAGCGCAGCGCTGGCGGCTCCATCGTCGGCGGTATCGCCGGCGCCCTGCTCGGCAGCCAGGTCGGTGGCGGCAATGGCCGCACGGCCGCCGCCGCTGCCGGCGCGATTGCCGGCGCCGTCGTCGGCGACCGTGTCGACAACCAGAACAACTACCAGGGCGGCATGCAGGAACAAGCCGTCAAGCAATGCCGCCAGGTCGACCACTGGGAATCGCGCAACAATGGCTACCAGGTCACCTACGACTACCGCGGCCGCAACTACACGAGCATCATGTCCTACGATCCGGGCGAACGCGTCCGCTTGCGTGTCTCCATCGAGCCAGCACAGCAGTAAGCGCAACAAGCGGCCCGTACCATGCCAGCCCCAGCGGCTGGCATTTTTTATGGCACGTTATAATGCGGCACACTTTCAGGCCGCCTTATGCTTATCAAACGAAAATCCATCGAACAAGTCGAATCCTCACGCCCCGCGCGCAAACCTCGCTACGCCCCTGTCACCCTGTCCGAAATGGATGGCGTGCGCTATCTGCATTTCGGCACGGAATGGGTGCAGGGCGCCATGCGCATCCGCAAGCCGGACTGGCCGGAACTCGAATACGCGCAGCAGATGATGGCGTGGATGCTGTGGATCGAGCAGCCGCAGCGCCTCGCCCAGCTGGGCCTGGGCACGGGCGCGCTGACCAAGTTCTGCTACCGCCAGTTCCCGCAGGCGCAAGTCGAAGCCATCGAACTGAACCCGTCCGTCATCACCATCTGCGCCTCGATGTTCAAGCTGCCGCCCAACGACGAGCGCCTGCACGTGCGCGAGATGGATGCGCTCGACTACGTCAACGACGACGCCAACCATGGCACCCTGGACGCCCTGCAAGTAGACCTGTATGACGCCACGGCACGCGGTCCCGTGCTCGACAGCGCGGACTTCTATTCCGCCTGCTGCGCCTGCCTGGCGCCGCACGGCATCATGACGGTCAACCTGTTCGGCGACCACCCCAGCTACGCGAAGAACATCAAGGCGATGAAGTTTGCGTTTGCACAGGTGATCTGCCTGCCGGAAGTCCATGATGGGAATGTGGTGGCGATCGCGTTCAAGACGAAAGTGGCGCTCGATGCTGAAGCGCAAGCGGCTCTGCTGGAACGCGCCAAGCAGATCGTCGCCGAGACCAAGCTGCCCGCCAAGACCTGGGTCAAGGGCATCGTCAGTACCCTGTAAGCGCCGGCACACCTACGCAAGGCCGGCAGCCCTAAAAGGCGCCGGCCATGTCCGCTTCCTCTCCTCCCTCTCCCATCTCACCCGACACGCCGCTGGCGTTGCCGCAACTGCTGGCCTGGCTGCAGGAAGACGGCTTGCTCGATGCGGCGCAAGCGGCGGCCATCGTCGCCCAGGCCGCCCTGCTGCCGGCGCCCCCCTTGCATCCGCTGTGCAGCATCGCCCATGGCGCACTCACGCTCGACACCCTGTGCGCCTGGCTGGCGCAACGCTCGGGCTTGCCGTATGTGCGCATCGATCCCTTGCACATCGATTTCAGCCAGGTGGCCGACGTCATGACGGCTGGCTACGCGGCCCGCTTCAACATCCTGCCCGTGGACAGCACGCTGGAGCGCATCGTCATCGCCACGGCCCAGCCCTACGCGCTCGCTTGGCAGGCGCAACTGGGGAACCTGGCGCCACGCAAGCTGAGCCTCGTCATCGCCAATCCGCTGCACATCGCCGACGCCATCGCGCAATTTTTCAGCCTGGCCACTTCCGTCAAGGTGGCAAAACTGGCGTCCACGCAAGACCTGGCGCTGCGCCAGAATGTCGAACAGCTGGTGGAACTGGGGCGCAACAAGACCAGCCTCGACGCCAACGACCAGCACGTGGTGCGTATCGTCGACTGGCTGTGGCAATACGCGTTTGCCCAGCGCGCCTCCGACATTCATCTGGAACCGAAGCGCGATGCGGGCCTCGTGCGCCTGCGCATCGATGGCCGCCTGCACCAGGCGTATCAATTGCCGCCCGTGGTCTTGCTGGCCATGACGGCGCGCATCAAGTTGCTCGGGCGCATGGACGTGGTGGAAAAGCGCCGCCCCCAGGATGGCCGCATCAAGACGCGCAATGCGCAGGGCCAGGAAATCGAGCTGCGCCTGTCCACCTTGCCCACGGCCTTCGGCGAAAAGCTCGTCATGCGCATCTTCGATCCGGAAGTGGCCGTCAAAAGCCTGTTTGAGCTGGGCTTTCCACCCGCGGACGCCGAACGCTGGCGCCAGCTGACGGCGCGTACGCACGGCATCGTGCTGGTGACGGGCCCCACCGGCTCGGGCAAGACCAGCACCCTGTACAGCACCCTGAAGGCGCTGGCCAGCAGCGAAGTCAATGTGTGCACGGTGGAAGACCCGATCGAAATGGTCGAGCCGGCCTTCAACCAGATGCAGGTGCAAACCCAGGCCGGCATCGAACTGTCGTTTGCCGATGGCGTGCGGGCACTGATGCGGCAAGACCCCGATATCATCATGGTGGGAGAGATTCGCGACCTGGCCACGGCCGAGATGGCCATGCAGGCGGCGCTGACGGGCCACTTGGTGCTGTCGACCCTGCACACCAACGACGCGCCCTCGGCCGTCATGCGCCTGCTGGAACTGGGCTTGCCCGCCTATTTGCTGGAAGCGTGCCTGGCCGGCGTGCTGGCGCAGCGCCTGCTGCGCTGCCTGTGCCCGGGCTGCAAGCAGGCGGGCGCCGCCCCGGACGCCGCCGCATGGCAGCGCCTGACGGGCAGCCAGCTGGAACGGCCGCCGGCCACCTACCGCCCCGTCGGCTGCACCCTGTGCCGGCACAGCGGCTACCTGGGGCGTGCCGGCATTTATGAACTGCTGAGCGTGACGGAAACCTTCGGCCAGCTGATCAAGGCGGGCGCCGACCTGCACGCGCTGCGCCGCCAAAGCCTGCTCGACGGCATGACGCCGCTGCGCATCGCCGGTGCGCGCAAAATCATCGATGGCACGACCAGCATCGAGGAAGTGCTGAAGCTCACGGCAGCCCTGCCTTGACTGATCAGCACTTTCTCGCAGGAATGCTTTGCATTCTTTTTCAACTGATATATAATGCGGCCTCTTTCGGGTCGTTAGCTCAGCTGGTAGAGCAGCGGACTTTTAATCCGTTGGTCGCAGGTTCGAATCCCGCACGGCCTACCACGAATGCGCAGTACTAAAAAGCCCATCCTCACGGATAGGCTTTTTTCGTTTCAGGCTCCCACGGTTATACTGGTTCTTCGTCTTGCCAGCCCTGAAAGAAACGCATGAAACTTGCCGCCCCCCTCCTCCTGGCCACCGCTTGCCTGTCCGCCCAAGCGCAAGTACAGCCGCCGATCGTGCTCGATGGCCAGTACAGCGCGCGCACGGACGAGATGAGCTTGCAGATCATCGGCAACCGCGTCTGCTTCGCGCCCGACAAGGCGCAGTGGGGCCGTTTGCCCCGCCCTGCCACCACGCACGCTGCGTGGTTTTGTTTCAGCAACGATGGCGAGGCACGCCGGCTGCTGCGCGTGCCCGCGCGCCAGGCCGACAATTGCGGCTGGCAAGCGCGTGCGCGCATCGTCATCGACACCTATCAACCGTACGTCGAGCAAGGTGACGGCAACGACATGGCGCGCCTGGCATCGGTTATCAAGGTGGCGCAACCAAATGCCATCGCCTGCGAATAAACGCTAATCGAGTTCATATTCCTGCAAGTAGCGCGCGAACAAGTCGCCATCGGCCAGCGGACACGCAAACCCGGCGCCCCAGTCGGCCAGCAGCAACTGCTCTTTCAAGGGCAGCAGCAGCAATTGCGGCATGGCGTAGCTGCACCACAAATCCACCACGATACCGTCGTCACCCAGGCCGGCAAACAGGGTTTCCGTTTTCTCGCCGCCAAAGGCCAGCACGTTCTTGCATTCCACGCGATACGTGCTGTAGCCCGTGTAGACGGCATCATATGGCGGCATGGCGTCCGCCAGCGCCAGCCGCAGCTGTTCCATCGTGAGGCCCAGCGCGCGCAGTGGCGACGGCGGCGCCTCGGGCACGTACATCTGCGTCCAGCCGGCGCCGCTGCGATGCGCATCGGCGAACACCTGCTGCTCGCCCATCTGCGTCAAACAGTGCTGCAAGTTATCCAGCGGCAGCAGTTCGATCATGCAAAAATCGTCTTCGTGGTAATACGCTTCGCGCATGTCTTAATTCTCCAGCAGATCTTGCAGTTGTGCATTGCGCCGCGCCGTCAACAGGCCGGCCCAGGTGTCGCTGGTGACGGACGGATAGCGCACGGCGCCAAAGTTCATCCAGGCATCGCGGTACGCCAGCCACAGGCGCTGGGTGGCGCGGATGCCCTCCTTGCCCACGGCGCCCGCGTACGTCTCGGCCGGCTTCTTCATCAGCTTGCCGTAGATGGCGTTGAGCTCCTTGTCGAGCGCCGCCACCTGTTCCTTGGACATGCTGGCTGGCAACTTGCCCGCTTCGTACTGGCGCAAGTCCTGCGCCAGCAGATCGAGCTCGGCCGTACGGGCAGCAATGCTCAGGGCGGCGCGCGCCGTCCCGCTCAAATCCGTTTCATTCGCTGCGCGCGCATCGGCAAACTTGCTTGCCGCCGTCTGCAGTTTTTGCAGCGACGCTTGGGCTACGGCAGGCATGCTTGCGCTGACTTTGCCTGTTGTCTGCGTACGCACTCTTTGTTTCTGGCGCGCATCGATGGCGCTGCACACGCCCATCATGTAGCCGCTGGTGATGTCGTCGCACCAGTCCATCATGCCGCGTCCGCTGGCATTGATCTGCTGCAAGTGTTCGATGCGCCCCTGCATCTCGGCCGGCGCCGCGTCGATGCTGCACGCATACTTGAGCGCCAGCAGCGGATCTTTCTGCACGCCCTGTCCATTCTGGTACAGCATCATCAGCACGGCGCTGTTGTGCGTGGCCATCGCGCAATGGCGCGCGGGACGCCAGTCGACGGGCTTGGGCGAAGACATACTCTTGGTATCGTAATACAACTCGCTGGCCTGGCACTGCTGCAAGGCAGCCATGGCGGACGGCGCCGGCAGGTCGGCGGGCGGTGGCGCCGCATCCTTGACCTTCAGGCAAGTCGCATACCAGGCCGTACTTTCCGCGTGGCCCACGCCCATGGCGCTGGTATTCGGGTAGGGTGCGGCGGCAGCGGCAAAGCCCGGAGCAGCTAGCAGCGCGCCCGCACCCAGCAATAGCGTTTTCAATAAGGGTAGACAAATTTTCATGTTCAAGCAGCGCCAGCGTGAGTAAAGCGGCAAGTTTAACTGATCAGCCAAGCGGCACCCGCCCGTTACACGCCCATCCCGCCTGGTAAGTAACGGTACTCAGCCTTGGCAGTGCAGGAAACCATGGGCAATAATGTTTCCCGCTGTACTTTTTTCACTTCCCGGACCACGCCCATGACCTTACCCCGTCTTCGCCGTTCCCTCGGCTCCCTGCTGATCGCAGCAGCCTGCGCCTCGATGGCAACGACCATCCACGCCGCCGATACCACGCCGGCATCGCCAGTTTCCGCCACGCAAACCAATGCCAAACACGCCATCACGCATGAAGACGTATGGCTGATGAAACGCGTGGGCGCGCCCGTCGCCAGCCCGGACGGGCGATGGGCCGTGTTTTCCGTCGTCGACAGCGCCTACTCTAGCCAAGATCAATGGTCGGACCTGTGGATCAAGTCGCTACTTGATGACAGCCCCGCGCGCCGCCTGACCTACTCCAAGGGTGGCGAAGGCGCCGTGGCCTGGTCGCCGGACAGCCGCCAGCTGGTCTTCATCGCCAAGCGTGACGGCGATGACGCGGGACAGATTTACCGCCTCGACGTGGCCAACGGCGGCGAAGCGCAGCGCCTGACCTCGCTCACCCTGGGCGCGCGCATGCCGAAGTGGAGCCCGGACGGCAAGCAATTGCTGTTCGTCAGCGACATTTATCCAGGCAACAAGACGGAAGCCGACGTCAAGCAAAGCGCCAAGGAGCGCAAGGAACGCAAAGTCAGCGCCCGTTCGTATGAAACGACGGCGCCCCGCTACTTCGACAAATGGCTGACCGACAAGCAAGTGCGTCTGTTCGTCATCGACGCCGACGCCGCAGCACGAGGTGACAACACCGCGCGCGACATCCTGTCGGGCACGCAACTGGTCACCCTGCCGGGCTTTGGCGGCAGCCAGGGCGACGAGGGGCAATCCCTGGACGCCGTCTGGACGCCGGATGGCAAGGCCGTCGTCTTCAACGCGGCCACCAACCGCGATGCGGCCCAGCGCGAAGCCGTGTATTCGCAACTGTATCTGCTGCCCGTGGCGGGTGGCGAAGCGCAGCGTTTGACGCAGGACAAGCACAGCTACGCTTCCCTGAAATTCGCCGCCGACGGCAAGACCCTGTTTGCCTTGAGTGACGCTGAGACGCCGGGCAAAGTGTATGACGTGAAACGCCTGGCCAGCTTTGCCTGGCCGATGAGCACCCCTGCACCGACGATATTGACGGCCAAGCTGGACCGGTCGATTTCGCGCTTCGTGCTGCCCGAAGGCGGCAAACGCGTCATTTTCAGCTATGAACATGCGGGCCTGGAAAAGCTGTACTCGATCGACGCCAAAGGCGGCGACGTGCGCGAGGAGCCATCCTTGCCGACGGGCAGCATCAATTCGCTGAGCAGCGGCGGCAAGGCTTTGGTCGGCGTGTGGGAGTCCGCCATCAACCCGCCTGAAATCTATGCGTTCAATGGCAAGCAGCCAAAGCGCCTGACGGCCTTCAACACGGAGAAAGCGAGCAAGATCGACTGGCAAGCGCCCGAGCACTTCTGGTTCACCACGGCCGATGGCCGTCAGATCCACAATATGCTCGTCAAGCCGGCCAATTTTGATCCGAACAAGAAATACCCGCTGTTGACCGTCATCCACGGCGGCGCGGCCAGCATGTGGCGCGACCAGTTCGTGCTGCGCTGGAACTATCACTTGCTGGCCAAGCCCGGCTATGTTGTCTTGCTGACCGACTACAAGGGTTCCACCGGCTATGGCGAGGAATTCTCGCGCTCTATCCAGTTCGACCCATTGAAAGGCCCAGGCGATGAAGTCAACCAGGGCGTCGATGAGGCCATCAAGAAATACCCATTTATCGACAGCACGAAACTGGCGGCCGGCGGCGCCAGCTATGGCGGCCACCTGGCCAACTGGCTGCAAGCGACCACCACACGCTACAAGGCCATCGTCTCGCACGCGGGCGAAATGGACCTGATCATGCAGTGGGGCACCAGCGACGGCGGTTTCGGCCGTGAAACGAATGCAGGCGGCCCTGTCTGGTCGAACCTGCCCGTGTGGCGCGATCAAAGCCCCGTCATGCAAGCGGGCAATCACGAAAAAGGCACGGGCTTTACCACCCCCATCCTGATCACCGTGGGTGAGCTCGATTACCGCGTGCCGGCCAACAATGCCTTGATGAACTTTGCCGTGCAACAGCGCCTGAACGTACCGGCGAAATTGCTGGTCTTCCCAGACGAAAACCACTGGATCTTGAAGGGCGAGAACAGCCGCTTCTTCTATAGCGAAGTCGAGGGCTGGCTGGCGAAATATTTAAAATAATCCTGCTGCGCACTTCTTGCAAAGCCAGGCTCCGCTCACGCGGGCCTGGCTTTTTTCATGCAGGCTGGACTGTGGCCACGGCCGCCTTCTGACGGGCGATTGCCAGCACCATCAACGCGGCCACGAGGCAGGCGGCGCCAGCGGCGAACAGGGCCGGGTTGTAGGTCAGCATCAGAGTGCGGATGCGGCCGGCGCCATACGCGGCCACGGCAGCGCCCAGCTGGTGGCCCGCGAAGATCCAGCCGAACACCATGCCCGCCCGCTCCCGGCCGAACGTGGCACCCACCAGTTTCACGGTGGGCGGCACGGTGGCGATCCAGTCCAGGCCGTAGAACATGGCGAACAGCGACAGGCCGTACAAGGTGAATTCCGAATACGGCAGCCAGAACAGGGACAGCCCCCGCAAGCCGTAATACCAGAACAGCAGTTTGCGGTTGTCATAGCGGTCCGACAGCCAGCCGGACAAGATCGTGCCAAACAGGTCGAATGCCCCCATCATGGCCAGCACGGAGGCGGCCGGCACCGCGGACAGACCCGAGTCGCCGCACAGGGAAATGAAGTGCGTCTGGATCAGGCCGTTGGTGCTGAGGCCGCAGATGAAGAAGGTGCCGAAGAGTATCCAGAAGGTACGATTGGAAGCCACGCTGCGCAAGATCAGGAAAGGCGTGGCGAACGTCATTGCCGCTGCTGGCGCCGCTATCAGGGGCGTGGCCGGGTCGGCGCCGTAGGGCCGCAAGGCCACGTCCTGCGGGCGGTTGCGCATGCACAGGAAGGCCAGCACAGCGACGATGGCGCAGCTGGCAAACACAGGCATGACGGCCGTGCGCCAGCCGAAGTGCTCGATCAGCCAGGCGCCCACGGGCAGGAATAGCAACTGGCCCGTGGCCGAACTGGCCGTCAGCACGCCCACCACCAGGCCCCGGTGCGTCTCGAACCAGCGGTTCGCCACCACCGCACTCAAGACCAGCGCCGTCATGCCCGAGCCCAGCCCCAGCAGGATGCCCCACAGGGCCACCAGGTGCCAAAACTGCGTCATGCGCGTCGCCAGCAGCATGCCGGCAGCGATCAGCCCCAGGGCCACGCAGATGACATTGCGCAAGCCGAAGCGCTCCATCAGGATGGCGGCAAACGGCCCCATCAGGCCAAACAGCACGAAGCGCACGGCCAGGGCCGAGGAAATCTGCTCGGCGTCCCAGCCAAATTCGCGGCTCAAGGGCTGCATCAGCGCGCCGGGCAAGCCCAGCGCAGCCGACGAGGTCAAGGCGGTGAGGAAGGTAATGGCGACGATGACCCAGGCGAAGTGGATGCCGCGCCGCGCCAGCCATTGCGAAACAGGATAGGAAAGCATGCTGCCCTCATGAGTAAACGTGGATGCAGACCAGCACCAACCGGTCAGATTTTTCTCATGTTATATTATGATCGTAATTTATACAATCAAAAAAAACTGGAGCGACACTGCTGCGTGCCGCTCCAGTCCTGGCTGCCAGACTGGTGAAAAATGCTGCTTACTTCACCTTCAAGCCATTCTTCACATCCGTCACGCCTTCCACGCCACGGGCCAGGTCGGCGGCTTTTTTCACTTGCGCCTGGGAAGGCACAAAGCCGCTGAGCATGACGACGCCATTCACGGTTTCCACGTGCACATCGAGCGCTTTCAAGTCATTGTCCTTGACCAGGTCTGCCTTGATCTTGGTGGTGATGACGGAGTCTTCCACTGCCACCTTGGTGCTGCCGGCCGCATTGCGCGTCATGCAGGCGGCCTTGGCCGTCGCATCCATGGCGTCGCAGTTTTCCTTCATCGTGGCAGGGGGATTCTGCGCCACGTTGGTGCCGGCCCTGGCGCCCGTGTTGGCGTCCGCCAGTGCGGCCGTTTTCGCTGCCTTGGCATCGTTCATGCACGTGGTTTTGTCGGTGCCGGTGCGGTCGCCGCACTTGGCCTTGGCCATGTCATACTCGGCATTGGCGACGTCCTTGCGGGCCTTGCCCAGTTCGCGCGGCGTGTTGCGGTATTGCGCCACGGCGTCCGATTCGGCCTTGGCGCGCGCCACCTTGGCTTCTTCCACGCAGACTTTTTTCGCGTTGCCGCTGTGGGCATCGCAAGCAGCCTTGGCCTGTTTGTAGTCGGCCGTTGCCTTGTCCGTCAAACTCTTGTACGAGGCATCCTGCGCATACGCGGGCGTGGCGGCAAGCAGGGCGCTGGCACTGGCGGCCAGCATGAGTGCGATCATTTTGTTCATGGTGGTTCCTCTCTGGTTAGTTGATGCCCAGATTAGACCCCTGCCACACGCAAAGCTCCGTGCGACAGCACACGCTGACAGGCCATCCGCGTAAAAATCAGCGTTTATTTGTCGCCGCTCAAGCCCTTTCGCCACAATACTTGCGCCTGTTCAAATGGTGAAGCGGCCCCATCGGCCCCATTAAATGCGCCTTCGCCATCGGCCAGCGCCAGCCATGCCTGCGTGGCGTGGGAACTGCCGACACCGCCGCCCGCGCCATCGCCGCCGGCGCGCACGCCGCGTATCCAGGCCAGCACATCAGGGTATTGCCCGGGGTGGCGTCCATGCATCCAGGCCAGGGCCACCAGATCCGCATAGGCCTCTTCGCGACGCGTCTCGCGCAGCTCCTGCGCCAGCGGTGTCAAGTTGCCGCGCTGCGTGCCGAGCGGCTCGATAAAGCCGCGTGGCAAGGCGTGCCAGTCGCCCTGTGCATAGCGCTGGCAATGGCCGATTTCATGCGCCGTCATCGCTTCCATCATCATGCCTTGGCGCGCAGCCGGCACGCCCTGCAAGACACTGTCTGCCTGCGCATTGCCGCGCAAGGAGAGCACCAGCTTGCAACGCCCCGCTTCGTAGCCCAGCGCCAGCGGCACGGCACCGGGCGCATCTTGCGGTTGCACGATGATATCGATGGGCAAACCTTGCGCGCGCGCGAATGCGATGACGGGCTGGCCCGCCTGCAGCCAGCGGCTTTCCAGATCGGTGAGCTGGGCGGCAGCCACGGCGGGCACAGGGGATAAAGCGATGAGCAAGCTCATCAGCAAGAGCGGATTTGGCATGGGATAGACGGGACGGAAGAGAAGCAACTACTGCAGAGTAAGCGGTGAAAATATTTCCACAAGGAAAAACTGGCAACTTTTCATAAATAAAGACGAAAAAAAACCGGTGCAGTGCACCGGCTTTTCACATTGACAATAGTCAAGGTCGGGTTTATTTCTTCGCCGTCATTGCTTTGTCCAGCGCACGGGCCGTGACGAATTCCGGGCGGATATCGTTGGGCACGGCCTTCATCTTGTCGAGCGCCACCTGCACTTCAGGGCGGATGACCACGTATTTGGTCATCATCGCTTGCGCGCGCGCATAGTCGCCCGTCGCCTCGATGGTCAGAAATTCACGGTCCAGGTCGATCACGGCTTGCTTGATCTTGCCAAAATCGACGCCGAACTTGCCGTCGCCCAGGGAGACAAAGCCGCCCTTGTCGAGGATGTAATTGATCTGAATGGCCATGCCGCGTGCGTGCGAATCCGTCAGGCCGAAATGCAGGGTGCGGAAACCGGAAGCGAGGAAGGTGTTGTACAGCTTGCGCTCGGCCGCGTCGCCCTGGCCCAGGGTATCGTTGAGTTGTCCCTTGTCCATCATGTAGCGCAGCGCAAACAGGCCCGTGATGTCGGCCTTGGCTTCTTCGATGGTCGAATAGGCTTCCTTCAAGTCCTGGCGCGGCGTCGATGGCTTGCCGTCGACGACGGTGGCGTGCGGGCCCAGGCCGTGCATGATTTCATGCGCGAGGATGTGCGTGAAGAATGAATTGAAATCCACGTCCTGCTGCGCTTCGGCGCTCAGCACCAGTTTCGAGATCGGCGTCAGGGTGGCCTTGAACTTGGCTTCCTGCACGTTTTTCAGCATCACGCGCTTCGAGCCGCGCGCGCTGATGATGCGCTCGTCGTTCGGCAAGTTGTAGGCGGCCGTCTGCACGGCCATGTTGCCGTCGCCGGCGCCATATACCTGGTTGACCACCACCATTGGCGCCAGCGCGCCTACTTTCGGGTTACGGTACCGGGCGTCCAGCGGCAGGTTGTCTTCCAGCTCCTGCATGTGCTTGGCGAAGAAGTTCAGCTTTTCCGTTTCCGCCTGGTCGCGGATATTCACGTAGGCTTCGAACGCGGCCTTGTAGCCGAACAACTCATCGTTATACGTTTCATACGGGCCGATGGTGATGTCGACGGGCGAATCGAGGTCCATCCAGGCGAAGTCGGATGGCAAGTAATCGTTGTCGAGGAAAGCCTTGGCGCGCAGGGTGAGGAATTTCTTCAGCGATGCGTTGTCCGTAGCGGCCGCCGCCTCGTCAAGCAGCCGGGCCAGCTGTTTCAGTTCCACCTTGTACTCGTCCGAATACTTGACCGTCTGGTATTTGCCATCCTTGCCCGCGCGAATCGTCGTGAAGAACCATTGCGCCTGCTGCTTGTCGTCCGCCGACAAGCCATTCATCCACGATTCCAGGCTGGCCTTGGTGGCGCCCTGCGGATAGAAATTGCCCGCTTCCGGCTTGTGCGCGGGAATGGCGATGCCCGCATAGCTGGCCGGCATGAACGAGGCGTGCGCGTCGAGCACCGACCATGGGCCCTTGTTGATCCAGAAATAGTTCAGACGCGCCTGGCCCAGCTTTGATTTGTCCTTCTTCAAGGCCGCCCACAAGGCTTCATTGCCGGACCAGCGCTGGCGCAATTGCAGCACGTCGACCAGCTTGGCCGCTTCGACCAGCTTGGCGATGGCCTGGCGGTCGCCCGCGGACAAGTGCGTGACATCGGCGGTCAGCGCAACGGGCGCGTAGCGGGCGCTCATGGCCGTCAGTTGTTGCGCCGTGGCCGGGGTTGCTGGTGCGGCGACTGGCGTTACGGCGCAGGCGCTGCCGACGGCGGCGGCCATCAGCAGGGGAATCAGGAGTTTTTTCATTGGGGTCTCGGTAAGATTTTTCTCAGGAGCGGATGGCGCGGATGGCGCGCTACCGCTTTCTTGCTCAGCCTGCGATTGTCCCACCTGCCCCATGGCATGGCAAGCCGCTTACCAGACCCGGTACACCTGCCCCGTCTGCGCCCCTTCAACGCTGCGGCTGTAAGCGAGCGCCACGCGGCTGGCGGCGGCCGGCTCGAAGCCGTAGAAGAAGGGGCCATACGCGTCCAGAGATTCGGCCAGGACCGTAGGGCTGACGACATTGATGCGCATGCCGCGCGCCAGTTCGATGGCGGCGCCCCGCACGAAGCCTTCCACGGCCGCATTCGTCATGCTGGCGGCCGCGCCGAAGCGGATAGGCTGCTCGGCCACGATGCCGCTGGTGAGCGTGATCGAGCCGCCGTCGTTCAGGTATTCCTGCGCCACCAGCGCCACGTTGACCTGGCCCATCAGCTTGCTGTCCAGACCCAGCTGGAATTGCTCGGGGGTGAACTCGGCCAGGGGGCCGAAATGCAGCTTGCCCGCCGTCACGACGACGGCATCGACCTTGCCGATGCGCTTGAACAGGGCGCGCACTTGCGCGATGTCGCTCATGTCGGCCTGGTGCGTGCCGCTGCGGCTGCCCACTTCGATGATTTCATGGCGTTGCGCCAGTTGCGCGGTGACGGCCGTGCCGATGGTGCCGCTGGCACCGATGATGACGATTTTCATGTTGCTTCCTTGTCTGGGGTTGAACGATGGAGCCAGTATGCGCCGCTTCCAAAAAGGAATAAATACGCTAGAATTTACAAGATTACTAACCCACAATTTGCAATCGAGGCGTATGGATAAATTGCGCAGCATGGAGATTTTTGTCGCCGTCGTCGATGCGGGCAGTTTCACGGCCGCCGCCGAGGCGTTCCAGATTTCGCCCGTGATGGTAGGCAAGCACATCAAGCAGCTGGAAGAGCGGCTGGGTGCGCGGCTGCTGGCGCGCACGACGCGCCGGCAAAGCCTGACGGAAATCGGCCTGCAGTATGTGGACCAGTGCCGCCAGATCCTGGCGCAGATCGCGGCGGCCGAAACGGGTGCGGAAGCCATGCGCTCCACGCCGCGCGGCAAGCTGAAAATCACGGCCCCCGTGTCCTTCGGCAGCGAGTGCATCGCGCCGCTGATGGCCGACTACCTCGATGCATATCCGGAAGTGAGCCTGGAATTGAGTCTGAACGACAGGACGGTGGACCTGGTGGAGGAAGGGTTCGATGCGGCCATCCGCATCGGCAAGCTGGAAGATTCCGCCATGGTGGCGCGCGTGCTGCGGCCGTATGCGATGGTGATCTGCGCCGCGCCCGCCTATCTGGCAAGACACGGCACGCCGCGCACACCGGCCGACCTGGCGCGCCACGAATGCCTGGACTTCATGCAGTGGACGCGCCACGTGCGCTGGCGCCTGGCCAGGAGCGGCGACGACGACGGCAGCCCCGTGCGCGAAAGCCGCTTCCGCTCGAACAATGGCCAGGCGCTGCGCGTGGCGGCCCTGCACGGCTTCGGCATCGTCATGCAGGCGGAAATCCTGATGGCCGGCGATATCGCCGCCGGCAGGCTGGTGCCGCTGCTGGCCGGCTACGTGCCGGCACCGCGCCCCATGCACCTCGTGTATGCGCGCGACCGCCAGCCCACGCCGAAGCTGACGACCTTCATCGATTTTCTGCTGGAACGCTACGGGCCAGCGGCGACACCGCCGCCGGCCACGCTCACGTAACTGGGAGAGCTTAGTTGGCCTTCGCGGCGGGCGCCGACGCCAGCTTCGCCAGCTCGCCGTCCGGCTGCCAGCCGGCACCTAAAGAGCGGGCCACGGCGACCGTTGCCAGCAAACGCTGGGTCTTGATCTGTGCGGCGGCGCGGTCCGCCGTCAGCGAACTGCGCTGCGCATCGGTGACGTCCAGATAGGTCGAGATACCGCGCTCATAGCGCGTGCGCGCCACCAGATAGGCGCGCGCGGCGGCTGCCTGCGACAGGGCCTGGGCATCGCCCTGCAACTGGCGCTGCTCCACGTCGGACAGCGCATCTTCCACTTCGCGCAAGGCCGTCAGCAGCTTGGTTTCGTGATTCGCCACGGCTTCCGCATAGCGCGCCTTGGACAAGTCCAGATTCGCCTGGTTGCGGCCGCCGTCGAAGATCGGCAGGGACAAGGCCAGCGGGCCAAAGCTGAACTGGCGCGAACCGCCCTGCGCCAGGTCGCGCAGTTTTTCCGATGCGTAGCCGAAATTGCCCGTCAATTGCAGCGACGGGTAAAACGCGCCTTCGGCCACGCCCACTTGCGCGTTCGCCGCGCGCAGGCCCGCCACGCTGGAGACCAGGTCAGGACGATGCGCCAGCAGGCTGGCCGGCAGGCCGACGGGAATGGCGGGCGGCAGCGGCAGGCTGGAAGGCTCGGCGGCCACCGGCAATTGCAGCGCCGACGGCGGCTTGCCCGTCAGGGTGGCCAGGCTGTTTTCCAGCTGGTTGCGCTGGCGCTTGACTTCATGCAGGTCGGCCTGGGCGTTCGACAGTTCGACTTTCGCGCGCGCCAGGTCCAGCTCATTCGTCAAGCCCGCATTGAAGCGCGCCTCGACCAGGTCGGCCGATTCGCGGCGGGTGCCCAAGGCGCCATTCAGGATCGCCATTTCCGCATCGAGTCCGCGCAGCTGCCAGTAATTGCTGGCCACTTGCGCCGACAGCATCAGCAGCACGCCGTCGCGGTCGGCCTGCGCCGCCAGCGCCTGCGAGTCAGCCGCTTCGACCATGCGTTTTACACGCCCCAGCAAGTCGACTTCATACGACAGCGAACCGCCCACGGAAAAGTTATTACCGCTGATGGAACGGTTGCCCAGGGCCAGGCCCTGCGATGTGTTGGCCGAGGTGCGCGAATTCGAAATACCCGTGCTGACGTTGACGCTCGGGCCCTGGTTGGCGCGCGCCGTACCGCTTTGCGCCAGCGCCTGCAGCAGGCGCTCGCCGGCCGCTTTTACACCGGGATTGTCCTGCAGCGCGCTGTGCTCCAGGCGGTTCAGGGTCGCGTCGCCGTAGATGCTCCACCACTCTTTGGGCAGCTGCGCGGCATCCGCAGCGGCCGCGCCGTGGCGGAAAACGCCGTTGTCGACGCCGGCCACATTCGCCGGGGCGGTGAAATCCTGGCCCACGGTGCCGCAGGCGGACAGCGCCACGGCAAGGGAAGCGGCCAGCGCGATTTTCGTCAATACTGTTTGCATGGTGTATACCTTCTTGTTCTTTAAGGGCTTGCGTTGGCGGTCAATGACCGCCGCCACCGCCACCGGGAGCTTTGAGTTTGTCGGCCAGCCACAGGGGCACGATGCAGGCCAGCAGGATGGCGCCGATCAGGAAAAAGCCATCGTTGTAGGCCATCACAAACGCTTCGCGGCGCACGATGCCGTCGATCGCCTGCAAGGCCTGATTGCCGGCCGTGACGGCGTCATAGCCCTTGGCCATGAACGACGACGTCAGCTGGTCGATGCGCAGCTGCGTGGCGCTGGAATACGCATTGATCGCTTCACCCAGGCGCTGCGAATGAAAATGCTCGCGGGTGCTCAGGGCGGTGGCCAGCAGGGCGATGCCGATGGAGCCGCCCAGGTTGCGCGTCATGTTGAACAGGCTCGATGCGGACGGCATGTCCTTCGGTGCGATGCCCTTCATGGCGAAGTTCGACAGGGTCAGCATGACGAAGGGCTGGCCCAGCGCGCGCACCACCTGCGACCACAGCAGCTGGTCGTAACCGGTGGACGCGTCCATGTAGGCATTCATCATGCACGAGCCGCCGAACAGCAACAGGCCGAACGAGCACAGGATGCGGTTATCCACCACGGACGACAGCTTGGCGACAAACGGCATGATGAACAGCTGCGGCAAGCCCACCCACATGATGACTTCACCGATCTGCATCGGTGAATAGCCGGCGATCTGGCCCAGGAACAGCGGCAGCAGGAAGGCCGAACCGTACAGGCCCATGCCCGTCACGGCCGACAGCACGGTGGCGACCAGAAAATTGCGCTGGCCGTACAGGGCCAGGTTGACGAACGGCTCGGCGCGCGTGGCGCTGGTGACGACCCAGCCCAGGATGCCCGTCAGGGCCAGCGCGGCAAAGGCGATGATGAAACCGGAGTCGAACCAGTCCTTCGAATTGCCCTCTTCCAGGAAGATGGTCAGGCAGCCCAGGCCCAGGGCCATGAAGAAGATGCCCAGCCAGTCGGCTTTCCAGAACATCGCCAGCTTCATCGGCTCCTTGTCCAGGCCATAGATCATGCCGGCGATCAGCAGCACGCCTGGCACCCAGTTGATGTAGAAGATCGAAGGCCAGCCATACAGCTCGGAGAGATACCCGCCCAGGGTCGGGCCCATGGCCGGCGCCAAGGTGGCCGTCAGGCCGAAAATGGCCATGCCGACGGCGCGCTTCGACGGCGGCAGCTTGAGCATCACCAGGGTGAAGGCCATGGGAATCAGTGCGCCGCCCGTAAAACCCTGCAGCATGCGGAAGACGATCATGCTTTCCAGGTTCCAGGCCGCCCCGCACAGGGTGGAGAACAGCAGGAAGAAGGCAGTGGTGCCGATCATGTAGGTGCGCAAGCCGAACACGCGCGCCAGCAGCGCGGTGAGCGGGATGACGATAATTTCAGCCACCAGGTAGGCCGTGGAAATCCACGATCCCTCTTCCTGGGTGGCCGACAGCGAGCCAAGGATATCCTTGAGCGAGGAGTTGGTGATCTGGATGTCGAGCACCGCCATGAAGGCGCCCAGCATGCCGGCGGCGACCGCCAGCCAGGTGCGCCCGGAGACTTTCTCGTCAATCACGGGAAACGCTGGCGGCTTCGCCAGCGTGGTGGAGGGGCTGCTCATGGAAGCTTAGCGGGCGGTGGTCTGGGCGGCAGGAGCGGCAGGAGCGGCGGCGTGGCGCGCGTCCTTCTCCTGATCCGCATTGGGCTGGTTCACTTCCACTTCGGCGATCACCGACATGCCCGGCACCAGGCGACCATTCATGGCCTTGATGTCTTGCGGCTGGAAGACGATTTTCACGGGCACGCGCTGGACGATCTTGGTGAAGTTGCCGGTGGCGTTATCGGCCGGCAGCAGGGCGAATTGCGCGCCCGAGGCAGGCGCGAAGCTGTCGACCGTGCCCACCAGTTTCTTGCCCGGCATGGCGTCGATCGTCACGTGCACGCTCTGGCCGCGATGCAGGTCAGCCAATTGCGTTTCCTTGAAGTTGGCGGTAACCCAGACGTTATCCTGCACGATGGCCGTCAGTTGCTGGCCAGGCTGCACGCGCATGCCCGTTTCCACGTTGCGCTTGCCGATGCGGCCAGCGACGGGGGCCAGGATGCGGTTGTATTGCAGCTGCTGTTCCGCGTCTTTCAATTGCACGCGCAGCACGGCCACCTGCGCCTTGGCCACGTCGCGCGCTGCTTGCGCCGCACCGATCTGCGCCTTGGCGGCGGAAGCGCTGTCGCGGCGGGCGGCCAGGTCGGCCACGGCGCTCGAACGGGCCGCGTTGGCCCCGTCCAGTTCCGCTTTCGAGACGGCTTTCATCTGGCTCGTGTACAGCTGGCCATAGCGCTCCGCATCCTGTTTCGCGCGCAGCAATTGCGCATCGGCTTGCGCCACTTGCGCCTGGGCGGCGCTGGCCTGCGCCTGCACTTGCGCGATCTGCGCGTCCGCTTGCAGCACTTGCTGCTCGGCGCTGGCGATCTGCGCGGCGATCTGCTCGGTTTTCACGCGCTGGTCGAACGGATCGAGTTCAGCGATCACATCGCCCTCTTTCACCATTTGATTGTCGTCGATGAAGACCTTGGTGACGACGCCGGAAATGCGCGCCGAGACGGGATGCACATGGCCGGACACATAGGCATTTTCCGTTTCCACGAAATAGTGGCTGCGGTACCACATGCGCGCGCCGGCGCCCAGCGCGACGAGGACAATCAGGCCGGCGATGATTTTGACGCGGTTGTTGGGTGGTGCGGAGCTGGCGGAAGCGGCGGGCGTGGAAGGTGCGGCAGGGGCCGCGGGTGGGACGGCGCTCAGCACCTTGTGCTCTGCTTGGCCTGGCTGGTTGGACATACTCGCTCCGAAAATGAAATGATATAGGTTCATTATTGGGCAAAGAAAAACCAAAGTCAAGAAATGAAACGATTGCATTTCATTTTAATTTGCACTACAGTGTGAGCCATCACTTACCTTCCAACTTATAAAGAGACCCAGACCATGTCCGATCCCGGCCTCAGCGATACCTTGCCCACCACTACAGAATCCGACGCCGCCCAGGAGCTTTCCTGCTGCGGCAAGCCGGCCGGCCGCCCGCGCGCGGCCGACATGGAGGCGCGCATGGAAAACCTGCTGCACACGGCCGGCTGCCTGTTTCTGGAAAAAGGGTATGGGAAGGTGAGCCTGGAAATGATCGCCCGCGAAGCCCATGTGGCCGTGCGCACGATTTATGTGAAGTTTGGCGGCAAGGCCGGCTTGTTCAATGCGGTGGTGGAATTGCGCCGCGCCGCCTACTTCTCGACCATGCCGGCGCTGGAAACGGATATGCGGCCCCTGGCCACCATCCTGGGCGAGTTCGGCCTGCTGTTCGTGCAACTCGTCACCATGCCGGCGGCGATCCGCCTGAACCGCATGGTGGTGGCCGAAGCGGCCACGCACCCGGAACTGGCGGAAACGTTTTACAAGGTGGGGCCGGGGCAGACGCGCGAGATGCTGACCAAGTTTTTCAGCCGTCCCGACATCGCGCCGCTGTTTCGCGCGGAATTGACTCCCGCCATCCTGGCCCTGCACCTGCTCAATTGCCTGTTGGGAGATCAGATGTCGCGCCTGCTGTTTCCGCCGCAAGCCCAACCCGATGTGGCGCAATTGCGCGCCAAAGTGGCGCTCAGCCTGGACCTGTTCTTGCGCGGCACCCTGCGCCAGCCACTCGCAGCCTGATACGCGACGGCCTGGCGCGGAAGTCAGCCGGGGCGGCTGCCGTCTTCCTGCATCGCCGCTGCGGCACGCTCATCGTTCAAGCCCAGCGCGCGCAGGAAAGGCTGCGCTGCCGACACGGCATCCAGGCTAAGTGAAGACTCACTTCCATCATGCCGTTCCGGGCCATAACGCATCAGATCGAACGAGGTTTCAAAGCGCTGCGCGAGGAAATAGGTGCGGAAATAATCGAAGGAAAACGCCACCTTGCCATCGGTCCGCAGCAGCAAGCCCTGCGCATACAGCGGCGCCAGCCAGTCCCCGGCGGCCATGCTCCAGCCCTTCACACCACAATAGTCGCTGGCAAAACGCTGCAGCTCCGCTTCGCCGAGGAACTCGGTCTGGGCTTCGAACATCACGAACGCCAGCTCGATCAGGAATTCGCGCGCATCGGCAGCCACGCCGGCGCCCTCACGCTGCCGCCCGCCCGCCTGGCCCAGCAAGCCATCGAGATAAGCGCGTTCGCCTGCCAGCTGCGGCAGCAAGGTGGCAAACACATGCTCGGCATCCATCTGCCCCGTTTCCTGGCCATTCGGCGTGTACAGCACCGACAGAGCGAAGTTCTTGCTCACGTCGTCGAACTCGCGCAGCGACACCGTCCACTGCGTGCCTGGCGCGTCGCCATCCGCCGCGCCCGTGCCGAACTCGAGCACGGAAAACGCCGCCATCTGGCCATGCGCACCGTACAGGCTGCCGGGATTGCTCTTGAACAGGATGCCCAGCGACTTCATCAGTGAACTGGCATCACCCGTATGCTGATGGCCGTGGAACACGGCGTGGATATTCTTGTAGTGCGCGCGCTGCTCGGCGCTGGCGTGCTCATCGGCGGAGAAAAAACTGAAGCCCGCATTGCCCAGCGCCGCCGCCGCGACACCCTGCGCGCGGTTGCCCGGCACCAGGTAGTAACGCGCGCCGGGCAAGCTGGCCGCCTGCAGCAAGGGGCGCAGGAAATATTCGTAGACATACACGGGTGTCGTGCCGGCACAGGCGTCCGGCGCCACCAGCTGGCCCGTGAAGAAAATCGCATCGATCTGCTTGCCCGCCGCCAGGATAGCAGCCACATCCTGGTACAAGGCATGCAGTATCACGGCTTGTTCTTGCTCATCAGCCCGACACAAACGGACATCGGCGATATGAAGGGCGGTAAATTTTTTCATCGTTGCAAAACTCTTTCAGTACAGCGGAATTTGACCAAACCCCACGCTGGCAACATTCCTGGAAAAATCACGCGTTTCTATTGAAGCAGAACATAGTGACAGACCTCCATTCTGCCATTTTTTCCACACGGCAATACTCACCAATTTTCACAAGACACCGCCGCGCCACGGTTTACTATGCCGCAGGTCAATGGAAATAAAAAAACCGGGAACTGAACTGACCCCAGATAGTTGGACGGTTTAGTTTGCTAGGTTGCCCAGGGCTGAGTTCTGTATTGCACGGGACTCAGCCCTTTTAGCTTGAGCTTGATGCGGTCGTGATTATAGTAGTG